>JANPGY010000016.1:0-9003 GCA_031424175.1 Sphingomonadales bacterium
AGCCGCCATCTTTCAATACATCAACGGGTTCTACAACACCCATCGCCGCCATTCATATCTGGGCGGCATCAGCCCGCTCGCGTTCGAAGCCAAGATGGCATAGTGAGATAGCTGACCGGCATGAAACCGGTACAAGTCCAGAATCGCCTTCCTTGCTATCGGTGAGGCGAAGACAACTGGAGCCGAGATCGACCTCTTCCCACTTCAAACCGATGATCTCACTGCGGCGGCAGCCGGTGAGAGCGATCAGGCGAATGATCTCGACCGTCATCGCGTATTTTTCGGTCTTCGCCGCTTCCCGCAGCATGTTGCCGAGCGTGCGGTATTCCGCCTCTGTAAGGCGGCGAGTCCGGACGGCATACTTTGGCTTCTTCAATCCGTGTGTGGGATTGCTGTCGATGATTCCTGCGTCGATAGCATAGGTAAGGATTCCGCCGAGCAGGCCGATGGTGCGCGTTGCCGTGCCAGGTCCACCCCGAACGATAGCCCTGGCGCGCAACTTTTTCGTTTTGACCGACACCCGCGTCTTGCCCGCAATGATGTCCTTCATCAGCTTGTTTACGTCGGCCTTGGTTAGATCCTTGACGCGCCAAGAACCGACTAGAGGAATGATATGGCGCTCGATGCGACCGGTATCCGTGACGATCGTGGTCGATTTTTTTGGGCGCCCGCCCTTGCCCAGGATGAGCCCCGCATTCAGGTCGGCGACATAGAGAGCGCAAAGTTCTTTGATTGTGATGGCTTTGTGGTCGAGCTGGCGTTCCTCGGCGGGGTTGTCGCCAGCCGCGATACGGCCGAGCTGAACTTTGGCTTCCTGACGCGCGGTTTCGGGCGTCCAGATGCCATGTAGGCCGATAGTGTAGCGCCTAGACCGACGTCCGGCGCGGTATTGGACGAGATAGCTGCGCTTGCCAGACGCGAAGACGCGGAGTCCGAAACCGGGCAGTTCATCGTCCCAAAGGAAATAGTCTTTCGCTTCGGCCTTCGCGGCATCCACGGTCCGTTTTGTGAGCTTCACCATCACCCAATCCTTCGATATCGGACTGCTTCCGCGGAAGCACCACGGAAGCAGGCAAGAGGAAATCGCAGCGAAATTGCGGATATGGGTTTCGGCGTAAATTTTCAAAACATCTATTGGTTTCAGATGCTTATCGTACTGTAGCGTGCCCTATCGCATTTTTCGGATGCGTGGGCTAAATTGCTCCGAAGGCAGGGGTCAGGGGTTCGAATCCCTTCGAGTGCGCCAAACTCCGCTTGAATGCGTTTCAGATTGCTACTAGCCTTGCCTCATAGCAGGGGAGCGGCGAAATGGCGGGCAGGGTGCTGGTTACGGGCGGAAGCGGCTATATTGCCGGTTATCTGATCCGCCAGTTGATTGCCGCGGGGTGGACGGTCAACACGACGATCCGCAGCCTCACCCGTGAAGCCGGGGTTCGCCAGGTGCTCGCGGTCGACAATGGAAAGCTGCATTTTTTCGCGGCCGATCTGGAACGCGATGCAGGCTGGGCAGAGGCGGTGGCGGGTTGCACGCACGTTGCCCATGTCGCCTCGCCTTTTCCGCCGACCGCGCCCCGCCACGAGGATGAACTGATCGTGCCCGCGCGCGAAGGGGCGTTGCGCGCGCTGCGTTTTGCGCGAGAGGCGGGGGTGACGCGGTTCGTGATGACGTCATCGTCGGCGGCTGTCGCCTATGGCCACCCCGATCGTGGAACGCGCGCCTTTACCGAGGCTGACTGGAGCGATCCGGCATCGCCCGATACGCGCGCTTATGCACGATCGAAGACGATTGCAGAGCGGGCCGCGCGCGACTGGGTTGCCGCCGAGGGTGGCGAGATGGCCTTTTGCACCATCAATCCGGTGCTCGTGCTGGGGCCGGTGATGAGCGGCGACTATTCGACATCGGTGGAGGCCGTGCGCAAGCTGCTGTCGGGCGCGTTGCCGGGCCTTCCGGATCTGCGCTTCGGACTGGTCGACGTGCGCGACACGGCCGATCTGCACGTTCGCGCGCTGACCACGCCCGATATGGCCGGGGAACGCTTCATCGCTTCGGGGCCGACGCTGGGGATGGCCGACATGGCACGGATCCTGAAGGCAAGGCTTGGCCCGCGCGCGCGCAAGGTGCCGACGATGCAGCTTCCGAACTTTCTCGTCCGGGTGGCTGCGCTGTTCGATCCCGTCGTCGCGCAGGTTACAAATGAGCTTGGCAAGGCGCGTATCCTTGACGCGAGCCATGCGCGCGAAAAGCTGGGCTGGGTTCCGCGCCCCGTCGAGGACAGTATCGTCGATTGCGCCAACAGCCTGATCGAACATGGCATTGTAAAAATCTGAACGGGGAGAATGAGAGATGTTTACGCACATCATGATCGGCGCGAACGACACCGAGGCCGCGCGCACATTTTATGATGCGACGATGGGCGCGCTGGGCCACGCGCCATCGTCGGCACCGCCGGGTGCCGCGCGCCATTTTTACGGCACCTTTGGCGGCGGCGCCTTTGGCGTGGGAAAACCGGCCAACGGCGAGTCGGCGACCTATGCAAACGGCGGCACGATCGGCCTGCAGGCCAGCGACAAGGACAAGGTGGATGCATGGCATGCCGCAGGGCTGGCCAATGGCGGCACCTGCGAAGGCCCTGCAGGCCCGCGCCCGAATGCGCCGGGCAACAGCTATGGCGCGTATCTGCGCGATCCTGACGGCAACAAGCTGTGCGCCTTCTGCCAGTTGCCACGATAGGCAATCGCGCTAAGCACGCATCACTGATCGAAGGGGATGAGTGTGGGCGCGACGCGCGAAGACCTCGAACGGCGGCGTGAAGCCGCACGCGCTGGCGGCGGCCAGAAACGTATCGACGCGCAGCACGCCAAGGGTCGCCTCACCGCCCGTGAACGGCTCCTTGTGCTGCTCGACGCGGACTCGTTCGAGGAGCTCGACATGTTCGTCGAGCATAATTGCACCGATTTCGGCATGGCGGGGCAGAGTTTTCCCGGCGACGGCGTCGTCACCGGCAGTGGCACGATCAACGGTCGCCTGGTGTTCGTGTTTTCGCAGGATTTCACGGTCTTCGGCGGGTCGCTGTCCGAACGCCATGCGGAGAAAATCTGCAAGGTGATGGATATGGCGCTGAAGGTCGGCGCGCCGGTCATCGGCCTGAATGATAGCGGCGGGGCACGTATTCAGGAAGGCGTGGCAAGCCTTGGCGGCTATGCCGAAGTGTTCCAGCGCAACGTGCTCGCCAGCGGCGTCGTGCCGCAGCTGAGCCTGATCATGGGTCCCTGCGCCGGCGGTGCCGTCTATTCACCCGCGATGACCGACTTCATCTTCATGGTGAAGGATTCGAGCTATATGTTTGTCACCGGCCCCGACGTCGTGAAAACGGTGACGAACGAAGTCGTGACCCAAGAGGCTCTGGGAGGCGCGGTAACGCATACCACGAAGTCGGGTGTCGCCGACGTTGCGTTCGAGACTGACATCGATGCGCTGCTGGCGGCGCGCGATTTCATCGGCTTCCTGCCCGGTTCCAATCGCGCGGCGGCGCCCGAGCGCCCCACCGCGGACGACTGGGACCGGATCGAGCCGAGCCTCGACACGATCATCCCCGACAGCGCGGCAACGCCCTATGACATGCACGAAGTCATTCGAAAGACGGTGGACGAGGGCGATTTCTTCGAGCTCCAGCCAGCCCATGCGGGCAATATCCTGATCGGCTTTGCACGGATCGAGGGGCGGACGGTGGGCGTGGTCGCCAACCAGCCGATGGTGTTGGCCGGCTGCCTCGACATCAATTCGTCGAAGAAGGCGGCGCGGTTCGTGCGTTTCTGCGATGCCTTCGGAATCCCGATCGTGACGTTCGTCGACGTGCCGGGATTTCTGCCCGGCGTCGCGCAGGAGCATTCGGGCATCATCAAACATGGCGCAAAGCTGCTGTTCGCCTATGCCGAGGCGACCGTGCCCAAGATCACCGTCATCACGCGCAAGGCCTATGGCGGCGCTTATGACGTGATGGCGTCAAAGCATCTGCGCGGCGATCTCAACTATGCGTGGCCAAGTGCCGAGATCGCCGTAATGGGGGCGAAGGGGGCGGTCGAAATCATCTTCCGCGGCAGGACGGCCGAGGAAATCGCCGAACGGACCGCCGAATATGAAGCGCGTTTCGCCAACCCCTTCGTCGCCGCAAGCAAGGGCTTCATCGACGATGTGATCATGCCGCATTCGACCCGGCGGCGGGTGGCGCTCGGATTACGCAAACTGCGAGGGAAGGAATTGTCGAACCCTTGGAAGAAGCATGACAACATTCCGTTGTGAGAAGTCATAAATGGAAAGAGTTAGCTGCAAGACTGGAAGTGATAGAGCGCTTAATTGTGGTGCTGCTATCGGACGCACGTTTTGAGTTGCTTATCAAAGATGCGAGAGACGACGTGCACCGAGATTATGGTGAGCGGCTTAATCGGCTCTTTTCTGAGCGATCCGGAATATGGCGCTTTGGATTACAGTCACGACTCAATTTAACTCGGCTGCTGATACCATTCTGCGCAATATCAAACGTCCGCCAATTAACTTGCACGGAGATCCTCCACACATTATAATCACATGATAAGGAGTGCCCCGATGCAGACCGAACGCGTGACCTTCCTCACCAGCCCTGACCACAAAGCTGCGCTCGATGCCTATGCCGCACGCACCGGCCAGTCGGTCGGAAGCGTCGTGCGCGAAGCAACGAGCAGCTATATTGCACAGCCACACCCCAGTGAGGACGAGCAGGCTGTGCTCGACGCTCTTGCGGACGAACTCGAAGGCCTCATCCCTGCATGGAACGCCCGGTTGGACCGCATGGACGCCAATCTCGACAAGGCCCACAAATCGGTACGTACGTCACTGGCGCGTGCCGAAGCGGCATTGCGATGAGTAATTTTGAGCGCGGGTGGGGCGCGCTCAAGAGCCTGATGCTCATGAACGACCGCTTCGATATGATCGACAGGCGGATCGAGACGATAAGCGACGACCTCAAGGCGCTCGGCGAAGCGCATGTCGTCCATGCCGAACGCATTGCGCAGATCGAGGGCTTTCTGAAAGCGGCAACCGGACAGCCGTATACGTCCGGCAGCGTTCCCAGAATTGCCCGATGAACCTCGGCCGCCTCAACCACATCGGTATCGCAACCCCCTCCATCCCCGACAGCATCGTCCATTGGCGCGACGTCATCGGCGCGGCCGTGATCCACCCGCTGTTCGACCTGCCGGCGCAGAGGGTGCGCGTGTGTTTTGTCGATACCCCCGGTGGCCCGCAGATCGAATTGATCGAGCCGCTCGGCCCTGACTCGCCCATCCATGGATTTCTGGCAAAAAACCCGCTCGGCGGGCAGCATCATGTGTGTTTCGAGGTGCCGGATATCCATGTCGCCAGGGCCGAGTTCGAGGCGATGGGAAAAAGGGTGCTCGGCGAGCCACGCATCGGCGCGCATGGAACGCCCGTGTTCTTCGTCCACCCGAAGGACATGGGCGGGGTGCTGACCGAAATCATGGAAACGCCAAAAAGGGCCGAGCATTGACCTGTGAAACGATCCGCACCGCGCGGGATGGCGACGTGCTCGTCATCACGCTCAACCGCCCCGAACGGTTGAATGCCGCGCCCCCGCTGATGTTCGAGGAAATTGCGGCGGCGCTCGACCGGCTGGATGGCGCGCGCGCGGTGCTCATTCACGGCGAGGGTCGGGCATTTTGTTCAGGCGCGGATCTGACGGCACGCGGCGATCGGGCGAGCGGCCCCTATGAGGCGCTGACGCAGAGCTTCAATCCGACGATGCTGAAACTTTCGCGCCTGCCTGTCCCCGTCGTGAGCGCGGTGACCGGGCCGGCGGCAGGCATCGGCTGCAGCCTGGCGCTCGCGGCGGATTTCTGCATCGCGGGCGAGACGGCCTATTTCCTTCAGGCATTCGTCAATATCGGGCTGGTGCCCGATGGTGGCGCGTCATGGATGCTCACGCGGCTGATCGGCAAGGCGCGCGCGACCGAAATGATGCTGCTCGGCGAACGGATATATGGGCCCAAAGCCGCCGAATGGGGGCTGATCCACAAATCCGTCGCCGATGATGCCGTCATTGCCGAGGCACTCGCGCTCGCGGCACGGCTCGCCGCAGGGCCAACGATCGCCATCGGGCTGATGCGGCAGGGCATCGCCGATGCGCTCGACGGCGATTATGCGGCTGCGCTCCGGCGCGAGGCGGAAAACCAGCGCCGGGCGGGTGCGAGCGCGGATGCGCTCGAGGGCGCTACTGCCTTCCTTGCCAAGCGGAAACCTGTATTCCGTGGCGCATGACCGACCGTAAAGACTGGGAAGCGCTCGTCGCCAAGGAAGTGAAGGGCAGGTCGCTCGACTGGGCAACGCCTGAAGGCTTCACGATCAAACCGCTCTATACGGCGGAAGATGCGCCGGATCCCGGCCTGCCGGGCTTTGCGCCATTTACCCGCGGCATTCGCGCATCGATGTATGCAGGTCGACCATGGACGATCCGGCAATATGCTGGATTTTCGACGGCGGAGGAGTCCAACGCCTTTTACCGGCGAAATCTGGCGGCCGGCCAGAAGGGGCTCAGCGTCGCGTTCGATCTCGCGACTCACCGCGGCTATGACAGCGACCATCCGCGCGTTGTCGGCGATGTCGGCAAGGCGGGTGTCGCGATCGATACCGTCGAGGACATGAAGATCCTGTTCGACGGCATTCCACTCGACACCATGTCCGTCAGCATGACGATGAACGGCGCGGTGATCCCTATCCTCGCCTTTTTCATCGTTGCCGGAGAGGAGCAGGGCGTATCGCAGGCACTGCTCGAAGGGACCATCCAGAACGATATTCTGAAAGAGTTCATGGTCCGCAACACGTACATCTATCCACCCGAGCCATCGATGCGGATCGTTTCGGACATTATCGCCTATACATCGGCCAACATGCCGAAATTCAACAGTATTTCGATCAGCGGCTATCATATGCACGAAGCGGGGGCGACTGCCGTGCAGGAGCTTGCCTTCACCATCGCCGACGGCAAGGAATATGTCAGCCGCGCGATCGAAAGCGGGCTCGATATCGATACGTTCGCGGGTCGGCTGAGCTTTTTCTTCGGCATCGGCATGAACTTTTTCATGGAAGTGGCAAAGCTCCGTGCCGCCCGCGCGCTGTGGCACCGCGTCATGGACGGGCTCGGCGCGAAGGACGAGCGATCGAAGATGCTGCGCACCCATTGCCAGACGTCGGGCGTGTCGCTTCAGGAAAGCGATCCGTACAACAATGTGATCCGCACCACCATCGAGGCGATGGCGGCGGTATTGGGTGGCACGCAGAGTCTCCATACCAATGCGCTCGACGAGGCCATTGCCCTGCCTACGGAATTTTCGGCACGGATCGCGCGCAATACGCAGATCGTCCTTTCCGAGGAAACGGGCATCACCCGCGTGGTCGATCCGCTCGGGGGCAGCTATTATGTCGAGGCTTTGACTGCCGAACTGGTCGATCAGGCTTGGACGCTCATCGGCGAGGTCGATGCTCTGGGCGGCATGACGAAAGCCGTGGCCAGCGGCATGCCCAAGCGCCTGATCGAAGAGGCAGCGGCGGCCCGCCAGGCGCGGGTCGACAAAGGCGAGGACGTGATCGTCGGCGTCAACAAATATCGGCCCGAGGAGGCGCAGGAAATCGATTTCCTGAACGTTGACAATCATGCCGTGCGCGAAAGTCAGATCGCCCGGATCGCGGCAGTGCGCGGCGCGCGCGACGAAGCGGCGTGCCGGGCGGCGCTCGCGGCGCTGACCGGGGCGGCGCGGGGCCACGACAATCTCCTCGCCTGTACGGTGACTGCAGCCCGTGCCCGTGCGACGCTGGGCGAGATTTCGGACGCGATGGAGCAGATATTCGGCCGTTACGCCACCACGCCCGAGCCCGTGACGGGCATTTACGGCAGCGCGCACGAATTCGACGTCGCCTGGGGGCGCGTAATCGAAGGCGTCGAGGCCACCGCGCGCCGCCTGGGCCACAAACCCCGCGTGCTGATCGCCAAAATGGGGCAGGACGGCCATGATCGCGGCGCCAATGTGGTCGCCAGCGCCTTTGCCGACATGGGGTTCGATACGATCAGCGGGCCGCTGTTTCAGACGCCCGAGGAAACGCTTGCGCTCGCGCTCGAACGCAACGTGGATGCCATCGGCGCGTCATCGCTGGCGGCGGGACACAAGACGCTGATCCCCGAACTCATCCGGCTTTTGCGCGAGGCGGGCCGCAGCGACATCAAGGTGTTCGCCGGTGGCGTCATCCCGCCGCAGGACTATCAGTTCTTGAGAGATGCAGGAGTGGTCGGCATCTACGGGCCGGGCAGCAACATCGTCGAATGCGCAGCCGATGTGCTGCGGCTTCTGGGGCATAATATGCCGCCTGACGGACTGAGCGAGGCGGCGGAGTGATACTCCGGTTCATACAGTCTCACCGATACAATACGGCGGTCCTTGAATGCACCAAAAGGTTCGTGCGTCTGCATTTCGCAGAGCGTCAATTTTTGACCGATCTGATGGGCGAAATGCAACACGGACTAGACCGGATGCTGTCAGCTTATCTCAATAAGATTGCTCTCGAAAATGGAACACTCGGCGATGCGCTATTGGTTTTCATTTCAGGTTTAGACCGTCAGGCAGCCGCGCGGACTGGAGCGGTTTCTGGGTCGCACAGCGACGTAAGACCAGTGGCGGAGTAGCGAAGATGTTAGAATGTTCGGCATGGATAGGTATTATTGGAACTGTAGTTGGTTCCGCAACCACGCTATCTGGTCACTGGTTAGGCTCAGGACCTATAAAAAGGATTTCCAAGACGGCGTCGATCTGATTCAGTGGCGGTGCTAAGGAGGCGCTACCAATGAGTGATCTGATTTGGTTGTCGGAGGCGCAGATGCGCCGGATCGAACCGTATTTTCCGCTGTCGCACGGGGTGCCGCGGGTCGATGACCGGCGGGTGGTCTCGGGGATCATCTTCGT
>JANPGY010000017.1:0-7376 GCA_031424175.1 Sphingomonadales bacterium
GTATGCGAGTGGCTCCCTGATACTGCGCTGTCTCCGGATCGGCTGGCGACGGCGCTGGAGGGGGTTCTTTCAACATGGGCAACAGCGTCCTTTCCTGCGACGCGAGCGGAATGCACTGTTTGCCCAGAGGGGCAGAAACTGATTTCCGGCGATCCCATCGTGGTGGGCGGAAGCCGGGCACGTGTGGCCCTTTCGGGCACCGGCAAACTTTCTTTGCTGGAGGCAGCGCTCGACGTTTCGCTCAATGCCCTGACATTGTCCGAGCGCGATCACCTGGTGCTCGACAATCTTGTCCACTGCCTCCTGGAGCGATTACGGGATCTTCTCGATGGTGCGCTCGCGCCCGCGCCGTCGGGAGCGACACCCGTTTTCTTGCAGCTCTCGCTGGCGGGCAAGGCGATCGGCGAGGTTCGTGTGGCTCAGGCCGCGCTCGTCCCATTGATAAAGCAACGTCTGCCGACGCGACGCGCTGGCGGAAAGCCGATCTCGCGGCGGATCGACGGTGTGGCCGGGCTCAAGGTGAGGGTCGAAGGAGTCTTGGGAAGCATTACGCTGACCGTCGAGGATGCGCGGCATCTTTCGATCGGGGACGTGCTGATCGTCGATAGCAAGCTCACCGAGACGATCGGCCTTCGGATTGCCGACAACGCCGCGGTTTGCGCGCGCGGACGCCTGGAGCCCGAAGACGGGCGCAACCGGCTCCGCATAATGTTCTCTTGAATAATGGATACAGACAAGGTGACCGACAAAACGAAGCCGGGCAGTTTCAATAATGCCTCGGCCAAGGGTGGACTGGTTCCGATCGCGCAAGACCTGATCGGCGGCGTACGCGTCGTCCTCGAGGCCCGGCTGGGTGAAGCGGCGATGACCGTCGAGGATCTGCTGGCATTGAAGAACGGTTCCGTCGTCACGCTCGAGACCGGTCTTGCCGACATGGCGGAACTTTATCTCAACGGTGCACTGGTTGCACGGGGCGAAATTGTGGCGGTGAGCGATAATTACGGAATCCGGATCGTCGACCTCGCGTCCGATACATGACAAACTTGCTCCGCGCGGTCCTTTTCCTCATCGTCAGCCTGCTGGCGCATCCGCTTGCCGCCCAGACGCTAGGACAGGCGCCAGACGACCCCGTTTCGATCGTTCGGGTGTTTTTCGCGCTACTGCTCTGCCTCGCCCTGGCGGTTGCCGCAGCTTTTGCGCTTCGTGGCCGCATCAAGGGCGGCGGCTGGCCACTCGCCGCGCTCGGCCGCAAGGAGCGACGCCTGCACCTCATCGAGGCCCTTCGCCTGAGCCATCAGGTCGATCTGTGTTTTGTCCAGTGCGACGGCGACACCCTCTTGATGGCCACCTCGGCAAAAGGTGTGCAGATCCTGCGCAGCAACGGAAAGGACGTTACGTCACCTCCCCTCGCGCACAGCCTTCGGGGAGACGCTTCGTGAAACTGTTCGGTCGCGCGCTCCTGCTCCTCACCGCATTGGTGTTCCCAGCCTGCAATGTAGCAAACGCTGCCGTCCGTACGCTGGCGGTTGCTCAGGGCACGCTTCCGCAGACCGCGGCGACCCTCTCCCTCGCATCGACCGAAACCGCCAATATCGTCCGGATCGCGCTTGTTCTGTCTCTGATGGCGTTCTTGCCAGCGATCATCATCAGCATGACCTCGTTCATTCGGATCATCGTCGTGCTGTCGATGATCCGGCACGCATTCGGCATGCCCGAAACGCCGCCCAACCAAGTGCTCGTCAGCCTTGCGCTCTTTATGACAGCATTTTCGATGATGCCGACGCTCGAGACCGTGAACGATCGCGCCTTACAGCCTTTTCTCGCCGGACAATTGAACGTCGAGCAGGCAGTCGCCGAGGCTTCTGCGCCCGCGCGAACGTTTATGCTGAAGCAGGTTCGCGACATCGATATCAAGACGATCTATGATGTTTCGCACAAGCCCCTCCCGGCGAGCGCGCAGGATGTCGAACTTGTTCGCCTGGTACCGGCCTTCATGTTGAACGAATTGCGGGTTTCGTTCCGGATCGGCTTTGTGATCCTACTCCCGTTTCTGCTGATCGATCTCGTGATCTCGAGCGTTTTGCTCGCGCTGGGTATGTTAATGGTTCCGCCGAGTACGTTGTCGCTTCCGATCAAGGTCCTGATGTTCGTTCTGATCGATGGCTGGAATCTTGTCCTTCGCGGCGTTTTGGGCAGTATTCACTAAGCCGTGGCGAGCTACCCGTCGACATCCCCGCCGATGGAGGTAAGCCGTGACAGCGAGCGGGATCTGTGGTGCGCCGCGCGGGGGAATGCGTCGGTTGGCGCACGTGAAGAGCTATTCAACCGCCATCGCGATTTCGCCCGAAATCTAGGCCGCCGCCTTTGCCGCGAGCGAGCGTTCGTCGGGATCGATCTTCTGGACATCGATCAACTTGCCTATGCGGGATTGCTCGACGCGCTCGATCGCTTCGACCACGAACGCGGCGTACCGTTTCGCGGTTTTGCCTCGCCGCGGATTTCCGGGACGATCATCGACGGCGTCAGCCGCATGAGCGAGGCCCGCGAGCAGATTTCCTGGCGGCACCGGGTCCGCCGTGAGCGGCTGCGCGCGCTGGAAATCGCTGATGCGGAAAAGCTGTCGCCAGAGGAAGCCATTAGCGCATTGACCAAGCTGGCGGTCGGCCTCGCGGTCGGCTTCATGCTGGAAGGGACAGGCATGTATCTGGACGAAGCCGAACAGCGCGAGCCCAGCGCCTACGATAGCCTTGCCTGGAAGACTCTCGTCAACTCGGTCCAGCAAAGTGTTGCAGGATTGCCCGAGCGGGAGCGGGCAATCGTACGCGGCCACTATCTCGATGGCGTATCGTTCGAACACCTTGCCGCGTTCATGGGTGTCGGCAAAAGCCGGATCTCGCAATTGCACCGCGCCGCATTGCTTCGTTTGCAAAAAGCACTTCGACAGGATGGCCATTTCCGGCTGGAGCAATAGGATATGGAAAGGATGAAGGTTGTGACCAGCCAGCTTTGCCCGGACGAACAGCTTGCGCAATGCGTTGCCGTCATACAGGGCGACGCCAAAGACGGCATGATCGGACTGGAACGCCTGTTGTTGAAGTACGAAGGCGATCCGCGGTTGCACTTTTTGACCGGCTCGCTTCTTGCGGGCGCGAAGGATTACGCGGCTGCGCGCATCGCTATGCGTCGCGCAGTCGATCTGGCACCCGACTTTACCATCGCGCGCTTTCAGCTCGGGTTTCTCCTCCTCACGAGCGGAGAGCCCCATGCGGCGCAGGAGGCCTGGGGACCTCTGCACGGGCTTTCGCGCGATCACTATCTTCACCGCTTCGTACTCGGGCTTTGCCACCTCATCCGCGACGAGTTTTCCGCGGCCATCGTCCAGCTTCAGGACGGGATAGAGCGAAACGCAGAAAACCCGCCGCTCAACAATGACATGCAACTGATCATCGACGAGATCCAGCGCAGGGACGATACGATCGGAAGTGAAGCTCCGCTTTCATCGGCGCAGTCGCTGCTGCAGCAGGCTTCGCTCAGAAATACGCGGCACTAGGGAGCGCGGCGATGGAACCAGTATCCAATATCGACCGGGTCGTAATTCTCCTGAAGCAGCGACTCGACGAGCGCTCTCGCGCCGCGCGCAAATCGGGTGCCGGAGAGGCTTTGGCACAACGCGCAACCGGGGCGGCCACGGGGCTTGGCGCGCTGGCCGCGCTCGGCGGTGTCGACGATCGGCAATTGCGCCGTACTTTCATTCAGACACTGCTCGCCGACCAGTTCGGCGACGGCCTCATCAATGATGCCCAGTTCCAGCAGGTCGTAACGCGCGTGAGCGACGCGATAGAAAGCGACAAGTCCGCAGCAGCGCTCGTTTCACGCCTGGTCACGGAGATTCGAGGGCGCGCGGTAAGCGCGCCGGCGGCGTCTTGATGCGGCACCGGGCCCGGCCAGAGCATCCGACCTTCCTTTCGTGTGGACGATCCTTATGACGGCCGTAGCGACATCCGAGCGATTAAACCGCCTGCTCGGCTTTCTCGAAGGCGATCCAGGCAACCTTATGCTGCTGGCGGACGCGGCAGCCGTTGCCTTCGAAGAGCGGCAACTGGACATCGCAAGAGATTTGATCGGCCGCCATGCTGCGGTAGATCCGCGAAACCCTTCGATGCGAAACCTTGCCGGCTTAGTTGCGCTCGCTGACGGCCATTTCGGGGATGCTGCGCGGAGCTTTGCGGACCTTCGAGCGGAAGGCGTTGACGAACCTGAATTGCGCTTCAACAACGCTTGGGCGCTAGCCATGCTCGATCGTCACGCCGAGGCTGCAGAACTTCTTGATGACGCGGCGATCGACGCGTCCGCACGCGGTCCGGCACTCAAAGTGCAGGCTTTGCATCACGCCGGCGACCTAAACGGTGCCCTTGTGATCGGGCAAGCCCTCTCGGAACGCTATCCGCACGATCAGTTGCTTATGGGGGCACTGGCGACGCTCGCGATGGACGCAGATCAGGCGGACTTGGCGCGCGTCTACGCCGGTCAGGCGGCCCGCACACCGCAAGGTCTTGCGGTGCTCGGCATGTTCGCGCTCGAAGAGCAGGAGAATGCTAATGCCCTGAGCTTGTTCGAACGGGCGCTTGAGCTGGATCCACGCAGCCCCCGCGCCCTCATCGGTAAAGGTCTGGCCCTGATCTCCGCAAACGATCCTGCGGCCGCGGCGCGCGCCCTCGACGAGGGGGCAGGTATGTTTCGCACGCATCTTGGTAGCTGGATTGCTTCGGGCTGGGCGCATTTTATGGCGGGTGATCTCGTCAAGGCACGCGACAGCTTCGACCGCGCGCTGGCAATCGATCCGAATTTTTCGGAAAGCCACGGCGGACTTGCAGTGCTCGATTTCATGGCGGGTGAATTGGAGAACGCTGATCGGCAAAGCGAAATTGCTCTGCGGCTTGACCGGCAAAGCCTTGGCGGCGCACTCGCGCGCATGCTGCTCCTGGAGAGCCAAGGCAATGCGGAGGCTGCTGCACGGATACGCGACACGGCGTATTCCACACCAATCGGTCCGGGCGGCAAGACGTTGATGCAGGCGCTGGTGCAGTTCGGAGTCGGTTCCGGCCAAGGGCGAAATGACATCCTATGATTTGCCCATGTCTGTAAATAGGCGTCGAACCGGGACCCCCGATCGGGGCCCTCTTCATATCGTCAAGCCCGCATCAACAATGGCCTGCTTTTACTCCGCCCCGCTGGCCTGGAATCCGACCGGCGTTGACAGCCACCTGTGTTTTTGTGTGCCCTCCTTGGCATTCAACGAGGTTACTACACAAAACGCGCGTTTTTCGCTACTATGCAATTAAAGGATAAACCGACATGATCTTGATCTTTACGGTCGGGTTTTCAAGCCCCAGGCTTCGGTGATCCATCCTGGAGCAACGACATGGATATCGATTGACCGCAACGCCCAAGGGTAACGGGTTCCAGGCAACGATCACCTTTTCGAACGGGGTCTCGATCAGTTCCGCCGAGGCATTCCGAGCGAAGCCGAAGCGATCCTGGCGGCGGCCGAAAAGCTGCTGCAGATGCCCGACCGCGTTCGGCGTTTTGCCGATGAGGAATCGACGCTCGGGATGAACTGATCCTACCGCGCAAAACGGAGCTCCGACAGGACTGGCCCCTTTTTCATCCAGCAATGGCGGTCGCCAAGTGGCCCTTTCTTTACCGGTGTTCTTGGAAGCCATCGAGGCATTTTGAGCAACAGGGGCGGCCGACCGATGCGGGATTGCTTTTCAGTCGTGCCGGGGCAAAAACGCGACGCGAACGGATAAGCCATGAGGGGGCACGATGAACACGAACGAACTCGCAGCAAGGCTCGAAAGCGAATGCGGGATGACCAGGGTCGGCGCGCGTAAGGCTGTCGACACATTGCTCGAGGCCATCGTTGCAGCGGCATTGTCGGGCGAGGACGTGTCGATCAACGGGTTCGGGAAGTTTACGCTAAAAAACAGCCCGGAGCGCGACGGCCGCAATCCGTCGACGGGCAAGGCCATTCGGATCGCCGCTTCCAGAAAGCTCGGCTTCAGCTCGGCGAAAGCGCTGAAAGACAGGCTGAACGCGTAACCACGCACCGGTGGCGCGATGTCGAGGTGACGCCATATTAACGGAGCTACTCCTCGGCACGGTTCGACTCGGATCCGACTCATGTGGCCGCTTTTGACGCCGGCATGGGACGACAGGATTTCTGTGTGCCGGTAACGGGTCCGCATGACGGATATGGACGAACTGGCAGCGCGTGACGTTATCCACCTCGTGGCACGCAACCCCATGCGGAACATCGATCGCAGCTACACGATCGAGCGGTCCTGCGACCTGTTCGGGTTCACGCTGGTCGAATGGCGCTGGGGCCGCACGGGAACGCGAGGGCAACGCCGCATCATGTCGTTTCAACAGTCCAGTGACGCCAACTGGCACATCGGAGCGCTCCTGCGACGCCGACAAAGCGCGCCTCGACGCCTGGGCGTCGCTTACAGAACAGAATAGAAACGCTTGGAAAGAGGCGCCCCGGTGTTGTAATCTCGCCGGTGTGAGCAGTGCCGCACAGACAAGATCGCCAACCAGGGACAAATCGGTCCCGAACGGCGAACGTATCAGCGGTTCGGTCGAGCGCGTGACCTTTCACAATGCCGAGAACGGCTTCTGCGTGCTGCGCGCCAGGGTGCGCGGCCAGCGCGATCTCGTTACCATAACGGGCCATGCGGCCGCGATCGGCGCTGGCGACTTCATCGAAGCGACCGGCATCTGGATCAACGACCGCAATCACGGTCTCCAGTTCAAGGCCGAGCGCATCGAAGCGACGGTGCCGACCACCGGCAATGAACGTAAATGACATCGCTGTGGCACATGCGCTTTTGAATGAATGCTCCCTGTCCATTCGCGACATCGCAAAGCGGATGAACGTATCGGTCGCCACACTCTATCGCCATACGAGTGTGTCGCTACCGTCTGGCGCGAATGGGCCTCTCACGTTCCTGTTGCCGACAAAACAAAGGAGCGTAAGCGTGTCCTGGGGCCGCCTTGTTTTTGATGTGACGGCGGCGATGCTTGGCCCCTTTGTGTTGGGGTGTCGCGGTGTCGGATGAGGTTGTTGTGGAAGCGAGTGGTCATACGACCGGTCGTATGAGTGGTCGGATTGAGGTCGTTGCGCGGGTTTCGGGTCGGCGGCACTGGACGGTTGAGCAGAAGCTGGCGATGCTACGCGATGCTTTTGGTCCGAACGGTTCTGTGCGCGATACGGTCGAGCGGCACGGGGTCGGGAGCGGCCAGCTTTACACATGGCGCCAACAGGCGATGTCGGGAACGCTTGCCGGCGTGAGCCGACCGACATCACCAGCGTT
>JANPGY010000018.1:0-2251 GCA_031424175.1 Sphingomonadales bacterium
TGGTCTGCTTGAGCTTCATATAGAGCCTCATCTGATGATCGTTGATATGGCAGCCCGGCACCCGCATCCCTTCCAAACGAAGCGATGCCCGTCTTGCCGGGCCGGCCACGACCCTCAGAACCCCTATGGAAAAGAGGTCTCCACGATTGCTGGAACGGCTCCGGGCTACGCCCTACGCCGTCCCAGCAATCGTCGATTCTCACCTTGATTGTCGCTGCGTTCTCATCCTGATTGTCGCGCGGCACCTGCAGAGCAATTTGATGGGCAGGATGATCGAAGCGCTGTTCTTGTAGCCAGCGAAAGTGGCGGGCGCCCCACGTCGTCTTGCGCGGAAAGATGCGTCCATGCTTCAGCATGAACGCGCTGACTTGTTGGCGGTGAATGCGCTGGGTCTCGACTGCAGCAGCACGGGCCCGTACGAGATCGCGCATCGCTTCATGCCCCGCATCGGGCACCCATACTGCCGTCAGTTCGCCGGCTCGTAGCAGTCTGGCGAGCATCATTGCATCGCGCCGATCCGTCTTCACCCTATCGCCTGCGCGTTTCGGGATCAGCGATGGCGCTACTACCATGCAGGAATGGCTCAGCTCGACTATCAAGCGGTAAAGCCCATAACCGGTCGGACCGGCCTCATAGCAGAAATGCACCACGCTATATCTGGCGGTGATGCGCTGTAGGATCCGCCTCATCTCATCCAGTGACGCATCGACCTCGCCAAAGAAGCGTACCTCGCCACCGCGCCCGCCATCGGCGATCGCAATGGCATTACGAGCCTTTGCGACATCGATTCCAATGAAAACTTCTGTAGGATATTCCACGGTTCGTCCTCCTCGTGTGAGGATAGGCTCGGCCCACCCGAGCAACCCTCGGAGCACCTGTGTAGGGCGAACCAACATCTTTCACGAAACGGACATACGGTCTTACAGCCGAGCAGCTGTTTTCTCGTTTATGTCGGCTTCGTATCGCGTGTTCGGCTCGCGATTTGATCGGCGTCAGTGGTGATGCCGCCGGCGCCAATTCAGAAAATGGGCGGTTGCGAGTACTGAGCTCCCGCCCACGGTCACCGGTATTTCCCAGCGACCGCCGGCCAGCATCAAACCACCGAGCGCTAACAGCGCTAACCCGATCGCGCCGAAGATCAGTGGAACGAGTGACCGGTGGTTCCGAGCGCCAAACATCAGCGCTGCACCAGACATAGGAATGGCAAAGCCCAGTGCCCAAAGGTGGAAGCTTTCGGGAATGCGAACAACCAGGGACAGTGCAGGGAGCGCCGCCAGCAGGAAGGGCATCGCAAGACAATGGATGAGGCATGCTGCCGACACGCTGACCGCAGCTCGCTCCAGCCAGTCGGTCGCATATTGCAGATTTGCACTTCGAACATGGTTCATGAGTTTTCCTCGCGCGGTCATACCGCGCTGAACTAAGGTGACGCCTTCCAAGGTGACCCGCGCAAGCTCCCGGACGTCCGGGCCAAAGTGAGGATCGCCGCCGTGCGGTGTTGGCGGCGATCCGAAATTGTCAGAAGCGCTTGCGCAGTCCGGCAAAAAAGCCTCGCCGCGCGCCATATTGCGGGGCACCGACGCCCACTCCCGAGCCATCGCGCAAAAGGTAGACTTTGTCCGTGACGTTGGTGACATTGAAGCTAATCGCCAGGCCCTGCAGCACACGTAAGCGTGGGCTGGCGACCGCAGTTCAGGCAGCTTGCGCTAGCGGTTCATCGGCGGCGGTCCGCCAGTTCCATGGCATCAGTTCGTCCCAGCGGGACGCGGGCCAGTCGCTGGCGATCTTGGCGATGACGTCGGCGATATAGGCTTGCGGTTCGACACCGTTCATCTTGCAGGTCTCGATGACGGTGCAGATGGCGGCGGCACGTTCGCCGCCGACGCGCGAGCCTGCGAACAGCCAGTTGCGCCTGCCGACCGCAATGCCGCGCAGCGAGCGTTCGGCCCTCGCCAGCGGCCTCGGACCGATGGCGGCCACCGGCTCGCTGTTGTCGATCTCGAGCCGACCATCGTCGAGGAACCGAGTGAGTGCGGCCCAGCGCTTGGTGCCATAGACGATGGCCTTGGCCATCACCGACTTGGGCGACAGGCGTCGCAGCGCATCGTTCAGCACGGTGCGTAGTTCGGTTATCAACGGCGCGGTGCGCTCCTGCCGTGCGCGGCGTCGGATATCGGGTGGTTGCCCACGCACATCGGCCTCGACGGCATAGAACGCGCCGATGCGTTCGAGGATATCTGTCGTCAGCGCC
>JANPGY010000019.1:0-63736 GCA_031424175.1 Sphingomonadales bacterium
CTGGTGCGGTCGAGAAGACTCGAACTTCCACGGCCTTTCGGCCACAACGACCTCAACGTTGCGCGTCTACCAGTTCCGCCACGACCGCACAGTCATGCGCCCGGGCTCGTGCCCCGGCGGGTAGACGCGGGCGACTAGCAAAGCCGCCGCGCGGCTGCAATGCCCCTCATGCGCTTCGCTATTTCGGGGTTTCGCCGGCAAACATGAAGTTGATCGACTTTGCGCCCTTTGGCACGTCGATCTGTGCCGAATCGAAATTGAGTGTCGCCCCTGGACCAAGCGTCCGCTTCGACGGTGTGATCGTCCAGCTATAGATGATGCGCGCCTGTGCGTCGCTCAGTTCGACCAGAATATCGGGCACGCGCTGCGTCACGCCGGTGGGGTTCACGACCCGCCCCGAAAGTTCGAACAGTTCATTGCCACTGGGCGTGGTGCGCCGGTTCGGCTTGCGCGGCATTTCGAGGGTGAGCGGGACGCTGGTCGTGCCAACCGGCAGCCCGAGACGCGCAAGCCATGTCGGGGTGCCGAGAAACTCCAGCGCGGCGATACCGGCAAGCAGCACGAGTGCCGCCGCGGCCGCCGCGATCGTCCACAGCCGTGCCGGATTGCGACGCGGGCGAAACGGCGGCGCTGGGGCAAATGCATCGATTCCCGCATCTCTTGCCGCCGCGCGCAGACGCCGCGATGTCGACTCGGCCGGTCCAGCCGGTTCGACTGGAGAAGACATGTGCTCAGCCCTGTCCAGCACTGAAGCCAATGCCGGCGCGGCCGACGCCGAGAAGGGGGGTGCTACCTGCCTCGCCGGTTCCGGCACGGGCGCAGGTGCCGCCCTGTGCTCGTGCAACGCGGCCTGGGGCGCAGCTTCCACCCGGGCAACGAGATCGAGGAGAGCGGCGTCCTGGAACCAGCTGTGCCTGCACGTTGCGCAACGCACCTGACGCCCATTTGGGCCGACTGCGCTGTCTGGCACGATATAGCGGGTTCGGCAGGCAGGGCAGGAAAGGATCATCTTGCGCTCATACACCCGTAAATCACCGTTCGGCAGATGCTATGTCGCGCGGCCGCCGAGACGCCGTCAAGACAGGATCGCACCACGCTGCGCAAGCAGGAACCGTAATGGGGCATGGCTTTACCCATGGCGGATCGCATGCGATGGCGGCATATGCGGAATTATCTGCCCGTTCGGCACGGGCCTGTGGGGTCGAATGGCTATTGTCGTCCAGTTCGATAATGTCGGCCTGCGTTACGGCAATGGCCCTGATACATTGTCCGATCTCAGCTTCAGCCTTGTGCGCGGGGCATTTTACTTTCTCACCGGCCCGTCGGGTGCTGGAAAGACGTCACTGCTGAAGCTGCTTTATCTTGCGCAGCGGCCAAGCCGGGGACAGATCCGGATGTTCGGCGAGGATCTGGTCGCGGCACCGCGCGACCGCCTGCCGGCGCTTCGCAGGCGGATCGGGGTGGTCTTTCAGGATTTCCGGCTCGTCCCCCATCTTTCCGCGTTCGACAATGTGGCGCTGCCGCTGCGCCTGGCCGGCACTGAAGAGCGCGATATCACCGCGCCGGTTCGCGAAATGCTCGCCTGGGTCGGCCTCGACAACCATGCCAGTGCCCGGCCTGCGACGCTTTCGGGTGGCGAGCAGCAGCGCGTCGCCATCGCGCGCGCGGTTATCGGACGGCCCGATGTTCTCGTTGCCGACGAGCCCACGGGCAACGTCGATCCTGAAATGGCGCAGCGCCTGCTCCACCTGTTCGACGGCCTCAACCGGCTGGGCACCACGGTCGTCGTCGCAACGCACGACCTTCATCTGCTCAGTCGCATTGGCAATGCCGAGATGATGCGGCTCGACAAGGGGCGGCTGTCCGATCCGACCGGCGCGCTTCGCCACCCGCCGGCACGCGAGGGCAAGACCGGGGCATGACCCCGCTGCATGCCCTTGTTGCCGATCGGGGGTTGCTGCCCGAAAGCCGGCTGGCAGGGCCGATGCCCTATGTCATTGCGATCATGACTTTCCTGACAGTGCTTGCGGTCGCCGCAGGAACGGCACTCGGCGCCTCGGCGGCCAGCCTCGGGCGCGATCTCGAAGGACGGCTGACCATCCAGATCGTCGAAGCCAATCCCGACCTGCGCGAGGCACAGGCACGGGCCGCGCTCGCCGCGCTGGGTCGCCTCCCCCTCGTGGCACGCGTCGAGCGGGTCGATGAAACCCGGATGCGCGCGCTGCTCGAGCCCTGGCTGGGCCGGGAGGGCCTGAACGGCGACCTGCCGATCCCCGTGTTGATCGATGTCACTCTTGCCACAAACGACAGCCGCAGCCTCGACGCTGTCGCCCGCGTGCTCCGTCCCGAGGTGCCGTCGGCGCGGGTTCAGCCGCATGCGCAGTTCCTCGCGCCGACCACGGGCCTATTGATCACGCTGCGCTGGCTCGCCGCCGGTCTTGTCGTCCTGATGGCCGGCGCGACATCGGCAGCGGTCGTCCTCGCCGCGCGAGCCGCGCTCGATACGCATCGCCCGACGATCGACATCATGCATCTGATGGGCGCAAGCGACAGCCGGGTCGCCCGCCTGTTCCAGCGTCGGGCGGCGCTCGATGCGGTATTCGGCAGCGTGACAGGCGCGGCACTCGGCGTAATCGTCGTGCTTTTCATCACGAACCGTCTCGCCGCGGTCGATGCCGTGATCATCGCCGGTGGCAGTCTGGGGTGGACAGGATGGGCGGCGATCCTGCTTGTGCCCTTTGGAGCCGTCGCGCTGGCCACGCTGACGGCGCGCATCGCGATCCTGCGGGCCATGGGCAGGGCATTGTGATCCGTCGCATCCTTGCCGTCATCAGTCTCGCCTGGGCGATCGGCTTTGTTCTTTTCACCGTGCTTCTGCCCTCGGCGGCGGGCATGCAGAAGACCGATGCGATCGTCGTTCTGACGGGTGCTCCGGGCAGGATCCCGCGCGGATTGGCAATGCTCGAGGCGGGGCGGGCGCGGCGGATGTTGATCAGCGGCGTCGATCCCAGCGTCCGCCCCGCCGAACTTGCGGTGGCGCAGGACGTTCCGGTTTCGTTTTTCGCCTGTTGTGTCGACCTGGGCCATCAGGCAGTCGATACGCGCTCGAACGGGGCGGAAACCGCACGCTGGCTGGCGGCGCATGATTATCGCAGCGTGCGGCTCGTCACCAGCGACTGGCACATGCGCCGCGCAAGGCTCGAGCTGGAACGCAGTCTGGGCCCCGGCGTGGTGGTCGTTTCCGACGCCGTGGCGGGAAATGCGAGTTTTACCGATCTTCTGCGCGAGTATCACAAGTTGATCGCACGGCGGCTTGCCCTGGTCCTTGGCTTGTGACGGCATGATCGCGATCCGCTCGATCGTCTATGCGTTCGCCTTTTACCTCGGGAGCGCTGTTTACGTGATCGCGGCGGCTGCGGCGGCGCCGATCATGCCGGGCATGGCACTCAGCGTTCCGCGCGCCTGGGCGCGCTATCAGGGCTGGCTCGCGCGGGTCGTGCTCGGCAATCCGCTGGCGATCAGGGGCACGCTGCCCACGGGTGTCGTCCTGATCGCGATGAAGCATGAGAGCTTCTACGAATCATTCGCGACGCTTCGCCTGTTCGCAGCGCCCGCGGTCGTCGTGAAAGCCGAACTGCTCGACATACCGCTCTGGGGCCGCGTCGCACTGGCACACGGCGTCATCCCCGTTGCCCGCGAAACCGGCGCAGCGGCGCTCCGCACCATGCTCAAGGCGGCGAAGACCGCGATTGCGGCCGGTCGCCCGATCGTCATCTTCCCGGAAGGAACGCGCATTCCGCATGGCGAATGCGCGACCCTCCGACCCGGGATTGCCGGGCTCTACAAGGCGCTGGGCCTGCCGATCGTACCGATCGCCGTCGACAGTGGACGTCTGTGGGGCTGGAAGCAGTTCTGGAAGCGCCCGGGCACGATCACTTTCCTCGTGGGGGAAACCATTCCCGTCGGATTGCCCCGCGACGAGGTCGAACAGCGCGTCGTCGAAGCGATCAATGCGCTCAATCGCTAATGTTCATGATCGCTGCGACCGAAATCGGGGCGGGAATCGTCCTGACCCTGCTCGATGATGCTCCGCCGGATCGCACGGGTGCGGCTGAACAGATCGTGCAGCGCATCCCCGTCTCCCCAGCGGATCGCGCGCTGAAGCGCTGTCAGATCCTCGCTGAACCGCTGCAGCATTTCGAGCACCGCTTCCCGGTTGGTCAGGAAGACGTCGCGCCACATGATCGGGTCCGATGCGGCAATCCGGGTAAAATCGCGAAAACCGCCCGCCGAATATTTGATGACTTCGCTTTGCGTGACGTTTTCGAGGTCTGACGCGGTGCCGACGATCGTATAGGCGATCAGATGCGGCAGGTGGCTCGTGACGGCGAGGACGCGGTCATGATGCGCCGCGTTCATGATTTCGGTTTTCGCGCCCAGCCGTTCCCAGAACGACTGGACGCGCGCCACAGCCGCAGGATCGGTGCCCTCGTCCGGCGTGAGAATGCACCAGCGATTTTGAAACAGGCTCCCGAAGCCCGCTTCGGGGCCGCTCGCTTCGGTGCCCGCGACCGGATGAGCGGGCACCACGGCATGATTGGGCAGCGCCGCCGCCAGCGCGGCTGCAACCCCCGCTTTGGACGAACCGACATCGCTGACGATGGCACCATCAGGCAGATCGTCGGCAATTTCGGCTGCAACCGCGCCGCTTGTGCCCACCGGCGTGCACAGGATGACCAGTTCGGCGTCGATAACCGCTACCCCGGCTGTGTCGGCAATATCGTCGCAGAACCCCAATGTCTGCGCAACCGCCCGCACAGCGGGATCGGCATCATGGCCCATGATCCGCACCGTCGGCATCGCTTTTTTTGCCGCGCGCGCGATCGAGGAGCCGATCAGCCCCAGACCGATGATCGATATGCGCGCAAAGGGAAGCACTACCCCTCAGCCCCCACGATGCGGCGCAATGTGGCCACCAGGCCGCGCATCTCGGTTTCGGTCCCGATCGTGATGCGCAGGCCGTTCGCCAGCCCCTGCCCCGGCAGCCAGCGCACGATATAGCCCGCCTTCATCAGCCCGCCATAGGCCATCTCCGCACTGATCGCGCCGTCGAACAGGACAAGCAGGAAGTTCGCCTTGCTCGGCACGGCGCGCAGGCCCACATTGCCGAGTCTTGCGATTTCAGCCTCGAACCAGCCCCGCCACCTGGCGTTGTGCGCCCGGCTTGCATCGACAAACACGCTGTCCTGAAGCGCAGCAATGGCGGCGGCCTGCCCCGCGGCGGTGACATTGAACGGCGCGCGGATGCGGTGCATCGCGTCAATTGCCGCCGCCGAGCCATAGCCCCAGCCGATCCGTTCAGCCGCAAGCCCGAAGATTTTCGAAAATGTCCGCGTGACGAGGACGTTATCGGCGGTGCGCGCGAGGTCGATCGCGCCATCCTCCTCGCCAGCCTCGATATATTCGGCATAGGCCTGGTCGATGACGAGCATGACGTGCGGCGGCAGCGCGGCGTGCAGCCGTCCGATTTCGCTGCGCGACGCATAGGTGCCGGTGGGGTTGTTCGGATTGGCGATGAAGATCAGCCTTGTGCGATCGGTAACACAGCCGAGGATCGCGTCGACGTCGGTCGCATGGTCACGATCCGGCGCGATCACCGGCGTCGCGCCAACGCGCCTTGTGGCGATCGGATAAACCGAAAAACCGTGGCGAACGTGGATGACCTCGTCGCACGGACCGGCAAAGGCACCTGCCGCAAGGTGAAGAACCTCGTCCGATCCCGTCCCGCATATGATTCGCGCCGGATCGAGATCACTGGCTTTTCCGATCGCTTCGCGCAGCCTAACCGCGTCGGCATCGGGATAGCGCTCGAGACTGGACGCATGCGCGGCAAAGGCGGCGCGGGCCGCCGCGCTGGTACCGAGCGGGTTTTCGTTCGACGACAGTTTGGCCACGGTGGTGCCATCGTCGTTGGCCGAACGCCCAGGCACATAGGGGGCGATGTCGAGGATCCATGATTTGGGCTGTGGAGCATTCATGCTGCGCCATTTAACGCGGGCGTCACGATTGTCACGCGGCGCACCCGATCCTAAGTCGGCGTCATGTGCCAACCGTACAAATCGAGCCGGCAAAGCGTTGAACGGCTGATCGTTCCCGCGCCTGTCGGCATTGTCGGCACCGGCCGTTCTTCGGGCGAGGCCGAGGCGCTTGCCGCGCTGAAGCCGGGCACCGTGATGATGATGGGAGACAATCCGGCCCTTTCGAAGATGCCCGCCGCCCCTACGCTTGCCGATTTTTTCGAACACCGGATCGATGGGATGACGCGGCGCCATCTGCTGGCAAGCGCCACGCGCGCACTCGCTGACGGCCATGATGAAAAGATCGTCATGGCATGCCTGCTGCATGACATTTCCAACGCCTGCCTGATCCGCGCCGATCACGGCTACTGGGGGGCCCAGATGATCGCGCCTTATGTCGATGAAGAGGTGGCATGGGCGGTCGAGAAACATCAGGCGCTGCGCTACTTCGCCGATCC
Source organism: Sphingomonadales bacterium (assembly GCA_031424175.1). Lineage (GTDB taxonomy): Bacteria > Pseudomonadota > Alphaproteobacteria > Sphingomonadales > Sphingomonadaceae > Sphingomonas_O. The sequence continues at coordinate 6,536 of JANPGY010000019.1, forward strand.
CGCCGTCGGCTATGATTATCCCGAAAGCTATGACCGTTTCTTCGGCCCCGGTTATGCGCCGCCCGAGTATATCCGGGCCGACGCCGCCGCCGCGCGCGGCCACCGCTGGTATATGTCGGCGCGTATCGTCACGCTTTATGACATCTATTTCTTCGACGATGACGACTGCCCGCCGATCGAGCCGCTGCTCGACGTTATCGGCCGCCAGTTCAGGCAGCCGGTAGAGGGCCTGGGCTTTGACGGATCGCCCACCGCGCATATGTGGCGCACGATGATCTGGCCAAACAACTTCCTCTAGCATTTGCAAAGTCGGCGGGGCTTGTCCACTGCGCGCGATAACCATGGATGATCGCTTCGGCCTCGACAGGCATGTCACGCTTCCCCAGTCGCTGCCGCTCGACGGCGGGGGTGTGCTGGCGCCTGTCGATCTCGGTTATGAAACCTATGGGGAACTGAACGCCGACGCGTCGAACGCCATACTGGTCTGCCATGCGCTCACGGGCGATCACTATGTCGCGTCGCCGCATCCGATCACGCGAAAGCCCGGCTGGTGGGCGCGCATGGTCGGGCCGGGAAAGCCGATCGACACCAACCGGTTCTGCGTCATCGCGGCCAATGCGATCGGGGGCTGCATGGGATCGTCGGGGCCAGGCATGGCGGGGCCGGGGGGCGCGCCATGGGCGATGCATTTTCCTGTCATCACCATTGCAGATATGGCGCGTTCGCAGGCGATGCTGATCGATCATCTCGGAATCGAGCGGCTTCATGCCGTCGTCGGTGGATCGATGGGGGGCATGCAGGCGCTCGCCTGGGCGGCGCATTTTCCCGAACGCGTGGGGGCGGCGCTCGTCATCGCGTCGACCGCGAAGCACAGCGCGCAGAACATCGCTTTCCACGAAGTCGGGCGGCAGGCGATCATGGCTGATCCGAACTGGCGCGGTGGCGACTATTATCAGGACGGTAAAGCGCCTGACGCCGGCCTCGCGGTGGCGCGGATGGCGGCTCATATCACATATCTTTCGGAACGGGGGCTGACCGAAAAATTCGGTCGCCGGCTTCAGGCGCGGGATGCCAAAAGCTTTGGTTTCGATGCCGACTTCCAGGTGGAAAGCTATCTGCGGCATCAGGGCCTGAGCTTCACCGACCGGTTCGATGCCAATTCCTACCTCTATATCACGCGCGCCATCGACTATTTCGATCTTGCCGAAGCCTTTGGCGGCCAGCTTGCCGCGGCGTTCCGGGGCAGCGCGACGCGGTTCTGCCTCGTCAGCTTCGATAGCGACTGGCTTTATCCGACAGCCGAATCGAAAGCGATTGCCCATGCGCTCAACGCCGCCGGTGCTCCCGTCAGCTTTGTCGAGCTGAGCTCGCCTTATGGGCATGATGCCTTTTTTCTGGAAGTTCCCGCGCTCGATCGTGTCGTCGCCGGGTTCCTGTGTGCGACCTGTTGATGCGCGCAGATCTTTCGATCATCGCCACCAATATCCGCGCCGGTGCGCGCGTGCTCGACGTGGGCTGCGGCGATGGCGCGCTGATGGCTGACCTGCGCGCGAAGGGCTGTGATGCGCGCGGCATAGAGATCGACGCCGCCGATGTGACCGCCGCGCTCGCGCGGGGCCTTTCGGTGATACAGGGCGATGCGGATACCGACCTCGCCGATTATCCCGATGCCAGTTTCGACTATGCGGTCCTTAGCCAGACGCTCCAGACCACGCGACGGCCCGACATCGTCATCGATCAGCTTTTGCGGATTGGCGCACGCGCGTTCGTTTCCTTTCCCAATTTTGCGCAGTGGCGCATCCGGATCGCGCACATGTTCGGCGGGCGGATGCCGGTGACGCGGCAGCTGCCGCACCGATGGTATGACACGCCCAACATCCATCATGTGACGATCGACGATTTTCGTGCATTGCTCGCCGAGCGCCAGATCCGTGTCGAGGGACAGTGGTTTCTGCGCGGCGAGCGGCAGATATCCCCGGTTTCGGCAAATCTGCTCGCCGAACATGCGGTTTTCCTGCTTTCACGCGACCGCGTCGCCCCGTAGCGGATCACCCCGCCGCTTTTACCCGCCGCCACGCATCGATGATCGCGGCGACGCTCGTCTCCGCTTCCGCCATCGTCGTCGCAACCGATGATACCGAGCCGCGCATCACCCACTGCCCGCGCCACGATGCCCCGCCAAGAAACGCGATCGCATCGCGCTGGACCGTGTCGATCACCGCGCTTGTCAGAGCATCGTCGTCGCCAAAGCGGATCATGAACTGGTTGAGCGTGACGGGTGCGACGCAGGCAACCCCCGGCTCCCTGCCAAGCGCCTCACCCATGTAGCCAGCGACCGCGCAATTGCGTTCGACCATTTCGGCGATGCCCGAACGCCCCAGAGCCTTGATCATCGCCCAGGTGGAAAAGCCGCGTGCCCGCCTTGAAAGCTCGGGCACATAGGCCGAAGGATCGCGATCACCACCCTCGGCAGGGGGCAGATAGCTTGCCGATATCGCCATGGCACGCCGGTGCACTTCCGGATCGCGGACAATCGCAAAGCCGCAGTCATAGGGTGTCTGCAACCATTTATGCCCGTCGGTTGCCCAGCTGTCGGCCAGTTCGACGTCTGCGGTCAGATGCCTGCGCGTGGGCGCGGCCTGCGCCCACAGGCCGAACGCCCCGTCGACATGCGTCCACGCACCCCTCGCGCGCGCCATTGGAACAATGTCGGCAAACGGATCGCAGCCCCCGGTGTTGATCTGTCCGGCCTGAAGCAGCGCGATGACCGGGCCGTCAGCCGCGGCGAGCGCCTGTTCGAACGCCGCCGGAACAATGCGGCCCAGCGCATCGCACTTTACCGTCTGCACGCGCCGGGCACCCAGTCCGAGATAGCGCAGTGCCGAATAGACCGTCGAATGCGCATCCTCGCCGATCAGGACGGTGATCGGCGGCGCGCCGAACAGCCCGTCCGCCTCGACATCCCAGCCGGTGCGGCGCAGCACCTCACTCCGCGCCGCCGCGATACAAACGAAATTGGCGACGGTCGCCCCGGTCACAAGACCGATCGACGATTGAGCGGGCAGCCCGAGCAGATCGAGCAGCCAGCCGCAGACAATCTCTTCGACGGCAGCAGCGGCGGGGGAGGCCATGAGGTTCGCCGCATTCTGCCCCCAAGCGCTCGTCAGGAAATCAGCCGCAACGCCCGTCGGATGCGAATTGCCGATCACCCAGCCGAAAAAACGCGGCCCGGTCTGGGCGCGGATGCCCGGCGTCGCACGGGCAACCAGTTCCCCGATGATCGACGCCGGATCGCCACGTTCTTCGGGAACGGGTGCAGCAAAGGCGTCCCGCATTGCACGATAGTCGGCAACCGGGGTGTGCGCTGCCTCGAAGACATGATCGCGATAGGCGGCGGCGTGGCGCGCGGCCTGTTCGAACACTGACAGATCGACCCGGCTCACCGTCACTTTCATCCTTTGCATTGCGGCGGTTGTATGCCGCCTGTCGCAATCCGGCGGCGGCTCTGCGCCTAGCCCCGCAGAACCGCTCCGAGCTTCACCGCCGCCGCGACAATTTTCGCGGCAGCCGCCGTCAGATCCTGATCGGTAAAGCTTTTATCGACCGGCTGCATCACCACTTCGATCGCCAGCGATTTCTGCCCTTCGGGAATGCCCGCACCATCGAAGCTGTCGAACAGCCGGGCGCTGCTGATCAACGCCTTGTCTGCACTTCTTACCGCGCGCACGATCGCTTCCCCCGGCATGTCGGCCGGGACGAGAAAGGCGAAATCGCGCCGCACGCTTTGCAGCAGGGGCGGTACGAACGGTGCGCGCATGGCGCTGGCTGCCCGCCTCGACGGCACAGCGTCGAGAAAGATTTCAGCGATCACGACGGGGCCAGAAAGATCGAACACGGCAGCCGTTGCCGGGTGCAGCATCCCGAAGCTTGCGAGCAATGTTTTCGGGCCGAGCCGCAGCGTGCCCGACTGGCCAGGATGATAATGCGCGCCCGCATCACCTGAGACCTGCAGACTTTCGACCGGAGCCCCTGCCGCTTCGAGGAGTGCCAGCGCTTCGGCCTTGGCATCGAACGCGTCGAACAACCGGGCCTTGCCGCTCGCCCATACGCGCGCGCGCTTTTCACCCGCCAGCACCAGTCCCAGCGTCGCCCGCTCGCCATCGGCAAGATAGCGCCGCCCGATCTCGAACAGGCGCACGCCCTGTGCCCCGCGATCCGTGTTCCGCTGCGCCGCGCCGAGCAATCCGGGCAGCAGCGACGGCCGCATTACCTTCAGCTCTTCGGAAATCGGATTGGCGAGAGGGCGGGCCCCTCCGCCGAACGCGGCCGCCTGTCTTTCGCTGATGAAGCTCCACGTAATCGCCTCGTTCAGCCCGCGCGCCGCCGCCGTCCGGCGAACCTTGCGCTCCTGCATCTGGGCAGGCGTTGCCATCGGCCTGGCCACTCCATCGGCGCGCGGAAGCGCGGTCGAGACGATGTGATCGAGCCCGGTGATCCTGACGATCTCCTCGACAAGATCGGCCTGCCCGTCGATATCACGACGCCAGCTCGGGATCGAAACCTGCCAGTCCCCGCCAACGCCAAAGCCCAGTTTCCGGAGGATGTCACGTTGCCGCGCGTGGTCGACGTCGATCCCGCCGAGGCGCGCGCAAAGCGCAGGATCATAGGTGAGCGGAGCGGGCGGGGCGGGGGGCGCGCCGGCACGGATAATCTCGGACGGCGTCCCGCCGCAGTGGTCGACGATCAGCCCGGTAATGATCGCGACCGCATCGTCGAGAAACGCCGGATCGACTCCACGTTCGAAACGCGTGCGCGCGTCACTGGTCAGCGCCAGCGCCTGCCCCGTCCCCGCAATCCCTTCGGGCGCGAAATAGGCGACTTCGATCAGCACGTCGGTGGTATCGTCGGCAATGCCCGAATGCTCGCCGCCCATGATGCCGGCGATGTCATGGATTTCATTCGCGTCGGCAATCACCGTCATCGATGAGGCAAGCGCATAGCTTTTGCCATTGAGCGCGGTCACCGTCTCGCCATCGCGCGCGCGTCGGGCGACGACCGGCCCGGACAGTCTGGCCAGATCATAGGCGTGGCTCGGCCGCCCCAGATCGAGCATCACATAGTTTGTGATGTCGACGAGCGCCGAAATCGTCCGCTGCCCGACTGCTTTCAGCCGCCGTGCCATCCATTCAGGCGCGGCGCGGTTGGCAACGCCCGCGATCGTGCGCCCGTAAAAGGCCGGGCAGCCTTCATGATCGTCGATATGCACTGCGATTGCGCTTGCCCCCCGCGCCTCGATTACAGGCACGTTGAGCGGCTTCAGCGTGCCGAGACCCGCCGCCGCGAGATCGCGTGCGATGCCGCGGACGCCCATGCAATCCTGCCGGTTGGGCGTGACGGCCACGTCGAACAGCGGATCGTCAAGCCCGGCATAATCGGCAAAGCGGGTACCAACGGGCGCGTCGGCGGGAAGTTCGATGATCCCGTCATGCTCGTCACCCAGCTCGAGCTCGCGTGACGAACACATCATGCCGCGCGATTCGACGCCGCGGATCGACGCGACCTTCAGCACCATGCCATTGCCCGGCACGGTCGTCCCCGGCGCTCCGAATACGCCGATCAGCCCTGCCCGCGCATTGGGCGCGCCGCAAACGACCTGAGCCGGGCCGTCTCCAGCATCGACGCTGAGGATGCGCAACCGATCCGCCTGCGGATGCGGCGCAGAAGTCACGATTCTGGCGATACGGAATGCGGCGAGCTTTTCCGCCGGGTTGCCGACCGCTTCGACCTCCAGGCCGATCGCGTTCAGGCAATCGGCAATCTCGCTGGCGGTCGCCGTGGTTTCGAGATGGCTTTTCAGCCAGGACAGCGTGAACTTCATGCCCCCACGCCCTCGCCCCCGCCCAGGCCCCCGCCCAAGCCCCCGCTCAGCGTCGGCACGTCAAGCGCGCCGAAACCGTAATGGCGCAACCAGCGCACGTCGCCGTCAAAAAATGCGCGCAGATCGTCCATCCCGTATTTCAGCATGGCGAGCCGGTCGACGCCCGTACCAAAGGCGAAGCCCGAATATTCGTCGGGGTCGATGCCGCAGTTCGTCAGAACGCGCGGGTGAACCATGCCGCTGCCCAGCACTTCCATCCAGCCCTCGCTGCCCCCCACGACACGCCTGCCCTTCTCGATCGAATAGCCGACATCGACTTCGACCGAAGGCTCGGTGAACGGGAAATAGCTCGGGCGCAGGCGCAGCACCACGTCATCGCGCTCGAAAAACGCCTTCAGAAACGTCTCAAGCGTCCATTTGAGGTGACCGAGATGCAGCGCCCTGTCGATGACCAACCCCTCGATCTGGTGGAACATCGGGGTATGCGTCGCGTCGCTGTCCGATCGATAGACGCGACCGGGCGCGATGATGCGGATCGGCGGCTTTCGTGACATCATGGTGCGGATCTGCACGGGGGACGTGTGCGTACGCAGCACCATGTCGGGCGCGCCATCGATATAAAATGTATCGTGCATCGCCCGGGCTGGGTGGGTCTCGGGAATGTTGAGCGCGGTGAAATTATGCCAGTCGTCCTCGATCTCGGGCCCGGTCGCCACCGCAAAGCCCATGTCCGCAAAGATTTCGGCAAGCTCGTCCATCACCTGCGACACCGGATGAACCGAGCCGCGCGGTCGCTCTGGCGCGGGCAGGGTCATGTCGAGGCGTTCGGTGGCAAGCCGTGCGTCGAGCGCTGCGGCTTCAAGCTCGGCCCTTCGCCGCGCGATCGCGTCGGACGCCGCCTGGCGGAGGCCGTTGATGCGCGGCCCTTCGCTAGCGCGCTGTTCGGCCGACATGCCGCCAAGCGTCTTGAGCAGCGCGCTGATGCTACCCTGCTTGCCGAGCAGGGCAATGCGCAGCGCTTCGAGTGTTTCGAGATCGGCCGCAGCTGCGGCCTGCGATAGAATGTCTTCGGCGGTCATCGATATGGCCCATCAGGCAAAAGGGCGCGGGCGGCAACCCGCCCACGCCCATTGCGCATCCGTAACAAGGGTCGTGCTATGCCGCCTGCGGCAGAGCAGCCTTTGCCTGCGCGATGATGGTGCTGAACACGGCACCCTCGTTCATCGCCATATCCGCAAGGACTTTCCGGTCGAGCTCGACATGCGCGAGCTTGAGCCCATGCATGAACTGACCATAGGTCAGCCCCTCGAGCCGCACCGCGGCGTTGATCCGCTGAATCCAGAGCGCACGGAAATTACGCTTTTTCACCTTGCGGTCGCGATAGGCATATTGCCCCGCCTTTTCGACCGCCTGGCGGGCAACGCGGATCGTGTTCTTGCGACGGCCATAATAGCCCTTCGCATCGTCCAGGATCCGCTTGTGCTTTGCGTGCGTGGTTACGCCACGTTTGACGCGTGCCATATGTCCCTACTCCTATTTCAGGCCGTAGGGCATCCAGCTCTTGACCGTCGCCGTATCGGCGTCGCTCAACAGCTTGGACCCGCGGTTCTGGCGGATATATTTCGAATTGTGGCTCATGAGACGGTGGCGCTTGCCCGCGACCCCGTGCTTCAATTTGCCCGTCGCGGTCAGCGTGAAGCGCTTCTTCACCCCGCTCTTGGTCTTCAGCTTGGGCATTTTCGTCCTTTCGAATGACGTCCCTGACGTCGCCATGGCAGCCCTTTCAGCCAGGCGAGTCTCAAACGGGCGGTCGTTGAAGCAAAGGCGGCTAGACAAGGTGGACGCAAAAAGCAACTGCGCCGGATGCGGCAAGCCTAGCCCGTGCCGCCTACCGTCAGCCTGTCCAGCAGCAGCGTCGGCTGGCCGACGCCGGCGGGAACGCTCTGCCCGCCCTTGCCGCACATGCCGACGCCTTCATCGAGCGCGAAATCATTGCCGATGCCGAGCACGCGGGTGAGCGCGGTCGGCCCGTCGCCGATCAGGGTCGCGCCCTTGAGCGGCCGCCCGATCCGCCCGTCCTCGATCTCATAGGCCTCGGTACAGCTGAACACGAATTTGCCCGAAACGATATCGACCTGACCGCCACCGAAATTCTTCGCATAAACGCCGCGCTTCACGCGTGACAGCAGTTCGCCAGGATCGTCATCGCCGCCGCGCATGAAGGTGTTCGTCATGCGCGGCATCGGCGCGTGCGCATAGGATTGGCGGCGACCGTTGCCGGTCGGCGCGACGCCCATCAGCCGCGCGTTCAACCGGTCCTGCATATAGCCTTTCAGAATGCCGTCTTCGATCAGGACGTTTTCGGCGCTTGGCGTGCCTTCATCATCGATCGTCAGCGAGCCGCGCTGATCGGGAATCGACCCGTCATCGACGATGGTGACGCCGGGCGACGCGATCCGCTGCCCCATCCTTCCGGAAAAGGCCGACGACCCCTTGCGGTTGAAATCGCCTTCGAGCCCATGGCCGATGGCTTCGTGAAGGATGATGCCTGGCCAGCCTGGCCCGAGAAGAACCGTCGTTTCGCCAGCAGGCGCGGCGACCGATTCGAGATTCACGAGGGCCTGGCGCAGCGCCTCGTCGATCGCGCGATCCCATATCGCGGGATCGATGAGCCTGTCATACAGATAGCGCCCGCCCATCCCGAACGTGCCGCTTTCGCGTCGGCCATTGGATTCCACGACGATGCTGATGCCCATGCGTACCTGGGGGCGGATGTCCGTCGCGACAAAACCGTCGGCGCGGACGATGTCGATGACCGACCAGTTCCCTGAAAGCGATGCCGAAACCTGCACGACGCGCGGATCGCGGGCGCGGGCGCGCCTGTCGGCGGCTTCGAGAAGCGCCACCTTGGCTTCGAAACCCATCGCCGACAGCGGATCGAGATCGGTGTAAAGGTGCCGGTTCGTGCGTGGCGGGGCACCTGCGCGGGCAGCTTTTGCCGGGTCGAGAAGACTGAGCGTCTGCGCGGCCCGACGGACACCGCCCACGCTCACATCCTGCGAATGGGCAAAACCCGTCGTTTCCCCCGAAACGCCACGCAGGCCAAAGCCCCGATCGGTGCCATAATCGGCAGTCTTCAGCCGACCGTCGTCGAAGCCGAGCGACTCGCTCACCCGGTACTGAAGGTAGAGTTCGCCATCGTCACACCCCGCCAGCACCGATCCGGTGAGGCGCTGTGCCGTTTCCGGCGTCAGATCGGTGTCACGATAGAGGAAGGATCGGGGATCGGACTGGTTCATGATGCCGATATAGGCAGCTTATCGTCCGAGTGCATCCTCATCTTCGGGCTCGATATCGCCCGGCGCATTGTCAGCCCCCGATCCGATCAGGACGAAACGCCGGTCGCAATAGCCGCAATCGGTCGCCCCGCTCTCGCCGATCTCGAGCCAGACGCGCGGATGGCCGAGCGCGGCGGGCACGTCGCCCGAACCATCGCAGGCAATGCGGCGCGACGATGTGCGGATGATTTCAGGCGGCGGCCTCATCTGTTGGCGCATAACGCGCTGGCCCGGGAGCGTCTACAGACGGATCGATTGGCCAGCGTGCGCTTTGCGTCGGCCGGATCGGCGCGTTAGGGAGCGCTATGACGACCAGTGCCGCGATAACGCTCGATGCGCTCGAAAAAACCTATGCGGGCGGCAAGCGTGCGCTCGACCGGGTGACGTTCGATGTGCCGCGTGGTTCCATCTTCGGGCTGCTCGGCCCCAATGGGGCGGGCAAATCGACGCTGATCAACATCCTGTCGGGAATGGTGAGCAAAAGCGGTGGCCGGGCGGCGATCTGGGGTTTCGATATCGACGCACATCCGCGCAACGCCAAGGCGTCGATCGGCGTCGTTCCGCAGGAAATCCTGTTCGATCCGTTCTTCACGCCGTTCGAAACGCTCGAACTTTTTGCCGGGCTTTACGGCGTGCCCAGGGCAAAGCGCCGGTCGATGGCGCTGCTCCGTGCGGTGCATCTGGAAGACAAGGCCAATGCCTATGCGCGAACGCTTTCAGGCGGGATGAAGCGTCGGCTGCTCGTCGCAAAGGCGCTGGTGCATTCACCGCCGATCCTCGTCCTCGACGAGCCGACGGCGGGCGTCGACATCGAGCTTCGCCAGCAGCTCTGGGCCTATGTCCGCGAACTGAACGCGCAGGGCGTGACGATCGTGCTGACGACGCATTATCTGGAAGAGGCGGAAGAGCTTTGCGACCGGATCGCGATCATCAATCACGGCCGCCTGATCGCGAACGAGCTGACGCGTGTGCTGACGGGAATGGCACAGGAAAAGATCGTGGAGGTTACCGTCGATCGCGATCTGCCCGTCCCGCCGATGTCACCCCTGTTCGAAAACATCGTGCTGAAGGGTGATCGCGTGCTCTCGATCACATATTCGAAAGCACGCGCCAACGCCGGTGACGTGCTGGCGGCGGTGACCGATGAGGGGCTGGGGATCGTCGACGTTTCGACGCGCGAAGCCGATCTGGAGCACGTCTTTCTCAATCTCACGCGCGAGGCACGGGATTGACCGGACAGACGGGGGTTTTCTGACTGCCGGGTTTTGCAGACGAGCCCTGAACAGGGCAGGCATGTAGTGCCAGGGCAATGGCAGGATCACCATGGCCAAAGACGGGGGAAATGGTGAATGTATGAGGTCCTCATTATCGGCTCGGGCGCGGCGGGCCTCACCGCGGCGCTGACGCTTGCAGCGGCGGGCCGGCGCGTCGGCGTGATTGCGAAGGGCGGGCTTTCAGACGGTTCGACCGCATGGGCGCAGGGGGGCATCGCCGCGGTGCTCGAAGCAGGTGACACGTTCGAAAGCCATATCGAGGATACGATGGTGGCGGGCGCCGGGCTCAATGACCGCCGCACGGTCGAGTTCGTGATCGAAGGCGCACCTGCCGCGATCGCCCGGCTCGGGCAACTGGGCGTGCCGTTCAACATGGACGGCGATGTCCTGCACCTGACCCGCGAAGGCGGCCACAGCGCACGGCGGATCGTCCATGTCGACGATGCGACCGGCTGGGCGGTTCAACATGCGCTCGAAAAGGCGGCCTTCGCCAATCCGAACATCACGCTCGTCCCCGATATGGTCGCGATCGATCTGATCACGCAGAAGCATGTCGAGGGCGACGGCCAGCCGCGCGTCTGGGGCGTGTACGCGTTCAATCGCAAGACGGGCCATGTCGAAACACTGACTGCATCCGCGACGATCCTTGCGACAGGCGGTGCGGGGCGAACCTATCTGTTTTCCACCGCGCCGCGCGGCGCGACCGGCGACGGCATCGCGATGGCATGGCGCGCGGGGGCCCGCGTCTCGAACATGGAATTCATGCAGTTCCACCCGACGTGCCTTTACAATCTGGAGGTCAAGAACTTCCTCATTACCGAAGCGGTGCGTGGCGAAGGGGGCAGGCTGATCAATCCCAAGACGGGCACGCGCTTCATGCCCTTTTACGATCCTCGCCTCGAACTTGCGCCGCGCGATGTCGTCGCCCGCGCGATCGATGCCGAAATCAAGCGTTTCGGCATCGATTACGTCCACCTCGACATCAGCCACATGCCCGCCGGTTTCGTGCGCGGGCATTTCCCCAATATTCATGACAAGCTGATCGGGCTCGGCATCGACATCACGACGCAGCCGATCCCGGTCGTCCCCGCGCAGCACTATACGTGCGGCGGGGTGCTGATCGATCTCGACGCCCGCACCGACCTGCCGGGCCTTTATGCGGCGGGCGAAGTCAGCGAATCGGGGCTGCACGGGGCGAACCGGCTCGCGTCCAATTCGCTTCTCGAATGTTTCGTGTTCGGCGAGGCGGCGGCAAAGCACATCCTGCGAAGTGACCTTCCAGTGACCCCGCGCGCACGGGCGTGGGACGAAAGCCGCGTGACCGATTCGGACGAGGAAGTCGTCGTCCAGCACAACTGGCGCGAAATCCGCCGCTTCATGTGGGATTATGTCGGCATCGTCCGCACGACCAAACGCCTCGAACGCGCCAGCCACCGCATCGCGCTGCTCCGCAAGGAGGTCGCGGATTATTACGGGCATTTCCGGGTCACCGCCGATCTGATCGAACTGCGCAACCTCGTCGAGGTGGCCGACCTGATCGTACGCTCGGCGCTGTCGCGGCATGAAAGCCGGGGGCTGCACTTCACGCTCGACTGGCCCGAAATGGCGGCAGACGCGGTCGATACGGTGCTCGTGCCCTAGCGCAATTTGTTTAGCGTCAGTCCGTCCGCCTTCGCGCGCGCCTGTGTCGATTCTTCACTCCGCGTCAGTGCCTTGGCGATGCCCTTAAGCGACATGCCCTTCGCCGCGAGCCTGTGCAGCTTCTGAATTTCGTCGCTCGTCCAGGGCTGGCGGTGACGTTCAAAACCTTTGGCGGACTTCTCACCCACGATGTCGACTCCCCGATTGTCATCCCTCTGTAGCACAAGCCGCCTTCCCCGCCGCGCTTGGCCTGTCTAAAGGGCACGGGGGGCCATGGGGAGAGCGGCGTGAAACTATTGACCGGCAACGCCAATTTGCCGCTGGCGCGCGATATCGCCGCCTATCTCGACATGACGCTGACCGATGCCAGCGTGCGGCGCTTTGCCGATGAGGAGGTGTTCGTCGAGATCCATGAAAATGTGCGGGGCGAGGATGTTTTCGTCCTGCAATCGACCGGCTTTCCCGCCAACGACAATCTGATGGAACTGCTGATCTGCATCGATGCGCTGAAACGGGCGTCGGCCAAGCGCATCACCGCGGTCATCCCCTATTTCGGCTATGCCCGGCAGGATCGCAAACCCGGACCGCGCACGCCGATTTCGGCCAAGCTGGTGGCGAACATGATCACCGTCGCCGGTGCGCACCGGGTGCTTTCGGTCGATCTGCACGCAGGCCAGATCCAGGGTTTTTTCGACATACCGACCGACAATCTGTTCGCCGCGCCCGTGATGGCGGCAGATATCCAGGCGCGCTTCCCGACCGATAATCTGACGGTTGTCAGCCCTGATGTGGGCGGTGTCGTGCGCGCGCGTGCGCTTGCCAAACGGCTGGACAACGCCCCCCTCGCGATCGTGGACAAGCGCCGCGAAAAGCCCGGCGAGAGCGAGGTGATGAACATCATCGGCGATGTCGCCGGCCGCTTCTGCATCCTGATCGATGACATTGTCGATTCGGGCGGCACGCTCTGCAATGCAGCGGCGGCGCTGCGCCAGGTGGGTGCTTCTGACGTCGTCGCCTATATCACGCACGGCGTGCTTTCGGGCGGTGCCGTCGCGCGGGTGGAGACGTCCGAACTGACCGAGCTCGTCGTGACCGACACGATCGAACCGCCGACTGCGGTCGCCGGCGCCAGGCGTGTCCGCCTGCTCCCGATCGCGCCGCTGGTCGCCGAAGCGATCAAGCGGATCGCCGACGAAAGCTCGGTCAGCTCGCTGTTCGACTGATGCGTGACGTCGACATCCAGCTCGCCTGCGCGCTTGCCGATGCCGCGGGGGAAGCGATCAGGCCGTTCTTCCGGGGTGCCTTCGCGCTCGAGGACAAGCCCGACGCGTCGCCCGTCACCGAGGCCGATCGCGCCGCCGAGGCGGCAATGCGGCGGCTGATCGAAGCCGAGTTTCCGCGCGACGGCATCATCGGCGAGGAATATGGAACGAAGGATGGCGCAACCGGGCGAACCTGGGTTCTCGATCCGATCGACGGGACAACCAGCTTTATCGCCGGACGTCCGATCTTTGGAACGCTGATCGCGCTCCTCGAGGAAGGCTGGCCCGTGCTTGGCGTGATCGACCAGCCGGTGGCGCGCGAACGATGGGTAGGCGCGACAGGCAGGCCGACGCTGTTCAACACAGCACCGGCGCGCGCGCGCGCCTGCCGCGACTTGTCGGCAGCGCTGCTGGCGACCACCAGCCCGCATCTGTTCGCGGAAGACCAGGCCTCTTCATTCCTGTCGCTCGTTTCCCGTGTCGCGCGGCGGCGGATCGTCTACGGCGGCGACTGCTATAACTATGGCCTGATCGCCTCGGGTCATGTCGATCTGGTTGTGGAGGCGGGGCTGAAACTTCATGATTTTGCCGCGCTGGTGCCGGTAATCGAGGGCGCGGGCGGCCTGATGTGCGACTGGCGCGGCGATCCCCTGACGATCGAGAGCGCCGGTAATGTCGTGGCGCTCGGCGATCCCGCGCGGCTCGAGGACGTCCTCGAAGCGCTTCACGCTGCCTGATTTTCGGGCAGATCGGTCCGGCACCTGCCCATCCTTTGTGCAAGAATTGGCGATACGGGGAAAGTTACCGAGAGGCTACCGACTGGCACAGTCTTTGCTGCGCTGCACCCAAACAGGCCAAAGGGGGCAGCATGAAACTCGTTGTTGCGATCATCAAACCATTCAAGCTCGACGAGGTGCGCGAAAGCCTCACCGACGTTGGCGTGACGGGAATGACCGTCAGCGAGGTCAAGGGTTTCGGCCGCCAGAAGGGCCAGACCGAAATTTACCGGGGTGCCGAATATTCGACCAACATGGTGCCCAAGCTGAAGGTGGAAGTCGCCTGCGACAGCGCGCTCGTCGATCGCGTCGTCGAGGCGATCCAGGCGGCGGCGAATACCGGCGCGATCGGCGACGGCAAGATTTTCGTTCTCGAACTCGGCCAGGCGGTGCGCATCCGCACCGGCGAAACTGACAATAACGCGCTCTAGAAACGCAGGGGGAAGCATGAACAACCGAACAAAACTGGCTGTGGGCCTCGGCGGACTGGGAGCCGCGCTCGCTTGCGCATTTCCAGCCATGGCCGCCGATCTGATCAAGGCACCCACGCCCGAACAGCAGGCAGCGATGGTCAACAAGGGCGATGTCGCCTGGATGCTGACATCGTCGGCGCTGGTCCTGATGATGTCGGTTCCCGCACTCGCGCTTTTTTACGGCGGGCTGGTGCGCACGAAAAACATGCTCAGCGTGCTGATGCAGGTTTTCATGATCGTATCGATCGCCGGGCTCGTCTGGGTCGGCTGGGGCTATTCGATGGCCTTCACCTCGACGAACAGCATCGCGCCGTCGTTCGTGGGCGGTCTCGACAAGGCGTTCCTGATGGGCGTGAGCGGCGCAAGCTTCGCAGCGACCTTCAGCAATAACGTCTATCTTCCCGAGTTCGTCTTCGTCGTTTTCCAGATGACCTTTGCGATGATCACGCCTGCGCTCATCGTCGGCGCCTTTGCAGAGCGGGTGAAGTTTTCCGCGCTCATGGTCTTCGTCGTTGCGTGGCTTACGCTTGCCTATTTCCCGATCGCGCACATGGTCTGGTACTGGGCGGGCCCAGATTTCCTCGTCGACACCGTGCAAAAGGCTGCTGACGGAACGGTCATAGCGCAGGATGCAGGCCTGCTCTGGGGCATGGGCGCGCTCGATTTCGCGGGCGGCACCGTCGTTCACATCAATGCCGGCATCGCGGGTCTTGTCGGCTGCCTCATCATCGGGCCGCGCCTCGGATTCGGCAGGGAAGCGACACCGCCGCACTCGCTGACGATGACGATGATCGGTGCCTCGCTGCTGTGGGTCGGCTGGTTCGGCTTCAACGCGGGGTCAAATCTCGAATCGAACGCGGTCACGGCTGTCGCCTTCATCAACACCATGGTCGCCACCTGCGCCGCTGCCGTCAGCTGGGCGCTGGTCGAACAGATCCACCACAAGCGCGCATCGCTCCTGGGGGCTGCCACCGGTGCTGTCGCGGGCCTCGTCGCGATCACCCCGGCGAGCGGTTTCGCCGCGCCCGGCACGGCGATCGTGCTCGGACTGATCGTATCTCCGATCTGCTATCTGTTCGTGTCGGTGGTGAAGAACGCGCTGAAATATGACGATACGCTCGACGTGTTCGGTGTCCACTGCATCGGCGGAATCGTCGGCGCGATCGGCACCGCGGTGGTCGCCGATCCGGCGCTGGGCGGGCAGGGCTTCTTCGATTACACCGTCTTTCCAGCGGGCGTCGGCGTCTATGACATGCAGACGCAGTTGATCACGCAGATCAAGGCGGTCCTGATCACCCTGGGCTGGTCGGGTGGCGTATCGGCGTTGCTGTTCCTCGCACTCAAATACACCATCGGCTTGCGGCCATCGGAAGACGCTGAGCGTGAAGGGCTCGACCTCTCCGAACATGGCGAACGCGCCTATAACTTCTGACGAGCTTGGGGTGGCGACGGGCGGCACCTCTCCCCGCCCCCGCCACCCCGGACCAGGTTCCTCCTGCGAACATACTGCCCCGGAAAGATCACTCTTTCCGGGGTTCTTTTGTATCAATAGCGATTTGCGACCACAGGCTCATCACGCGCTCTTACGAAACACCACACCCGCGCGAGCATGGCGAACAGATCATATCCATGCCGTCACCGATCGTGTTCGGAATGGCTTTTCCCGGCATGGCGCGCCTGCCTTTCCTGCCAGCGCCGCCTGATCATCGCCGACGTCTCGCGGCTGCCGTCATGGCTCCAGCCCGGGGGTCCGAGCACATAGCGGAGCTTGGCTTTCCAGGGCGCTGCCCACACGTCGCGCGCGATGCCGATCCATTCGTGGAACACGCCGCGCAGCAGGCTGAAATGGCCCAACTGCCTGACGATACCATAGCGGCACCTGTCCTCGACAGCCTCTGGCACGAAAGTGCCGAACATCCTGTCCCAGACAATGAAGACACCGGCGTAATTGCTGTCGAGGTAGCATGGATTGACGGCGTGGTGGACGCGGTGGTGCGATGGCGTGTTCATCACTGCCTCGAACCAGCGGGGGCAGCGATCGATCGCCTCGGTGTGGATCCAGAACTGGTAGATGAGGTTCAGCCCGCCGACGAACAGCAGAACGGGCAGCGGCACGCCGAACAGCAACGGCCAGAGGCGGAAGATGAAGCTGCCCGCTATGAACCCCGTCCACGTCTGCCGCAGCGCCGTCGACAGGTTGTAATGCTGGCTCGAATGATGGTTGACATGGCTCGCCCAGAACCAGCGGACGCGGTGCGCGGTGCGGTGAAAGATATAATAGTTGAAATCATCGAGCACGAAGACCGCCGGCCACAGCCACCAGCCGTAAGGAATGTCGAACAGCCGTTGATCGTGAAGCCAGGTGGCGATGGCGAGGATTGCGCCTGCCGTCAGCAGCCCGGCGACGGTGCTGCCGAGCCCGAACAGCAGCGATGTCAGCGTATCACGCGGCTCATAGCGGGCACGGTCCTGCCGCCGCGCGACGATCATTTCGACGACGATAAGGACCACAAAGGCGGGAATCGCATAATCGACCGGGTTGGGCAGCTTCGTCATGCGACTGCCCGGAGCTGCGCCGCCCAGACGGGCGCGTCATCGCCCAGATCAAGCACGGTTCCGTTGATTGTCAGGAAGCGCTGGTCGAGCCGGGCCTTCAACGGCGGAGCCAGCCTTTCCCCCGTGAAATGAGCGCCATGGCGGCGAATCAGCAGAAAGCCACCGTCATCGTCCCGGGCAAGCGCCGATATCCCGGCCCGGTCGATCGCGATCGCCCGGCTTTCGAAGTGATGGTTGAGCGCGATTTCACGCGCCTGCGCCTCGCCCGCGATCCGGGCATCGCCACCAAGCTCCAGAGCCCTGGCCAGCCACGCCAGTGCAAGCACCGCGACAAGCGAACCGCCAAGCGTGATGCCCGTCATCAGCACCCGGCAGACAGACGCTCGATCTGTGCCGCAACCGGGGCAAGATCATAGCCCGCGCCATTGGCACGTGCGTGGAGCGTTGCAGGCGCATCGCCGAGCTTCGCGCGCGCCAGGCTCCACAACAGCGTCGATCGAGTGCCCGAACGGCAATAGGCGAGCACCGGACCATCTGCCCGCCCGAGCAGTTCGGCCATCGCATCGATCTGGGCATCGATCTGCACATCGTCGAAGCCGGTCTGCCCGATCGGAATCGCCGCATAGTCCAGACCCAGCACGCGCGCTTCGGCTTCCATCGTTGCTCCATCGGGCTGGTCGGGCGCCTCGCCATCGGGCCTGTTGTTGATAATGCAGACAAAGCCTGACGCCGCCGCTTCGGAAAGATCGGCTGCATGGAGCTGCGCGGCGACCGAAACCCTGTCGTCAAGCCTGCGGAACATGGCCTTTCTCCTTCATCGCCTTGATAACATAGAGGAACGCATCGCCATAGGCTTCGAGCTTTCGCGCGCCTATCCCCGTCAACCGCGCGAGATCGCTGCGGGTTGCAGGGCGAGCCGACGCCATGTCGCGCAGCGTCGAATCGTGGAAGATGACATAGGGCGGCACCCCGGCCGCGTCTGCAAGAGTGCGCCGACAACCCCGCAGCGCCTCGAACAGCGGGTCGTGAGCGGAATTGCCATCGCCGCCAGGGGCGCGCCTGCGTCGCGCTTCGGCCTTGGGCGGCACCACGATGTCGACGCGCGCCTCACCCTTCAGGATCGCGCGCGCATTGCCGCCAAGCATCAGCCCGCCATGTTCGTTCGTGACCAGCTCACCGCGCGCCTGAAGCGCACGCGCGACGGGGCGGATGAGGCTCGCCTCGCGCGCATCGGCAACGCCGAACACCGAAAGCCGGTCATGCCCGTGCTTTTTCACCCGGTCATCGGCCGCGCCGGTGAGGATCTTTTCAAGATGCCCCACGCCAAAGCTCTGCCCGGTGCGATAGACGGCGGAGAGCAGCTTCTGGGCCAGGGTTGTCGCTTCGATGACACCCGGCACCTCGAGGCAATTGTCGCAATTGCCACATTTTTCGGATGGCTGTTCGCCGAAATGGCGCAGGAGAATGGCGCGGCGGCACCCTGCCGTCTCGGTAAGCGCGGACAGCGCATCGATCCGGATGCGTTCGGCAGGAAGGCGATCGTCCTGCACCTCGCGCAGCCGTTCGCGCGCACGCGTGAAATCGCCGGGAGACCAGAACAGGTGCGCCACCGCCGGATCGCCGTCACGGCCCGCGCGGCCGCTTTCCTGATAATAGCCTTCGATCGATTTCGGCAGGCCGGCATGTGCCACGAAACGGACGTCGGGCTTGTCGATCCCCATGCCGAACGCGATCGTGGCGACCATTACCATGTCTTCGCTGTGGACGAATTCCGCCTGCGCGCACCGACGGGCGGCGGGATCCATGCCGGCGTGATAGAAACGCGTCGGCCGGCCCGTTCCGGCAAGCGCCTGGGCGAGCTTTTCGCACCGGTCGCGCGTGGTGGCATAGACGATCCCGGCGCCGGGCGTCCGTTTGACAAGGCTGGCGATCAGCGATCCCTGCGACGATGAATTGGTAACGGCGTAGCGGATGTTCGACCGATCGAACCCGGCGACGATCTGGCCATCCGGCGGAATGCCGAGCTGTGCGCATATGTCTGCGCGCGTGTGTGCGTCGGCCGTTGCCGTCAGTGCAAGCCGGGGCACAGCGGGAAAGGCGTCGAGCAGCGGCTTCAGCAGGCGATAGTCCGGGCGGAAATCATGGCCCCACTCGGAAACGCAATGCGCCTCATCGATCGCAAACAGGCACAATGGCGTGCATTCGAGCAGCCGGGTGAACATCGCCGACGATGCCCGTTCGGGTGCCACATAAAGCAGATCGAGCGCGCCCGCCTGAAATCGCGCGACCGTCTCGGCCTGATTGGTATCGACCGAGGTGAGCGTTGCCGCGCGGATGCCCACGGCTTCGGCGGCGCGCAGCTGATCGTGCATCAGGGCGATGAGCGGCGAGACCACGACGCAGGTGCCGGGCAGCGCCAGCGCAGGCACCTGATAGCATAACGATTTCCCCGCGCCCGTCGGCATGACGGCCAGCGTCCGCTGCCCGGCCATCACGCGATCGATCACCTCAGCCTGGCGGCCGCGGAAATCGGGAAAGCCGAAGGTGGACTTGAGGATTTCGAGAGGGGTGGGCATTCTTTCGCCCTTGGCGGGCTATCTTACTTTAGTCGAGCGGTACCAGTGCAGCGACGTGTCTGGCTCCGCAACATAGATTATTCGCCATCACGCAGCCACAGCCTCATCCTGCTCGCTTGCCTGCCTCAGCCACATCTCGGCATAAAGTCCGTCCTTCGCCAGCAGCGCCGCGTGCGTGCCGCGTTCGACGATCCGTCCGGCTTCGAGCACGATGATCTCGTCGGCGTCGATGATGGTCGACAGCCGGTGCGCGATCACGATGGTGGTGCGGCGTTCGGCGATGGCACGAAGCGTCGTCTGGATTTCGGCCTCGGTGCGGCTATCGAGTGCGCTTGTCGCTTCGTCGAGGATCAGGATCGGCGGGTTTTTGAGCAGCGTGCGGGCGATCGCCACCCGCTGCTTTTCGCCGCCCGAAAGCTTCAGCCCCCGCTCCCCCACCTTCGTGGCATATTGATCGGGCGTCGAGGCGATAAAGCCGTGGATCGCGGCACCGCGCGCCGCATCCTCGACGTCGGCCTGACCGGCACCTTCGCGGCCATAGGCGATGTTATAGCCGATCGTGTCGTTGAACAGCACGGTATCCTGCGGGACAATTCCGATCCGCGCGCGCAGACTCGCCTGCTGGACGCGCGCGATATCCTGCCCGTCGATCAGGATCCGGCCGCCGGTCGGATCGTAAAAGCGGAACATCAGCCGCGCCAGCGTAGACTTGCCCGCGCCCGAAGGGCCAACGACGGCAAGTGTTTTCCCCGCGGGAACAGTAAAACTGATCCCGTGCAGGATTTCGCGTGCCCGATCATAGCCAAACCGCACATTTTCAAAGCGCAGTTCACCCGCCCCGACCGACAGCGGCAGCGCGCCCTGCGTATCGACAATTTCGGCGGGGGTATCGATCAGCCCGAACATCGCCTCCATATCAATGAGGCCCTGGCGGATGGTGCGATAGACCATGCCGAGCAGATCGAGCGGCCTGAAAAGCTGCGAAAGCCACGTGTTGACGAGAACCACATCGCCCGTGGTGAACCGCCCGAGCGACCAGCCCCAGACAACATAGGCCATCGCCCCGCCCATCATCGCATTGGTAATGAAGCTCTGCCCGATATTCAGCCATGCAAGCGAGTTTTCGCTTTTTACCGCTGCATCGGCATAGGCTTCCGCAGCATGCGCGTAACGCTGAGTCTCCCGGCGTTCAGCATTGAAATACTTCACGGTTTCATAGTTCAAAAGCGAGTCGACCGCCTTGCCCGCTGCGCCCGTATCCATATCGTTCATCTGTTCGCGCAGCTTGGCGCGCCAGTCGGTGATCGCGCGGGTGAACCAGATATAGGCGACGACCATCACCAGCGTGGCGATCACCAGATCGATTCCAAAGAGAAAATAGAAAAAGGCCGACACGACGATCAGTTCGACGATCGTCGGCGCAATGTTGAACAGCAGGAAATAGAGCATGGTATCGATGCTCTTCGTACCCCGCTCGATGACTTTGGCGACCGAACCGGTGCGGCGTTCGAGGTGGAAACGCAGCGACAGCGCATGGAGCCGTTCGAACACGTTGGTCGCCAGATGTCGCGTTGCATCCTGCCCCACGCGTTCGAAGATCGTGTTGCGCAAATTGTCGAACACGACACCGGCGAACCGCGCCCCGGCATAGGCGATGACGAGCGCCATCGCGATCTCAGCACCGCCCTGCATGCCCGGTGCCATCCGGTCGATCGCCCATTTGTAGAGCCAGCCCATCGATAGCGTGATGGCCTTGGCGAACAGGACAAGTATCAGCGCAGCGATGACGCGCGTCTTCAGTGCCCTGTCCCCCGTGGGCCAGAGATAGGGAACAAATCGGCGGAGCGCGGAAAAGCCCGCTTTGGGGCGTTCGCTTGTGGCGATATCGGGCGGCATTAATGCCTATATGGGGCAGGCTGCGACAGTGCGCCAGTTCAGCGATGGATCAAAGGTCATACCCCGGCCTCCAGGCCTGGCGCTTCCGGACATGATCGAAGCATGTTTCGACAAGAGCCGGCGATGCGTGTACGACCGTCTCTTCACTTTTTTCGGCCGCTTGCCTCTGCCCCATAAGGATCGCCCATGCGTTTTGCCCTTGCCGCCCTCGCTTTTCTGCCGGTCACGGCGCCTGCGGCCCTTCCGGTCGGCGCAGTCGCACCGGGTTTCGTCACCCAGGGCGCGCTGGCGGGGAAAACCTTCAGCTTCGACCTGCAGAAAAGCCTGAAGAAGGGGCCGGTCGTGCTGTATTTCTTCCCGGCGGCATTTACGCAAGGGTGCACCCTCGAGGCACGTGCGTTTGCAGAGGCCACTGCGGCGTTTACAAAGGCCGGGGCAACCGTTGTGGGCGTTGCCGCCGATCCGATCGACAAGCTTACCAGATTTTCGGTTGAGGAATGCCGCAACAGATTTGCCGTCGCGGTCGCGACGCCTGCGATGATCGCTGCCTACGATGTCATGCTGCCGCAGCTTTCCGGGCGATCGGACCGCACGTCCTACGTGATCGCGAAAACGGGCCGGATCGCCTACAGCTACAGCGCGATGCGGCCTGACGATCATGTCGCCAACACATTGGCGGCGGTACGCGCACTCGGGCGTCAGACTGGACGCCGTTAACGCCCTGACAACATTATTGTGCGAAGTGTCCCCCGGGACTATCCGGAGCAGGCGGCATGAGGCAGATCGCAGCATTGCAGACCAATCGTCGCCGGGCGACGCGCCTTCATGTGGAGCTGTCGGCCAGCCTGCGCGAGCCGGGTGAATCGCAGAAGTTCGAGATCACGATCACTGATCTGTCGATGACCGGATTTCGCTGCAACACCAGCTTCAATCTGGGCATCGGGCAACTGGTTTTCGTGACCATTCCCACGCTGGGCGGACTTGAAGCCACCGTGGTGCGCCGCGATGGCTTCGTCTACGGCTGCCAGTTCGAGCGACCGCTGCACAATGCGGTATTCGACCATATCGTGGCAAAAAGTCGGAAAGTGTGAGGGAACGGACGGTCGCGATACTTCGTCTGCCCGGTGGGCACTGCCGTGCGCGGGACTGCTCCGATGCGGGGTCGGAAAAAAGAGTTCTGCGCAGTACAATCTAGGCCGCGAGCTTCCTCAGCACATAATGCAGGATGCCGCCGCTCAGGAAATATTCCAGTTCGTTGACCGTATCGATGCGGCAGCGAGTCATGAACGTTTCCACAACGCCACTCGCGCGCGTCAACGTCACCTCCACGTCCTGACGCGGGCGGATTTCAGAGATTTTCATGATCGTGAAGCTTTCTGTGCCGTCGAGCGCCAGCGTTTTGCGCGTCACACCATCGCCGAACTGCAACGGCAACACACCCATTCCGACAAGGTTCGACCTGTGAATCCGTTCGAAACTCTCGGTGATGACGGCACGGACGCCCAACAGACTGGTGCCTTTTGCCGCCCAGTCGCGCGACGAACCGGTGCCGTATTCCTTGCCCGCGATGACGACGAGCGGGGTGCCATCTGCCTTGTGGCGCATAGCGGCGTCGTAGATCGGCATGACGTCGCCCTCATAGCTCGTCATGCCGCCTTCGATGCCCGGGATCATCTTGTTCCTGATCCGGATATTGGCAAAGGTGCCGCGCATCATCACGTCGTGGTTGCCTCGCCGTGCGCCATAGGAATTGAAATCGCTTTTTGAAACCTGATGCTCCTCGAGCCAGCGCCCGGCAGGTGAATCCGCCTTGATGCTGCCGGCGGGCGAAATATGGTCAGTGGTAATCGAATCGCCGAAGATCGCGAGCGCGCGCGCCTCGACGATGTCGGCAACCGGTGCCGGCGTCATCGAGATGCCTTCAAAATAGGGCGGGTTTGTGACATAGGTGCTGCCCGCCCGCCATTGGTAGGTGTCACTCCCTTCCACCTCGATCGCCTGCCAGCGTGCGTCGCCCCTGAAGACACTTGCGTAACGGCTGGTGAACATATCGCGATCGATATTCGCGTCCATGACGCTGCGAATTTCGTCATTCGTGGGCCAGATATCCTTCAGATAGACGTCGGTCCCGTCGGTCGCCCGGCCGATCGGCGTTCCGGTCATATCTTCGGTGACGGTACCTTTCAGCGCATAGGCGACCACGAGCGGGGGCGAAGCAAGAAAGTTTGCCCGGACGTCCGGCGAGACGCGTCCCTCGAAATTGCGATTGCCCGACAGGACCGACGCGGCAACGATATCGTTTGCGTTTATCGCGTCCGAAATCGGCGCCGCCAGTGGCCCCGAATTGCCGATGCACGTCGTGCAGCCGTAGCCGACGAGATTGAAGCCGATCGCATTCAGATCGGCGGTCAACCCCGCCTTGTCGAGGTAATCGGTGACGACCTGGCTGCCCGGCGCAAGGCTCGTCTTGACCCACGCTTTGGGTTTCAGCCCGAAGGCATTGGCCTTGCGCGCCACCAGTCCGGCGGCGATCAGCACGCTGGGGTTCGACGTATTGGTGCAGCTCGTGATCGCGGCGATGACGACGTCACCGTCGCCGATATCGTGGCTCGCGCCTTCGACCGCGGCGCGCTTCATGCCGTTATGCTTATAGACCGATTCCAGCTCGCTGTTGAAGATCTCGTCGACTTGCGTCAGCGCGACCTTGTCCTGCGGACGCTTGGGCCCGGCAAGCGAGGGCACGACGCTGCCGAGATCGAGCTCGATCGTGTCGGTGAATATCGGATCGGGCATGTCGGCGCTGAGCCACAGGCCCTGCACCCTGGCATAGGCCTCAGTCAGTGCGATCTGGCTCTCGTCGCGTCCGGTGAGCCGCATATAGTCGAGCGTCTTTTCGTCGATTCCGAAAAAGCCGCAGGTCGCGCCATATTCGGGAGCCATATTGGCGATCGTCGCGCGATCCGCGAGCGACAGCGCAGCGAGCCCGGGGCCGTAGAACTCGACGAAACGGCCGACGACACCCTTGGCACGGAGCATCTGCGTCACCGTCAGCACCAGATCGGTCGCGGTAATCCCTTCCGCCATTACGCCCGAAAGTTTGAACCCGACGACTTCGGGAATGAGCATCGAGATCGGCTGGCCGAGCATCGCCGCCTCCGCCTCGATCCCGCCGACGCCCCAGCCGAGCACCCCGAGACCGTTGACCATCGTGGTATGGCTGTCAGTGCCGACGCAGGTATCGGGATAAACGATCGTCGCCCCCGTCTCATCGGACGAACGCCACACCGCCTGGGCGATATGTTCGAGATTGACCTGGTGGCAGATGCCCGTTCCCGGCGGAACGACCTTGAAACCGGCAAGTGATTCGCTGCCCCATTTCAGAAAGTCGTAGCGTTCCCCGTTGCGGGCATATTCGAGCTCGACGTTCTGCTGTTCGGCCTGCGGCGTACCGAATACGTCGACCATCACCGAATGATCGATCACGAGGTGGACCGGCACCTGCGGATTGATCTTCTGCGCATCGCCGCCAAGCGCGTTCATCGCGTCGCGCATCGCGGCAAGATCGACGACGCAGGGCACGCCGGTGAAATCCTGCATCAGCACGCGCGCCGGGCGATACTGGATTTCGCGCGTCGATTTAGAATCGGCCTGCCAGTCGACGATCGCCTGGATATCCGCAACGGTCACCGTCACACCGTCTTCGAAACGCAGGAGATTTTCGAACAGCACCTTCATCGAAAAAGGCAGGCGAGACACGTCGCCGAGCCTCGCTGCCGCCTTGTCGATGCTGTAATAGAAAACCGTCGTTCCGCCGACGTCAAGCGCGGTGCACGTGGCGAGTGAATCGTGGCCGACGGCGGTCATGGTCATTTTCCCGTGCGATGATCAAAGAGTGGACCGCGCCTTAGCAATCGATCCGCCGCACCGCAAAAATTAAAGGACCGCCCCTGCGGACGGCCCTTTCGTACTGTTCAGACCTGTGACCTTCCGCTAGTCTGGCCCGCTCCTGACGACCCCGCGCCCGCTGCCGACTGCGAACCCATACCATCGCCCATGTCGGACTGAAGCATGCTGTCACCGTCATCATCGAAGTCCGGATCATCATCATCGATCAGCGATCCGGTCGCATCATCGCTCGATCCCGCAGCCGAACCGGTCATGCCATCTGCACCGCCCATGCCGCCGGTAATGCCCGATCCGCCCTGGCCTGATGTTCCGATCTGCCCGCCATAATCGCCCGATCCGGACTGATCGCCCATGCCAGATTGACCCATGCCAGATTGATCCATGCCCGACTGATCCATGCCAGAGCCATCGTCCTCGCCGGTTACGCCGGCCATGCTCGTCTGGGCCTGCTCGCCCAGGCCGCCGCTGTTGCCATATCCAGCCTGTTCGGGCTGGGCTCCACCAGCGGACTGCTCCGATGCATCCTGCTGATCGATCTGGCTATTCTGCTGGTTGTCCATCGCACCTCTCCACATGTCCCGCTGACGATTTCAACGGGTAAAGAGCGAGTCGCGTTCCACGTCGCGTTCAAAGAGCCATACCCATTCCCGCACTGCCGACACGCGCCCCATGCCTCGCCTGTTGGGTCATGGCACATGGCCGGGGGTCGCCGTCGGCTCAGCCCCGGTGTTGCGACTTTCAATCGTCGGTCAACTGCGCCATGGTCGCAAGCGACGCGCGCCTTTCCGCGTCAGCCAGCAGAATGCCCCGCGTGACCGTACGTCCACGAATTATCCAGATCGCCACTGCCGTTCCGTCGCACGATATCCATGCGGCTTTCATCGCTAGGGCGCGGCGGATGCTGGCAGGGCAACGCGACGCGGCCGTATTCGACCGCATGGCGGCGCGGGCCGGCATCGCGCATCGCTGGTCGGTACTCCCCGCTGGTGCGGACGGCGGATCGCCGGTCGATCCGGGCGGCTTTTATGCAGGCGGCATGCCCGGCACCGCGGCGCGGATGGCGCTCTATGCGGAGGCGGCCCCGGTGCTCGCAGCGGATGCCGCTGGCACGCTCCAGGGTCTTGATCGCGTCACGCACCTCGTTGTCGCGAGTTGCACGGGCTTTGTCGCCCCGGGGGTCGATCAGCTTCTGGCGACCCGTCTGGGGCTTGATCCCGGCGTCGAGCGGATCCTGATCGGCTTCATGGGCTGTTACGCGGCGGTGACCGCGCTCAAGACCGCGCGGCATATTGTGCGATCGGAGCCCGACGCGCGCGTTCTTGTCGTCACCGTCGAACTATCGACGCTCCATCTGCAACCCGATATAGCAATCGGCCCCCTTCTGGCGATGCTCCAGTTCGGCGACGGCGCGGCGGCTGCGATCGTAACGGCCGCGGGCGGCGGCCTGGCGCTCGATGCGCCGTTTGCCGCTACGCTCCCGGACAGCGACGGGCTGATCCAGTGGCGGATCGGCGATACCGGCTTTGCCATGCACCTGTCGGGCGAAGTTCCGGGGCGCATCGGGGCGGCGCTTACCGATCCCGCGACGCGCGCCGCGCTTACGGGCGGTGCCGACATCGCCAAGATCGACGGCTGGGCTGTCCATGCGGGAGGGCGATCGATCCTCGACGCGGTCGAAACCGGGCTGGGGCTCAACGCGGCGGCGCTTGCCGATTCACGCGATGTCCTCACACAGTTCGGCAACATGTCGTCGGCAACGCTGATGTTTGTCCTGGCCCGGATGATGGCCCGGCGACCGAAGCGGGGCGTGGCGCTGGCATTCGGGCCGGGGCTTGCCGCCGAAGGCCTGGGCTTTGGGTGGACCGGATGATGCTGGCAATCCGCACGATCGCCGAGGAACTGATGGATGCCGACGATCTTGCGCCGGAAACCTACGCATGCGTCGTCCACGATCTCGCAAAGGTGAACACGCTGTCGCTCGCGCGGCGACCGACACTTGCGTTCCTTGCCAGCCTGAACGCCAGACGGCTCCGGATCCTCGACGTCGGCTATGGGGACGGAGACATGCTTCGCGCGATCCGTCGCTGGGCAGTCATCCGGGGAATCGACGCGACGCTCGTCGGTATCGATCTCAACCCGCGCAGCCGCAGCGCGGCGATCGAAGCAACGCCGGTTGATATGGCGATCGACTGGCGCAGCGGCGATTATGTCGATTGCGGCGGAGAGCGGTGGGACGCGGTGATCTCCAGCCTCGTTGCGCATCACATGTCACATGAGCAATTGATTGCCTTTCTGCGGTTCATGGACCGGGAGGCGGCGGCAGGCTGGTTCGTCAACGATCTCCACCGGCACGGCTTTGCCTTTTTCGGCTTTCCGCTGCTCGCCGCGCTGATGCGCTGGCATCCGATCGTGCGCCATGACGGACGGTTATCGATCGCGCGAAGCTATCGCCCCGCCGAATGGGCACCGATCCTCCGTGAGGCGCAGATCGACGGTGCCGAGGTCCGCCGTGCTTTTCCGTTCAGACTATGC
Source organism: Sphingomonadales bacterium (assembly GCA_031424175.1). Taxonomy (GTDB): domain Bacteria; phylum Pseudomonadota; class Alphaproteobacteria; order Sphingomonadales; family Sphingomonadaceae; genus Sphingomonas_O. The sequence goes on from JANPGY010000019.1 coordinate 34,644, forward strand.
GTCTCGAAGCGCCGCTGATCGCCGGGGCCGGGCCGGCGGGCTGTGCGGCGGGGCTTGCGCTCGCACGGGCGGGGGTTCGTGCGACGGTGCTCGACCGGCAGCGTGAGACCGGCGATGCCATCTGCGGCGGCTTTCTGAGCTGGCGAACGCTGGCGGCGCTTCGATCGATCGGCGTGACCGATTTCGGTGGGCATCGGATTACCGAGCTTCACCTGTTTGCGGGAACGGCCACCGCAACCGCGCCGCTCCCGGGTAGGGCTGTCGGCGTATCGCGACACCGGCTCGACAGCGCAATGCAGACCGCGCTGCTCGGTACGGGCGGGATGATCGAACGCGGAACCAGCATTCGGGGCTGGGCGGGCGGTGTTCTATCCACCGACGCCGGAGACTATCGGCCCGAAAGCCTGTTCCTCGCCAGCGGAAAGCACGATCTTCGCGGGCTTGCGCGGCCCCGGCCAGATGATGATCCCGCCATGGGCCTGCGCGTGCGTATCGCGCCGAGCCCGTCTTTATCCCGCCTGCTCGACGGGCGGATCGAACTGCATCTGTTTGACGGCGGCTATGTCGGACTGCTGCTTCAGGAAGACGGCAGCGCCAATTTCTGCCTCGCGGTCCGAAAATCGCGGCTTGGCCAGGCCCGCGGCAGCCCCGGACAATTTCTTGAACAACTTGCCCGATCGCATCCGGCGATCGCCGCACGACTCGATACGATCGGCACTCTGCCCGGCATCGATGCAATCGCCGCCGTCCCCTATGGCTGGCGGGCGACGACGACCGAGCCGGGGGTTTTCCGGCTCGGGGATCAGGCGGCGGTCATTCCCTCCCTTGCGGGCGAAGGAATCGGAATAGCGGTGGCAAGCGGTATCGCAGCGGCCAGGGCGTGGGCCGATGGCGGAGCCGGAGCGGCCGAAGCCTATCAGCGACGCTTTGCCCGGCGATCCCGGCGGCCTGTCCTGTCCGCAGAGGTCCTCTGGCATTATGGCGAAAAGCCGCGTGCCGCGCATTTTGCCACGCGAATGCTTGCCACCTTCCCCGGTTTGGCGGGTATCGCTGCTCGACTGACGCGGATCGGGGATTGAACCCGATCCCGCAAAGCCTATTTTGCAGGCATGGAAAAGCTCGATCTCTCCGAAAGCGAATGGAAGAAGCGCCTTTCGCCCGATCAATATCATGTCCTGCGGGAAGCGGGCACCGAACGTGCGTTCACGGGCATTTACAATGATAACAAGGCGCCCGGCATATATCGGTGCGCAGGCTGCGGCTCCGAACTGTTCCGCAGCGATGCGAAATTCGATTCAGGTTCCGGCTGGCCGAGCTTCGTCGAACCAGCGTCGAACGACGCCGTCGTCGAACACAGCGATGTCGGCCACGGCATGCGCCGCACCGAAGTGCGCTGCGCCAGGTGCGACGGGCATCTTGGCCATGTATTTCCCGATGGGCCCGGCGATTCGACGGGCCTGCGTTACTGCATGAACAGCGCTGCACTCGATTTTAAGCCGCAGGCGTAAAGCATCCGGGAACCCTTGTGACATACAGGCGAAGCGCCTAGTCACCCGCGCTCGATGGCGTCACGCGTTCAACAATCGGCGTTTGGACGCTGGACAGGGCGGATCGTCCGTATCCTGCTGGTTTCGATCCTGATCGCGCTTGCCGCCATCGTCGTTTCGGTCTCGGTGGCTTATTCGTCGCTGCCGTCGTTTTCGGAGCTGAAATCTACGCCGAACGGGCAAATGGTGCGCGTACATGCCATGGACGGCACTGTTCTCGTGTCCCTGGGCCCCAGCTTTGGCCAGTGGCTTTCGATCGATCAGTTGCCCGAGACAATGCGGACCGCGATGATCGCGGTGGAAGACAAGCGCTTCAACAGCCATTGGGGCATCGATCCCGTCGGCATCGCCCGTTCGTTCTACGTGCGCTGGACGCGGGGCCACTTCGCGCAGGGCGGATCGACGATCACGCAGCAGCTTGCGCGCAACATCTTTCTGACGAACCGGAAGACATGGGACCGGAAAATCCGGGAAATGATCCTCGCGCTCGCAATCGAGCGTAAATTCTCCAAGGATCAGGTGCTCGAACTATATCTGAACCGTGTCTATTTTGGCGGTGGGGCCTACGGCGTCGATGCAGCCAGCCGGAAGTTTTTTGGCCATCCCGGAAACCGGCTTTCGCTTGGTGAAGCGGCGATCATCGCCGGGCTGGTCAAGGCACCGTCGAATTACTCACCGAGTGCCGACGCGCATGCCGCCGTCGGTCGGGCCGGTGTGGTGCTGGGCGTCATGCAGCAGAATGGCATGATTTCTGCCGCGCAAGCCGCCGCCGCCGCGCCCGAGGCAGTGCCGCTCGCGCCCGAGCCGAGGCAGAACAGCGTGCGTTATTTTACCGACTGGGCGCTACCGCAGCTCGACACCATGATCGACGAAGGGACCGAACCGATCGAGGTTTGGACCACGCTCGATCTTGCCATGCAGCGTCAGGCCGATGACGCGATCCGCGTCAACACGCCGGCTAATGCTCAGGGGGCGCTTGTCAGCATGGACCGCGACGGCGCGGTGCGCGCGATGGTTGGCGGCAAGGACTATGTGGCCTCGATCTACAATCGGGCGACCCAGGCCGTCCGCCAGCCGGGTTCGGCCTTCAAGCTGTTCGTCTATCTCGCCGCACTCGAGGCAGGGCACAAGGCCGACGACCAAGTCGTCGACGAACCCGTCGATTTCAATGGCTGGAGGCCGCGCAACTCGTCGCGGACATATTCGGGCGAGATCACGCTGCGGACCGCCTTTGCCTATTCGGTCAATACGATTGCTGCCAAGATCGGGCAGGAAGTCGGCACCCCGACTGTCGCTAGCATGGCGCGGCGCTTCGGGATTACGACGCCGATCAACACCCACCCCTCGATGGTGCTCGGCACATCCGATGTACGCCTGATCGATATGACGCGCGCGTTCGCCAGTGTGTCGGGAAATGGCGTGTCCATCATACCCTATGGGATTACCAAGGTCACGACGGCGGCGGGGCGCGTGCTCTATCAGCATCGCAGCGACAACAGTCAGGTTCTCGTTTCGCCGGACGTGGCTGCGCAAATGACCGACCTTCTCCAGACCGCCGTCAACACCGGCACGGCGCGTGCGGCGCAGATCGGCCGACCGGTCGCGGGCAAGACGGGCACGACAAGTTCCAACAAGGATGGATGGTTTCTGGGCTTTTCAAGCGGATTGACGACGGGTGTCTGGATGGGGCGCGATAATGCGATGCCCATTCCCGGACTGCAGGGCGGACGTGCGCCTGCGCGGGCCTTTGCCCAGTTCATGAAAGCCGCGGTCGCCAAACGGCCGGTCGAGCAGTTCAGGTCGCAGGTCACGCTTCCGGAATGGCAGCTCGAACCCGATGAGGAAGCCTATTTCGGTAACGCCGACGAAGGCCGGTTCGTCGATGAAAACGGCAATCCGATCGAACCGGAAGCACCGTCGGCAACCGCCCAGACCGATTCGTCCGATCAGGCTGCACCCGACGTGGCGGCACCCGAGCAGCTTGACCAGAGCTGGATCGACCGCGTTCTCAAACGTGGTGGTGAGCCCCAGAACGGTCCCGGCAACAGCACGGATGAGGTTCAGCCGTCGCGCCCGAACCAGTGAAGCGCGGCACCGTTCGCGCGCAGCCATTGGCGCGCGGGGGCGGGATCGGCACCATTGAGCTCCGCGGCAAATTCATGGAACGCGGCACTGTGGTTCATATGCACACGGTGGGCCACTTCGTGGGCAACAGTCGCCCGGCGCACGAAAACCGGTGCGAGGATGAGCCTCCAGCTGTAACGAATGTCACCGGATGCGGAACAACTTCCCCAGCGTGACCTGGGGTCGCCGATTCCGATCCGCCGCACTGACAGGCCATGCGCCGCTGCCAGCTCGCGCGTTTCAGTCGCCAGCACCGTCGCAGCGTCGCGTCGCAGATAGCGCACGACACGCCCACTCAGCCCCTCCGGCGGCCCACCGACGGTCAATCTGTTTCCGGTCAGTCGCGGGCTACGTGGCGCGTCGGCGGACCAGTCGATGACGACCCGCTCGCCTGCATGCATAAAGATCATGCCCGGCACGATGGGTGCCGGTATCGGCAGCCGGGCGAGCTGCTCTTCGACCCATGGCCGCTTCGCATCGGCCCATTGCAGCGCTCTGGCGATCGATACACGGGGCGGGAGCGCAAGACGCACGGTAGCATCGCGAGGATCGACCGTCAGCCGCAGCCCGCGCGCGCGTGGCACCCGGACAATCGAGAGCACCTGCTTTCGTCCCCCGCCCTCGAATATCACAGTCGGCGCCGACGGCCTAAAGATCGTCACGATCGACCATGTGGAACTCGAGCTCCCCGGCATCGCGTTCGGATATTGTCCAGCCGCGGACGGACATGCCCGCCTTGTGTACGCTTTCGGGGTCGCCCGTTATCAGATGGTGCCAGCCGGGCAGCGGTTTGCCTTCGTCGATCAACCGATAGGCGCAGGTCGGCGGCAGCCAGTCGATCGTCGCGAGCCTGGCAGGGGTAAGGCGGACGCAGTCGGGGACGAAGGCATGGCGGTGGCTATAGTCCGAACAGCGCGCGCTATGCCGGTTCAGCAACCGGCATGCGACGTTGGTCGGAAACAACTCTCCCGTTACATCGTCTTCGAGCTTGTGGATGCAGCATTTGCCGCAGCCGTCGCACAGCGATTCCCACTGCGCACGGTCCATCCGGTCGAGCGTGACCGTTTCCCAGAAGGGCCTTACTTCACCCATTTGTCAAGCTCGGCGGCGACAGCTTTTGCTCCCTGATCGCTGGGCAGAAGCGCCAGCGGCTTGCCATCGGGGCCCATCAGATAGGCGACATTGCTGTGATCGACCATATAGCTGCCATCGGCATCGGGCTTTCGTGCTGAATAGGCAACCCCATAGGCCTTCGCCGCAGCCGCCATGGCCTGTGGCGTTCCGGTGAGGCCGATGAGGCGGGGATCGAACTGGTCGGTAAAGGCGCGAAGCACGGTGGGCGTATCCCGCTGCGGATCGACGCTGACGAAGACCGGCACGATCGTCTTTGCGCGTGCGCGATCGATCCTGTCGAACAATCGCAGGCCCTGCATGAGCGTCGCGACATCGGTCGGGCAGACGTCGGGGCAAAAGGTATAGCCGAAATAGACGATCGCATAGCGCCCCCTGATGAGCGCATCGGTCACCGTCTTCCCATCCTCGCCCGTCAGGGAAAACGGTCCGCCGATCCGCGCTCCTTCGAGCGGGGGTCTGGGCCGGGGCTGGCATCCGGCGAGCAGTGCGAGCAGTGCGATTGCAAACAGCCTGTTCATGATCAGGCCAGCCTTGCGGATTTACCCGCGCCTGCGCAAGACAGCGCAAACTATCGGCATCAGACAGGGTGAGATCATGAAAACGATATGTGTCGGGGCCCTCGCCCTCGCCCTGACGGCAATTGGCGTGCCGCACATCGCCTCCGCGCAGTTCAGCGCGGGCTATACGTTTCTCAAGTCCGTTCGTGACCGTGACGGGCAAAAGGTGACCGATGCGATCGCAAAACCCGGATCGGGCGCGATCATCATCGATACCCGAGACCCAGCCACCGGGGAGTCGGCGCTCCATATCGTGACCCGCGGACGCGATACGGTGTGGCTGAATTTCCTGCTGGTAAAGGGTGCACGGCCCGATGTCCGTAACACGGCAGGCGAGACTCCCCTGATGATTGCGGCACAGATCGGTTGGGCCGAAGGCATATCGCTGCTCCTGGAAAAGCGCGCGAGCGTCGATCTTGCCAATGCGGCGGGTGAGACGCCGCTGATCCGCGCGGTACAGAACCGCGATGTGGGCACGGTGCGCCTGCTGCTGATGGCAGGAGCCAATCCCGCAAAGCGCGATATCGGGTCGGGTCTGTCCGCGCGGGACTATGCGGTACGCGATCCGCGCGGTGCCCTGATCCTGCGCACGATCGACGAGGCCCGTCCAAGGACAAAAGCTTCGGTGGGCCCGAACTAGCCCCGGAAATGATGACGCTCAGCGAACGAAGAGACGGGTCTTTTTCCATGGATCGATCTCGTTTCCCGATCTGCCGGATCTCAGCGGCTAATGCCGGAAATGCCGGATCCCGGTAAACACCATCGCGAGCCCGGCCTCGTCCGCAGCCGCGATCACCTCGTCGTCACGGATCGAGCCGCCCGGCTGGATCACGCAGGTCGCGCCCGCCTCCACCGCTGCCAGCAGCCCATCGGCGAAAGGGAAAAAGGCATCGGACGCAACCGCAGACCCGATGGTCCGTGTCTGAGCCCAGCCGCCCTTTTCCGCGGCGTCTTTCGCCTTCCATGCGGCAATGCGCGCCGATTCGAGCCGGTTCATCTGCCCCGCTCCGATCCCGGCGGTGCTCCCGTCCTTTGCATAGACGATCGCATTTGATTTGACGTGCTTGGCAACGGTCCAGGCAAAGCGCGCGTCATCGAGTTCGCGTGCTGTGGGGGCGCGTCGGGTCACGACGTTCAAAGCGCCCACCTGCCCGCCGTCGCGGGACTGGAGCAGGACGCCTCCTGCAATCGACTTGAGCACCAGCCCGGGCCGCTGCGGATCTGCAAGGTCGGCGCACAGCAGAAGCCTCAGATTTTTTTTGCGCGCGAATATGGCACGCGCCGCCGCGTCAGCACCGGGCGCCACGACAACTTCGGTAAAGATGTTTGCGATCGCTTCAGCCGTTGCGCCATCGAGCGACCGGTTGCATGCGATGATTCCCCCGAACGCGGAAACGGTATCGCAGGCAAACGCTGCACGATACGCATCCAGCAACGTCTCGGCGCTTGCAACACCGCATGGGTTGGCATGTTTGACGATGACCACAGTCGGCGGGCCATCACGGAACTCGGTGACAAGTTCGAGTGCAGCATCGGCATCATTGTAATTGTTGTAACTCAGTTCCTTGCCCTGCACCTGCTGCGCCTGGGCGATGCCGGATGCTGCATTGCCCGCGGGCAGATAAAGCGCCGCGGTCTGGTGAGGATTTTCGCCGTAGCGCAACTGCCGCGCCCGCTGCAGCGGGATGGAAAGGGCTTCAGGGAACACCTCCCCCTGGTCGGAAACGGCGAACCAGGCGGCGATCGTCGCATCATACTGTGCCGTGAGGGCAAAGGCCTTTGCCGCGAGCGCCCTGCGCGCGGCAAGCGTGGTCACGCCCGTAGCGATCGACGGATAATCTGCCGGATTGATAACGACAGCGACAAAAGCATGATTCTTTGCAGCCGAGCGCACCATAGAAGGCCCGCCGATATCGATATTTTCAATCACCGCATCGCGGTCTGCGCCCCGCGCGACGGTCTGCGCGAAGGGATAAAGATTGATCACGACGAGATCGATCGCGCCGATATCGTGCGCGTCCATCGCCGCAACATGCGCCTGATTATCGCGCACCGCCAGGATTCCACCGTGAACATTCGGGTGCAGCGTCTTCACCCGTCCATCCATCATTTCGGGAAAACCGGTAAGATCGGAAACGTCGCGCACCGCCAGCCCGGCATCGCGCAGTGCTTTTGCCGTGCCGCCGGTCGAAACGAGCTCGACGCCGTGACCTGCAAGCGACTGCCCCAGTTCGACAAGCCCCGTCTTGTCCGACACCGACAGCAGGGCGCGTTTGACCGTAATTGCGTCCATCATTTCGCCCGTTTGAGTAGCCATGAAATATTTGCGCCCCCAGCGGCGGCCGTGCCCGCGATGACAAACTGACTGGTCGCCCGCGGCCGCCCATGGGTGTCGATCCACAGGCTTTCCTCAACCGTCAGTGTGCCACCACGGCACCGGAACTGCCACAATGTTTCGTGATCGATGCGCAGCAGCATGCCCTGGCCATCCGCCGTCGGTGTCACCTCAACCTCGGGCGCCAGGTGAAAGCGGACTGCAAAGGACGCATGGGTTGTCTTGCGGCGGCGTGGTGCCGGAAGAAGCGAATCCTCGCCGCGCAGCTCGGCCCCGTTGGCCGACAGGGCAAGCGTGCGCTTGTGAAGAAACCCCAGTCGTTTCGCATAGCCATCGTGAGTGACATCGATCTGGCTGCCGCCTTCCGATTCGGTCCGTTCAAGCTCCACTGACCCGACCCCCGCACCCAGTGAGCCGTCGTCATGGATCGCAGTCGAATTGCGGTCGTCAAGCGCCAGGGTCGAATGCGCCGCCGTCGTGCGCAGTCCTTGCACCAGATCAGCGGGGAGCCGTTCGCTGCCGCCGCAATTGACGATTATCCTGTGCTCGCCATCCGAAAGTTCGAATGCGAGCGTCGAGGCGCAGCCGATTGCTGCGATCCGGCTTGGCGGCGGCGGTGCGGCATCGACAATCACCACCGAGCCCCCCGCAGCAAGCCGCTGATACCCCCAATCGCGTGCGTGGCGCAGCGGCCGGGTTCGCACGCCGCTGGCTTCTACGACCCGTCGCACCGCAGCGGCCGACAACGGCCCCATCCCCTGCCAGCTCGAAAGCGCGCCATCGCCCATCACGATGCCGAGCAACGCTGCAACCACCCGCGTCCGCAGTGAAACAATAAACTCGGGGAGCTCTTCGTTACGCGCGTCATAGGCCGCAGCGAGCATTGCGATCAGCTCGATTCCCTCGATCTGGTCACGCGGACTCCGCGATACGACCCCGCCGTCTTCGCTGAATCCCGAGATGAAGGCGCGTGCCAGCCCTGCCTCGCCAAATGCACGTCGCGGCTCGCCGCCCGGGATCAGCAGCCCGGCTGCGACGATACCTGCCCATGCCGCGATGCGGGCATTGCCGGTTGGCGCGCGATCGGCAGTGCGATCGAGGTGCCGCGCCGTCCGTGCGAGCGTGTTGAGCACTGAGGAGCGGTACACGATGTCGCCTGACGACAGGATCAGCGGCGCATATGCAGCCCAATTCAGAATCCGCCAACCGCAATGATCCGCGCGCCACGCCGGCTCTGCGACGGCATCGCCATGCGCCGCGAGCCAATCCTGCATCAGTCTTTCGGCCAGCGGTGCCGTCCGCATCTGATGATCGACCGCCGCGAGATCGCGGAGAAAACCGAAACGGTGTGCATCGGGAGGAAGGTCGGCAAACGCCGCCCTGCTCTCGATGAGCGCCACACCCCGGGCAGCATTACCCGGCAACGGATCGCGCGGCACCGCGAGCAGTTTCAGCGGATAGCGCCCGCGCAGCCGCAGCGAATGCAAAGGCGAACGCCAGCTCAACCGATAAAATTGCGCCGAAAGCCGTTCGCCAAGCGACAGTCCCCTGTCACCCCCCATGCGCACGAGCCGACGACCTTCGGGTATCTCGGGCACGCCGTCCCGGTCGCTCACAGTCCCCTCAGCGCAGCGATATTGGCAGCATAGGCATGTGCGCCGCCACGGAACGTCGCGGTGCCCGCGACGAGCACGTCGGCCCCGGCACCGATCGCGCGCGGTGCCGTAACGGCGTCGATTCCGCCGTCCACCTCAAGCCGGATGTCTCGGCCCGATTTGTCGATCATCGTGCGGATCGCCGCAATCTTGCGGAGCTGGCTTTCGATGAACTCCTGTCCGCCAAAACCGGGGTTGACGCTCATCACCAGCACCAGATCGATATCGTCGATCAGGTAATCGAGCATCTTTGCAGGTGTGGCCGGATTGAGCGCGATGCCCGCCTGCTTGCCCAGCGCCTTGATGCGCTGGATGCTTCGGTGAGTGTGTGCGCCGGCTTCGGGATGCACGGTGATGATATCCGCCCCAGCCTCGGCAAAAGCATCAAGAAAACCGTCGACCGGCGCTATCATCAGATGCACGTCGAACGGGAGCGTGGAGTACGGGCGGAGCGCTTTTACCACTAGCGGGCCGATCGTAAGATTGGGAACGAAGTGACCGTCCATCACGTCGATATGAATCCAGTCCGCCCCCGCTGCCTCGATCGCGCGCACGTCTTCGCCCAACCGAGCGAAATCCGCGCTCAGGATTGAAGGGGCGATGCGGACGGAATGAGGCATTGTCATCGTGCTTTAGCTTTCCGGTTCGGCTGCGGCAATCAGGCGGCGAAGCGCGCGATGAAAAACCCGTCAAGCCCTGCACGTGGCAAGATCCGCACCCACCCTTCAGGCAAAGGCGTGATGCCACATGGCAATTCATTTGCAAGGATCGGGTCCGGGATCAGACCCGACTCCTCGGCCACCCTTTCGCCTTCGGCCCGTTCAACCGAGCAGGTCGCATAGATCAGCCGACCGCCAGGCCTGAGCCAGCCGAACGCGCGCGTGAGCATCCTCAGCTGCATCTGCGCCAGCTTTTCGATATCCGCCTCTTCGATCCGGTAAAGCACGTCCGGGTGCCTCGCAAAAATGCCTGTTGCCGTGCAGGGCGCGTCAAGCAGAATAGCATCGACCGGCGCGACCGGCTGCCATTCGAGAACATCGGCATGGACGATCTCCGCAGAAAGATGCGTCCGCGCCAGATTCTCGCGGAGGCGCTCGATCCGCCTCACGTTGCTTTCCACTGCAATCACGGACCAGCCCGCCGCGGCGAGTTGCATCGTCTTGCCGCCGGGCGCGGCACACAGGTCGAGCACCGTCTTGCCCGATCCGGGTCCGAGCAATCGCGCCGGGATTTGCGCGGCGAGGTTCTGCACCCAGAAATGTCCCTCTTCATATCCGGGGAACGCGGCGACATTGCCGGATGCGATCCGCACATGGCCGACGGCAAGGCTTTCTCCCTCCGGGCCGGTCGCATGATCGCGCAGCGCCAGATCGAGCGGCGGAGCGGTCGCTATCGCCTGTGCTGCGTCGGCAACGGCGTCCGCACCCCAGTCGCGCATCCATCGCGTCACTACATGATGCGGCACTGTTGGCGGCTGGGGCAGCGTCACACCTTGCCGCATCAGCGCACCGAACACACCGTGGACCAGCCGTCGTGGCCCGCCCGCCACGAGCGGCAGGGCGGTTGCGATCGCGGCGTGCGGGGGCGTCCCGAGCTTGAGCACCTGGACAAGCGCCATGCGCAGCACCATCCGTGCCTTCACATCGTCGGCCAGCCGCTGCGGCGTGGCGCTGTCGATCAGGAGATCGAGGTCAGGCAGGTGACGCAGCACCTCGCCCGCGATGGCAAGCGCGAAGGCGCGATCCTCGGGCATCGGAAGCACTCTTGTCGCACGGGCCACCGACAGATCGAGGCGCTGCCCCTGCCGCAGCACTGCATCGAGTAGCCGTAGCGCGGCAGCTCGGGTGGCAAGGCCGGGGACCATACTTGATTCGGGAACAGGTCGCGCCAATCTGGCCATCAGTCACTCCAGCGAAAGGCTCGCGATGAACGCCAAGCGCCCTCCCCACGTCAAGCCACCGGCGCATCTTTCGAAGAGCCCACCGGTGCCGCAACCGGCGCCCGCCGGCCCGGCCCATGAGACAGGCGGCCCCAAGGGGCTGGAGCCAACGCGGTATAACGACTGGGAAAACAACGGTATCGCCTGGGATTTTTAGCCGCGGTTCCGGCCTAACCGCCTCTTAACACGTTCACCATAGAGACTGGCGCGAATTCGATCACGCGAAAGCTCTTCTGTCCATGGCCAATCTTCTTGCTTCCTCGATTGCCCGGATCGCCACGACCGGGCAGGTTACGCCTCAAGACGTCCATGCGCTGTGCGCGATTGTCTCTGGTGACGGTCCGATGAGTGTGGACGATGCCGATGCGATTTGCCAGCTCAACCGCACATGCGATGCGAAATGCGCCGAATGGAGAGAATTCTGCCTTGAGGCTTTGACGACGTGGCTGGTCGATCAGGGTGATACCGCTGGCCATGTAGATGCCGCAAAAGCTGCATGGCTGATCGCGCAGATCGATCGAAACGGCGTCGTAGAGACCGTGGATGATCTGCTTTTGCTCGTACTGGTGCTGGAAAAGGCATCGACCGCGCCCGACGCCCTCAAGGCCTATGCCCTGGGACAGATTGAAAATATCATTCTGACCGGCAAGGGGCCGACCCGGATGGGCACGACGCCGCGCCCCTTTATCGTCGAGGAGGCCGAAGTCGCGCTGATGCGCCGCATTTTCTTTCCGGAAAGCGATGCGCCCGCCATCTCCAACGCCGAGGCCGATGTGCTCGCCCGAATCAAACAGGCGACGGGCAGCGGCGACAATGCGTCATCATGGGCGCGCCTGTTCGTCCGGCTGGTCGGCAGTTATCTGATGGCGTTCCCGGGCAGTCACGCGCTTACCGCCGCCCATGCCGACGAGCTGAATCGGTTTATCCAGGATCACATGCCGAACGTTGACCGGTTTCTCGGTCGCCTCGAAGCGGCGCTGGGCAGTGCCGATGCGGCTGCCTCGGCCGGCCAGGGGATGACGGCGCACGAAGCCCGTTGGCTCAAGCTTCATATTGCGTCGGATAGCGAACTCGATGACATTGAAAAAGCACTTCTGGCTTTCATCATCGATGAATCGACAGCGCCGTCTGCGGATATTGCCGATGCGGATGGCGCGAATTCGGCCTACGCAAGGCGCGCCTAGCCTTCGCGACGCAACGGCCGCGACATCAGCGCGCCAATGACCTCATCGACGGCTGCGCTCCCATCCAGAAGCGTGCAGACGGCGTCGACCACGGGCATTTCCACATTCATGTCCCGCGCGGAAGATTGCAGGACGGGGGCCGTGAACGCACCTTCGGCCACACTCGCCTTCCCGTCGAGCATCTCGGCCGCGCTTCGCCCTTCACCCAGGCCCCTGCCCAGCAGGAAATTCCGCGAATGCTGCGACGAACAGGTCAGCACGAGATCGCCCAGCCCTGAAAGCCCCGCCAGCGTTTCCGCCCTCCCGCCGCGCGCAAGTCCGTAGCGAACCATTTCGGCAAAACCGCGCGCGATGAGGGCGGCGCGGGCATTCTCGCCCAGCTTTCGCCCGGCGATGACGCCACAGGCGATCGCCAGCACATTCTTCACCGCACCGCCGATTTCGGTGCCCGTCACGTCATCGGTCAGATAGGGCCGGAAGCATGGACGAGCGAGCCGCATCGCAAGCGCGCGGCCCAGTTCGGGATCGACGCATGCGAGCGTCACGGCAGTCGGCAACCCGGCGGCAACCTCATGCGCAAAGCTGGGTCCCGACAACACCGCAACCCGGCTTTGCGGACAGACATCGGCGGCGACGCCCGACAGCAGCCGCGTCGACCCTGCCTCAATTCCTTTCGCACACAGTATGAGTGGCTTCCCACCGACGGCAAAGCCACCCAGAACAGCGCGCAAATGCTGTGCCGGGGTCACCACCAGATAGGCGTCGCAAGCGCCGAGCGCATTCAGATCGGCGGTGGCCATGATGGTGGCGGCGAGCGCCACCCCGGGCAGAAACATCCTGTTTTCATGGTGATCATTGATTGCAGCGACCACGTCGGCCTCGCGCGCCCATAGCGTTACCGGCGCGCTGTCCGCCGCCGCCACCTGCGCGAGCGCAGTCCCCCAGGCACCGCCGCCGATGACGCCGATTTTCACGCTTTCACTCCCGCGCCGCGTACCGCGCCTGCCGCCGGATCGAGCGGCCACCGCGGTCGCGCCGCCACGTCGAGTCCGTCGGTCAGCCCGAGCGCAAACCGTTCCTGCCCGGCCCAGGCGATCATCGCGGCATTGTCGGTGCACAGCCAGCCAGGCGGCGCTACGAACGGCAATCCATGCGCCGCCGCCAGCGCTTTAAGCGCCTGGCGGACCGTGGCATTCGCCGCCACGCCGCCCGCGACCACCAGCGCGGTGGCACCCGCGGCATGGCCGATGGCACGGCGCGTCCGATCGATCAGGCAATCGACGACGGCCGACTGGAAAGCCGCGCAAATATCCTCGGGGCTGTGTTTTCCGGTATCGCGCGCGCGCATCACCGCGCTCTTCAGCCCCGCGAACGAGAAATGTGGCTCGGCACTGCCTGTCAACGGGCGCGGCAATTTTACTGTCGCAGCCTCACCGGTGGCTGCGGCGCGCTCGACGGCGGGACCACCGGGAAACCCCAGTCCAAGCAGCTTTGCGGTCTTGTCGAACGCTTCACCCGCGGCGTCGTCGATCGTGGTCGCCAGTCGCCGATACTGCCCGACCCCCTGCACGAACAGAAGCTGGCAGTGCCCCCCCGACACGAGCAGCAGCAGATAAGGAAATTCAAGCCCCGGATCGGCGAGGCGCGGGCTCAGTGCGTGACCTTCCAGATGATTGACCGCAACGAGCGGCCTGCCGACAGCATGCGCCAGCGCCTTGCCCATGACCAGCCCCACCATCACGCCGCCGATCAGCCCGGGCCCTGCCGTCGCGGCAACCGCATCGACGTCGGCAAGGCGCACGCCTGCCTGCGCCAGCGCGGTCTCGATGAGCGACGGCAGAAGCTCGACATGGGCACGCGCCGCGAGTTCGGGAACGACCCCGCCATAGGGCCTGTGCGTCGCCTCCTGCCCTGCCAGCTCATGGGCAAAAATCTGCCGATCATGCGTGACGAGGGCCACGGCGGTCTCGTCGCAGCTCGATTCAATGCCGAGGATGAGTGTCACCGGGCTTTCCCGTCCATGAGCGGTGCGCTAGCAGACCGCGATGACCGCATCCACACCCTTGCGTCTCGGCACGCGTGCATCGCCGCTCGCGCTGGCACAGGCCCGAATGGTTAAAGCGGCGCTGATGGCCGCGCATGATCTGCCTGACGATGCCATAACAATCTGCCCGCAGGTTGCCGAAGGCGACCGGGTGCTCGATCGGCCGCTGGCCGACATTGGTGGCAAAGCGCTCTGGACCAAGGGGCTCGATCTTATGCTGTTGCGGCACGAGATCGACTTTGCAGTACATTCGATGAAGGACGTCGAGACGGAGCGCGCCGATGCGATCGTCATCGCAGCAATGCTCGAACGTGCCGACGTGCGCGATCGTCTGATCGGGGGCGAGAATGTGGCGGCGCTGAAACAGGGCGCCCGCGTCGGCACCAGCTCGCCGCGTCGGGCCGCGCAACTTCGCAGGCTGCGGCCCGATCTCCAGATCGTGATGTTCCGCGGCAATGTCGCCACGAGGCTGAGCAAGCTCAAGTCGGGCGAGGCCGATGCGACACTGCTCGCGGCCGCCGGGCTCGACCGGCTTGGCCATCCCGAAATCGGTCATGCCGTCCCGGTCGCCGACATGCTGCCCGCTGCCTCGCAGGGTGCGGTGGGGATCGAATGCCGCAGCGATGATATGCGGACGCGGGCTCTTCTCGCCGCGATCGACCACCGTCCCACGCATGTCGCCGTCGCCGTCGAGCGGGCGTTCCTTGCCGCGCTCAGCGCCGATTGTCACTCGCCGGTTGGCGCGCACGCCCGTTACGAAAACGGCGCCTTGCTGTTGAGCGGACAGATTCTGTCGGGTGATGGCTCACTCAGCCACCAAGGCGATATGGTGATCGACGAGCCCGGCAATGCCGCCGCACTCGCGCATAGGCTGCTTGCTGAAGCGCATCCGGACCTGCGCGGACTTTTCGCCCAGTGACGCGCCCGCTGCTGATCCTGCGCCCGCAGCCCGATGCGCAGGAGACTGCACTGCGTGCCCGTGCATTGGGGTTGTCAACAGTCGTCGAGCCTCTTTTCGGAGGCGTTGAGGTCGAATGGACTCCGCCTGGCGGGATTCTGGATGCGGTGATGGTAACAAGCGCCAATGCGATCAGATTCGGCGGCACCCGGCTTGCCGCTTTTCACGCGCTTCCGGTCTATGCTGTCGGCGCGACGACAGCGCGCGCGGCGCATGAAGCGGGATTTACCGATGTTCATGCCGGTTGCGGGACGGTCGACGAGTTGCTTTCGCGGGTCGTGTGCGATGGTTGCCGCCGCATCCTGCATCTGACCGGCCGGGAGCGGACGCAACACGCCGATACGGCTGTCGAGCTCGTAACGGTCGTGGTATATGCGATGAACGCCCTTCCCTCTCCCGAATTGCCTGCCGACGCGGTCGCGCTGATCCATTCCAGAAGGGCCGGTGAGCGCTTCGCCGAATTGGTGCCGGACCGCGCGGCGATCGATATCGTGGGGATCAGTGAAAAGTCCCTCCTTGGCGTGGGCACGGGCTGGCGCTCGGTCCGGTGGCCTGATACGCCGACCGATGCGGCAATGCTGGCGCTCGCTGCGCCGCTGTGCGAAGGCTGACGCGCGATGACACGCCCTGATCCCTTTGAAGATACTTTGGGACGGACCGCGCGCCCGCTCCGAACTGCGCTGATCGCGGCGCTTCTCGCATTCGTCGTCGGCGCGATCGTCATGGGTTGGGCGCTTATGCGCTGGGGCCCGGCGCGCGACTGGATCGCGAGTGATGGCGTAGGAGCCTCATCGGCTCCGGCACCGCAGGTCGTCGCCGCCCTGCCCCGGTCCGCGACAATTGAGACAGGCGCGGCGGCACCGGCTCTCGCGGCGCCGGTGGCAACCGAAGTCGAGGCACGCGTCAGCGAGCTCGAGGCACGGATTGCGCGCGCGGATCTGCGGGCAGCAGCCGCGGCGGGCAATGCGGGACGCGCGGAGGGAATGTTGATCGCCTTTGCGGCACGCCGCGCAATCGATCGCGGTACCGGGCTCGGCTATATCGAAGGTCAGTTGCGCGATCGCTTTGCCGCCGCTCAGCCGCGCGCGGTGGCACAGATCATCGCCGCGGCGCAGCGCCCCGTGACACTCGTCATGCTCCGCCAACAGCTAGACACCATCGCGCCGCAACTTTTGACTGGCGGAAGGGACGAAGACTGGTGGACCGCAACCCGGCGCACGCTCGGATCGCTCATTGTCGTGCGGCGGGAGAGCGGCGGGTCGCCGGCACCCGATCAAAGGATCGGCAGGGCGCGCCTGATGATCGACGGCGGGCAGGTGGATGGGGCACTTGCGGAAATTTCGCGTCTGCCCGGAGCAGCCTCGGCGAACAGTTGGGGCATCGATGCCCGCCGCTGGATCGAGGCGCACCAGGCACTCGACATTCTCGAGGCCGCGGCAATCATGCCGCCACCGCCGGGCAGCATTCCCGCCGCCGCGGCAAATTAGACTTTTCAACCGGGAAAAACGCTTGTGACGATCGAAGCCGAATGGTGGGATTATGAAGACGCTGACGAAATGGCGCGCGCGGTTGCGGGGGATGTTGGCTTCATCATCGACTCCGCACTCGAGGCGCGCGGCTCGGCGCTGCTCGCGCTTCCCGGAGGGCTGACGCCCGTTCCGGCGCTGAAACTGCTTGCCGAACAGAAGCGGGCATGGAAACACGTGACCGTTATCCCGACCGATGATCGGCTCGTCGAAGTTGCCAGCCCGCTTTCAAACGTCGCGATGCTCGCCAAAATCTTCCTGCCCAAGGGCGGCCGGGTCATCCCGCTGACATCCGAAAAGGCGGCTGATTACAAGGCGGCAGGGCGCGCCGCTGACGCGCGCCTTGCCGATCTGCCCTGGCCACCAGATCTCGTCTGGCTGGGCATGGGCAGCGACGGGCACACCGCCTCGATCTTTCCCGGTGCCGACCTCGACGAGGCGCTCAACGGCCCGCGTGAACGCCGGGCCCTCGGAGTGCTTCCCGATCCGATGCCGCCCGAGGCCCCCGTCGCGCGCGTGACGCTTTCGAAGCCTGCGATCCTTGCCAGCCGCACCGTCATGATCACCATCACCGGTCAGGCAAAACGCGATCTGCTCGAAGGCGCGATCGATGAGGGTGTTTCGTCACCCTATCCGATCGGGCGCGTGCTGGGCGACTGCGAACTTGCTGTCGATATTCACTGGGCACCATGATCCGGTCGAGCGCGGCGACCCGGCATAGTGCCAGGCCCCGGACACGCCGCGCAACCGGGCAGGTTTGTCCTTGAGGGATGCGACAGCGCGCCATAAGTGCCATCGATGAACAGCACTTTACCTGCCGACTGGGCCGGGCCGCTGAGCGGGGTCCGCGTTCTCGATTTCTCGCGCGTGCTGGCGGGGCCTGCGGCGTCGCTCGCGCTTGCCGATCTGGGTGCCGAAATCATCAAGGTCGAGCCGCCAGGCAGCGGCGACGACACGCGCACCTTTCCACCATTTGCAGACGGTCACAGCGTCTATTTCCTCGGCGTCAACCGGGGGAAAAAAAGCATCGTCATCGATCTGAAGTCGGCGGACGGGGCCGCACTGGCGCGCGATCTGGCGAAACAGTGCGACATACTGATCGAAAACTACCGGCCGGGCGTGATGGATCGGCTCGGCCTTGGCTATGACACGCTGTCGTCTGCCAATCCGGGGCTGATATACTGCGCCATTTCAGGCTTCGGGATGACGGGGCCGCTGAGCGACCATCCATCGTTCGACATCGTGACCCAGGCACTGTCGGGAGCGCTCAGCGTCAACGGCGAGCGCGACCGGCAACCGACGAGGCTGGGCCTGCCGATGGGCGATCTGGTCGGCGGAATCAACGGCCCGATCGGCATCCTGGCAGCGCTTTACGAACGGACGCGGACCGGCCGGGGACGCCTGATCGACATCAGTCTTCTTGACGGGCTGATGGGTCTTCTCGCGTATCTTCCACAGATTGCGTGGCACAACGGGGCAAATCCGCAGCCACAGGGCAATCCGCATCCCAATCTCGTGCCTTACGGTGCCTTCCCCGTACGTGACGGTCTCATGATCATCGCGTGCCTTACCAACGCCTTCTGGGCGAATCTCTGCCATGCGCTGGGACTCGAGGCCTATATCGACGATCCGCGCTACGACACGCTCGAGCAGCGCCGCTGCAACCGGACCGAAGTCGATGCGCTCATCAGCGGCAAAACCAGCCTTCTGGGCTTTGCCGAGCTCGATCTTGTTCTGACCCGGCACAATGTTCCCCATGCGCCGATCCTCGGCGTGCTCGATGCCCTGTCGCAGCCGCATGCCGTTGCGCGCGAAATCGTGGTTGAAACCGAGCACAAGGCGCTTGGCAGGATCCGCATCGTCAACCGGCCCATCAAGTTCCCAGGCGCGCAGCAGCCAGTGCCGACGGCCCCGCCGGTGCTGGGCGAGCATACCGATGACATCCTGAGCGGGCTGCTTGGCCTGGACGAGCGCGCGATCGCCAGCCTGCGCGCCTCGAAAACGGTCGCCTAGCTGTTCACCAGATCGAGGACGTACGCGGCCCATTCGGTCCGGCAGATCAGCAGATCGGGCAGATACGGATCGCGCCGATTGTAAACCAGCCGCGATCCATCGACGCGGCTGACGTGCAGGCCGCAAGCCGCGGCGACCGCGACGGGCGCGCAACTGTCCCACTCATGTTGACCACCGGTATGCAGATAGATTTCTGCTTCCCCGCGGACGACAGCCATTGCCTTGGCCCCTGCCGATCCCATCGGCACGAGTTCGGCACCGATCTCCTTGGCAACTGCAAGCGCTTCTGCAGCGGGTCGGGTACGGCTGACGACCATGCGTGGTGGCGTGTTCAAGGGAGGCAGCGCCACAGGGCGGTCGGTACGGAAAATCAGCCCGAGACCGGGCAGCGCCACGGCACCGACTGCGGCAACTCCCTCGACCGCCAGACCGACATGGACGGCCCAGTCTGTCCGTCCCTCGCCATATTCGCGCGTGCCATCGACGGGATCGATGATCCACACCCGCGATTTCGCCAGGCGCGCGTCGTTGTCCTCGCTTTCCTCGGACAACAGCCCGTCGTCGGGGCGCTGCTCGGCAAGTGCGTGAACGAGATACTGATTGGCAGTATGATCGCCTGCCTTGCCAAGGGTCCGAGGCGACAAGAGGCCGCAGGCGCGGACTTGCAGCAGCAATCTGCCAGCCAGATCGGCGAGGTGCGTGGCAAGCCCGGCATCGGTCAGGCAGGTCATCTGAGCGGCATGATCTTGCGCACGATGAAATCTGCAGCCTCAGTCGGCGTCATCGCGACGGTATTCACGCGGATCTCGGGGTCAAGCGGCACTTCATAGGGACTGTCGATGCCGGTGAAGTTGGCGAGCTGACCTGCACGCGCCTTTTTATACAGGCCCTTCACGTCGCGCGCTTCGGCAACCGCCAGCGGCGTATCGACAAAGATTTCGGTGAACTCGCCTTCCGGTAGCATCGCGCGAACCATGTCGCGATCAGCGCGGTAGGGCGAAATGAAGGCAGTCAGCACGATCAGACCCGCATCCGCCATCAGCCTCGCGACTTCGCCGATGCGGCGGATGTTCTCAATCCGATCGGGTTCGGTAAAGCCAAGATCCCTGTTCAGCCCATGACGGATATTGTCGCCGTCGAGCAGGAAGGTGTGCCGGTTCATCAGGTTGAGGCGCTTTTCGACCTCGTTTGCGATTGTCGATTTGCCCGAACCGCTAAGGCCGGTGAACCAGAGCACGCGAGGCTTTTGATTCTTGAGCCATGCATGGGCTTCGCGCCCGATGTCGGTTGCCTGCCAGTGGACATTCTGCGCGCGACGAAGGCTGAAGTGCAGCATGCCGGCACCGACGGTGCGGCTCGTGATCCTGTCGATCAGGATGAATCCGCCCAGCGCAGGACCGGCACTGAACGGTTCGAAGACGATCGGGCGGTCGGTGGCGATTTCGGCAACGCCGATGGCGTTCAGTTCCAGCGTCTTCGCCGCCAGCTGCTCCATGCTGTTGACGTCAACGATATATTTGGGTGCCTGCACACGGGCGGAAACCGTCTGCGTTCCGAGCTTCAGCCAATAGGCGCGCCCCGGAACGAGCGGCTCATCGGCAAGCCAGACGATCGTCGCTTCGAACTGATCCGATACTTCGGGCGGCGCGTCGGCGGCAGCGATGACGTCGCCGCGCGAACAATCGACGTCATCGGCGAGGCACAGTGTGACCGACTGGCCGGCAATCGCTTCACCAATTTCACCGATTTCGCCATCCTCGGCGGGGGAGCTGGCCCCGGGGCGATGCGCAACGATCCTGCTGATTGTCGATGTTTTCCCTGACGGAAGGATGCGGATCGGATCGCCGGGACGGGCCGTTCCGGCGGCGATCTGGCCCGAAAATCCCCGAAAGTCGAGATTGGGGCGATTGACCCACTGCACTGCCATGCGCAGCGGTTTGGTCTGCGCGGGATCGTCATCGAGCACCACGCTTTCCAGATGCGCCATCAGCGACTTACCGGCATACCATGGCATGTTCGGCGATAGGCGGGTGATGTTGTCGCCCCTGATGCCCGAAATCGGCATTGCGGTCACATCGGTGAGCCCGATGCCCACGGCAAATGCCCTGTATTCGGCGATGATCGCATCGTAGCGCGTCTCATCATAGCCGATCAGATCCATCTTGTTCACCGCCAGCACGATGTTGCGGACGCCGAGCAGCTTGACGAGGTGGCTGTGCCGCCGCGTCTGGACGAGCACCCCCTTGCGCGCGTCGATCAGGATGACCGCAAGGTCGGCGGTCGAAGCGCCGGTGACCATGTTGCGCGTATATTGTTCGTGCCCCGGGCAGTCGGCGACGATGAACTTGCGCTTTTCAGTCGCGAAGAAGCGATAGGCAACGTCGATGGTGATGCCCTGCTCGCGCTCGGCGGCGAGGCCATCGACAAGCAGGGCGAAATCAATGTCCTGCCCCTGCGTGCCGATCCGACGACTGTCCGCCGCAAGCGCCGCGAGCTGATCGTCGAAGATCATCTTGGAATCGTAAAGCAGTCGTCCGATGAGCGTCGATTTCCCGTCGTCGACAGAACCGCAGGTGATGAAGCGGAGGAGGCTTTTGTGCCGATGCTGTTCCAGATAGGCCTCGACATCCGAGGCGATCAGCATTGAGGTCGCGGCGGACGCATCGCCATCATACATGGCGGACATCAGAAATAGCCCTCCTGTTTCTTCTTCTCCATGCTTCCTGCCTGATCGTGATCGATGACCCGGCCCTGACGTTCGGATGTCGTAGTGAGCAGCATTTCCCGGATGATCTCGGGCAAAGTCGCAGCAGTGCTCTCAATGGCGCTGGTCAGCGGGAAACATCCCAATGTTCGGAACCGGATCGACCGCTCGCTGATCTCGGGCCGTCTGCCCATGACACGCTCGAGCCGTTCGATATCGTCAGCCATGAACAGTTGACCCTGATGAACGTAGGTCGGCCGTATCGCGCTGAAATAAAGTGGTACGATTTCAATAGCCTCGCGATGAATATACTGCCAGATATCAAGCTCTGTCCAGTTTGATACCGGAAAAACGCGGATGGTTTCACCCTTTGATTTGCGTGCATTGTAAAGATTCCACAGTTCGGGGCGCTGGTTTTTCGGATCCCATCCGTGCGCTGCGGTCCGGAAACTGAAGATGCGCTCCTTTGCGCGGCTCTTTTCCTCGTCACGTCGCGCGCCGCCGAACGCCACGTCAAAGCCATGTGTGTCGAGCGCCTGCTTCAGCCCTTCGGTTTTCCACATATCGGTATGAAGCGGACCATGATCGAACGGATTGATGCCGCGCGACAGGGCTTCCGGATTCCGGTGAACCAGCAGTTCCATGCCCGCATCGCGCGCGGCTTTCGCGCGCAGATCGTACATCGCCCTGAATTTCCACGTCGTATCGACGTGCAGCAGCTGAAAAGGGGGCAGTGACGGATAAAAGGCCTTGCGCGCCAGATGCAGCATCACGGCGGAATCCTTGCCTACCGAATAAAGCATCACGGGCTTATCGGCCTCGGCTACGACCTCGCGCATGATGTGAATACTCTCGGACTCGAGCCGGTCGAGGTGAGTCAGTGTTGTCGTCATCGCCTAACCACCTCGCATCCTCAAGCTGCCGGATCCAGCCAGATCACCGCGCCGGCGCCGTGGCTCTTACCGGCCATGGCGGGATGCTCAAGCGAGGCCTTCTTTACCGCCGACGCATCGCAGTTTACCGGCAAAGGGCATGGAACGAGTTGTGAGGCCATGATGGGCAGCCCTCCCCTGAAAATGCGGTCATGGCTGTTCGCGCCAGGCGACAGCGAGAAAAAGATGCGACGTGCGGCAGATAGCGCCGCCGACGTTGCCCTGCTTGAGTTCGAAGATGCAGTCACACCTGAGAAAAAGGGTCTCGCGCGGACGCTCGTGCGGGATTTTCTCGATGAAGTCGCGTGCGCAGGCGCTTCTCGCCAGCGTCGCGCAATGATGCCGGCAACCGACACCGCCGGACCCGATCTCGCGGCGCACGTCATCCGCCAAAGGGGATATTGAAATGGGCGACGCGGTTCTGTTCGATGCCAGAGGCGATGGCATCGCGGTTATCACCTTGAACAGGCCCGGCACGCGCAACGCGCTGAGCATCGAAATCCGCGAGGGGCTGCGGGCGGCGTGGCACCGTTTCGAGCATGATCCCGCGCTGCGCGTCGCCATTCTGACCGGTGCGGGTGACAGGGCTTTTTGCGCAGGCGGAGACCTGAAGGCGATGGTCGAAAGCGGCATGACGGAGCCGCCGCGCGATTTCTTTCCCCTGCCATATGACAATATCGAACTGTCCAAGCCGACGATCGCGGCGGTCAACGGGGTCGCCTTTGCCGGCGGCTGGATGATCGCCCAGGCGTGCGACCTGTGCGTGGCGAGCAGCACCGCCCTGTTCGCAATCACCGAAGTGAAGGTCGGGCGCAGCTCGCCTTGGGCGGCACCGCTGATTCACATGATCCCGCAGCGGATCATGATGGAGATCATCCTGACGGGAAAGCCGATCACCGCGCAGCGCGCCTATGAGATCGGGCTGGTCAACCGGATCGCAGCGCCCGAGGCACTGCTGGATACCGCGCTTGACCTTGCGCGGGAAATTCTCGAAGGCGCGCCGCTCTCCGTAAAGGCAGGGCGCGAAACCGTGATGCTCGCGACCGAAATGGGGCGCGCGGCTGCACTCAAAGCGGCGCGCGCCGCGTCTGAACTTACCTATATGAGCGACGATGCGCAGGAAGGCCCGCGCGCCTTTGCCGAAAAGCGCACCCCGAAATGGCAGGGGCGATGAGCCCGGCCATGCAGAACGAAATCGACGACCTTCTGGCCGTAGCGACGGCGCATTCAGATCGCACCCCGGAAGGTCGTGCTACCAGACTTCATCTTGCCGGTACCAATCGGGCCTGTGCATCGAGGACGAGCTTGCGAAACCCGTCGAGCAGCGCGAGCGATGTGATCTTGCCCATGTCGCTCGACGAATAGGTGCCACCGAGCGCGCCGACACCGAGACCACTCAGCCCGCCAAACAGGACACCAATGTCTTTCTTGCGCGCCTGCCCGCTTGCCACGGCCTCCTGGACACCTGTCTTGACGCTGGTCAATGACAGCAGCGTCTGTGCCTCGAGCGTCTTCTGCGAAAAACCCAGACCGCCGATAAGGCCGCCCATACCGCCCGCGCTCTGGCGGCTCTTCGCGTCGGAATAGACGACCTGTGCCGTCAACATATAATCGGCCGCGGTGAGTGTCGGAGCGACTGCGGCACCAGCGGCCGTGCCTGCTGACAATGCCCGCTCGCGCTGCAACGCATCGAACCCGGCACCCCGATCGACGACCGTAAAACACCGCGAGCGCGACACCAACAGTTTAAGCAGAGGAAGCGGATCAACCGATTGGCCGCCACCGCCCTGCTGCGCCTGCGCCATTTCCATCATCGCCCGGATCTGCGGCGGCATCGCATCGAGGCGGGGATCCGACTTCGTTTCTCCTCGACGAGCGCCACGGTGCCGAGTGACTTATCGCAGATCGGCAACTGCGAGGCCTCGTCGACGCCGGTACCTCCGACTCCGAGTTTTTGAGCGTACGCTATTGACGATCCAAAGGCCGACAGGATGACGCACGACAAGACAACAGCTTGCTCGACAGGAAAGACACGATATGTTCCCGGCTTGAACACAAAACGAGCTATGCTTAGACTTCTCTTCGAAAGGAGCGATCCGATGGACGAATATCGAAGCAGTTTTCCTCGGTTTCCGGGAGACATGAATTCGCCTATGTACGAAAGTTTAGGTGACCCTTGGTATACCCCAGACAACGAGTTTGCACCTTCAACTATATCCCCCGTGGGACAGGCACTGTTCACTGTTGTATATTCAAGCGTTTTGCTGTTTATATTTTTCATGTCCTAATCATCCCCTGTGACACTACGGTCGATCGAATTTTTCATCCACTTGCGGCGCCGCGTCACTCTATGTCGTTTTGCATTCAGACTCGACGCTGCAGCGTCGATACAGACGGTAATACATATCTATTCGGTGCGCCAGTTCCGTCGCCTGCCCGCCGGGTAGGGCACTAGTCGTCAACCATCCGAATCGCCCGCTCACAGACCTCGGCAGAAACTTGTTCGTCGCCTTGCTCATCGTGGCTCCTTCTCAGATCCGGGAGCCTCCAGAAAACCTGGTGCAGCTCAGTTTCTTGTTCCGCTCAGCCGCACAACCGGTATTGACGTTTCGATGGGTGGACAAACAAATGTGGTGGCGCGCGATGCTGCCTGGCTCCCCCATCGCTATGACACTGCGAACGACGCCATACATTTTTTGCGCGTTCCACGGCCTTTACACGGAAATTTGACGTTTCTTACCGATGATTATTTCCCCAAGGGCCTGCAACATTTAATTTTGAAGCGCGAAGATGCGATGGCCGGGACACCTGCCAGTGCGCAGATCCATTTCGTCTTTCATTCGGCGTATTGTTGCTCAACTCTTATTTCGCGAGTGTTCGATCTGCCAGGTTGGGCAATGGGGCTCAAGGAGCCCGTCATCCTCAATGATGTCGTGGGTTGGCGCCGTAGGGGCGGCAAAAGTGAAGATATGGCGTCCGTGACGGGTGATGTCCTTGCCCTGCTTGGGCGACCTTTCACGCCCGGTGAAGCTGTGATCGTCAAACCATCCAATATCGTGAACATACTGGCGCCGAGCATTCTTGCGCTGCGACCGGACGCGCGCGCCGTCTTGCTTCATGCCCCATTGCGGACCTATCTGGCCTCGATCGCCAAGAAGGGGCTCGACGGGCGCCGTTGGGCGCGCACTCTGCTGATCGGGTTGATCGACGATGGCTTTAAGACGTTTGGGTATTCCGCACGCGATCTGCTGGGCCTAACGGATCTTCAGGTGGCGGCAATTGGATGGCTGATCCAACACGCATTGTTTGCAAGGCTCGTTACACCCTTCGGTCACCAGCGGTTGCGGACATTGGACAGCGAGTCGCTAATCGAAAGTCCGGCTCGATCGATCGCCCTTTTGTCGGAGCATTTCGGGCTGACGATGAATCCCGCACGACTGGAGCAGATTCTCAACGGTCCTGCGTTTTCCAATCATTCAAAGACCGGAATCCGTTTCACTGCTCCCGATCGAATCCAGGAACATCGTGAAGCGGCCACGACATTTACCGAAGAGATTGAAAAAGTGGCCATCTGGACCGAGACGGTCGCGCAAACGTTCGGTATCGCTATGGTCTTACCTGCGCCGCTGCTTGCAACAGCAAAACCGATCGGCGCAGGCCTATTACCTCGCGAAGGATCAGAGCGCCCTTGATTGCCCTTGTGACGATGCGGAGGTCGGCATGTCTCGGCTCATCTCAGCAGCCAATCGCGGAATCACTGCGCCTGCAGGAATCAATCGACGACGATGGCGCGCGCACTGCATTTCGCTCGCGCTGCCAGTCCGCCTTCGACTTGCATTCCCGGTAGCCATCTACCAGCGAACCTGTCCTGATGAAGCGCTTGCAGACGACAGTGTTTGCGCCTTTGTCTGTCGGCTTGGCCGCGGGCGTTGGATGTGGCTGTGCAACGACGGCGGTAGACGTTAAAGCCAGCAACGCGGCGGCGATGCGCATCATGGTTTTACCTTTGCAGAGACGTAATTGTCGTTAAACAGCATAATATGGAATAGGTAGTCGTCGCAAATCATGCCGCGTAAACTTGATCCACGCTTGAAAAAGAGCGGTCGATCCGCGTTGCTGGCGGATATCGAGCGCGCGCTTGCCCAGAATAACATTTCACACGCGGCTGGATTGGCTGAATTGGCACTCAAACGTGGCTTCGTGAAGCCGCTTTACCTCAATCTCGCCGCATGGCGCAGAGAAGAAGAAAGAGACTATGCGGGCGCTCATGCGCTGCTGCTCCGGGCCCTGCGGCTTGCACCCGATGACGTTCTCATAGTGGCCGCCATCGGTTCCGTCCTGCGCAAGGAAGGAAAGCTCGACGAGGCGCTTCTCGTGCTCAACGAGGTCGTTGCAAAGCAACCTCGACATGCGGCTGCGTGGCTTGAACGCGGTTATACGCTCGACGCTCTGCGATCGACGGCGGATGCCCGCGAAAGCTATACGCGTGCTCTTAAGCTCGATCCGAAGCTGGCACCTGCATGGGGTAAGCTTGCCGATGCCGCGGCGAGAGAGGGTAACAGCAAGGAAGGCCGGGAACTCGCCGAACGTTCGCTGGCCATTAATCCGGCCGAGCCGAGCGCAATTTTCGCTCTTGCAACGATCGAAATCGAAGCTCGGGACGGAGCGGCATCCGAGAAGCGCTTGCGAGCCGCCCTCGAATCGGGATTGAGAGGCGACGACCGGACGCGTGCCTTAACCTTGCTTGGAGATTCGCTCGATCGTCAGGACCGCACCACCGTCGCTTTCGCCTCATGGGCAGCAGCGCAAACCAATTTTCGCTCGGTGTACGCAGGCCTGCTCGAGCCAAGTTTCAAGCGCACGTCGCACCGCAGCTTCATCGAAGCCATCGCGGCACAGGTGCGAGAGGGAACGGCAAAAGCGTGCGTCGGCGAGGTACCGGATGCCGCCGCTACTCACATTTTCCTGCTCGGATATCCGCGTTCGGGGACGACTCTGGTTGAAAATATCCTGGCGAGCGCGCCGGGCGTCGTGGCGTTGGAAGAACGTGATACGATGGCGGACATCGACACGGCCCTGATCGACAATGACGGGTCGATGCCCAAGCTCGACAGCCTTGATCCTGTCGTCGTCGATGACCTGCGCAGAACCTATTGGCGAACGGTGACTAAGCTTGCCGACAGTGTTGTTGGGAAGACATTTGTCGATATGAACCCGTTAAATGCGATCAAGCTTCCCGTCATCGCCCGATTGTTCCCCGATGCGCGGATACTCGTTATGCGACGTGACCCCCGTGATGTCGTCCTCAGCTGCTTCCGGATCAATTTTACCCCCAGCCCAGCGGCTTGGGCGTTTAGTGATCTTGACGAAACTGCACGACACTATCGCGCGTTGATGACGCTTACCGAGCGCTGCATGTCGTTGCTTCCGTTGCAGTTTCATATCGTGCGGTACGATAAACTTGTGACCGACTTCGAACCAACTGTCAGGGCAATTGCGGCATTCTGCGAGCTTGAGTGGACAGATACTTTTCTCAAATTCGACCGTACTGCGCAAAAACGTGGCGTGAGGACCGCAAGCGCAACACAGGTACGCCGGGGGCTATACGACGGGCGGGGTCAATGGCGCAGATATGTCGACCAGTTGTCGCCCATATTGAGCCTGCTGCAGCCATGGGTCGAGCGGTTTGGATTTGACCACTAAGCAAGGGCGGGCCGAAGCCCGCCCCATGTCCTGAATTGCATCTGTCCTAAACTTGAGGCGTGCACCAACAGCGAAGCGGCGCCCTAATGCATCGTAGGTCGACGGATAGGTGTGCCGCTGTTAAAGCTGGTCGAACCAACTGTAGAGCCGACCAGAGGCGGCTGCCTGTCGAACAGGTTTTGCACGGTCACGGTCAGATCGAAGTTATCGCTCACACCGAAACGTGCTGCAAGATCGAAGTAATTATAAGCCTTTATCCGGCCAAAGTTGACGTTGGTTCCGTCAAGAGCGCCACCGGAAAGTGCTCCCGTGAAAGTGGTAACCCCTGACTCGACCTTCATGCTGTCGATATGGCGCCACAAAAGCGAAAGATCGATATCGCCGAACGTGAGCGTCGTGCGCTGATTCCAGCTAAATTCAGGCTGTAATGAACCCGGTGCCGAGTTCGGACCCGCCGATCCTGGCGAACCGCAGTTCTGGCCGTAGAGTGTCAATCGGCGTCCAATCGGGATCCCCTATCGGCGCGCAATAGGGACCCCCTTTGCGTTGCGTAGAACGGTTGCTGCTGGGCGCGTGTTTCGCGCTGCTGAGGGCGTTGGGAGGGCGTAGCCCGACCGGAGGCGGCAGCAGCGCGAAGTCGATTTCTGAGGTGGTCAGCTGCGGTGTTTGAAGCGCCAGCTGTCGTTGCCGGTCTCGACGATATCGCAATGGTGGGTGATGCGATCGAGCAGGGCGGTG
>JANPGY010000020.1:0-31458 GCA_031424175.1 Sphingomonadales bacterium
CAGGCTGCCCCTTGCGCCGCCGCCCCTCCGCTGCTACCGGCAGCGACCCTGCCATAAGGCAAACCGGACGCATAGCTCAGTTGGTAGAGCAGCTGACTCTTAATCAGCGGGTCCTTGGTTCGAGCCCAAGTGCGTCCACCAAACTTTTTGCTATCAATCAATATCTTAGAACTATCCTTGGGATGCGTCACCACCACTTGCATCGTTTAGGTAACTTTCCAGGCAGTTGGAGGAGCGCTCGGAAAAAAGTGCCCTGACTGCCAAAGTGGGATCGGAACCGCGCGAAGCCGATGGCCTGATGGCTAGTGCTGGGTAGGCACCGAATGAGAGGAGCTTCTCTTTGCCTCCCAAGCGGTACTTCATCCGCCACAGTTTCGATCCATTCGGTGTAAGCCCCTCCCCGTCAGCCAGTTTATATGCCAGATCGGGGGGCTCGGATTGCTTGGCTGGAACCTCGATCAGAGGCATGGGGGTATCGCTTCGTTCCGATACTCCGCGAAAATACGCCCGAAATACCCCACACCGGTTCGGCTGGATGTGGAGGGCCCCGGGCACATGCGGACGCAAATCCCCCGCAAACCTCTGATCTTCTTCGATTTTCTGAAAAAAGGAAGCTTTTGGAAGCTTCCGGATAGGGAAATGGTAGCGGAGGAGGGACTTGAACCCCCGACACGCGGATTATGATTCCGCTGCTCTAACCAGCTGAGCTACTCCGCCGCACAAGCGAGCGCGGCCTATAGTAAGGGCACGGGAAACGGTCAACGGCGGGTTGCGGTGCAGCGTGAAAAGCAGCCAACCGCCCGCCGTCAAGCCGCCTCGAACATTTCCACCGGCAACGCCATTACTGCTTCTGCGCCCCCTTCGAGCTTGCGGCGCAGCGATCCGGCATCGGGCATGATCCGTTCGGCAAAAAAGCGCGCCGTCGTCAGCTTGGCTTCGAGGAATGCCACATCACCCTGCCCTGCCGAGAGCTGCGCCTGTGCCGCAACCGCCATTCGCAGCCACATCAAGCCCAGCGCGACAATGCCCATCAGGTGCATATAGGGCACCGAAGCCGCACCCGCATTGTTCGGATTGGTCAGGCCGTTCTGCATCAGCCACATCGTGGCAGCCTGCAGTTCGCCGTTCGCCTTTTCCAGTCGTACCGCGAAATCGGCAGTTGCGAGGTTCCCCTTTGCAGCAGCGACTTCGTCACCGATCGTCTTGAAAAAAAGCTGCACCGCGCGCCCGCCGTCCTTGGCGAGCTTGCGGCCCACGAGGTCCAGCGCCTGGATCCCGTTGGTGCCTTCATAGATCTGCGCGATCCGGGCATCGCGCACATCTTGTTCCATGCCCCATTCGGCGATGTAGCCGTGCCCGCCATAGACCTGCTGCGCGTTGGTCGCGATCGCATAGCCCATGTCGGTGCCATAGCCCTTGATGACCGGGGTGAGCAGCGAGATCAGGTCGTCGGCGTGCTGCCGTTCCTCCTCGGTCTGCGCCTGATGGGCGAGATCGACCTGGAGCGCGCCCCACAGGATCAGCGCGCGCAAGCCCTCGTTCAGCGCCTTTGCCTCCATCAGCATGCGGCGAACATCGGGGTGGACGAACAACGTATCGGCCTTCTCGCCCGGTTCGGCCGCCCCGGTCAGCGCACGGCCCTGTCGACGGTCCTTCGCGTAATGCACGGCATTTTGATAGGCGACTTCGCCCACCGCAAGGCCCTGCAGGCCGACCCCGAGGCGCGCGGCGTTCATCATGATGAACATCGCAGCAAGCCCCTTCATCTCCTCGCCGACCAGATAGCCCGTCGCGCCGTCATAGTTCATCACACACGTCGAATTGCCGTGAATGCCCATCTTGTGCTCGATCGACCCGCAGGAAACGGCATTGCGCGCGCCCAGCGAGCCGTCCTCGCTTACGACGACCTTGGGTACGATGAACAGCGAAATGCCCTTCACGCTGTCGGGTGCATCGGGCGTCTTTGCGAGAACCAGATGGATGATGTTCGAGGTGAGATCGTGTTCGCCCGACGAAATGAAGATCTTCGTGCCGGTGATCGCCCACGACCCGTCAGCCTGCGGAACCGCGCGCGTCTTGATCAGGCCAAGGTCGGTGCCGCACTGCGGCTCGGTCAGGTTCATCGTCCCGCCCCATTCGCCCGAAACCATTTTCGGCACATAAAGCGCCTTTTGTGCATCCGATCCCTTGGCCATGATCGCGGCGATGGCCCCGTGCGTCAGCCCGAAATACATTGAAAATGCCATGTTGGCGCTCGACATATATTCGGTGAACGCAGTCGAAACGACATGCGGCAGCCCCTGCCCGCCATATTCTTCGGGCGCAGACAATGTGCTCCATCCACCCTCGACAACGGCATCATAAGCTGCTTTGAAGCCCGTCGGCGTCGTCACGCTGCCATCAGGGTGACGCGTGCAGCCCTCGCGGTCGCCCACCTGGTTCAGGGGAAAAAGCGTCTCGGCCACAAACCGCCCGCCTTCGGACAGAACGGCATCGACCATGTCGGGCGTCGCATTGCCGAATCCCGGCAGGTTGGCGTAGCGGTCGAGCCCGACCACGGCCTCGAGCACGAAGCGTGTATCGCGGATGGGTGGTGTGTAATGCGGCATTGTCGTCTCCGGCAGACCAGGTTCAGTTAACGTTCGCCTCGGCAGCCTGAACGGCTGCAACAAAGCGTTTCAATTCATCGATATGCGCGTCGATGTCCGTTCGCTGGCTTTTCAGCAGATCGATGCGCGACAGACATTTTTCAACGGTGACGTGGCGCTGCGTCGCGCGCCCGTCTCCCAGATCGTAAAGGTCGATCATTTCGCGAATGTCAGCGAGCGAAAAGCCGACGCGCTTGGCCCGCAATATCCACGCCAGTCTCGCACGATCGCGTTTCAGATAAATCCGTGTCGTCCCGCGCCGGACGGGTGCGATCAGTCCCTCGTCCTCGTAAAACCGCAGCGCACGTGCGGTAACACCGAATTCCTCCGACAGGTCAGAAATCGAATAGACGTGCCGATCGCGACGGTCAGGTGTGTGAAGTGTCGCGTGCGGCTGCAATTCGGTCATGCCCGCAACCTAGTTTACGTGAACGTAAAGGACAAGACGCCATCGCCGGGCAATGCGGCGATTAGACCTGCGGCGCTCGGCGGCTCAGATTATTGCCATCGACGCGTCGGTAAAAGCAGCTTCGCGCGCCGGTGTGGCAGGCGGGGCCAGCGGATTCTGCCTTGATCCACAAGGCATCCTGATCGCAATCGATACGAAGCTCGACGACCTTCAGCAGATTTCCGCTGCCTTCGCCCTTTTTCCAGATCCGGCCGCGGCTACGCGACCAGAAATGGGCCAAGCCGGTCGATTGCGTCAGCGCCAGCGCTTCGGCATTGAGGTGCGCAACCATCAGTACCTCGCCGCTTCCGGAATCGGTCACGACACCGGTGATGAGGCCATGCCCGTCCCAGCGCGGCTGCAACACGGTCGCGGTCTCGTGACTGTCCGTCATTAGCTCCCGATGCCCCAGAATGCCGCAGCAGGGAACAGCCAATCGGCTGGCTGGTTATGGAAGGGCGGCGGGCATGGAGAGAGATGATGGATCGGAGCGAACTCATACAGGCCCTCGGCCTCGCCACCCTCTTGATCGTGCTGGCGGCGGCCGTCGTTGCCTATCTGCGATTCATGCGCAAGCCACAGAACCGTCATCCGCTTGCAGGCAAGCGGGAGGAAAATATCGCCGCCCGGCTCGATGAGGCGGATAAGGCGCATCCCGGCGAGGCACCGCTTCGCTGATTTATGTTGCAGCGGGGCGACAGGCGGGCCTGACCCCCCTATATGAATGACGACTCCCTCTCTCGGGTACGCCATTTCATGATTTCGACGCACCCATTTGACGATGAAAAGCTGCGTGAGGAGTGCGGCGTTTTCGGCGTGTCCGACGCCGATGCCGCAGCGGCGGTCGTGGCACTCGGCCTGCATGCGCTCCAGCACCGTGGCCAGGAAGCCGCGGGTATCACAAGCTTTGACGGGCATGATTTCCACACGCACCGTTCGATGGGGCATGTGGCGGGCAATTTCGACCGCGATGACATTATCCGCAGTCTGGGCGGCCGCACGGCGTGCGGCCACGTCCGTTATTCGACGACGGGCGA
Source organism: Sphingomonadales bacterium (assembly GCA_031424175.1). Classification (GTDB taxonomy): domain Bacteria; phylum Pseudomonadota; class Alphaproteobacteria; order Sphingomonadales; family Sphingomonadaceae; genus Sphingomonas_O. Next base: position 4,134 of record JANPGY010000020.1, read on the forward strand.
AACGGCGCTGCGAAACGTGCAACCGCTCTACGCCGATCTTGCATCGGGCGGCTTTGCCGTTGCGCATAATGGCAATATTTCCAATGCGATGGCGCTTCGACGCGAGCTTGTGCGGCGCGGATCGATCTTTCAGTCGACCAGCGATACCGAAGTCATCATTCATCTCGTCGCGACCAGCACTTACCGCACTCTGTTGGACAAGTTCGTCGATGCCCTGAAGCAGCTCGAGGGAGCATATTCGCTCGTATGCCTGACGTCCGAAGGCATGATTGCCTGCCGTGATCCGCTTGGCGTGCGCCCGCTTGTGATGGGGAAACTGGGCGACGCGACGATTTTCGCGTCGGAAACGGTAGCGCTCGACGTGGTTGGCGCGGATTATGTCCGTGCGATAGAGCCCGGTGAAATCGTGATTGTCACCCATGGCAAGGTCCGCTCGGTAAAGCCGTTTGCGCCGCTGCATCCACGACCGTGCATTTTCGAACATGTCTATTTCAGCAGGCCCGATTCGATCGTCGAGGGGCGCAGCATCTATGATGTTCGAAAGGCGATCGGCGCGCAGCTTGCGATCGAAAGTCCGGTCGATGCCGATCTGGTGATCCCCGTCCCCGATTCGGGAACGCCGGCGGCGATCGGCTATGCGCAGCAGTCGGGCATACCGTTCGAACTGGGGATCATCCGATCGCACTATGTGGGCCGCACGTTTATCCAGCCCGGCGATCAGGTCCGTCACCTCGGCGTCAAGCTGAAGCACAATGCCAATCGTGCGCTGATCGCGGGCAAGCGGATCATCCTGATCGATGACAGTATCGTACGCGGGACGACGAGCCTGAAGATCGTCCAGATGATGCGTGACGCCGGTGCTGCGGAAATTCACCTGCGCGTCGCCAGCCCGCCGACGCGGCACAGCTGCTATTATGGCGTCGATACGCCCGAGCGTACGAAACTTCTCGCGCACCGGCTCGATGTGGGCGGCATGCAGGATTTCATCCATGCCGACAGCCTCGCCTTCGTCAGCATCGGTGGCCTGTACAAGGCGCTGGGCGAGGCGCAGCGGGCCGACATCCGCCCGCAATATTGCGACGCCTGCTTCACCGGCGACTATCCGACGCGGCTGACCGACCAGGATGAACTCACCGATGTCGATCAGTTCGAGATGCTTGCCGAGCGGGTCGTCTGATCATGGACATGCAGGGCAGGCTCGCCCTTGTCACCGGCGCGTCGCGCGGGATCGGCGCCGCGACCGCGCTTGCGCTGGCAAAAGCGGGTGCGCACGTCATCCTGACGGCGCGGACGGCAAAGGGGCTCGAGTCGGTTGAGGATATGATCCACGAAGCCGGAGGAAATGCGACGATCGCGCCGCTTGACCTGACCGAGACCGATGCGATTATGCGCCTGGCCGATGCGGTCGCAGGGCGCTGGGCGGCGCTCGATATACTCGTTCTCAATGCCGCGCAGCTCGGGTCGCTGGGGCCGGTGGCGCATATCGACGCGAAGGATTTCGCGCGGACGCTGACGCTCAATCTTTCGGCACAGGCCGCGCTGATCGCGGCATTCGATCCGATGCTGCGCGCAAGCGACGGCGCGCGGGTGATCGGCCTGACCTCGAGCGTGGGAGCAGCGCCGCGCGCCTATTGGGGCAGCTATGGTGCATCCAAGGCGGCTTTCGAGGCGCTGCTCGGCAGCTATGCGGAGGAGACGCGCAACATCGGCCGCACCCGGATTGCAATCGTCGATCCCGGTGCGACGCGGACGGCGATGCGCGCCCGCGCATTTCCCGGCGAAGACCCGGCGTCACTGAAACCGCCCGAGGCGGTCGCGGACGCTATCGTTCAACTGCTCGTGCAGGATTTCGAGAGCGGCGATCGGATCGCCGTAGACTCGCTATCGTAACCGGGCGATCATGCTGATGTCCGCTGCTATCGCGGAAGCGCCGCTTCGATCTTTGCCAGTAGCGCTTCGCGGCGCGCACTGAGTTCAGCACCTGTGGCCGCGGGCCATGCGCCGACCATGGCGATCACGATGCGCTTCGACGGCACGACGTGGATCATCTGGCCATAGATGCCGCGTGCATCGAAACGGCCGGGCGCGGTCCACCATTGATAGCCATACGACTGGGCGGGGTCACCCGTGGAGACGGTCTGCCCCGTCGCGGCGGCAACCCAGCCGGGCGGTACAACATCTTTCGCACCGTCGAGCATGAACAGGCCCATCCGCGCATAGTCGCGAAGCGAGACCGAAAAGCAGCAGCCGCCGATTTCCTGCCCGCTTGCGTCGATCATCCAATAGGCATCGCGCTCCATCCCGGCGGGTTTCCAGATTTTTTCCGATGCATAGTCGGCAAGCGTCTTTCCCGTCGCCCGCGTGACGAGAACGCCGATCAGATTGGTTTCGCCCGTCTTGTAGACCCATTTGGTGCCAGGTTTCGCCTCGCTCGGAAGCGTGCGCAGATACGCCGTCGTCGGATCGACACCGGGTGCGGTGGGCCTGGCATACATGCGCGCCACATCCGAACCGGGATCAAAATAATTTTCGTTCCACTTCACGCCGGACGTCATCGTCAGCACGTGGCGCACGCTGACGCCATCATATCCGCTGCCCGCAAGTTCGGGCAGATAGCGCGTCACGGGATCATCGAGCGACTTGATGTAGCCGTCTTTCACAGCCGCGCCGACCAGCGTCGATGTGAACGATTTCGCTACCGAAAAACTCGTCCAGCGACCCGCAGGCGTCAGCGTGCGGGCATAGCGTTCGAGCACCACCTCCCCGTCTTTCAGCACGATCAGCCCGGCGATGTTGTTGTCGGCGATCAGCGCGTCGACCGCGCCCGAGCCGCCCATGGCGGGTTCGATCGAGGTACCGCCCGGCAGCGGACGCACCTTTTGCCCCGCCGTGACGATATGCGTCGGGAAAAGGGTTTCCATTTTCGGAAAGTTCGCATCGCGCTGTGCCTGGTTCCAGAACAGGATCTCGGCACCTGCCTTGCGCACGCGCTCCATGTCGGCAGGTGACAGTGGGGGCGGTGCGGCCGCCGCGCCGATGGTCGCGAAAGCCGCCACCGCCAGTGCCAGTGCCCTGATCGCCATCATGCCGTCTCCCTTTCCTTGCCCGCGCATATCAGCGCATTGCGGCATAGGCCGCAAGGGCACGTTCGCGCGCGGCACGATGATCGATCAGCGGGGATGGGTAATCGTCGGGTGCCTTCCCTTCCCCGTGCGGATCGTGAATCACCGCGTCGGGCACATGCGCGAGTTCGCCAACCCATTTGCGGATGTAGCCACCGGCATCGAACTTCGCCGATTGCGAAAGCGGGGCCATGATGCGCGAAAACATGTTCGAATCGACGCCGGTTCCCGCGATCCACTGCCAGTTGACGCTGTTCGATCCATAGTCCGCATCGACGAGCGTATCCCAGAACCAGCGCTCGCCGCGCCGCCAGTCGATGAGGAGGTGCTTCACGAGGAACGAAGCGGCGATCATGCGAACACGGTTATGCATCCACCCCGTCGTCCACAATTCACGCATTCCGGCATCGACGATGGGGTAGCCGGTGCGCCCCCGCGTCCATGCCGTGAAGTCGGCTTCGGCATCGTCACCGGTACGGACCGTCAGCCGGTCGAAAGCCGGGCGCGCGTGCGCGCTGCCATAATCATCGAACTGGTCGATCGTGTTGGCGGCATAATCGCGCCAGCCAAGCTCGCGCAGATAGGGCTCCCCCTCCGCCCCGACCCGTTTTGAGACATGATGCCAGACGGTCGCCGGTGAAATCTCACCGAAATGCAGATGCGGCGAAAGGCGCGACGTCCCCGGATCGGACGGCAGGTTGCGCCCGTGATGATAAGCCTCCACCCTGCCGAGGAACGTTCGCAGGTTCGCCCGCGCACCCGCTTCGCCGGGCGTCCACACATCGAATCCGGTCGCCCAGTCCGGCCTCGTGGGAAGCAGCGCCCAGTCGTCGAGCCGGTCGCTTCGTGCGGAGACGCCCGCGATCACGCCCGGCGCATCGAGCGGCAGCGGCGGCGGCATCTGTCCGAGCAGCGCTTTCCAGTAAGGCGTAAAGATCCTGAACCGGCCACCGCTTCCCGTCCTGACCGTGGCCGGTGCGGCGAGTTGATTGCCGCCATGAAGCGCGAGAACATCGGAGAGAGACGCGTCGAGCGTTTTCCACCATGGTTCGTAGAGCCGCGTCGCGTGCACGCGCCCCGCGCCCGTTTCTGCCATGACGTCGCGCACGACCTGATCGCAGCGTCCGCGCCTCAGGATCAGCGGCACGCCCTTTTCGGCGAGCGCATCACCCAGAGCCTTCAGGCTGTGGTGCAGCCACCATAGTTGCGCCCCGCCGATTGCATGCGGCCCCGGCGTTTCGTCGTCGAGCACATAGAGCGCGACGACCGGACCTTCGCCCGCCGATGCCGCCAGTGCGTGATTGTCGCAAAGGCGAAAGTCCTGCCGGAACCAGAGGACAGATGGAGAATCTGCATTCATATTTTCCGCCCGATCAATCAAACGAGATGCGGCTCCTTGTCGACCTGCCATGTCTGCGCGCGCTCCATCAGCACCTGCAGATCGGCGACCTTGCCCTCGGCGTTTTCCTCATCGGCGCGCAGCAGCACCTCATCGAACGTCGGGCGGGGGTCGTCGAACAGGACGCCGAGCGCCATCGGAAACGGCCCGAGGATCATCGAAACGAGCATCTGCGCGATCGCGCGATTGGTCACGTCATGGACGATCACGCCCGCGCCTTCCCAGTCGCCATTGATCACCGGAACGACTTCGAGGCGCAGCGTCTCACGGTTGAGTGTGATCCCCTTCGTGCCCCTGGCGAACAGCATGGGCTTTCCGTCATCAAGCCAGATCTGCATATCGTCCATGTTGGGCTTTTCAGTGAATATCGAAAACACATCGTCGTTGTAGACGATGCAGTTCTGGAAAATTTCGACAAAGGCCGCGCCCTTGTGGCGATAGGCGGCCTTCAGGACGTCGGGCAGCTTTTTGTGCACATCGATCCCGCGGGCGACGAAACGGGCACCCGCGCCGAGCGCGAAGGCGCAGGGGCGTACGGGCCGGTCGACCGAGCCGAACGGCGTCGTCGGTGATTTCGTCCCTTCACGCGACGTCGGCGAATATTGCCCCTTGGTAAGCCCGTAAATCTCGTTGTGAACAGGAGGAACTGGCAGTTGAGATTGCGTCGCAGCAGGTGGAGCGTGTGGTTGCCGCCGATCGACAGCGCGTCCCCGTCGCCCGTGATGATCCAGACATCGAGCGCGGGGTTGGCGAGCTTCACCCCCGTGGCGATCGCGGGCGCGCGGCCGTGAATCGTGTGGAAACCGTAAGTCTCCATGTAATAGGGAAAGCGCGACGAACAGCCGATCCCGCTCACGAACACGGTGTTTTCCGGCGTCGCGCCAAGCTCCGGCATGGTGCGCTGCACCGCCTTCAGGATCGCATAATCGCCACAGCCGGGGCACCAGCGGACTTCCTGATCGGTTTCCCAATCCTTTGGCGTCGTCACGCGACCGGCAGGCATGATGGGAGTGATTGCGTTCATGACAATGCGCTTTCGATTGCGTCTTCTATCTCTGCAATCCGGAACGGTTGGCCGGAGACTTTGTTGAGCGGCTTTGCGTCGACCAGAAACTGATCGCGCAGCACCGTCTTCAATTGGCCGGTGTTCATTTCCGGCACGAGGATTTGCTCGTAACCCCTTAGCAAGGCTCCAAGATTGCGCGGCATCGGCCAGATGTGGCGGATGTGAACATGCGCCACGTCGAGCCCCTTTTTGCGCGCGCGGCGGACCGCCTGATGGATCGGGCCGAAGGTCGAGCCCCAGCCGACGACGACGAGCCGACCAGAGGTTTCGCCGAGTTCGACGGCCTGTTCGGGAATATGATCGGCAATGCCGTTGACCTTGGCCGCGCGGATATCCGTCATCGCCTGGTGGTTCGGCGCGGAATAATCGATATGGCCGGTGTCGACCTGCTTTTCGATCCCGCCGATCCGGTGCAGCAGTTCCGGCGTGCCCGGCCTGACCCAGGGCCGCGCGAGCTTTTCATCGCGGCCATAGGGTTTGAAACCGCCCTCCGGCACATGATCGAGGAACGTCACGGGAAAGGCCGTGAACCCGTCGCGTTGGGGGACTTTCCACGGTTCGGCGGCATTGGCGATATAACCGTCAGTCAGCAGCATCACCGGCGTCATGAATTGCACAGCGAGCCGCACCGCCTCGATCGCGCAGTCGAACGCATCGGCAGGCGAGCGCGCAGCGATGACGGGCATCGGCGCATCGCCGTTGCGGCCGTAAACCGCCTGATAGAGATCGGATTGTTCGGTTTTGGTGGGAAGGCCCGTCGAGGGGCCACCACGCTGCGAATTGATGATGACGAGCGGAAGCTCGGTCATGATCGCAAGCCCCATCGCCTCGCCCTTCAGCGCAATGCCCGGACCCGACGATGACGTGACGCCGAGCTGCCCCGCGTAGCTCGCGCCGATTGCCGAGCCGATTGCGGCAATCTCGTCCTCTGCCTGAAAGGTTGTGACGCCGAATTCCTTCAACCGCGCCAGATGGTGGAGGATCGCCGAGGCGGGCGTGATCGGATAACCGCCGAAAAACATCTTGAGGTCGGCGAGCTTGGCTCCGGCAACCAGCCCGAGCGCAAGTGCTTCAGCGCCCGTCACGGTGCGGTAAAGCCCCGGCTCCACCGCTGCCGGGGCAATCGCATGCTGCCGCACCGACGGGCCAAGCTCCGCCGTCTCACCATAGGCATGCCCAGCGTTGAGCGCAGCGATGTTCGCCTCGGCCAGCACCGGCATCTTCCTGAACTTGGTATTGAGCCAGTCGATGATCGGGGCGCGCTTCCTGCCGAACATCCAAAGCGCGAGGCCCAGCGTCCACATGTTCTTGCAGCGCAGCGCTTCCTTGTTGCCGAGACCGAACGGTTTCACCGCATCGAGCGTGAGCTGCGAAATGTTGAAGCTGATGAGCTGCCACCGCGCGAGGCTGCCGTCAGTCAGCGGGTTTGCCTCATAGTGCGCCTTGGCGAGATTGCGCGCGCCGAACTCGCCTTCATCCGCGATGATCAGACCACCGGGTTTCAGCGATCCGACATTGGTCTTGAGCGCGGCCGGGTTCATCGCCACGAGCACGTCGGGCGCATCGCCCGCCGTCTCGATCGCCGTCGATCCGAAATTGATCTGGAATGCGCTGACGCCGAACAACGTGCCCTGCGGCGCGCGGATCTCGGCGGGAAAATCGGGAAACGTCGCCAGATCATTGCCGGCAAGCGCTGTGGAAAGCGTGAATTGCCCGCCCGTCAGCTGCATGCCATCGCCCGAATCGCCGGCAAAGCGCACGACGATGTTTTCGGGATCGGTCTCGCGGGAAAGTTCGGCTTCGGTAATTTCGTGAACGGCGGTCGCCATCGGATCGTCCTGTTGCGGAGCTGCGCCCTAAACCCGCTTTCCCCGAATCTCCAGATAGTAAAACTGGGGAACGGTTCAACGAAAATAGGTCGCCCAGAGCGTTCGCATGGAAGCCGCGTGGCGCGCGGCGATCACGGCAGCGTCATGGCCATAGCCCCCGCCCATGACGCTGGCGAGCGCAGTGCCGCGGGTCCGGGCAAGCGACCCGACGAGGGTATCGCGCGCTGCAATGCCAGCGTCAGAAAGGGCCAGTCGGCCAAGCTGGTCATCGCCGTGAACGTCCACGCCCGCCTGATAGAGGATCAGATCGGGGCGGATGCTGTCGAGCATCCGAATTAAAGCGGGAGTGAGCGCGTCCAGATAAGCCGCATCGCCCGTTCCATCTGGCAGGCCGATATCACAGGTCGATCGCGCTTTTCTGACGGGAAAGTTCTTTTCGGCATGGACCGAAAATGTGGCGACGCCTTCGCGGTTGGCAAGGATTTCAGCCGTCCCGTCGCCCTGATGGACGTCGAGGTCGACGATCAGGATGCGGCGCGCATCCCCCTCCCCGAGCAGTCGCCGCGCGGCGATGGCAAGATCGTTGAACACGCAATACCCTGCCCCGCTGTCACGCAGCGCGTGGTGCGATCCGCCCGCCGCATTCGCCGCATAGCCATGGTCGAGCGCAAGCTTTGCCGCGCGCCACGTGCCGCCCGGCGTGGCGATCGCACGGCGGGCGACGGCGGGCGTGACCGGAAAGCCGATCCGCCGTTCGATCGCCGGATCGACGGTGGCCGTAAAAACCGCTTCGACATAAGCGGGATCGTGCGCCGCTTCGATCCAGCGGCGCGGCATCGGATCGGGGGAATGGACCGTCAGGGGCAGGCCATCGGCGCGAAGTTCCGACATGACGGCGCCATATTTCGTGAAACTGTGTGCGCCCGCCGATCCGGCCTCCACGAGATAATCGGCATGATGGACGACGTGGAGCACGACGGCTAGCTAGGCACCGGCAATCTGGTTTGCGAGAGGACTATGATGACGATCCGCCCCGATGTGCAGATGTTTCTGGCGTTCCTGAACAATCTGCCGGGGCCGAGAGTGCATGAGCTCGATCCCGTGGCGGCGCGCGCGCAGATGGTGGCGATGGGGCCGGTCGCCGAACTCCCGCGCGGCGAGCTTGCCGTGATCCGGGATCTGAGCATTCCAGGGCCGGCATGGCCGATCCCGGCGCGCCTTTACGATGCGCGCGAAACCCGCCTTCCCGGCCCCGTGATGGTCTTTTTCCATGGCGGGGGCTTCGTGATCGGCAACCTTCAGACGCATGAGCCCTATTGTGCCGAAGCGGCGCGTGCGCTCGACATGCCCGTGATCGCAATCGATTATCGCCTCGCGCCCGAACACCCTTTCCCCGCCGCGCCCGACGATTGCGAGGCCGCCGCACGGTGGATCGCGGCCAGCCCGCCCGAACTCGGGTTTCTGGTGACGGGTCTCGTGCCATCGGGTGACAGCGCGGGCGGCAATCTTGCCATCGTGGTGACGATGGCGCTGCGTGACGACCCCGCGGCGGTGCCGGTAATTGCACAATATCCGATCTATCCGGTCGTGGACGGGTCGGACGACTGGGGATCGTTCCACGAGCATGGCGAGGAAAAATTGCTGACGCGCGATGCGATGGCCTATTTCCATAACGCCTATGCAGCGGAACAGGATCATGCCCGCGCGCATCCGCTGGGGCACGATCATCGTGGAATGCCACCGACTCTCATCATGACGGCGGGTCTTGATCCCCTGCGCGATCAGGGACGGGCCTATGCCGGCGCGCTCATCGCCGCGGGGGTGCCCGTGATTTTTCGAGAGGCGGCTGGCAATATCCACGGGTTTGTCACGCTGCGAAAAGCGATCCCGTCGTCACAGGCCGATTGCGCAGGTGCCTTCATGGCGCTGAAGTCCATGATCGCCGAACTGGCATGAGCGCGCCCCTGCCCTATCGCCCCGCCGCCGCGGTGATGCTGCTCAATGCCGACGGGCAGGTATTCGTCGCGCAGCGGATCGATTCGAGCCTCGACGCGTGGCAGATGCCGCAGGGCGGCCTCGATCCGGGCGAAGACGCGCAGGCCGGCGCGCTGCGCGAGCTCGAAGAGGAAACGGGCATCCCGCCGCACCTCGTTACCATTATCGCGCGCGCATCGCGTGACCTGATCTACGATCTGCCCCCGGAAATGCGCGGCAGAATGTGGGCCGGACGATATGGCGGTCAGACGCAGCGCTGGTTCCTCGCGCGCTACCTTGGCACCGATGCCGATATCAACCTTGACACCGAACATCCCGAGTTCAAGGCATATCGCTGGGTCGATCCCGGGCGGCTCCCCGAACTGATTGTCGCGTTCAAAAAACGGCTGTATGAAGAGGTGCTTGCCGAATTTGAGGCACATCTGCCGCCGAGGTTCGCATGATCTATATTGCGCTTAACGCTGGTCCGATCCTGATCGCGGCGGCACTCTCCGCGCTCGTCGGCGCGATCTGGTATCGTGAACGCGATCCCGCCACGCTGATCGTCGTGTTCGTCGCCCAGGCATGGCTCGCCGCGATCCTTGCAGGCGCGCTGATCCTTGCCCCACCGAGGGGGGGTGTGTGGACGATGACTCTGGGCAGCGCCTTCATCATCTGGATCGGCTTTGTGGTGCCCGCGCTGACTGCGAGTTACCGGCTGCGCGCGATAGCATGGCGCGCGATCGGCAGAGATTCTGGCTATTGGCTCGTGGCGATGCTGCTGCAGGCGGTTGCCATGCGGCTGATCGGGCTCGTGCCGCCGCCTGCCTAGGCGCGCGCCTTGGCCTCCTGCCTGAACCTGTGAAGCAACGGCTCGGTATAGCCGCTCGGCTGATCGATGCCCTCGAATACCAGCGCCTTTGCCGCCCGCATCGCAATACTGTCCGGGCTAAGCGATCGATAGAGCGGGTCGCCCGCATTTTGCGTGTCTACCTTTGCCGCCATGCGCGCGAACGCTGCATCGATCTGCTCGCGTGTGCAGACGCCGTGCAAAAGCCAGTTGGCGAGCGCCTGTGACGATATGCGCAGTGTCGCGCGGTCTTCCATCAGGCCTATGTCATCAATGTCGGGAACTTTCGAACAGCCGATGCCCTGATCGATCCAGCGAACCACATAGCCGAGGATGCCCTGCGCATTATTGTCCAGCTCGCGCTCGACTTCGGCGGGAGACCAGTTCCGCCCACCCGCGAGCGGAATCGAAAGCAGGTCGGGAAGCGGCGCGATCAACATCCTGTCCTTCTGGACCGCGAACACATCGACCATGTGGTAATGCATCGCGTGCAGCGTCGCGGCGGTGGGTGACGGCACCCAGGCGGTATTCGCGCCGCTCATCGGGTGCGCGATCTTCTGCGCCATCATGTCGGCCATGCGATCGGGGGCGGCCCACATGCCCTTGCCGATCTGCGCCTTCCCGCTGAGCCCGCAGGCGAGGCCGATGGCGACATTGCGCGCCTCATAGGCCCTGATCCAGGCGGACGTCTTCATCTCGCCCTTGGGAAGCATCGCGCCTGCGCGCATCGAGGTATGGATTTCATCGCCGGTCCGATCGAGAAAGCCCGTATTGATGAACGCGATCCGGTGGCGAACGGCATGGATCGTCGATGCGAGATTGGCCGACGTGCGGCGCTCCTCGTCCATGACGCCGATCTTGATCGTGTGTCGCTTCAGGCCGAGCAGATCTTCCACCGCGTCGAACAGGTCGTTGGTGAAGGCCGCCTCTTCGGGCCCGTGCATCTTGGGCTTGACGATATAGATGCTGCCGGTGCGCGAATTCGTGCCCCGGTCATGCATCGCGATCAGGCTGGTGACGGCAGCGTCGAGGATACCCTCGGGAACGTCCCCGCCGTCGGGCAACGTGATCGCCGGATTGGTCATCAAATGGCCGACGTTGCGCACGAACAACAGGCTGCGTCCCTTGAGTATCAGGTCTCCCCAACGGCGATCGGGTTCGAGAGCGCGCGTGACGACACGTCCGTTCTTTTCGAACGCCGCCTGCAAATCGCCCTTCATAAGCCCGAGCCAGGTGCGATAGCCGAGCACCTTGTCTTTGGCGTCGACTGCCGCGACCGAGTCCTCAAGGTCGACGATCGTCGACAGCGCCGATTCGAGGATGACATCGGCGATTCCATCCGGATCGGCACTGCCGATGGGATGCCCATGATCGATAACCAGTTCGATGTGCAGGCCGTGATGCCTGAACAGTTTGCCACCCGGCTTTTCTGCTACCAGATGCCTGCCATCCCGCCAGCCGGGAACTGCCTGATCGAGGAAGGCGCGCGCCGCGGCAACGACGGCTGCGCCCCGCGCCACGTCATAGCCGCCGCCCTGCGCGGCGGGTGCATCGAGGGCATCGGTTCCGTAAAGCGCGTCGTAAAGGCTGCCCCAGCGGGCGTTGGCGGCATTGAGCGCGAACCGGGTGTTGAGCGCGGGGACCACGAGCTGCGGCCCCGCCATCGTCGCAACTTCCGGATCGACGTTTCCGGTCGTGATCGTAAACGGCGCGGGATCGTCGACGAGATAGCCGATCTCACGCAGGAACTTTTCATAAGCGGCGGCATCGTGCGGCTGTCCCGTGCGGGACAGGTGCCAGGCGTCGATCCTCGTCTGGACGTTTTTGCGCTTGCCGAGCAGCGCGCGGTTGACGGGACCGAAACGCTCGAGGATCGACGCCAGGCCCGACCAGAAGTCAGCGGACCCGAGACCGGTGCCCGCCAGCGCTTCATCCTCGACGAAATCGGCGAGAACCCTGGAAACGCTGAGCCCTGAACGATCGACGCGTGACATGGATGTCTCCTGAAATTGCCATCTGTTCCGGGGAGGAAGCGCGTCTATGCCGCCACGTTGCCGAGCGGACAAGCACCTGCTGCGACGCATCGGGCTTAACGCCCTTGCGCTTTACGGCTAGAGCCCGCGAATGTTGAACAGGGAAGAAAGCGCGCTGGTCGCGCGGGTGGATCAAGCCGTCATGCTCACGCAGGTCGAGCACTGGGCAGCCGTCAATTCGGGCACGACGAATCTTACCGGGCTGAGCGTGGTTGCGACGATGATCGCGGATGCGTTCGCCATTTTGCCGGGCGACGCCGAGCTGGTCGATCCCGGACCCGAAACCCGCGTGACTGCCGAGGGCAGCGTCCAGCCAATTAGGCGAGGACAACATTTTCGTTTGTCCGTGCGGCCCGATGCGAACCGTCGTATTCTTCTCACCGGGCATATGGACACGGTATTTCCCGCCGACCATCCGTTTCAGGATCTGCGCACGCTAAAGCCCGGCGTCATCAACGGCCCCGGCGTTGCCGACATGAAGGGCGGGATCGCCGTGATGCTTGCCGCGCTCGTTGCGTTCGAAGAAAGCGCCTCTGCATCGGCACTTGGTTATGACGTGTTGATCAATTCAGACGAGGAGACGGGATCGGCGACTTCGGCTCCGCTCATCGCCAAACTGGCAGCCGGAAAAATCGCCGCGCTGACCTATGAACCCGCCGCGCTGCCCGACGGGACGTTGGCGGGGGCACGGCCGGGGAGTGCAAACTACAGTTTCGTGATCACGGGCCGGTCGGCGCACGCGGGCCGCAACCCGGAAGAGGGACGCAACGCCATTGTCGCCGCTGCCGATCTCGCCCTGCGACTTGCCGCGCTGCGCGGCGAAGGGCTGAGCGTCAATCCGGCGAGGATCGACGGCGGCGGACCGAACAATGTCGTGCCCGATCATGCCGTCCTTCGCGTGAACCTGAGGCCGTCGGGCATCGCACGCGCCGCAGCGATGCGTGATGCAATCACGGAAATCGCGGCGGAGACTGCCGCTCGCCATGACGTCCGCATTGACGTTCACGGCGGCCTCGGGCGCCCTCCCAAAGAGATGAGCGAGGCCATTACCCGCCTGTTCGGGCTCGTCCGCGATTGCGGTGCCGATCTCGGCCAGGCGATCGGCTGGAAGCCGTCAGGCGGCGTCTGCGACGGAAACAACATTGCGGCGTGCGGCATTCCCGTCGTCGATACGATGGGCGTGCGCGGGGGTGCCATTCATTCGCCGGACGAGTATCTGGTCGTCGATTCACTCGCGGAACGGGCAGCGCTTTCGGCACTGACGATTCATCGCATTGCAAACGGGGCTTTCGCTTGACCTTTCTGATCCGTGCCGCGCGCACTGACGATATCGACGCACTTTATGAAATGGCGAAGCTGACAGGTGGCGGCTTTACGAATCTTCCGCCCGATCGCAAGTCGCTCGCCGCGAAACTCGAGGCTTCGGTTGATGCGCTCGAGCGCACCGGGGATTCCGTCAGCGACGACAGGATCGCGCTGATGCTGGAAAACGTCGGGACCGGTCAGGTTCGCGGTACGTGCCAGATATTCTCCAAGATCGGTGAAACCTCGCCTTTCTACAGCTATCGTGTCGGCCAGCTGACCCAGACCTCACGGGCGCTGGGGCGAACGTTCCGCGCCGAGATGCTGAACCTCGTCACCGATTTCGAGGGCGCGAGCGAAGTCGGCGGGCTGTTTCTCCATCCTGGCGAACGTGCGGGCGGGCTGGGCCTGCTGCTTGCCCGCAGCCGATACCTTTATATCGCCGCGCACCGTGCCCGTTTCGCGGACCGGATTTTCGCCGAGCTGCGCGGGGTGATCGATGAAGGTGGCGGATCGCCCTTCTGGGACGGTCTCGCGGGCAAATTCTTCGGCATGAGCTTTCAGGAAGCCGACGCTTTCAACGCGATCAACGGCTATCAGATGATCGCGGACCTGATGCCCAAACATCCGGTCTATACCGCGCTGCTGCCCGACACCGCCCGCCTCGTCATGGGCGTCCCGCATGCGAGCGGGAGGGCGGCGATGCGGATGCTCGAAAACGAAGGTTTTGTTCACGACGGTTACATCGACATTTTCGACGGTGGCCCGACGATGCACGCGCTGACCGACCGGGTGAAAAGCATCGCCGGTGCACGAACGGTGTCGATCGATCGAGTTGCGCCGAACGGGGCCGCCCGGACGATCGTGACCTGCGGCAGGCTTGCCGATTTCCGCGCCGCCTATGCCAGTGTGAGTGAAGACGGGGCCATCGATCCCGACGGCGCGCGCCTGCTGGGCGTCGGACCCGGGATGGACGTGACGGTGGCACCGCGATGAGTACAGACGGAAAAATCGTCGAGATCAACTATGACGGCATCGTCGGCCCGAGCCATAATTATGCCGGGCTGAGTGCGGGCAATCTTGCGTCGGCAAACAATGCAGGTGCGGTGTCCTACCCGCGCGCTGCCGCCCTGCAGGGCATCGAAAAGATGCGTGCTAATTTGCGTCTGGGGCTGAAACAGGGTGTTTTCATTCCCCCGCCGCGCCCCGACGAAGGCTGGCTGGCTGCGCTGGGAATAGCGGCCATGGCCGACGCCAAGCCGCACATCCGCGCGGCGGCAATGTCAGCCTCTGCGATGTGGGCGGCGAACGCGGCAACGATATCCCCCGCCCCCGACACGCGCGACGGGCAGATGCACCTGACGCCGGCCAATCTCCTGACGATGCCGCACCGCGCTCATGAGTGGCCGGATACGCTGCGTCAGCTCCGCATCGCATTTCCGCGTGCTGTCATCCACGATCCCGTCCCTGCCCCCTATGGCGACGAGGGCGCGGCCAACCACATGCGCCTTTGCGCGGAGCACGGCGCGTCCGGAATCGAGGTGTTCGTCTACGGCATCCGTGGCGGAGCCTTTCCCGCGCGCCAGCATCATGAGGCGTCGCAGGCGGTGGCGCGGCTGAACCGCGTCATCGAACCGGTGTTCGTGGCCCAGTCGGAAGCCGCGATCGCGGTCGGCGCGTTCCATAATGATGTGGTCGCCGTTGCCAATGAGCACGTCCTGTTTGCGCACGAACTGGCATTCACCGACAAAGACGGCTTTTACGCTATCCTGCGCAACCGGTTGCCCGAAATTGAAATCGTAGAAGTTCCAGCGGATGTCGTCAGCCTCGAAGATGCAATTTCAAGCTATCTTTTCAACGCACAACTGGTGACTCTTCCCGATGGTGCGATGGCTCTGATTGCCCCGCTTGAGGCGACCGGGCACCCTAGCGTCAGACGCTGGTTCGAAACGCATCTGGCAGGCAATGGGGCGATCCGGCAGCTTATCGCCGTGGACGTGCGCCAATCGATGGCGAACGGCGGCGGTCCCGCCTGCCTTCGTCTACGCGTCGCGGTCGATCCGCACGCGGTCGATCAGAGATTTCTGGTCGATGAGGCAAGGCTAGACATGCTGGCCGCTGTCATCGCCGAGGCCTGGCCAGAAACGATCGATCCGCGCTGGCTGGGAGAAGGCGACCTGATCGCGCAGATCGCCAAAGCGCGGGCAGCTCTGGTCAAGGCGCTGGACATTCCCGAATTGTCGGATTCCTTGACGTCCCAATACGGGCGTTAATGTGCGCTTTACCTTGAGGCCGATTTCCCCCATTCATCGTCCCGTGTCGCACATCTGGAAAAAAATCGGTCGGCTGTTTGTCATCAAGACAAAGTGGGAAGCCTATCTCATCATATCCGCGCTGGCCAACGGAGCCATGATGCGCGGGCGAAACTATCTGGTCGAATTCCCCGGGGTGGGGGGCTGGCTGTTGTTTGCCGCCTGCAGCGGCGCGGTTTTTCTGGGCGGCGCGGCAATCCTCGATTATGTGACATTGCGCCAGCAGCAATTCTGATCGACATCGGGGGAACCATCGAACGCCCGAAGGCTTGAGCGCACTCCACCTTCCGGCAAGGAGTGACACATGGCCAGGATTCTCGAACGCTTCACAATTGCCCGCGCAGCGGACGGCTATCTGATAACCATCGAAGATGACGGTGGCGACACGCTGGAGCTGACGGCAACTTTCGACCAGCTCGATCTCATCAGCGAAGAACTCGACGCGGCGCTCGACGAGGACGCCGATGATATGACCGAGATTGACGAGGATGCGCCCGAAGCGGCTGCCGACGATGACTGAGCCGGAGTGACCGATCCGGTTGAATTGCCTGAAATTTACGACAGAAATATCGAATCTGGCGCATGAGTGATAGCCGCGGGGCTGCGTACGTGTCAGGCTGGAAGTTGCCCGGTGACTCAAACGCTGAGTTTCGCCATGGCCGCGAGCGCAGGCGACATATCGATCTTGCCGGCGTTTTAGCCCGGCAGATTGACCAGCTATGTCGTCGCCATCATGGGGCCTGTGACCTCAAGCGGCGTTTCTAGTTCGGAAAACCGGTTTCTCGCGAACAGGTCTTATAGTTTCCGATTTGCTAACCATTGATGTGGCAGGGGCGTTGCGAACTGAGGATATTCGCATGCGCCTTCGGCGGATCATGGCTATATGGAGCGGCAAGCCGCGTTTGCGCCTTTTGTGCTGGGCCACGCTGTTTGGCCTGCTCAGCGGGCTGCTCGGCTTGCTCGAACCGGTCGAAGACTGGCTGCAAATGGTCCGTGGGCAGATCGCGCCAAAAGCGGCGAGCGGCAAGATCGTTGTTGTCGGCATCGACGAAAAAAGCATCGCGCAACTGGGGCGGTGGCCATGGTCGCGGGCGATGTCGGGGAAACTGATCGACAAGCTGAACGAAAGCGGCGTCAAGGCGATCTATTTCGACTTCGTATTTCTGGGTTCGACAAACGGGCCCGACCAGCGCGCGTTTCAGGCGGCCATCAAGCGATCCAGGGCACCGGTCATATTGGGGGCAATGGACGAAATCGATTCGTCGACCGCTAAGAGAACGGGCGGCGTGGTCGTCTCTAAATCCGACTACGGTCAGATCGCCACCATCCGCGCACGGATCAATTATGCGGGCCAGGTGCGGCGCCATCCCTTGGGGATAGATTATAACGGTCAGTATATTCCTTCGATGTCTGCATTGATGGCGGGCTATAAGTCTCGTTCCACCCAGACATATTTGATCGATACCTCAATATCACCACGAACGATACCTCGTATCAGTGCTGTGGATGTAATTTCGTCGCGGAAAAAACTTGATTCACTCAAAGGAAAAATAGTTATACTTGGGGCTGATGCTGCTTATATCGGTGACATCAAGCAGTATCCGGGAATTGGTCCCATTCCAGGTGTTTTCTATCATGTTGTTGGAGCAGAAACGCTAATGCGTGGATTTCCAGTTGAACGCGGTTGGCTGCTACCAATGTTTATCGCCTTTATTTCGGTTTGCATAGGCTTGATTTCAAGAAATAGACAAAGTGGATTAGTATTATTGTCTTCATCTATCGGATTGATGGCATTTGCATTAATTCTTGAGCAAAATCGTATTTTCATCCAGATTGCACCTGGACTTTCATTGATTGCTTTTATCGCGATCCGGCTGATGCTTTTACGGGCAAAGCGTTCAGGGAGTCTGACGAACAACGGCTCCGGGCTTCCAAATCTGGAAGCGCTTCGCGATGGAGCAGGCACTTCAAACGATGTTCTGGTGGCACTTCGCATTCACAACTATCCAGACATCGTATCCAGCCTCAGAGCGGACATGCAGGCCAAACTTGTCGCACAGATTGCGTCCCGCCTTGCGCTGGGCACTGGTGGGAGCACGCTTTACCAGGGCGACGATGGCGTGTTTGTCTGGCTCCGGCCCCGGAGCGCAGGCACACGTATCAGAGACGAGCTCGAAGGGCTTTTCGCGGTTCTTCGTCAACCGGTTCACGTCGGCAAGCGCAGCATCGATCTGCTGGTCACGTTCGGGGTGGAGCGAGACGGTGCACGGCTCCTTGCCAACCGGATTGGCAGCGCATTGCTTGCAGCCGATGAAGCGCGTTCCAACGGCGAACATTGGCGTAATTTCGATCCGGGTTCGCTGAAGACCGCGGACTGGCGCCTTTCGATGCTCGGACAGATCGATCAGGCGATCGAAAACGGCGAGATCTGGGTTGCGTTTCAGCCACAGCTCAATCTGCAAACCGGGCAGATATCGGGTGCGGAAGCGCTGATCCGCTGGTCACATCCCGTTCGCGGGGAAATCCGTCCCGATGAATTCATCCTTCATGCCGAAGCCACCGGGCGGATCGATCACCTCACCGGTTTCGTAATTTCACGCGCTGCCCGGGCTGGCCTGAAAATGCTCGCGCACGGCCTCGATTTTACGATTTCGGTTAACATGTCCGCCGATCTGCTGGCCAACCCCTATGTCGTCGATATCATCACGCCACACATCGACGTGACCGGATTCCCGCGTAACCGAATGATGCTGGAGATTACCGAGACGTCCGAGCTGAAGAGCAACGGCAAACATGCCGAGCAGATTGCCAAGCTGCTTGCCGCCGGCTTTCGGCTGTCAATTGACGATTATGGCACCGGTTTTTCGACGCTCGACTACATGCGTCGCATTCCCACTGCCGAAATCAAGATCGACAAGAGCTTCGTGTCAAAAATCGTGACCAGCGAAGCCGATCGCGCGATGGTCGCATCCACGATAGATCTGGCGCATAAGCTTGGCCGAAGCGTCGTCGCTGAAGGGGTGGAGGACGAAGCCACTCTTGCGATGCTGCGCTCGATGAGCTGTGACACCGCACAGGGCTACTTTATCGGTCATCCCATGCCGATCGCCCAGCTGGAGCCACTTGTCCTCAACCGGGTGCCACGACGCACGGCGGCGTGACCGATCGTTAAGCCCTTGATAACCATAATTCGATCGCTTAGCCAGTGGTGTTGGGGCTGTTTCGGCCTCATTTAAAACAAGGGAAACACGGTCATGAAGAAGATCGTTCATCCTGCTCGCGGCGTCTGGGATCGTCTTGGTGGCGACGGCGGCTGCGGTAGCTGGTGGTAAGCTGAGGTTACCGGGGCTCCGTTCGCAAGATCGGAGCCCCAATTGCCCATTGTCCTGTTTCGCGACGGTTTTTTTTCTTCCCTACGACGCACCATCTGCATTGATAATGCGCAAATACCTGCCAGGCGACCTTCACTCCCATCCCACTGGCATCATCGATTATCCGCAACTGTGGGTACCATCGGCTGCCATGAAAACTGCGAATCACCCGGCGCGAATCGGCTGCCTATTTGAGCTCCCGGGCGAGCGTTTTTTTCAGCGCGGGGCCGTAGGGCGGCATCAGACCGGCCAGTTTTGCAACATTGATACGCGGCTGACGATAGACCGCCTTGGCGTGGCTGAACGTCCTGAAGCCGTCGATGCCATGGTAACTTCCCATGCCCGATTGCCCGACGCCACCAAACGGGAGGTCCTCCATACTCACGTGAAAAACCACGTCATTGACGGTGACGCCGCCCGAGATGCTTTTTTCGAGTATCTCCCGTTCTTCGTTCCGGTCCGTACCGAAGTAATACAGGCCAAGCGGCCGGTCATGTGCGTTGACATAACTAATTGCTTCACCAACGTTTTTCACCGTTTTGATCGGCAATACGGGCCCGAAAATCTCCTCCTGCATCACGCGCATCGATTCATCCGGGTTGCGCACGATGTAAAGCGGCAGCTTGGTGCCGTTTGATGCCCCCAAGTTCTCACCCGCGGGATTGATCTCAATCACCGTGCCACCTTTTTCGCGCGCATCGTCAACATAGCTCAACAGCCGGTCACGGTGCCGTGCATTGATGATGCTCGTATAGTCATCATTTGCGAGCAGCGTAGGGTACATCGCGGACACTGCCTGTTCGATCCCCTCAACAACCGCTTTTTCGTGCCGCTCCGCAACAAGCAGATAGTCGGGCGCAAGGCATATCTGCCCCGCGTTCATCATCTTGCCGATCACGATCCGCTCGCACGCCTGCTTCAGATTTGCCGATTCGCCGATGATCACGGGGGATTTTCCGCCAAGTTCGAGCGTCACTGGCGTAAGATTGTCCGCGGCTGCATGAAGGATATGTCGCCCGATGCCCGTCGCCCCGGTGAAAATCAGATGATCGAAGCGCAGGCTGGCGAAGGCCTGCCCGACATCGGGTCCGCCGCTGAAGAATGATGCTTCTTCTGCCGCGAAATATTGCGGTGCCAGTTCCTCGAAAAGCGCGGCCGTCAGTGGCGTGAATTCGCTGGATTTGACCATCGCCCGGTTACCGGCGGCCAGTGCGCCAATCAGCGGCCCCATCGTCAGCTGGATTGGAAAGTTCCACGGCGCCATGATCCCTACGACGCCCTTGGGCTGATATTCGACGAGCGCGCGAGCACCCAGCAGGCCAAGCGGGAACTCCACCCTGCGCTTCTCCGCGCGCATCCACTCGTCGACATGTTTCAGCGCGTGCTTTGCGGGACGGATCGAGGCGACGACGTCCGTCAGCATCGACTGATCCCGGCTGCGGTGGCCGAAATCGTCCGAAAGCGCCTGGACCCACCGGTCGGCATTGTCTTTCATGAGCGCAATGCAGCGCTTCAGCCTGTCCTTCCGGGCGGCGAGCGAGACCGGAAGCTCCGCCATGAAAGCCGTGCGCTGCCCGTCGAGCACGCGGTTCATCTGCGCGGTTGCCATTTCGGTCATAACTTCATCCTTGTCGCGATCGCCTGATCCTGCGCGAACCGACTGCATCGGGCAACCGCCTACATCTCTTTCCTCAGTGCCCCTGCCTTGCATCGCGGCAGAGCGCCGCTAGAGCGCGGGTGGAGTAACGCAATGCAAAGGATTGCGCGTGGTCGCACCGTTCGAAACCTTCGTGCTGTTCGGTGCTACTGGCGATCTGGCGCAGCGAATGCTGTTTCCGTCCCTTTATAACCTGTCATGTGATGGCCTCCTCCCGCCCGATTTCCGCATTATCGGTTCGGCACGGTCGGTTCTGAAAACCGGGGACTTCAGGGCGCAGGTGCGCCGGTCGCTGGAAGCGATCGAGCTTTATGAGCCTGACAAGGCGGATGCTTTTATCGCCCGCATCGACTATTGCCCGGTCAGCGCCGACCGGCCAGGCGACTTTGCCAGTCTCGCCGCCAAAGCCGCTCCCTTCAAGGATCGTGGCATCGCCTTTTATCTCTCGACACCGCCGTCGCTATTCGCACCCGTCGTGGATGGTCTTCAGTCGGTCGGACTCACTGGCGCGACGACGCGTGTCGCGATGGAAAAGCCGATCGGTCATGATCTTGCATCGTCGCGTGAAGTAAACGCGGCCGTTGGCGCCGTGTTTGACGAGGAGGATATCTTTCGCGTCGATCACTATCTTGGCAAGGAAACAGTCCAGAACCTTCTTGTTCTCCGCTTTGGCAACATGCTTTTCGAGCCGCTCTGGAATGCCATCGCGATCGAACACGTCCAGATCACCGTTGCCGAGACGGTCGGCCTCGAAGGCCGGGTTTCATATTATGACGGGGTCGGTGCGCTCAGCGACATGGTGCAGAACCACATGCTGCAACTGCTCGCTCTGGTCGCGATGGAGCCGCCTGCAAGCTACACCGCGGCAGCGGTGCGAGACGAAAAGGTCAAGGTGCTGCGCTCGCTGCGTCCGCTCGACGCCGCCACCGCGCCGACGCACAGCGTGAAAGGGCAATATGGCCCGGGCGCAGTAGAGGGTGCTCCGGTCAGAAGCTATGCTGAGGAACTTGGCGGGACATCGCCGACCGAGACCTTTGTGGCGGTGAAGGCGCACCTCGACAACTGGCGTTGGCGCGGCGTTCCCTTTTACCTGCGCACGGGGAAGCGCATGCCGACCCGGCACAGCGAAATCATGATCCAGTTCCGCCCCGTCCCCCATTCGATATTTGCAACCAAGGGAAATGGGCTCGAGCCGAATTGTCTTGTCATTCGCTTGCAACCTCACGAGGGGATTGGCTTGCAGGTGATGACCAAGGAACCCGGACTCGATCGCAGTGGAATCGATCTGAAAAATGTCGGTCTTGATGTCAGCCTTGCGGCAGCCTTTGCCGGCAAGCGCCGCCGGATTGCCTATGAGCGCCTGCTCCTCGATCTGCTCGAGGGTGACACGACGCTCTTCGTTCGCAGGGACGAGATCGAAGCGGCATGGGTTTGGGTCGACTCGATCCATCAGGCCTGGGATGCTGCCGGCGTTACCGCCCGGCCCTATGCCGCCGGAACATGGGGGCCGAGCGCTGCGATCGGGATGATCGAACGCGACGGAGCCTCATGGCATGACTGAACTCAACGCTGTCGTAGAGGCGGTGACGGCGCGCATCGTTGGGCGTTCGGCGCGGACGCGCACAGCCTATCTCGATCTGATGAACCGTCAGCGGGAGGCAGGTACCAACCGCGACAACCTTTCGTGCGGCAACCTCGCGCACGGGTTTGCCGCGTCGGGGGACGACAAGCCCGTCATCCGTGGCGGCACGGCGATGAACATCGGCATCGTCACAAGCTACAACGATATGCTTTCGGCGCATCAGCCCTATGGCCGTTATCCCGAAGCGATCAAGATCGCGGCGCGCGAAGCGGGCGCGACGGCGCAGGTCGCTGGCGGCGTTCCTGCCATGTGCGACGGGGTAACGCAGGGGCAGGCGGGCATGGATCTGTCGCTTTTCAGCCGCGATACGATTGCGCTCTCGACCGCCGTCGCGCTCAGCCACGCGATGTTCGAAGGCGTGGCGCTTCTCGGCATCTGCGACAAGATCGTCCCCGGTTTGCTGATCGGCGCCTTGCGTTTCGGCCATCTTCCCGCGATTCTCATCCCCGGCGGCCCGATGCCGTCGGGCCTCGCCAACAAGGAAAAGCAGCGCATTCGCCAGCTTTATGCCGAAGGAAAGCTGGGCACCGCCGAACTGCTCGAGGCCGAAAGCGCCAGTTATCACGATGCGGGAACCTGCACGTTTTACGGCACTGCCAATTCGAACCAGATGATGATGGAAGTGATGGGCCTGCACATGCCAGGCAGTGCGTTCGTCAATCCGGGCACAAAGCTGCGCGCCGAATTGACGCGCGCCGCGATCCATCGCCTTGCTGCGATCGGCTGTGCGGGGGACGATTACCGTCCGCTCGGCCGGTGCGTCGATGAGAAATCGATCGTCAATGCGGTCGTCGGCCTGCTCGCGACCGGTGGCTCGACGAATCATGCGATCCACCTGCCCGCGATCGCACGGGCAGCGGGGATCGTCATCGACTGGGATGACTTTGACGCGCTTTCAGCCGCCGTGCCACTGATCGCGCGTGTCTATCCCAACGGTTCGGGCGACGTGAACGATTTTCATCGGGCGGGCGGTATCGGCTTTGTGATCCGCGAGTTGCTCGATGCGGGTCTGCTCCACCGTGACATCATGACCGTGGGACGCGCCGACCTGACCGGCTATGGCGAAAATCCGGTGCTGGTCGATGACGCCCTGATGTGGGAGCCCGTCCCTGAGAGCCGCGACGAGACGATGGTTCGCTCCGTTGCCCACCCCTTTGCGCCGGATGGGGGAATGCGGCTTCTGAAAGGCAATCTGGGACGGTGCGTCATCAAGACGAGCGCGGTTGCCGAGGAACGCTGGATCATCGAAGCACCCTGTGCGGTGTTTGCGACTCAGGACGATGTTCTTCGTGCCTTCAAGGCTGGTGACCTTGAACGCGACATCGTCGTCGTCGTCCGGTTCCAGGGCCCGCAGGCAAATGGCATGCCCGAGCTTCACAAGCTGACGCCCGCGCTGGGCGTGTTGCAGGATCGCGGTTTCAAGGTCGCCTTGGTCACCGACGGGCGCATGTCGGGGGCCAGCGGCAAGGTGCCCGCTGCAATTCATCTGACGCCTGAAGCGAAAGACGGTGGCCTCGTTGCACGATTGAATGACGGCGATGTCGTCCGTGTCGATGCCGTTGCTGGCACCATTTCGACCGCCGCTGATCTTTCAGCGCGGAAGCCTGCCCCGACGCCCCCCGAACCTGTGGGGACCGGTCGTGAACTCTTCGCCCTCATGCGGCAGGGCAGCGACGGCGCGGAGGCCGGCGCAAGCGCTATGCTGCGCGCAGCATTGCTCTGATGCACGTCGTTACGGTCGATATCGGCGGCACTCATGCACGCTTTGCGCTGGCCGAGGTCAGATCGGGCCGCGTCGTGCACCTTGCCGAGCCCGCTACGCTGAGGACCGCCGAACACGCAAGCTTTCAGACCGCGTGGGAGGCTTTTGCAGCGCAACAGCCAGCACCCCTGCCCCGCGCCGCGGCGATCGCCATTGCCTGCCCGATCGATGGCAACGTGCTTCAACTGACGAACAATCCATGGATCATCCGCCCGGCGCAGATTGGCGATAAGCTCGGTGTCGATGCGCACGTCCTCGTCAATGATTTCGAGGCTGTGGGCCATGCCGTGGCGCAGGTTGGATCCGCCCACCTTCGCCATCTCTGCGGCCCCGATGGCGATCTGCCCGATCGCGGCATCACCAGCATCGTCGGGCCGGGAACCGGCCTCGGAGTCGGCCAGCTCTTCCGCGATGGCAAAGATTACCACGTTGTCGCCTGCGAAGGCGGGCACGTCGATTTTGCCCCGCTCGACAGCATCGAGGATGCGATCCTTGCCAGTCTCCGCGGCAAGCACCGGCGCGTTTCAGTCGAGCGGGTCGCATCGGGGCCGGGCCTGGCGGTGATCGCCGAGGTACTCGCGCGCCTCGAAGGTCGCGAGCTTCCCCGGCGCGACGACAATGCCCTGTGGACTGCGGCGCTTGGCGGGACCGACAGCATCGCCGCGGCCGCGCTTGATCGTTTCTGCATGATCCTCGGATCGGTCGCCGGCGATTGCGCATTGATCAACGGGCCCACGGCGGTCGTCATCGCCGGCGGCCTCGGCCTGCGGATCGCCGATCATCTGCCCCATTCGGGCTTTGCGCGACGCTTTGTCTCAAAAGGACGTTTCGAAACGCTGATGTCGCGCGTTCCGGTAAAGCTCATCACCCATCCGCAACCAGGCTTGTTCGGCGCTGCTGCCGCCTTTGCAAGGACATACGCATGACCATCGATGACATCATGGGCGCGGCACCCGTCATCCCGGTTCTCGTGATTGACGATGCGGCGCATGCCCGCCCGATCGCGGAAGCGCTCGTCAGGGGCGGCCTCAACGTTCTGGAAGTGACGCTGCGCACCGCCGCCGCGCTGGACGTGATCGCCGAGATGGCAAAGGTCGAAGGAGCGATTGTCGGCGCGGGCACCGTGCTCAACGAAGCGCAGGTCGAAAGCGCGGTGAATGCCGGGTCGCAGTTCATCGTCAGCCCCGGCCTTACCGAGACGATCGGGCGGGCCGCGCTTCAGTCGGGGGTGCCCTTCCTTCCCGGTACAGCCAATGCTGGGGATATCATGCGCGGGCTCGATCTGGGGTTCGACCGGTTCAAGTTTTTCCCTGCAACCGCAAGCGGAGGCCTGCCCGCGCTGCGTGCGCTCGCGGCTGTTTTTGCCAATGTCCGCTTTTGCCCGACCGGGGGAATTACGCTCCAGACCGCGCCCGACTGGCTCGCCGAGCCTGCCATTTCATGCGTGGGTGGCAGCTGGATCGTGCCCAAAGGTGCACCAGACCTGGCCGTGATCGAGGCCAACGCCCGCGTTGCCGCTGCGCTGGGAGCTTAACTGGCAGATACGCGCGTACTGCCTTGCCCGATCGCGCTCATGGCAGGCGCTCGTCGGGTGCGGTCCCCCAGATCGATCCGGTTTCGATGAACCCCTGACGCCCCTTTACGTCGATCAGGCACCAGCCTTTCGCGCACTGGCTGATAGCCCCGACGACGCCCGGCTCGGCCCGCCAGACGATGGCCGCGTCAGGCGCCGGATTGGCCCGCATCTGCCGCATTCCGCCAGTGACGATCGCCGTGCGCCGCTCGGCGATCAGATTGGCCTGCATCCAGCCTGTCGTGCCATCCGGATCCTGCACCTTTCGCCAGTTGGGATAGATTTCAATCACCTTTATCGGCAGGCCCGCACGGCGATAGATCCAGATTGACGGAAATTGACGGCCAGGCCCGGTTCGCATCCGTGCCTCGCCCGTGTTGATCGAAGCCCAATAGGGAAGCGTCTTTTGCGCAAGACCCGCCACTGGCGCAAGTCCCGCGATCAGCCCGAGGAATACAACCCGAATTCGCATATCGCGCGGCTTGACCGCTCTCTCTGCGAAGGTCAATCGGGAGCGCGATGATGAATGCCCGACCCCGTGTTTTCGTGACCCGTGAGCTGACCGATGCAGTGATGGCGCGGATGGACGAACTGTTCGATGTGCATTTTCACATCGACGCGGCCGGCGCATCGCCCCAGGTTCTGGCCACCGCCGTTGCCGACTGCGATGTTCTTGTGCCTGCGATCACGGATGCAATCGATGCGGCGTTGATCGGATCGGCAGGGCCGAACCTCCGGTTGATCGCGAATTTCGGCACCGGAACCGACCATATCGATCTTTCAGCCGCGCACGCAAGAAACATTGTCGTCACGAATACGCCTGGCGTTCTGACGGAAGATACTGCGGATCTCGCAATGGCCCTGATCCTTGCCGTTCCCCGGCGACTGCACGAGGGCGAAGCGCTGGTGCGTTCGGGCCAGTGGGCCGGATGGAAACCCTCCGGCATGCTGGGCCACCGCGTCAATGGAAAGACGCTCGGCATCGTGGGGATGGGTCGCATCGGCCGCGCGATCGCTCGGCGCGCCTGCGGCTTCGGGCTGCGCATCCGCTACCATAACCGCCACCGGCTTCCCCAGACGGTCGAGGCCGAACTTGGCGCGACTTACGAACACGATCTCGATATGCTGATGGCCGGTTCGGACATAGTGTCGGTGAACTGCCCGCACACCCGCGAAACGCACCGGATGATCGCGGCAGAACAGCTCGCGCTGCTCGGGAGCGACGGCTATCTGATCAACACCGCGCGGGGTGAAATCGTCGATGAGCAGGCGCTCATCGCGGCGCTGACGTCAGGCGGGATCGGCGGCGCGGGGCTTGACGTTTATGCCCATGAACCTGCGGTCGACCCCCGTCTGGTCGCCTGTAGCAACGTCGTGCTGCTGCCGCATATGGGTTCGGCGACCTATGAAGGACGTGCCGCAATGGGCGAGCG
>JANPGY010000021.1:0-14334 GCA_031424175.1 Sphingomonadales bacterium
GCCGGACTGTGGTTCCGGCGTGGTCGTCCGCTCATCTGATCTCCTGTCATGCGGCCACAGTGGCCGCCGTCAGACAGAAAATCCACCTACCCCGCTGTGCAGTTTTGCCAGGCCACCTCTCCGCAGATGACTCGGGGCCGATCATCGTAACCGGTTCGCGCATCGCGCGACCAAATCTCGAATCGACCGTTCCAATTACCTCGGTCAACGGCAAGGAATTTTTCCAGACCGGTGCGACGTCGATCGGCGACGTGCTGAACGAACTGCCTGCTCTGCAGAGTACGTTCAGCCAGGCGAACTCGACGCGCTTTCTTGGTACTTCGGGTCTCAACCTGCTCGACCTGCGCGGACTGGGTACGCAGCGTACGCTCGTTCTGGTGAACGGTCGCCGACACGTCGGATCGGACATTTTGAACAATGCCGTTTCGCCCGACACGAATACGTTTCCAACCGACCTGATCGAGCGCGTCGACATCGTCACAGGCGGCAGTTCCGCCATCTACGATTCGGACGCGATTGCAGGCGTCGTGAACTTCGTCCTCAAGCAGAACTATGAGGGTGTTCAGGTTCGTGGGCAAAGTGGCATCAGCACCTATGGCGATGCAGGCGATTATTTCGGCAGTGTTCTTGCCGGTACGAACTTCGCCGATGGGCGCGGTAACATCGCGGTCAACGCCGAATACGCCCACCAGTCACAGTTTTTCGCGGCAGGACGTCCGCTCGAACGCCAGGACGACTTTCTGCAGGTTGGCGTCGATGACGGCGTCAACAGCGACGGTATCCCCGACCGGCAGTTTTTCCGTGACATACGCTCGGCGTCCTTGTCGAATACCGGCACGATCCGTTTTGGCGGCAATGCTGCAGCTACACCAGAAACAGGGTTAAACTGCGGTTCGGATGGCTTTGGCGGCCTTTATAGCTGCCCTTACAATTCTAATCCGGACGGGACGTTGTCGCCCATCACGGGAACGCGCGTCGGCCTCGCGCGTAACGGCTCGTTCATCGGGGGCAACGGCGAAAACTTCCGCACCGGCCAGCAGTTTCAGCTGGCACCCCAGCTTGACCGATACAATGTGAACCTCATCGGCCATTATGATTTCTCGGATGCGTTCACGGTATTCGTCGAATCAAAATATGCGCGCACCGAATCGATCGGCACGGGCAAAAACGGACCGGCATTCATCACCGGAACGACGCTTGGCGATGATCGCGAGCGGCCTTCGCTGGATAATCCATATCTGACCGACCAGGCGCGGACCGTAATCATTCAGCAGCTGACGTTGCAGAACGGTGTGGCCCCCGATCCCGACGCGAAGTTCTCGCTGCGCGAAAATCTGCTCGGACTCGGCTCACGCATCGAAAAGGCGAAGCGCGAAACCTATCGTGCCGTCGTTGGCGTACGCGGCGTCTTCAATACGGACTGGAAATACGAAGTCTCGGCGAATTACGGCGAGTTCAGCGAGAAGACCAAGGTTCTGGGCAACCTGAACGTTCAACGCTTCCTGCTCGCAGCCGATGCCGTTCGCGACACGGCAAGCGGCAACATCGTCTGTCGTTCGAAGGTCGATCCCGATGCGGCAGTCGGATATGTCGACGACGATGCCATCCTTGCCAACGATGTTGCATCGTGCGTGCCGATCAATCTGTTCGGCGGGAATTTTTCGCAGGCGCAGAAGAACTATGTTCTTTCGGACACCACGTCGGTCGGCAAGATTACCCAGTTCGTGGGAAGTGCCTCACTGTCGGGTGACCTCAGCCAGGTCTTCTCGCTTCCTGGCGGCCCGATCGCGTTCTCGATCGGCGGTGAGTATCGTCGCGAAACCAACTCGTTCCAGGCAGATCCGCTCGTCGAGCAGGGCTACACGTTTTACAACGCGCTGCCGACCTTCTCGCCGCCGGTCTTCGAAGTGGGTGAAGGCTTTATCGAAGTTCGCGCGCCTATCCTGAAGGACCTGCCATTCGCCCGCGAGCTCACGCTGAGTGGTGCGGGCCGCGTTGCACGCTACAAGGGCAAGACGGGCACCGTTTATTCCTACAGCGGCGGTGTCGACTATGTGCCGATCGACGGGCTCCACTTGCGTGCAAACTACTCTCGCTCAGTGCGCGCGCCGAATCTGGTCGAGCTCTATTCGTCTACCGGTCAGAACTTCGCGTCCGTCGATGACCCGTGCTCGGCCAATTTCATCAACCAAGGTTCATCGACGCGCGCTGCGAATTGCGCCGCCGCTGGCATCCCTACCTCGTACAATTTCCAGTATTCGGGATCGCTGGAAATCCGAAGCGGCGGCAACCCCAATCTGAGAGAGGAAAAATCCGACTCGTATACCTTCGGCGGCGTGCTACAGCCGAAGTTTATCCCTGGGCTGTCGCTCTCCGTCGACTATTACAACATCAAGGTGAACCAGGTCATTGCGGCGGTCGGAGCGCAGGACATTATCAACCAGTGCTATGATCAGGCGTCAATCGCCAACGTTTTCTGCAGCTCGTTCCAGCGCGCAGGCGCCGGTGGCGGGCCCAAGGGCGAAATTCAGTATCAGATCCTCGAGGGCAGCTTGCTGCAGTCCTCCCTGAATTTCGCCAAGCTACAGGTTCGCGGGATCGATGCCGAACTTAACTATCGGCATAGCTTCGACAGGCTGGGAACGTTCAACGGTCGCATTCAGTTCACGCACGTATTCCAAAACGACACGTTCCTGAATCCAGGCGATCCCGGCTGTGCCGACCAGCAATTGCTTGAGTTGGGAAGCCCCCAGAACGAAGCTTCGGCTAATCTCGAGTTCCAGACGGGCCACGTAACGCTCGGCTACAAGCTGCGCTACATCGGACGTCAGGCGCTGGACGCGATTGAAAACATCGTATCGGTGCAGGGCCGTGAGCCGGAAAACGCGGATTACGCGACGATCGATTACTTTCCTGAGACGTTCTACCACGACCTGCGAGTCGGGCTCGAAGTGAACGAGAAGTTCAACTTCTACATCGGCGCCGACAATGTCCTGAATACCCAACCGCCTTACGGACTGACGGGCATCAGCGGCGGCAGTGCGATTTTTGATAATCGCGGCCGGTTTTACTACGCGGGCATTCAGGCGAAATTCTGACGCGATCGACAGGCTTGGTAACACTGTTACCAAGCCTGGTCTTCAGGGGAGTGGGGCTAGATCAACGGTCTTTACGACAAGTGCGGGGACCGGTGAACCGGCTGGCAGTTTGGCGGTTTTCTCACTGATCACGGATGTCATGAGCAACATTCCAATACCGTGTCGGCACCGATGGTCCGTTTGCCTTAAAGAAACCCGTCGCCGGCATGGTCGCGAAATGCGTCATGGTCGCGGACATATTCGGCGAGCATCTCGAGCGACTTATGGCGGCTCTGGTCACGCATCTTGAACACGCTTGCGCCCTGGCTGCCCGCCGCTGTCAGAAAACCCGCGCGCAGCGAATGCCCCGCGAACAGGGCGGCATCGTAGCCCGCTGCGTGCGCGCGCTGCTTGACGACAATCGCGACGCCCTGCGCGCTCATCGGCTTGGCCGTCAGGCGGCCCTGCGGGGTCAGCTTGCGGAACAGCGGGCCATCGCTGATCTCGCTCGCCGCAAGCCACGCCTCGAGCAGCGCCACCGGCGCAATGCGCTGGCCGTTGGGTATGACAATGCGGTGGCCGCGCCCTTCCTGATCGGTCTTGGACTTGCGGATCGTGATCTTGAGGCCTTTGGGATCGGCGGCGATGTCCGCCAGGTCGAGCGCCGCGAGTTCGGAGCGGCGGAACGCGCCGCCCATCCCGATCGCGAGCAGCGCGCGGTCGCGCGCGGGGCGCAAGCTGTCGCCATCGATACCGCGCAGCATATCGCGCAGCACGTCGCCGTCGGCCGCGCGTTTCCTGGCGACCGGGCGGTCAGCGCCGTCCTTGCGGATTGTCCGCATCGCCCGGTCGAGCACGATCGCGCCCGTTTGCGCTGTCGGCGGCACGACGTTGGCGGCGCGGTGGGCGAACACGATCGCGGCGACCTTGCGTCCGATCGTCGCCCTGGCGAGCGGTGGGCGCTCTGCTGTTCCCTGTGCGAGATCGGTGACAAACCCCGCGACGATATCGGGAGTGGCGGGCATGGCGCGATAGCCGCGTACGCCGCACCAGGCGGCAAAATCGGACCAGTCGCTGCGATATGCGCGCAGCGTCGCCGGTGCCGACGCCCGCTCGACATAGCGTGCGACCCGTTCGCGATCATCGGGGGCAAGCGTCGACAGATGCGGCTCGAGCGTTTTCGGCTGCGGGCCGGGCACTGCAACCAATGACCCGCCGCGAGCGGGATCCGGCAAGTCCGCTGCCGGGCCGCGATCCGGGTTCAAATTTGGTGCCCAAAAGTCATTCAGGATGAGACTCGCGTTTTTTGGGTGAGACTGGGTCTCACGCGGCGTGAATTTCTGGGCGTCATCATGCCTCTCCCCCGTCGCAATGTAAATCACGAGAATAAGGATTATCGCTATTTACATTGTTCCATTTTAGCAGCCGACCATTGTCGCAGTTGCGCACCATGCTTGTGCGTGGCATGATACCTAAAGGGAAATGTGTCTATCTGGAGTGCGTCTCAATGCAAACCATCGATATTCGCGTGGCACGCAATGGCCGGATGGTATTACCCTTGGCAGTGCGCAAGGCTATGGGAATCCACAGTGACACGAAGGTCATCGCCAACATTGACGATGGCGCCGTAACGCTTACCGCCATCACAAGCGGTGTCGATCGCGCGCAGGCGCTATATCGTCAGCATGCCACCAACACGCGTTCAACGGACGATTTTCTGCGTGAACGTGCCGAAGAGTCCGAGCGTGAGGCACGAGACGAATAATGGCGGCCATTGTCTTCGACGCGTCGGCGGTTCTTGCTCTGGTGCGCAGCGAACCCGAAGCACCTTCGGTTCGTGATTATATTGGCCGTGCTGCAATCTCGGCCGTCAATCTGCATGAGGTCGTCAAGGACATGCTCGACAGCGGACTCAAAGAACCGATGATTCACGACATCTTGAGTGAGCTGCGGCTCGACGTCTATGATCACGATGCCGACGATGCCTATTTGGGTGCTGCCCTTCATGCCCAGACAAAGAAATACGGCCGCGGCCTCGGCGACCGCACGTGCCTGGCGCTTGCAGTCAAGCTCGGCGTGCCAGCGCTGACGACCGATCGCGAATGGAAAAAGGTTAAAGTGACCGATCTAAAGATCGTCTGTTTGCGAAAATGAAAACTACGATGATTTGGTAAGCATTGAAGCGTCCCGGGTTTTCCGGAACCACCTACTTATGAGAAGGACACGACGAGCAAGGCGGCGAACAAGTTTCCGCCTGAGGTCTGTGAGCGGGCGGGTCGGATGGTGACGAGCACCGGAGCGATTACGGTTCGGAAATGGGCGGCGATGACCTCGATCGCCGGCAAGATCGGCTGTACGGCGGTAACGCTGCGCCGCTGGTGCCGCGATGAGGCGAGCCGACAAGCAGGGCCAGCGGCACAAACAGCCAACGAGAAGGATCGGCTGAAGATGCTTGAGCGCGAGGCGAGGGAGCTTCGCCGGGGCAAAGAGATCCTGCGCAAGGCATCGGCATATTTTGGGTCGGCGGAGCTCGCCAGAACTCCTTGGCGCCACGGCAAATGGTGATGTCGTTTATCGACAGCCACCGTGACTACTTGGGGCGCGAGGAATTGGGGTCCGGGATAGCGAGAGCATCGCACCTGACTCTGCTGCGCAGATCGAAATGACTCCGCTCGGTACGGTCAGTGCCCCGGTTTCGTCCGGGTCGTCGATAGGGGAGACCCGTGGTGTGCCGACGCGCGCCGACGACGGAGCGCTGGTGGCGGCGCTCCGTGGGAGTTGCCCGTTGGCCCACCTGGGCAAGAAGACGTAAGCAATGATGATACTCACCTCGATCGGGTGGGCGCTGGAATTGTTTTGGTCATTCGGTAGCTCCTTCAGGTCGTCCGACTTCGATTTCACGACGTGGTCGCCGCATCAGCAGATAGGCGGCGGGGATGATGAGCATCGACAGCAACGGGGCGGTGATCATCCCGCCGATCATCGGGGCAGCGATCCGGCTCATGACTTCCGAACCCGTGCCTGTGCCGATGAGGATCGGGAACAAGCCAGCAAGGATAACGGCGACCGTCATAGCTTTGGGCCGGACGCGCAGCAGCGCGCCCTCGCGGACTGCGACTTCGACGTCCACAGGCATATGTTCTGCCAGGGCGTGCTTCAGATAGATCAGCATGACGACGCCGAACTCCGCGGAAACACCCGCGAGCGCGATGAAGCCGACGCCAGTGGCGACCGACTGGTTGTAGCCAAGTAGGCCCCGTGACCGCGAAGCTGTGCAAATTGGCCATTTGGGATTTCAGCGCCAGAGTCCCTCGAACCGGCGTCCGGCAGTACGGGTGTAGCGGACGGTGTGTTTTGGGTCAGGGGTTTGAGTAGCATCGGAACAGAAAATCTACACAAGGCGGTTTGGGCTGGTTGCCTTTGCAACAAACCCCGGTTTGATGTGACCGGGGCGATCGTTCACAGGTGGACCCGAAAAAGCCCGTCTGGTTCACATAAACCCATGTAAAAACCTGTGGCCGGTAAACCTACATTCATGTATGTTGCTGCGCGAAAGGCGAGACCGACAATGCTGATCGGCTACATGCGCGTGTCGACTGGCGAGCAGAGCCTCGACCTGCAGCGCGATGCGCTCGACCGTTTCGGGTGCGACCGTGTCTTCGATGACGTCTGCTCGGGTCGCGCGACCGAGCGACCTGGCTTGGCCAAGGCGCTCGACATCGCGCGCGACGGCGACACGCTGATCGTGTGGAAGCTCGACCGCATCGGTCGTTCGCTCCCGCATGTCGTCGGTCTCGTCGGCGACCTGCAGAAGCGCGGTGTCGGACTGAAGGTACTGACCGGTGACGTCGATACAACGACGACGACGGGACGGCTTGTGTTCGGTATCTTCGCGACGCTCGCTGAATTCGAGCGCGACCTCATCCACGAGCGCACGATGGCGGGCCTGGCGGCGGCGCGGGCCCGCGGGCGCGGCGGCGGGCGACCGCGAGTGATGACCAAGCAGAAGCTCAAAGCGGCGATGGCGCTGATGGCCGATCGCGACAATTCTGCGCAGGGGGTGGCCAAGGAGCTCGGCGTCTCAGTGTCGACGCTGTACGCCTATGTCGACGCCAAGGGGCAGCCGCGCCAACGTGCGGCCGAACTTCTGGGCAAACGTACCCCAAAGCCCGCGATTGCAGCGTAAGCGGGGCCAATGCCCGTTGGCTTCCTTACCGACGAGCAGGCACGCCGCTATGGCAGCTTCGTCGGCGATCCGACGCCCGACCAGCTCGCGCGGCACTTTCATCTCGACGACACCGATCGTGCGTTCGTCGGCGAGCATCGCGGCGACCACAACCGGCTCGGTATAGCAGTACAGCTTGGCTCAATCCGGCTGCTCGGCACCTTCCTAGAAGATCCTTTGCTGACCCCCGCATCGGCGGTGCGCTTCACTGCCGATCAGCTCGCGATGGCGGGATCGGCCGAATTGCTGACGACCTATGCCGCCAGCGAGGGGCGCTGGCGGCACGCGCCGCGCATTCGAGAGCGATACGGCTACCGGGTGTTGACCGACCCGTTCGTCGCGTTCCGTCTGAACCGTTTCCTCTATGCACTGTGCTGGACCGGCACCGATCGCCCTTCGGCGCTGTTCGAGCGTGCGGTCGCCTGGCTGCAAGCTGCCAAGATCGTCTTGCCCGGCTTGTCGGTGCTCGAACGCACGGTTGCGCGGGTGAGGGCGCGCACGCATGCCTATCTCCACCGTCGTCTGACTGAGACGTTGACGCGCGAACAGCGCGCCCGCCTCGACCTGCTGGTCACAGTGCCCGATAACGAACGCCAGAGTCCGCTCGATCGGCTGCGTGACGGCCCGTACATTCAAAGCGGCCGTGAAATCGGCCGCGCAGTCGCGCGTTTGACCGAGGTTCGCGGGTTGGCCAATGGGCTTCCCGAGCTCGACCGCGTGCCGCCTGGCAAAGCGGCAGCACTCGCGCGCTTTGGTTCGGCCGCTCGCGCGCAGGCGGTATCCCGCCTCCCCGACGATCGCCGTGCGTCGACGCTGGTCGCGTTCGTACGCACACTCGAAGCGAGCGCCGGCGATGACGTGATCGATCTGTTTGACGCGGTATCGACGACGATGTTTGGTCACGCACAGGCGCGATCCAGGGAAGCACGGATGCGCTCGCTTCGGGATCTCGACACCGCAGCTCTGATGCTGCGCGACGTGGGTGCTGTGCTGATCGACGACGCGACACCAGACGCCGATGTCCGCGCAGCCGCTTTCGCAGCCGTCGATCGCGAAACGCTGGCGGCAGCGATCGAACGCGTCGGCGCACTCGCAAAACCAAGCGACGAGATCTACTTCGCCGAGCTGCGGGCCCAGCAAGGCAAGATCCGCTACCTTCCTGCGTTGCTCGCGGGCCTTCAGCTCGACGCCGCACCAGCGGGCAAGCCGCTGCTCGACGCGATCGCCTATCTCCGGGTCGTCCATGCCGGCGGCAAACGAGCCGGACCGCCGCCAATGGCCTTCGCACCAAAGGCCTGGGCGAGTCAGCTCAAGCAAGAGGATGGGTCCCTCGACCTGACCGGCTACCGGCTATGCACACTCGACCGGCTGCGTCATGCGATCCGGCGGCGCGACGTCTTCCCCGTACGGTCGCTGCGCTACGCCGATCCGCGCAAAGGCCTGCTGTCGGGCGCAGCATGGGAGGCGGCCCGACCGGTTATATGTCGAACCGTCGGTGTGTCGGCATCCGCCGACGAGGAGCTCAGCGTTTTGTCGGCCCGCCTCGATCTCGCCTATCGCGAGACCGCCGTGCGCCTTCCGACGAACGCTGCCGTCACAATTGTGCACGCGGACGGCAAGGCCACCCTCTCGCTCGAAGCCCTGGACAAGATCGAGGAGCCGCCGAGCCTGATCGCGCTTCGCAATGCGGTCGAGGCGCGGATGCCCCGGCTCGACCTCCCCGAAGCGGTCCTCGAAATTCATGCGCGTACCGGCTTCGCGGCGGCATTCACGCACGCGAGCGAAAGCAGCGCGCGCGCCGAGGACCTGGCCACCTCGATCTGTGCGGTGCTGATCGCAGAGGCGACAAACACCGGCTTCGAGCCGTTGATACGATTGGACTCCGCGGCGCTCCGCCGATCCCGCCTGAGCTGGGTCAAGCAGAACTTCATGCGCGCCGAGACGCTCACACCCGCAAACGCAATCCTGGTAGCCGCGCAGAACGCGATCCCGCTCGCGCGCGCCTGGGGCGGCGGTGAGGTGGCCTCGGCCGACGGACTACGTTTCACCGTGCCCGTGCGCACGATCCATTCGGGGCCGAACCCGCACTATTTTGGTCAGAAGCGCGGTGTCACCTGGTACAATCTTGCTTCGAACCAGTTCACCGGGCTGAACGCCGTCACCGTGCCCGGCACTTTGCGCGACAGCCTCAACCTCCTCGCGGTCGTGCTCGAACAGGAGACCGAGCTCGATCCGACCGAGATCATGACCGATACGGCGGGATACACCGATACGATTTTCGGCATTTTCCACCTGCTCGGCTATCAGTTCTCCCCGCGCATTGCCGATATTGGCGGTGCGCGGTTCTGGCGCGTCGACAGCAAGGCCGACTATGGCATCCTCGACGATCTCGCGGCGAACAGGATCAATATCAAGCTCGTTGCCGAGCATTGGGATGATCTGCTGCGTCTCGCGGGATCGTTGAAGCTGGGCGTCGTGCGCGCCGCCGGGATCACCCGCACCCTGCAGACGAACGACCGTCCGACGAAGCTCGCCCGCGCGCTTCAGGAACTGGGCCGCTTGGCCAAGACGCTCTACTTGCTGCGCTTCATCGACGACGTAAGTTACCGCCGCCGCATCCTCGTTCAATTGAACCGTGGCGAGGGTCGCCACCAGCTCGCCCGTATCATTTTCCACGGCAAGCGCGGCGAACTGCGCCAGCGCTACCGGGAAGGCCAGGAGGACCAGCTCGGCACGCTCGGCCTCGTCGTCAACATCGTCGTGCTGTGGAACACGATCTACATGGACGCCGCGCTGGACCGGCTCCGCGCCGAAGGCTT
Organism: Sphingomonadales bacterium; assembly: GCA_031424175.1. Lineage (GTDB taxonomy): Bacteria > Pseudomonadota > Alphaproteobacteria > Sphingomonadales > Sphingomonadaceae > Sphingomonas_O. Next base: position 10,122 of record JANPGY010000021.1, read on the forward strand.
CGACGTTCGGGCCGAAGACGTCGCCCGCCTCTCGCCGCTCGGCTTCAAGCATATCAACATGCTCGGCCGCTACGCCTTCACGCTGCCCGACACCGTCGCGCGCGGCGAACTCAGGCCGCTGCGCGATCCCGGCGGCCCGGGGCTCGACGATGCGTGACCTTACACATCGCCGTGCACGGTGGGCGCTCGGGCTTTATATCCTGTGCTTTTCCATAGGCGCCCTCAATCACGCCCGCGACTTCGTGCGGTTTGGCTGGCGGCCCTACCGATGGGGGTCGACGCCGCTGGAGCTATTCTGGACGTCGCTCATCGTCCTCGACGTCGCCGTGGTCGGACTGCTGGTCTTCGGTCGACGGCGTCTTGGACTGGGCTTGGCGCTGACTGTGATGACGCTCGATGTCGCTGCAAACGCCTACGCTTTGCTCAGACTCGTGATCCCCGGGTTCACCGTGCCTTTACTGCTCCAGACGGCCTTCTTCGGCTTCATAATCGGCTCGATCGGTTTTTTATGGCCGCCCAGGCAACCTCAAATTGCAGATGCCCCCCAAGCCGAGCAGCGCCTTATGTAGGTTTTCTGTTCCGTTGCTACTCAGACCCCAAGATGGATGGCGGCGGTGTCTGTACGCGGCACGCACACTGATCACTGCTGGCCCGGTTTGCTGATCGGCTGCGGCCTGACTGGTCAGCGTTAGCCCCCTACTGGACACAACTGGCAAGCCCATTGAGTGAGCAGGCGGCATCGCCGCCTGCCCATACCAACAAGCTGATCATTTCCGCATTGATTCTCTCTTCAGACGGATCTTGTGCGATCGCTGGACGAGACGATCCATGATGGCGTCGGCGAGCAGCGGATTGTCGATGTAGCTGTGCCATTCGGTGTGCGCACGTTGACCGGCGATCAGCGTTGCCTTTTCGCCGGTCCGGTTCTCGAGAAGCGCGAGCAGGTCTTCCTTGCCGCGTTCGTCGATCGGCGCGAGCGCAAAGTCATCGAGGATCAGCAATTGCGCCTTGGCGATCGCGGCTTCGAGTTTCTTGATCGATCCGTCGGCATGGGCAAAGGCCATGTCTTCGAGCAGCACATTGCATCGGTAATAGCGCACGGCATAACCCGCCCGAGCAGCGGCCGTGCCGAACGCACAGGCAAGCCAGGTCTTGCCGGTGCCCGTGGGACCCGTGACAAGCAGTGTTTCGCCATTACCTACCCAGGCAGATGTCAGCAATTCGGCGACGTAGCTACGTTCAAGCCCGCGATCAGCCCCAAACACGATGTCCTCAGGCTGCGCGCTAATCCGCAGCTTTGCCGCCTTGAGCAGCCGCTCACGCTTGCGGTCGGCGCGCCAGTTTTCCTCCGCGGTGACGACATGGCTCAGCCGATCGAGGAACGGCAAGTCTGCAAAAGCCGAGTTGGTCGCCTGCAGCGCAATCGCCGATGCCATGCCGGAGAGCGACAAACTCCCAAGCCTTTGCTTGATATTCTGTTCAAGCATGACTGTTATCCTCTCCATAGTAATGCGCGCCGCGAACATTCTTTGGCAGGCGCGCCGTCTTCTTGCAGGGGACAACGACGGCTTGAGTCCCACTTTCAAGACCGTTGGCGAGCAGATTGCGGATGTGCGGCAGATCGGGTTTCCCGTTGGACAGCGCGCGAGCGCACGCGATCTCGAAGCGCTCTCTGCCGAAGTCGCGAACCAGCGCGTCGAACAGCTTGTACCTTTTGACACGAACCGTGCCGGAATAGCCGCGCATCATCTCGACAGCAGCGACTTCCCGCACTGCATCGCCAAAGTTCTCGGCCCAGAGTCCAAGATTGGCTTCATCGAGCGCGCGCCAGGTGCGATGATCGCGCGGCATGTGTTTTGGCGTCGTCACTGACGATCCCCTGTCGGCACTACGCGGATGCAGCGCGACCATCTTGCCGTCATGGAAGATTTCGACGGTAGTCAGACTGGCACGCAGTTCGATCTGTTTGCCGATCAGGCGGTGTGGCACCGAATAGCCGACGCCGGCGCAGTCGATATGGTAATCACCCGGGACTTTCCGGCTCTTCATGATATCATAATAAACAAAAGGGTCTGCGGGCAACGGTTTCAGCAGGGGCTGATCGATTGTCGCAAACCGGCTGCTGCGCGTTTGACCCGGAAAACGCCGGAGCAACAGGCCATTTTGCAATTTCAGAATGTCTTTGAGGACGGCGTTGATCTGCGCGATGGTCATCGGCGGACGATCGCGTAGCGCTCGGCGCAAGCGCCGTTGGACGATCTTGACCGCATTTTCGACAAGCGCCTTGTCCTGTGGCCGCCGGACGCGTGTCGGCAAAACGCCTGTATCATGATGATCGCAGAACATCTGGAAGTCCTGCTGGATCACGGCATCGCCGCTGCGCGGGCGTTTCGTGACCGCCGATTTCAGATTGTCTGGCACAATGAATGTTGGCGCTCCGCCATAGAAGCGGAGCATCTGCCCGCACGCCGACAGCCAGTCGGGAATGCGCTGCGATGCCACAACGCAGCCGAAGATATACTGGCTTGCCGGCATGATCGCGACAAACAGAGCGAGATCCGTGATCTCGCCATGAAGCAGCCCTTTGGGCTGGTCCCCGGCAAAATCAACCATCATCTTTTCGCCCGCGCGGTGAACGAGCCGCATCGTCGGACTGGCCACGGCAAGAATGGCGTTCAGTCGCTTGCAGTAGGTGCGATACGCCATCGGCGCGATGTCGGTTGCTTCGGCGACATAGCGCTCATGTAGTTCGGTTCGCTTGTCGCCGCGATGGAGATCGACGACATCGCGCGCCCAGTCGGGCTCGAGAAACACCGTCGCCTGCGGGCCCGTCTTCCCGGCGAGCGCAGCAATTTCGGTTTCGGTCATGGCGGCGACGTCAGCGGCCGTCAGCGATCGGCCGTGAAGCAGTTTTCGGTAGCGGCCGATCGTGGTCGGCGAACACCCGCGTTGTTCGCTGATGATGCGGTTACTCTGCTCGGGATGAGCAGCGATGTGGCGCAGTGCGCCACGCACTTTCTTTACGTCCATGACTGAAAGTCCTCCGATGCACGTTTGGCATTGGAGACTGCAAGCGGGCGCACGGGTGCGGACTGAAACGCAAGCCTGCGATCGCGCTTGACAATCTTCGATATTTCTGGGAGCTTTTCAGTGTCGAAGGCGATAAGACGACTGAGTCAAACGGACCTGCACCCACCACGGTGCGGGTCTTTTTGTGCTCCGGCTTCAATGATTCCTCAGGGCGCAGGCATGGCGATCTCCTTTGCAACAATCGGATAGCGATCAGGCCACAGCTGCGCTGCGGACACGCCCAAACGGTCGGCAATTGCGGTCTCGATGCGTCGCGACCGGCGGAACCCGCGACTGACGATTGAAATGGTCGTCGGGGCAACATCGAGTCGGCGTGCGATATCACTCAGTGAACTGCCGTGCAGTTCTAGCGCCGCCTTGATCCGCGCATGGCGCTTGTCATCGATCATGATCGCCTCCGTGCATCTTGAGACTCCAAAGTCTTGACGTAAAGTTTCACATGTGTGAAACCTCGTCAAATGGAAAATGCGCTCGTTTCTGATCCCATGTCACGCGATCTCGAAGGCGTCGCCGAGCGGCTGCGGCTTGCCCGCGAGCATGGCGGTCTGTCGCAACAGGCGTTCGCTGACCATGTCGGCTGCACGCGCCGTCAGGTGATCTCGTGGGAGACGGCTGTCAGCGCGCCGCCAATCTGGGCCGTACTGGGCGTTCGGAAATTATGCGATGTCGATCCCGAGTGGGTGATGGCAGGGCCAGGCAAGACGCCGTTGCGGCATGCCTTGCCACAAGACGACGACCGCATGCCACGTCTGGCGCGGGACGTTGCCAGAATGGGCAAGGACGTCGGATATAAATTGACGTCGGAGATGATCATCAATCTTGCTCGGCTTATCGCCAGGGAGCCACCCGAAGCCGAGCGCGATGCCAAAAAGCAGACATTGGCGATGTTGCGCGCAATTGCTTTGGGGCAAAGCCCCGCGATATGAGAAATGGTCGATCTCGTTCGGCGTCTGCCCGGTTTCGGCGTGATCTGTTCAGGGCACGAGACATTGCCACGTCAACCGCGCGCCGTGTTGTCGACTGGCGCCGCATTCGCAGATTCGCCGCGATTGCGTGCTTTTGCTGGGTGATGGCGGTGTATGTCGTCATTTACGCCAAGGATACGACCGGACACTGGGATGCA
>JANPGY010000022.1:0-36436 GCA_031424175.1 Sphingomonadales bacterium
CGGCGACGCGCCACAGCGCGGCCAGCCTGCGGTGCGCATCGTCGAGGCGGCGCGTCACCAGCTGCGGCGTCATCCTGATTGCCGTCAGTCCCTCGCGTGAGCGGAGCAGTCGCCTCGCCAGCATCGCGGGCCTCAGCGCGGCCGCCGCACGTGCCAGATCGGCGCGTGCTTCTGCGTGGCGATGCGCAAGCCCCCGGCCGAGACGCGCGCCATAGTCATCAATCATCTGGCGCTGGCCGCCGATCAGCGCATCGGGTGACGGCAGGCGGACCGCGACCGCCGCCAGCCGCTCCCCGGCGCGCTCGCCAGCGCGATGGACGCAGCGGAGCGTCCGCAATCCCAGCGACCCGATCGCTGCCTGCAGTTCGGCCCGCACCGGGACGGCGAGTTCGGCCGCCGCGGTCGGCGTCGGCGCGCGGACATCGGCGGCAAAGTCGCATAACGTGGTATCGGTTTCATGGCCCACCGCCGAGATGACGGGGATCGCGCTTGCCGCGACGGCACGGGCGACGGCCTCGTCGTTGAACGGCCAGAGATCCTCGATCGAACCGCCGCCACGCGCGACGATCACGAGGTCCGGCCGCTCGTCGAGCGCCGAAAATCCCGCGACCGCGGCCGCGATGCCTGCGGCCGCGCCCGGCCCCTGGACGGCGACGGGCCAGACGATGACCCGGACGGGAAACCGGTCCGACAGCCGGTGGAGGATATCGCGGATGACGGCCCCGGTTGGCGATGTAACGACGCCGATCGTGCGCGGCAGATAGGGCAGCGGCCGCTTTCTCGCCGGATCGAACAGTCCTTCGGCGGCAAGCTTGGCCTTCAGCTTTTCGAGCAGCGCGAACATGGCACCTGCCCCCGCCAGCTCCATCGTATCGATGACGATCTGGTATTTCGATCGTCCGGGATAGGTTGTCAGGCGGCCGGTCGCGATCACCTCGATCCCGTCTTCGGGCGCGAACGCCAGCGCGCCTGCGGAACCCTTCCAAAGCACACCGTCGATCATCGCCTTGTCGTCTTTCAGCGCGAGATAACAATGGCCCGAGGCGACCCGCTTCCACCCCGAAATCTCGCCACGGATGCGCACCCGCCCAAAGGCGTCCTCGACGTGACGTTTCAGGCGGTTCGACAGTTCCGAAACGCTGAGTGCTTGCGAATTGTCGCCCGGGCGGCTCTCGGCTATCAGCCGTCCGGCCGCGCTCGTTGCGTCATCTGATGGGAAAGTCGCGTCCATGAATATCCTGCTGATCGGATCGGGCGGGCGTGAACATGCGCTGGCGTGGAAGCTGGCGCAATCACCCAGACTGACAGCACTTTACGCGGCCCCGGGCAATCCGGGAATAGCGGCGCACGCCACGCTGGTCTCGCTCGACCCCGCCGATCATGGCGCCGTGGCCGATTTCTGCCGGTGCCAGGCAATCGATCTCGTCGTCATCGGCCCCGAAGCCCCGCTTGTTGCCGGACTTGCCGACGATCTCCGCGATTTTGGCATTGCAGTGTTCGGCCCTGGCAGAGACGCGGCACAGCTCGAAGGCTCGAAGGGATTCACCAAGGATCTGTGCACGGCCGCCGGCATCCCCACGGCCGCCTACCGGCGTTATCATGACGGCAAAGCCGCACTGGCGGGCCTTGCAGCCTTCGGCCTTCCCGTCGTGATCAAGGCGGACGGACTGGCTGCCGGAAAGGGCGTGGTCATCGCCACCACCGCCTCCGAAGCGCGCGCGGCCGTACTCGCCATGTTCGACGGGGAGTTCGGCGGGGCCGGTTCGGCGATCGTGATCGAGGAATTCCTGGTCGGGGAGGAAGCGAGTTTCTTCGCGCTCAGCGACGGGGCGACCGTCATCCCCTTTGCATCCGCGCAGGATCACAAGCGGGTGGGAGACGGCGACACGGGCCCGAACACGGGCGGCATGGGCGCTTACAGCCCCGCTCCGGTCATGACCGCCGAACTCGAGATGCGCGTCATGGCCCAGATCATCAGGCCAACAGTCGCAGCGCTGGCAGAGGCGGAGACGCCTTTTGTGGGGGTCTTGTTTGCCGGGTTGATGCTGACCGCCGACGGTCCCAAGCTGATCGAATATAATGTGCGGTTTGGCGATCCCGAGACGCAGGCGATCGTGCCGCGTTTCAGCGGCGATCTCGCTGAATTGCTGCTTGCAACCGCGACAGGAACGCTTGTGGCTGCCGCGCCACCGCGCCTTGACGATGATTTTGAGCTTTGCGTTGTTCTCGCGGCCAAAGGCTATCCCGGGCACCCCGAACGCGGCGGCACGCTGGCGGGGCTCGAAGCAGCGTCATCGACAGGCGCGCGCGTTTTTCAGGCGGGAACGCGGCTTGAAGGCGGCGGGCTGGTGGCCGATGGCGGTCGGGTGCTGGCGGTGGGAGGCAGGGGAGCCACCCTCGAGAGCGCGCGCGAGGCGGCCTATCGGGCGATCACACACATCGATTTGCCCGGCGGCTTTTACCGGACCGATATCGGGTGGCGCGCGCTGGCGGAAAACCGTTGCAAAGATACATTCGTTTCGGATTGATCGCTGGACATTCCATCCATATTCGAATATTGAACCGCCTTCTCTGGCGACTTGCCTGAGTGAGAACTCATTCTGTGGCCTATCTCACTCCAATTGAACCCGGGGGAGGAAATTGTAAGAGGGCATGTTTGCCATGATGGAATTGTTGGGGGAATATTGGGTCTATATTGTTGCTGTGATCGCTGTTGTCGGCCTCCTTGTTTTTCTGCTTGGCGGAGACAAGGGAAAACATATTGACATTATTGGGGACAGTCAGAGTGCGCCGCTGCAGACGCTCGAGCGCGGCAGCGGATCTCTTCAGTCGCTGAAGGACAACTATCCCTATCCCTACAAATACAAACCGCCGCCGCGATCACCGCTGCCACGTGATAACATGCTGGTGTTGAAAGGCGTCGGGCCGATGGTCGCATCGCGGCTCGATACATTCAACTTCACCCGTTATGAGCATATCGCGGTCTGGAAGCGCGAAGATTATGTCGATATCGCCGACATGCTGGGGCAGCCGGTCGAACGGATCATCGAAGACCGATGGGTGGAGCAGTGCATCCTTCTGGCAGCGGGCCGTTACGAGGATTACGAAGCCGAATACGGCAAGATCGATCAAGAGGCTTTCAACCGATTCAAGAACGATACCGTCTAGCCACGATCCTGGCCTGCATCGCTTCAGGGGCGACGCTGGCTCTTGCCGAGTCGGCATTCGAACCGCCAGTTCCCACGCTTTCGATGGAGGCCACCGAGCGCGCACTCGCTGCCGCCCGACGCCAGTCGGATGCGGCACGCGCACGTGCTTCCGGACTGGAAGCATCGGCCGTTGCGGCGGGTGACGACGCGGCACGAACACAAGCCCGCGCCGCCGCCGCCGCATCGCGTGTCCAGTCGGCCGAGGCAGATATCATCGCGGCCGAAGCGCGCATCGCAATCATCGACGAACTGCGGCGCACCCAGCGCGCGGCGCTTGCAGCAAAGCAGGGGCCAACGACACGGCTTGTCGCCGCGCTCCAGATGCTTGGCCTGCGCCCGCCTGCGCTGGCGCTCGTTCAGCCGGGTTCGCTCGACGACCTGGTGCACGTCCGTGCGGTGATCGCGACGGTCGCCCCAGCCATCAACCTTCGCACTGTCGCCCTTCGTCAGGATGTGGCACGCGGCAATGCGCTGAAAAGCGAGGCGCAGGATGCCCTCAGCGAGCTTGCGAAAGGACAACAGGCGCTTGTCCTCCAGCGAAGGGCTCTGACGGCGCTCGCCATGAAACGGCGCCGCGCCGCAGACAGGCTGACGGGTGCCGCGATGATCGAGCAGGATCGGGCCATGGCCATGGGGGAAGAAGCACGCAACCTCGGCGGCCTGATGACGCAGATCAGCCAAGCCGCCGTCGTCAGGGCCCGCCTCGAGTCGCTGTCCGGACCGGCGCTCCGGCCACCGCGGCCTGGCGAACCGCGGCCGCTTCTGCCCGACCACCACGAAACGGGCGGCCAGGCCCCTTATCGCCTTCCCGTCGTCGGGGCGGTGGTTACCGGACTGGGCGAGGTATCCGGGGCTGGCGTCCGGGCGCGCGGGCTGACCATCGCCACCCGCCCCGCCGCGCAGGTCGTTGCACCCACCGGGGGGCGCATCGTCTTTGCGGGAGCCTATCTCGGCTATCGTGACATTGTGATCATCGATCACGGCCGTGGCTGGACGACATTGATAACCGGGATGGCCGCACTCGATGTGCGGGTCGGCGATCAGGTCGTCCAGGGGAGCCCCATTGGCCGCGCAGGCCCTGCGCGGACGACGATTACCATCGAGCTTCGCAGCAACGGGCGCCCCGTCGATATCACGAAGCTGGTTGACTGAGGATCTCGATGCGTCGCGCTTGTGAAAGGGGTGTCGGCTGCGCTAGATTGGAACTCAAATCGAGGGTCACCCATGTTACGACGTCCCATTCGCGCCGCGCTTACCCTGTCAGCCGTCGCTCTCGTTCCGGTAGCGACCGCGGCACTGGCCGCCGTCGATGCAGGCACCTATCGGGAGCTCGATAACTTTATCGATGTTTTCCGGCGTGTGAGAGCCGATTATGTCGACAAGGTCGATGACCAGAAGCTGATCAAGGGTGCGATCGACGGCATGCTCGCGAGCCTCGACCCGCATTCGTCATATCTTGACGCGCGGGATTTCGAACAGATGCGGACGCAGACCGACGGCAATTACGGCGGCCTCGGTCTCACCGTCTCGATGGAGGATGGCGCGGTCAAGGTAATCGCGCCAACCGAAGACACGCCCGCCTGGCGGGCCGGCATCAAGGCGGGGGACTTCATCACTCATCTCGATGGCAATCTGATCTTCGGCGGCACGCTCGACGAAGCGGTCGATCAGATGCGGGGCAAGCCTGGAACCAGTGTCAAACTCACCATGGTGCGCGCCGGCCGCGACAAGCCGTTCGACGTGACGATCACGCGTGAGATCATCGAGCTGAAGCCGGTCAAATGGGAGGTGAAGGGCCGGATCGGCTATATCAATATCAACGCGTTTTCCAAAAACACCGGGATGAACGTCCGCGCCGCGCTGATGGGGATCGACAAGGCGCTCGGCGGCCAGCCGCTCGGCTATGTCGTCGACCTGCGCTCGAATCCCGGCGGTCTGCTCGACGAAGCGGTTTCGGTCAGCGATCAGTTTCTCGATCAGGGCGAGATCGTGTCGCAGCGTGGCCGCACGGTCGGCGATATCGAGCGCTATTTCGCCAAGCCGGGCGATTATTCGCATGGGTTGCCGATCGTCGTCCTGATCGATTCAGGATCGGCGTCGGCCGCCGAGATCGTTGCCGGGGCGTTGCAGGACCAGCATCGCGGGCTGATCATGGGAGAGCGCAGTTTCGGCAAGGGTTCGGTCCAGACGCTTCTTCAGATGAGCGATACGACGGCGCTGCGGCTGACGACGGCACGCTATTACACGCCGTCGGGCCGCAGTGTGCAGGAAGGTGGCATCCAGCCCGATATCGCCGTACCGCAGCTGAGCGATCCCGACTACAAGACCCGTCCCCGCTTCCGCGAGGCTGATCTGCGCCGTCATCTGATCAACGAGACCAAGATCGATAATTCGGTGCTCGAGGAAGACGAAAAGCCCGATCCGCGGTTCACGGCCACGCCCGACTCGCTGAAAGCGCGCGGCGTGACCGACTTCCAGTTGAACTATGCGATCGATACGCTCACCCGCCTCGGCAGGCCGGGCGCGCCGCAGGTGGCTGCGCGCCGGTGACGTCGCTCGCCCGCGTCAATGCGCTGGCTTTCGCGCTGCCGACGGTGCTGATCGCAGGGGCGCTCGGATCGCAATATCTGGGCGGCCTTTATCCATGCGAAATGTGCCACTGGCAGCGCTGGCCACATTATGCGGCGATCGTCCTGGCGACGGTCGCTTTCGCTTCGCCGTCGAACCGCCGCCCTCTGGTGGTGCTGGCGGCCGTTGCAATCCTCGGCTCGGGCCTGATCGGCGCGTTTCACGCAGGCGTCGAATATCACTGGTGGCAGGGGATCACTTCCTGCGCAAAGACCGCGACCGGATCGACAATGGCCGAGATTCTGAGTGCGCCGATCGTTCGCTGCGATCAGGCCCAGTGGACGCTGGGTGGCATTTCACTCGCCGGTTACAACGCCATCTTTTCGATTGGCGGTGCGCTGCTTATCTTCGTTCTGATGAGGAGAGCGCCATGACGGCAGACAGCGAAGCGATGATCCGTGTCGATCATGCAGGAGAATTTGGCGCGCGCCGCATCTATGCGGGGCAGCTCGCCATTCTCGGCAACCGCAGCCCGGTGGCGCGCGCCATCGCTGCCATGGCGGCGCAGGAGGAACGCCACAGCAAGGCGTTCGATGCGATGATCGTGCGGCGGCGGATCCGGCCGACTTTGCTGCATCCGCTGTGGAACGTCGCGGGATACGGCCTCGGCATGGTCACCGCGCTGATCGGCCCCGAGGCTGCAATGGCGTGCACCGTCGCGGTGGAGACAGAGATCGACCGGCACTATGGCGAGCAGCTCGATGAGCTTGGTGACAGCGATTCCGAACTGAGCGCGGCGATTGCCGATTTTCGCGCCGACGAGGCAGAGCATAAGGAAACCGCGCTTGCCGCCGGTGCCGAGCGCGCATTCGCCTATCCGCTGATGTCTGCCGTGATCCGTGCAGGTTGTCGCGCCGCCATAGCGGTTTCCAAACGCATCTGAAACGTCCATCATGGGTTCAGATGGCAAAGACGAGGTTGCTTCGATGACAAGGCTCATGATCGCGCTATTGATGTTCACGCCCGGCCTGGTTCCTGCCCCTGCGATGGCGCAGACGGTGAACGATCGCGTGCTCACGGTTTTCGGCAGCGATCCCTGCCCCAAGGATACGATCTGCGTTCGCGCGCCCGAGACGGATCGGTTTCGCATCCCCAAACAGTTTCGCAATACCGGACCGATCGCGCCGGGCAATCAAAGCTGGGCGGCGCGCGCGGCGCAGATCGATGGCATCGAGCGGACAGGGCCAAGCGCCTGTTCGGTACAGGGCCCCGACAGCTGGACCGGTTGCTGGCTTCAGCAGATGCGTGCGGTTCGTGCCGCCGGACAGAACACGAAACAGGAAACGGCGGTCGAACTGCCGAAATAGTGCGGCATGAACGCCTGCACTGCCGATGAACCTCAAACGTCCAGATTGGCCACGTTCAGCGCATTTTCCTGAATGAAGTCCCGCCGCGGTTCGACGACGTCGCCCATCAGTTGTGTAAAAATGTCGTCGGCGTCCTGCGTGACGTCCGCCGTCACGCACAGCATCGAACGGTTCTGCGGATCGAGCGTCGTTTCCCAAAGCTGTTCGGCGTTCATTTCACCGAGCCCCTTGTAGCGCTGGATGCTGAGCCCCTTGCGACCGATGGCGAGGATGGCTTCGAGCAGATCGCTCGGCCGGGTGACCTGGACACCTCTGGTCGCGGCAATTTCGGGGAGCCCGCTTTCGCCCTCGTCGCCATCGGGTGCCTGCATTTCGGTGGCCGGAACGTTGCGTGGCTGGGAGACGAGGCGGCCGACGTGCGTATAAGCTTCTGATTCTTCGGCCACCAGCGCGTGGAGGCGACGCGCTTCCTGCGATGCGAGGAACGCCGGCTCTATGATGTGGTGATCAGTGACCCCGCGCCACAGCCGTTCCAGATGATAGCCGCCTTCTTCGGCGACGCGGCCGGACCAGGCGCTTTCGGGATCGGCGCGCGTCAGCCATTCGGCAGCCAGGCCGACGGTGATCATGCGCTGTTCGCGCGACAGGGTCGGATCAAGCGCACCGAGCAGTGCGAGCGCCTCGATGATGGCCGGGTCATAGCGGCGCGGAACATAGCGCATCAGGCTGCGCATGCGCCGCGCGTGATCGACGAGCGCGCGCAGGTCGCCCCCCGTCCGCGCGCCCGACGGATTGTCGAGCCGCGATGCGGCAACGCCAGCTTCGACGAGATAATCGTCGAGCGCTGCATCGTCTTTCAGATACACTTCGGATCGTCCGCGCGCGGCTTTGTAGAGCGGCGGCTGGGCGATATAGAGAAAGCCGCCCGAAATGATTTCAGGCATCTGGCGATAGAAAAACGTCAGAAGCAGCGTGCGGATATGCGCCCCGTCCACGTCGGCATCGGTCATGATGACGATCTTGTGATAGCGCAGTTTTTCGACATTGAATTCGTCACGGCCAATGCCAGTCCCGATCGCCTGGATCAGTGCAATGATTTCCTTTGATGACAGCATGCGATCGAACCGCGCCCGCTCGACATTCAGGATCTTGCCCCGGATCGGCAAAATCGCCTGATAGTCGCCGTCGCGCCCCGATTTCGCCGATCCGCCGGCCGAATCGCCCTCGACGATGAAGAGTTCGCAGCGTTCCGGATTTTTCTCGCGGCAGTCGTGCAGCTTGCCGGGAAGCCCGCCCATCGTGTTCATCACGTTCTTGCGGCTTGCCTCACGCGCCTTTTTCGCGGCTTCGCGCGCGGCTGCGGCATCGATCACCTTCTGGATGATCGCGCGCGCGTTCTGCGGATTTTCCTCGAGCCATTCGGCCATCTTGTCGCCGATCAGCGATTCAAGCGGCTGGCGCACTTCGGACGAGACCAGCTTGTCCTTGGTCTGCGACGAGAATTTGGGATCCGGCAGCTTGACCGAAACGATCGCGGTCAGCCCCTCGCGCATGTCCTCGCCCGTGAGCTGGACCTTCTCCCTTTTCATCAGCCCCGATTTCTCGGCGTAATTGTTGAGCGTCCGCGTCAGCGCCGAGCGGAACGCCGCGAGGTGCGTGCCGCCGTCACGCTGGGGAATGTTGTTGGTGAAGGGCAGAACATTTTCATAATAGCTGTCATTCCATTCGAGCGCGACCTGGATGCCGATATCGTCGCGCTGGCCCGTCACCGAAATCGGCTCAGGAAACAGCGGCGTCTTCGAACGATCGAGATATTTGACGAACGCCGCGATCCCGCCCTCATAGTAAAGCTCGTGTTCGACGCGCTCGGCATGGCGGGCATCGATGAGGAACAGGCGGACGCCCGAGTTGAGAAACGCCAGTTCTCGGTAGCGATGCTCCAGCTTTTCGAAATCGAACTCGACGATGTTGAATGTGGCGGGCGAGGGCAGGAAGGTGACTTTCGTTCCCTTCTTGCCCGGAGGTGCCGTCCCCACTTTCTTCAGCGGCGCGACCGCATCGCCGAACGCAAAGCGCATGTAATGTTCCTCGCCGTCGCGCCAGATCGTCAGATCGAGGAATTCCGACAGCGCGTTGACGACCGACACGCCGACGCCGTGCAGCCCCCCCGAAACCTTATAGGCATTGTCATCCGAGGTATTCTCGAACTTGCCGCCTGCATGAAGCTGCGTCATGATGACTTCGGCGGCGGACACACCTTCCCCGGCATGAATGCCCGTGGGAATGCCGCGTCCATTGTCTTCCACCGTCACCGAGCCATCGGCGTTGAGCGTGATCTCGATCCGGTCGCAATGGCCCGCCAGCGCCTCGTCGATCGCATTGTCGCTGACTTCGAACACCATGTGGTGCAGCCCCGAGCCATCGTCGGTATCGCCGATATACATGCCGGGGCGCTTGCGCACGGCATCGAGGCCCTTGAGCACCTTGATCGAATCCGCGCCATATTCATTGGCGTTCGGCGTGTTGTCGGGATGCTGATCGGGCGCGGCGATTACGGGCGTATCTGTCATGAAAAGCCTATAGGGAAAACCGCGTGGAAACCCAAGGGAAATGGGGATGGCATGGCGCTGTGGGATAGAAAGGCGGGCATGCGGCACCCGTGCGCCCTGCCGTGCCGACCTGACGCCTGCGAGGGATCGCCCGGCGCTGCCGGTCATTTGCGCGCCGCTGGTCGGGGAAAGAGGATTCGAACCTCCGGCCCCTGCCTCCCGAAGGCAGTGCTCTACCGGGCTGAGCTATTCCCCGACCGACGCGCGTCCACGCTCCGCTTTCACGGGCAGAGCGGCGAATAGACGAAGGACAGCCTGCCTTCAAGGGGCGCGTCACCCGCGCGCGGCGAGCATCGCTGCGATCTGCGTAAACTTCTCGCGCGGTGCGCCGGCGCGAGCGCGCGCGACTTCCGCTGCCTCAATCTTTTTCCAGTCTGCGAACGTTACCGGATCGACGTCGCGTGCCGCCTGCAGCGCGTCGAGCGCAGCCCGCCCCGGCCTGCCCGCACCCCTGCCAATATCCTCGGCGACAAGCTCAACCACGGCATAGCCATCGGGCCGGTTGGTGCCGATCGTTCCGCTCGGACCGCGCCTGGCCCAGCCGGTGCAGTAAAGGCCGGGCAAGATCCGCCCGTCGACATTGAGGAACCGCCCGCGCGCCTGATCATGGGGAACCCCCTCGATTACAGGCGTGACATAGCCGATACAGGCGACGACCAGGTGCGCCGGAATGGCATAGGTTTCGCCGGTGCCCACCGCACGGAAATCATCGTCGAGCCGGGTGCGCTCCACGATGACGCGCTCCGCCCTGCCCTCGCCCTCGATCGCAACAGGCATCGCGAAGAAATCGAAATCGATGGTGAGCGGCTTTCCGGCCAGCGGCGCGGCGGCAAACGCACGCAGATGGGCAACCGATTTCCGCAGGCCCGAATCGAGCAGCGCGCCATCGTCGCTAGTGGGCAGATCGCCCGTATCGACATGCGGCTGTGCGCGCGCAAGATGGCCGAGCTCGCCGAGCTCCTTTGGCGTCATTGCGATCTGATGCGGCCCGCGCCGCCCCAGAATCGTGATGCAAGACAATGCGCTCGCGCCCAGCGCATCGAGCGCATGCGCCGCGATATCCGATCCATCGAACTCGGCCCGCGTTTTCGACAGGATCCGCGCCACATCGAGCGCAACATTGCCATTGCCGATGATGACGGCTCCCGGGCCGTCGAGCATCGGCGACGGGGCGGCATAATCCGGATGGCCATTATACCATCCGACGAACGCCGCCGACCCGATCACGCCCGGCAACCGTGCCCCTGGAATATCGAGCGTGCGATCGTTCGGTGCCCCGGTGGCAAGAATGACGGCGTCGTAGAACGACCGGAGCTCGGCAATCGAAACCTGATCGCCGATCGTGACATTGCCGATGAAACCGACATTGTCAGAAAGGCTCACCGCCTCGTAGCGACGGTAGACCGCCTTGATTGACTGGTGATCGGGGGCGACGCCCGAGCGGATGAGGCCATAGGGCACCGGCAGGCGATCGATGATATCGATGCGCACATCGTCTCCGAAACGCTTCCGTGCGGCTTCCGCGGCATAATAGCCCGCAGGCCCCGAGCCGACGATCGCGATCTGACGCAAATGAGTTTCTTTCCGCGGCTGTTGTCTGCGCAATGCTAGCGGGTGGACCGGGCGGGGCAAGAGCCGCGATGACGGTGGGTCTAGCCGCCCCGTGGCGCTTGGGCTAGGCGCGCGCGATGACACCCATGGACCTGATCCGCAATTTCTCGATCATCGCGCATATCGATCACGGAAAATCGACGCTGGCAGACCGGCTGATCCAGACGACGGGGGGCCTCACCGCGCGGGAGATGACCGCCCAGCTGCTCGACAATATGGATATCGAAAAAGAGCGGGGCATCACGATCAAGGCCCAGACCGTGCGACTCCAGTGGAAGGGCTACACGCTCAACCTGATGGATACGCCGGGGCATGTCGATTTCGCCTATGAAGTTTCGCGCAGCCTTGCCGCCTGCGAAGGCGCGCTGCTCGTCGTCGACGCGGCACAGGGCGTCGAGGCGCAGACGCTCGCCAACGTTTATCAGTCGATCGAACATGATCACGAGATCGTTCCCGTCATCAACAAGATCGATCTGCCTGCCGCCGATCCCGAAATGGTGCGCAGGGAGATCGAAGACATCATCGGGCTTGACGCATCGAACGCGATCCTGACGAGCGCCAAATCGGGCATCGGGATCGAAGAGGTTCTCGACGCCGTCATCGCCCGTATCCCCCCGCCAAAGGGCGATGCCGCAGCGCCGTTGAAGGCGATGCTGGTCGACAGCTGGTACGATCCCTATCTTGGCGTCGTCATCCTCGTCCGCATGATCGACGGCGTCCTGAAAAAGGGGATGCAGATCAAGTTCATGCAGGCGGGAACGGTGCATCTGATCGATCGGGTGGGCGCGTTCACGCCCAAGATCGAAAACCTGCCGGAACTCGGCCCCGGCGAGATCGGCTTCATCACCGCGCAGATCAAGGATGTCGCGCAGGCGCGCGTCGGTGATACGCTCACCGATGCGAAACGTCCTGCGGCCGAAGCACTGCCCGGTTTCAGGGAAGTCCAGCCGGTCGTTTTCTGCGGCCTGTTCCCGACCGATGCGAATGATTTCGAAAAGCTGCGCGAATCGATCAGCAAGCTCCGGCTGAACGATGCGAGCTTCAGCTTCGAAACCGAAAGCAGCGCCGCGCTCGGCTTTGGCTTTCGCTGCGGGTTCCTCGGGCTGCTGCATCTGGAAATCATCCAGGAACGGCTGACGCGCGAATATGACCTCGATCTGATCACGACCGCGCCGAGCGTCGTCTACCACGTCCACCTTCAGCATGCCGATCCGGCCGGCGTGAAGATGCTCGAACTTCACAATCCCGCCGACATGCCCGACGCGAGCCGCATCGCGACGATCGAAGAACCGTGGATCGAGGCGGTGATCTATGTGCCCGACGAGCATCTCGGCAGTATCCTGAAACTGTGCCAGGACCGGCGGGGCATCCAGAAGAACCTGACCAAGGTGGGCGGTCGCGCGCAACTGACCTATGAGCTGCCGCTCAACGAAGTCGTCTTCGATTTCTACGACCGGCTGAAGAGCATCAGCCGCGGCTATGCCAGTTTCGATTATCACCAGATCGGGCACCGCGAGGGCGATCTGGTGAAGATGAGCATCCTCGTCAACGAAGAGCCGGTCGATGCGCTGAGCATGATCGTCCACCGTGGCACCGCCGAGGCGCGCGGGCGCTGCATGTGCGAACGGCTGAAGGACCTGATCCCGCGCCATCTGTTCAAGATACCCATCCAGGCGGCGATCGGCGGCAAGGTGATCGCGCGCGAAACCATCGCCGCGATGCGCAAGGATGTGACCGCAAAATGCTATGGCGGCGATGCGAGCCGCAAGAAAAAGCTGCTCGAAAAGCAGAAAAAGGGCAAAAAGCGGATGCGCGAATATGGCAATGTGAGCATCCCGCAGGAAGCCTTCATCGCTGCGCTCAGGATGGGCGAGGAATGATCCGGGATCGGGATGCTCTGGCGTTTCGGCGTGGCGTACCGGCGGACTGACCGGAGTTGCTTTCGATCAATCGTGCGGGATTGATGATGACAGCGATCAGGGACGCGGGCGATTTCTGTTTGGCCACGCCGTCCCGATACCTTTCAATACTCCGGGTTCAACGGTGACTGCGCCGGCATTGTCACGGCCCCCGACGGGGAAAATTGAAACCAGTAGGGCTGTACGACGTAAAATGGTGCTGCCGGTGAGGATTGAACTCACGACCTCAGCCTTACCAAGGATGCGCTCTACCACTGAGCTACGGCAGCATATCGGGAAACCGGACGGCGCGTTGCCCGGTGCGATAGCGTGCTTCAATGAAGAAAGCATGTGGACCCGTCAAGGCGCGGTGCGTTAAGGCATGACGATGGCCAAGCCCGATCCTGCCGAACTCGCCGCAGCGCTCCGCGAAAATCTTCGCCGACGGAAAGCGCAGCTGCGCGGCGGCGTGTCCGATGCGCCCGAACCGAGCTACGGTTTCGACGAGGAGGGCGATGTGCCCCCGGTCGAAGGCGACGAAGACAGCGCAGGCTGGGTCCGTGAAGGATCGAAAAAACTCTAGCTGCCCGCGCCGGCTGACGCTCGGGGGATTACCGTCGAACAGACGGAATCATGCAAGCGCCGCACAGGCGTGTTCGAGCCATTCCCTGGCTTCACCATCCAGTTGCGGGCCGATCACGCGCAGCACTTGGGCATGATAACCGTCGAGCCATGCGCGTTCACCCTCGCTCAGCATCGCCACGTCGATCATCGCGGTATCGATCGGCGCGAAGGTCAGCGTTTCGAAGCCGAGCATCGCTTCGTCCCCGCCAGCAAAAACACGCGGCCCGACGAGCACGAGGTTCTCGATGCGGATGCCGTAATGGCCGGGCTTGTAATAGCCGGGCTCGTTCGAGAGACACATGCCCGCGCGCAGCGGCTCGCCAGTGCCCGCCTGCCCGCCGCCGGGCTTGGCGATACGCTGCGGCCCTTCGTGGACGGCGAGGAAACTGCCCACCCCGTGCCCCGTGCCATGCGCATAGTCATAGCCGCCCGCCCACAGGAACTGCCGCGCGAGCGCATCGAGCTGCCCGCCCGTGGTTCCTTCGGGAAAGATGGCAGTGGCGAGTGCGATATGCCCCTTCAGCACACGCGTGAAACGATCCCTTACTTCCGCCGGGGGCACGCCCGGACCGATCCATACGGTGCGCGTCACATCGGTCGTGCCATCGTCATACTGGCCGCCCGAATCGCAGAGATAGACCGACGACGGCGCGATCGTGCGATCGGTCTCGGGGCTCGCCTTGTAATGCATGATCGCGCCGTTCGGACCCGCACCCGAGATCGTATCGAAGCTCAGATCGCGCAGCCTTCCCGTATCGGCGCGGAACTTCGCGAGCTGGTCCGACGCCGAAATCTCGGTCAGGCCGCCTTTCGGTGCCTCGACC
Source organism: Sphingomonadales bacterium (assembly GCA_031424175.1). Classification (GTDB taxonomy): domain Bacteria; phylum Pseudomonadota; class Alphaproteobacteria; order Sphingomonadales; family Sphingomonadaceae; genus Sphingomonas_O. Next base: position 14,711 of record JANPGY010000022.1, read on the forward strand.
GAGAGCCAGTGGAGATAGCGTGACAGCGCGGCACCGTCGCGGGCGTGCGCGGCGCGGCTGCCCGCCTGTTCGGCGGCGTTCTTGATCGCCTTTGCCAGCACCGCCGGGTCGCGCACGGCATCGATCACCGCGCCCCCGGCTTCGAGCGCATCGAACACTGCGGCCACCGCACGTTCGGGATCGGCGGCGACGCGCCTGCCCTTCAGTCCGGCGAGCATCGGCGCAAAATCCTCGCGCCCGTGCAGCCGCACCGCATTGCCGAGATGCGCGCGCAGACCGTCATCGACCTTAGCGGGATCGACGAACAGATCCGCCGTCGCATCGGCGTGAAGGATCGCGAAGGCGAGGCCCACGGGGGTGTGCGTCACATCCTGGCCACGGATATTGAACGTCCAGGCGACCGAATCGAGCGCGGTCATCACCGTCGCGTCGAGGCCCTGTGACACGAGCCAGTCGGCAATCTCGTGCCGCTTGTCGGTCGATGCCCGCCCGGCGAGCGTTTCGGGCTGCACCGCGATCTTTGCTGACGACAAGCCAGGACGATCGGCCCACACCGTGTCGATCGGGTTCGCGACGACGGGAACGAGCGTTGCCCCCTTTGCTTCGAGCGCCGCCTTTGCCGCCGAAACCCAGTCGCGCGTGTGCAGCCACGGATCATAGCCGATGCGCCCGCCCGCCGCCGCATGATCGCGCAGCCAGCCCGCGATCGAGGTCTGCGGGATCGCGCAATACTCCCAGTCGTCAGCCGATACCTGCGCGCGGAGCTGGAGCGTATAGCGCCCGTCGACGAAGATCGCCGCGGCTTGCGGCAGGACGACCGCCGCGCCCGCCGAGCCCCTGAACCCCGTCAGCCATTCGAGCCGCCGCGCATAATCGCCGACATATTCGGACATATGCTCATCGGTGAGCGGTACGACGAAACCGTCGAGCCGGTCACGGCTGAGTTGCGCGCGAAGCGCGGCGAGGCGGGCGGCGTGGCTGGACATGGGGGCAGTCTAGATGAGCCACGCCTGCTTGTCAGCATCGCCGATCGCGGCGGCAGCCTTCACCGCATCGGTGCGCGCCATGGGGAGGTCCAGCCGCTTGCCCTGGAAGAGTTCGGCGACGGTGATCACCTGTATGCGGTCATCCTCGCGGTTCAACGCCGACCGAGTTGCTGCGCGACCGCAACGGTGGCGCCGCATATGTCATTGACATTTTCTGCTAGAATGCTATCTACTCCTCTGGATTGGGACCTACCCGGTCGGCAAAAAGACTCTGGGAACACCTGGGGTCTTTTTGTTTTTACGCCTACCGTAGCGGCGGTCAGGGAAAACACTTCACGCCTGTTAGTTTGGGTGTGATTATCTCGTATGCGCGGTTGGGCTGATAGGGCCGCAAATAGTGCAGCGCGATCGGGCGCGCGGTCAAATCGGATAGCTGAAGGCCAGTTGCGTTGGCCGCCTTTTTCACGAAGAAGGGCTCAAACCGGATCTGGGTGAAATCGGTTTGCTTCCATCCCCATTTTCTTTGGTTCGCGCAGATGCGGCGAAATTCCAATTCGAGGTCGATATCCTCCTGTTTGCCTCGACTCTCGAACAGCACATGGACCATTCTCCCCGCCTGTCCCTTGGCCAAAAGCTGCTCCAGCAGCCGCTCCATGCAGAAAAGCAAAGCGATCTCATACGGGTTGGACGGATGGATGTATTTCGCTTTTAATTCAGCCTTGTCGATAACGGAGGCGACGACAGACATTGGCGTGTCGGCCATCAGGCTGTTAAGCCGCTCATAAAAATTGGCGCGCAGCTTGGCATTGGTGAGCAGCAGGGTGAACGGCCCTTTGCTCTTGCGGATTTCATGTTCGTGCAAGACCACGCCGTCATGCCCCCAAAAATCGAACTTGAACTGCTGGAACGCGGGGACAACGCTGCCAACGTAAACGGCTTTCTCGATCATACAGAAGGACAGAGCAAACATCGGAAAGTTTGCGTCGATTTTGTCCAGCCCATGATCGCCGCTTTCATCGGCAAACACGATATAATCAGAGAAGGGAGGGACTTCGGCCATGAATTAGCTGCTAGTTATGTGTCAAATCAAACCCGACCGTCTGTTCGGTCCAGCGCGTATCGCCGACACGCGGATTGAGCCGCTCAATATCGAGGATTTGGGCCAGCCCCTCGGCCGCCTCATCCCCCCAGTTCCACGTATCGACGAACGCCTGCGCCTGTGCGCGATCCTCGCTGCCCTGATTATTGTAGATCTGGAAATAGTTGCGCTTCGAATTGAACGGCGGATCGATATAGCACAGATCGACCGTCTCCGCACCGATCTTGCGGCGCAGCACGTCGAGATTGTCGCCATAATAAAGCTCGTTCATCATTGCTGTCCCCACCGTTTTCGATCTTGGCGGCAATCGCAGAGTTGGGCAACAATGGGTTCACGCGGAGGCGCGGGGGACGCGGAGGGGGACGGGTGGATATCGACGACATCACGGGAGCCGTGCTCGATACCGCAAACAAGCTGCACATGCGGATGGGGCCTGGCCTGCTCGAAACGGTCTACGAACGACTTCTTGCGGCCGCTCTGACGCGACGGGGCCTGACGGTCGAACGGCAACGGCCGATTGACATTACCGACGAAGGAGAAACATTTCGTGCTGCGTTTTACATCGACCTGCTCGTGCAGCAGTTGGTGATTGTCAAGATCAAGTCCGTCGAGCGCCTCGCGCCTGTTCACGAAAAGCAGCTCATGACCTATCTGCGGCTGACCGGTCTTCAGGCCGGGCTTCTCATCAATTTCAACAGCGCCAGATTGACGGACGGCGTGCGCCGGATCGTCAACGGCTATGTCCCCTCCGCTTCTCCGCGCCTCCGCGTCAACCGAAAAGACTAGACGATGCCACGGATCGGCAGGCAGGGGATACCCATGACCACACCCCCCATTGCCCAACGCCGCCCTTCCTCCTCCACGCATCACGGCGTCACGCTGACCGATGATTATGCGTGGCTGCGCGATCCGGGCTATCCCAAAGTCACCGAGCCGCAGGTGCTCGATCACCTCAAGGCCGAAAACGCATATTTCGAGAGCGCGATGGCCCCGCACGCCCCGCTCGTCGAGACGATCTTTCAGGAAATGAAAGCACGCATCAAGGAGGATGATGCAAGCGTGCCCGCAACGGACGGCAATTATCGCTACTGGCGCGCGTTCGAGACCGGGGGCCAGTATCGCAAATGGTGGCGCAGGCCGGTGGCGGCCGGAGACGACACCAGCGCGGATCAGCTCATCCTCGACGAACCGGCGCTGGCGGCGGGCAAGGATTATTTCCGGCTCGGCGCGCTCTCGCTTTCCGAAGACGGGCGGTTCCTCGCCTATGCGACCGACGACGATGGATCGGAGCGTTTCACGATAAGAGTGAAGGATCTGGAAACAGGCACGACGCTGGCCGATACGATCCCCGGCACGATGGGGGCGATCGTCTGGTCCGCCGATGCGACCGCACTGCTTTATGGCCAGGTCAACGATCAGTGGCGGATCGATACGATCAGGCGCCACCGGATCGGAACGCCGGTGGGCGACGATGCGGTGATCTATCACGAGGAGGACATCGGCTTTCAGTGCGGCGTCGGGATGACGCACGACCGCCAGTGGATCCAGATCGCGACGGGCGACAATGTGACGAGCGAGGTGCGGCTGCTCCCTGCGGGAAACATCGATGCCGAACCCCTGATGGTCCGGCCGCGCCAGGCGGGCGTGGAATATGATGTCGAGACGCACGGGAGCACCCTGTTCATCGTGACGAACGACACCGATACCAATTTCCGCCTCGTCACCGCGCCGATCGCACGGCCGGGCGACTGGAGCGAGCGGATCGCGCCCCGGCCCGATTTCTACCTGACCGACGTGATCTGCTTTGCCGATTTCTTCGTGGTCGAAGGGCGGCTGAACGGCCTCGATCAGATCGTGCTGCACCGTTATTTCAGCCGCGTGCCGACGCCGATCACTTTCCCCGAGGCGACTTACATCGCGGGTCTCGACGAGAACCCCGACTATGCGACGGGGACGCTGCGGCTGTCCTATGAATCGATGGTCACGCCCGATCGCGTCGTCGACTATGACGTCGCGACGGGGGCGATGATCACGCTCAAGGAACAGGTGATCCCGTCGGGCTATGACGCGTCCCGCTACGTCACCGAACGGCTGGAGATCGCCGCGCGCGACGGCACGATGGTGCCGGTATCGGTCGTTTACGCAAAGGATTTTCCAAAGGACGGGACGCGCCCGCTCTATCTTTACGGCTATGGCGCTTACGGGATCGCGATCCCGCCGGGGTTTTCGACGTCGCGGCTCAGCCTGCTCGATCGCGGCTTTGCCTTTGCCATCGCGCATATCCGGGGCGGTGACGATCTGGGGCAGCAATGGCAGATCGACGGGAAGCTGGAGAAACGGTGGAACGCCTTTCACGACTTCATCGATGTGGCAAAGGGGCTGTGCGCGCTCGGCTTCTCAGCGCCCGGCAGGGTCTGCGCGGCGGGCGGATCGGCGGGCGGCGAACTGATGGGTGTCGTCATCAACGAAGAGCCCGCGCTCTGGGGTGCCGTCGCCGCGCACGTGCCGTTCGTCGATGTGCTGAACACGATGCTCGACGATACGCTGCCGCTCACGCCCGGCGAATGGCCCGAATGGGGCAACCCCATCACTGACAGGGCGGCGTTCGATCTCATCCGCAGCTACAGCCCCTATGACAATGTGAGGACGCAGGCCTATCCGCCGCTGCTGATCACCGCCGGCCTGTCCGATCCGCGCGTCACCTATTGGGAACCCGCCAAATGGTGCACGCGGCTGCGCGCGATGAAGACTGACGATAACCTGCTGCTGCTCAAAACGAACATGGGCGCAGGGCATGGCGGCAAATCGGGGCGGTTCGAACGGCTGCACGAGACGGCGGAGGAATTCGCATTCTTCGTCTGGCAGATGGGGCTGGCGTGAGCTTTTCCCACAGTTTCATCGCCGCCCCTGCGGACATCGACGAGCTGGGCCATGTCAACAATGCCGTCTGGGTCAGGTGGATGCAGGAGATTTCCGTCGCGCACTGGCGCGCGGTGGCGAGCGCGGAACAGGACGCCGCCTATGTCTGGGTGATCGTGCGGCATGAAATCGATTTCTCGGGGAACATCAGGCTCGGCGAGACGGTCGCTGCCCGAACCTGGGTCGCGCCGGGGCCACAGGGCGCGAAATGGGATCGCCACGTCGAATTCACGAAGGACGGCAAGACGGTGGTGCGCGCTCGGTCGACCTGGGCGATCCTCGACAAGGCGACGCAGCGGCTGGTGCGCGTTCCCAAAGATGTGGCGGTGCGCTTCCAGCCACTCGCCAGTTGACCGGAGAATCGACGGTCTTCGGCATATCCGCCGCGGCGATCACGCACGTGAGTGAAGTCTGCTCAACCGAAGCAGCAGCAAGGTTTTCGCGTTGGATTCTCACGCACCCGACGGCGGTGAGCTGAGCTGAGCTGAGCTGCTGGGCCAGGTCTTGGCCAGTGGTGGAGAGGCGCGTATAATCGCCGATCATTGGCGGGATCATGCATCGGGGTTTCGCATCGGGGAGGGGGTTGATTTTACGGCGATTTCGATCTTATGCACAACGAGTGAGTTCTGCATCACGAGGGCGGAAAGTGCGCGTTAGCTGCCGACCACTTGATAGATGATACTCAAATCTGAAACTCGCTCATTCTGCTTAAATGGCCTCGATTTCGCGGCATATCGAACGAGGAGGCGGTCCGCCGATAGCCACTTCGTTTCAACCCATGACCCGTCCCAACTGCCAGTGCGGGCGGCACAATGATCATCATCATCTGCGATAAAGGTGTTTCCAGAACCGGAAGGGTTACCGCTGGCGTCCAATACGGAGATTTGTGTGGAGAAGCCCGTGGTCGCTCCGCAATCACGCTGGAACGACACTGCGACGTGTCTGCCGTCAGGCGAAAGGCTGCGCGAAGCTACTGTGTTCTGGCAGGCGCCCGAACACCCTGAACAAATCATTACCGCCGCAAGTAGTGCTGCTTTCATCGATGCGGATCGTAGCGTTGGCATTTTGACCGTCAACAGCCGGCTTTAGGCGTCAGCGACCATCGGCTTTTTCACCGCTGGCCTGATGCAAAAGGTTTGAGTTTTGCACCACATACGGCCAAGATTGGTGATAAGCCGACCTCCAACTGGAATCAGGGTGCCTTCGTTGTCGGCGGAAGCAGCTTCGCTTCGGCGCCCTTGAAGCCCGTATAGGCACCCCCATCACCGTCAGCTGTGAAACGCACGGTGATTTCAATTGTGCGGCCACACAGCTCAACCGGCCATACCTCGCTCCACGAACCGGCGTAACGAACCCCATAGACGTCGGCACCGAGCCCGGGCTCTTCCCTGGCGATGCGGGTAACGCCCAAGGTCGCGCCACTCGGGTCACACTCAAAAGCATTCCGCTTGGCGACCACGGTAGCCTGGAGGAGCGCGAGCGGCCAAGTGTCGCCGATCAGCGATTCATTGGCGAGCGACAGCCCACGATTGGTACGAATGGTGGTAAGCGCGCCCGTTCTGCCCTGAGAGATGGTGTAGCGCACAGGGGTGGCATCGCAATTCGGGTGCCGGGCGGTAACTGTCCAGCCGTTCTTCAGCTGTCCGGCGAGGATGCCCTGGAAGACGAACCTAATGCTGGTCGCGGGCACGACGTTGTCAACGACGGTGCTGGTCGGAACGCAGCCGCCAGAGCGCTTCTGCGCAAGCATTGCGGCTTCCATGACCTGCTCCTGAATGATCGATGGCCCCGGCTGCGGCGCCGCAGCGTTCCAAGCCGCCAAGCGCTGGAGGATCAGCGGATGCTGCGCATAGCCCGTAGTCGGGGAGCTGGCTGCAAAGGCAGCGACAAGCAAGGGGCGAATACGCGTGAACATAGCCTCACATCTCGCATTGTGAGCTCAGGTTCGCAATAGGCCCAGATCGATCCCCACTTGCGACAGTCATCGCGACAGCCGAGGTGAGGCCGTTCCGGCCGTAGCGATCAGCCGGTAGGATTCATGGCGCGAATTTTACCGCACAGTACGGCAATCGCCAGTGCCCGGCAGGCAGTCGCCGCTGCGCATCCCTCGACTTTTTCCGTAACGACCGGATAAGGGGCGGCGGTGCGTCGGCTTCTCCCCTCTATCCACGATGTCGGGCCCCGGTTCGAGGAACAGATCGATGCGCTGGCGGACCGGCTGACGCATCTGCTCGGCAGGCCCGGATTCGCGATGCTCGTGGTTCCCGATCACTGGGGCGAAGCGCCGCTGGCGAGAGCACCCGCCTATGCCGCCAAGCTGCGTGGCTGGGCCGATCAGGGCGTCGAAATGTTTGTCCATGGCTTTTCGCACCGCGACGATGCAGCGGTGAAAGGCTTTGCGCAAAGGCACATGACTGCGGGCGAAGGCGAGTTCGCCGCGCTCGACGACATCGCCGCACGCGCAAAAATCCGTGACGGACGAAAGATCGTCGAAGATGCGATCGGGCGGCCCGTCGCCGGGTTCATCGCACCGGCATGGCTTTATTCGCGCCAGTCGATCGAAGCCGTGAAGCAAGCGGGGTTCGCGCTCGCCGAGGATCATATGAAGGTCTGGAATCCGCACTCCGGGCAGACGCTGGCGCGCGGGCCGGTCATCACCTGGGCCAGCCGCTCCCCCGCGCGCATCAGATCGTCGCTGATGCTGGCAAAGCTGGTGCAGACGGTGCCCCTGCCCTGGCCGGTCGTCCGCGTTGCCGTCCATCCGGGCGACACGGGGGTGCCCATGCTGCTCGACAGTATCGACAAAACGATCGGCCGCCTCATGCAGACCCGCATCCCGTCGCGCTATGCGGATCTTCTGGCCTGACCATCATGCGCATCCTCGTCCCGCTGCACAGCTTCGAGCCGGGCGGGGTCGAACGCGTCGCCATGCGCCTCGTCCGCGCGTGGCGCACCGACGGGCTCGATGTCGATCTCGTGATGGGGCGCGACACGGAGGCGATGCGGGCCGATGCCGAAAGGCTGGCCTATGACGTTCTGTCCCCGGCCCAGTTCGATACGTCATGGTGCGAGACGTTGTGGATGATCGCGCGTCTGCCCGGCGTGATCCGGCGGGTGCGGCCCGACGTCATCTTCTGTGCGGGCAACAGCTATTCGGTCGTGATGGTCGCGATAAAGCTGGTGCTGGGCCGACGCTGCCCGCCGATCCTCGCCAAGATCAGCAACGATCTCGGCCGGGCCGACCTGCCCGCCCCGGTGCGCTGGCTTTACCGGCGCTGGCTCCGCATCCAGGGGCACTTTATCGATTTTTTCACCGGCATGGCACCGCCAATGCGCGCCGAAATCGAAACCGCGATGGGGGTCTCCGCGAAACGCGTTGCGATCATCGACGATCCGGCGCTGGCCCGCGCCGACATCGCGCGTTTGTCGGCGCCAGCCGTCAAGGCCGCGCCGACGCATTATCTCGCGATCGGGCGGCTTGCCGGGCAGAAGAACATGCCGCTGCTTGTCCGCGCGTTCGGCCGGATTGCCCGTGGTGAAGACCGGCTGACGATCCTGGGGGAGGGTGGCGAGCGCACAAAGGTCGAGCGCCAGATTGCCGACTGCAATCTCGGGCATCGGGTTTCGCTCAAGGGCCATGTGGCGGATACCGGGCCCTGGCTGCGGCGCGCGCATATTCTTGCGCTGTCATCCGACTATGAAGGCGTTCCCGCCGTGATCGCCGAGGCGCTGGCGGCGGGACTGCCCGTCGTCGCCACCGACTGCAGCGTGAGCATAAGCGACATGCTCGACGGCGGACGCTTTGGAACGCTGGTGCCCGTGGACGACGAGATCGCACTTGCCGCCGCGCTCGACGCGATCCGCGACGCACCGTTCGACCGTGCCGCAATGGCCGGACAGGCGGACCGCTTCACAATCGAGCGTGCGGCCGGGCTCTATCGCGCCGCGTTCGAACAATTGTCGTGGCGGCCCAGTGCGCCTAACACACGGGCGCAATGAACGACGCACAAGCGCCCGCACTGTCCGATCCGGCACCGCTCATGGCGTCCGGCAAGGGTCTGTTGCGCTGGGTGGGGCCTTCGATCTCGGTCGCGATCCTGATCGTCGTCATCTGGTCGCTGCGCACGCTGGACTGGGCAGACATCGTCGCCATCGTGCCTACGTCGCCCGCATTCTGGGCGGTCTTCGCCATTGTCTACTTCCTGCCGATCGGCTTTGACTTTCTGATCTTCCGCTATCTGTGGAAGATACCGGCGGAAGGCTTTGTTGCGCTGACCCGCAAGCAGGTCGGCAACGAACTGCTGCTGGGCTATGTCGGCGAGGTTTATTTCTACGGCTGGGCACGCCGCAAGGTCGATATGCGGACGTCGCCTTTCGGCGCCGTCAAGGATGTGGCGATTCTGTCCGCACTGGCAGGCAATTTCGTGACGCTCGTCATGATCGCCATCGCCTATCCGCTGATATCGACCGCCGAATATTCTGTAATCAGCAACAAGCTGCGCCTTTCCGAACCGATGCTGACCGCATCCATCGCCATCGTCGTGCTCGTGCCGATGATGGCGGTGCTGTTTGGCAAACGGCTGTTCAGCCTTTCACGCAGGCAACTTGTCGTGGTGGGGATGATTCACGTCATGCGGATCATCGTCAACGCATTCTTGGCCGCGCTCTGCTGGAGCCTTGCGCTGCCCGCCGTCGATCTCAGCTGGTGGGTGCTCCTCGCGACGGTCCGTCTGCTGATTTCGCGATTGCCGCTGGTGACGCAGAAAGACATTGTCTTTGCGGGCATTGCAGTGTTCGTCGTTGGGCGCGACCTTGAAATCGCCGCGTTGATCGCGTTCTGGGCGGCGATTCAGCTTGTCGGCAATTTGAGTTTTGGTGCCTTTTTGGCGATAGCCGACTTCGTCACGCCGGAGAAAAGCCGTTGAAGAATGTTGCGTCCGCCATCGCACTGTTCACCGCTGTTGCGCCCGCGGCTGCAGCGGTAAGCTCGTCGCCCTCTCTCGGGCGCACCGAAGGGCGGTGCCGCCCGAACGAACCGGGCCCGGCACTCATCGTGACGGTAACGGGGCTGAAGGATCGTGCGGGAACGCTAAAGGCCGAGCTCTATCCGGCGAACGACGCCGATTTTCTGGCCGACGACAATGTTTTGGTCAATCAGGGCAAGACGTTCCGGCGTGTCCTCGTTGCCATTCAGCAGACGGGCACCGCCCAGCTCTGCATCCGGGCACCGGCGGCGGGGGCTTACGGCCTGTCCCTGCTCCACGATCGCGACGGCAACGGCAAGTTCGGCGCGTCGGTGGATGGCGTGGGGTTCGGCGGCAATCCGGCGCGGCTCGGCCCGTTGAAGCCGAAAATCGCAATCGGCCGGGTGGCAGTGGGGACCGGCCCGACGAGGATCAACGTGCGCATGCTCTATCGTTCGGGGCTGTTCAGCTTCGCGCCGTTGAAATAGCAGGCTGCCGCATGCGCATCGTCGACGTCGCCGCTTTTTACTCGCCCGAAGGCGGAGGCGTGAAAACCTATATCGACCGCAAACTCACGGCGGGTCCGGCAGCCGGTCATGACATCCACATCATCGCACCGGGCGAGGGCAATTACATCGAGGAACGCGGGCCGCATGCCCGCATCCAGTTTCTCGATCAGCCCCGATTTCCGCTCGACCGGAAATATCACTATTTCCGTGACGAGGTGGCGCTGCATGCGGCGCTATATGCCGCCCGCCCCGACATCATCGAGGCATCGTCGCCATGGCGAAGTGCGAGGCTGGTGGGCGAATGGCCGGGTGCCGCGCCGCGCGTGCTGATCATGCACGCCGATCCGCTGTCTGCCTATGCCTATCGCTGGTTCGGTGCCATCGCCTCGCGTGACACGATCGACAGGCAGTTCGGCTGGTTCTGGCGGCATCTGCTGCGGCTCGACAAACAGTTCAACGCGACGGTGACGGCGGGGCAGAGCCTGAGCGACCGGCTGATCGAGGGCGGGATGACGCATGTGGTGACAAACCCGATGGGCGTGGCCGACACGATCTTCTCCCCGGCGTTGCGCGACGACGGGCTGCGCGCGCGGCTGCTCGAACGATGCGAGCTTCCCGCCGAGGCGACATTGCTTATCGGCGCGGGGCGGCATGCGCCTGAAAAGCGCTGGCCGATGGTGATCGATGCGGTGACTGCAGCGGGGGCGCAGGGCCCTGTCGGGCTGATCCTGATCGGCGATGGGCGCGAACGCGCAAAAGTGGCGCGCGCAGCGGCCCAGAATCCCCACGTCCAGTTGCTCGCGCCGATTTCCGACCGCCTCGAGCTCGCGCGCCTCTTCGCGAGCTGCGACGCGCTGATCCACGGATGCGAAGCCGAAACATTCTGCATGGTGGCAGCCGAGGCGCGAAAATCCGGGTTGCCCCTGATCGTTCCCGATGGCGGCGGCGCGGCGGATCAGGCGCGCCTGTCGGGCGGCTGGACCTATGCATCGGGGCAGGCGGCGAGCGCAGTCGAAGCGATCGGCGCTTTCCTCGCCAGCGACCGGGCGCAGGTGGCCGATGACGCGCGGCGCAACGCCGCCACCGTGCGGACGATGGACGAGCATTACGCCGACCTGTTTGCACTTTACGAGACGCTGACCGTAGCAAAGCGGCAGGCGGCATGATCGGCGCGGTCGAACTGGGCGGCACGAAGATCAATGTCGGCGTGGGGACCGGCCCGGGCGCGATCGTCGCGAAGACGACGATTCCGACGACGACACCGCGCGAAACGATCGATGCCGTGATTGCGTGGCTTGCGGATCAGCCGCGCATGGACGCCATCGGCATCGCTTCGTTCGGGCCGGTGTGTCTCGATCAAAGCGCTCCCGGTTGGGGGCATATTACCCGGACAACCAAGCCGCACTGGTCCCACACCAGCATAGCGCCCGCGATCCGCGATGCGATGGGCGTGCCGGTTGCGTTCGATACCGACGTCAACGGTGCGGCGCTCGGCGAGTATCGCTGGGGCGCACTCGCCGGGTGCGCGGTCGGCCTCTATCTGACGGTGGGGACCGGCATCGGAGGCGGGGTGATGATCGACGGAAAACCGCTCCATGGCCTCGCGCACCCCGAACTCGGGCACGTCCGGCTGAAGCGGATGGCGGGTGACGCCTTTGCCGGACTATGCCCCTTTCACGGCGACTGCCTCGAGGGGCTGGCAAGCGGACCGGCAGTGTTCTCGCGGCTCGGGCTGTCACTCAGCGAAGCGGAACATCACGAGGGCGCGCCCGTCTATGACGCGATCGGCCAGGCGCTGGCCGGCTTTGTGATGACGCTATCGCCGGAGCGCATCGTGATTGGTGGCGGCGTATCCAAGTCACCCGATTTTCACGCACGTGCCGATGCCGCAATGCGCGACTGGATCGGGGGTTATTGCCACGTGCCCGAGTCATACGTCCTGCCACCGGCGCTGGGCGACGAGGCCGGAATATTGGGAGCCATCGCGCTTGCCCAGCAGCTTTCAGGGGGCGCATAGCAGCATGGCAATGAGGGGAGTGGCATGAGCATGTTCGGAAAGACAGGGCGACCCGCCGCGGCGAACGGCGGGGGCGATATGAGCTTTATCGGCAGCGACGTCACGATCGCCGGAAACATCGTCAGCAAAGGCGGCCTGCACATCGACGGGCGGATCGATGGAGACGTCGGCTGCGCATCGGTCACGCTGGGCGCGGGCGGAATCATCCACGGCAATGTCACCGCCGATGACGCGCGGATCGCGGGAACGATCGAAGGCACGATCGCCGCCAAATCACTGGTGATCGACGCCACCGCGCGGATCAATGGCGATCTGAGCTATGACTCGGTCAGCATCGATGCTGGCGCGATGGTCGAGGGTCGTGTCAAGCGACTGACCCGCGACAGCACCGCGCCATTGAAACTCATCGCAGGCGACGGCGTCTAGCGACAGCGGCTCCCGCTTTTCTTGGCGGTTTCGCGCTCGACTGCGCGGCCCGCAAGCGCGCCAAGTGCCGCGCCGCCCAATGTGCCAAGCGTGCGATCCCCACGCGAATCGACCGTCCGCCCGAGAAGCGCGCCGCCGACGCCGCCGACGATCAGACCGGTCGTGCCGTTATTGCGGCGGCAATAGCGGCGACCGTCCTTGCCAACCCACTCACGATACTGGCTCTTTTTCCTGGCACCCGCCTCAGGCGCGACGGCAAGGGCAGGAATGACGAGCGACAGGGCGCTCAGGAGCATGATGGGCTTGCGCATGACGATATCCTTTTCAGATGGGTTTCAATTTTGATGATCGCATAATGCGCCCAGGCGCATGAACATGAAACAACGACGATGGAGACGGCACCCAGTTCCCGCGCGCCCGGGGGAAAAGGCGCAAGGGATAGCACGGTCTCTTGCTTTGATCCATGCTATCGCCTGTAAGCGCGTGCCATGCACTTCACCGGCCTCGACCCGACCGCCTTTCTGCGCGATTACTGGCAGAAGAAGCCGCGGCTGCTTCGCAATGCCTGGACCGGCTGGGCGAACCCCCTGTCACCTGATGAACTTGCGGGGCTGGCGTGCGCGGCGGGGATCGATTCACGGCTGGTCATCGGCAAGCCCAAAGCGCCGAAGGTCGAACATGGGCCGTTCGCCGCAAAGCGGTTCGCGAGGCTTGGGAAACATCCATGGACCGTGCTCGTCCAGGCGGTCGATCTCCATGTTCCGCACGTTGCCGCGCTGCGCGATGCGTTCGGGTTCCTGCCGGGCTGGCGGATAGACGACGTGATGGTGAGCTATGCCAGCGACGGCGGCGGCGTCGGCCCGCATTTCGACCGGTATGACGTGTTTCTGATCCAAGGGCTGGGGCAGCGGCGCTGGCGCATCGGCGGGCGGTGCGATGCGGCAACACCGCTGCGGCCGCATGACGATCTTCGCCTGCTTGCCGCCTTCGATCCGGTCGAAGAATGGGTGCTGATGCCGGGTGACATGCTCTATCTGCCGCCGGGCATCGCGCATGATGGCATTGCGGTGGGCGACGATTGCATGACCTATTCGATCGGCTTTCGTGCGCCCTCACGAAGCGAACTGATCGCGCACTTCGCCGATCATCTGCTTGCCGAACTCGGCGAAGACGATCGCTATGCCGATCCCGATCTGCGCCCGGCTGCCGATCCGGACGAAATCACCGACGATGCGATAGACCGGCTGCACGCCATGATCCTCGAAAAGGTGCAGGATCGCGCGGCGTTTGCGCGCTGGTTCGCCAGCCATGTGACCATGCCGAAATATGGCGATGCGGACGATGCCGACGATGCCGACCGGGATGACCCGGCGATGCGACGGGCGTCCATCCGCGGGGAAGATGGCACGCGGTTGCGCTTCGTCAACGGAGTCTGCCTCGGGCCGGAATGCTGAGCCTTTCTATTTCGGATCGACGGTCCGCCATGCGCCAGCATCCAGCCCGCTGACGTCCCACTTGCCCACCGCCCAGCGGACAAGCCGCAGCGTCGGATGGCCGACCGCCGCTGTCATGCGCCGGACCTGACGATTGCGCCCCTCGCGGATCGTCAGGCGCAGCCAGCTGTCGGCTACCGTCCTACGGACGCGGATCGGCGGGTCGCGCGGCCAAAGATCGGGCGGATCGATCCGCGTCACGCTGGCGGGCCGGGTGATTCCGTCGTTCAGCATGACGCCCGCGCGCAATGCGGCAAGCGCCGCTTCGTCGGGATATCCTTCGACCTGAACGAGATAGGTTTTCGGCAGTTTGAACTTCGGATCGGCAATGCGCGCCTGCAGTCGGCCATCGTCGGTCAGCAGCAGCAATCCTTCGCTGTCGGCATCCAGCCGCCCGGCCGGGTAGATGCCCGGAATATCGATGAAATCGGCCAGCGTCGGGCGTGGCGGGTCCATGCCGTCGGTAAACTGGCACAGTACGCCATAGGGCTTGTTGAAGACAATCAGGCGCGCCGCAGCAATTTCCCCAGAAAGCTGCGGTCCTTCAGGATCTCGTGCGCTGCATTATGCCCCGGCGCGCCGGTGACGCCACCGCCTGGGTGCGTACCCGAACCGCACATGTAGAGGCCGACGATCGGGGAGCGATAATCGCCATAGCCCAGCATCGGGCGCGCGGCCCAAAGCTGATCGAGCGACATGTGCCCATGAAAAATATCCCCGCCGACAAGCCCGAACTTGCGCTCGAGATCGAGCGGCGAATGAATTTGGCGCGCGATCACCGATGCCCTGAAATTCGGCGCGTGGCGATCGACGGTATCGATGATGTGATCCGCAACCTGCTCGCGCACGTCATCCCACGATCGGCCATCGGGCAATTCGGGCGCGAATTGCTGGCAGAAAAGGCTGGCGATATGTTGCCCGGGGGGTGCAAGGCTGTCATCCACTACCGTCGGCAGCTTCATCTCGACGATCGGCGCGCGTGACCAGCCGAAGGTTCGCGCGTCGGCATAGGCCCGGTCCATATAGTCCAGCGTCGGTGCGATGATGATGCCGCAGCTGTGATGCTCGGCAGGGGCAGTCCCCGGCAATACGCTGAAGCTCGGCAATTCACTGAGCGCGACGTTCATGCGGAACGTGCCCGAACCGGCTTTCCATCGGCCGATGCGGCGGACGAATTCGGGAGGCAGGTCAGGTGCCGCCACCATCCTGCCGAAAAGGAGCGCAGGCCCGACATTGGCGACCACGGTGTGCGCGGCGACTTCTTCACCCGATTCGAGCCGGACGCCAACGGCCCTGCCGTTATCGACAAGCACCTGCGCGACCGGACTTTCGACGCTGATCTCGACGCCAGCCTCGATACAGGCCTCCGCCATGAATTGCGTGATCGCCCCCATGCCGCCGACGCTGTGGCCCCACATGCCCTTCCTGCCATTCACTTCGCCGAAAAAATGGTGGAGGAGGACATAGGCAGAGCCCGGGCTGTCGGGCGAGGCATAGTTGCCGACGACGGCGTCAAAGCCGAAAGCGGCCTTCACTGCGTCGCTTTGATACCAGCCATCGAGAAAGTCGCGCGCCGATTTGACGAAAAGGTCGAGCACGTCGCGCTGTGCGTCGATCGTCATTCCCGCAAGCGCCCGACCCTGGCTCGCCGCCGAAAGCAGCGTGCGGATGCCGCCGCCGGCATTGGGCGGCGTCTTCAGCGCGAGGCTGCGCAATACATCGGCAACGCGCTCCAGAGCCGTTTCATAGGCGGGAAAGGCTTCGGCATCGGACTCCGAAAAGCGCGCGAATTCGGCCCGAGTCCGCGCCGTGCCACCACCAAGCTTCAGATAGTTGTTTTCCAAAGGAAAGAAGTTGCTGATCGTGCGCTCGACGATCCGCCAGCCGCGCTCATGAAGCCGCATGTCCGCGATCACTTTGGGACGGAGCAGACTGACGGTATAACTCGCCGTCGAATTACGAAAACCCGGGTGGAACTCTTCGGTGACGGCCGCACCGCCGACGATCGCGCGCCGTTCGAGAATGCGCACCCTGAGCCCGGCACGCGCCAGATAAAAAGCGCAGACAAGACCATTGTGCCCGCCGCCGATGATCAGCACGTCACGCGACGCGGTCACTTAATACCGCCGACTGTGCCGTGTCGGTATGACCATCGGCGGAAAACGCGGGTCAGCGATGCTGTCTGCGTCCGAAGATCGGCGTGACATCGGCGTGAGAAAACGTTCCGGGATGGACGAAGGTCCGATCGAAACAGGGGAAGAGCGCAGCGTCGAACGCCTCGGACAGCCATTGGCGCGCGGTATCGATCCCGGCCTTTGCGTGCGCGTCGGCATGGCTGACGAGATAGACGTCGCGCTGGATAACGATGTCGATATCGACAGGTATGAGTTGCGGATCAAGCAGCGCTGCATAGGTTGGAAGAAATCCGATCCCCGCCCCATTGCCGATTGCCCAGTAATGCGCCGCGCTTGTATTCGTCTCGAAGCTGACGTGCTTTTGGCGTTGCCCGCCATCGAAAGCCGAGCCGATCAGCACGTCGTCGAGGCAGTCGTTGGTTTGCCGCACCAGCCTGTGATCCACGGCTTCGCCTTCCGATTGCGGAAGTCCGTGAGCCGCCACATAAGCTGCACTGGCGAATAACATGAAATGCAGCGTTGCAACGCGTTCGACGCCCAGCATGGGATCGCCAGGTTTTTCGATCTGGATTGAAAGATCGATGTCACGGAAAAGAACGTCCGACGCCCGCGATTCGCAATCGAGCGACAGCCTGACCCCGGGATTGCGCGCCTGGTGCAAGGCGAGTTGCGGCACCAGCCATGCCGTTCCCACGCTGTCCACCGCAACGCGCACAGCCGCGCCTGCGCCAGCGGCGGCACGCGCCACACGCGCCGTCGTGCGGCCAAGCGCGCGCATTTCCCGAGCGATTTGGAGAATTTCGCGGCCATCCTGCGTCAATGCGACGCCTTCCACGCTGCGCCGGAGCAACGCCCCCCCGATCTGTCGTTCGAGCCTTTCGACTTTGCTGCGGATGGTGTTGATCGAAACCCCGGCCAGAACCGCGGCCGACCGGAAACTGCCTGCCTCCGCGACGGCCAGAAACAGCCGGAGATCGTCCCACGGCAAGCGTCCGGTGTTATTCATATTGCGGTTCGGATCGGGCAAACGCGCCGCGTTGCTGGTCAGCGAAACAGTGCGTTCGATCATCGAAAGACTCTTGGCACTGCGCGTGCTGGGCACGATTTGATACGCCGGAACATGCCAGTCACTCCATACCGGTAACTTTGTCGCATACAAGTATTGCCTCGTCCCGTTACGGACCATATCGGGGGCGGGCGGGAGGACGAGTTTGTAAGCCATGCGATGTAAATACGCATCGCCGTGTTGCGCCGGGCCAAAGTCAGGCTAGTCGAATGGCATGTCAGATGCCATTCCAGCCGCAACCCTTATTCTGTTTCGCGAGGCATCCGGCGGAGGCCCCGACCAGCATCTGTTTGTCGAGCGCGCATCGACCATGGCATTTGCAGCTGGGGCAATCGTTTTCCCGGGCGGCCGGGTCGATGCTGGCGATCGGGCGCTCGCTGCGCAATTTCCATCGCTGGATGCGGACGATGCCGCCGGGCGGGTGGCTGCGATCCGCGAAACGATCGAGGAAGCGGGCGTCCCGGTCGGACTGGAGGGCCCTTGTGGCGCGGATATCGTGGCGCGACTTCGAAGGCGGCTGCACCATGGAACACCATTTGCAGATGCGCTTGCGGCCTTTGGCCTGACGCTCAGCGTAACCGCGCTCGTCCCTTTCGCGCGTTGGCGCCCCGATTTCAAGGACGCACGCATGTTTGACACGCGGTTCTATCTTGCCGAACTGCCGGCAAACGCACCGTCCGCCACGGTCGACGAAACCGAAAACATCCGCCTGTTCTGGGGGAGCGCGGCGCACGCTCTGCGAGAAGCCGATGCGGGTCAGGTAAAACTGATCTTTCCTACCCGGCGAAACCTTGAGCGGCTCGCATCACTGGGCAGTTTCGAAGCTGCCCGGGTTCAGGCGGCAGCCATCGCACCTGCCACTGTCACACCCTGGATCGACGACACTGACGGCGTGCAGCAACTTTGCATCCCCGAAGGGCTTGGCTACCCCGTCACGCGTGAAGCCCTGGGCACAGCGATGCGCGGATGACCTGTGTCAGTGAGCGCTGCTCTGCGGATCGATCTTGTCGACCCATTCCGGATAAAAACCTGGCTCACGGTTCGACCAGCCCGGCGCGGTGGCTGCGGCTTCGCTGATCGACTGAAGCAAAGTGCGCCTGACCACAGGATGGAGATGCGGCATCGACGCGGCGGCGCAGAATGCGCCCGGCAGCCAGGGCCGCGCGCCCGCCCCGATCAACCGTTCATAAAGGAACCGGTAAGCACCGAAGCTGTCGAGCCGTCCCTGACCGAGATCGAAAGCGGTCATCGACACCAGTGGTGCCATGAACGGTTCGACATGATCCAGCCCACTGTCTTCCGGTACGGTTGCGCGCACGGCGTCGAGGCGACCATACACCTGCACCTGCGCCTTGATGCTCGCTTCCTCGACGATGTCACGTGACCAGAGTCCGGCGGGATTTCCGCGCCCGAGCCCGATATCGAGCGAGCGCCGGATGTAACGCTGCGTCCCCTTTCCAAAACCGGCGAACTCACGGATCTCGGAAAGCGTCATGACGCCTTCGGCCTGCTTTGCCCTTGTACCCATGCTCACAATCCCCCGCAACACGCCGCGTGCTACGTTCCAGCCCGAACATGCACCTCTTTGCTTGCACAATGCTTAACCACGCGGTTGGTGCAAGGGATCACGCCTCGTGCTGTTATGCAACATAAAAACTACGATTGAGGGGATGCGCGGGAAAGCCGCATGGAAAGTGCATCAGAATCGACAGGAATGCGCCCGGTCGAGTTTGCGGGACACGATTCTTGGCACGGTCATGCCGCGAAACGAAACGGTTCCGCAAACGGGATGGCGGTTTCGCAAAAGGCACATTGAGCCGAAATGCGGCCGAGGATCCAGTGCGTATGGCCACACCCCGGGCAATGGTTCGTCGTCCCATTGTGATAGGCGAGACGGAATCCCGAAGGCCTGAACGGCTGCGATGGTATTTGAGCCAGTGATAAAGGCATCGGTTGTCCCCTTCGTGCCACTCCCGCAGCCATTATATACGCGCGACAAGCCGTTGGGTTTCATGGATCGATGGAAATATATTTCTTCAGTGGAATCGCCGTGTCGGCAAGCAGCGCCGGATCGACGCATGCCCTGGCCTCGACGAGCTTGCGTCCCTGGGCGTAATCGCGAACCGCATTGACGCAATCAAGCGCCACAATCCTGCCGGAGTTCAGATAAATTACCGAAAATGAACGCGTTGCCGGATCGCCGCGCAACACCGCCGCATCATGGCCCGCCGACAGCCCGATCGTCTGCAGCCGCAAATCATACTGGTTCGACCAGAACCAGGGAGTCGCGGCATAGGGCAGTGCGTTTCCGCAGACTGCGCGCGCAGCGACGGCGGCCTGATCATTGGCATTCTGCACCGATTCAAGGCGGATGAACGCGCCATCGGCGAAGTCGTTGGCATGGGCCGCGCAATCTCCAATGGCGTAAACATGGGGCAATGTGGTGCGGCAATATCGGTCTACGATCGCGCCATTGCCGACGCGGGCACCGGCGGCAAGCAGCGGCCCGACAACGGGGGTGATCCCGATCCCGACGATGACCAGCTGCGCATCGATGATCGACCCGCTTCCAAGGCGGACACCCGTCGCACGGCCGCTGTGACCTTCGATCGCGACAACCGTTTCGCCCGTTCGCAGATCAACGCCGCGGGCGCGGTGCTCGCCCTCAAAGAACATCGACAGTGCCGGACCGGCCACGCGGGACAGGACATGGGGCATAGCTTCGATGAGCACCACCTTCAGGCCCATTTCGGCTAGAACCGCGGCCGCCTCGAGCCCGACATAACCGCCGCCGACGACTGCAACGTCCGAAACCGCGGGCAGATCGGAAACGATGGCATCGACGTCTGCGCGCGTGCGGATGACGTGGACGCCTTGATAATCATGACCGTCGCAGCTCAGACGGCGCGGATCGCCCCCCGCCGCCCAGATCAGATCGCCGTAGCTGCACGATGATCCGTCGTCGAGTTCGACACAATTGGCGCCGGGATCGACGACGACCACACTGCGGCCGGTAATCAGTTCGATATCACGCCCTGCCCAGAACCAGCGGGGACGGATGAGAACGCGTTCGAACGGCTTTTTTCCAGCAAGATAGTCTTTGGACAAGGGCGGACGCTCATAGGGTGGCTCGCATTCACGACCGATGATCGCGACTCTGCCGGCGAAGCCCTGCTGGCGGAGGACGATCGCCGCCTGCGCGCCGGCGTGACCGGCTCCGGCGACGATTACGTCGAAATGGCGCATCGTCCGCTCCCTTCCGGGCGGTGCGACTAACACGCGCCCTGCTCCAGTCCAGCGTTGGCAAGGGTGATCCCGACATGCAAAAAGCCCGCCGGAGCGGGCTCATGCAACGTTCTGGTTGCGGGAGCAGGATTTGAACCTGCGACCTTCAGGTTATGAGCCTGACGAGCTACCGGGCTGCTCCATCCCGCGCCACCTGACACGTATAGCACGCTTGGTAATTCAACATTGGAACGGGTTCCTAAAAAAACAGTGATCCGCTTACGCGCCTGCTGCAAAGCCTGGCGACGTCCTACTCTTCCGACGCTTGAGCGGCAGTACCATCGGCGCAGTCCGGTTTCACGGCCGAGTTCGAGATGGGATCGGGTGGGTCACGGACGCTATGGTCACCAAGCTGTGTAGCAGGCGCATAGGCGGAATATGTTCTTTGAAAATCGATGCCGTGCACGTTTTTACGTTGACCAATTCAAAGGCGTCTCGATCGATTATCCAGCCATAACGAAACGCAAGGCCAAAAGACCAGGACTGTCGTTGATGGTGGGACTCTCAAGCGCGAACAGAGCAATTAGGACCGGTTAGCTCCACGCATTACTGCGCTTCCACATCCGGCCTATCAACGTGGTGGTCTTCCACGGCTCGATGAAATCTTATCTCGAGGGAGGCTTCCCGCTTAGATGCTTTCAGCGATTATCCCGTCCATACATAGCTACCCTGCTGCACTGCTGGCGCAATGACAGGTCCACCAGAGGTATGTTCAACCCGGTCCTCTCGTACTAGGGTCAACTCCTCTCAAATTTCGACGCCCACGGCAGATAGGGACCAAACTGTCTCGCGACGTTCTGAACCCAGCTCACGTACCACTTTAATTG
>JANPGY010000023.1:0-71950 GCA_031424175.1 Sphingomonadales bacterium
AACTGCCCCGATATGCCGGGCATCAATCCGACCGGCAGGAACACCGCGACGATCGACATGGTCGTCGCAAGCACGGCAAGGCCGATCTCGTCTGCCGCATCGATCGATGCCTGATAGGCCGATTTGCCCATGCGCATATGGAACCGCCGGGGCACGAGTGCGTTTACCGTTTTACAGCGTCGCCAGTATGCCACAGCCGGACTATGCCATAGCCGGATAAGGGCTTGAGTCATAGAAGGGCTTGGCGTCGCCCCGCAGGGTTGGTTAGGGGCCGCGAATGACGTCTGTTTCCGCGCGGCGGATAACCTTGTTTCTTCTGGCCTCGGGCGCGGTGCCCGTTACGGCGCTTGCACAGATTTCCGTTTCGGAAACGCAGCCTGATCCTCTTGGTGTCGATCCATCGTCGCCGATGGCGCCCCTGCCCGATCTAGGGGTTGCCTGGCCCGATCTTCGCACGCCCGATACTGCCGAAACGGTGCCCCAAACGCCCGTTCCAGTCACTGACCCGATAGAAAGCGAGCGCCGCTATTCGGTGGCGCTGGCAGGAACGGATGGTTTGCCCGAAATCGTGACGCAGCGCTTCGATGCCCTGTCTGCGCTTAAGAAAAGTGATGGAAAGCCTGCAAACGGTGCGCAGATCAACCGGCGAGCAAAAGACGATATCGAAACATTGCAGGTCATCCTGCGCGCCGCCGGCTATTATGACGCAACGATTGCCAGCGACGTGAAACCGGTCGGCGACCGGCTGGCCGTGACGATCACCGTCGTGCCGGGCAGGCGCTATACGTTCGACGATGTTCGCGTAACCGGGCTTGAGCCGACCGATGGCAAGGCCCCGGCATTGCGCGATGGTTTCGGTATCAGGCCGAACGCGCCCGTTGATGCGGACGCCGTTGTCGAGGGGCAGGTCGCGCTGCGCGAAAAGCTGGGGCGCGAGGGATTTCCGTTTGCCAAGGTCGCCGACAGCGAAGTTGTCGTCGATCATGCGACGGGCACCGCGGCGCTCGACCTGAAAGTTGAGCCCGGCACCGAGCGACGCATCGGCAAGATCGTGGTACGCGGCACGAACCCGCCGTTCGATGCCGCGCACGCCCAAGTCATCGCCCGGTTCAGGGCAGGCGAACTTTACAACCAGACGATGATCGACGATCTGCGGCGCGCGCTGGTTGCAACCGGGCTGGTATCGGTCGTGCGCATCGAGCCCGTCGCCGTCGGCACCGATACTGTCGATATTCAGACGACGATGGAAAGCGCGCCGGTGCGCAGCATCGCGGGAGAGATCGGTTACGGGACGGGCGAAGGTTTTCGCGTGGAGGCCAGTTGGCAGCACCGCAATCTGATCCGCCCGGAAGGGGCGGTCACCTTCCGCGGCGTGGCCGGTCAGCGCGAACAGTCGGTCAGCACCCTGTTGCGGATGGGCAATTTCCGGCGGCGCGATGTCGTTCTCAACGCACGCTTCGGCGTCAGTCGCGAGCGGCTCGACGCTTATGACGCCGATACCATCGGTCTTTCTGCAAATCTTGAACGCCAGACCAATCTGGTCTGGCAGAAGAAGTGGACGTATTCGCTCGGATTCGAGGTACTCGCATCGCGGGAACGCGATTTCGTGCCGACGGCGGGCATCGCACAAACCCGCACGTTTTTTATCGGCGCGCTGCCGGGCACGCTGGCCTATGACGGATCGAACGATCTCCTCAACCCGACGAGCGGATTTCGCCTTTCTGGGCGGCTGTCGCCCGAGGCATCGTTTCAGGGCAGGGCATTCGGCTATGCACGGGCGCAGATCGACGGGAGCGTCTATGTGCCGTTCGGCCAATCGCTGGTAATGGCAGGTCGCACGCGGTTCGGCTTTATCGCAGGTGCGGGGCGGGACACGATCGCGCCGTCTCGCCTGTTCTACGCCGGCGGCGGCGGATCGGTGCGCGGTTTTGGCTTCAGGGAACTCGGCCCCAAAAACGTCCTCGGCGAGCCGGACGGTGGCCGGAGCCTTGCCGAAGTCTCGCTTGAAGCGCGCGTTCGATTGCCCTTTTTCGGCGGTAATTTCGGGGTCGTGCCGTTCGTCGATGCCGGCAATGTCTATGCGAAATCATACCCCACGTTCACCGATCTCCGTCTTGGAGCGGGGCTGGGCTTTCGCTATTATTCCAATTTCGGGCCGATCCGGATCGATGTCGGCACGCCGATCGGTCGTCGGCCGGGGGAAAGCCCGATCGCGGTTTACGTTTCGCTGGGGCAGGCGTTTTGAAAGTCTGGCGCTGGATACTCGGTGCGCTGCTCACGCTGGCGCTACTTGTCGGCGCGGTGCTTGTGGCGGCCGATACCAGTTTCGGTCATCGCTTGATTGCCGACAGGATCGCGGCGATCGCCCCCGCAAACGGGCTGCGCATCAGGATCGGACGGATCGAGGGATCGATCTACGGGCAAACCCGTCTGCGCGATCTTAGACTTTACGATCCCAAGGGCCTGTTCTTCGAAAGCAGCGACGTGGCGCTCGACTGGCACCCGTTCGCCTATCTGTCCAATGTCATCGATATCACGAGCCTGACGGCGTCCGCCGCGCGGCTGCGGCGCATTCCCGCCCTGAAGCCATCGGGTAAAAAGGGGCCGATTCTGCCGTCGTTCGACATCCGCATCGGGCGTTTCGCGATCGGGCGCGTCGCTATCGATCCGGGCGTTGCGGGCGCGAGACGGCGCGGCGCAATCTCGGGGAGGGCCGATGTACGCGACGGGCGCGCCATGGTCGCGCTGGTCGCCCGCACCGACGGCGGTGACCGCCTGAGCCTGAGGCTCGATGCCCAGCCTGACCGCGACCGGTTCGATCTGGCAAGCGCAGTCGATGCGCCCGCCGATGGTGTGCTCGGAGCGATGATCGGAACGAAGCGTCCGTTCAGGGTTCGCATCTCCGGAGACGGCCGCTGGACCGACTGGCGCGGCGCGCTTTCCGCCGAGTCTTCGGGTGTCAGCGTCGCGGGGCTCTCGATGACCGCGCGGGCCGGCCGCTATGATATCGACGGTGCGCTGATCCCGTCGGCGATCATGACCGGGCGCGTCGCGGAGCTTACCGGACCGCGACTTCGGGTAAAGGGCAATGCGCGGCTCGACAACCGGCGACTCGATGCGCATCTGGTGATCGCGTCGTCCGCGCTGGCGGCAAGCGCCAATGGCGTTCTCGATCTCGCGAACAGCGCATTTCGCGATATGAGGATCGACGTGCGGCTGCTCCGCCCTGCGGCGCTCGTCTCGAACATGGCGGCAAGGAACGCGCAGCTTGCGGTGCGGCTGAACGGTGAATTCGCCACCGCCGCCTATGACTATCTGCTCACCGCCGATCAGGCCGCCTTCGCTACCACGGGTTTCGAAGCAGTGCGCGCGAGCGGGCAGGGGCGGATCACCCGATCGCCCGTCAACGTGCCGCTGCGGCTGACGGCGCGGCGAGTGACCGGCGTCGGCGATGTGGCGGGCGGTATCCTTGCCAATCTCAGCGTTGAGGGCGTGCTGCGCATCGCGGGTGCGACGCTGACCGGCGACAATCTCCTTGTCAGATCGGACAAGTTCAACGGGCGCTTTACGCTGCTCGTCGATCTGGCAACGGCACGCTATGACATCGGACTTGCCGGGCAGCTGAATCGCTATCTCGTGCCGGGGCTGGGCATCGTCGATATCAAAAGCGTGCTGCAGGTTGTTCCCGGCACCAATGGCCAGGGCGCGCGCGTACTGGGGCGCGGCCAGCTGTGGGTGCGGCGGCTGGATAACGGCTTTCTCGCCGGTCTCGCGGGTGGGCTTCCCTATATCGAGGTCGAACTTGAACGCCAGGTCGATGGCATCATCCGCTTCACCGGCTTTAGCCTTGCCGCGCCCGCCCTGCGGCTGACAGGCAATGGCTATCGCCGCGGCGACGGCACGTTTCACTTCGAAGGTGCGGGCACGCAGCGGCAATATGGGGCAGTGCGGCTGGTACTCGACGGTAACATCGCCAAGCCGACGGTGAT
This sequence comes from Sphingomonadales bacterium, assembly GCA_031424175.1. GTDB lineage: Bacteria > Pseudomonadota > Alphaproteobacteria > Sphingomonadales > Sphingomonadaceae > Sphingomonas_O. The sequence continues at coordinate 3,990 of JANPGY010000023.1, forward strand.
CCTGTTTCTCGCGCGGCCGCTCGAATCGGCGGGGCTGAGAAATATCACGGCAAAACTTGTACCCAACGCAAACGGGTTCCAGTGGTCGGCGGCAGGCGGATCGCTACTTGGGCCGTTCAATGGCACCGGCGCGATCATTCTCGGGCGCGGGCAGACGCTGGTAGACGTGGCGCGGATCGAAGCCTCCGGCGTTGTCGCGCGCGGCCGGTTCCGCATCGTGACCGGCGGTATCGCAGGTCTGCTCGCGCTTTCGGGCAGTGGTATCAACGGAACGGTCGCCATTGCGCCCGCTGCTTCCGGAAACCGGATCGAGGCGCATCTGACGGCGCGTGACGCGCGGCTCGCAGGCCCTCCGGCGATCGCGGCGCGACGCGCGCAGATCGACGCCGTGATACTGACCGCGGGCAGCGGGGGCACCAGCGTACAGGCCACGGTCACTGGGAACGGGCTGCGCTATGGCTCGCTTTCGTTGGCCCGGCTGGCGGCGAATGTGCAGCTTCGAGACGGTTCGGGCGAAGTCCGTGCATCGTTTGCCGGCTCGCGCGGGCGCATGTTCGATCTGCAGACGGTGGCGCAGGTATCGCCCGATCGCGTGTCGCTCATCGGGCAGGGAACGATCGATGGCCAGCCGATCAGGCTCGACCGCCCGGCGGTGGCGACGCGCGGCAACGGCGGCTGGGCGCTGAGCCCAAGCGCGCTGAGTTTTGCCGGTGGTCGGGCAACGGTATCCGGCCGGTCCGATAATCGCGGGCTGGCCGCCGATGTCGATCTTGCCAAAATGCCGCTGACGGTGCTCGACATCGTCAAGCCTGACCTCGGGCTCGGCGGCTCGGCGAGTGGGCGGCTCAGTTTCGTCCAGTCCGCAGGTGGCGGCACGCCGACCGGCCGGATCGACATGCGCGTGCGAAATCTTTCGCGCGCGGGCCTGCTCCTCAATTCGAAATCAATCGATCTTGGCATTGCAGGCGTCCTTGACGGCAAGGGCCTGGCAGCGCGCATCATCGCGGCAGGCGGCGGCACGACGATCGGGCAGGCGCAGGCAAAGATTACACCCGCTGGGGGTGGCGATCTCGCCACGCGCATGCTGAACGGTGCGCTATTTGCGCAACTCCGCTACAATGGCACAGCGGATATGCTGTGGCGGCTGACGGGCATCGAGACGATCGACCTGTCCGGCCCTGTCGCCGTCGGAGCCGATATCGGCGGCACGGCACGCAATCCGCAGATCAGGGGATCGTTCAATACCGCCGCGTTGCGCATCGAAAGCCCGCTCAGCGGCACCGTGCTGACCAATGTGAAGGCAAGGGGAAGCTTTGGCGGGTCACGGCTCGTCATCCCGCAATTCACCGCGACGGCGGGACAGGGTACGCTCACGGGACGCGCGTCGTTCGATCTCGCCGCCGCCAATGGTTTTGGCATCGATATCGCCGGGCAGGCGACCAATGCCGAAGTGATCCGCCGCGATGACGTCGGTGCCACGGTAACCGGCCCGATCGCGATCCGCTCGGATGGATCGACAGGAACGATTTCAGGCAATCTGGTGGCGGACCGTTCGTCATTCCGCCTCGGTCAGGCAAAGGCAACGGTCGCGATCCCGCAGCTAAACGTGCGCGAGATCAACAAGCCGCTGGAGGCGTTCGAAGACGTAAAGCCGCCGCAGATCTGGCAACTGGCGATAAAGGCGCGTGCCGACAACCAGCTTGCAGTCACCGGCCTCGGGCTCGACAGCGAGTGGGGCTTCAACCTCGATATCGGTGGCAGGCTCGATAACCCGCGCATCACGGGGCGTGCCGATTTTGTGCGTGGCGGATATGAGTTCGCGGGCAAACGGTTCGATATCACGCGCGGCGCGATCCGTTTCCGCGGTGAACAGCCCCCCGATCCCACACTCGACATCGAAGCGGTCGCCACGAACCAGTCTCTCACCGCAACGGTCCGCGTGACCGGCACCGGGCAGCAACCCGACATTGCCTTCACGAGCACGCCCGCCCTGCCGCAGGATGAGCTTCTTTCGCGCCTGTTGTTCGGCACGTCGATCACCAATCTGTCCGCGCCGGAAGCGGTGCAGCTTGCGGCGGCGGTCGCCAGTCTGCAGGGTGGCGGGGCGGGGCTCAATCCCATCAACGCTCTGCGCCAGGCGATCGGGCTGGACCGGTTGAGGGTCTTGCCGGCCGACGCCGCCACAGGCTCGAAGACCGCGGTTGCCGCGGGAAAATATATCACGCGGCGAACCTATATCGAACTGGTCAGCGACGGGCAGGGCTATTCGGCAAGCCGCGTCGAGTTCCAGATCACCCGCTGGCTTTCGCTTCTCTCCACAATCTCGACAATCGGGCGGACAAGCGCGACAGTAAAAATATCAAAAGACTATTAGCGCTTGCTGGCAACGGGCGGGAAGATGCAGGGCAATGACTGACCGGGGCTGGCGAAGATTTCCACTGACGATGATCATCGGGTTTGGCGCGCTGGCGGCGATGGTCTTCGGCAGCCTCCTGCTGGCGCGGTTGTTGAGCAACGGCGCGCGCGACACGGCCAACGCGCTCGAATACGGACGAACGATCAACATAGCGGCGGCGGCGCTGCGCGATGCTGAGATCGGCCAGCGCGGCTATCTGCTGACTGAGAACCGTAGCTATCTCGCGCCTTATGAAACTGCGCGCGACGTCCTGGCGACTTCGCTAGACGAGATGGCACGTATCGACAATCCACGCGCGCGCGCCGTTGCGAATCGGGTCAGGCCCCTCGCCACGCAAAAGATGGCGGAACTTGCGCTGACGATCGATCTGGCCAAAAATGGGCGGCGCGATCAGGCGCTCAGCGTCGTCCGTACCAATCTCGGCAAACGGCTGGCGGACCAGTTGCTGCCCCTGCTCGACAGCGAGCGGCTTTACGTCAGAGAGGCGAACCTGACGCGCGCGCATGAGGGTGAACAGGCTTCGCAGCTGTTGCTGTTCGGATTGATTATCGGGCTGGTCATCATCGTCGCTATGGCCCTGCTGTGGCTGCGTGACGTCCGCGTGCAATATGCGAGCCTGAATGTAGCGCGCGCGGAAGCCGAAAGTGCACTTACAGGGCTGAAGGCCGAAAGCGAGGCACGCAGATCCACCGAAGCCCAGCTCCGCCAATTTCAGAAAATGGAGTCGATCGGACAGCTGACCGGGGGCATTGCGCATGACTTCAACAATATGCTGGCTGTCGTCATGGGCAGTCTCGAGCTGGCGCAGCGGCGTCTGCGCAGCGACCCGGAAAAAGTGGTGAAGCACCTTGAAAATGCCCAGGAAGGCGCGAAACGCGCGGCTGCGCTGACGGCGCGGTTGCTTGCGTTTTCGCGCCAGCAGCCGCTTGCACCGAAACCGGTCGAAACCGGCAAGCTGATCGACGGCATGTGTGAAATGCTTAACCGCACGCTTGGGGATGCGGTTCAGGTCGAGTGCGTCAATACTGCTGGCCTGTGGCGCTGCTATGCCGATCCGGGCGAGATCGAAAACGCGATTCTCAATCTTGCGGTCAACGCCCGCGATGCGATGATGCCGGACGGTGGCAAACTGACGGTCGAAAGCATCAATGCCCACATCGACGATCATTACGCGCGCGCACATCCCGATGTAGAGCCCGGCCAGTACGTCGTCATCTGCGTGACGGATACCGGCAACGGAATGTCACAGGAAGTTATCGAGCGCGCCTTCGATCCCTTTTTTACCACCAAGGGAGTGGGCAAGGGAACAGGGCTCGGGCTCAGCCAGGTGTTCGGCTTCGCCAAGCAATCGGGCGGCCATGTCGCCATCTATTCGGAAGTTGGGCAGGGCACGACGGTCAAGCTCTACCTGCCGCGGTTCCTCGGGACTGGCACCGCCGAACCTGACCGGTTGGATGATACGACACCCGAAGGCCGTTCGGGCGAAGTCATTCTTGTCGTCGAAGACGAACAGCGGGTGAGGCATTTTGCCGTCGATGTGCTGCGCGAGCTCGGCTATACGGCCATATCGGCTGAGTATCCCGCGGAGGCGCTCAGAGCGCTTGAGGAACAGCCCGAGATCACGATGCTGTTCACCGACATCGTCATGCCCGACGTGAACGGGCGGCGACTGGCGGACATGGCCCGCGCGGCGCGTCCCGATCTCAAGGTTCTGTTTACCACCGGCTATACCCACAACGCCGTTGTTCATAACGGCATGCTCGATATCGGTGTCGCCTTTCTGCCCAAGCCGTACAACATTGGCGAACTGGCGCGAAAGGTGCGCGAAGTGCTCGACGGCAGGGGCGTGAACCGACCGGTCTGACCAGACCGGTCGGCAAAACAGCTCAGCCGCTGTAATACATATCGAACTCGACCGGGCTCGGTGCCATTTCCCAGCGGTGAACCTCGTCCCATTTCAGCTCGACATAGGCGTCGATCTGATCCTGTGTGAATACGCCGCCTTTCAGCAGGAATTCATGGTCGGCCATGAGACTCTCGAGTGCCTGGCGGAGCGATCCGCAGACGGTCGGCACCTCGGCGAGCTCCACGGGAGGCAGATCGTACAGGTTCTTGTCCATCGCTTCGCCGGGGTGAAGCCTGTTCTGGATGCCGTCGATCCCCGCCATCAGCAGCGCCGATGTGGCGAGATACGAATTGGCGAGCGGATCGGGAAAGCGGAACTCGACGCGCTTTGCCTTGGTGCCCGCGCCATAGGGAATGCGGCATGATGCCGAGCGGTTGCGCGCCGAATAGGCGAGCAGCACGGGCGCCTCGAACCCCGGAACAAGCCGCTTGTAGCTGTTCGTCGTCGGATTGGTGAACGCGTTGATCGCCTTGGCATGTTTGATCACCCCGCCGATGAAGTAGAGGCAGGTGTCCGAAAGCCCGGCATAGCCATTTCCGGCAAAAGTGTTTTCACCCTTGTTCCAGATCGACATGTGCGTGTGCATGCCGCTGCCGTTATCGGCCTTGATCGGCTTGGGCATGAATGTCGCCGTCTTGCCATAAGCCTGCGCGACCATTTTCACGACATATTTATAGATCTGGATGCGATCGCACGTCTCGACAAGCCTGCCGAAGGTCATGCCGAGTTCATGCTGTCCGCCGGCGACCTCATGATGGTGCTTGTCCATCGGCAGGCCCATTTCCATCATCGTCGTCACCATTTCGGCGCGGATGTCCGTCGTCACGTCGACGGGGCCCACGGGGAAATACCCGCCCTTTGCCCGGGGGCGATGGCCAAGATTGCCGCTTTCATATTTGGTGCCGGTATTGGTCGGCAGTTCGGTATCGTCGATGTAGTAAAAGCTCGACGCATGGGTATTGTCGAAGCGTACGTCGTCGAACATGAAGAACTCGGGCTCGGGACCGATATACACCGTGTCGCCCAGGCCGGTCGTCTTCAGATAGGCCTCGGCGCGCTTCGCGGTGCTGCGCGGATCGCGCGCATAAAGCGAACCATCGGACGGCTCGACGATGTCACAGAACAATATCATCATCGGCGTCGCCGAGAATGGATCGATGTAGCACGCATCGAGGTCGGGCTTCAGGATCATGTCGCTTTCGTTGATCGCCTTCCAGCCCTCGATCGAGGAGCCGTCGAACATCAGGCCGTCGGTCAGTTCGTCCTCGCCGATCACGCCGGAACACATCGTCAGATGGTGCCAGGTTCCTTTGGGATCGGTGAAGCGGACGTCGACCCATTCGATCTCCTCGTCCTTGATCCGCTTCAGAATGTCGCCTGCGGTCGTCGCCATGGTGATGCTGCCCTTTGCTCGCTGTTCAGAACTCAGATTGCGTCGCTGTCGGTCTCGCCGGTGCGGATGCGCAGCGCGCTTTCGACCGGGAGCACGAATATCTTGCCGTCGCCGATACGTCCGGTCTGTGCGGCGGCGGCAATCGCCTCCACCACGCGCGGTGCCATCGCGTCGTCGACGACAACCTCGAGCTTCAGCTTGGGCAGAAAGTCGACGACATATTCGGCACCGCGATAAAGCTCGGTATGCCCTTTCTGCCGCCCGAAGCCCTTGGCTTCGGTGACGGTAATTCCGCTCACGCCGACGTCGTGAAGCGCTTCCTTCACCTCGTCGAGCTTGAACGGCTTGATGATGGCTTCGATCTTTTTCATCGCGACGCTCCCCGCTTCGGCCAATCAATAACCGTGCTGGTTGCGGCAATGCAACATCGTCATGCAGCCAGCCGTGCCGAGGGGCACATGATGCCCTTCCGATAGGCAGATTTAGCCGTAATGCCTGTTTTCAAGGCACAAAAAAAAGCGCGCGACCTGCGAATCGCGCGCCCGTTGCGCCAGGGACGGCTTTACCGGTCTAGCGGCAGCGAACTTCACCGTTACGGTCGTTCGCTCCCCGCTCCACTGCACGGCCGGCGACCGCGCCGAGAACGCCGCCCAGAATCGTTCCAACTGCACGGCTGCGCCCGCCATCGATGACGTTACCGAGCACGGCTCCGCCGACGCCGCCCACGATCAGACCGGTGGTTCCATCATTGCGCTTGCAGTAATAGCGCCCATCGGTGCCGCGATAGACGCGATCGTCTTTTGCCAGCGTACGTTCCTGATAGTTTCCGTCGCGATAGTCGCGCGCCGGGTCATAATAGGCATTGTCTTCCTGATTACGGCTGTCGGCAGTCCCCGACTGGTAACCATCGTTCCTGCCGTAGCTACGACTGTTCCGCATGATCGACTGATAACGATCGAGCTCTGTGCGAAAATTTGTAATCTCGGTATCGAGCCGGTCCACCGAACGCTGGTTCCGACTGCTGTTGTTGTTGTTCCAGTTGCCCGTCCGTGACCGGTAAACCGAAAGCTCGTTGTTGAACCGCCGTTGCGCGTCCTGAAGGCGCGCCGTATCCGTCGCGGTCTGGGCAATCGCGGGCGCGCTGGTGGCAACCGTCGCGGCTGTCAGGATCAGGGCGAATGTCTTCGTCATGGAGAAGCGTCCTTGTAAACTTGCAATGGGACTGAAACCAGCATCGCGACGGATCGTTGCATGAACGATCCGTTCAGGCGGCGTGACGCCAGCACATATCAATATGGCGGCTTGTCGAGCCCCCTGGGGCTGGCGGTGAAGATTTCGCAGCCCGTCTCGGTAATGCCGATCGAATGTTCGAATTGCGCACTCAGGCTCTTGTCACGCGTGACTGCAGTCCAGCCGTCATCGAGCATCTTGGTATCGGCGCGGCCGATGTTGATCATCGGCTCGATCGTGAAGAACATGCCGGGGCGGATTTCAGGCCCGGTGCCGGGTGCGCCCGTGTGCATCACCTCTGGCGCGTCGTGGAACAGGCGGCCCACACCGTGTCCGCAGAAATCACGGACGATACCGTAGCGATGGCGCTGCGCATGTTGCTGGATCGCAAAGCCAATATCGCCCATCCTGTTTCCTGGCCGTGCGGCTTCGATGCCGAGCATCATGCATTCCCAGGTAACCTCGACGAGGCGGCGCGCCTTGATCGGCACATCACCGACCAGATACATCCGGCTGGTGTCGCCGTGCCAGCCATCGACGATCGGCGTCACGTCGATGTTGACGATATCGCCTTCACGCAGTCGCTTTTCGCCTGGTATGCCGTGGCAGACCACATGGTTGATCGACGTGCAGCAACTGTGCGTAAAGCCCCGGTAGCCGAGCGTCGCAGGAAGCGCATTTTCGCGCAGCATGTGCGCGCGGACGATATCGTCGAGTTCGCCGGTGGTGATGCCGGGGACGACATGCGCCGTCAGATCGTCGAGAATCTCGGCGGCGAGGAGCCCTGCCCTGCGCATCCCGGTAAAGCCGTCCGGCCCATGCAGTTTGATGGCACCGTCACGTGACGGGGAAAGATCGGTGGATGCGTCGACATAACGGAGGTTCATCGTTTGGATATAGCGAAGCGCCGCCGAATTTGCGAGAGCCGAACTGCCCCGTCGAGCCAATTCCTTCCGGGGTTCGCTCTGCCGGTCGCTATTGACGAGGGTCCATCGGCGCGTTGACCGTCGGCGGCATCGCCGGGGCAGGGACAGGCGGCCCCGACTGTTCAAAGGCAAATGCCGCATCGAGCAGTGCCTGTTCGCTCCATCTGGTTCCAAGGAATGAAAGGCCGACGGGCAGACCGAGCACCATTCCCATCGGCACGGTGACATGCGGATAGCCCGCAACGGCGGCGTATTCGCTTGCGCTCGGGCCGCCATATTGGTCTCCCTGAACCGGATCGATCAGCCAGGCGGGGCCGTATGTCGGCTGGACCAGCATCGAAACGCCGTGCTCCTTGAGCAGGCGATCAATGCCATCGGGCCCCGCCAGCCGCGCCGCGAGCTGGCGCGCCGCGCGATAGTCCGGGTCGGAAAGCCCCCTGGCGCGCTGCGCCTCGATGAACAGTTCCTGCTCAAAATACGGCATTTCGGACGCTGTATTCCCGCTGTTGAACGCAATCACATCGGCCAGAGTGCGGACTTTCACGCTCGTCGGTGTCGTGGCGAGATAGGCATCGAGGCCAGCCTTGAATTCGGTGCGCAGCACAAGCCCTTCAGCGTCGCCGATCCGCGGATCGAACCTGCTTTTTTCAATCTCGACGAGGATCGCGCCGCGCCTTTTCAGGCGACCAAGCGCCGCATCGAATATGGCCGTCAGAGACGGATCGCTGCCAACACGATCCTGCAGCACGCCGATGCGGACGCCGGTAAGATCGTCTTTGAGCGCCGCGGCATAATCGTGCCGGTGCGCATCTGCATCGGCTGTCACGGCGTCGTCAGGGTCGCTGCCGGCGAGCACGGTCAGCAGCAGTGCTGAATCGCGAACGGTGCGCGCCATCGGCCCGGGTGCATCCTGACTTGCGCTTATGGGAACCACACGGGACCGCGAGATCAGGCCGACGGTCGGCTTGACGCCGACCAGCCCGTTGATCGAGGCGGGGCACACGACGCTGCCATCGGTTTCGGTTCCGACGGCCAGCGGCGAAAGCCGCGCCGCGACCGCGGCACCGCTGCCGCTTGACGATCCGCAGGCGGTGCGGTCAAGCGCATATGGATTGCGGACGATCCCGCCAACGGCGCTCCACCCGCTCATCGACCGGGTCGATCGGTAGTTCGCCCATTCGCTGAGGTTGGTCTTTCCCAAAATCACCGCTCCGGCGGCGCGCAGCCGGGCAACGAGCGGTGCATCGCGGCCCGCGTCGTTTGCGGCAAGCGCCAGCGATCCCGCGGTGGTGGGCATGCCGATGGTCTCGATATTGTCCTTGACGAGGACCGGAACGCCGTGAAGCGGCCCGCGCGCACGGCCGGCCAGCCGTTCGGCGTCGAGTCTCCGGGCATCGGCAAGCGCCGACGGACTGATCGCGATCACTGCATTGAGCCGGGGGCCCCGGTGGTTGAGCGCTTCGATTCGTGCGAGCATTGCGCGTACCGCGGCCTCGCTGCTGATACGGCCCGCCGTCATTTCGGCCTGAAGCGCGTTCGCATCGAGCAGGGCCGGATCGATCGGCTCTGCCCCGACAGGTGCAGCGAGCGCGGCAAGCCCGATGGCCAGGATCAACATGCGCATGACGGCCCCCTGTGTTCGCTCAAACGACACTGTGACCGATATGATCGGCTTGGCAAGGCGCTTGCCCCGACCGCTTCGCGCGCTAAGGCACGGGCGATGAACGAAGATCGCATCTATACCGCCGCGCTCGCCGTGATCGGCGACGAAATTCTTTCAGGACGCACGCAGGACAGGAACATCGCGCAGATTGCGCTGTGGCTCAATCTGCAGGGAATCAGGCTTGCCGAGGTTCGCGTGATTCCCGATGTCGAAGACGCGATCGTCGAAGCCGTGAACGCCCTGCGTGTCCGGAACGATTATCTGTTTACCACCGGCGGAATCGGGCCGACGCATGACGACATCACGGTCGATGCCATCGCAAAGGCACTCGATGTCCCCGTCGTCTTTCATCCGCAAGCCGTCGCGGTGCTCGAAAGCTATTATGAAACGCGCGGCGGGGCGACCGAGGCACGGTTGCGGATGGCGCGCGTGCCGCAGGGCGCGAGCCTGATCGAAAATCGCATGTCGGGTGCTCCGGGCATCCGCCACGGCAATGTCTTCATCATGGCGGGGGTTCCGCACATCACCGCGATGATGCTCGATGCGCTTTCGGGCACGCTGCCGGGCGGCAAGTTATTGCTCAGCGAAACGCTCGGGTGCTGGGTCGCCGAAAGCGAAGTGGCCGAGCTGCTGCGTGCGACGGAAAAGGCTAACGCAGGGTGCCAGATCGGAAGCTACCCGTTCTTCCGCGACGGGCGGGTGGGGGCAAATTTCGTCGTGCGATCGACCGAGCACGAGCGGCTCATGGCCTGCGTGGGCGCGCTCAAGGCGGGCCTGAAATCCGCCGGGCATGAAACCGTAAGAGGCGGGGTCTAGCGGACGCGCATCAGTGAAGCTTCAGTTTGGGCCGGACGATCTGGTTGACGTGGCCGATTACGATCATCGCGAGTCCGCGCAGCCAGCCGTGAATCGCAATCAGGTGCATCCGGTACAGCGACGCATAGACCGTGCGCGCGATCCAGCCATCCACGCGCATCCGTCCGCCGACCAGGTTGCCCATCAGGCTGCCGACTGCCGAGAACCGGCTCAGCGACACCAGCGAGCCATGATCCTGGTAGACGAAATGCTTGAGCGGCCGCCCGTCCTGTGCGCGCACGAGATTGGCAAAGATCAGGCTTGCCATCTGGTGCGCAGATTGCGCGCGCGGCGGAACGGGCCGGTCGCGTCCGGGAAGCTGGCAGGACGCGCAGTCGCCGAGCGCGAAAATCCGGTCGTCCCGGCTTGTCTGGAGCGTTGGCCGCACGACGAACTGGTTGCCGCGCGACAGCTCGAGGTCGCTCATCGTCCCGATTTCGTCGGCACCTTTCACGCCTGCTGCCCAGACGATGAGATCGGCATCGATCACGCCGCCGCCGCCCGTATGGACCGCCCGATCGGTCAGCCGCACGACCTGGGTGTTGTCGAGCACGCGCACGCCGAGATTTTCAAGCTCGTGCTTGGCGGTCGCGGCGAGCGCCTCGTCGAGCGCGGGCAGAATCCGCGGACCAGCCTCGATCAGCGAGACTTCCAGCTTGGTCTCGTCAAACACCTCGAGCCCGTAGTGGCGCAGCGCCTTTGCGGCATTGTAAAGCTCGGCAGCAAGCTCGACGCCTGTCGCCCCGCCACCCACGATGCTCACGCGAACGCGCGCGGCGGCGTCGCCCGTCTGGTGCGCGTGGTTGGTCCGCAGACAGGCATTCAGCAACTTCTGGCGAAACCGGTCGGCCTGGGGGCGGTCCTCCAGAAACATGGCGTGTTCGCGAACGCCGGGCACGCCGAAATCGTTTGAAATGCCGCCGATCGCCATCACCAGATAATCATAACGGATGGTGTGGCGGCCGATGATTTCCTCGCCGTTTTCATCAAGGAGCGGTACGGTAGTGATCGTCTGCGTCGTACGGTCGATGCTTTCGATACTGCCGTTGAAGAAGCGATAGCCCCAGCGAACGGCATGGCCGCCATAGCCGACCTCGTCGAGATTGGCATCGAGCGATCCGGCCGCGACCTCATGCAGCAGCGGCTTCCAGATGTGCGTCAGATTGCGATCGACCAGAATGATGTCATGCCGCCGACGCCCGTAGCGCGAGCCGAGCTTGCGCACGAGTTCGAGCCCGCCGGCCCCGCCGCCCACCACAACGATCTGCGTCTTCTGGTCAACCACCCGATTCCCCCCGCGACACAAGCTTTGCCACGCCATCTGTTGTGCGCGCAATCAGCGGGTAATTTCAAGGCATGGAACGGACTATCCCTATGTTCCGTGCGTCGCCCTAATTTCCGAGGCGGAGCGCTGCGCGGTCGACTGTCGCGGCGGCCAGTTCGGCGCGGGCGGCCGCGATACGGGCCCGCGCATCCACCACGCGGACCTGCGCATCGGTGGCGGTTTCCTCGCGCTGATTGACGAGGAAGAAATCGCCCGATCCCAATTCAAACCGGCGCCGTTCGGCCTGCGCGAGACGATCGGCGAGGTTGCGTTCTTCCTCGGCTATGGTGGCGAGCCGTTCGGTGGCACTGACAGCGATGGCAATCCCCTGCACTTCGATCGCGATCTGATCGCGAAGAAAGCGGCTGCGCTCGGTCAGCGCGTCGATCTCCGCACGCGCTTCGGCGACGCGCCCCTTTGCCGCCCGGTTCTGCAGCGGCACGCTGAACCGGAAACCTATGACGGCGTCCAGTGGCGTCCTGTTCTCCCCGCCAAACCCCGCAGGGCCAGCATCCTTGCTGACTTCTCCGCGAAGATCGAGCCGCGGTGCAAGGTCATTCTGCGCCAGCACCAGCCGCGTCGTCGCCTGATCGATGCGGGCCAATATCGTCTGGTAATCGGGACGTGTGGCTGGCGTCGCCACCTGGGCAGCAACATCGACACCCGCCAGCGCCGAAGCGTCGGCGGGCAGCCGCGCGTTCGACACGATCAACGGCGCGCCGGTCGCATCGCGCAGATAGAGCGACAGGCTGTTTGCAGCACTGGCGAGATCCTGTTCCGCTCGTTCGACCAGAGCCTTTCGCCGCACGAGATTCTGGTCGTTTTCGGTCAGAAGGATTGCCGGTCTTGCGCCGAGCGTCACCTGCCGCACGATCGCGCCGCGTCGCCGCTGCGCGAGGCCGAGCAGATCGCTATAGGCCCCGAGCCTCAGACCGGCGGCGACCCAGTTCTGATAGGCATCGATCGCGCGTCGCTGCACACCGATCGCGACCAGCTCTGCGTCGAGACGTGCGAGGCCAACGTCGCTTTCGGCAAGGCGGCGGCGCGTGCGGCGCTCGTCGACCGCCCGATCACGCAGCAGGGCAAACAATACGCCGACCTTTGCCTCACCCAGGCGGTTGGTATAGGCCTGATCCTCATAGACCGGAAACGTACCGCGCGAGGCACGATAGCCACCGTAGACATTGCCGCCATTGCCCGGCAGCGGACGGGTGGCGCGTCCCTCGATAATGGTGCCGTCATAATAGCCGGCAATCCGTGACCGGCCGTCGACGTCGAACAGCGTGTCGAACGCGCCTTCCGTGGTCAGCGCCCGTCCGTCGGCCTGGCGGACGCGTGCCAGTGCTTCGATGATCTGCGGCGCGGACCGTACCGAAGATCGCAGCACTTCATCGAGCGTCAGCGGCTGCTCTGCCCGCGCAGCCGCCGGAATCTGCGCCAGCGCCATCACCGGCACAAGGTTGAGCAGACCGCGGATCACTTTTTTGCGTCACCCTCTTCGCCGGACTTTGTCGGCGTGTTCTGGCCCGCTTTACCCATGGCGGCGGTGGCGTTCTGACCGAATTCGAGCGGGAAGTCGTTGATCTGACGCCATAGTTCATAGCCGACGAGAACTGTATCGCCCTGAATCCAGCCGCGCACCTTACCACCGGGTCGAACAAATTCCTGCGCCGGCCAGGCGGGTTTTCCGGGCTGCGGTTCGACGAGGATGCGGAATAACCCGTTGGTGCCCGCATTCGGATCGATCATGCGGACGCGGCCATCGAACGTGCCCTGCGCGATCGACGGCCAGCCGCTGAACTGGATCGCCGGCCAGCCCTCAAACTCGAGGCGCACCGGTCGGCCGGGACGGATCAGCGGCACATCGCGCCCGTCGACAAACAGTTCGACGGCGCGCTGCACACGTTCGGGGGCGATGACGGCGAGCACCGCGCCTGGGGCAACCAGCGACGCGCCGGTATTCGCACTCAGTTGCTGGACGCGGCCCTCACGCGGAGCGCGGATCAACTGTGCCGACTGGCGGCTCAGCTGGGTGTCGATCCGGTTGAGCTTGGCCCGTGCCTCGGCGAGCTTTGCACCGGCATCGGCAATCTTGATCTGCGTCTGTTCATAGTCGCGCCGCGCCGCAAGACCTTCGGACAGAAGCTGAGCGGTTCGCGACACATCGATTCCGGCAATCGCGCGGCTCTGCTCGATCGCGGCGATCTCGGCCTGGACCTGAACGCGCTCGGCGCGGAGTCGCGACAGGAAATCGGGATCGAGATCAGCAATGCGGGCAATCGGATCCCCTGCCTCGACACGCTGGCCATCCTGCACATACCAGCGCTCCACCCGACCGGGCACGAGTGCGGTGACCTGCTGCTGGCGCTCTTCGGGATTGAGCGCAACGACCTGCCCGACGGCGCTTGCCGTCTGGACCCAGGGAACGAGCGCCATGATCAGTCCCGCTCCCGCGATGCCGATCACCAGCAGCACGGCGAGCGTCCGCGTCACGGTTGGCGGACGCAATGCCGCCAGCGTTGGGAAATGTACCGCGTGATCAGTGCTGTATCTCATCACCGGCACCTCCCTGAATGTCGGCCATCAACGCTGCCCAGCTCGAAAAGCGCTGCTGGCGCTGCGGTTCGATGCGGAACCAGCCGTCGAGGGTGATATCCTCCGGTCTGCCGGTGAACAGCAGTGTCGTCGTTCCCGCACCCTTCAGCCGACGCAGCACTTCGACCAGCCTCTCAGGGGGAAGCAGATCGTAAAGCTGCGACAGCATCAAGACGCGGGGCCGGACGAGAAGTGCGTTTGCAAGTTTCAGCGCCATGACTTCGCCGATCGACAGCGGATGGCCGAGCGCGGCGAGCTGTGTATCGAACCCGTGCGGCAGCCGCGCGATCCGATCGCGAAGGCCGACCGCCTCGAGCGCGTCGAGCATCGTACCCGAAGCAACCGCAGAACTGGCAAGGGTGAGATATTCACGGATGGTGATCTCGACGATCGTGGGACGGTTGATCACCATGACCTGCGAACGCAACTGATACATATCGAACGCGGCCATGTCGGCACCGCCGATCGTGACAAGCCCGCGTTCGGGAACCACATGCCGTTTGAGCACTAGTTCGAGCAGCCGCTCGGTATCGACATCGGCGATCGTCACAAGCTGTTCGCCCGCGTGAAGCGCGAAATCCAGACGCGCGCCGCTCACCTCGACCTGTTCGAGGCGAACCGCGCCATCGCTTGGCGAAGAGGTCGCGCCATTCAACATCGGGGGAGACAGCGATTCCTGCGGAATGGAAAAAAGCACTGACAGTTCTTCCGAACTCGCAACCAGATCGTACAATGTATCAAGATACCAGCCAAGCTGCGACACACCGTAGAACACGCCGCTGAGAATAAGTTCGGCGGCGACCAGTTGCCCGATCGACAGCTCGCCGCGCAGGATCAGCGCTCCCCCAAGCGTCAGCAGGGCGGCGCTGGCGAAAGCGTAAAGGAGCAGGAAAGAGACGGTTTGGGTGAAACTGAAGCGGAAATAGCGGCGGTGCCGGTCGACATAGGTCGCCGTCGCCGCTTCCGACCGGGCCATGGCAAAACCGAGGTGACGGCTCGACTTGTAAAAGCCGTTCGACGCGCCGACGCTTTCGAGCCAGCGCGCAGTTTCGTGCTTGGCGTGGCTCAGCGCGACCGCCGACCGGATCGAGCCGCGCGACCAGAGCATCCAGATCATCAGGATGAGCGAAACCAGAAGCGCGTTGAAGGCAAGGAAGAACGGGTGATAGAAACTCGTGACCACCAGCCCGACCGCGGATTGCAGAATAATGGCAAACCCGCCGATGACGAGGCTTGGTACCGCCTTTTGCACCACGACCAGATCAAAATACCGGTTGAAAAGATCGTTGCGGTTCTGATCGACGAAGAACGGGTTTTGCGCATGAACAGCGCGGATCGTGATTTCGGCGACGACGCGCGCGTAAAACCGCCGTTCGAACAGCGCCATGATCCATGACCGCGCCGCGCTCAAACCCGCGAGCAGCAGCAGCAGCAGGAACAACAGCCCGGAAAGCGTCCACAGCGGCGCGGGCAGGGCCGTGTTGGCCACACTGTTGATCAGCAGTTGCACCGAAATCGGGGTTGCCAGCGACAACAGGCTGATCGCCACGCCGTAGACAAAGGCAAGCCTGAGATATTGCATATCCGGCCCGACAATCTCCGCAAGCCAGGAACCTGCCTCGCGCCAGCCGATGCGATTATTTGCCATTCACTCCCGCCCGAAGAATTCCGTCCGCCGCGCAGAATTGCCGCAACAGCCTCATGGTGCAAGTGGGGCGACCTGTCACCAGCCGTCCACCAAAGCAGCGCAGGGTTACCCCGAATACAGGCACTTCAATTTGGGCCAGCACGAAAATCGCGGTGTTTTCATGCATTGGCGATCGGGCAGGGCGGTGGCAAGGCGGCGTCGATGACATCGCGACCGATCATATCCACACTGGCAGGACTGGCCGATCTCGCCGGCGTTTCAGTCTCCACCGTCTCGCGCTCGCTTTCTGGCAACAAGACGATTGCCGAGGCGACCCGCAACCGGATCGTCGGGCTTGCGCGCGAACATGGCTTTCAGGTCAATCAGGCGGCACGGAACTTTCGGCTGCGGCGCACCGGCTCGATCGGCGTCGTGCTGCCGCTGGGGCATGAAGAAGACCAGCATCTGTCCGACCCCTTTTTCATGAGCCTTCTTCCCTCGCTTGCCGACAAGATCGCCGATCGCGGCCATGACCTTTTGCTGTCGCGCGTCATCCCGAAAGACGATCAGTGGCTTGAGGCTATCGTCAGGGCGGGACGGGTCGATGGCGTCATTGTCATCGGCCAGTCGAACCAGATCGATGCGATCGAACGCATCGCCGCGCGTTATCGCCCGATGATCGTCTGGGGTTCGGCGATACCGGGCAAGGTGCAGGTGACCGTCGGGTCAGACAACGTCATCGGCGGCCGCATCGCTGCCGAACATCTCCTTGCCCAGGGACGCAGGCGGCTGGCCTTTTTCGGCAATATCGAGGTTCCCGAGTTCGCCGAACGCCATGTCGGCTTCCAGCAGGCTCTGGCCCGCGCCGGAACCGGTCAGGCAACGCTCCTGCCGGTCCATCTGACGAGCGAATCATCCTATAACGCCATCGTGCGTTACCTCGCCGATCATTCCCCGCCCGACGGCATCGTCGCCGCGTCGGACGTGATCGCGATGAGCGCGTTGCGGGCCCTGGCGGAGCACGGGAAGCGCGTGCCGCAGGATGTCGGCGTGGTTGGCTATGACGATGTCCAGATCGCGATGCACACCACGCCGCCCCTCACCACCGTGCGCCAGGATGTGGCGCGCGGCGCTACCACCATGGTCGACCTGCTGTTTCGCCGCATTGATGGCGACCATGTCGAGTCGATCGCGATGGTTCCCGAACTGATCCTGCGCGGCTCGGCCTGATCAAAGCGCCGGAACACTGAGAGGGCCGCGTTTCGGCGCGCGCACAAACATGGTCGCCGCTGCGGCGCACAGCATCATCATGCCACCAAGCATCAGCACATGGCGCGGATCGCCACCGAGCAGCGGGCGATAGGCGAGCCAGACGAACAGAATCTGGATCATCATCGGAATAACGATGAACATGTTGAAAATGCCCATGTAAACGCCGGTCCGGTGAGCCGGGATGGCGTTGGCGAGCATGAGATAGGGATTGCCCATCATGCTGCCCCAGCCGATCCCGATCCCCATCATGGCGGCAACGAGCAGCGGAACCGAGCCCGTCGACGCCACCGTA
Organism: Sphingomonadales bacterium; assembly: GCA_031424175.1. Lineage (GTDB taxonomy): Bacteria > Pseudomonadota > Alphaproteobacteria > Sphingomonadales > Sphingomonadaceae > Sphingomonas_O. The sequence goes on from JANPGY010000023.1 coordinate 21,489, forward strand.
CCCATGGCGAGGCCCGAGGCGATCATCGCGACGGCGTGAACAGGCTTGGCCCCGAAGCGACGCGCCAGCGGGATCATCGCAAAGGCGGAAACGCACGCGATCAGATTGTAAAAGGCGCCGAGCTGACCGTTCAGCAGGCTGGCGTCGCGAAATCCCGCGCTCGTCGGGTCGGCGGTGCCGAAAACACCGCGCGCGAGCGCCAGCACCACATATTGCCAATAGCAGAACATGCCGAACCACTGGAACAACATGGCGAGCGCCAGCTGTTTCATCGTCGGCGGCATTTCCCGCAGCGCATCCGCCAGTCCCGTGAACGTCGATACGAGCGACAGCGGCTCGGCCGTGATGGCGGCATCTTCCTCTGGCGTCAGCGGCAGTTCGGGGACGCTCCAGACCGACCATGCGATCGTGGCGATCGAAAGAAAGGCACCGATCACAAAGCTGATGCGGGTAATCTCGGGGATGCCGTTGCTGTCGAGCAGATCCTTGTCCACGCCCCACAGCACGAGCAGCGACGGCGACAGATACGAAAGCGTCTGCGCAAGGCCGGTGAAAGCGCTTTGCGTCAGAAAGCCGAACGGACGCTGCGCCTCGTCAAGGCGATCGCTGACATAGGCCCGATAGGGCTCCATCGTCACATTATTGGCGGCATCGAGCACCCAGAGCAGGCTCGCCGCCATCCAGAGTGTCCCGCTGTAGGGCATTGCCAAAAGGCAGAGGCTGCACAGGATCGCGCCGATGAGGAAATAAGGCGTGCGCCGACCGAGCCTCGTGCGCGTGCGGTCGCTCATCGATCCGATCAGCGGCTGAACGATGAGCCCGGTCATCGGGCCGGCGAGCCAGAGCAGCGGCATCGCGCCTTCGTCCGCGCCGAGATAGCTGTAGATCGGCCCCATGTTGCTCTGCTGCAGCCCGAAGCTGAACTGCAGACCCAGAAACCCGAGGTTCATCTGCAGAATGCGTGCGACCGACAGATGCGGCTTGACGATCGGCATAGCAGGCACCCGACTCTCCCTGATGCGCGCTTCCGGCGCAGTGGTTCTCTAATAGGTCGCCGCGCAATCGATTGCAAATTGGAGCTTGCAATCGATTGCAGGATCGTTCTACGTGAACCTCAGCCGCCTGGCAGAGGCGTGAAACGTTGGGAGAGAAATATGTCGAAGGGTTTACGCCTGTTACTGGCGACGACTGCGCTGGTTGTCGCAATACCTGCCTATGCCCAGCAGCAGGATGCAGCGCCCCCGGCCGACAATGCGGCTCCTCCTGCCGCTGACGCCGCACCCGCAAGCGATTCCGCACAGGGCGGCGACATCATCGTCACTGCGGTTGCGCGCGGGCAGAACCGGCTCGACAGCTCGATTTCGGTCAGCTCGCTCGGCACCGAGGCGATCGCGAACACCGCGTCGCGCTCGGCGGCCGAACTGTTCCGCAGCCTTCCCGGTATCCGGTCCGAATCATCGGGCGGAGAGGGCAACGCCAACATCCAGTCGCGCGGCATTCCCATCTCGACGGGCGGGGCCAAGTTCCTCCAGCTTCAGGAAGACGGCCTGCCGATCCTCGAATATGGCGACATCAATTTTGCCAACGCCGACATTTTCCTGCGGACCGACCTGAACGTCGCGCGCGTCGAAGCCGTGCGCGGCGGATCGGCCTCGACCTTCGCCTCGAACTCGCCCGGCGGCGTGATCAACATCATTTCGCGCACCGGCGAACAGGAAGGCGGCACGATTCAGGCGACCGGCGGTCTCGACTATGGCGAATACCGGATCGATGCCATTTATGGCGGAAAGCTCTCCGACACGCTGCGCTTCAGCGTCGGTGGCTTTTACCGCGTCGGTGAAGGGCCACGTCGCGCCGGCTATGACGGCAACAAGGGTGGCCAGATCAAGGGCAACATCACCAAGACGTTCGACAACGGCTTTTTCAGGCTGAACTTCAAATATCTCGACGATCGCGCAATCGCCTATTTGCCGAGCCCGGTTCGCGTCACCGGAACGAATGGATCGCCCAACTATCAGGCGCTGCCCGGCCTCAACCCGAACAATGATACGATCCACAGCATCTATTTCACCCGTGCCGTGACGCTCGACGGCCAGAACAATCGTGAGACCGACGATATTCGCGACGGTATGCACCCCATCGTCAAATCGGTCGGGTTCGAAACGCAGTTCGATATTGCCGACGGCTGGACGATCAGCGACAGGTTCCGCTATGTCGACATCAGCGGCCGGTTCATCGCGCCTTTTACCGCCACGGCGGATACGGCACAGAACCTCGCCGACGGTCTCGGCGGCGCAGGCTCCACCATCACTTATGCGAACGGGCCGAACGCGGGCCAGGCCTATGCCAATCCGGCGACCGGCACGGCCATCGGTGTCGTCCTGTTCAACACGCGGCTCAACAGCCTCGACAACATCACCAACGATCTGCGGCTGAACCACAGTTTCGACCTGGGTGGCGGATCGATTGATTTCTCGGCCGGCTTCTACAAGTCGCGCCAGAAGATCGATACCGACTGGACCTGGTCGTCCTACCTGCTCGACGCCAAGGGCGACAATGCGGCGCTGTTGAACGTAGCACGCCCGGACGGCACCAGCGTAACTGACGGTGGCCTGGTGGCCTATGGAGACTCGTATTTTGGTAACTGCTGCCGCCGCAGTTATAATCTTGACTTTGATACCAATGCGCCATTCGCTTCGCTGACTTATAAGGCCAATCAGCTGACACTCGATGGCAGCCTCCGTTATGACGCAGGCACCGTTCGCGGCTTCGTAGTTGGCGATCCAGATAAGCCGCGGGTGACGACATTTGATGTCGACGGTAACGGCACAATCTCGGTCCCTGAAACGAAGACTGCGATCATGCCATTGACCGAGCCGCGCCCGGTCAATTATAATTTCAATTACTGGTCCTATTCGCTTGGTGCCAATTACCGGCTGGCCGACGCGCTATCCGTTTTCGCCCGCTACAGCCGTGGCGGCCGCGCGAATGCCGATCGCTTCGTTTTCGGCGGCAACACCAGCGAGACGTCGGGCGCGCTGGAGCCCGGCGCGCGGCCAGTCGATTTCGTGCGCCAGGCTGAAGCGGGCATCAAATATCAGGACAACGGCCTTAATCTCTATGCGACGGGCTTCTGGGCGCGGACGCAGGAACAGAATTACGAACTCACGACGCAGCGTTCGACGGCCAACACCTATCGCGCCTATGGGCTCGAGGTCGAGGGGAACTATCGTATCGATGGTTTCAACATTGCTGCCAGCGGCACCTATACCGATGCCAAGATTGTCGCGTCGCTCAATCCTGCTACCGTCGGTAAAAAGCCGCGTCGTCAGGCCGAACTGGTTTACCGTATCGCGCCTGAGTATACGACAGGCATGTTCAGCATCGGCGGCAGCGTGATCGGTACCACGTCGAGTTTTGCGCAGGACGTCAACCAGTTGAAGCTCCCTGCCTTCGCTCAGGTCAATGCCTTCGTCCGCGTGCGCCCGGTGGAAAGGGTAGAGGTATCGGTCAACGCCAACAACCTGTTCGACGTGGCCGGTTATACCGAGGCAGAGGAAGGATCGATCCCTGCCAATGGCATCGTGCGGGCCCGGACAATCAACGGGCGGACCGTTTCAGCCACTGTCAGGCTGGATTTCTGATTGCAGCCGCCTGGGCATCCGCGGGTGCCCGGGCGGACTTTTGTTCTTCGGGCAGGCGCAGAGCATGACGACGCAATGGTCGCGCGGTGCGGTCGCACTAATTTCAAACCGGCCTGTCGTGGCGCTTCCACGGATCGATCCGGATGAAGTGACGTCCGTTCTCCCCGGGTTTGATCTCTGGGACTATTGGCCGGTGCAGGAACGCGACGGCCGCACTGCGGTGATCGCCGGCGGCACGCTGCAGATGCTCCTTTCAGCGCCGATATTGCCCGATCCCGATGATCGCCACGCGGTGGCCCGCATTAGGCTGATGCATCAGACGGCCGCAGGCTGGCGCGATCTCGGCAATCTCTTGCCCGACGGCTTTTCCCCGGGCAGCCGCGAATGGGCGGGCTCGGCCGTCGTCAATGCGACGCATGACGAAATCACGCTCTTTTTTACTGCAGCGGGGCATCGCGGTGAATCGACGATCAGTTTCGATCAGCGCATTTTCGAAACAAGCGCCACGCTGTCGCTCGCCGACGGTCATCCGCACCTCTCCGGATGGTCTCCGCCGGTTGAATCGGTCGCGCCCGACGGGCAGCTCTACGCAGCGGAGATGACCGGCGGCGGCGGCATCGGAACGATCAAGGCTTTTCGCGATCCCGCCTGGTTCTGTGACCCCGCCGACGGCGCGCACTATCTCGTTTTCGCGGCGTCGCTCGCCGCGTCGACGTCGCCGTGGAACGGGATGGTCGGGCTGGCGCGTCATGATGGGGACGGGTGGGTTCTCTGTGCACCGCCTATCACTGCGGACGGGCTCAACAATGAACTGGAGCGGCCGCATATCGTCTATCGCGATGGGCGGTATTACTGCTTCTGGTCGACGCAGCGCAAGGTTTTCGCAGCCGACGGGCCGAGCGGACCGACCGGTCTTTACGGCATGGTCGCCGATCGGATTACAGGCGCCTGGGAGCCGCTCAATGGCACCGGCCTCGTTTTTGCAAACCCCGCGGCGTGGCCAATCCAGGCCTATAGCTGGCTGGTCCTGGGTGACTTCACGGTCGTAAGCTTCGTCGATCGGCCCGGACTGGCATCGGAAGCGGGCGGTGCGGGCGTCATGCGCGCGCATTTCGGCGGCACACCCGCCGCGACGTTCAGCCTCGTCGTGGAGGCCGATGGCACCATCTGCCGACCGATCAGCCCGTCTGCATAGGCTCTCAAGGGCTGGTCCCGGCGGCGGACTGCGACGATTGCCGGGGTGCCGGATCCGGATCGAGCTGATCGCCGCCGAGCGCACGGTAGAAATCGACGAGGTTCGCCGCGCGGACAAGGCGCGTCAACGCGAGTGAACGGCGCGCGGAATAGAGCGAGCGCTGGGCATCGAGGCATTCGAGGAAGGTCGCGACGCCCCCCTTGTAGCGTGCCTCGGTCAGAAAAGCCGTATCGCGCGCGGCATCGACGAGCCGCTGCTGCGCAGCCGCCTGATCGGCAATTGTCATCCGCCGTGCAAGCGCATCGACGACATCGCGAAAGGCGGTCTGGATCGTCCGCTGATATGTCGCCCCGGCGGCTGCGGCCTGCCCGCGCGCGACGATCAGATTGCCGCGATTGGCACCCCCGTCAAAAATCGGGACTGCGGCCGACGGCGAGGCCGACCAGTTGAATGCACCCCCCGAAAAAAGCGAAGAGAGTGCGGTGCTGGCAAAGCCTGCGACACCGGTCAGCGAAATGCGCGGGAAAAAGGCCGCACGCGCCGCGCCGATCCGGGCATTGGCGGCGCGCAGCCGGAATTCGGCTTCGACGACATCGGGGCGGCGGAGCAGCACGCCCGAATCGATGCCCGCGCGCAGGGGCGTGAGCTGGCCTTCCACCGCTTCGATCGAGGGCGGCAGATCGGTTTCGGCGATCGGCTGCCCGACAAGCAGGTCGATGGCATTGCGATCCTGCTGGACGATGGCAGTCAGATCGGCGATGTCGGACTCGGCCGTCGCCAGAACGGTTTCGGCCTGACGCAGATCGGTGCGCGGCGCGATGCCGCCTTTCAGACGCGCCTGCGTCAGCGCCACGCTGCGCCGCGCGCTGCGTTCGGTTTCGTTCGCGATCATCAGCAGCGTCCGGTCGGTCGCCAGCGTGAAATAGGCCTGGGCAAGATCGGCGACCAGCACCAGTCGCGTTGCCCGCGCGGCGGCTTCCGAAGCAAAAAACTCGTCGAGCCCGGCACGGTTCAGGCTGCGCAGCCGCCCGAACAGGTCGAGTTCGAAAGCCGCCCCGATATTGGCGCTGTATATGGCCGTCGTCCCGTCGCCGAACGGCACGGCATTTCCGCCCGCTCCCCCGCCCGCTATCGCGCCATTGTTCGATCCGCTGCGCACCGTGATTTCGCCGTCTGCATTGATGGCCGGAAGGCGCTGGGCGCGCTGCACCCGGTAAAACCCACGTGCCGTCTCGATATTCGCGGCTGCCAGCTTCAAGTCCTGATTGTTCGCCAGCGCCCTTGCTATGATCGACTGGAGCCGCGGGTCTCGGAACATATCCTCATAGCGCATCACCGGAAGACCGGCTTCGCTCGCGCGCAGTTCGGGGCTGTTGACCGGCCAGCCCGCCGGCACCGCCGGAGCCGGCCGGACATAGGGCGGCTCGAGGCTGCACCCCGCCAGCACCGCGAGCGGAACAAGCACGAAGCCGGTTTTCATGCCGCCTGTTCCTCGGGCCGGTGGCGAGACCGGAACAAGCGCCGCACCAGGACGAAGAACAGCGGCACGAGGAAGATGGCGAGCGCGGTCGCGGTCAGCATGCCACCGATCACTGCCGTGCCGATTTCAACGCGGCTTTTCGCGCCTGCGCCCGTCGAGATCGCCAGCGGCAATACACCGAAGATGAAGGCAAGGCTGGTCATCAGGATCGGCCTCAGCCGCAGGCGCGCCGCCTCGACCACCGCATCGATCGTCGATTGCCCCGCCCTTTCGGCCTGTTCGGCAAATTCGATGATCAATATGGCATTTTTGGCGGACAGGCCCATCGTTGTCAGGAGGCCCACCTGGAAATAGACGTCGTTTTCCAGCCCCCGCAGCCATACGGCGAGCGCCGCGCCGACAAGGCCGATCGGCATGACCATCATGACCGCGAACGGCACCGACCAGCTTTCATAAAGCGCGGCAAGACACAGGAAGACGACAAGCAATGAGATGGCATAAAGGAGCGGCGCCTGATTACCCGTCAGCCGTTCCTGATAGGAAAGGTCAGACCAGGCAACCGATGTGCCCGGCTGCCGCGAGGCGAGCGCCGCAATGGCATTCATCGCATCACCCGAACTATATCCGGGCGCAGCCTGACCCTGGATCTGATAGGCAGGCGTGCCATTGAAACGCGCGAGGCTTGACGGCGACTGGTTCCATCCGATCCGCGCAAAAGCCGAGAACGGAGACATCTCACCCGAGGTGCCGCGCACATGCCACTGCGCAAGATCTTCGGGGCGGCTGCGATAGGGGGCGTCTCCCTGCACATAGACGCGTTTTACCCGTCCCCGGTCTATAAAGTCGTTCACATAGGTGCCGCCCCATGCCGTCGACAGCGTCGAATCGACCTGCGACGAACTGAGGCCGAGCGCGCCGACTTTCTGATCGTCGATCGTGACGGTCAGCGCGGGATTGTCCTCAAGCGCACCGAGCCGGACGGCGGCCAGTCTGGGATCGGTCTGCGCGGCGGCGACGAGTGCGTCCCGGCGGCTCTTGAATTCGGCGCGGTTCAAGCCGCCGCTATTCAGGAGCTGCATCGTGAAACCGTTCGACTGGCCAAGCCCGCGCACTGCCGGAGGCGAAAGCGCAAAGAATTCGGCATCGCGCAACTGGCGGCCAAGCTCCCGGGTCGCCCGCTGCGTCAGCGAATCGGCGCTCAGCGTGGCTCCGGTGCGATCCTTCCAGTCTTTCAGCACGACAAAGCCGCGGCCCGCGTTCTGCCCCGCGCCACCGCCGCCGCCCTGGCCCGACACCGTATAGATCGCATCGACGCCGTCGCTCATCGATTGCAGGAAATACGTCTGGATCTGCTTTGCCACCACCTCGGTTCGCGCCTGGGTTGCGCCGGGCGGGAGCGTATACTGGATCTGCGCCCGCGCCTGATCTTCCACCGGCAGAAAGCTCGACGGCAATCTGATCAGCAGGACGACGAGCAGCGCAACGAGCGCGGCATAGCCGATCATCGCCAGCCCGGCATGGGCGATAACCGAAGAAACGGCGTTACGGTAGCGATCCGAGGCGCGGGCGAACCAGTCATTGAACCGGTCACCAAATGCATGCGCCTTGCCCGCCCATCCGGAACGGTTCTTCCGGTTTTGCGTGGGGCGCTTGAGCAGGGTGGACGTCAACGCGGGCGTAAGCACCAGTGCGACGATCACCGAAAGCGCCATCGACGATATGACGGTAACCGAAAACTGGCGGTAGATGACGCCGACCGATCCGCCGAAGAAGGCCATCGGCAGGAAGACGGCGGACAGGACGAGTGCGATCGCAATCAGCGCCGTCTGGATTTCACCCATCGACCTGATCGTGGCGTCCCGCGGGGAAATGTCAGGATCCTCCTCCATGACCCGTTCGACGTTTTCAACGACGACAATGGCATCGTCGACAAGCAGGCCGATCGAGAGAACCATGCCGAACAGCGTCAGCGCGTTGATGGTGAAACCGGCGGCCGCCAGAACCCCGAACGTGCCGAGCAGGACAACCGGAACCGCGATCGCCGGTATCAGGGTTGCCCGCCAGCTCTGCAGGAACACGAACATGACGACGATGACCAGCGCGATGGCTTCGAACAGCGTGATCACCACTTCTTCGACCGAAAGGCGGATGAAGGTCGTGCTGTCGACCGGATAGGCAAATCTGTAGCCTTCGGGAAACGACGCTGATTGCCGCTGGACTTCGGCCTTGACCAGATCGGCCGTCTCGAGCGCATCGGCTCCCGGCGCGAGCTGGACTGCGATGCCCGCGGCAGGGTGCCCGCTGAAGCGGCTGACCACCGCATAGCTTTCCGCGCCCAGTTCGACGCGCGCGACATCCTGGAGCACCACACGCGATCCGTCAGTCTGCGTCTTCAGCACGATCGCCCTGAACTGTTCGGGCGTCGAAAGGCGCGAGCGTGACGTGACCGTCGCCGAGAGCATCTGGTCAGGCGCAGATGGCTGCGCACCGATCTGCCCCGCCGCGACCTGCGTATTCTGGGCCTGGATTGCAGCCACGACGTCGCCCGGCATCAGCTTGACGGCAGCGAGCTTTATGGGATCGAGCCAGATCCGCATCGCATATTGCGATCCGAATACGTTGACATCGCCCACGCCCTGGATTCGCGCGATACTGTCCTGCAGGTTCGAGACCAGAAAATCGGATACATCGTTGTTGTTGGTGCGGTCGTTGGAATCGTAGACGCCAACGATCAGCAGGAAATCAGAGCTCGCCTTCGTGACGACCAGACCCTGTTGCTGAACCTGCTGCGGCAGCCGGGGCAGCGCCTGCTGCACCTTGTTCTGCACCTGCACCTGAGCGATATCGGGATCAGTGCCTTTCACGAACGTCGCGGTGATCGTCGACGATCCCGCAGCCGATGATGACGAGGTAAAATAGATCAGCCCGTCGATCCCGGTGAGTTGCTGCTCGATCACCTGCGTCACGCTTGCCTCGAGCGTTTCAGCCGAAGCGCCCGGATAACTTGCGCGGATGTTGACGGCGGGCGGGGCGATATCGGGATATTGCTCGATGGGCAGCGACGCGATCGAGCCTATTCCGGCCAGCATGATGACGATGGCGATGACCCAGGCAAAAATGGGCCGATCGATAAAGACGCGTGAAATCATTCCCCGGTCAGTTTCGTGCGTTGACGGCCGGAGCCTGCCGCACACGGGGCTTCGAACCGGCAGGAACCGGAACGATGGGCATGTTCGGCCTGATCATGCCCAGCCCCTCAACGATGACCTTTTCCCCGGGTGCCAGCCCCGCAGTCACCAGCCATTTATCCCCGATCGTCCGATCGGCGGTGACGGTCTTGCGGATTGCCCTGTTGCCCGCGCCGACGACCATGACGGTGGCGCGGCCCTGGGGATCGCGCGACACCCCCGCCTGCGGCACGAGGATCGCGCGCGCGATCGTCGCCTGAGAGAGCATGGCGCGCACGAACATGCCCGGCAGCAATATCCCCTGGGGGTTGGGAAACCGCGCGCGCAGCGTGACCGTGCCGGTGTTCTGATCGACCATCGCTTCGGCAAACTCGATCGTCCCGTCATGGGAATAGCTGCTCCCGTCCTCGAGCATGAGGCGGACCGCGGCGGATGAAGGCGCTACGCCGTCGGTCGCAATCGATCTGCGCAGGGCCAGCAGATCGGCGCTCGACTGCTGGACGTCGACGAACATCGGATCGAGCCGCTGGATCGTCGTGAGCGGATCGGCCTGGCCCGCCGTCACCAGCCCGCCCGTTGTCACGAGCGACCGCCCGATCCGGCCGGAAATCGGCGCCGGCACCCGGGTAAACCGCAGGTTGATCCGCGCCGTGTTCAAAAGCGCCCGGTTCTGCGCGACATTTGCATTGGCCTGCCGCGCCGCCGCGACTGCATCGGTATACTCCTGCCGGCTGACGGCTTCGATATCGGCCAGCGGCCGGTAGCGTTCGGCGCGCACGGCGGCCGCGGCCGATGCCGCCTGCGCATTGGCAAGGTTGGCCGACGCCTGCGCCGCCGCCGCCTGATAGAGGCTCGGATCGATCTGGTAGAGCGTCTGCCCGGCCCGCACGACAGCGCCTTCGGTAAACGATCGCGAGCGGATGATGCCCGACACCTGCGGACGGACATCCGACATCTCATAGGCAGAGGTCCGCCCCGAAAGGACCACGGGCAAAACCACCGGCCCGGCGGTTACGACGACATAGCCCGCCTCGGGCGTTCGCTTGGGAGGCTTTTGCGACGATGACGAACAACCCGCCGCCACCAGCGAAAGCAGGGCAGAAAACATGAACACGGCCGCCTGGCGACCCCTGCAGTCGGTCATGCGTTTCGCGGTCCCGACCCTGTGTTCCACAGCCGGGATGAAGCGCGGCCCGCAACGCGCATCACGGATCGATTGGGGATCACTTCAGCGAAATCAAAATCGTGCAACGCGCAGTCCAATGCCAGGGAAGTGATCGACCGAGCCGAAAGAATGTTTCGCACGGTGATCGGTTCCAACCCGAAACCCGGCCGGCTGATACGGCGGCGCAATGGAACCATGACACATAACCCACGTCGGTTCGAGGCACATCTCCTATCTGCAAAACGTTTATCGCCATCGGCCTGTGCGACCGCAATGAAGCTGACTGACTGACAATTATGCGAAATCTGAAAAAGCAGGCCGTGTGCTACCGTCGCGCGGTCAAGACCCGAGCCGACCGTTTGCAGTGCCGTCGATGCTGCCGGGCCCCGCGGGTCTGGCAATCGGCATCAAGGCAATACGTATCGACATGACCGTCCGGATGTGCTCGTTTAGGCCACGATTCGGGTCGATGGACGATATGGGGAATTGTCATGGGTCACGCCGTTGGTGCACTGCAAGTCCCTCCGATCAACCGGCAGGGTCTGCAGCGGCTTGAAAAGCACTTCATTGCGCCGTCCATCTACCGCCGCAAGGATGCGACGGCCCGGCAGGCAAGGCTGGCGCGGATCGTTTCCGATGATATCATTCCCCGATTGATGCGGCTGCACGCGGCGGTAATCCCCGAAGCGCCCGCCGTCGAAGCGCTGATCGATGTACTGGCGCCCGACAGCGCGCATATCAGCGGTCTGGCCGATGTCCTCCTCGGTGCCGACCTCGAGGCGGCGGTAACCTATGTCATGCTGTTGCGCGATCGGGGACTTTCGGCGGAAACACTGTTCCTCGAGCTTCTGGAGCCGACCGCACGCTATCTGGGTGACATATGGGACCGGGACGAGTGCGACTTCATCGACGTCACGCTCGGCGTTGCCCGGTTGCAGAAGCTCCTTGCCGTGTTCAGTGACACGCATTGCCTGCCCGCGCTCGATACGCGGCGTCACGTGCTGATGGCGACGGCCCCGGGCAACGAACACACGTTCGGCGTCGGCATGGTGGAAAAGTTTCTGCTCGCCGCAGGATGGCGGGTACGGACGGAATTGTCGGGCACGGCACCGGAGATCGGCGATATTGCGCGCCGTAACTGGTTTGCCGTTGCCGGGCTGACGGCTGGGTCAGACGGTCAGATCGCCGCCTTGACGTCGACGATAGCGGCGGTGCGACGTCATTCGAAAAACCGTAACATCGGCATCATGGTCGGCGGCCCGATGTTCACTGCAAATCCCGGCCTCGCAGCCGAGGTCGGTGCCGATGCCACCGCAGTCAACGCGCCGGCGGCCGTGCTGATGGCGCAGAGGCTGTTCGATGCGGCCGAACTGGCGCAGATCTCCATCGGCACCATGCTTGCGCGCTGAGGTCGCCGCGCTTGCCTTTACCGGCCAAGGCTCAGCCGTGCGCCGATCTGGACCGATCGGGGTGCGCCGGGCCCAAAGTAGGTCGATGACAGCAAGGGTCGCTCCCCGTCGATGACAGGACCGGTGAACGGCCGGGCCGCGAAATTACCGTTGGCATCGAACGCAGATCTGCCAAGCTGGGCAGCGGTGCTGTAGTGCCTGTCGAACAGGTTCCGCACCGTTGCGAACAGCGTGACTTTGCAGTCCGGGCGGAATTCGACGCCGAGGTTGGCGAGCGCATAGCCCCCGGTTTTGCCGGGCCCGAGAAAGTAAGTTCCATCGGGCCTGTGCAGGTTGTTCTCATTGCCGCGGGCATAGACGCCCGACGTCGCCGTCATATCCAGTGTAAAACCGAGTTGTGAAACGGGGTGCCATTCGACCTGCGCCTTGAACAGGTGGGCCGGAACCAGCGGGATCCGGTCTCCCGGCGCGATCGCGATGCTGCCTTCGAAACCGGGCGACACGGCGTCGCTGCCCGAATTCGGCGAACCGCCGACTGCTTCGGGCGATCGGTAACTTGCATCGAGCCAGGTATAGCTGGCGGCCACCGCAAAGGTGCCGAAGGTGGCCGATCCTTCAGCCTCGAACCCCTGCCGCCGGGTCTTGCCGAAATTGCGGAAATATCCGAACCCCGACGGATCGAAGGTGACGAACAGGATATCGTCGCTGGCGACGGTGCGGAACAGCGCACTGCCGAGCCACCAGTGGGCACGGCGTAACGACGCACGCGCCTCGATGGTTCGCGCTATCACCTGCCGCAAAGGCGGATCGCCCGCGAGCGCATTGGGCAGGCGGCACGGACTGGCCGGATCCGAACAGCCCAGCTCGATCGCCGACGGCGTGCGCGAGGCCTGCGACCACGACAGCGCCAGTTTCGTGCCATCGGCCGGTTGCCACGTGAGTGAGGCGGACGGATTGAGGCGGGCGTAGACATCGTTGCTGTCGAGCGATCCGGACCCGCCGCCGGGAGAGATCCGGTCGCGGTTGCGGATCACGGTGCGGTCGTAGCGCGCTCCGAGGTCGAGCCGAAGGTTTCGGGCAATCTGGAAACCCTCGAGCGCATAGAAGCCAAGGCTCGCGACGCGGCTGTTCAGATCGACCCGCGCGTCGAACGCGTTTTCGGAATTCTGGGTGCCGTCGGCAACGGCACCGGGGCCGACGACTGCAATGACCGTGCGGTCAGGCAGCAGGTAGCCGAACTGGGTGCTCTGCACGAAATCGGCCCGGGCGCTCACGTACGACGCGCCCAGCGTCAGGCTCTGTTCGATTCCCGCGACCGGTTCACGGATTGCCAGCTCGCCGCCAAGGCCCAGCTCGTTCTGGCGGGTCAGCGAGCGGCTGATGAGGCCGTTGCACGTCTCGTCAGGCTCCGCGTTGAGTTGTGCATTGGCGATGCAGCGCCAGAAGGGGAATGGCGTGTTGGCCTGGCTCTCACCCGACACCGGGAAACCGGTGTAGCCCGCAGCGGCCAGCGCGAGTCGTTCGGTGGCGTCGGGCTGATAAAGGCTCTGGCCCAGTGATTCATCGTTAACGTCCCCGTTATATGTCGCGGTGCGGGTGCGCCGCCAGAACAGATTGCCGCTGAAGCTGACCGTGTCGGACAGCGCATGGCGGACATTCGCGCTGATCAGCACGGCGCGGTTCCGCGTGTTGTCCGGCGCGGTGTAGATGCTCGATCGGTCGGCGGCGAGCAGGCGCATTTCCTGCAGGCCATTGCCGTTCAGACCGGTATCGGCGAACAGGCCCGAAAGCGACACCTCGCCCTGCCCGTATTGTCGGCCCAGTTTTGCAAAGGCGCGGGTCGCGCGCGACGGCGAAAGATCGCGCCAGCCGCCGTCGCGGAAATGGTCCGCAGTCACGAACCAGTCGATGCCGTCGTTCGCGTGGCCACCGAACCGGGCATTGGCGGTAAAGCGACCGAACGAGCCATAGCTGGCTTCGATGTCGAGTCCGGGGTCGCTTCTGCCGTCTCTGGTTCTGACAGCGAGAGCACCGCCCAGCGAGTTTCGTCCGAATTGGGGGCTGGAGCCCGATACAAGGTCAATCCGACTGATGGCAGAGGGCGGGATCAGATCCCAGTTCACGACGTCGCCAAACGGTTGGTTGACCCGCACCCCGTCAAGATAGACCGAAAGCCCCTGCGGCGTGCCCAGCAAGGGCGATGCCGCAAACCCGCGAAAACTGATGTCGGGCTGGAGCGGGTTGCCCTCGATATCGCTGAAGCTGACCCCGGGTGCCGTACGAGCCAGTTGCTCCGCCAGCGAAAGCGACTGCGATACCGCAAGCGCCCTTGCGTCGGCCACCTTGTTCGCGGTGGCACCAAGCGGGCTTGCAGTCACGACGATCAGAGGGTTGCCGTCGCTTTCGGCCTTACCCTCCGGAGGAAATTGCAGAAGGGCAAATCCGGCCAGCACGAAGGCACGCAGCGTCATAAAAGGACCAAAATCTTCCGATGGCAATTCAGGCCGATGATGAATCGCCGGATTTCACGACCGCATCGATCGCGATCAGCCGTTCGAGCAACGGTTCAAGCCGGTCAAGCGGCCAGCTGTTCGGGCCATCGGAAAAGGCCCGGTCGGGATCGGGGTGGGTCTCGAGAAAAACACCCGACACACCGGCGGCAACGGCTGCGCGCGCCAGCACGGGAACGAATTCGCGCTGGCCGCCCGAGCGATCGCCCTGTCCGCCGGGTAACTGGACCGAGTGCGTTGCGTCGAAAACGACCGGGCATCCGGTTCCCTGGAGAATGGCGAGGCTGCGCATGTCGGACACGAGATTATTGTAACCAAAGCTCGCACCGCGTTCGCACACCATGATGCTATCGCCCGGCAAACCGGCCTGCATTGCAGCGCTGCGCGCCTTCGCGACGACATGGGTCATGTCGCCCGGCGCCATGAACTGGGCTTTCTTGATATTGACGGGCTTTCCGCACGCCGCGACTGCCGCGATAAAGTCAGTCTGTCGCGCGAGGAAGGCGGGCGTCTGAAGCACGTCGACGACGCCGGCCACGCTTTTCACCTGATCTTCTGCGTGCACGTCGGTCAGTACGGGCAAGCCAGTTTCAGCGCGCACTTTTTCCAATATGCGCAGGCCCTGATCAATGCCGGGGCCGCGAAACGACGTGCCGGAACTGCGGTTCGCCTTGTCGAATGAACTTTTGTAGATCAGCAGAATGCCGAGTCGGTGCGCGATCGCGCGCAGCCGTTCCGCCACGGCCAGCGCCAGCGCCTCGCTTTCGATCACGCAGGGACCGGCGATAAAGAAGATCCGGCGATCCGGGCCCACATCGTGTCCGCACAACTGCATGATCTTGGTTTCTGCCTGTTCGTGAAGCCGCCCTGTCGCATCGCACGACGGCTTTTCCAAGTAATCGACCTGCGCCCGTAAGGCACTGGAAGTCAACGCGTCGGCGCTTTATAGCGCCAGTCGAAGTCACCCCGAACCGGTCGAAAGAAATCCCATGCAGGCAATCGCCCCCAAAAGCTCACAGACCGGCGGCCTGCTGTCGGCGTTGCGCACCACGCGGATCGAGCTGGAAGCCGTGCAGGCGCTCGCCAATGCCCTTCTCGAATCGCCCTTGCGCGACCGGTTCGTGGATGCTGTCGATACGATCGCCACGCATTCGGGCCGGCTGATCGTCACCGGCATGGGCAAAAGCGGGATCGTCGCACGCAAGATCGCGGCGACGATGACGTCGACCGGGACGCCCTCGCTGTTTCTGCATCCGGGCGAGGCGAGTCATGGTGACCTTGGCATGATCTGCCAGGACGATGTCGTGCTGGCAATCACCTGGTCGGGTGAAACGACCGAACTCCGCGACATCGTGGCCTATACGCGGCGCTTCGGCGTTCGTCTGATCGTCATGACATCCCATGCGGACAGCACCGGTGGACGCGCGGCCGACATCTGCCTGGCGCTGCCGCGGGTGCGCGAGGCCTGCCCCAATGATCTGGCTCCGACCTCCTCGACCACGGTCCAGGCGGTTTTGGGTGATGCGCTCGCCGTGGCGCTGATCGAACGGCGCGGATTCACCCGGTCCGATTTTCTGGCGTTCCACCCCGGTGGGCAGCTTGGCGCGCTGCTGGCGACGGTAGCCCAGCTGATGGGGCAGGGGGATGATATTCCCATGGTGACGGCGGGGGCCACGCTGCTGGATGCGACGATCGAAATGAGCAGAAAACGATGCGGTTGCACCGCCATCGTCGATGACGAGAGGCGGCTGCTCGGTATCTTCACCGATGGCGATCTGCGCCGTGCCGTCACCAATGAAAATCTCCAGGCCGATATTTGCAAACATATGACGCTCACACCGATTACTGTCGGTCCTGACCTGCTGGCGTCGGAAGCGCTGCGTATCCTGAACGACAATGCGGTCAATGTGCTGTTCGTGGTCAGGGACGAGCGGCTGGTCGGCATCCTTCACCTCCACGATATTCTGCGGGCGGGCGTTGCCTGAGGCGGGCACGCCCGATCTGATCGTCATTCCGGCGCGGTTTGGCTCGGAGCGCCTGCCGGGCAAACCGCTGATCCCGATTGCCGGGCAAACGCTTTTGTCACGGGTCATCGCCGTTGCGCGCGAGGGGGCGCGCCGGGTCGGCAATGCTGCGGTCACGGTGGCAACCGATGACGCACGCATCCTCGATCATGCCCGCGCCCATGGCTGCGATGCCGTGTTGACCGATGCGGCCATCACATCCGGTTCGGGCCGCGTCTGGGCGGCTGCGCGGGACAGTGAACCCTCGATCGTCGTCAATCTGCAGGGCGACGCCCCGTTCGTCGATCCGGCTATGATCGCGGCGCTGATCGACACCCTGCGCAAGTTCCGCAGCGAAGTGGCGACGCCGGTTGTGCAGCTCGGCTGGGATGCGCTGGATGCGCTGCGAGCACACAAGCGCGCCTCGCCGTTCAGCGGCACGACCTGTGTGCGCGATGCCGATGGCCGGGCACTGTGGTTTTCAAAGGCGGTCATCCCGGCGATGCGCAATGAAGCGCGCCTGCGGCAGACCGATACCCTGTCGCCGGTGTTTCGCCATATCGGCCTTTACGCCTACCGGTTCGCGGCACTTCGCGCGTTCGAGGCAACGCCGCCTACGCCGCAGGAGCAGCTTGAAGGGCTGGAGCAGTTGCGATTTCTCGAATCGGGCATGGAAATCCAGACCGTCACGGTGCCGCCGCCCCGTCACGCCATGTCGGGCATCGACACCGCCGACGATGTGACAATGGCCGAACGATTGATCGCGCAGTTCGGGGAACCGCATCTGGCATGGACCTGATCGTGACCATCGTCAGGCACGGGAATACCTTCGACGAAGGAACGCCGCCGCGCCGGATCGGTGCGCGTACGGACTTGCCGCTTGTCGCGAGCGGGCGCGCGCAGGCCATTGCCCTTGGCGTGGCTTTTGCCCGATCAGGCCGGCGGTTCGATCGCGCGCTGACCGCGCCGCTGTCAAGGACGCGCGAGACGCTGGCGCTGATCCTCGCTGCGCAGCCGCGTTCGCTGACAGCCGGGACTGCCGACTGGCTTACCGAAATCGATCATGGACCTGATGAGGGGCAGATCGAGAGCGCGGTGATTGCGCGGATCGGGGAGGCTGCACTTACCGCATGGGACAAAGGGGCAGAGGTGCCCGTCGGCTGGACGGTCGATGCAGCACGGCGGCGGGATGGCTGGGGTTCCCTATGGGCCGGCGGTTCGGGGAGAGTGCTGATCGTCACGAGCAATGGCGCGGCGCGCTTTGCGCTGCTTTCCGACGCCGGTCTGGAGGCGCAGGCGATGGCGTTTTCCACGCTCAAACTGCGGACTGGTGCCTATGGCACTATCGTGCGCGAGGAGTGCGGGCTGCGTGTGCTGGACTGGGATTGTCGCCCCTGATCGGTCAAACGCCAGTGCAACGGCTTGCATCGTGGGGGGGATTACGAAAGAGCCGCGCGATGCCCGCTTCCATGCTCCGATCCCCCGTATTCCCGGGCGCTGATGCGGTCGTTTCGCATCGGACTGCGGATGATGCCGGACCGGCAACCGACCCCGACGCGATCGAGCCTGTCTTCACGGCGATCCGTTCCGCTCGGGTGGGGGGCAGTTTCTGGTCCCCGCCCAGTCCGAAACGCGGTGCCGCAACGCTCGTCAGAGCGCGGTCGATCGACGATATCGAACGGACGCTTGCCTGGGCTGAAGGGTCGGCGCTCTGGATGTTATCCGCGGAACTGGCGCAGCGGGCGACGGTGACCGCGCGCCTCGGCACTGCCCCGATCGTAACCGGGGAGGTCGATCCATGGTCGCTGCTCGATGGCAGCGTTCTGCTGGTGGCGCATGGTGATGACGAATGGGTCGCGCTCGCCGTCATTGCCGGCTGTGCCGTCCGGGTGCTGTCGCAGGGCCGGTTCGGCGCGCCGGGGGACGATGCAGCCACGCTCCGGCATCGCGCGGCGCAGGATCTGGCGGACACCGCGTATCGCAACCCCTATACCGGCGAGCCTGCCGGGCTCGATGCGACGATCGAGCTGCTCGCCGCGTGGCGATGCCTGTTCGAAGCCAATGACGGCCTGGTCGCGGCGTGTGGCTTCAGTTGGTGGAAACGGCGCGAGATGGCCCGCTTTCTCTGGACACCGACGCGCCCGCTTCGCTTTTTCCGCTCCGAGCGACGCGCCATCACCCATGCCGCACGGGCCGGCGGCGCGGTCGCAATCTGGCCGTCGCGGGTATCGGGCACGATGGCCGCGGCTGCGGCCATGCGGGGCGTCCCCTTGGTGCGGGTGGAGGATGGATTCGTCCGTTCGGTCGGGCTTGGCAGCAACCTCGTGCCGCCATCGTCCGTCGCAGTGGACCGGCGCGGTATCCATTACGACCCGGCCCGGCCGAGCGACCTCGAAGTTCTTCTTGCCAGCCCCAGCTTTTCACCCGCCCTGCTGTCCCGTGCGGAACGGTTGCGCATGACGATCGTCACCGCCGGGATCAGCAAATATGGCGGCGACAGCGCTCATCCCTTCCCGCCGCGTGCCTTGCACAAGGTGCTGGTGCTGGTGCCGGGGCAGGTAGAAGATGACCAGTCGGTCCTTCTGGGCGGGGCAGGGGCGACTGGCAATCTGGACCTGTTGCGGCGCGTGCGCGCGCTGGAGCCGGAGGCGGAAATCTGGTTCCGCCCCCACCCGGATGTCGATGCAGGGCATCGCAAGGGCGCAGTTCGTGACAGCGAGGCCCTGCGTCATGCCGACCGGATCGTCCGCGGCGGGGCCATGGCGCGGCTGCTCGATATGGTAGATGCCGTGCATGTGCTCACTTCGCTCGCCGGATTCGAAGCGCTGTTGCGCGGGCGTGCAGTGACCTGCCACGGCGTGCCATTCTATGCGGGCTGGGGCCTGACGCGCGATCTGGCACCTGTTCCGGATCGGCGCGGACGATGTCTGACAATGAGCGAGCTCGTAGCCGCGGTCCTCATCCTCTATCCGCGCTATCTCGATCCGGTGACCGGCCTGCCGTGCCCGCCCGAAGTGCTGATTGCGCGCATGGCGACGGGCGGCGCGCATAACCGGCTCAGCTGGATAACGCGGCTGAAACAGGTGCAGGGGCGGCTGACGAAGGGATGGGTGTGACCGCGGGCAACGTCGTTCTGGACATTTCGCGCCTGCTGTCACGCGTGCGACACCATACGCCCTCAGGCGTGGACCGGGTGGAGCTGGCTTATGCCCGCGGTCTCGACGCACGGCTCGGCAGCCGCTTGCAATTTGCCGCAGTGCATCCCTTTGGCCGTTATGGCCGCCTGTCGCGCACGCGAACGCTCACCTTTCTCGATGCGACCGAGACATGCTGGGCAGACGGTGCGGAAAAGCGGTCGCCGCGCGCCCGTGCCGAGGTTCTGTCAACGCTGCTCGCCATGTTGCCGACGCGCCCGCAGCCCGCGCCGGGAGCCGTCTATGTGCAGGCATCGCCGCACCATCTGACGCGCCCCGGGCTGGTCAAGCGCATCCTGGCACGCGAACACGCGCGCCTGCTGTGCCTTGTGCATGACCTGATCCCGATCGAATATCCCGAATATGCCCGGCCGGATGGTGCGCGCCTGCATCGGCAGCGGATAGAGACGATCGTGACGCTGGCCGATGGGATCATCGTCAATTCCGCCGCGACGGGAGCGTCGCTGAAGCCATGGCTGGCAAAGACCGGGCGAGGCGTGGACGTGCGGGTTGCCATGCTCGGCACGCTCGACATACCGAGTGCAGCCGCTGACCTCGAACCACCTGGCAGACCCTATTTCCTGTGCCTCGGCACGATCGAGCCGCGCAAGAATCATCTGCTGCTGCTCAATCTGTGGCGGGCAATGGCGCACCAGATGGATCCAGCCGCTGTACCGCGCCTGATCCTCGTCGGCCGGCGTGGGTGGGAAAACGAACAGGTGGTCGACATGCTGGAACGCTGTCCGGCGCTGGTCGGGCATGTCGAAGAGCTGAACAGCTGTTCGGACGCGCGGATGCATGCATTGCTGCGTGGTGCCCGTGCGCTGCTGCTGCCGTCCTTTGCCGAAGGCTACGGAATGCCTGTTGCCGAAGCGCTGTCGGTCGGCACGCCGGTGATCTGCAGCGATCTGCCCGCATTACGCGAGGCGGGGGGCTGGGTGCCGGACTTTATCGACCCGCTCGACGGGCCGGGCTGGTCTGCCTGCATCCTCGATCACGCCTGCGCCGGACCATTATACAGCGCGCAACTGGCGCGCTTGGGCAGATGGCGCCCGCCGTCGTGGCACGATCACATTACCATCGTGTGTGATGCCATAACGGCCCTGCAACGCTGAGCCAGGGCGCCGCTATCGCTGCTTGGTGGCAACCTCTGTGCCAAAAAGCCGGTCCCAGAACACGGCGGTGATTGCATAATTTCCATCGTCATGCGCATGATGATGGCGGATGTGATGCTTCCTCAACCGACCGAGCAAGCCCCGGCGCAGGGGGAACTGGTGGCACGCATAGTGAAGAGCGTCATAAATCGCATAGCCGATCCAGAAGCCGACAAAGATCACAGATCCTGCCGCCCCAGCAGTCAGGTACAATATCGCCCACACCGCTGCCCCGATCGCCAAGCTGACGACCGGCGGCATCAGATTACGCAGGGGATCAGCCGGTTGTGTATGGTGATTTCCATGCGCGAGAAAGACAAAGGTACGGCCAAGCTGCGAGGTCAGCTTCAGGTGAAACACGAAGCGATGCATCGCATATTCGAACAGCGACCAGATCAGCAGCCCCAGCAGAAGCAGCCCGATCGACCATGCCACATTCGTTACCTGCCAGCTTGCATAGACTGTAAGCACCAGCACAACCGACCAGGACAGGACAAAAGCGATCGGCGAAACAATTGTCACCCGCTCAAGAAAATCTTTCTGAAACAGCCTGATACGCTGTTCCTGCATATTTTCCTTTCGCATTCGCACTATCGCTCGTCCCGGATTGATGACAGGCATGATCGTCCCATAGCAGCGCCAGTTGAGTCCCGAAAGTTGCAATGAGACCTGGGGGTGTGCTCTGCAAGAAAGGACATCACTGCGCAATAACCGATTCACCCCCAAAATGCGTCAACTCAGGAAAACCCGCTGTCCTTTCACATTCTGATCACCGGTGCCTCGGGTGAACTGGGCTCGGCACTGGCGATGCGCTATGCTGCGCGGGGCCGCACGCTGCATTTATGGGGTCGGGATGAGCGGCGATTGAGCGCTGTGGCGGCAGCTTGCCGGGCGGCGGGTGCCATGGCGCTTACCCGTGCACTCGACTTTAACGACAGCGCGGCAGCGGTGTCGGCGCTCGAGGCGGAAGACGAGGCCGGGCCGATCGGCCTGGCGCTGTTCGTCGCCGGCCGGGGCGACATCCGGCCCGATGACGTGACGGTCGAGCCGGCGGAACAGATCATTCGATTGGGCGTCGTGAACTTTGTGACTCCGGCGGCCCTGGCATCGGTGCAGGCGCAGCGCATGGCGCAACGTGGCGAAGGGCAAATCGTGCTGATCGGATCGGCGGCCGCCTTCCATGCCTTGCCTTTTGCAGCGGGATACGCCGCCTCGAAGGCCGGGCTGGCGCGCTTTGCCGAGGCCCTGAGGCTGGGCATGAAGCAGCACGGCGTGCAGGTCTTGCTGGTCTCACCAGGCTTCATCGATACGGCCGCTCAGCGTCAGCGGCGTGGCGCGAAACCTTTCATGCTTCAGCCCGCCGATGCGGCCGCGCGGATCAGCCGGGCGATCGAGCAGGGACGCGGCCAGCTCGTCATGCCGTGGCCCTTTGCCGCGCTGCGCGTGCTGGATCGGCTGTTGCCAGCGGCGCTACGCGACCGGTTGTTGCTCCGCCTGCGGCCATAGGCATTGCAGCACCGCGTGCTGCAGTCCTGCTGGCGAGAGATCGACGCGGCCGTCACCCGGAACCGGGTTGCCCGCCCCGTCGAAGCGCACCATCACATAGGGCGTGTGGCGCGCAGCGCCCGGTTCGATCGCGCCGGGAATACTTGGGCGATGATCCCCGAAGAACACCAGCAATGAAGGGCGTCCGTCGGCGGCCAGATGTGCACTGAGCGCGCCGAGCATGGCGTCGCTGCTTTGCAGATGAAGCAGATAAGCTTCCAGCGCGGTCGCCGCTCCGGGTTGGCGATCCTGGTCCCAGGGTCCGTGATTTTCCATCGTCACGGCATAGAAGAACGACGCTGCCGTATTCCGGTCGATCAGTGCCTGCAGCGCCAGGCCCAGAGTCCGGTCGTCGACATAGCGTTTGCCGCCCCCGAGTGCCGCGGGCAAATCTGCCGCGCCGACCATACGGTCAAAACCGATCGCCGGCATCAGGCGGTTACGCCCGTAAAAGCGCAGGTCATAGGGGTGGACAAAGGAACAGTCATAGCCCGCGCTCTTCAGCTGTGCTGACAGCGCGTGGCTCGCTTCGCCCTGCGCGGTGAGAAACGGGTCATAGCGGCGAAAACCGAGTGCGTCCTCGTCGCGGCCGAACAAAACGCCATATTCGGTGCGCATGGTATAGGCACCAAAGCCGCTCACGTCGAGCTCGCCATATTGCCATGCAGCGCTTCGGGCCGCGTGCAGACCCGGCAATGCAAATCCGCCTGCCCCCATCAGCGCAACGGGATCGGCAAACGATTCGCACTGGACGATCACGATCAGCTCCGGCGGCGCGTCAGCCGCATCCGGCGCGGTACGCGATTGACGGGGCGGCGGATGCGCGGTCTCACGCCAACGCAGCCAGTAAAAAAGGAGCGTGGCGACCAGCCCGAAGCGCCGCAAATCCTGTTCAAGTGCCGGCGTCCGGGCGATGGAGGCAAACCAGCGGCTGTGCATCAGCACGATCAGTCCGCCGAGCGCACCGGTCAGCATCGCCAGGCCCAGCAGATGCGGTTGCACCTCGGCATTGAACAGCACGATCAGCGTCAGCACGACCAGCCCCGCCGCGATCACCGCGAGCCAGCGCTGTCGTAACGGAATTGCCGTGACATAAAATCGCGGATGTCGCACCACGGCGGCAAGCCGCGCCAGATCGGAAAAGACGAGTGGCTCGCCCAGCATCGTGAGTTTCGCGTTGGACGCAACCGTCAATAGCGCCATGAATGCGAGGGACACCATCGCCGCGATCGGCGCGCTGCCCGATCCGGCGAGACCGAGACCGAACCACGCGGTCATCGTCAGCAGATGAACAGCGAGCCCCCGCAATTGACGAAACGGTGCGGGGCGCGGCCTGACCATGGCGTCGAGCAGCACCGATACCAGCAGCGTTGCAAGAAAGAAGATCACATCGCCCGTCACATCCGCGCCCGCTCCGAGCGTCCGCACTGCGCGCGTCGCCGGCCTTTCATCAACCGCTTTTCGCGAAACGCGGAACGGAGAAGCGGCATGCCAATAGCGTCCAGACGGTTCGATGTCACGTCAGGCGACAGGCTTGCACCTTGGAAAAGCCTTGACCGCCCGTTACGGGCGTGATGGATAACAATTGTGCCCAATTCTGCTGCTGTCGGGCACGACAAGGGAATAGCCGATGCCAGAACGGGAAGGCGCCCCGGTTTTGATGCCGCAAGTAGCGGCACCCGGCGCACCGCCGATCCTCGAACAGCGCAACATTTTACTGCTGCAGGGGCTGATGGGGCCGTTGTTCCGGCGCGTCGGCCAGGCGCTGCGCCGCGATGGCTACGGCGTTTACAAAGTCAATTTCAACGGCGGAGACCGGCTGTTCTGGCGCCTGTCCAATGGCATCGACTATCGTGGAACACTTGCGGAATGGCCAGTGGCGCTGCGGCACATTCTTGCCGACCATGCTATCACCGACGTGGTCCTGTTCGGGGATTGCCGGCCGCTGCATATGGCCGCGATCGCGGTTTGCAGCGATCTGCATATCCCCGTCCATGTCTTTGAGGAAGGCTATATCCGGCCCGACTGGGTGACGCTCGAACTGGGCGGGGTGAACGGGCATTCGATGCTGCCGCGCGATCCCATATGGTATCGCGCGCAGGCAGCGGCGCTGTCGCCGGAGCCGGAACATCGGCCGGTGCCATCGTCCTTCCGGCGTCGCGCAATCGAGGGGCTCCTGTACAATGTCGCCGACGTGCTGACGCGTTGGTATTATCCGTTCTGGCAGACCCACCGCCCGTGGCACCCGCTCGTCGAGGGGATGGGGTGGGCGCGGCGCCTGCTGCGCCGCAAGCGGGCAGCGGCGCGCGCCAATGCCGTTCTGGCGGCGCTCGCCGAGCGGGCCGATCCCTATATGCTCTTTCCCCTGCAACTCGATTCGGACGCTCAGATCCGGTTGCATTCGCCCTTTGCCGGGGTCGCTGATGCCCTGCTGACGGTGATTTCATCCTTCGCCGCGCATGCGCCGCCGTCGATGCGGCTGGTCGTCAAGGAACATCCGCTCGACAACGGCGTGCGCGACTGGCGCAATGAAACGATCATGCTGGCCGGGCTGCACGGCATCAGCGACCGTGTCGATTACCTTGAAATGGGCAATATCGTGCCCGTCGCGCAGCGATCCGAAGGCGTGGTGACGATCAACAGCACCAGCGGTACGCTGGCGCTGGCGCTCGGCATTCCGGTTATCGCCCTGGGCCAGGCGGTCTATGATATCGAGGGTATAACCTTTCAGGGGCGACTTGACGATTTCTGGGGCGATCCCGGAAAGCCCGATGCCGCAACCTTCGCTGCATTCCGCCGCGTGCTGATCGACCGTTGCCTGGTGGCCGGTGGCTTTTTCTCGAACGAAGCGCTGGATAAAGTGACCGAAGGCGTCGTTGCGCGGCTGGAGGCGGCGAGCCCGTTGAAAACGGTAACGCCGCGAGGCAGTGCCGAGCAGGCCCGGTTGGGCTTGTCGCCGACATGAGACCGGCAACCGCATCGCCCGGTTGTCGCACCCGCGCCGATGACGGTCATATGACCCCGTCGAGGTATTTCTCCGCATCGAGCGCGGCCTGGCAGCCGCTCGCCGCACTGGTGACGGCCTGACGGTAAATGTGATCCTGCACGTCACCGGCGGCGAAAACACCAGCGATGCTTGTCTGCGTGGCGTTGCCGGAATGGCCGCCCATCGTCTGCAGATAGCCGTTTTCCGTATGGAGCTCGCCTATGAAGAGATCGGTATTCGGCTTGTGGCCGATCGCGATGAAAACGCCCTGCACGTCGATGGTCGACGTCGTGCTGTCGGCAGCCGCGATCTTGATGGCGCTCACGCCCCGATCGTCGCCCAGCACTTCGGCGAGCGTCGCATTCCAGCGGATGTCGATCTTTCCCGCCGCCGCTTTTTCCATTACCCGGTCGCGCAGGATCTTTTCGCCGCGGAACTGATCGCGGCGGTGGACGATGGTGACGTGACTCGCGATGTTCGAAAGGTAGAGCGCCTCTTCCATCGCGGTGTTGCCGCCGCCGATCACCGCGACGGGCTGGCCGCGAAAAAAGAATCCGTCGCACGTCGCACACGCAGAGACACCCCGGCCCATGAACGCGGCTTCGGACGGCAGCCCGAGATATTGCGCCGACGCCCCGGTCGCGATGATGAGCGCATCGCAGGTGTAGGTTCCGCCGTCACCGATCAGGCGGAACGGCTTTCCTGACAGTTCGGCGGTGTGGATGTGATCGTGGATCAGTTCGGTGCCGAAGCGCTCGGCATGACGCCTGAAGCGCTCCATCAGCTCCGGCCCCTGCACGCCGTCTACATCGGCGGGCCAGTTGTCGACTTCGGTCGTCGTGGTCAGCTGGCCCCCTTGCGCGATGCCGGTGATCAGCACCGGTTTCAGGTTGGCGCGCGCGGCATAGACGGCGGCGGTATAGCCCGCCGGCCCTGAACCGAGGATAAGCAGCTGGACGTGGCGATCGGGCATGAAGCGCTTTCGGACATGGGGAGAGCGCCCGCACATGGCGTGCCGCATGGTCGAGTCAAGGTCAGGGGCGGGAGGAACTGAGCGACGATGCGTCAGAGACGCTTTTCCATGCGGATAAGCGGCACCGGCACGCCATCGATATCTGCCTGGATCAAAGGATCGGCGGGCAGGTATCCCGCCGCTGCGTAGAGCGGGACGCCCGCGGCGGTTGCCATCATTTCCGCGCGGCGAAACCCGGCCTCGCGTGCGGCCTGTTCGCAGATCCGCAGGACGAGCGAACCGATGCCGCGGCGGGCAAAATCGGGATCGGTATACATGGCCCGGATCTTCGCGGCATCGGTCGCAGGGTCCAGCCGCTCCGGTTCGCGGGTGACGATGCTGTCATCGCCGCCGTAAAGCGTCGTGCGAAAGCTCCAGCCGCCGCAGCCCGCGATCCGGCTATCAGGCGCTTCGACGATGAGGTAGGTGCGGTCTTCGATGAGCTGTGTGTCCAGCCCCATGACCCTGTGGCTGGCGCGGACCTGATCGGGGGAAAGAAAGCTGCCCTGAAGCATATCAATCGCGCGCGCCATCAGGGTGCCCAGGGCAGGGAGATCGGCCGGATCGGCCCAGCGGTGAGTAAATTCGGTCATCGCAGGAAAAGGGGGCGGCCCGTTACGAGCCACCCCATAACTTATAATCAGAATTTTACGCGGACGCGCGCATACCAGAAGCCGCCGTTGAAGCCGAACGGTCCGCCATTGCGCGGGTTGACTTGGCCGTCCTCGCCACCCCCGGTGACCGGAAAAATCTGCTGCGAGCTGGAATTCAACTTGTCCGGAAAGGTGTTGAACAGATTGTTTGCACCTACAGAAATCGTAAGCTCCTTCGACAGGTTATAGGCCAAGTCGATATCGGTGGTCGCTTTGGCACCGAATACCTGCACCGGTCCGCCATTGGCACCCGCAGTTCCCGCTTTGATGCCGTAGTCACTCACGTTAACCCAAGAGCCGTAATAGTTTTCCCGGGCCGTCAACGAAATACTACCCGCCGAATAGGTAACGCTGAAGTTGGCCCTGTCGTGCGGAGCGAGGTTGCGGATGGTGGCAATTTGAGCGCCGTTGATCACGTTCGGGTTGGCCTGAAGGACCTCGTTGTTGTTATGGTTGTAGGCAAGCGAGACGTTGAGATCGCCGCCCAACGCTTTGGTCGCATATCCCGCCACAACGTCGACACCCTGAGTGCGTATGCTGAGGCCGTTGGTGAAGTAGCTGACGTTGCCGCCCGATTGGCCCCCGAAAATGGTATTCAAGGCGGTGCTGGCGGCAATGTCCTCGGGCGTCACAGTGAACGACTGGGTTACGAAGATCTTGTCCTTCACCTTGATATTGTAATAGTCGATCGTGAAGGTCAGGCCCTGCATGGGTTCTGCCGTGAAGCCCACACCAAAGTTGGTCGACTTCTCAGGTGTCAGCGGCTTTGCCCCGTAATATTGCGATGCGGTGCTGTCGACGGGGAAGGTGCCCGTCTGGATCGACTGACCAGCGATAAAGTTTGTCGTCAGCGTCGAGTTGTGCTGCTGCCCGGGCGAAGGTGCGTGGAAGCCAGTGCCAACGGTTCCGCGAATTGCGTAACCGGGAAGAAATTCAAATCGCGTGTTTACCTTGCCGACGGTGGTCGAACCGAAGGTGTTGTAATGCTCGTAGCGACCGGCAAGGCCGATCGTCCAGTTCGACGTGATGTCGGTTTCAGCGCCACCGTAAACGGCAACGTTGCTCTGGCTCCATGTCCCCGCCTGGCTGGGGCTGACGCCGCCATATCCCGAGGCGCCGCCCTGGGCATAGGCCTGGAAGTCGGATGCGGTCAGCTGGTAGGTTTCCTTGCGATACTCGACGCCGGCCGAAAGCGTGATCGGCTTGGCGAACCCGACCTCGATTGGATACGCCAGATCGAGATTGGCATTCGTTTCCTTCTGCGCCTGACGGCCGAAATCGAAACTCGTCTGGGTGGCGGTGTTATAAGGCGCCGCCGATGCCGGATTGTTCGGGCTGAAGGCGGTGTTCAGCGAATTGAACATGGACAGATCGAGCGTATTCCGGCTGGTCGAAACCGAAACATCATAGGTTAGGTCACCAAAGGCCCCCTTGATCCCGGCCACACCCCACAGCTGGTTCACGGTGCCCACGAAGATCGGTGTGAAACCGGCCGGGTAAAGATTACGGAAATAGGGATCGGTCGTCGCGCCAGTGCCAGGCGGGTCACCACAACCGAGAGGATCGACGCCAGTCGGTTGATAGTTAAGGAACGAACGCGGGCACAGCCGAATGTAGTTTGCCGCCGCTATCGTCGCTGCTGTTTGCCCGGCAGGATTGATGAGTGTTTTTCCCGTTGGATCAAGAATGGCTGCCGTCGACGCGCGATAATTGAAGCTTTCCTCAGAGCGACTGTGCGAAGCGTTCCCGATGACATAGAACTTTGCGCTGTCCGACAGCTCGAGCTCGCCGTTGACCAGGACCTTCCACCCGCGACTTGGCGAGTTGCCCCAGATCTGCGCTGGTAGCGGGTAATATGGCAGCTGACCGGCATTGCCCGGATTCTGCGTCGCGTAGGCCAGGGCGGTGGGACGGGTGACACCGCGGCTGGTGCGGCCATCGTCATCATATTCGCCCGAGAGGTTTACAAAGCCGCGTTCACCCAGATGTAATCCGGTATTGGCAGCAATCTGGTAACTCCTGCCGTCGCCATTACGATAATATTGGCCGTAGCGCCCCTGCAGTTCGAGGCCCCTGTCGGAACTGCGAACACCGTAATTCATGACGCCGGCAATCGCGTCAGAGCCATATTGTGCTGTCGCGCCATCGCGCAAAACCTGCAGATTATTGATGGCGATAGCCGGAATCGAATTGATATCCGCGCCCTGCGAACCATAGCCGAGGCCCGTATCACCGCCCGAATAAACCTGGACCAGTGCGGAGCGGTTCAGGCGCTTGCCATTGATCATCACGAGGACATTGTCCGCCGGCAGGCCGCGCAGTGAAGGCGACCGCACGAAACTGGACGCATCCGATATCGTGTTCTGGGCTACGAAGAACGAGGGGATCACGTTCTTGACCACATCGAGCAAGTTGGACGCGGCCTGCGTCGAGAGTTCCTTCGTTCCGATCACGTCGATCGGCGATGCCGAATTGGTCGACGAGCGATCCGTCCGCCGCGTGCCGATCACGATGATGTCGCTAGCCGCGGCATCGTCAGTGGTAGCAGCAGCGGGCACGTCGGCCGCCGGAGCCGGCGCAGCGTCCTGCGCGAAAGCGGGAGAAGCCGCGAGGAGTGCCAGCGCTGCCGTGCCGCAGGCGAGCATGGTCTTCGACCGACCGGTGTTTGACAAATTCTTCATGTAAAGCGTCCCCAAAATTGCTTCTCGGGAGCAGCGACGCACCGGTTTTCTGTTCCTTGCCCAAGAACATCACGATGCATTCAACTGCTCCCCCATACTCCGTTGGCTTCTTTTACCGGCAACGCTAGTCTCCCCCCGTGATTATTTCATCATTGTGACATTCTTGCCGCACCTGACAGGGCTTTACCGATGCATATGACTCATGACGCCAGGGCTCCCGCGGCTCCCGAGATCGGGTTTGACGCTTTTCTGGCAGTGGATATTCGGATCGGGCAGGTGGTGACTGCGGACATTCTCGAAGGAGCGCGCAAGCCCGCCTATCGCATGACGATCGACTTCGGCCCCACGATCGGGATCAGGGCGACGTCTGCCCAGATCACCGAGAATTACACGCTGGAACAACTGCCGGGGCGGCTCGTGGCGGCAGTGGTCAATTTCCCTCCGCGCCAGATCGGCAGGATGATGTCCGAAGTGCTGACGCTGGGCTTTCCGGATGCGACAGGCGCAGTCGTGCTGTTCGCGCCCGACAGCGACGTGCCGATCGGTGCAAGGCTCTTTTAGGCGGCGGCGCGGCGGAGACGATCGTTGATCGCGATACCGAGGCCGGTTTCGGGAATGGGGGCCACGGCGATAACAGCGCGGTCGCTCGCGTCGGCGCGGTGAAGCGCAGTGAAAAGCCCTGCGGCGGCAACAGTCAGGTCGCCCGATGCGCTCAGGTTGTCGTGGCCCGATACAGGGCCGAATCCGATCAGCCACTCACCGGGCCGGGCTTCGGCCGCCGCGAGCCTGAGCGGTTTGTTCGGCGCATAGTGGCTGGCGAGCTGGCCGGGCGCTTCGATGGCGCTGCCGTGCGACATTTCCAGATCGAGCACCACGGGCCCGGGGCGGAGGAGCCGCAGCGCACCACCGGTCGCCGCCACGATCGTCGATTCAAGACCGATCGGGCACGGGCCGTCGTCGATCACGAGCGCGACGCGACCGGCAAGCGAATGCGCCACCTGCGCCGCTGTCGTCGTGCTGATCCCGCCGCTCGTGTTGGCGCTGGGCGCGGCGAGGGGCCTCCCCGTGGCGTCGAGGAGCGCGCGTATCGCCCGGTGCGCGGGAACGCGCAGGGCAACGGTTGGCAGCCCCGCAGTGGCGAGGCTCGCGATCGGATGGTCGTGGCGCAGCGGAACGACGAGCGTGAGCGGCCCCGGCCAGTGCTTTTCGGCAAGAGCACGCGCTTCGGGGGAAAAATCGCCGAGGGCTTCGGCGGCGGCGATATCGGGTATATGGACGATCAGCGGATTGAAGCCGGGGCGCCCCTTTGCCGCGTAGATGCGTGCGACCGCCTCACCCGAGGTTGCATCGGCCGCAAGCCCGTAGACGGTTTCGGTCGGGACCGCGACAGGCTCACCGGCGCGGATCAGCGCAGCGGCCTCGGCGATTGCGCTGTCGCCATAGCGACGGATGACGGGGCCTTGGAGCATTGTGAGAGCGCGCTATAGACCCGGGCACGGAGATTCAAATCAGGGCTGCCGACATGACGTACATACCACCAATCGCCGAACAGCGCTTCGTCCTCGACGTGGTTGGCGAAATCGGTAAACTGGACGTGGACGCTGACATCGTCGACGCAATCCTTGAAGGTGCCGGTGCCTTTGCGGTCGGCACCTTCGCACCGCTCAACCGGATCGGCGATACCGAGGGAGCGACATGGGATGATGGCCATGTGACGATGCCCGCCGGCTTTCCCGAAGCCTATCGCGCCTACGTCGACGGCGGCTGGGGCTCGCTCGACGGGCCGGAGGCTTATGGCGGGCAGGGATTGCCGTTTCTGCTGGCGACGGTGGTGCTGGAGGATCTGGGCACCGCGAACATGGCCTTCACATTGTGCCCCATGCTAACGGTCGGCGCGATCGAAGCGATCATGACGCACGGATCGGACGAACAGCGCGAACTTTATCTGGCACGGCTCATAAGCGGCGAATGGACGGGGACCATGAACCTCACCGAGCCCCAGGCAGGCTCGGACGTCGGGGCACTGCGCACGACGGCGACGCCCAATGCCGATGGCAGCTATGCGATCAAGGGCACCAAGATCTATATCACCTTTGGCGATCATGATCTGACCGGCAATATCGTTCACCTCGTCCTCGCGCGGACGCCGGGGGCACCGCCGGGGACGAGGGGAATCTCGCTATTCGTCGTGCCCAAGCTGCGGCAGGACGGGCACGATGCGTTCACCGTTCCCAACGATGTGCGCTGCGTGTCGATCGAGCACAAGCTGGGCATCAATGCCTCGCCCACCGCGGTGCTGAGCTATGGTGACAATGACGATTGTCGGGGCTGGCTCATCGGCCCCGAAATGGGCGGAATGCGCGCCATGTTCACGATGATGAACAATGCAAGGCTTAACGTGGGGCTTCAGGGCGTCCAGATCGGCGAACGGGCGACACAGGCCGCGCTGGCCTATGCCCGCGATCGGGTGCAGGGCGGAAAGGCGATCATCGACCATCCTGACGTGCGCCGGATGCTGATGCGGATGACGGCGCTCACCCAGGCCGCCCGCGCGCTTGTCTATGCGGCGGCGGGCTGTGTCGACCGGGCTCATGTCGGCGTGGATGGCGCAAAGGCGCGCCTCGATCTGCTGACCCCGCTCGCCAAGGCCTATGGAACCGACGTGGGGTGCGAGATCGCATCGCTCGGCGTGCAGGTCCACGGCGGGATGGGCTTCGTCGAGGAGACCGGCGCGGCGCAATATTACCGCGATATCCGCATCGCGCCGATCTACGAAGGGACGAACGGCATCCAGGCGGCCGATCTCGTCGGCCGCAAGCTGACCGGCGACGGCGGTGCGGCATTGAGGGCACTCGTCGAGGACTGCCGCGCCGATGCCGCGGGCGAAAACACTCTGCTCGCCCTCTGCGATGCCGTGGCGGCGACCGGCGACTGGATGCTGAACGCGGACAATGACGATCGGCTGGCCGGCAGCTATCCGTTTCTGGACATGGTCGCGGCGATGACCTGCGGTGCGCTGATGGCACGCCAGGGCAAGGCAGCTGCTGCGCTTTCACGGGCCGGGGACAACCGGTTTGCAGATGCCAAACAGGCGGTCGTGCGTTTCTATCTCGACCGGATCGTTCCCGAAGCGCTCGGCAAGGCGGCAGCGGCGACTGCAGGGGCGGCGGGGCTTTATGCAGGCGGTGCCCTGCTTGCGGCATGATGTTCCGCGCGGCCACCGGAGCTGATACCGGCGCTCTCCATTCGCTGATCGAGCGGGCCTATCGCGGCGACAGCGCCCGAGGCGGATGGACGCACGAGGCCGATCTGCTCGGGGGCCAGCGGACCGATCCCGCAGCGCTTGCCACCCAGCTTTCATCGCCGGACGATCTGATCATCGTTGCCGAGGCGGAAGGGCAGCCGATCGGATGCATCGCCCTTACGGATCGGGGCGGCGGCATCGTCTATATCGGCCTGGTGACCGTCGATCCCCATCTGCAGGGAGCGGGGCTCGGACGGGCGCTTCTGGACAAGGGCGAGCGCGCAGCAGCCGAACGCTTTGGCGCGACGCGCACCGTGATGACGGTCATCGAACAGCGGACCGAACTCGTCGCCTGGTATGAGCGGCGGGGCTATCGGCTGACCGGAGAACACCGCCCCTTTCCCTATGGCGATGAACGCTTCGGGACACCAAAGACGCATGCGCTCGTTTTCGCAGTGCTGGACAAACTGTTGGATGGCACGATCTCTTCCCGGAACACAGACTGATTGAAACGCGCCTCCGACAGGTGACCTTGCACGGCTGCCCTGCATCCTTATCTCAATGGAAACCGGGAGATTGAAGATGGCGATGGAAAGCGCAACGCTGGCTGCCGGATGTTTCTGGTGCATCGAGGCGGTATTTGATGGGCTGGCTGGCGTCAGGAGCGTCGAAAGCGGCTATATCGGCGGCGAAACGGCAAATCCCAGCTATAAGGAGGTTTGCTCAGGCCGAACCGGCCATGCCGAGGCGGTGCGCATTGTTTTCGATACCGACGTAATCAGCTTTGCCGAGGTGCTCGATATCTTTTTCGAAATTCACGATCCCACGCAGTTGAACAGACAGGGAAATGACGTCGGCACGCAATATCGGTCCGCGATCTTTCCGCATTCGGCAGAACAGGAACGCGAAGCCCATGCCGCCATTGCGCGGGCACAGGCGGATCACCCCTCAAAACCCGTCGTGACCACGATCGAGCCGCTTGGCACCTGGTACATCGCGGAGGATTATCATCAGGAATATTTCGAGCGCGAAGGTGCGGCCAATCCCTATTGCCAGATCGTCGTTGCGCCGAAGCTTGCCAAATTTCGCAGGAAGCATGGCGCCCGACTGAAAGCGGTCACCGCCTGATTCGTCAGGCTGATTTGCCAGGCTAATTTGTCAGGAACCAGCGCGCCGCGCCTTGGATGCCGACCGCAGTCAGCGTGCCGCTGGCGAATGCACCCGTATCGATACCGATCCGGTTGGGGCGCTGATCGGGGGTTTCGGTAATCGAATGGCCATGGACGATCATTGCGCCGTGATCGCGAGTATCGTCAAGAAAGTCACGGCGTATCCAGCGCAGATCGGCAGGTGACTGCGCATCGAGTGCGATACCTGGACGGATGCCCGCGTGGACGAAATGATAGTCGCCGATCGTAACGCTATCTTCAAAACTGCGGAGGAATGCGATGTGCCGGGCGGGGACGTGCGCCGCGGTTGCCTCGGCCACGCCGACGGAATCGAAACGATCGCAACAATCGGCTGGAACGCCATAGCTCATCAACGTTTCGCGGCCCCCGATCCGCTGGAACAGACCCGCGGCGCGCGGGTCGCCCTCCCAGCTGTGGATCAGGATTTCTTCATGGTTCCCCATCAGGAAGATGCAGCGGCGCCTGTCGGCGATCGCCATGGCCGTGTCGATCACGCCGCGTGAATCGGGCCCGCGATCGACCAGATCACCAAGAAAAATCACCGTTGACCGGGCAGAACCGCGCGCCAGATCGTCGGCTTCGATCGCGCGGAGCAGGCCTTCGAGGCAATCGCGACGGCCATGGACGTCGCCGATTGCATAGACGCGCTCGCCGGAAGGAACGCGCGCGATTCGCGGTTCCGGCCTGCCGCGCGCCAATAGCTTTTTAATCAGCATCAGGATTCCACCGGGCGGCGCGATGCCGCGCTCGATCGCGTGCTACGCCGGTTCACTGCTGTCGACGAGATCGCAGACGTTGATCCCAAGCCGGTCGATATGGAGCCGGATGCGCGGCCAGACATGGTGGAGAAAACGATCGCGTTCATCCACGCGCAGTCGCGCGACGGCACCCGGGGCGACGAACATGCCGACGCCGCGGCGCACGCTCACATAGCCTTCATCCTGAAGTGTCTGATAGGCCTTGGCGACCGTCAGCGGATTGGCACCCTGTTCGGCCGCAAAGGCGCGGACCGACGGAAGCTGATCGCCTTCCGAAAACTCCCCGCCGAGGATGGATGCGGCAAGCAGGCCGCGCAAACGAAGATAAACGGGAGCTTCGGTCTCAACTACTGTCATGCCAGCCTAATACAGCAAAGCAGCACGTCTGTCACGGCACTACCAGCGCCAGCGGGTGACCACATCGTCATAGTCCGGCCGCGGCCGTTCCTCGAGGGGGCGGCCCGGCGTTCCGATATAGATGAATCCGGCGATGCGCTGGTCGGGGCCGCCGAACGCGTTGCGCACCGCATCCGAATAGGCGGGCCAGCCGGTCAGCCAGCCGCCGGTAAACCCATGGGCGTGGATCGCCAGGAGAAGGTTCATGCAGGCCGCTCCTGTTGACAGTTCCTGCTCCCAGCGCGGTATTTTGCTCGAAACAGCGGGAGCGGACAGCACCACGACGAGCGCGGGTGCCTGACGCGCGAACTGCACCATCGCTTCGATTTCGAGACGGCCTGCATCAGGCTTTTCGGCGCGATAGGCCGCCACGAGAAGGTCGGCCAGCCGCTCGCGCTGGCTGCCGTCGACGATCACAAAGCGCCACGGCGCGAGCTTGCCGTGATCGGGAACCCGGATCGCCGCCTCGAGGATCGCGCGCAACGCGTCTTCGGAGGGGCCTGGCGCGATCATGTCACGCGGCTTTCCCGACCGGCGCGTCCTGACGAGTGCGGCGGGCGATGACAGATCGTTGAGCATGGGCAGCCGGTAGGCGAGAAGGGGCGGCGCGTGAAGGCAGGTCGCGGCTGGTGGCGCAATAATCTTACTTCACACCGCCAGTTTCCGCGTTAGGCTTGCAGATCAACGAGATAAAATCGTAGGGGAGCAGCCGTGGTGAGCCCGAACGCCGACGAGACCTTTGAAGCGGCAACGCCGCACCTTGGCCGTAGTGACGGCCAGCAATGGTTCGGACATCCCCGGCAGCTCGCACGTCTCTTCACCACCGAGGCGATGGAGCGGTTTGGCTATTACGGCATGCGCGCGCTGCTGACGCTTTATCTGGCTCAGCATTTCCTTTTCAGCGATACGACGACGACAGGGCTTTATGGCGGGTTCACTGCGCTGGTCTACCTGACGCCTCTCGTCGGCGGCTTGCTCGCTGATCGGTTCCTCGGCTCCAAACGCTCGGTCAAGTTCGGCGCGATCATGATGTCGCTCGGCTATATGGTGCTCTGCGCCAGCAGCACCGGCGCACCCGCCAGGCCGTTCGCGACGATCGACGGCACGCGTTACGACGTGAGCGTTGCGGGGATCGGAGAAGCGCGAAAGCAATTCGTGACCGACGGCGGGGAAAGGCTCCAGATCAGGGGCAACGACGACAAGACCGTCTCGCTCGTTGCCGGAGACGGGCGCGAAACACGCAGGATCGCAAGCGGCGGCTTCGTATCCGGCGGCGAACGCGATCCACCTTACACCTTCCTGCTGATCATCGGCCTTGCGCTGGTGGTGATCGGCAATGGCTTTTTCAAACCCAATATCTCGACCATCGTCGGCACTCTTTATGCCGAGGGTGACCGGCGGCGCGACGCGGGGTTCACGATCTTTTACATGGGCATCAACCTCGGTTCGCTGTTTTCACAGATCCTCTGCCCCCTGCTCGCCGTCGGCATGGGCAGCTGGGGTGGCCTCGGATGGTGGGCGGGCTTTGCTCTTGCGGCGGGCGGCATGGCGGTTTCATGGCTGTTGTTCCAGTTCGACGGCGGCAAGCTCGATGGCTATGGCGACCGCCCGGCAAACGCGCCGGGCAACAGGGATGCCGTGATCTACATCGGCGCGGTGCTGACGATCCCGATCGTCTATCTTCTGTTCAGCAACCTGATGAGCTATGTAAAGCCCGCCACCGGAAGCGGTCTGATCGGCTATCTGGCAACCCTGCCGATCATGGGGCAGATCATGTTCGGAACGTTCCTTATCGCGGTGCCGACGATACTCATCTGGTCGTGGCGCAGGGGCAGCCGCCAGGAATTCCAGATGATGGTGGCGGCCATGGTGCTGATTACGTTCAACACCGTGTTCTGGACGCTTTTCGAACAGGCGGGATCGTCGCTGACGCTGTTTGCCGATCGCAACACCGATATGCGCGTGGCAGGTGAATTTGCGATCACCGCGGGGCAGACGCAATTTTTCAACGCGCTGTTCATCGTTCTGCTTGCGCCGCTGTTCAGCCTGTTGTGGAACTTGTTGGCCCGGCGGAACATGGAGCCATCGATCCCGGTCAAGTTCGGTGCCGCACTGATGGGGGTGGGGCTGGGCTTTCTGTTCCTGGTCTGGGGCGCAGCTTTTGCCGGGCCGGATTTTAAAGTCGGGTTGTGGTGGCTGGCGGGGCTCTATTTCATTCATTCGGCTGCCGAGCTCTGCATATCGCCCGTTGGCCTGAGCATGATCACCAAGCTTTCGATCGCGCGGGTCGTGGGGTTGATGATGGGCGTGTGGTTTCTTTCGATCGCGGTCGCGCAATATGTTGCCGGGCTGGTGGCGCAGGTCGCCAGCGTCGAGACGGTCGGCGGACAGGTGACGAACCTGAAGGTCAGCCTCGAAACCTATATCGGCGTCTTTACCTCGATTGGTTGGTTCGCGGTCGCCATTGGCGTCCTGCTGCTGCTGCTCGCGTGGCCGCTGAAATCCATCATGCACGGGGTAAACTAGTGCGGATCGCGCTTTTGCTGGCCTGTTGTGTCCTGGCGGGTTGCGCGGCTACGACCACGCCGACGCCGCCAACCCCCGCGATGAAGACTGCCAAAGCCGGTCCGGCGGCAAAGTCATGGCTCGCCGATCCCTATCCATCGACATATAAACCCTATCCCGCAACACCGACGGCGATCCGGGGTGCCACCATATTCGACGGTGAGGGCAGGCGGATCGACGGCGGCGTCGTGGTGATGACGGGTGGCAGGATCACTGCCGTCGCGGCATCGATGGCCGAGCTTGAACTGCCCGAAGGGACGCAGATCGTCGACGGGACGGGCAAATATGTGACGCCCGGCATCATCGATATCCATTCACATCTCGGCGATTATCCCAGCCCCGGGGTCGACGCGTTGAGCGACGGCAATGAATCGACCGGGCCGGTGCGCCCCGAAGTCTGGGCGGAACACAGCGTCTGGCCGCAGGATCCGGGGTTTTCGCGCGCGCTCGTCAACGGCGGTGTAACGAGTCTCCAGATCCTGCCGGGATCGGCGAACCTGTTCGGGGGGCGCTCGGTCGTATTGAAAAACGTCTATGCGCGGACGGTTCAGGGAATGAAGTTTCCCGGCGCGCCTTACGGCCTCAAGATGGCCTGTGGCGAAAATCCCAAACGTGTCTATGGCGGCCGCAACCAGATCCCTTCGACGCGGATGGGCAATGTCGCGGTCGATCGCGCGACCTGGGCCAAGGCCGTCGAATATAGGCGAAAGCTCGACAAGGGCGGCGATGTGGTTCGCGATATCGCGATGGACACACTCGTCGGCGTGCTGCGCGGCGAAATCCTTGTGCAGAACCATTGCTACCGCGCTGACGAGATGGCCATCGTCATCGATATGGCCAAGGAGTTCGGCTACAGGATCTCGGCATTTCACCATGCGGTCGAAAGCTACAAGATCGCCGATCTGCTGCGCGCCGGCAACATCTGCTCGGCGGTCTGGGCGGACTGGTGGGGCTTCAAGATGGAAAGCTATGATGCCATTCCGGAAAATGCGGCGCTGCTGCAGGCTGCGGGGGCCTGCACGATCATCCATTCGGACGATCCGAATGGCATCCAGCGGCTGAACCAGGAAGCCGCGAAAGCCATGGCCGACGGCAGGCGCGCGGGCATCGACATAGCGCCCGAGGTCGCGTGGCAGTGGCTGAGCCTCAACCCGGCAAAGGCGCTCGGGATTGCCGACCGGACGGGATCGCTGAAAGCGGGCAAGATGGCCGATGTGGTGCTGTGGAACGGCAATCCCTTCAGCGTCTACACGCGCCCCGAGCGCGTGTGGATCGACGGCGCGCTGATGTATGACGCGGGCGATCCGAAGCGTCGGCCCGTAAGCGACTTCGAGCTGGGCCAGACCGGCGAAGGGGACGTCAAGTGACCGCGCGCGCGACACAGAGCGCCCAGCCGGACAACGGCCGCGTCGCGTGGCGCGTGACCCGATGGATAGCGATTTTCGCCGCTATGGCGGCGGCGGGGGTGAGCCATGCCGAGACGATCGCGATCACGGGCGGCATCCTCGCCATCGGAGACGGTTCCGCACCGGCATCTGGAACCGTCGTTTTTGCCGACGGTCGCATTGTCGATGCGGGCCCGCGCGTTTCTGTGCCGCCGGGAGCTCGCACGATCGATGCAACCGGCAGATGGGTCACGCCCGGAATTGTCGCGGGCTTTGCCCGGATCGGACTATCGGGGGTGGATGCGGTCGATGAAACGAATGATACCCGCGCTGTCCGATCGCCGTTTTCCGCGTCGATCGACGTGACGCCGGCGATCAATCCGCGGGTGCCCGCAATCGCGATCAGCCGGGCGATGGGCGTGACGCGGGCGATCACGGGCCCCGCAACCGCCGCCAATATCTTCGCCGGTCAGGGTGCCGTGATCGACATGGGGAATGATCCCGATCCGGTGACGCTGCCGCACGCATTCCAGTTTGTCGAGCTTGGCGAAAGCGGTGCGCAGACGGCGGGCGGAAGCCGCGCCGCGGCGCATGCATTTTTCCGGGCGGCACTCGCCGAGGCGCGCGATTACGCCAGAAGCCCCGCCAGCTATGATGGGCGCAGCAAGGATTCGCTGCTCGTCCGTGCCGACGCCGCAGCACTCATCCCCGTCGTTACGGGCATGATGCCGCTTTTCGTCCATGTGGAAAGCGGACCCGACATTCTGAAGGTGATCGCGCTGAAAAAGGAATTTCCGGCGCTGCGGCTCGTGATCGTCGGCGCGAGCGAAGGCTGGACGGTTGCCGCCCAACTTGCAGCGTCGAAAGTACCGGTGCTCGCCTCGGCCCTGAACGATCTGCCTGCCCGCTTCGAGGAAATGGCATCGACGCAATCGAACGTCGGGCGGATGAAGCGCGCGGGTGTCATGCTCGGGCTCGGGCTTATCGACGACAATGACGAGCGCCAGGCGCAATATCTGGGCCAATATGCGGGAAATCTGGTCGCGCTGACCAGGGTGCCGGGGGCGACCGGGCTGAGCTGGGCCGAAGCCTTTGCCGCGATCACGTCGGGCCCGGCAGAGATCGTGGGCCTCGGCACCGAAATCGGCTCGCTGCGCGCCGGGCGCCGCGCCGATGTCGTGATATGGTCGGGCGATCCGCTGGAACTTTCGAGCGCGCCCGAGACGGTGTGGATCGACGGCGTCGAGCAAAGCCTGGAAACACGGCAGTCGCGCCTGCTGAAGCGATACCGGACGCCGGGCGAGGGCGCGCTGCCCAAGGCCTATGATCGATGATCATGCTTAGCGTCGCACTGGCCGCGTTCGTCGGTACGCATCTGGCAATGTCCCATCCGCTGCGCGCACCGCTGGTCTCCAGCTTCGGTGCCACGGGCTTCCAGATCATTTATGTGCTGATCTCGTTCATGACGCTCGGCTGGGCGGCCTCGGCGTTTCGCGAAGCCCCCTATGGTCGCGCGCTGTGGGACGCGGGAGACGGACTCTGGCTGGCATCAACCTTGATCATGTGGGCGGCAAGCGTCCTGCTTGCGGGATCGTTCCTCGGCAATCCCGCGCTGCCCTCGCCTGGCGCGAAAGACCTTGCGGCGAGACCTGCGCGGGGCGTGTTCACAATCACAAGGCACCCGATGATGTGGAGCTTTGCACTCTGGAGCCTGGCGCATGTCATCGTCAGCCCCCGCCCCGCCGTGATCCTGCTGAGTGGTGCCGTCGCGTTCCTCGCGCTCGCCGGGGCGGCGGGTCAGGATGTGAAAAAACGGGCGTTGATGGGCTCGGCCTGGTCCGACTGGTCGGCGCGGACAAGCTACTGGCCCTTTGCAAGGCGCATCGCCTGGCCGGGAACGGTTCCGCTGACCGGTGGCACGCTGCTGTGGCTAGCCGCGACATGGGCGCACCCGCTGATGGGCGCGCCCGTAGCCGGCGTCTGGCGGTGGCTCAGCTGAGAATCAGGCGCGTATTTCCGCTGGTATTGCGGCGTCACTGCCAAGAGCGTCGCACGAGGAGAGTCGCGTGCCCTCTCCGGTCGCCAGCTCAAGAATGTCTTCGAGCCTCTCGATCATGATGTCGGGTCGATTTGCCGCCAGCAGCGACGGATCGGCATAGCCCCAGCTTACGGCGGCGCAGTCGACACCGGCTTTGCGCGCCGCGGCGATATCACGACACTCATCCCCGATCGCAATCGCGTCGGCACGGTTGACATGGAGCGACCGGAGCACCCGACGGAACTTGCGGGCCTTGCCGAAGACCGATGCACTGCACGCGAAACACTGGAACAACCTGGTGTTTTCCGGGCCGAGCGCGCGCCGGACCGCCGCTTCGCTGTTCGAGCTCACCACGGCGAGGACGATACCCCGAGCGTGGAGCGCGTGCAGCGTATCGACGATGCCGGGAAACAGCGGCGGACTCGGCTGTTCCCTCGCCCGATGGCGAAACCAGCGTGCGATCTGCGGCAGCCGCCACCGCCTGATGCCCAGTTCACGCAGAACGATGCGCGTTTCGACGCTGCGATACCGGTAAAGTTCGGCTTCGCTGATCTGGCGGAACCTGAAGCGTATTGCAGCGCGGTTGAGGATATCGAACATCATCGGCCCGCTGTCGGCCAGCGTCCCATCGAAATCGAAAATGAAAAGCCGATATGCCAAGCGCGCCGCTACTCCTCGCGAGCGGGGCTTCTAGCGCCGCACCGCGATTGGGCAACTACGACTGGTTAGGCGCGCACCATCCTAATCATCTGTTCTCCGTAGCGCGGCCCTGCCGTGCCCCCGCGCGGGGCGGCTGCCTCGATCTCGGCGAGATCCTGCGTGGTCAGTTCGAGATCGGCGGCGGCGGCGCTATCCTCCAGTGTGGCGATGCGCTTTACGCCGGGGATCGGCACGATATCATCACCCTGTGCGAGCAGCCAGGCAAGCGCGACCTGCGCCTTTGAAACGTCATGGCGGCTGGCGACAGCGCCGATGGCTTCGACGATGCGCAGATTGGCAGGGAGATTTTCAGGTGCGTAGCGCGGATCGCGCCGTCTCCAGTCATCCTGCGGCAGCGCGTCGAGGCTCGTGATCGTCCCCGTCAGAAAGCCGCGGCCGAGCGGCGAATAGGGCACGAACCCGATGCCGAGTTCGCAGCAGGTTTTGAGAATGCCATCCTCGACATCGCGTTCCCAGATCGAATATTCGGATTGCAGCGCGGTGATCGGGTGGACCGCGGCGGCGCGGCGGATGGTCTCGGGGGCGGCCTCCGACAGTGCGATGTGACGCACTTTCCCTTCACGCACGAGATCTGCCATTGCGCCTACCGTATCTTCGATCGGCACTGCCGGATCGACGCGGTGCTGGTAATAGAGATCGATCGTGTCGATGCCGAGCCGCTTCAACGATCCTTCACAACTGGCGCGGACGTTGGCGGGCGAACTGTCGACGCCGGTCGTGGCCGAACCTTCGAAACTGAACCCGAATTTGGTCGCGACTACCAGCCGGTCACGGTGCCCGGCGATCGCGCGCCCGACAAATTCCTCGTTGATGAAGGGACCGTAGATTTGCGCGGTATCGAAAAAGGTGATGCCGAGATCGATCGCACGATGGATCGTGGCGATCCCCTCATCGGCATTGGCGACGCCGCCATAGCGGATATTGTCACTCGCCCCCATCGTCATGCAGCCGATGCCGATGGCGGATACCTCAAGCGACCCCAGTTTGCGGGTTTTCATGCCGGCTCTCCTTTCTGTCCTGTGCGTCGATGGTGGCGGTGACGGCGACATCGGCGGTGACGTTGCCAACGGTGCGCATGATATCGGGCAGCGTTTCCACCGCTATGAGCAGTGCAAGCGGCTCGATCGGCACGCCCATGGCGACCGCGATTGGCGCGCACGACGTGATGAAACTGACCGTGCCCGGCAGGCTCACCGCCCCCAGTGACATGAGGGTGCCGACGAAAATGCCGAAGACATATTGCTGCGGGCCGAGCGGAACACCGTACCAGCTGGCGACATAGATCACCACGGCGACGTTCATCGCGGGCCCCGTGGCGCGCAGCAGCGCAACCGCAAGCGGCAGGGTGATGCCCGCCGTCGCGGGGCGGACGCCGAGATCCCCGACCTTTTTGAGCATGATGGGAAGGCAGGCGAGCGAAGACTGGGTACTGAACGCAAGCGCCTGCGCGGGTGCAACGGCGCGCACGAATGCACCGAGCGGCAAACGCCCGCCCAACATCGCCAGCGGATAGGCGGCGATGAGGATGACGCTGCCCACCGCAGCAACAATGAGGACATAATGGAGAAGCGTGCCCAGCGCCTCCGCGCCCGATCGGGCACCGACGACAAACGCAAGCGCGAACACGCCGATCGGTGCAAGTTTGAGCACCCATTCGATGACGACGAGCATGGCATCCGCCAAAGCGGCGAAAAACGACGTCATCACGCCGCGCTGTTCGGGTGCCAGTCGTGTAACCGCAAAAGCGAAAACCGTCGTGAAAAGGATCAGCGGCAGAAAAGCGTCGGTGCTGGCGGCGGCGATCACATTTGCCGGAACTAGCGCGCGGAGAAACTCGCCGATCGGCGGGACGTCGCCGACAGGTTTTCCGCTACCGAGTGCGGCCCGGAGCGCGGCAGCCGAATCGGCAGGAATGGGAAATATCGACAGCAGCAACGGGGTAAGGATCATTCCG
This sequence comes from Sphingomonadales bacterium, assembly GCA_031424175.1. Classification (GTDB taxonomy): domain Bacteria; phylum Pseudomonadota; class Alphaproteobacteria; order Sphingomonadales; family Sphingomonadaceae; genus Sphingomonas_O. The sequence continues at coordinate 65,558 of JANPGY010000023.1, forward strand.
ACGGTGGCGGACACTGCAAGGATCACGATGACGGTCATGATCATCCGGCCCGCGATACGCCCCCCGCGCGCGGCCGCCGCGCTTTGCGCAATACCGGTGACGAGCAGTGCCACGACAAGCGGAATGATCGTCATCCGCAGGCTGTTCAGCCACATCGCACCCATGACCTCCGCCGAGTAAATCACGGTCTGGTCCGCGCCCCCCGCGGCACGCGTGGTAACAATCCCGAGCGTGAGCCCGGCGGCGAGTGCGATCAGGATACGTGTTGCGTTGGACATCCGCCTGCTCTTGCCTTCTGTGACGTTCGCGCGAAAGCATGAACTGACGGGATCGCTGCAAAGGGCGCAAGAATGGCACGAAAGTTTTTCGGAACCGACGGGATCCGCGGACGCACCAACGAAGCGCCGATGACCGCCGGGATCGCCATGAAGGTGGGCATGGCCGCGGGCGCCTATTTCCTTCGCGGCGACCACAGGCACCGCGTCGTCATCGGAAAGGATACCCGGCTTTCGGGCTATATGGTCGAAAATGCCCTGGTCGCGGGTTTCACGAGCGTGGGCATGGACGTGATCCAGTTCGGTCCGATCCCGACACCTGCTGTCGCGATGCTGGCGCGCACCATGCGCGCAGATCTGGGCGTGATGATTTCCGCAAGCCACAATCCTTTTACAGACAATGGCATCAAATTGTTCGGGCCCGACGGATATAAGCTCTCGGACGAGGCGGAAGCCGCCATCGAGGCAATGATCGACGGCATGCCCAAACTCGCTGCGCCGGACGAGATCGGGCGGGCACGGCGGGTCGAGGACGCGCGTGGCCGCTATATCCACTTCGCGAAATCGACGTTCCCCGATAATCTGCGGCTCGACGGGCTGAAGATCGTCGTCGATTGCGCCAATGGTGCCGCCTATCAGGTCGCGCCCTCGGCATTGTGGGAACTCGGCGCGGAGGTCGTCGCGATCGGGGTATCGCCCGATGGCAAGAACATCAATCTCGACTGCGGGTCGACGTCTCCGGCGTTGCTGCAGGAAACCGTCGTCGCGAGCGGTGCGCATATCGGACTCGCGCTAGATGGAGATGCCGACCGGCTGATCGTCGTCGATGAGAAGGGGCGCGTGATCGACGGCGACCAGTTGATGGCGCTGGTCGCGTGCAGCTGGCACCGCTCGGGCCTGCTGAAAGGCGGTGGCCTCGTCGCGACGGTGATGTCGAACCTCGGGCTCGAACGTCATCTGGCGGGCGAGGGGCTGTGCCTCGAACGCACGAAGGTGGGTGATCGCTATGTCCTCGAGGCGATGCGGGCAAAAGGCTTCAACGTCGGGGGCGAGCAATCGGGGCATATTATCCTCAGCGACTATGCAACGACGGGCGACGGACTGATCGCCGCGCTGCAGGTGCTTGCCGAGCTGGTGGCGACCGGGAAGCGCGCGAGCGAATTGCTGCATCTGTTCGATCCGGTGCCGCAATTGCTGAAAAACGTTCGCTTCTCGGGCGGATCGCCGCTGGACGATCCCCATGTCAGAAATGCGATCGCCCAGGGCGAGGCCGAGATCGAGGGCCATGGCCGATTGGTGATCCGCGCGTCGGGCACCGAGCGGCTGATCCGCGTCATGGCCGAGGGCGACGACGAGGCACAGGTGCTGCGCGTGGTCGACATGATCTGCGACGCGGTAAAGGCAGCCGCCTGATGCGGGCCATGCGACAACCTGCCGGGCACCTTCGGGCATGAGCCCGGCGCGCATCCTGATCATCGCCGGATCCGATTCGGGCGGGGGCGCGGGTATCCAGGCCGATATCAAGACGGTGACGATGCTGGGCGGTTTCGCGACGACCGCCGTGACCGCCGTGACCGCGCAGAACACGCTGGGCGTGCAAGCGGTGCAGATAATCCCGACGGCGATGGTGATCGCGCAGATCGATGCGGTGGTGAGCGATATCGGCCTCGATGCGGTCAAGATCGGCATGATCGGCAGCGCCGAGACAGCCGAAGCCGTTGCGCGTGCCGTAAAGCGGCTTTTTGTGCCGATCGTATTCGATCCGGTGATGATCGCGACGAGCGGTGCCGCGCTGGCCGATGCCCGTACGATCGCCGCCTTTCATTCGCTGATTGCGGTGTCTTCGGTCGTCACGCCAAATCTGCCTGAACTCAATGCGCTTGGCGGCACGCTTCCCATCCTGCGTCATGGTTGCCACCTTGTCGTGAAGGGCGGGCATGGCGAAGGTGAGACGATCACGGACCAGCTGCTCGGGCCGCAGGGGCTGGTGGCGGAGATGCGCGCACCGCGGATCGACACCATGAATACCCATGGCACAGGCTGCACCCTGGCCAGTGCGCTGGCCTGTGGACTGGGGCAGGGGCTCGACGTCAGGGCGGCGTTCGAACGGGCCGTCGGCTTTGTGCGGGCGGCGATCATGGCCGCTCCGGGTTTTGGGGGAGGATACGGGCCAATGGGTCATCAGGCGGTTTCAGAGTTCCTGCTGTGATCGCAGGCGTTGACGAGGCCGGTCGAGGGCCCCTTGCCGGGCCGGTCGTGGCGGCAGCTGTCGTGCTGTGCAGGCCGCGCCCCTCCGGCCTGGACGATTCTAAGAAGATGACGGCGCTGGCGCGGGCGCGGGCCGAGGCGGCGATCAAGCGCAGGTGCCAATGGGCGGTTGGGATCGTCAACGTCGAGGAAATCGACCGGCTGAACATCTTCGGGGCCACGATGCTGGCCATGACGCTCGCCGTCGAAGCGCTGTGCACGAAGCTGGGCCGCGATCCACACGACATCCTGATCGACGGCAATCTGACGCCCGAAGGCCGGACCCCCGGGTGGCGCTGGGCCGCGCGGCCGATCATCGGCGGCGATGCGATCGAGCCGTGCATCTCGGCGGCAAGCATCATCGCCAAGGAGCACCGCGACCGGCTGATGCGCGCGGCGCACGAGGCGTGGCCGCAGTATGACTGGGCATCGAACAAGGGCTATGGGTGCCCGAAACATCTTGCCGCATTGCGCGAGCACGGGCCGAGCCCGCTCCACCGGCAGAGTTTCGCGCCGGTAAGAAATGCTGTTTTGCGACCGGTTGAGCCGTTCGGGCAACACGCCATGGGTTGAGTCAGGTTGTGAAGAGCGCCACCAGATATGGTGACAGACTCGTTTCGTTCCCGAACCATCAGCGCGCTAGTTCAGACAATGTGCAAGCTTCGTGCTTGACGGCGGACTTGGACGGACTCACCATGACGGTCAGGAACGGGGGTTTCAGTGGGTGTGCTGACAAAGTCGAGAACCGCGGCACCGGCCGCCGAGATTGCGCTGGACACAATCTTGATCGACGATTGCGTCGCGGCCATGGCCGGATTGCCTGACTGCTGCGTCGATATGGTATTCGCAGATCCTCCGTATAACCTGCAGCTCGGTGGCGATCTGTTCCGGCCCGAAGGCGGGCGTGTCGATGCAGTCGATAACGACTGGGACAAGTTCGACACGTTTGCCGCCTATGACGCGTTCACCGCCGCCTGGCTCCGCGAGGCGCGACGCATCCTGAAACCGAACGGCACCCTGTGGGTAATCGGCAGCTATCACAACATATTCCGCGTCGGCGCGACGCTTCAGGATGCGGGCTTCTGGATCCTGAACGATGTAATCTGGTGCAAGACAAATCCGATGCCCAATTTCAAGGGCACGCGTTTCACCAATGCGCACGAAACGCTGATCTGGGCATCGCGCGACGAAAATTCGCGCTACACGTTCAATTATCGCGCGATGAAATCGCTCAATGACGAATTGCAGATGCGCAGCGACTGGAGCTTCCCACTCTGCGGCGGGCAGGAAAGGCTGAAGCGCAATGGCGTCAAGGCGCATCCGACGCAAAAGCCCGAGGCGTTGCTCTACCGCATCCTGCTCGCCTGCACGAAAAAGGGCGATGTCGTGCTGGACCCGTTTTTCGGAACCGGGACGACGGGAGCGGTCGCACGGCGGCTGGGGCGGCGCTGGATCGGCATCGAGCGGGAGCCAGCCTATGTGGACGTCGCGCAGGAGCGGATTGCCGCGGCGCTGCCGCTCGACGAAAGTGCGGTGACGACGATGATGTCTCCGCGAGCCGCGCCGAAAGTGGCGTTCGGCGTTCTCGTCGAAACGGGACTGATCCCGGCGGGCACGCAGCTTTTCGACGCAAGGCGTCGCTGGAGCGCCACGGTGCGGGCCGATGGATCGCTTTCGGGGGCGGGCGGCGAGGGATCGATCCATAAGCTCGGCGCGTCGGTGCAGGGTGCCCCCAGCTGCAACGGCTGGAGTTTCTGGCACCTCGATCTTGACGGTGCGATCCTTCCCATAGACGTGCTGCGCCAACGCTATATCCTCGCGAACGAACCGTGAGGCCGGTTTACGGAAACGCAACATGAGTTTGACGCAGTTGATATATATATCGGAGCCGTTTGGCTTCGATGAAGCGATGCTGGGCGGCATCCTGGTGCAGGCGCGCCGCAACAATCCGGCACTGGGGATCACGGGGTGCCTCGTGTGCCGACAGGACATGTACCTGCAACTGCTCGAAGGCGAAGATGAGCCGGTGACCGCGCTTTACACGCGGATCGCCGCTGACGACCGGCATCTTGCCGTCCGGAAGCTGCATGGCGGACCGGTGGCATCACGGATGTTTCCCGATTGGGCGATGCGCGACGATCCTGCGCAATCATGGTTATGGAGCCCCGCAGCGATCGCGGGCGGGGCCGCCTCACGGGCGTCGCCAGTCGAACTGCAGGCGATCTTCGCGCGGATTGCCGGTTCCTGATGACGATTCATCTACGCCCCACGGCATTCGTCGATACGCCGGTGGGATATGACGGCGAGGTGCACCGGCTAGCCGGGGGACTGTGCTTTTTCTCGGCTTATGAAGCGATCGAGGGGGGCGCTCGATGGCTGGTTCCCGTGGCACAGGCCGAACGCGATTTTTCTGAACTTGTGGCACGGATCACCGCACCGCGCCCGCCCCTGAACCTTGGCGAGCGGACAGTGAGGCTCGATCAGCCGCAGGTGATGGGGATCGTCAACATGACGCCCGACAGTTTTTCGGATGGCGGCAGATATTCAGCAGAGGCCGCAGCCGATGCGGGGGTGGCGATGTGTGCGGCGGGTGCCGCGATCATCGATGTGGGAGGTGAATCGACGCGGCCGGGCGCGCAGCCGGTATGGGAAGGCGATGAAATCGCACGGACAAAGCCGGTGATCGAGCAGTTGGCGCGTGGCGGCATCCCAATCAGCATCGATACACGAAAAGCAAGCGTGATGGAAATGGCGCTGGCGGCGGGCGCGGCGCTGGTCAACGATGTATCGGCCCTGTGCTTCGACCGGCATGCGCTGCCCCTGCTGGCGCGTTCGACGTGCCCGGTGATCCTGATGCATTCGGCGGATCCGGAAAAAACACTGCATGGCCCGGGCAAAAGTGATCCGGCGATGGCCGATCCGCTGATCGAAACCTATGACTGGCTCGAAGCGCGGATCGAGGCGGTGGTGGCTGGAGGCGTGGCGCGTGAGCGGATCATCGTGGATCCGGGCATCGGATTTGGCAAATCGGTCGGCGCGAACCTTGCGATCATCAACGGACTGGCAATGTTTCAAGGGCTCGGCGTATCGGTGTTGATCGGTGCCAGCCGCAAGCGGTTCATCGGGGCGCTGGCGGGCGAAGCGGCTGTGGGAGACCGCCTTGCGGGATCGCTGGCGGTGGCGCTGAAGGCGGCAGAACAGGGTGTTCAGATCGTGCGCGTGCACGATGTTCCCGAAACGGTTCAGGCGCTTCGGGTCTGGCGCGGGATGCGCGACCAGGCATTGTGCGGCCTCGTAGGAAGCACCCTCGACCGAGATTGTCGCATCACCGGCAACCGTGCGGCGCTCCGGTTCGCGCGCGAACGCGCAAAACCGTTCCTATGAGCACATGGCCCGCACGCCATCGGCAGGCAGGTGGCGCAGCCAGTCCTCGATGCGGGCATGCGGTTCGGTACGGTGATCGGCATTGTTGTAGGTGACGAGCGCGCGGCGCAGCCACAGGTTCGCCTCTTCTTCGTCCTTGGGCTTGTGGAAGTGGTACAGCGTCTCGTGCACCTCCTTGATCGTGCGGAACGGCCGCTCGACCTTGCCTTTCGCCCGCGCCGCGGTGTGTCGATCATTGGGCGCGGGCGGCATATGCGTAAGGACGCGGATGCCGAGGCTTTCCATCACCGACTGGAACACGCGCGATCGACTGACCGGACCATTGTCCATGTAAATCGTCACAGGCAGGCCCTGGAACGGGAGTTCCGGTCGGGCTTGGCTGTCAATCGGCGCGGGAAGGGGGACCGGTATCGGCACATAAAAGGGGACCATTTATGCGGCGTGGGGGGTGGGGGGGGGTGGGGTTGGTGGTGGGGGAGGCCGCCCC
>JANPGY010000024.1:0-26925 GCA_031424175.1 Sphingomonadales bacterium
CTGCGCTGCTGAAACGCCCCGCTCCAATACCAGCTTCACCGCCTCGAGCTTGAACTCCCGGCTGAACTTCCGTCGTCGCATAATCACCCTCCGGTTCCAAAAACACCTTATCTTGGTGTCCACGAAACCGGGTGCAGCTCAGTCATTGGCAGCCCGCTGGCCGCCGAAATGCCGAACGGCACGCCGGTTCGGCGTCGATCTTTCCCCGGTATGGCGCGGGCCGACCTTGACCGTGTCGCAGCCGCGCGCCGGACCGGCGCGAATCGAACGTGGCGCCCACCGACATATGTTCTTTTTATGTTCTTTCCGTTTTCCTACAGCCTAGGGTGATGCCTATCGAGCTCACAAAGGAGCGAATCATGCTGACGGTCAAAGGTGATCACGACGACCGGATGCGGGTAGTGCTCGAAGAAACCTTTGGACGCAACGTCCTGCAGCCCCAGCGCTGCACTGAGTAGTTTCCGGGCCTGCCGCCTTGTCATTTCAAGGCGCACACCAACACCTTGGGTAGAAAATGCTCGCGAAAGTCGGCGCTTCTGCATTTTCCGGCAAGACAAGCTTGCCAGCTACGGCACCCTGGGGCGGCGGCCTCCCCCGTCATCGACAGGCGAAGCTGAAATGACAAAAAGGCACCCATTTACCACCACATTGATCGTGCTCTCAGGCGCGACCATCGTTGCAATGCTGGTCATTTACGTAACGATCTGGCTCGGGTTGAACGTGCCTTGGGCTGGTTTCGGAAACTAAGCGCACCGGGTTACCGCACGCTCTGAACACCCTGACGGCTCCAGGGGCTTTCACGGCCTACGCCTGGGTATCGGAACGACGAAGCGGCTGTTGCGCACGAGGTACCGGCCGTCGATGCGGATCGGCATCGGCGCGCCCGAATAGGGAAGCGCAGCCGTGCCGGGCTTTTGCGCATTGATATGAAGATGAGGCTCGCTCGTGTTGCCCGAGTTGCCCACCGCCGCAATCAGCTCGCCGGTACGCAGTCGTTGTCCTGTTCCCGCGCGCAAGGAGCCTTTGCGGAAGTGCCCGAGCAGGATGTCGGCGTTCGCACATCGCAGGACAACATGATTGCCGGCCAGGTGCGCGTGATCGACCTTGGGGACCATCATGTCGGGCAAACCATCGACACTGGCGACAACCGTCCCCGAGCAGGGGGCAAGGACCGGCCGCTCAAAGATCAAATAGCGACGAGGGTCGGCGGGCATGATGCCGTCGGCGCGCAAGCCCCAAGCATCGAGTGCAATGATATCGACCCCATGACCTATAGCCCAATAGGCCCTATGCGCGTTGACGTCGGTTCCCGTTCCCCCATTGGCAACAAGATAGCTGCCCGGACCGAGCGGCGAGGCCAGCTGGATGATGGGGCCCCCAGGTTGCCTCGTCGCATTATAGCCCCGCCGGATTTCGTCGATTGCGTAGAACCCGAGACCTGCAAACCCTGTGAAGATGAGCCACGCGATCATGCCATGTGGCCACACTGCCATAGGCCGACGCCGCATCAGGCGGTCGATACTCAAGCCGCCGCACAGCACGAGCAACGCGTATGGCGTCCACCAGGGTGGGAAGGTCCAGATTCCCAAGAAAGAAACCGCAACAATCGACGCGACGCTTGCAACTGACTGGAGGGACAGCCCAACGACCGACCGGGAGGGAAGTGCAATCAGCATGATGATCAATGCGAGCGGCAGCCCGAACTGGATGACATAGAGTGTCAGCATGTCGGAATAAGCCGGAGGAGAAGCGCCTGCAGGGGCGCGGCAAGGATCGCGGTGATGACGCCCCAAATTATGGCCCCCACGAATGGCCCGATCAGCCATGCGAAACCGACGGTCGAGATGATGACGAGCAGCAGGAGAAAGCCGTGTTCGAGCGAAGTCGGGCGTGCCCGGTTCTTCATGCGATTGCTGCCGCCTTTAGATCGTCCGCCCGGCGGCGACGCACGAGCCGGATGACGCCGGGCTTGCAGCCTTCGAGCAGAGCCAGAAGAAATATGCCGAGCCCGATTGCGAGCGCCATGTCGCTCCATGCAATTGCGCCGAACTTCAGCCAGATCTGCGCCTGCGGGACGAGAAGAATGAGCGTAGTCACGCTGCCAATCGCGAATATGACATATCTGAGTGCAGTGTTCTGGCGGGCGAAGGCCACGCCGAGCGACGCGCTGAACGACCGGTTGACGAGGATCAACGCGACAATTTCGGCGATGAGGGCAAAAAAGACCAGTGCTCGGAGCTCGGCTTCGGGCATCGCATGCCATGTCTCGACGAAGAACACTGTTGCGAGCATCGCGAAAGCGACCATGCCCTGAAACACACTCCACACGATCATCTCGAACGAGAAGAGCGGCTCGGCCGGATTGCGGGGCCGACGCTGCATGATGTCGTCCTCGTCGCGCTCGGCCTCGAAGACGAGCGCGCAAACGGGATCGATAACCATTTCAAGCAAGGCGATGTGAATCGGCCCGAACAGGATCGGCAGCCCGAAAAAGAGCGGGAGCAGCGCGAGCCCCGCGATCGGCACATGGACCGCAAAGATGAAGGCCATGGCCTTGCGGAGGTTGTCGTAGATGCGCCGTCCAAGCCGGACCGACTGCACGATCGCCCCGAAATCATCGTCGAGCAGCACGATCGCCGACGCCTCGCGCGCCACGTCTGTGCCCCGTTTGCCCATGGCGATACCGATATGCGCGGCCTTCAGCGACGGCGCGTCGTTGACCCCGTCTCCGGTCATCGCGACGATCTCGCCATCGGCCTTGAAGGCCTGCACGATGCGCAGCTTCTGCTCGGGCATGATCCGCGCAAAGACCGTCACGAACTTCAGTCGTTCTGCGAGTTGCGCGTCGTCGAGCGTTGCCAGATTATCGCCCGTCAATACGTCGGCGTCGGCGATCCCCGCTTGTGTGGCGATCGATCGGGCCGTGGCGGCATAGTCGCCGGTGATCATCACGACGCGGATACCGGCACTGCGGCATTCGGCAACGGCCGCCGGGACGGTAGGTCGCAGTGGGTCGGCCAGCCCGACCAGGCCAATCAGCTCATATGAATAGCCCTCCTGAGTCTCGGCCCAATTGCGGTCCGGAGGCGTCGCGGTGGCCAAGGCAAGCACACGAATACCGCATGCGGCCATTGTATCGACGGCAGCAGTGAGCGCCGCGAGCGGCGCGCCGGTCAGATGACACAGGCGCGCAATGGTTTCAGGCGCACCCTTTGCCGTGATGATCAAATCGCTGCCGTCTTCCCAGACGTTCGACATCGCAAGCAGGTCCGGTCGCAGCGGGTAGGCATGCACTAGTGAGCCGGTCTCCGCAGCGCTCTCCAAGGCCTCAGCACGCGCAACGTGCAGAGCGACGTCCATAGGATCGGTCGGTTCGGCGGCACTTGCGCGAGCTGCGGTGACAATGAGACCGTTGAATTGGGGGGGCAGCTTGCCCGGCGAAAGCCTGGAGGTCTCGCCCGACGGCAGCCAGAGCTCAGCAAGTGACATGCGGTTTTCAGTCAATGTGCCGGTCTTGTCGGTGCACAGGACAGTCGCCGAACCCAGTGTCTCGATGGCAGTGGCACGGCGGGTCAGCACACCGACTTGACCAATCCGCCAAGCGCCGATGGCAAGGAAGATGGTCAGTACGACGGGAAATTCCTCGGGCAGCATCGACATGCCGATCGCGATCCCGGCGAGGATTGCCTCGATCCACCCGCCGCGAAGCAGCCCGTAAAGCAGCACGACGAGCAGCGCGACCGCGCCGCCGCCGAGGGCGCACCAGGTAACGATCCGCGTTGTCTCGCGGCGCAGGCGGGGTGCTTCGATGTCGAGAGTCGCCAGCGACTGTCCGATGCGACCGATTTCGCTCCTGGGGCCGGTCGCGAGCACGCGGGCAGTCCCGCTACCGCGCGCGACGAGCGATCCCGAGTAGACATAGGGCTGGCCGTCGCCGCCGGGACGATGTGCTTCTTCGGTGGTTGGTCCGACTGTCTTCCCGACCGGCAGCGATTCCCCGGTCAGAAGCGACTCGTCGGCCTGCAGATCAGCGGCTTCGATCAGCACGGCATCGGCGGCGACCCGGTCTCCCTGCTCGAGGACGATGAGATCGTCGCGCACCACGTCGCGGCCGGCTATCTGGACGCGGATGCCGTCACGGATGACCAGCGCGCGCGGTGCAGAGAGATCGCGCAGGGCCTCCAGCACCCTTTCGGTACGCGCCTCCTGGACGACCGTGACCGCAACCGAAAAGCTTGCGAAGCCAAGAAGGATCAGCGCCTCGGCCCGGTCGCCGAGCAAGAGATAGGCCACGCCCCCAGCCAGCAGCAGCGCCAGCATCGGCTCTTTGAGCACTTCGATCACGATCTGCAGCACAGAGCGGCTGCGTGCGCCCGGCAGCTCGTTTGGCCCGTCGGCTGCAAGCCGGTTGGCGGCATCCGCTGCGGTCAGTCCCTGCGCAGCAGCACAATCGGAGATCGTCATTTCCGCAACCGTGCGACCACGGTCACGAAGAACGCTGTCGACCAGCCAAGCATCAGCACGCCGTTGATGCCTTCGATCGCCCCGACGAGGCGCCATGCCCGCGCCATATCCCCGTCGCCGAAACCGATGCTGGCATAGGTGATGGTCGAGAAATAGACGGCAGCCTCGAGCGTCGGGACGGCGCCGATGATCAGATAGAGAGCGGCGTATAGCCAGATCTCGACGCCGTGCAGGAAGAAGAGCGCGAGCACGATCGCCAGGATTGCAAGCGCACGGCGCATCGAGAAGTGATGAAACTCCTCGGTGCCGGAGGTTCCTACCCCCAGCGTTCGCGCAAGTGCAGTGATCCCGGCACCATGGATGAGCACCGTCACGACGACCATGACAGTTGCCAGACTGAGCTGAATCAACACACTGTTGGCAACGGCTTCTGTACGCCTCGCGCGGCAACCGGCGCGAGCACCCGGACAACGACGACCGCTCCGCCTTCGTTGTCCCAGCGCGCCAATGCCCGCCGGTCGGCTGCCCGTTCGACGGGGTCAGGCATTCAATCTGATTTCGGTCGCATGCTGTGGATAGGGCGCGGCAAGCGATCGATCGACCGTCGTGCCGCCGAGCTTCGAGGAGAAACCATGATTGATGTCGCGGTGATGAGCTTCGTCGGCACGGACGATCTCGACGACGTCGCGAAGCGTCGCATCGGGTTTCATCTTCCAATAATGGATGGCGATCGCCGGCGCCGGGACATTGGGCGACCGCCCTTCATCGATCTCCTTCAGATACAGCGTATAGCTGATCACCGCCTCTTCCTCGAAATACCCGACGACCCTGTGGGCAGTGCGCGGCGAAAGGAGGCAGAGGACCGAGTAGACGATCAGAAACACCCATTGTGCGGCCAGAATCACCAGACGCTCGAATAGCGTCGGTTTGGCGATCTCGATAAACGTCATCAGATGCATCCGCTCGTTTTCGGCCTCTTCCATGAGCGTACGGATCCAGCCGTCGTCATCGCGCATCCGACGCAGACAGGTGAGATGCGTGAACATGCCGCCGACCATGCCGGGGACGGCTGCCACCGTTTCAAGGACGATCGCCCGGTGACCATAGCGCTTGGCGAAGAAGGTGTCCGCCGAGAACCGGAGCAGCTTTGTGAAGCCGAGGGCGAAACGGTCCGAAAAACCGTGCGGGATGTGATGCACGACTGGCTGTACGTCATGCTCCTTGGCGAGAGCGCGTGCGTCGGGAACGAGAATTTTGTTGGCCACGGGAATTCCAGTCATGCGGGTTATTGGGAAATGAAGCGTCAGGCGGCGACGTCCGTCCCGGGTACGGCGGCGTCGGTGATGTCAGCGCCCACTCTTGCCAGAACAGCAAGGGCGAGCAGATTCTGGTTGCCGTCGCGAGCAGTGATCCACAGCAAAAGACGGCCTTGGTCGACCTTGCGGCTCAAGGTCTGGGCAAGCCCGGGTTCAAAACCGTGCGCGAGAAGCGCGCCGACGAGGCCGCCATTCGCTGCCGTCGCAGCCATTGCAAGCAGCGCGACACCAAGCTCACCGCCTGCAAGAATCACCGAACCGGCGGCAACGATGGCCCCGGCGTAGCATAATCCGTCGACCAGAACGTTCCGGAAAGCACCGACGTCGCCCTGCTTTCGGTGATCATTGTGCAGCGCTGGGCTTCTTGCGTCGCTCTCGTCAATTCGCGCCTTCTCGAAAAGCGCCTTGCGGCCAAGGGCGCCGAACTGACTGCGATCGAGTCCTGCGCACTCGAGCGCCTCGATGGTCTCCCGCAGCTTTCGCAGATCGGGAACCCATGCAGCGATGCGATGCGAATGTGCCATTTCGCCTGATAGCGGCTGTGGTCGGCTCGGCAGACCGTCGGAAATCACCTAGACAACCGGGCAACATCGCTTCGGGCTGAGTATTTCCCGATTCTGTCGGATGACCGCGCGGTCGTTATTCGCACAGTCTGCAATACATGCGCGGAGCGGCAATGCGTGACCGATCGACGATCTTTTCTGACCATGTGTACCGCAACCGGCGTCGCGCTTCCATTGGCCGGGTGTGCAGGCACCCCGGGTGGCGAATATGACGACGCGGCCCTTACACAACGAGCGGAATTGCCACAGGCACCCGGGTTCCATGAACTGGTCCGCTATGCCTCGCTCGCACCGAGCGGCCACAACACCCAGGCATGGCGGTTCAGCCATCAGGACGGGATGGTTCGTATCGTAGCAGACACGTCCCGGCGGACACCCGTCGTCGACCCCGATGATCATCACCTCTTTGTCAGCCTCGGGTGCGCGACCGAGAATTTCGTCATTGCCGCGCTGGCGACCGGACATCATTGCGACGTGTCTTCGATGAAGGATGGTGCGGCGCTGCACTTGAGAGGAACGGCACCGCGAGCGAGCGCGCTGCTCGCGGCCATCCCGCGCCGTCAATCGACCCGGTCGCGGTTTGACGGGCACCCGGTTCCCGGACCTGAACTGGCGTCGCTCGAGGCGGCCGCGGCAGGCGACGGTGTGTCCGTCCAGATCCTGACTGAACCGAAGCAGCGGGAAGCCATCCTCGGGCTCGTCTTGGCGGGCAACGACGCTCAGATGGACGATCCGGCGTTCGTAGCCGAGCTCAAGCACTGGATCCGCTTCAACGCGCCCGCAGCGCTTGCGCATGGCGACGGGCTGTACGCGCGCTGCTCGGGAAGCCCGGCGCTGCCGTCATGGGTCGGCGATCGGTTTTTCAGGATGGTCTTCAAGAAGGCCGACGAAGACGCAAAATACATCGGGCAGATCCGCTCGTCGCCCGGCATCGCCGTCTTCAGCGGTGACAAGGCTGACCCCGATCACTGGATGCGCGTCGGGCGCAGTTTCGAGCGCTTCGCGCTGCAGGCAACCGCGATCGATATCCGCGTGGCGATGATCAATCAGGCAGTCGAGGTCCCCGCCGTTCGCCACGAGCTGGCAACACTGCTCGGCATCAAGGGCCGACGCCCTGACCTCGTGGTCCGCTTCGGCTACGCACCACCGATGCCGATGTCGCTGCGTCGTCCGACCGATTCGGTCATCGTGCCGTTCCTGTCGTGAGGCGGTGGTATTGTCGGTCCATGCCGCGCGCGGTCCGTCTCAAGAGAGAACGTGCGCGGAGATGACGACATCCGTCCTGCTGGAGGCCGAAAACGAAGCGGCATCGGCGACCGCCACCGCCGTCCGGGTAAATCACCCGGGGTCAATCTTGCGAAACCTCGGCCCCGGTCTCGTAACGGGGGCCGCCGACGACGACCCGAGCGGCATCGCAACCTATAGCCAGGTCGGGGCGCAATTCGGCTACGGATTGGCGTGGACGATGGCGTTCAGTTTTCCGCTGATGGCGGTCTTTCAGGAAGTCTGCGCGCGGATCGGTGCGGTGACGGGCGTCGGTATCGCTCACAATCTGCGGCGCCATTACCCGGTCTGGCTGCTGCGCGCCGTCGTCGTGCTTCTCCTCGTCGCCAACGTCATCAATCTGGGCGCCGACCTCGGTGCGATGGGCGCAGCCGCACAGCTCCTGATCGGCGGGTCGGGCCTCCTCTACACGATATTCTTTGGCATTGCCTGCGTGCTGCTGGAAACGTTCCTGACGTATACCGTCTATGCGCGCGTTCTCAAATGGTTGACGCTGTCGCTGTTCGCCTATGTCGCTGTCGCGTTTGCCGTCCAGGTCCCGTGGTCGACAGCCCTGCGCGCGACGCTGATCCCGGCATTTTCGTTCGATACTCTACACGTCACGGCAATCGTGGCGATCCTCGGCACGACGATCAGCCCCTATCTCTTCTTCTGGCAGAGCTCGCAGGAAGTCGAAGAGGAGCGCCGACGCCACATTCGCCCTCTCCACCTGGCGCCGAAGGGCGCAGAAACCGAACTCCGCCGGATCAGGACAGACACTATCGTGGGAATGGGCGTGTCGAATCTCATCGCGCTTTTCATCATCTATGCCACCGCCGCGACGCTCCACGCGAGCGGTGTTACCGATATCCAGACGTCTTCTCAGGCCGCCGAGGCGCTGCGCCCGGTTGCCGGGCCTTTCACCTTCTTCGTCTTTGCCGCCGGCATCATCGGAACGGGGCTGCTCGCGGTGCCGGTGCTCGCGGGATCAGCGGCCTATGCGGTGGCCGAGGTGTTTCAATGGCGGGGAAGTCTCGACGCGCGTCCGCAACAGGCCCGGGCGTTCTACGGCACGATCGCTGCCGCGACGCTGAGCGGCGTCGCGCTGAACTTCATGGCGCTCGATCCCATCAAGGCGTTGTTCTGGGCCGCCGTCGTGAACGGCGTCCTTGCCGCGCCGCTGATGGCGGTCATCATGCTGATCGCGACCAACCCGAGAGCGATGGGTCGGCTGACGCTGCCGACCTGGATGCGCGTTATCGGCTGGTTCGCGACAGCAGTCATGGCGGTCGCGACGATCTGCCTTTTGCTAGCCTAGCGCCGGACCTCTGGCGGCGAACAGCAGACGACCTGGCCCAAGGCGATCAAGCACATGATCGAGACTGGCAGAGGAAACGGCAAAACATCCCTCGCTGCGGCCAAGCATGCCGGTCAATGTCGCGATCTCCGGCGAAACATACCATGCGGCATGAACAACGATCGCACGGCTTTCGGCGTTGCAGTTTTCGGCATCAAGACCGGATAGCCGCATCGAGCGCCCGTGATGACCGTGATATTCCGAACCGGTTACAAACGATCCCGCCGAAGACGCAAACGATCCAGGCTCGTTCGAGAAGCGGCGCGTCCAGCCCGTATGGGCTGGGTCAGATCCCCGACCATGTGCGACCAGATGTGGCTGCGCATATCCCGTGGCCAGATCGACGATGAAAAACCGCTGCGCCGAAGACGGACGGGAAAAATCGACGATCCCGATCCGGTCGGTGTGCGCGAGGTGCGCTCGACGTCGCGCCAATGCAGCCATTGCCTGCGGCAAGATGTGCGGCGGAAGATCGACCGTTGCAGCGGGAGAAAACAGCTGCGCGAAGGCCGGGCCGCTTGCCGCGAGGGCAGGCAACCCGGCGCCTAACTTCATGAAATTTCGGCGAGAAACAGTCATAAGCCTCATTTAGGTGCGAGAAATGAGCAAACCTAACGCACCATCCTCGGACTGCCTCGTTTCGTGTTCGCGCTGGCGCTTGCGGGGGAACTTTCTACCCAATGCTGAAACGTGAGTAGTTTCCGAACCCTGCCTAGCGCCCGGCTTTCTGCGACTCATGTGTTCAGTTGCACGCCAAGAGTTCGAGGATTTCACATGCAAGACGACTGGAGCCGCGAGCTCACAACTCATACCGGCTTCCGGTTCACCGTTCGCCCCGCCAAACCGTCGGATGAAGCAGCGCTCGGCGAATTCTTTTCGCACGTCTCGGCAGACGACTTACGGTTCCGCTTTCTGACTGGGCTGAAGACGGTCGGACATGATCGTCTGGTTGCAATGACCGATATCGATCACCGGAAGACCGAGAATTTTCTGGCGTTCGTTGACGGCGAGGCGGAAATCATCGCGACGGGCATGCTGGCGTGCGACGACGCCATGAAAGTCGGCGAAGTCGCGATCGTTATCCGGTCCGACTACAAGTCTAAGGGCATCAGCTGGGACCTGCTGGCTCATGTTGCTGCCTACGCCAAGGCGAAGGGGCTGACGACGATCCAGTCGATCGAGGCGCGCGACAGCCATGCCGCAATCGATATGGAACGGCAAATGGGCTTCGTTGCCGGACCCTATCCCGACGATCCGACGCTGGTCCTCGTGCAGCGGCGCCTGAAGTAAGCTGGTGGCCCGAACCCACATTTTTGCAGCGGCAGTCTATCTCTTCGCGGCGGTTGCGGCTTCAGCGAATCCCCAGTCGTCGCTCCCGCCACCGGTCGACGGCGCGATCGAGGAGCTCAAGCCAGGCACATTTCTATGGGCACCCGAGATTGCGCCGCAGGGTCCCGTCACGGTCATCGTCAGTCTCGCAACGCAAAGGGCCTATGCCTACCGTAATGGCGTGCCGATCGGCGTCTCGACGGTCTCGACCGGAGCACCTGGCCATGAAACGCCGACCGGCATCTTCGTGATCCTGCAAAAGGCAGTGGTTCATAAGTCGAACAAGTACAGCGACGCGCCGATGCCGTTCATGCAGCGACTGACCTGGGACGGCATCGCGATGCATGCCGGCAAACTCCCCGGCTATCCCGCTTCGCACGGCTGTATCCGGCTTCCCACCGCGTTTGCAAAGCTGCTGTTCGGCATCACGAAGCTGGGACTGACCGTCGTCATCACTGACGATCCGCTGGCACCCGAGATCGTGCCGTCCCCGGGGCTCCTCGATACGGCGGCAGGCGATGGCCATGTCGCCGACCAATCCTATCGCTGGCAGCGTGCCAAGTCGCCTAAGGGACCGGTGACGATCGTCGTAAGCGGGCGGGACCGCCGCATCGTTGTCCTGCGCAATGGCGTCGAGATCGGATCGGGCAGCATCGCAATCGACGGCCCGATCACGCGGACCGAGGCATTTACGCTGAACAGCGTCGACGCTGAGGGCGCGCACTGGCTCCGCTTGCCGCTGCCGGGACAGGCAAATGATGCAGCCACCCAGATGACACCGGCCGAACGCGCAAGAGCGCATTTTCCAGACGGCCTCCGGACCGCGATTCTGGACGTGATTCAACCAGGCACGACGCTGCTGGTGACGCGCGACTCGATCCGGAGTGCCGGAACCGGCACGCGGCTGACCGTCATTACGGCAGATTCAAAGTAAGCGCTTTCCGTCTTGCGGCGGTCGCTGCCACTGCAGCCGGCCTTGCCGGGTTTTATGTGCGCCGGAGGTTCGCAGACGGGCTGAACGCACTCGACCAGCGGCTTGCCGAGGTGCAAACGGCGATACCCAGTGCCCGTGCCGACCTCCCGGTCGAGGTCGCCGCGCTCGCACGGCGGCTCGGTGTCAGCGCCGACTGCCCGGCCCGCTATGTCGATTTCGAGCAGACCGGAACGATGTGGATGAAGCCTGCTGGCGCGCCGCAACGCTTTACCGCGCAGCAGCGTATCGGGACGTCGAACACGGGCTTTGTCTGGCGCGCGCAAATCGGCAAGCTTGGTCAGATTGCCGTCGTCGACTCCTTTGTCGCTGGCCGAGGTTTGCTGGAAGCGCGGCTGTTCGGCATCGCGCGTGTTGCCCGCATCAATGGCACGCCAGCGATCAATCAAGGCGAACTGCTGCGCTATCTCGCCGAGCTTCCACTCAACCCCGATGCGATCCTCTTCGACCATGCCCTCGAATGGGCAGTAGATGGTCCCCACCAAATAGAGGTCGCAACCGGCGCTGGCGACGCGCGGGCCGAGATCATTTTCGGTCTCGATAAAAACGGTCTGGTCGAGACCGCGAGCGCGGCGTCGCGGGCTTATGGCACCAGCGGGAAGCGATACCCATGGAAAGGTAAGTTCTGGGACTATCAGCAGGCATGCGGGCGACTGCTGCCGATGCAGGCCGAAGTTGCGTGGGACATCGATGATGTGGATTTCACCTATTGGCGAGGGTTGATGAAGAACTGGCACCCAAATTTAGTAGACCTTGTTGAGTAGATTCCGAGGCTCACGGACCGGCTCGAGATAGCGGAAAGTCTCCGGACACCCTCGAACCCGGAGACGATTATGTCACATGACGACCAACTGCAAAAAGCCGTACTCGCCGAACTTGCCTGGGAGCCCAGCGTTACCGCAGCGCATATCGGCGTCACCGCCGAGAACGGCACGGTCACGCTGATCGGCCAGGTCCATAGCTATGGCCAGAAGCATGCCGCCGAGATGGCTGCCGGACGCGTCAAGGGCGTCAAGGCCATTGCCGAGGAGCTCGAAGTCAAGCTTCCTTACGAGATAAAACGCGACGACGCAGATATCGCAACCGCCGCTGTGAACCGTCTTGCCTGGGACACCGGCACGCCCCGTGACGCGGTCAAGGTCAAGGTCGAAAAAGGCTGGGTCACGTTGACCGGTGAAGTCGAATGGCATTTCCAGAAGGATGCGGCCGAACGCGAAATCTGCAACCTGATGGGCGTGCTGGGCGTCTCGAACCAGGTGACGATCAAGTCGCGCGTCGATACCGCCCATTTGCAGGACGACATCCAGCTCGCGCTCAATCGATCGATCTTCTTCCAGCCTGAAAACGTGCATGTCACGGCTGAGGAAGGACGCGTCAAGCTGACGGGCACCGTCAACTCTTGGATGGATCGGCGTACTGCCGGGGCAACGGCATGGGCGGCGCACGGCGCCACATCGGTCGAAAACGACCTCGTCGTCGCCTGAATGAATTGTCCGGCGGCCAGCCTAACGGACAGCACTGGTCGCCGGATGATGCTTGGAAGACAGAAGGAGACGCTCGCGTGAGTGAAGCCAATCAATTGCGGTCGTTGAACGACGCGGATCGGTGCCTGCGAGATGAAGCGACCAACAGACTGTCGTCGGGCACCGGCACACCTCCGGGGACCATCAGAGTCCAAGCGGAAGACGGCTGGATATTGCTGTCAGGCGAAGTCGATTATGTGTTTCAGCAACAAGCAGTGGCGTTGCAACTCTTAACGCTCGGAAATTCCCGAGGCGTTCGCAACGGGGTCACGATCCGGCCGCGCATGGGGCGGACGATCTGGGACGATTTCCTCGGTCGCGATACTGCCTGTAGCGCACACAACGATGGCATCACACTTTCAGACCTGACGCTCGCCCCGAATGCAGCGCAGTCACACCTCGAGCCTTCTTCATCAAGGACACTGCCATGAGCACCGCCATTACCAAATTCAACAAGCGGATCCGTCACAAGCTGCACGAGGTGGAACACCGCCTCGCAGCACTGCAATCTTCGGCGGAGACGCAGGTCGAGCACGCGGACAAGGCCATTCGCGCGCATGTCGAGACGCTCCAAGATGGCGCGCACAAGGCAAAAAAGGCGCTCGGCGAGGCACAGACGGAGATGTCGGCCTGGGTCGATGACACGCGCGATGTCGTAACCGAATGGAAGGCCAAGCTCGATGCCGCAATGCTGCGGGGGCGCGCCGAGCGTTCGGAGCGCTATGCCGAGGCCGCGCTGGTCGTCGCACTGGCGGGTGTCGATCAGGCAGAGAAGGCAATGCTGTCGGCAGCTCTCGCGCGCGGTGAAGCCAAAGCGGCGCTCACCGCATGACCAGTCCGATCAGCCGCCAATCGGCAGGGGATGCACGATGACTTTCAACACGCTCATGGTGCATCTAAAACTGGGCCACGCAAACAGTGACCTGCTCCGTGTCGCGGTCGATCTGGCGGGTCGCTTCGATGCCCGAATGATCGGCATTGCCGCTGCTCAGCCGGCACCGATGATCTATACCGACGGCTATGCGCCGGGCGCGTTCGTCGAGGAAGACCGCGCCGAGATCGATCGTGAAATCGGTGTTGCCGAGGCAGAGTTCGTTGCAGCGTTCGCGGGCTCGCCGACAGCGACCGAATGGCGGTCTGCGACGATCTACGAAGCTGTTGCCGATTATATCGCTCGCGAGTGCCGGTCGGCCGATCTCGTCATCACCAGCGGTGTTTCGGCCGATCCCCATGACACGGCTCGCACAGAGCGGCCCGGCGACATCGTGATGCAGGCGGGGCGCCCGGTGCTCGTCGTCCCCAGAACGGCGAATACCCTGAAGTGCGAAAATATGGTCATCGCGTGGAAGAACACACGAGAGGCGCGTCGCGCGATCGCCGACGCACTGCCGCTCCTTAGGCTTGCGAAGCACATCTCGGTCCTCGAACTCGCCCATGCAGATGAGCGCGGGCGCGTCGAGGCGCAGCTGCTCGAGGTTTGTGATTGGCTCGGGACTCATTCGATCAGTGCCGAGCCCCTGTTCGTGCCTTCGTCGAAGGGCGACGATGCGTATCAGCTGGATGTTGCCGTCGAAAGGCTCGGTGGAGACGTCGTCATCGCTGGTGCCTATGGGCACAGCCGGTTACGCGAGTGGGCCCTCGGCGGCGTCACCCGCGATCTTACGCTTCAGGCGAAGTATTGCACGCTTCTTTCGCACTAGAGAGTCTGCTCGGCCAGTGCCGCGCGTACGCCCGCGTCACTGTCCAGGCGACACCTGAACGCAGCAAGCCCGGGGTAAGGCGCCAAGCCTTGCGGCATGAGGGCGGCAGTTCGCGCGAGCATGTAAAGATATGCGTCGGCGATGGTACGCCGCCCGAACAACATCCATTGCGCTCCAGTCATTGAGGCTTCGAGGAACGCATATTGCGGAGCCAAACGATCGAAGGTCACGCGCTCGAGTTCGGGATAATGCGCCTTGTCGGACATGAAGCGGCCTGGCGCGAAATGAGGCGTCCAGTCCGAATGAACTTCCCCGATCTGGAAGCCGAGCGCCTCCGCGACGCGTGCACGTTCGATCCGGTCGCCGCCGCCCAGTCGGGCCTCGGGAGCCAGGTCGGCCAGAAACGGAAGGATCGCTGCAACCTCGGTCAGGATCGCGCCATCATCGAGAGATAAGGCGGGGACTTTGCCATGGTCGTTGATTGCGAGGTAGGCAGGCAACCGGCTTGCGCCCGTGGGCATGACGTCGACTTCGACCGCAAGCCCGGCCCATTTGATGACGATATGCGTTGCGAGTGCACAGGTGTCGGGCATTGTATAGAGTTTCATGACGGCCGGTGCTCGGTCGTCTTGCCGTCGTAATGTTCATGATCGGCCAGAGCATCGGCACGAGTTGCATGAACGACACCATCCCGATGGTTGGGCGGCGCATAGAGCGTGTAGAGCTTGAGCGCCTCCATGCCCGTGTTGACGATATTGTGCGTCGTCCCGGCGGGCACGAGGATGGCAAAGCCGGCACTGATCGGCGTCGTCACGCCATCGAGCACGGCATCGCCCTGACCTTGCTCGACCCGAAAGAACTGATCGAGCTTGTGCACCTCCGACCCGATCGCTTCACCCACGCCGATCGACATGAGGACGAGCTGGCAGTTCTCGGCAGTATAGAGGACCGTTCTGAAATTGCGGTTCTCCTCGCTCATTGTCTCGATGTTGCCGACAAAGCCCTTCATGGGGTCGCTCCTGCTGAAATGATGAAAGGAAGCCTACGCCGGGCACGCCTGTCGCCTCAGCCTCGGAAACTACTCAGCTTGCGGTCGCAGCCATAGCTGCCCGACATCCCTAACATAGGCGTCCATCGCGAGTGGCTCGTGCCCCAACAATCGCGCGAGCGTCGGGTCGATCGTTGCGGCCTGACCGAAACGCAGTCCCACATGGAGTATCGTCTGCACCAGCGCTTGCACCAGCGGGAACCCGGCGTCGAGTGAATGAACAAGATAGCCCGCGATGCCTGCACGCCGGTATGTGATGGACCGACCGAGTGTCGCGCTCAGTAGGGTCGCGACTTCGTCGAACGAGAGCGCCGTCGAACCCGTGAGGTTGTACACCTGACCGGCGTGCACCAGCGGATCGACAAGCGCGTCGACCGCAACCGCGGCAATGTCGCGTGTATCGACGAAGGCGACGTGCGCGTCGTCGGCGGGCACGTAGATCCGGTCATCGTCACGAATATCGCGAAGACAGGCACCGCCAAGGTTCTGCATGAAGAAGCCGGGACGAAGAATTGTCCAGCCGGGCGGACCGGTTCGCAGGTGCGTTTCGACAGCGTAGTGAAGGACGAACGGATTGGTCGCTGCCCCCGCAACCGATATGAACACGATCTGCCGAACCCCTTCTGCGCGTGCCACATCGATAAATCGGTTCAAGGTGCTGCGGGTGTTCGCAATGGCAGGCGGGCGCAGCAGGAAGACGGCATCGCATCCGGCAACGGCATCGCGGTAGGAGTCGGGATCAAGGAAATCGAAGTCGATGAAGGTCGTCGCGCCGGAGGCTTCAGCGACTTGACCCGGACGAACGCCGACCCGGATTGGCATTTCGTGACGCCGCAGGCACCTGACGACCTCGCGGCCGATGTTCCCGCTGGCGCCAGTAACGAAGATCGGCTTCAGGATCCTGAGGACCCGGCAACGGTTTTCGCGATCGCTGCCGCGAGTTCGGGTACGAAAAACGGCTTTTCTAGGATTGTGGCATCGGGGAAAAATGCCCGGACGCCGCGTGCGTTGCCGGTGACGAAGAATTGCGGGGTATGGTGTTCCGCCAAGATGGCCCGCATCGCTGAAATTCCGTTGCCTTCAGCAAGGCCGGCATCGACGATCATCAGATCCGGCTGTCGATCATTTGCATATTCAACGGCATCTTCCTCGGTCGCGGCGACCGCACAGACGATATGGCCGAGACTGTTGACGGTCTCGACCAGCAGCGAGGTGATCGACGCATCATCCTCGACAATCAGAACACGCAGCAGCTTTTCCATTTGGGCCCCTTTCAGAAGTCTGGTCCATAGGGTCATGAAAAGCGCGCGTGAGCGTCGGAATATACCCAGAGAGCCGATTGCCCTCGTCGCAATTTAGGAACATCGTGGGTGAACGGGCGTTATAGCTGCTCAGCCACTCCTGTCGGTGTTCGGCAGTCCTTCCAAGGAAGTGACGCCATATGCCTAAAATCAAGCAAGCCAGCCCAGCATCGGTCTCAAGAGACCAGTCGTCAGCAGCGGACAGGCCGCGGGCCAAGCACAGGCGCGCTCGGATCGTCGGGGTCGGCGCATCGGCTGGCGGGTTGGAGGCGCTCAGCAGGTTGGTTGAGGCGCTGCCGATCGATGGTGGCATGGCCTACATCCTGGTTCAGCATCTCGAGCCGACGCACAAGAGCCTGATGGCCGGACTCCTGGCATCGCATACGACGATGCCGGTGCTCGAAGCGATCGACCATGCGATTGTCGAAGCTGACCACATTTATGTGATCCGGCAGGGGTTTATTTGTCCGTTGTCGACGGCGCACTTCGGCTTTCGAAGCCGACTGCACCGCATGGTGCCCGGATGCCGATCGATTTTCTGCTCTCGTCGATGGCGCAGGATTGCGGTCGCGATGCGATCGCAATCATCCTTTCGGGCACCGGCAGCGACGGCACCGAGGGCATAAAGGCCATCCATCATGATGGAGGCTATGTCATCGTCCAGGATCCGATCGAGTCCGAATATGACGGCATGCCGCAGAGCGCAGTCGCAAGCGGCGTCGTCGACGAGATCTCAGTGGTCGCGGATATCCCGGCGGCACTGGCCGTACAGGCCAAAGGCTTCGGCGGGCGTGGAAAAGACAAGCGGGGCGTGCAGCCCGACGAGGCGCTGCCGAACATAATCGCATTGTTGCGTGCGAAGACCGTTCATGACTTCACTCAATATAAAATGGGCACGCTTCAGCGGCGCATCGAGCGGCGGATGGCCATGGCGTCAATTCCTACGGCCGAGATGGCACGCTACCTGACCGTCCTCAAAAAAGATTCCGCCGAGCTCGACCGGCTGGCTGCGGATCTGCTCATCAATGTCACCAGCTTCTTCCGCGATCCGGAAGTCTTCGAGCTGCTCGCAACAAAGATCGTCCCGGACATCGTCCGCCTGCATCCCGAAGATCGGCCCCTGCGGATCTGGATTGCGGGGTGCAGTACCGGAGAGGAAGCCTATTCGATCGCCATCGTGTTTGCCGAAGCCATTGCGGCGGCGAACCGAACGATCAAGCTGTCCGTGTTTGCCTCCGACGTCGATTCCGACGCGGTCGCCACGGCGCGCGAAGGGCGTTACGCTGAGACCATCGCGACAGAGGTTTCAGCAGATCGGCTAGCCCGCTTTTTTGTCAAGAACGAGCAACGGTATACCGTTTTGCCCGAACTCCGCGCCAGTCTGGTCTTCACAGTCCAGGACCTGCTCGCCGACCCGCCGCTCTCGAAACTCGACTTCGTCTCCTGCCGCAACGTCCTGATCTATCTCGGTGCCGAGGCCCAGGCCAAAGTCATCGCGCTGCTCCATTTTGCCCTGCAACCTTCAGGCATACTTCTGATCGGAACGTCGGAGACCGTCGGCCATGTCGACGGCATGTTCGAAAGCATGGCCAAGACGGCGAAAATATACCGCCGGATCGGCAAAAGTCGGCCTGGAGCTTTTCTGTTTTCGACAAGCGGTGACGGCAACGCGCGGATCTCCGCTCCTGCCGATCATCATACCGCCGGGTCCCGGCCGCCAGCCCTTGCCGACCTTTTCCGACGTCTGGTGCTAGAGCGCTATGCGCCCGCCGCAGTTCTGATCAACCGGCGCCACGAATGCCTCTATTCTATGGGACCGGTCGAGACCTATCTGCGGATCGCGCCGGGCTACGCGACGCTCGATCTATTGGCGATGGTGCCTTCGGCACTTCGGACCAAGCTGCGAACCGCCTTCGCCAAGGTGAGCCGCACATCGCCAGAGACATTAGCCACGGGCGGACGGTTCAAGCGTGACGGCAAGCTGGTGCCGTACGACATCGACATCCACTCGGTCATGCATGCCGGCGAGGAACTGTTGCTCGTCGCGTTCGTGGGGCATCGCGGCCCGGCGCAACGAGCCAGTTTGCCGGGAACCGGAGATCACCCTGCCAACAGCGATCTCGAGCATGAACTCAGCGTGACGCGGACCGATCTGGCAGCGGCGATCCACGACCTCGAGACGTCGGGCGAGGAACACCGCGCGGTCAACGAGGAGGCGCTTTCGGTCAATGAAGAGTATCAGTCCGCAAACGAGGAATTGGTAACCTCGAAGGAGGAATTGCAGTCGCTGAACGAGGAGCTGACGGCGCTGAACGGACAATTACAGGAAACGCTGGAGCGCCAGCGCACGACGTCCAACGACCTCCAGAACGTTCTCTACAGCACCGATGTCGCGACGCTGTTCCTCGACACCGAACTCAACATTCGCTTCTTCACGCCCGCAACCAAGTCGCTGTTTCACTTGATACCGGGCGACATCGGTCGGCCTCTTCTCGATCTCAATGCCTTATCGGCCGATCCGACGCTCGCCGACGACGCACGGTCGGTCCTGGCGGACAGCAAAGCGCGCGACCGCGAAATCGAGGCGCCGGGCAATCTGTGGTTCATGCGGCACATCCTGCCTTATCGAACCGAAACCGACGGCGTCGAAGGCGTCGTCATCACATTCACCAACATCACCGAGAAAAAGGCGTCGCGCAAAGCGCTCGAGGTCGCGAAACGGACGGCCGACACAGCCAATCTGGCGAAATCTCGTTTTCTTGCTGCTGCCAGTCATGATCTGCGCCAGCCGCTTCAGTCGCTCGCGCTTTTGACAGGCCTTCTGGCGAAAGCCAGCGAAGGCGAGCGCGCCCAGTCGCTGATCGATCGGCTCGACCAGACCCTCGCGACGATGTCGGGAATGCTGAATACAATGCTCGATATTAATCAGATCGAGGCCGGCATCGTTCAGCCCGAACCCGTCGACTTCTGCATCGGCGACGTCGTCAACCGCGTCCGGGGCGAGTTCATGGTGCAGGCGCGAAACCAGAAGCTTCAATTGTGTTCGGTGCATTGCAGCCGGATTATTCGCAGCGACCCGGCGATGCTCGAGCAGATGCTGCGCAACCTGATCTCGAATGCGCTCAAATACACGAAGAAGGGAAAGATCCTGATCGGCTGCCGACAGCGCGGGTCCGTTCTGAAGATCGAAGTGTGGGACAGTGGCATGGGCATCCCGGCCGCCGAACTCGACGCCATCTTCGACGAATATCATCAGATCGACAACGAAGCGCGCGAGCGCAGTCTTGGACTTGGTCTGGGATTGTCGATCGTCCAGCGGCTTGGCGCGCTGCTCGGCCACCGCGTCGGCGTACGGTCGCTCCTCGGCAAGGGATCGGTCTTCTCGATTGAAATCGCCCTCGAGCCTTCGAAAAAAACACAAGAATGTATAATTCACCCGGTGCCCGCGCTTACCGTCGCAGCCGCAACACCAATGACTGGCACAGTGCTTGTCGTTGAGGACGATCCCGAAGTCCGCGACCTGCTCGAACTACTTTTGGCTGGCGAGGGGCATCGGACAGCAACCGCTTCGGATGCAACATCGGCGATGGCAATCGTTCAACCCAAGTCGATCCGGCCCGACGTCATGCTCGCCGATTATAACCTTCCGGGCAACGTGAACGGCCTTCAGCTCGCGGCAAAAGTGCGAAACGAGCTAGGAGAAGCCTTTCCCGTTGTAATCCTGACCGGCGACATCTCGACGGCAACGCTGCGGGACGTCGCGATGCAGAATTGCGTGCAGCTTAACAAACCGGTGACGCTGGACGCGCTGTCCGACGCAATTCAGCGGCTGCTAGCGCCCAATCCTGCGGGAGCGGTCGCACCCGGCGCTGTTGCGACGAAATCCGGCCCGACCGTCTACATCGTCGATGATGACGTCGCGGTGCGCAGCGACTTGCGCGAACTGCTCGAGTCGGAAGGGCGCCGTGTCGAGGATTTCAGCAACTGCGAATCCTTCATCGCTGCTTATCGTCCGGGCGGCGAGGCCTGCCTGCTCATCGACGCCTATCTTCCGGGGATCGACGGCATCGAGCTGTTGCGCCAATTGAAAAATGCCGGGCATCATCTGCCCGCGATCATGATTACCGGCAACAGCGCCGTCCCCATGGCAGTGGAAGCGATGAAGGTCGGTGCCATCGATTTCCTCGAGAAGCCTGTCAAACGCGCGGATTTGTTTGCAAGTATCGATCGCGCATTGCACCTGTCGCGCGATGCCACGAAACTGGTCGAATGGCAGACCGACGCCGCCGGGCATATCGACGGCCTGACCAAGCGTCAGCATCAGGTCATGGACATGGTGCTGGCCGGCCACCCGAGCAAGAATATTGCTGCCGATCTCCACATCAGCCAGCGGACGGTCGAAAATCACCGGGCATCGATCATGAAGAAGACCGGGGCAAAGTCGATTCCCGCGTTGGCGCGCCTCGCGCTTGCGGCGGTCGCTCCATAACCCCGTGAGTAGTTTCCGGGCCTGCTAGGGCGCCTTGTCAATGTCTACGACCATCGTCGTTACCGGTGGAGCACAGCAAGTGGACGAAACGAAAAGTGCCGCGCGGATCGCGGTCATCGGCGCTGGTCATGTCGGGTCGACCGCTGCCTATGCCCTGATGCTGCGCGCTCTGGTTCGCGAAATCGTCTTGATCGACAGCAATCATGCGCTTGCCGAGGCCGAGGCCGCCGATATTGCTGATGCCAATGCGCTCGCGAGGCCCGCGCGCATCTGGGCGGGCACCTACGCCGACGCGGCCACAGCAGGAATCGCCGTGATTACTGCAGGCGCTGCAACACATGGCTCGGAAAGCCGCCTCTCGGTACTGGCGCGAAGTGCCGCCATCGTGGGATCATGCGTCGGAGAGCTTGTAGCCGCGGGCTTTGCAGGGGTGATCCTCGTAGCCGCAAACCCTGTGGACATCATGGCACACATTGCACTCCGGCATTCAGGGCTCGACGCTAAAAAGGTGATTGGCACCGGCACACTGCTCGATTCCAGCCGTCTGCGGCAGGCCTTGTCCGCCAAATTCGGCGTGGCGCCTGGGGCGATCGAAGGACTGGTTCTCGGCGAACATGGCGATAGCGAACTTGCGGCCTTCTCGACCGTGCGCGTCGGCGGCCTGCAACTGGAAAAGTTAACGGGCGCCGAGATCGTTTTCAATCACGATGAAATCGCCAAAGAGGTGCGCGAGGCGGGATACTCGATCGTCGAGGGCAAGGGCTATACATCGTTCGGCATCGCGACCGCCGTCGTGCGAATATGCGAAGCCATCATTCGCGATGAACGTATCGTCCTGCCCGTCTCCACACTGCTGAAGGGAGAGCTCGGGATCGAGCACGTATTTCTCAGCTTGCCCTGTATACTCGGTGCCGGCGGGGTCGAACGCATACTCGTGCCCGAATTGTCGGAAGATGAAATCACGGGCGTTCGCAGATCCGCAACGGTCATTTGCGAGGCCTTGGCGACACTCGACGCCGCCTGATGGCCGGTGCTGACTGGACCTGCCCGATGCACCCGCAGATCCGCCGGAACCAGCCGGGGGCATGTCCGATTTGCGGCATGGCGCTAGAGCCGGTCGCCCCATCGACAGGAGACGCACCCAATCCCGAGCTGACCGATTTCACGCGCCGCTTCTGGGTCTCGGCTGTGTTGGCCACGCCGCTGCTGGTGCTGACGATGAGCACCGATATGCTCGGACTGCATCTGGTCAAGCCAACGATTTCGCCATGGATACAGCTTGCGCTCGCTGCACCAATCGTCCTGTGGGCGGGTGCACCCTTCTTCGTACGCGGTTGGACTACGCTGAAATCGAGACATCTGAACATGTTCACGCTGATTTCGATGGGGGTAGGGGCGGCGTTCTCGTACAGCCTCATGGCCACGCTCGTGCCAGGCATATTTCCCGACACATTCAAGATGCACGGCATTGTGCCCGTTTATTACGAAGCGGCAGGTGTCGTCGTCGCACTTGTCCTCCTCGGTCAGGTGCTCGAACTGCGCGCGCGCGCCGCAACGGGCATGGCCATCCGGGCACTGCTCGACCTCGCTCCGAAGACGGCGCGTCGCGTCACAGCCGACGGTTCAGAAGCCGACGTGTTGCTTGCCGACGTCAGATCTGGCGACCACCTTCGCGTTCGCCCCGGCGCGGCCGTGCCCGTGGACGGTGTGGTCATCGACGGCACATCGGCCGTCGATGAGTCCATGCTCACCGGCGAGCCGCTTCCAGTGAGGAAAGAGCCCGCCAGCGCGCTGACCGGTGGCACGGTCAACGGCACCGGCAGCCTGGTCATGGAAGCGCAGGCGGTCGGCAGCGACACGATGCTCGCGCGTATCGTCAGGATGGTTGCCGAGGCACAGCGCAGCCGTGCGCCGATCCAGGCGGTCGCTGACCGTATCTCCGGATGGTTCGTGCCGCTGGTGATCGCGATCGCAGTCGTCACGTTCATCGTCTGGAGCCTAGTGGGGCCCGAACCCCGTTTCGGCCATGCGCTGCTCAACGCCATCGCGGTGCTCATTATTGCGTGCCCCTGCGCGCTCGGACTCGCCACGCCGATGTCGATCATGGTCGGCACGGGGCGCGGGGCCCGGTCGGGCGTGCTCGTCAAAAGCGCCGAGGCACTCCAAGGCCTGGACCAGGTCGATACGCTGTTGATCGACAAGACCGGCACCTTGACCGAAGGCAAGCCGAAGCTGGTCGGAATCGAGACTATCGGCAAATTTGCCGAAGACGATCTGCTTCGGCTGGTCGCTTCGGTGGAGGCGCGATCCGAACACCCGCTTGCCCACGCCATCGTGACCGCCGCCCAGGAGCGTAAGCTTCTACTGATCGACCCTGAGGATTTTGAAGGTCAGGTCGGCACCGGCATCAGCGCCAAGGTCGAGGGGCGCACCGTCGTCATCGGCAACACCGAGCAAATGCAGAGCACCGGTGTCGATCCGCAGCCGCTTGCCAAAGCTTCCGAAGCCAGACGACGTGAGGGCGCGGGCGTGATGTTCGTTGCGATCGACGGCGCGCTCGCTGGCATGATCGCGGTCGCCGACCCGATCCGGTCGAATGCGAGAAACTCGATCTCTGCCCTGCGCGCGCAAGGACTCAAGGTCATCATGCTGACTGGCGACAATCCCACCACGGCGCAGATCGTCGCCGATGCGATTGGCGGGCTCGACGGCGTCCACGCCGAGCTGAAGCCCCAAGACAAGGCGCGCATCGTTGGCGAACTCAAAACCGAGGGCGCAAAAGTCGCAATGGCAGGCGACGGCATCAACGATGCGCCCGCGCTTGCCGCCGCCGACGTCGGGCTGGCAATGGGCACTGGCACCAATGTCGCCATCGAAAGCGCCGGCATCACGCTCACCAAGGGCGATCTCACCGCTGTCGTCCGCGCCCGCAAACTGGCGAAAGCGACGATGTCGAATATCCGCCAAAACCTCTTTTTCTCGTTCGTCTTCAACGTCATCGGCGTATCCGTCGCGGCAGGCGCCCTCTATCCCGTGACCGGTCTGCTGATGTCGCCGATGTATGCAGGGGCCGCGATGGCTTTATCGTCGCTGACCGTGGTCACAAATGCACTGAGGCTCAACCGTGTGCGCTTGTAAGCGTGCGTTTGACAAACATTGCGCAGGTTTCGCGCGCGGTTTCGGTAACTCGATGCAACTCTTCGTCGACCCAGCGCTGGGCGAGGCCGTCGACGATATCCGAGAAATGAATGTGCTTGTTCGACGCCATCGAAAAGGCGTTGGACAGGTAATTGTCGAATACGTTGCGGAGCGATAGCCACTCACCTTGGCCTTCGAGCCACTGGATCGAGTTCCCTGAAGACGACAGGCTCAGAAGATGCTTGTCGGACATGAAATCGTGCGGTTTCTGGGCCCGAATTGCACGGTGGTCGAAGCCCGCACCAAAAACGCGCTCGACATACCCCTTGAGCATTGCCGGCGGCGTTCCGAACCAGATCGGGTAGACGAGCACGAATACATCGGCATCGCAGATCGTCTCGATTTCTGCAGCAACGTCGGCAGCGTAAACGATATCTTCGATCTTTGGTCGTTCATCGCTTCGAAGCACGGGATCGAAGCCTATACGATACAGATCGCGCACAATCGCCACATGCCCAATCTCGCGCACGGTGTCGCAGTAGCGCTCGGCGACCGCTGCGTTGAAGCTCTGCGCGTCTGGGTGACACAGGATGACTGCGTGGCGCGGGGGTTTACGGGCTTGCGTCATTCCAGGCACCTCGCCGGCCAACCCGGCTCGCGACAATAGCGCCGGCATACCCCGTCCCGCAGCTTCGGAATCTACTCACGACATCGCGGCGAGCAAGGTGTCGAGCGACACTGTCGCGATCGACGTAAAGCTGTCCGCGAGCGCATAGGGCAGCACCAGGGTCCGCCCGTGCACCATCGCACCGCATGTGTAGGCCACGTTCGGCACATAGCCGTAACGCTGCTCGGCACTGGGACGAATGATCGGCTGGACCACGCGGCCGAGCATTTTGGTGGGATCATCGCGGTCGAGCAGACACGCCCCGATGCAATAGGTGCGGACCGCGCCCACGCCGTGCGTGATGACCAGCCAGCCCTCGCCGATCTCGATAGGCGACCCGCCGTTCCCCATCTGAACGAATTCCCATGACCAGCGCGGCGACACAATTTCGACGCCCCCGTCCCATTCGTAAAGATCGTCCGACGTCAGATACCAGATGTTCTCGTGATCCTGACGTCCGAGCATGGCGAAGCGTCCAGCGATCCGGCGCGGAAAAAGCGCCATTCCTTTGTTCGCGGTGGCGTCGCCGCGTAGTGCGCTCAGTTCGAACGTCACGAAATCGGTCGTGCGGAGGAGCTCCTGACGGATCGCCTGACCGCTGAACGCCGTGTAGGTGCCCATGTAGGAGACATTGCCGTCATCGTCGGTGAACCGGACCATCCGTAGGTCCTCTATACCGTGCTGCTGGTGCTTTGTGATCGGAAAGATCACGATCTGTGACAGGTCGCGGCCATCCTCGCAGAACAGCCGCACACCGGGATCGTCGGGCGCGCCACCCGGGATTTCCTCGATGCGCGGTGATATCGCCTGGAGGCCCGGCGGATCGATTGTAATGGTTCCGTCTGCACTACAGACGCCGGTGCGGAACGCGATCGACGACATGTGTCCTTCGCCGACGCCGCGAAGCGACAGGACGAAGCGCAGTGCGTCGGCGTCGACGCCCGTCTGGTCCGGATGCGGAACGATGCTCGGATTGAACAGTGCTGCCGCCTCGAACGCATATTCCTCGCTGAAATAGGCCCCGATCAGCAGCATCTGGGCATCGCACGGCGCACACCGATCGATCAGCACCCCGTTCACGTCGTGAAAACGCCGCATCAGCACCCGCGCGATGTCGTGATGACGCTCGGTCAGGCTTTCTGTCACCCGCACGAGTTCGGCCTGGCGATCAGAATGCGACAACGCGAGCACGTGATCGGCAATCCGCTGTGCCCGGGCTGCATGACCGCCGTCCGGTGTCGGCCCGCTTTCGGCGGGAATGAACGGACGAATGACGACCCTCGATGGATCGGGATGCAACAGTATCGGGAGATGTGTCATGATGTCGGCAGTCATCGCGCTGCCGTAGGATCGCACGATATCAACGCGAGGCTCGGAAACTACTCAGATTTTTTGCCGATCCGTCAGAGCGTCAAACCTTCCGTACCCAATCATCGCGCGCGCAGTACGGACCACACCGACCGCGAACTCAGTCGAGATGCGAAATGGTCTCGTGGAGCGTGGCGACCACGATGCCGAATTTTCGGATCGTCAGACTGGACTTGTACCGGTTTCATGCCGGTCAGCTATCTCACTATGCCATCTTGGCTTCGAACGCGAGCGGGCTGATGCCGCCCAGATATGAATGGCGGCGACGGGTGTTGTAGAACCCGTTGATGTATTGAAAGATGGCGGCTTCCGCTTGTCGCCTCGTTGGCCAGCTTTGCCGCCAGATGAGTTCGGCTTTCAGGGATTTGAAGAACGTCTCGACAGAGGCATTATCGTAGCAATTCCCCG
>JANPGY010000025.1:0-80299 GCA_031424175.1 Sphingomonadales bacterium
TTGCTAGTCGCCCGCGTCTACCCGCCGGGGCACGAGCCCGGGCGCATGACTGTGCGGTCGTGGCGGAACTGGTAGACGCGCAACGTTGAGGTCGTTGTGGCCGAAAGGCCGTGGAAGTTCGAGTCTTCTCGACCGCACCAGACTGTCGAAAAATCCTGACCTGTCAGAGCCTTCCCCCTGCGGGGGCCGATTGCAACCGGATCGATATCGAACGTTGCAACATCGGCCTGCGAAATGGGCGCCCGTTTCGGGCCTGGAAATCCCCGATCCAAGGTGAATCAAGCGAATAAACGGGAATGACAGCGATCCATTCCACGATCGCGCCCCGACGATTTCCAGCTTCTGTTCGGCTTGCAGGTCATCGATGTCGGCGTGAAGCGGTGGCAACTCGACAACGCATATGGGTAAAGTACGTCACCGCTTGTACGGAGGGTCGGCGGTGTATGCCCAGTGATTGTAGTTGAATCGCCAGGGGTAATTGCGTCGAGGATTAACGGATCGCCATGCAGCCCGCTACTCCCGCTCTTCCTTCTCAGCCGGATCGATTGCCTCCGCCTTTTTTTCCTCGGCGGGCCTGCGTGCTTCGAAGCGCATGGCCAGCGCCACTTCCTCCTCGTCGCTCAGCCGATCGGCGGCGGCGGGGAACATCTCTTCCTCTTCCTCGGTGATATGATGATCATATTCGGTGCGAAGCGCATCGAACGCCTCGGTCCAGTCGTCCGACATGGGATCAGCTTTGGCGATCTCGACGACCATATCGTCGATCTCCTTATGTTCGGACACCGAATGGCGTGCGTCGTCCTGAAGCTCGGGATCGGCGAGCATCGTCGCATATAGCGTCTGCTCCTCGGCCGCGGCATGCGCCGCGATGTCGATACGGAATTGCTCGAACAGCGCGGGGCGGTCATCCGTATCAGCCTCGGCGATCGCGCTCAGCATCGCCCGATGCCGGTCGTGATCGGCTTTCAGATCGTCGAATATCGTGACTGTTGCCATGGCAATTCTCCTGTCGCCTGTCCAACCGGTAACTGCACGGTTCGTTGCTTCAGCCAAAAAGCTCCATCTGTTCCATTTTCGGCGCCACCAGCGTCCGGATCTCGGCTTTGTCGCTCAGCGCCAGCGGCCGCCAGTCCTCGGCGACGATGAACGGTCGCACTTTGGCGATCGAGGCGGTGATCCGCGCGACGTCCGCCAGGCGCAGCCGCCGCCAGCGCCGCGTCGTCAGAATGCGCGTAACCGCCTTGGTGCCAAGCCCCGGAACCCGCAGCAGCATCGCTTTGGGTGCGCGGTTGACGTCCACCGGAAACTGGCCGCGAAACTTCAGCGCCCAGGCAAGCTTCGGATCGATATCGAGCGGCAACATGCCGTCATCCGTCGCCTCCACGACCTCATGCGGGGCAAAACCGTAGAAGCGCATCAGCCAGTCAGACTGGTAAAGCCGGTGCTCGCGCATCAGCGGTGGACGCTTGAGCGGCAGTATCGCGCTCGCATCGGGGATCGGGCTGAACGCCGAATAATAGACGCGCCGCATGGCGAACGCCTCGTACAATCCCGATGCACGGAGGACGATATCGCTGTCGGTCGCGGCGTCGGCCCCGACGATCATCTGAGTCGACTGGCCCGCCGGTGCGTAACGCGGCGCGGACCGATAACGCCGCGACGCGTCGCGCGCATCGATGATCGACGATTTCATTTCGCCCATTGCAGCTTCGATGCGCGTCGCCGATTTTTCGGGCGCGAGCCGTTTCAGCCCCGGCGCGGTCGGCAACTCGACATTGATCGAGACACGATCGGCATGGCGGCCCGCCGCCGCCACAAGTTCGGGATCGGCATCGGGAATAGTCTTCAGGTGAATATAGCCGCGAAAATCATGATCCTCGCGCAACGAGCGCGCGACCTCGACGAGCTGCTCCATCGTATAGTTGGACGATCCGATGATCCCCGATGACAGGAAAAGCCCTTCGATATAGTTGCGCTTGTAAAAGGCGATCGTCAGGTCGACGACTTCCTTTGCCGTGAACCGCGCGCGGCGGACATTAGAACTTTTCCGGTTGATGCAATAATGGCAGTCGAAGATACAGCTGTTGGTTAACAGTATTTTGAGCAGGCTGATGCAGCGGCCATCGGGGGCATAGGCGTGGCAGATGCCCATGCCCTCGGTCGATCCGATCCCCTTGGCACTTCCTGCCGAACTACGCTTGCTCGTTCCCGACGAGGCGCAAGAGGCATCATATTTCGCGGCGTCCGCAAGAATTTCCAGTTTCGCGCGGGTGTCGAGCTGAGCCATATGTTCTCTTTAAGTTCTGCTAACCGCTGCGTCAATCAGCCCTCTGGTCCGTGCCACGCGCCACCATCACCGCCTTCCCGAGTTCGGGATACCATGCCCGCGCATCGTCGGGTTCGGCTGCAGCATCGACGACGATCAGCCGCCGGTTGACCTTGCCGCGATGGTGCATCCGGGCGGTATTTTCCTGGCCGATATAACAGCCTTTCGTAAAGCTGACGCCGTTCAGTTCGCGCGCATTCGTTTCCAGCCACAAGGTCCTGTCCTGCCCCAGCTCCACCACGCCTTCGGGGATACCGAGCGAAAGCCGATGCGCATGCCAGCCGTTTGCCAGCGTACCAGGGGGCGCGATCCAGCGGAAGCCGAGCCCGGGATCGCGCGGATCCCGAATCTCGCCCGCTTCAGGGGACCAGTGCACGGCCAGCGACTCGTCGCGCATGATCCTGATCGGGCGGCGGAGGCGGTAAGTCGACAGGCGGCGCAGGAGCGGATCGGCCTGCGCCGCCTCGCAGTCGATCAGCAGATCATCCCCATCGGCCCAGATAATGAAGTCATACAGCGCTTTGCCCTGCGGGGTCAGCAGGCCCGCGTAGACGGGAAGCGCGCCGGAAACGTCATTGGTGACAAGTCCCTGAAGGAACCCGCGCACATCCTCACCGGCGAGGCGTATGAGCGCGCGATCGGCCAGCGTTGTGCCAAGGGTGGTTTCGTCCATCACCCTCATCTAGGGATCGCAGACGATGACGAACACCCTTACGATCCGCCGCCCCGACGACTGGCATGTTCATCTGCGCGACGGCGCCATGCTCGAAACTGTCGCGCCTTTTACGGCACGCCAGTTTGCCCGCGCCATCGTCATGCCCAATCTGTCCCCGCCGGTCACGTCGGTCGCCGGGGCGATCGCCTATCGCGACCGGATTGTCGCGGCGGCGGGAACAGGATTTACGCCGCTGATGACCTGTTACCTCACTGACGGGATCGATTCAGACGCGTTGGTGGAGGGGCATGCCCAGGGGGTGTTCACCGCCGCCAAGCTCTATCCGGCCCATGCCACGACCAATTCGGCGCATGGCGTGAGCGACATCGCGAGGATCCGCCCCGCGCTCGAGGCGATGCAGCGGATCGGCATGCCGCTGCTCGTGCACGGCGAGGTGACCGACCCCGCGGTCGATACATTCGATCGCGAGGCCGTCTTCATCGAGCGCATATTCGCGCCGCTGCTGCGCGACTTCCCGGCGCTGAAATGCGTGTTCGAACATGTCACGACGAAAGACGCGGTCGATTTCGTGGCTGCCGGGCCAGTCACTCTCGCTGCCACGATCACGCCTCAGCATCTCCATATCAACCGCAACGCCATGTTCGATGGCGGGCTGCGGCCACATGCCTATTGCCTGCCTGTCGCCAAGCGCGAGGCGCATCGGCTGGCGCTGCGCCAGGCGGCGACATCGGGCAGCGCCAAATTCTTTCTGGGGACGGACAGCGCGCCCCATCCGGTCAGCGCGAAGGAATCGGCATGCGGCTGCGCGGGCATTTTCAACGCCCCGTTCGCGCTCGAAAGCTATGCCACTGTCTTCGACGCGGAAAACGCACTCGATCGTCTTGAAGCTTTTGCCAGCGAAAACGGGCCCCGCTTCTATGGCCTTCCGCTCAACGAGGACAAAGTGACGCTGGAGCGTGTGTCGCACAACGTCCCCGCGCGGATCGGCGATCTCGTCCCCCTTCATGCCGGGCAGACGCTCGGCTGGCGGGTCGCCTATCCCTCGCGGTGATAGGGATGGTCGGCGATGATCGTCGTCGCACGGTAAAGCTGTTCGGCGAGCATCGCGCGGGCCATGAGATGCGGCCAGGTTAGGCTTCCGAACGACAGTGTGAGATCGGCCGAAGCGCGTTCCTCCGCCGTCAGCCCGTCGGCAGCGCCGATCAGGAAGCGCGTTTCGCTTATGCCCTCATCACGCCAGCCACGAAGGATTTCGGCGAAGGCAACCGATCTGATCGGTTTGCCCCCTTCATCAAGGGCGACGGTCCGGCAAGACCGCGCGCCCATCGGTGCCTTCCCGCCCGCGTCGGGCAGTTCGGTTACAATAACCGGCCAGGCAATGCGCCTGACATACCGCGTGACCAGATCGGCCTCGGGCCCCCTCCCGATCCTGCCACGTGCAACGATATGAAGCTTAATGGGCGGCCGCAGGAGCGGACGTTTCGCCGAACGCCCACATCCGTTCAAGGTTGTAAAAACTGCGCACTTCCGGCCTGAACAGGTGGACGATCACATCCCCCGCGTCGAGCAGAACCCAGTCCGCCGCCGGAAGCCCCTCGATCCTTGGAGAGCGGCCGGTCATCGCCTTGATCCGTTCGGAAAGCTTCATCGCCATCGACGTGACCTGCCGTGTCGAGCGGCCGCTCGCGATGACCATGTGATCGGCAATCGAGGATTTTCCGGCGAGGGGGATCGTCACCGTCTCCACCGCCTGATCGCTGTCGAGCTGATCGAGTATCATGCGGTGAAGCGCGTCAATACTGTCAGTGCCGACATGCGGCGTTAAAATCGGATCATTGAAAGCAGCGGCGGGCAAGAACAGTCCTTTGCGGGAAAGCGGCGTTCAGTACTTACGCCTATATGGTGTGGGGAAGCGGCGATACCAGTCAGGATCGGCCCCGCGGAGCGCCGTTGCCGAAGTCGGGTCGGGACGAAAGCGCAACAGCACGAGCGCCGGAAGTCTCCACTGCGTCCAAGATCTCGCGCGGGTTGCGGGCCGGACGAAGCGCTGCAACCAGACCGACGCAATACCCGCATCGGTGGACAGCGCATAGCCCGGACGCGCGACAATCGCAATCGTCACGCTGCGCGCGAGCCCGCGCCAGTCACGCCAGCGGTGGAACTGCGCGAGATTATCCGCTCCCATGATCCAGACGAACCTGCGTCCGGGATAACGCCGGACCAGCGCGCGCACGGTATCGATCGTAAAGCGCGTGCCCAGCTTCACCTCGAGATCGCTTGCCCTGATGCAGCTGCGTCGTGCCACTGCTCTGGCAGATGCCAGGCGCGCGCCATAAGGAGCCATCCCTTCGGCGGGCTTCAGCGGATTGCCGGGCGAAACGAGCCACCAGACTTCGGCGAGACCGAGCGCATCGGCCGTTGCCAGGCTGATTGCGCGATGGCCGCCATGCGCCGGATTGAACGATCCGCCGAGGAGACCGGTTTTGATCATCGGCCAATCAGGGCCGGACCTGCCCAGATCCGCGCGCGAGCCATTTATAGGTCGTCAGACCTTCAAGCGCGACCGGCCCGCGCGCATGAAGCCGCCCCGTCGCAATGCCGATTTCAGCACCCAGGCCGAACTCGCCGCCGTCGGCAAACTGGGTCGAGGCATTGTGCATCACGATCGCCGAATCGACCGCGGCGAGAAATCTTTCAGCTTCCGAACTGTCTTCGGTGACGATGGCATCGGTATGGCCCGACCCGTGGCGCGCGATATGCGCAAGCGCATCATCAAGGCCATCGACGAGCCCGACCGATGCGATGCTGTCGAGATATTCGGTATCCCAGTCGTCGCATCCGGCCGGTTCGACCCGAGCGTCAAGCGCCTGGATACCGGCATCGCCGCGCACGGTGCACCCGGCATCGATCAGCGCCGCGACGAGCCGGTGTGCGTCGGGAAAACCGCGGTCGATCAGCAGCGTCTCCATAGCCCCGCACACGCCGGTGCGGCGCATCTTGGCATTGACGGCGATCGCTGCCGCTTTGGCGGGATCGGCCGCGGCGTGGACATAAACCGTATTCATGCCATCGAGATGCGCCAGCACCGGCACGCGCGCTTCGGCCTGCACGCGTGCCACGAGCGTCTTCCCGCCGCGCGGGATGATGATGTCGATCAGGCCGTACGCGCCGAGCATCGCGCCGACAACTGTCCGGTCGGTAACGGGAACGAGCTGGATTGCATCGGCAGGCAACCCTTCCGAGACAATCGCCTCCACAACCGCGGCATGAAGCGCGCGGTTGCTCGCCATGGCTTCCGACCCGCCACGCAGGATCGCGGCATTACCGGCCTTCAGGCACAGCACCGCCGCGTCGACGGTGACATTGGGGCGGCTTTCGTAAATAATCCCGACTACGCCCAGCGGCACGCGGACGCGTGAGAGCTGCAGGCCGTTGGGCCGCACCGTCCCTTCGATTACCGTGCCGACGGGATCGCGCAGCGCCGCCACCGCCTCGACCGATTCTGCCACCGCTTCGAGCCGGCCGGGATCGAGGCATAGCCGATCGATCATCGCGGCGCTCAGGCCCCGGCCACGCGCCCTGGAGACGTCATCGGCATTGGCGGCAAGGATGCCCGGCGCGGCGGCCCGCAAAGCCGATGCTGCGGCGAGCAATGCGCGTGCCTTGTGCGCGGCAGGTGCTGCCGCCAGGATCCGTGACGCCGCGCGCGCGCGCTTCGCCATATCGGCGATCATCGCAGAGGCTTCAATTTCGTAATCGGCCATCTCCGGAACGCTAGCATAACCGCCGAAGCTGCGCAAAAAGGGCGTTGATGTGGGCCCGGACGGATGACGATTGAAGCAGCGGGACGTTTCCCGGCTAAAACATTGAGCAAAAGCCCCTTGCGCATCGGATGACCGACACACGGCCCGGGGCGACATGCACTCCGCCTGTCGCCCCCGGAAAAGCGCTATGCGCCCGCCGCCGCCGGACCGCCGATGCCGGGACGCTTTGTCTTGGGAATAGACGATCCACCCACGATCTGAGCAGGGCCGGCACCGCGCGGCAAGGTTCTGTCAAGCGGCTTGCCTTCAAGCACCTGTTTTGCCTCGTCGCCCGACAGCGTCTCATATTCGAGCAGCGCATTGGCGAGCAGATGAAGATCGTCGAGCCGTTCGGTCAGCACCTTGCGCGCTGTCGTTTCGGCTTCCTCGACGAGCGCGCGAACTTCACTATCGATCAGCTTGGCGGTCTCACCCGAAACCGTCGAGCGGCCACCGCCGCCAAACGGACCGAAATCTTCATCGGTCTTGTAGCGCAGCCAGCCAAGTTTCTTCGACATGCCATATTCGGTCACCATGGCGCGTGCGATCGCGGAAGCCTGCTGGATATCGCTTGCCGCCCCGGTGTTCAGTTCGTCCTCGCCATAAATCAGCTGTTCGGCGATCCGCCCACCGAACGCCATGGCCAGCTGGGCCTTCATCTTGACCATATTGTGCGACAACACGTCACGCTCGGGCAGGCTGAACGTCACGCCCAGCGCGCGACCGCGCGGAATGATCGTAACCTTGTGCAACGGATTGTTGCCCGCCACGTTCATGAGGACGAGCGCATGGCCGGCCTCGTGGTAGGCGGTCGCCTTTTTGTCCTCGTCGGTCATCACCATCGAGCGGCGTTCCGCCCCCATCATGACCTTGTCCTTGGCTTCCTCAAACTCGCTCATGGCGACGAGCCGCTTGCCACGCCGCGCCGCGAGCAGGGCGGCTTCATTGACAAGATTGGCGAGCTCGGCACCCGAAAACCCCGGCGTCCCCCGCGCGATCGTCCGGCCATCGACGTCGGGCGCGAGCGGAATCTTCTTCATGTGCACTTCGAGAATCTTGTTCCGTCCCTCGATATCGGGAAGCGGAACCGTCACCTGCCGGTCGAAGCGACCTGGACGCAACAGCGCCGGATCGAGCACATCGGGGCGGTTGGTCGCCGCGATGATGATGATCCCCTCATTCGCCTCGAACCCGTCCATCTCGACGAGAAGCTGGTTGAGCGTCTGCTCGCGCTCGTCATTGCCGTTGCCGAGGCCCGCGCCGCGATGACGGCCGACCGCGTCGATCTCGTCGATGAACACGATGCAGGGGGCCTGTTTCTTGGCGTCGGCAAACATGTCCCGCACGCGGCTTGCACCGACGCCGACGAACATTTCGACAAAATCCGAGCCCGAAATGGTGAAAAAGGGAACCCCGGCCTCACCCGCGATGGCACGGGCAAGGAGTGTCTTTCCGGTGCCCGGCGAACCGACGAGCAAAGCACCTTTGGGGATCTTGCCGCCGAGTCGGGCAAATTTGGTCGGATCCTTCAGGAAATCGACGATCTCCTGAAGCTCTTCGCGCGCTTCGTCGATGCCCGCTACGTCGGCGAAGGTGACCTTCCCCTCTTTCTGAGTCAGCATCTTCGCGCGGCTCTTGCCGAACCCCATCGCGCCGCCGCCTGCATTTTTCTGCATCTGGCGCATGACGAAGAGCGCAAGACCGATCATGAGCACGAACGGAAGCGCCTGATAAAGGATAATCAGCCAGATCGGCGCGCCTTCCTCAGGTTCGGCCTGAAAGCGTACACCGGCTCTCGTCAGGCGATCAACCAGCGTCGGATCCTCATCGGGCTTGTACGTCTTGAACGATTCGCCGTTCGACAATTTGCCCGAAACGACGCTCCCGGCGATGCGTACATCCTTTACCGAACCTTCGTTCACGCGTTGCACGAATTCCGAATAGGCAATGCTGCTCCCCGCAGCACCCCGGGTTCGGCCATCGAACACCGAAACAAAGATCGCCAGCGCAGCCAGAATGCCCGCCCAGATCATCACGCTCTTCATCCACGGATTGCCCTGCGGCTGCTTGTCATCGTTCATGTGCATGATTGCCTTTCGTCATCTCAAGATAGGCGTGAATTGCCCGTTGGCAATGGACCGCGGCAGCGGCAGTACGAGGAATGACGATCGCTGAACGAAGATGGTTAACTTTGGCATAATCACGCAATTGTTCCAGCTCGCGCGATGCGGTTTTACACGACCCGGTCCGGCCTTACGCCCTTGTTTGCCCGGCCCCATTTGCCCGCCGCGGCGGCGCGATCCTGAATGTCCACGATCCGGCAGCGCCGGTGCAGACAAGGGCACCGACCGTTGCTGTCCTGCCCGTCGCCAATCGGGCAAGCAGCCTTTGAACCACGGCACCCCGCGGACGGTATTCTGGATCGATCAGCACGATGCAGTCGATCAGCGCGCGACGGGCAAGTTCGGGCGGCAGCCCGGTCGCGTCATAGGACCAGCAGTCGGGATGTTGCCGGAAGCGGGCAGTGCGCAGCGCATCCGTCATCCAGTTCAGGGCATCGTCAGCGTCGGCCAGCGCCGATGCCGACGAGGCAGCGGCAACGGGATCGAGCCATGCCGCGTCTGCCAGCGCCTTGCGCAGCCGCGCACGGTCATAGCGGTCGTCGCGATTGCTGGGATCCTCGATCGCCGTGACGCCCGATCGGGTGACGACGGCGTGAAGTTCGTCGCGCCGCCAGCCGAGCAGGGGCCGCACGACCCGCCCGCGCCGTGGCCGCACGCCGGCAAGGCCACCGACGCCCGAGGCGCGATTGAGTCGCATGATCATCGTCTCGAGCTGATCATCGGCATGGTGTGCGGTCAGCAGCCAGTCGAGGCCCGCATGCGCCGCCCATTCGCCGAGCGCTTCATAGCGCGCGTCGCGAGCGGCTGCCGACACGTTGCCCGGCCGCAACCCTACAAGCGGCAGGATGCGGTGAGCAATGCCGCGTGCTTTGCACAGCCGGGCCACGAACATGGCTTCCGCGCGCCCGGCCTCACGGAGCCCGTGTTCGACAGTCGCCGCCGCGATCCGCCCCGGAAATGCGCTTTCGGCGAGCAGCAGCATCGCGATGCTGTCAGGACCGCCTGAAACCGCAAGGCCGAAGCGATGCCCGTCGTCCGTGCCGATCAGTGCGGCGACATCGCGATCGAAGCGCGAAACCGCGTCAGCCGGTGCACTTCGCGTCAGCACGTCCCCTGGCTGCCTTTGCCTTAAGATCGGCCGACAGCTTCGCGCCATAGACCTCGGTCAATTCATCATAGACCTTGCACGCGTCGGGCAGCTTCTTCAATCGCGTCAGCGCCTGGCCGAGCCAGTAGAGGCTTTCGGGCGCGCGATCGCCCTTGGGCATTTTCTGGTAATTGTCGTAAAAGGCCACGCTGGCGAGCGCCGGCTTCCTGTCGTCGAAATAGGCGCGGCCAAGAAGATTCTGCGCATAGCTGGCGCGTTTGTGCGTCGGATATTTTACCAGAAAATCCTTCAGCTTTACTACCGCTTCAGGATAGAATTTTGCGCTATAGAGCCGGTAACCATAGCTATAGGCGTCCTCAGCGGCGTCGCCTGTGACGGGTATTTCGATCGCTGCGACCGCAGCCTTTCGACCGGGATCGATCTTTGCCGATGTGGCTTTTGCCGAGCCGGCCGTCGCGAGGCGATCCTCCGGCCTGGCTGCGGTGCCGGACAGCCGGGCAGCATCCGGGGCAGGGCCTCCCGTGCCTGCGCCCGCCGCAGGGGTCGCTGCCGTCGCTGACCCCTCGAGTACGGCCACGCGCGCTTCCAGACGTTTCAATGCCTCTTCGGCAAGGCGACTGCGGTTGCCGTTCTGCTCGACCTGGCCGGTTACGCTCGACAAGCTCTTCTCGAGGGCGTCGACTCGCGCCGTGAGATCGGCAACCGGGGTCGTGGCAGGGGCCCCCGCCGCGGCGATCGGCCCCGTCGCGCCGGTGATTTCAGGCTGAAGCGGGGTGCCGCGGGGAAAAACCACGCGCTGAACCGCCTTCATCTCCTTTTCAAGCTTGCCGACCCGAAGCTCGGTCGGCGATGACAACTGCGCCAGCGCGGGCACCACCGATACCAGCGCAGCGAGCGGCGGCACCCAGAAAAGCTTGGTTATCATATGAACGTCCCCACCCTCGCGCTTATTGTGTAACCCGCGCAGGCGAGGTTGCAACAGGCAAGGTGGCCGATGGACGCGCGGCCAGCGCCGCCGCACTGATCCGCAGCTTTACGACCGTGCGGTTGCGCGGGCCGAGCGGAGCGACGGCGCGCCCGTCTATCGTTACGTTCAGCGCATCGGGCCGCCCCGTCAGGATTCGCGGATCGGCCGCGCCGCGCGGAACGACATAGCGATCGCCGGGTGCCATCTCCTTTTCGAACAACGTGGCGTCCCGGTCGGTTATCCGCACCCAGACGGGCAAGGCCGCCGTCAGCGCCACATCGCCTTTGGACGATCTCTCCGCCAGGGGTGTGGCAGTGCGAATTGCCGGTGCCACAGACGGGTTCGAAGCCGCATCTCCGGGATCG
Source organism: Sphingomonadales bacterium (assembly GCA_031424175.1). Taxonomy (GTDB): domain Bacteria; phylum Pseudomonadota; class Alphaproteobacteria; order Sphingomonadales; family Sphingomonadaceae; genus Sphingomonas_O. The sequence goes on from JANPGY010000025.1 coordinate 11,369, forward strand.
GGTGCGACAGCTACGGGTGGCGCGGGCCGTAACTGAATCGCATTCGTCACTACTGGTTCGGATCCACCGAGATATTGGTGACGCCATGCAAAATATCCGGCGGCGGCAAGAATGACGATCAGCAGCGCAGTGATGGCGAGCAGGCGCGAGGGCACGCGTGCGGGGTCGGTCAATTCCGTAAACGGCGTATCGCGTCCGGTCGGCTCCGCGCGGCCAAGTTCGACGCGAACGTCGCGCGCAAAAGCCGCCTCGTCGAGGGCGAGTGCGCGCGCGTAGGATTTGACGAAGCCGATCGCGTATGTCGGGGACGGCAGCGTGCCGAACTCCCCACGCTCGATCGCTTCGAGATGCCGGATCGGAATACGCGTGCGCGTGCCGATATCGTTCAAATCCAGACCCGCCGCCTCGCGCGCGGCACGCAGGCGATCGCCCACGTGCGGCGGCAGTTGCCCGCCATCCGGTTGCTCGCTGTCGACCACCATATTATCGCTCTCCCCCACTATACCGCTGCGGGTATGATGGTGCAGGGTATCTCACGGTCAGATACGCCCGTGTCAACTGGCACCGGCCATGCCGCCGGATCCGCTTTCAGAGCAGTTCAACACCGTGGCGCGCCGCCCAGTCCGCCAGTGCGGCGCGCATATCGCTGCGCGGCTCGCCGAGAAACGCCGGCATCGCCGCGCGCAGTGCATTGAGATCAAGCGAGCGGATCATCGCCTTGACTGGACCGATGGCGGCAGGCGTGATCGACAGCCGGTCAATGCCCAGCCCGAGCAGGGCCATCGCTTCGAGCGGACGCCCCCCCATCTCGCCGCAGATGCTGACCGGTACGCCGCTTTCCCGCGCCTGACGGGCAATGCGCGACAGGAAACGCAGGATTGCCGGGCTCAGCCAGTCATATCGCTCCGCAAGCTTGGGGTGGGCGCGGTCGGCAGCGAAAAGAAACTGGGTGAGATCGTTCGTGCCGACCGACAGGAAATCGAGGTTGGGCATCAGCACGTCGAGCATTTCCGCCAGCGCGGGCACTTCGAGCATGGCACCGTAACGTATCTGGACGGGGAGACGTTTGCCGTGCCCGGCCATCCATGCGCGCTGCTTTTCGAACAGTGCGCGCGCGGCATCATATTCCCAGGGTTCGCTGACCATGGGAAACATCACCGAGAGCGTCCGCCCGGCGGCTGCTTCGAGCAGCGCCCGCGCCTGGACTTTCATCAGCGCATCCCGGTCCAGCGCGACGCGCAGCGCGCGCCAGCCCATTGCGGGATTTTCCTCGGGCTCGTCACCATGGTCCCGCAGATAGGGGAGCACCTTGTCACCCCCGATGTCGATCGTGCGGAAGACGACGGGACGGTCCCCCGCCGCGTCGAGGACGTCGCGATAAAGGCGGAACTGCTGCTGGCGCTGCGGCAGCGTCGCCGAGACGAGAAACTGGAATTCGGTGCGGAACAGTCCGATGCCATCAGCCCCGGTCACGTCAAGCGCGGCAACATCGTCGCGCAGCCCGGCATTGACCATGAGCATGATCCGCGTGCCATCCTTCGAGACCGGCGGCTCATCGCGCAGCGCGGCGAACTGCGCGCGGCGTCTGTTGCTCATGAGAAGCTTCGAGTCGAACGCTTCCTCGATTGCCGGGCCGGGGCGAACGACGACAGTGCCCGCCGTTCCATCGAGCAGGATGAAATCACTTTCGGCGACGGTCCGCCGCACATCTTTGACGCGCCCGAGAACCGGGATCCCCATGGCGCGCGCAACGATGGTGACGTGAGCGGTCAGCGACCCTTCCTCGAGGATGACGCCCTTCAGCCGCCGCCGGTCATATTCGAGCAGTTCGGCCGGCCCGAGATTGCGGGCGATCAGGATTGTATCCTGCCGCAGCCCTGCCTGTGCTGCCGTGCCCAATTGTCCCGATACGATCCGCAGCAGGCGGTTCGCCATATCCTCCAGATCGTGCATCCGGTCGCCCAGCAGCGGGTCATCGATCTTGCGCATCCGCATCCGCGTGTGTTGCTGCACGCGTTCGATGGCGGCCTCTGCCGTCAGTCCGCTGTCGATCGCCTCGTTGATGCGCCGTTTCCAGCCCTCGTCATAGGCGAACATCTTGTACATCTCGATGATGTCGCGCGTCTCGCCGTCCATGCCGAATTCGGCCTGGGTCGCCATCCGGTCGATCTGTTCGCGCATCCGGTCGAAAGCGGAATAGACACGGTGGCGCTCGACCTCGATATCCTCGGCGACCGTGTGTTCGATGACGATACGCGGCTGGTGAAAGACGGCGTGTCCCCGCCCCATCCCCTCGACGAGTTTCTGCCCCTTGAGCCGCACGGTCTGCGAGGCAGGCAACCGGTCTCCGGCGCGGCGCTTTTCATCGACAAGGCCGGCATTTGCAATCAGTTCGGAAAGCACCATCGCGACAGTCTGCAGCGCTTCGATCTCGACCTCTTCATAGCGCCGGGGTTCTGCATGCTGCACGCACAGAACACCGACCGCGGTCTGCCGCCTGACGATCGGAACGCCCGCGAAACTGTGAAACATTTCTTCGCCGGTTTCGGGCCTGAAGGCAAAATCGGGATGTGAGGTCGCCTCGTCGAGGTTAAGCGTCTCCACGTCCTCGGCGATGGTGCCCACGAGCCCTTCGCCCAGCGCCAGCCTGGTGACATGCACGGCGTCCTGATTGAGGCCCTTGGTCGCATAGAGTTCGAGCACGCCGTCACGGAGCAGGTAGATCGAGCAGACCTCGCTGCTCAGGGCTTCGCCGATAATTCCGACGACGCGGTTGAGCTTGGCCTGCGCGCCGGCCCGCGACGCCATCACCTCGTGAAGGCGGGTCAGGATTTCTCGGGCAGAGGCGGCGGCGGAAAGCATGGCGGAAACGCTAACAGATGGACTTGCGGGCGACTAGCTGTGTGGCGGACTCCACAGCATGGCGACATCGCAGCGTTCATAGGTTCCGCCATAGCGCGCCATGATATCGGCCGAATGCACGAAGCCGTGCTTTTCATAAAGATGAATCGCCGCTGCGCACCGGCGGTTGGTGAGCAGGTAGAGATCGCCCGGGGACAAGGATCGGGCGTGTCCGATCACGGCGGCAAGCAGGAACGTGCCCGCCTTCAGGCCGCGCGCGCTTTCCCGCACACCCATTTTGGTGAGTTCCCAATGCCCGTCGCCGCTTGGCATCAGGGCACAGGTGCCGATGATGCCCGATCCTTCCGCCTCGACGAACAGGATCGTGCCGCCCGCATCGATGATATGCCGGCGCGGGTTTTCGAGAACCGTGCGGTCATGCGGTTCAAGGACGAACATCGTCTCGATCCATTCGGCGTTGGTGTCATGAAATGCGCCCGCCAGTGCATCGTCATAGGCAATGATCCGCAGTCCGCTCATCGATCCTCCTGCTGAACATCCGGATTCTGCGCGGCGCCTGGGCGCGCAAAATGGTTTCCCACGGCTCAGGCGGCGCGCGCCCGCGCCGCCAGTGCGGCTTCGGCCTGCATGACGAGCTGCGCGATGATCTCCGCCACGGGTTCCTCGGTCTTGACCATGCCGACCGACTGGCCCGCCATCAGCGATCCGTTTTCGATGTCGCCGTCGATCACCGCGCGGCGGAGAGCACCGGCCCAGTAATGTTCGATCTGCAGCTGGGCTTCGCCCATGGCGATCGTGTCATCGTCGAGCAGGCCGGCGACTTCGCGCTGTTTGGCGGTGAAGAGTTCGGTCCCTGCATTTTTCAGCGCACGCACCGGGATGACGGGCAGGCGGGGATCAATCTGGACGCTGGCGACCGCGTCGCGCGCCGAGGCCCGGAAAAACGCCTTTTTGAAGTTGGCATGCGCGATGCTCTCGGTCGCGCAGGCAAAACGCGTGCCGAGCTGCACGCCCGCCGCCCCCATTTCGAGATAGGCGGCAATCGCCTCGCCGCGTCCGATCCCCCCGGCGACGAAGACGGGCACCCGGTCGGCTATCTCGGGGAGGATTTCCTGCGCGAGTACCGATGTCGATACAGGGCCGATATGGCCGCCCGCTTCCATCCCCTCGATCACCAGCGCGTCGACGCCCGACCGGATGAGCTTTCTGGCAAGAGCCAGGGCTGGCGCAAAGCAGATCACTTTCGCGCCCGACGCCTTGATGGCATCGATACTGCCGCCCGGCGGGAGGCCGCCCGCAAGCACGACGTGGCTGACGTGGTGACGCGCGCAAACGTCGATCAATGCCATAAGGTCGGGGTGCATCGTGATGAGGTTCACACCGAAGGGCCGTTCCGTCAGCGCCTTTGTCGCGCCGATTTCCCGAGCGAGCAGCGCGGGCGACATCGCTCCGCACGCGATGAGCCCAAAGCCTCCCGCATTCGAGACCGCAGAGACCAGGTGTCGCTCGCTGACCCACGACATTGCGCCGCAGATGATGGCGACGTCACTGCCCAGAAACGCCCGGCCCCGCGCCATCAGGGATGTGAGTGCCGGAGAGACGATGGTCACCGTTTACCGACGCGGCTCTTGCGTGCGGCATAGCGCGCGGCACGTGCCGCGGCCTTTTCCTCGTCGGTCAGGACCGGCGACTTGGCCGCCTCCGCCGCGGCGGTAGCGGCAGCGGTCGCCTCCCTGCGCTCGATCTTGGCGGCCTTTTCAGCTTCCCGCGCGAGGCGTTTGGCTTCGCTCGCCTGTCTGGCAGCCGCTTCCCGTGCCGCCTCGGCCGCAAGGCGGGCTGCAGCTACGGCTTCATCGACAGGCGGTCTGGCACGCAATTTCTCCAGCGCTGCCTCCTTGGCCTTGGCGGCAAGCGCGGCGCGATCCTGAAAACTCGGCTCTTTGAATGACGGCATGCAGTGATAATTCCTGAACGGTTGGGTAGGACTCGGACAGACCGTTAAGGCATCGCGCGCGCCAAGGAAACCATCGGCCGTGTCGCAGGCGGCGGCGGACCGGCCGCAACGGCCAATCTACTCCGCATCGAGCCCATAGGCCGTGTGCAGCACGCGGACGGCGAGCTCGGTATAATCCTCTTCGATGAGCACGCTCACCTTGATCTCGCTTGTTGTAATCGCCTGGACGTTGATGCCGCGGTCGGCCAGCGCCCTGAACATCGTCGAGGCGACACCCGCGTGGCTGCGCATACCCACGCCGACGACGGTGATCTTGGCGACCTTGGTATCGTGGACGAGGCTCTCATAGCCGATATCGGCTCTTGCCCGTTCGAGCACGTCCATCGCCTTGGTCAGTTCGGCCTGCGGGACGGTGAAGGTCACGTCGGTCGAGCCGGGGCGGCCGGGGGACTGGTGCGCGATGTTCTGGATGATCATGTCGACGTTGATGTTGACGGCGGCAAGCGGCGCGAAGATGCGGCTTACGGTGCCGGGCGTATCCGAAACGGCCGTCAGCGTGATCTTCGCTTCATTCCTGTCATGCGCGATGCCGGTGATGAGCTGACGTTCCATAATGTCTCCGATTTCGTCGTCGCCGACGATCATGGTTCCCGGTAAAGTGGCGGCGGGGGGGCAATCGAGCGGATCGCCGAAGCTCGAGAGCACCTGCACGCGCACGCCCGCCTTCATCGCGAGGCCGACCGACCGCGTCTGGAGCACTTTCGCGCCGACACTCGCAAGCTCGAGCATTTCTTCATAGGTCACGCGCTTCAGCTTCCTCGCGCGGGGGACAATCCGCGGATCCGTCGTGTAGACGCCGTCGACATCGGTGTAGATGTCGCACCGGTCAGCCTTCACCGCCGCGGCAATCGCAACCGCCGACGTGTCGGATCCGCCGCGGCCGAGCGTGGCAATGCGCCCCGCGGCATCCATGCCCTGAAAGCCCGTGATCACCGCGACTTCGCCCGACGCCATGGCTGCGGCAAGCGCTGTGGTATCGATCCCCTCGATCCGCGCCGATGCATGCGCACCGTCGGTGCTGATCGGGAGCTGCCAGCCGAGCCAGCTCCGCGCCCTGACGCCTGCCGACTGCAGCGCGAGTGCAAGCAGACCGCTCGTCACCTGCTCGCCCGACGCGACGACAACGTCATATTCGCGCGGATCGTAGAGCGGCGCGGCTTCACGGCAGAAGCCCACGAGTCGGTCGGTCTCGCCTGCCATGGCCGATACGACGACCGCGACCGCGTTTCCGGAATCGACTTCGCGTTTCACGCGCTGCGCGACATTCCGGATACGATCGATCCCCGCCATCGACGTGCCGCCGAATTTCATCACGATACGCGCCATCGGTCGCTGCACTTCCCCCCTTGGGCAATCCGAGGCGCGGCTTTAGAGTGAGCGACATGAAAAACGCAAATCAGGCCATAGCGGGCTCCGCGCCCCAGGCGGCGCATTTCGGCGCGATGGCGGATGACTGGTGGAACCCGAAGGGCTCGTCGGCGATGCTGCACCGGCTCAATCCGGTGCGCCTGCGCTATATCCGCGATCAGATCGACCGGCATTGGCAGATTGACGGCGGCACGCGTCGGCCGCTGATCGGCAAGCGCGCGCTCGACATGGGGTGCGGAGCAGGCCTGCTGGCAGAGCCGCTGGCACGGCTGGGCGCGACGGTGACCGGCGTCGATGCCGCACCCGAATCGATCGCGGTGGCAAGGCATCATGCGCTTGGACTCGGGCTTTCGATCGATTTCCGCATCGGCGACGCCCCGCCCGACGTGTCCGCCCCGTTCGACCTCGTCACCTGCCTCGAAGTGATCGAGCATGTTGGCGATCCGGCGGGCTTCGTCGCGCAACTGGCCGGGGCGCTGGCACCCGGCGGACTGCTGATCCTGTCGACGCCGAACCGGACCGCGCTTTCGCGGCTGGCGCTGATCGGCATCGGCGAGACGATCGGCGGTATTCCGCACGGCACGCATGACTGGAATGCATTCCTCACGCCTGATGAATTGTCCGAACATATCGCGGCGGCGGGACCCAGGGTGATTGACACGCGTGGTCTTTCATTCAGCGTGACGAAGGGGTTCGTGCTGTCCGACGATATGGCGATGGATTATTTCGTGACCGCCACGATTGCCTGACAGACCCGCTTAGGCGGCAATCCTGAACCGCAGCATCCGTTCGGCCACCGGCACCAGCGCTTCGGCACCGCGCCCTGCCGCGCGGACGATTTCGGGATGGGTGGCATCGAGCCCGCCGGTCAGCGAGCCAAAGGCGGGAAGGATCAGCTTGCGGTCCGAAGCGACGAAACAGCGGCGCGCCACCCGTCGATGGCGCAGCAGAAGCCGGAGCTTGGGATGGAAATGCCCTGACAGTTCGGGGCGCCGCTCATCGATCCGGGCCTCGTGGCGCAGAACCAGTCCGTCGACTTCGGCCTCGTCGAGGATTCGTCCGCCGCAGCGATCGATGAGGCTCTGCCCTGACGCATGATCATGATTCCCGGCAATCCATACCCAGTCGAGCGTGCCGGTCAGCGCGCGCAACATATCCTGCGCGCCTCGCGGCAGGCGTTCGCAGCCCGCGCTGTCATGAAAACTGTCGCCCAGACACCAAAGCTCGCGCGGCGAGGTCAGGGCGACGAGCGATGACAGGTCAGACAGAGTCGCGATCGAGTCATAGGGCGGCAGCATCTGACCGTCGCGCGCGAACCAGCTCGCCTTTTCAAGGTGGAGATCGGCGACGATCAGCGCCCGGCGGGCACCCCACCACAGCGCCCCGCCGGGCAGAGCCGCAAAATCCTGACCACCGAACGAAAAGGGAACCATGGCCCCGCCGCTAGGTGTTCATGCGGCGTCGGGCAAGAGAAAGCGCACCTTGCGTTTGCCGAAATCCACCGAAACGCGCGAAAATCCGCGCAACGTATCCATGCCGAGCATCATGGCCGGCTTTTTCGCGATGCCGAACCGGGCAAAGGGGTGCGCATCCGTAAAGGCGACGACCATGTTGTCGATCGTCACGTCGCCGATCCGGATCCGCCCCACCGCCGCGATATCGGCGGCCAGCGTGCCCCCCGTCACATCGGTAATCGTGGTCGTGTAAAAATCCAGCTTGCGCCGCCGTTTCGCGAGCATCCGGCGCAGCGCCGAATTTCCCACCGTGTTTTCGGCACCGGTATCGATGATCACGGTGATGGGAATGCCATCGACGGAGGCGTCGACCAGTACGAGCTGCCCGAAGCGCGAACGCGCCGTGACGACGATCGTGTCGGGATCGACGCGCTCCCGCTCGCCGGGCGGGGCGATCGTCATCGTCCTTCGCCTGAAATCCATGATGATGCGGCGGCCCTTCAGGCTGTCGATCCCGATCAGCCCCGATGCACCGAGATGGGTCTGCGACAGCGCCGGCGCGTTGATGTTTTTCGTGGTCAGCCCCGCAAGATCGAGCGACGGCACGATGACCGTGCTTACTTCGCCCGCGCCGCTCATGCTGTGCAGCATCACCGAACGGCCGGGGGACAGATCGAGCCGGTCGGCGAGCTCGCGCGAAACGACGGTCCGGTCCGCACCGGTATCGACGACGAACTGATAGGGACCGGTGGTTCGCCCATCGGCACCGATCGTCACGGGGACGGTCATGCGGCTCGATCCGTCGACATCGGTAGCGATGGTCGCCTGCACCGGGGGCGGTTCCGTCACGTCCTGCTGCGCAGCCGCGACCGATGGCAGCATGCCCGCGAGCGTCAGCACCAAGTAACTGAGACGAGACTGTTTCATGACAGGAACATGCGCGTTTTGTCTGCGTCCGCCTAGCGGAATGTCAGTCCTCACGCATCGCGACGGCCGCGAGCGCCTCGGCTTCGATCAGCAGGTCATCATCGGCGCTGCCCTGCGGCACGGCCTCCCGCCCCACCATGACGAGGACGGGCACCGCAAGCGGCGTGACCCGCGGACGATCGACGTGCAGGATCGTTTCCGCCGAGCCTTCGAGCACGCGCGCGAGCCGCCCCACGTCGGTCATCCGCGCCTTGGCATCGGCCCATGCGGCCTCGAGCAGAAGATGCCCGGGATCGTAACGGCGCAGCACATCGTAGATCAGGTCGGTCGAAAAGCTGACCTGTTTTCCCGTCTTCCTCGTGCCGGGATGCTGGCGCTCGACAAGGCCACCGATCACCGCAACGTCACGAAAGGCGCGTTTCAGGAGATGCGATTTCTGGACCCAGTCGACGAATTCATCCTCGAGGATGTCGGACGAAAAGAGCGGTCCCGGATCGCTGATCTGCGCCAGGCCATAGGTCGCGAGCGCATAATCATTGGCGACAAAGCCGAGTGGCTTCAGTCCCATCCGCTCCATCCGCGCGGTCAGCAGCATCCCGAGCGACTGGTGCGCGTTCCACCCCTCGAATGGATAGGCGACCATGTAATGTCGGCCCTGATGCGGGAACGTTTCGATCAACAGCTGGCCGGGGGCGGGCAGGACGGAGCGGCGCTTTTGGGCTTCGAGCCACTCACGAACTTCGTCGGGAAAGCGCGGCCACTGCACGGGATCGTCGAGAAACGTGCGGACGCGGACGGCAAGATTGGTGGAAAGCGCCATGCGCGTGCCGCCATAGCTGGGAATGCGCGCGGGGCGGCTCGACGCGCGGACTACGACGTCCGCAGTATCGATCCGCTCCACCTCGAGGCTGATCCCCGAAAAGAAGAACGTATCGCCAACCGAAAGCGTCGCGGCAAAACTTTCCTCGACCCTGCCAAGCGACCGACCGTTCTTGAAACGCACGTTGAGCATCGCCGCCTCGACGATGATGCCCGCGTTCATCCGGTGCTGTGCAATGACCCGCGGGTGAGTAACGCGCCAGCAGCTTCCTTCACGGGTGAGCCGCCTGAACCTGTCATAGGCGCGAAGCGCGTAGCCGCCAGTCGCGATATAATCGAGCACGCGCGCGAACGCAGCGGCGTCGAGCCCGCTATAGGGCAGCGCGGACTGGACCTCGGCAAGCAATGCCGCTTCCTCAAAGGGCGCGGCGCACGCACAGCCGAGAACATGCTGTGCAAGGACGTCGAACCCGCCGGGGCGGAACGTCTCGTCATCCAGCTCGCCTGCCTCGACGGCATCAAGCGCCGCGCGCGCCTCGAGATATTCAAAGCGATTGCCCGGCACGATCACCGCTTCCGATGCTTCGTCGAGCCGGTGGTTGGCCCGGCCGATCCGCTGCAAAAGCCGCGACGATCCCTTCGGCGCCCCCATCTGGATCACGCAATCGACATTTCCCCAGTCAACCCCCAGATCGAGCGAGGCGGTGGCGACAAGGCCGCGCAGCCGCCCGTCGGCCATCGCCTTTTCAACCTTTTGCCGCGCCTCGAGATCGAGGCTGCCGTGATGGATGCCGATCGGGAGCTGCGCGTCGTTCGCTTTCCACAAATCCTGGAAAATCAGTTCGGCGAGCGCACGCGTGTTGCAGAAAACCAGCGTGGTCCTGTGCGCCTCGATTGCGGCCATCACCTGCGGTGCGGCGTAGCGCCCCGAATGCCCCGCCCAGGGGACGCGGCCCTCGGGCAACAATATGGTGATATCGGGTTCGGCCCCGCGTTCGCCGTGCACCAGCCGCACGGTGCCGATATCGCCGCCAGGCGCGAGCCAGGCCTGATAGTCCTCCGGGTCCGCGACCGTCGCCGACAGCGCCACGCGCCGCATGCCCGGGGCGATCCGCTGGAGTCGCCCCATGCACAGGCTGAGCAGATCGCCGCGCTTCGAATTGGCAAAGGCATGGACTTCGTCGATCACGACGGTGCGCAGCCCCGCGAACAGCGCCAAACTGTCGGCGTGGCTCAACAGCAACGAGAGTGATTCGGGCGTCGTCAGCAGGATCTGCGGCGGCCTCTCACGCTGGCGCTTCTTGCGGTCGGCCGACGTATCACCGGTCCGCGTCTCGACCCTGATGGCGAGATCCATCTCGGCGATCGGCGCAAGCAGATTGCGCTGGATATCGACTGCAAGTGCCTTCAGCGGCGAGATGTAGAGCGTGTGAATGCCGTCGCCCGGCGCCTCGATCAGCGCGACGAGCGTCGGCAGAAAGCCCGACAGCGTCTTCCCCGATCCCGTCGGCGCGACGAGCAGTGCGTGCTGCCCGGCGCGCGCCGCGTCGAGCATTTCGATCTGGTGCCGCCGTGGCCCCCAGCCCCTGGCCGCGAACCAGCGTTCGACCGCCTGAGGCAGTTCGGGGCCCGTTTCGTCTGGCAGGGAATCCGGGGCGGGGAATGTTCTCATCGGCGTTACGTCGCTAAACGCGATCCGGTGTCACCCCAAATCAATTCGGGAGCTGGCGTCCCCCCTTCGGGCCTTGGGCATCTTCATGCCGTTGACGGCGGTTCCCCAATCCGCCGGACCTGCTATACAAGAGATATGGCACGACCCGGCGCCTGGATCGATCCCCAGCCGCACGGGATCCATATTCCGGCGATCGACGCCTGGATCGATCCCTCCCGTCCGCAGTCGCGCGCGCTGGTGACGCACGGCCACGCCGATCATGCGCGGGGCGGGCACGGAACGATCTGGGCGACGCCCGAAACCCTCGCGATCATAGGCGTGCGCTATGGCGTGCAAAGCGGCGGCATTCCGATGACCTGCGGCGTGCCGCTGGCGATCGGCGATGTAACCGTCACTTTCTTTCCTGCCGGTCATGTGTTCGGCTCGGCGCAGATCCTGCTCGAACATGCGGGCGAGCGCGTCGTCGTTTCGGGCGATTACAAGCGCCGGGCCGATCCGACCTGCGCGCCCTTCGTACCGGTGCCGTGCGACATCTTCATCACTGAGGCGACTTTCGGCCTGCCGGTGTTCCGCCATCCCGACACGCGCGACGAAATGGCGAAACTGCTGAGCGCGCTTGCCGCCGAACCCGATCGCTGCGTGCTCGTGGGCGCCTATGCACTGGGCAAGGCACAGCGCGTGATCGCCGAGCTTCGCGCGCTGGGGCTCGATGCGCCGATCTATATCCATGGCGCGATGCAGCGGCTCTGCGATCTTTATGGCGAATGGGGCGTCGATCTGGGCGAACTCCGCCCGGCGCTGGTCGCATCGAAGGAAGACATGCGCGGCGCCCTCGTCATCGCACCGCCGTCGGCACTTAACGATCGCTGGTCGCGTCGGCTTCCCGATCCGATCACGGCAATGGCGAGCGGATGGATGCGCGTCCGCCAGCGCGCGGTGCAACGCGGCGTCGAACTGCCGCTCATCGTTTCCGACCATGCCGACTGGGACGAGCTGACGCAGACGCTCCTCGAAATCCGGCCGCGCGAAGTCTGGGTGACGCACGGGCGCGAGGATGCCATCCTCCACTGGTGCATGACACGGCAGATCAGGGCGCGCGCGCTCGATCTGGTCGGTTATGAGGATGAGGACGACTGACGACGGCCACGCCTCGCGAAAGCCGGATTCGAAAAAGGGCCACGCAGGTTTTGAGCTTGGCGAACAAATCCGCTAACCGGGCATGACAATGGCCATCGCCCCGCCCCGTGCCCGGACGTTCTTCGACGACAAGAACCGTGCCTTCTGGATGCTCCAGGGTGGCGGATGGACGGGCTATCTGCTGCTGCGTTGCGCGCAGGGCGTGGCGAACGGGATGAATGTTTCGTTTTTCATCCCGGTGCTGATTTCCACCGCGACCGGCTATTCGCTGACGCTTGTCATGGCGGCGGTCTTTCGCACGCTCATCAGGAAACCGCCGTGGACGATCTGGCTCGGGTCGCTCGGCACGGTCATGGCGTCAGTCGTCGCCTTTTCGGTCATCGATGCGTGGGTATTCTCGATGATCAATCCAGGCAGCCTGCCGTTCGAAGGCTGGCTCCTTGGCACTGTCCTCATCGATGGATTGCTGCTGGGTGCCTGGACCTCGCTTTACTATTCGATCAATTTTTTCCTGATCGCCGAGGCGCAGCGTGTTCAGCTGCTGAAGCTCGAAGGTGCGGCGTCATCGGCACAGCTGGCGATGCTGCGCTACCAGCTCAACCCTCATTTCCTGTTCAACACGCTCAATTCGATTTCCACGCTCGTGCTGCTGAAGCAGACCGATCGCGCCAATGCGATGCTCAGCCGCCTATCCTCATTCCTGCGCTACACGCTCGTCAACGAACCCGAAGCGCAGGTAACGCTCGATCAGGAGTTCGAGACGCTGAAGCTCTATCTCGACATCGAAAAGATGCGGTTCGAGGAACGGCTCCGGGCGACGTTCGATCTCGATCCGCGCGTCAGCACCGCACGCATCCCATCGCTCCTTCTCCAGCCGCTCGTCGAAAACTCGATCAAATATGCGGTCACGCCGTTGGAGGAGGGTGCAGAAATCGCGGTCAACGCGCGGCTTGCCGGGGATCGGGTGCACATCACCGTGTCCGACAGCGGGCCTGGCTTGAATGACGGTGGGGTTCGGCCCAGCTATTCGACGGGTGTGGGGCTGGCGAATATCCGCGACAGGCTTGCCCAGGCCTATGGTCCCGATCATCGTTTTGATGCCAGAAATCAGCCCGGAGAGGGGTTTGTCGTGACGATCGACATGCCATTTCAGCCGGTCGAAACCATGTTAGAGGCCGCATGACTATCAGAACGATCCTTGTCGATGACGAAAAACTGGCGATCCAGGGGCTCGAACTTCGCCTTTCGGCTCATCCCGACGTTGAAATTGTCGATACCTGTTCGAATGGTCGCGAAGCGATCGGTGCGATCAAGACGTACAAGCCCGATCTGGTCTTTCTCGATATCCAGATGCCCGGCTTCGACGGTTTTTCGGTTGTATCGGGTCTCGCCGACCTCGAACCACCGCTGTTCGTTTTCGTCACCGCGTTTCAGGATCATGCAATCCGTGCCTTCGAGGCGGAGGCGACCGATTATCTGATGAAGCCGGTCGAGGACGATCGGCTCTCGGCGACGCTCGAACGCGTGCGGACGCGCCTCGCTGAAAAGCGCGGCGTCGAGGATGCCGAACGGCTGATGGACGTCCTTGCCGAACATGCTCCCGATGCCGCAGAGGGGCTGACAGCAGACGGTGAGGATGTACCGGCCGCCGCTAACCGTTTTGAAAAGCTGATCAACATCAAGGACCGGGGACAGATTTTTCGTGTCGACGTCGACACGATCGAGCGGATCGACGCGGCGGGCGACTATATGTGTATCTATACCGGCGACAACACGCTGATCCTTCGTGAAACGATGAAGGATCTCGAACGCCGACTCGATCCGCGCCGGTTTCAGCGCATTCACCGCTCGACGATCGTCAACCTCGATCTCGTCAAGCAGGTAAAGCCCCACACCAATGGCGAATGTTTTCTGGTGCTCGATTCGGGCGCGCAGGTGAAGGTATCGCGCAGCTACCGCGATGTCGTCGCGCGCTTCGTGCACTGAACCCGGATCGTTGCCAAGCGCGCACCGGCGGCGCTAGAGTTCCCGCATGACTGAAACGCCACCCGATCGCCTCGCCATCAATCCTGCCAGCCCTCATCATCACGCCGATCTGCTGGCGCGCGGGATCGGCGTGCGCTTCAGGGGCGTCGAGCGGACCGATGTCGATGAATATTGCATCAGCGAGAACTGGATTCGCGTCTCGCTCGGCAAGAAGGTGGACCGAACGGGGCATCCGCTGACGATCAAGCTCTCCGGCGCGGTCGAAGTCTGGTATCAGGATGCGGATGGCGCGAGCGTTGAAGAGCCGTCGTAACCGGTGCGGGTAGCGGGACGAAGCGATCGCACCTGGTCTGCCCAAATGCGCTGGACGATCGAATCACTGCTTACTGGGCCGATAGCGAAGATTACACCCGATGAGGATAGCGCGATCGGCAAGGCACCGGTATCGGGCCCGCGAACCGTTCATCTCCTCGGCATCGAAGGCGATCAGCAGGCCGACCGGGCAGTTCACGGCGGGCCAGACAAGGCCATCCACCATTATCCACGCGATCATTATGGCTGGTGGGCGGAGCGGATCGGCGGGCATCCGCTGCTCGACGCGCCCGGTGCCTTCGGTGAGAACATCTCGACACGGTCGCTCACCGAACATGACGTCTGCATCGGCGACCGCCTCCGCCTCGGCACGGCGCTTGTGGAGGTTTGTCAGGGTCGCCAGCCATGCTGGAAACAGGCGCACCGGCTCGACGACAAGCGCGTCGTCGCGCTGATGGTGAAATCTGGTCGCACCGGCTGGTATTACCGCGTGGTCGAGGAAGGCAGCGTGGCCGCGGGGGACGATCTCGTCATGGTATCACGCCTGCATCCCGAATGGACCGTCGCCCGCGCGACTGCGCTCATCGTCGCGGGCGTCAGCACCGGGGCGGAGGCGCGCGAGCTGGCCGGATTGCGCGCGCTCGCCCCGGTCTGGCGAGCGCGCGCCGTTCGTCTCGCCGGTTAGACCTTCGCCTTCAGGCTCGCCGCCACCGGAAGCCCATGTTTTTCGAGCCCCGCGACGATCTTTTTCGCGCCTTCCAGATCGCCCCAGAACATCGGGCCGCCGCGATAGACCGGCCAGCCATAGCCATAGACCCATACCACATCGATGTCTGACGCCCGCTGCGCCTTGCCTTCTTCGAGGATCAGATAGCCTTCATTGACCACCGGATAGAGCGTGCGCTCGATGATCTCTTCGTCCGAAATGTCACGCTTGGGCAGGTTCGATCTGGCGGCGAACTCGTCGATGATCTTCTGCGTTTCGGCGCTCGGCGTCGGGTTGCGCTTTTCGTCATAGTCGTAAAATCCCTTGCCGGTCTTCTGGCCCCACCGGCCGACGGCGGCGAGGGCATCGCGGATGTTTTCGATGCGGCTGGGGTCGCGATGCCAGCCGATATCGACGCCCGCGAGATCGGCCATCTGGAACGGCCCCATCGGCATGCCGAAATCGACATGGACCTTGTCGATCTGCTGCGGCGTCGCACCTTCCATGAGCAGCGTGTTGGCCTCCACCTGACGCGGCATCAACATGCGGTTGCCGATAAAGCCATGGCAGACGCCCGCAACGACGGCGACCTTGCCGATTCTTTTGGCAAGTCTCATCGCGGTAAGCAGCGTATCCGGCGCGGTTTTCTCGCCGCGCACGACCTCGAGGAGCTTCATGACGTTGGCGGGCGAGAAAAAATGCATGCCCAGCACATCGTGCGGGCGGCCGGTGCACGCCGCGATCTCGTCAATGTCGAGATAGGACGTGTTCGAAGCCAGAATGGCACCGGTTCTGGCGATCCCGTCGAGCTTGCCGAAAATATCCTTCTTGACGGCCATGTCTTCATAGACCGCCTCGATGATGAGGTCGCAGTCGGCAAGGTCTTCAAGAGAAAGCGTCGGCGTGAGTGCGGCCATGGCTGCTTCGACCTGATCGGCCGTCATCCTGCCCTTGGCCGCAGTCGCCTCGTAATTCCTGCGGATGATGCCGACGCCCTTGTCGAGCGCGTCCTGTTTCATCTCGACGATCGTGACGGGAATACCTGCGGACAGGAAATTCATGCTGATGCCGCCGCCCATCGTGCCCGCGCCGATTACGCCGACCCGGCCGATCGCGCGGGGGTGGACATCGGCACCGATGCCGTCGATTTTCTGCGCCTGGCGTTCGGCGAAGAAGATATGCCGCTGCGCGGCAGACTGGCTGCCGAAGATCAACTTGCCGAATGCGTTGCGCTCGAACGCGAGGCCCTCGTCGAATGGCAGGCGCGTGGCAGCCTCGACGCAGGCGATATTGGCGGCGGGTGCCTCGAACCCCCGGTGTTTGCGCGCATTCGCTTTGGCATAGGCCTCGATGCTCGCCGGATCGCCCTTTAACGGCAGGTCGCGGGTCGCGCGGGGCCCTTTGGCGATGCACGTGCGTGCAAAGGCGAGCGCATCGGCGATGAGCGAGTCTTCGCCTGCGAGTGCGTCGATCAGTCCGACCTCGAGCGCTTTGGCGGCACTGATCGGTGCTCCCCCCGCGCACATCTCGACCGCGGTCTCGATGCCCGCGGTGCGTGGCAGCCGCTGCGTACCGCCTGCGCCCGGCAGCAGGCCGAGCTTGACTTCGGGCGTTCCGATCCTGGCACTGGGGGCGGCGATGCGGTAATGGCAGCCGAGCGCCACTTCGCAGCCGCCGCCAAGCGCAGTGCCGTGGATCGCCGCGACCACGGGCTTGGCGCACGCCTCGATCGTGTTGACCAGCTCGGGAAGCAGCGGCTCGACAGGTGCTTTGGTAAACTCGGTAATGTCCGCCCCGGCGAAAAAGGTTCGACCGTCGCAGCGGATGACGATGGCCTTCACGCTGTCGTCGGTCATCGCCTGCCTGATCCCGGCGCCAAGCCCGATGCGGACATTAGCGCCAAGCGCGTTCACCGGCGGATTGTTGCTGATGATGACGAGGATATCGTTGTGCAGTTCGGTCGTAATGGGGCTGTCGGTCATGTTCGTCTCCGATTGGTCAGCCGATGAGGGCCGAGTAAACCATTGTCTTGAGCTCGCGCCGCACAGGATAGGCGCTGGACGGCATCAACTGGGTCATGAAGATCAAGATCACGTCATCGACGGGATCGACGAAGAACGCCGTCGAAAACATGCCACCCCAGTAAAATTCGCCATTGTTTCCGGGCAGCATCGTTGCCGGTGCATCGATGACCGTGCCGAAACCAAGCCCGAAGCCCATGCCCGCATTTTCTGCTTCGCTGAAGAGCGATCTGGACAATTGCGTCAGATCGCGCCCGCCCGGAAGGTGATTGGCCGTCATCAGGCGGACTGTATGCGGTGAAGCGATCCGCGCCCCGTCAAGTTCGCCGCCGCTCAACAGCATGCGTGCGAAACGGTGATAGTCGGCAAGCGTCGAGGTGAGCCCCCCGCCGCCCGAGAAATACCCCGGCGGGCTGGCCCAGGCGGATGTCGCGCCGGGATCATGGAGTTTCATGCGCGTGACCGGATCCCAACGGTAACAATCGGGAACGCGACCGAGCTTTTCGGCGGGAATCCGGAAAGCGGTGTCCGTCATGCCGAGCGGGGTGAAGACATGTTCGGCAAAATACTCCGCCAGATTTTGTTCCGACAGTTTTTCGACGACCGCGCCGAGAATATCGGTCGATACCGAGTAATTCCATGCGGTGCCGGGATCGAACTCGAGGGGAAGGCTCGCGACAGTTTTGACGAACGAATCGATCGGCCCCGCATCGAAACGCTCGAAGCCCAGCTTCCGGTATGCGGCGTCGATGTTGCTGCGTTCCTGGAAGCTGTAGGTCAGTCCCGAGGTGTGGCGCAGAAGATCGATCATGCGGATCGGCGAGGCGGGGCGGCGGGTGACGAACGGCGTGTTCCCGCCGCCGCTGACGAAGACGCCGGTTTCGGCAAAATCGGGCAGGACTTTCGCCACCGGATCGGCGAGCGCGACGCGCCCCTCCTCGACAAGCTGCATGAACGCGATCGAGGTGACCGGCTTCGTCATCGAGGCGATGCGGAAAATCGCGTCGGCCTTCAGCGGAATCCCTGGGCGGGCGTCACCCATGACCGAGAGGTGCGCAATCTCGTCTCCCCGCCCGACAAGCAGCGCGGCATGGGGAAAACGCCCGCCATCGACGTATTTCGACCGGATATGCTCATCGATGCGGGCAAGCCGCACCGCATCGAAGCCGAGCGAGGCGGGATCGGCAACCGCAGCGATCACGCATTTGCCCCGGCGACGATCGCCTCGGCCCTCGCGAACAGTGCGG
The DNA here is from genome assembly GCA_031424175.1 of Sphingomonadales bacterium. GTDB lineage: Bacteria > Pseudomonadota > Alphaproteobacteria > Sphingomonadales > Sphingomonadaceae > Sphingomonas_O. The sequence continues at coordinate 29,894 of JANPGY010000025.1, forward strand.
GATCGATCGCGAGGCCGCTGGCGCGGGCATTGTCCGTCACCTGATCGGGCCTGCTCGCACCGACAATCGCCGCGGCGACATTGGGCTCGCGCAAGACCCAGGCGAGCGCGAACTGTGCAAGCGTGCATCCGGCTTCTTCGGCAAGCGGCTGCAGCGCGGCTACGGCATTCAGCACCGCATCGGTCATGAAGCCGCCGATGAACCCGCCCATTTCCGCAGACGCGGCGCGGCTGCCATCGGGCGGCGTCGTGCCCGGCCTGTATTTGCCGGTGAGAACGCCCTGCGCGAGCGGCGACCAGACAATCTGGGAAATGCCATTGGCAGCGCACAGCGGGATGACCTTTGCCTCGGGCCGCCGCCACAGCAGCGAATATTGCGGCTGCGACGATACGAACTTCACTGCGTCGGGCACAGCCAGCCCGTCCTCGATATTCTGTGGCGACCATTCGGAAAAGCCGATGGCGCGCGCCTTGCCGCTGCGGACGACGTCGCTCAGCGCTTCCATGGTTTCGGCGATCGGCGTCTCCGCATCATAACGGTGGCACTGATAGAGATCGACATGATCGGTTTGCAGCCGCGTCAGGCTCGCATCGATCTGCTTCATGATCTGCGCGCGCGACAGGCCCCTGTCGGTCTCGCTCATCGGGAAGAACAGTTTGGTCGCAAGGACGTAGCTGTCGCGCGCGCGGCCCTTCAGCGCTTCGCCGAGGAACGTTTCCGCAGCACCCTGGCCATAATTGTTTGCGGTATCGATGAAGTTGATGCCTTCATCGAACGCCCGATCAAGGCAGGCGCGCGCCGCGTCCGCCTCGACGCCGACCCCATAGGTCAGCCAGCTGCCGAGGCAGATTTCAGATACGGCAATGCCGCTGTCACCGAGTTCACGTTGTTTCATGTCATTACTCCAGGCATGGTGCAGAACGAGCCAACGCACGGCGGCGCGTCTCGCTGCGTCTCCCTCAGGCGGCCGGTCATACCGCGGTCTGCCCTGTCATCTGGCGTGTTACCGGGTGCGAACTCGAAAGCCCGCCATCGACGGCAATGGCCTGACCGTTGACATAGCTCGCGTCGTCAGAAGCAAGGAACAGCGCGACGCGGGCAAGCTCGATCGGCTGGGCGGCGCGGCGCAAAGGATTGAGACGCCCGATCCTGTCGGTCACGCCCTTGTCACGCGCATAATCGAACGTCGGCTGCGTCATGCCCGTCTCGGTCAGGCCGGGGCACAGCGCGTTGACGCGAACACCCGTGCCGCTCAGCTGCTGCGCGGAGACCTGCGCAAGATTGATGACGCCGGCTTTCGACGTCGAATAGCTGGGGCCGCCGGCGCCCGAACGCAGCCCCGCGACACTGGCCGTCAGGACGATCGATCCGCCGCGCGCCTTCTCCCACATGTGCCTGCCCGCGTGCTTCACCATCAGCATCGGCCCGATCAGGTTCACGCGCAGGACTTCGGCCATATGTTCGGGGGTGGTATCGAAAATCCCGTCCATGCCGCCCGAAATCCCGGCGTTGGCAAAGGCGATGTCGAGCCCGCCGAACGTTTCGATGGCAGCGGCGACGGTCTTTTTCACACAGCCCTCGTCACCGGCATCCATCTGCAGCGCGACAACCCTGCCTCCCGCGTCCTCGACGGTCCGTGCGGTTTCATGAACCGCTTCCGATCTGTCGCCGAGGACGAGCGATGCCCCTTCCTGCGCGAACAGAACCGCGGATGCGCGGCCGATTCCCGATCCGGCCCCGGTGATGATCGCGACCTTGCCCCCGAGCCTCATCCGCCCGCCCTTTGCGCAAACTGCCACGCCTGTTCGGCAAGCGGCCCGACGCGCGCCGACATGTCAAGCGCATGTGCCGAACTGGCCGTCCCGTCGATCACCCGCTTCTTTATGCCCTGGAGGATGCCTGCCAGCCGGAAGAAATTATAGGCGTGATACCAGTCGAGCCCGGGAATGCCGTCGCGACCGGTGGCGGCGCAATAGCGATCGACAATTTCATCGAGTTCGGGAATGCCAAGCGCCGCCCGGTCCAGATCCTGCACGCCCGAACGCCCGCCATTGTCGGTGACCCAGGCCATGGCGAAATAGGCGAAATCGGCCAGTGGATCGCCGAGCGTCGACAATTCCCAGTCGAGCACCGCGCACACGTGGGGGTGGTCTGGTGCAAAGATGAGATTGTCGATCCGGTAATCGCCGTGAACGACCGAAACACGCGTCTGTCCGGGAAGCGTGCGCGGCAGATAGTCGATGAGCCGCTCCATCGGCTCGAGCCGCTCGGTCTCCGATGCGCGATACTGGCGGGTCCAGCGCGCCACCTGCCGTTCGAAATAATTGCCCGGCTTGCCGTAGCTGCCCAGCCCCGCGCGCGCGACGTCGACCGTGTGAAGCGCGGCAAGCGTATCGGTCATCGCCAGATGCACCGCGCGCCGCTCGGCGGGGTCGGCACCCGGCATTGCGGCATCCCAGATCGTGCGTCCCCCGACATGCGCCATGATGTAGAACATCGCGCCGATGACCCGTTCATCCTCGCACAGGCCATAGGCGCGCGGCGTGGCGAAGCCGGCGCGATGAAGACGGTCGATGACGAAATATTCACGGTCCACCGCATGCGCAGACGGGAGCAGCGGGCCGAATGGCTTGCGCCGCAGGACATAGCTGCCGCCAGGGGTGTCGAGCCGATAGGTGGGGTTGGACTGACCGCCCTTGAATTTGGCGATCGTCAGCGGCGCGGCGAAGCCCGCGATATTGGCGCTCATCCATTCGGTGAGCCGGGGCACGTCGAGCACATCGGCCCCTTGCGGTGCAACGGTTCCGGTAAAGGCCTCGGTCGCGTCCATCAGTCGAAGAGGATGACCGAGCGGGCGGCGTCGCCGCGTTCCATCCGCCCGAAACCGAGGTTCACATCCTCGAGCGCGATCGTCTCGGCAACGATGCTGTCGAGATCGAGCAGGCCGCGAAGGTAGAAGTCGACAAGGCGGGGGATATCGACGGGAAAGCGGTTGCCGCCCATCAGCGCCCCACGCAGCGTCTTCCCCGACAGGAGATCGAGTGCGCTAAGGCCGACCCGTTCGGAGAGCGGCATCATGCCGAGGATCGTTGCTGCGCCGCCGCGGCGGACGACGGCGGTGGCGAGCGCTGCTGACTGGGCGCGCCCCACGGCTTCGATCGCGTGATCGACGCCGCCCCCCGTCAGCGCGACGATCTGCTCTGCGGGCTGCGGCGACCCGGTGTCGATGACGTCGGTGGCCCCGAGCCTGATCGCAAGCGCGCGCTTTTCGGGAACCGGATCGGCAGCGACGATCCGCCCGGCACCGGCGATCTTCGCCGCGTTGACCGTGGCGAGGCCGACGCCCCCGCAGCCGATAACGGCAACGGTTTCACCGGGCACCAGTTTGCAGATGTTGAAGATCGCGCCCGCCCCCGTCGTCACCGCGCAGCCGATAACCGCGGCTTTGTCGAGCGGCATATCGGGCGATATCGCGACACAGGCATGTTCATGGATGAGCATCATTTCGGCAAAGGCGGACAGGTTGAGCATCTGGGCAACCGGCGTGCCGTCGCTCCGGGTGAGCCGCGACGTTTCGTCCCTGCCGCGCCGGGTCTCGGCCCCGAGACAGAGTGACATGCGCCCGGTCACGCAATATTCGCAGTGGCCGCAGAATGCCGAAAGGCAGGTGACCACATGATCGCCGACTTTGACCGTGCGGACGTCGCTGCCGATCGCCACCACCGTCCCCGCCGCCTCGTGCCCGGGCACGCAAGGCAGCGCATGGGGGTAAGTGCCGTTGATGAAGTGCAGGTCCGAATGGCAAAGTCCGCAGGCCGCGGTGCGGATCAGCACCTCACGTGGCCCGGGATTGGCGATCACGAGCGTTTCGATCGTGAGCGGGCTGCCCGGCGCGGTCAGGACGGCTGCTTTCATGACGCTGCCTGATATTTCCCGAACTCGATGCGCGCGATGCTCCGGTTGTGGACTTCATCGGGTCCGTCGGCGAGCCGCAGCGTGCGCTGGTGCGCATAGGCAACGGCGAGGCCCGGATCGTCGGACACACCCGCGCCACCGAATGCCTGGATCGCATCGTCGATGATTTTCAGCGCCATCGTGGGGGCCGCGACCTTGATCATCGCAATCTCGGCCTGCGCCGCCCTGTTGCCGACCTTGTCCATCATGTCCGCCGCTTTCAGGCAGAGCAGGCGGTTCATCTCGATATCGATCCGCGCCCCAGCGACGCGCTGTTCCCAGATCGAATGGTCCGAAATCCGTTTTCCGAACGCGACGCGCGAGGTGAGCCGCCTCACCATCTTTTCAAGCGCGACTTCGGCGACCCCGATCGTGCGCATGCAATGGTGGATGCGCCCCGGCCCGAGACGCCCCTGAGCGATTTCGAACCCGCGGCCTTCGCCGAGCAGCATGTTCGACGCCGGGATGCGCACGTCCTCGAGCCGGATTTCCATATGGCCGTGCGGCGCATCGTCATAGCCGAAGACGTTCAGGTGACGGAGGATCGCTACGCCGGGCGCGTCGAGTTCCATCACGACGATCGACTGCTGCGCATGCCGAGCCGCCTCAGGATCGGTCTTGCCCATGACGATCGCGACCTTGCAGCGCGGATCGCCTGCACCCGACGACCACCATTTGGTGCCGTTCAATATGTAATCGTCACCGTCACGACGGATCGACGTTTCGATATTGGTCGCGTCGGACGAGGCGACATTCGGCTCGGTCATCAGGAAAGCCGAACGGATTTCCCCTTCCATCAGCGGTTTCAGCCAGCGGTCTTTCTGCGCACGCGTGCCATAACGGTGAAAGACTTCCATGTTGCCGGTATCGGGAGCCGAGCAGTTGAAGACTTCGCTGGCCCAGCCGACCCGGCCCATTTCCTCCGCGCAGAGCGCATACTCGAGGTTCGAAAGGCCGGGCCCATCGAATTTGAAGCTGTCATCGACAGGCGGGCGCCCGGCACCCGGCGGCATGAACAGGTTCCAGATCCCCGCAGCCTTTGCGCGCGCTTTTTCCTGCTCGACCGTCTGAAGCAGCTTCCAGCGTCCGCCGCTGCTCTGTTCGGCATGATAATCACCCTGTCGTGGAACGACATGACGCGCCATGTGATCGCGGACGCGATCGCGCCAATAGGCCTGCCGCTCGGTCAGATCGAAGTCCACGGGTGCTCTCCTTGGTCGGCTGGCCGGCTTTACGTTCGCGTCAACTATGCCTTGGTCACGCCCCGCCGGTCCAGCCCTAATTCTTCGGCGGCGCATGGTTGACGTAAACGTAAAGGGGGCATAGCCTTTGGGCCTGTCCGCTCGGAGAGGCGATCCAATGTCTGCTGACCTCGATATCTTTCGTGAAGAAACACGCGCCTGGCTGGATGCGAACTGTCCGGCAGAGATGCGGGAGCCTGTTCGCGACGAAGGCGATGTCTGCTGGGGCGGGCGTGAGGCGGTATTCAATTCGCCGGCGCAGAAGCAGTGGCTGGACGCGATGGTGGCAAAGGGCTGGACGGTGCCCGACTGGCCGAAGGCCTATGGCGGTGGCGGGCTTTCTCCCGCCGAATCAAAGATACTCCGCGAGGAAATGGCGCGGATCAGGGCGCGACCGCCGCTTTCGAGCTTCGGCATCTGGATGCTAGGGCCGGCGCTGCTGAAATTCGGCACCGAGGCGCAGAAAGTTCATTTTCTCGGGCAGATCGCGCGCGGTGAAATCCGCTGGTGCCAGGGCTATTCCGAACCGGGTTCGGGCAGCGATCTCGTCTCGATGCAGACGTTCGGCGAGGATCGCGGCGATCACTGGATCGTCAACGGCCAGAAGGTCTGGACATCATATGCCGACAGGGCCGACTGGATCTTCTGCCTCGTCCGCACCGACAAGACGAGCAAATATCACGGCATCAGCTTTTTGCTGTTCGACATGAAGACGCCCGGCGTATCGACCAAACCGATCCTGCTGATCAGCGGCAATTCGCCCTTTTGCGAGACGTTTTTCGACGATGTGAAAGTCCCCAGGGATCAGATCGTCGGCGAGGTGAACCGCGGCTGGGACGTTGCCAAATATCTGCTGGGGCATGAGCGCGAAATGATCTCTGGCGGCGGCCTCGGCACCGGCATGGCATCGATCGGGAAGCAGTTTGCCAAGGTCGCGGCGACCGAACCCTTGCTTCGGGCCGATATGGCCGATTTCGACGTCGAGGTGATGGCGTTTCGCGCGATGAGCGAAAAGTTCGTCGATGAGGCAAAAGCCGGGAAGGCGCATCCGGCTCAGCCGAACATGATGAAATACGTCGGCACCGAACTGAACAAGCGGCGGCATGAGCTCATCATGGCGGCGGGCGGCTCCGAAACGCTGCAATGGGACGGCGAGACCGGTGGCGCGTCGGCGCGGAGTTGGCTGCGCACCAAGGCGAACAGCGTCGAGGGTGGAACAAGCGAAGTGATGCTGAACGTCGTCGCCAAGCGGATCCTCGAACTGCCGGGGGCCTAAGGTATCTCCCTCTCCCCCTGCGGGAGAGGGCGACTCGGCAAAGCCGAGCGGGGACAGGGGGATAAGGGAAACCCCGACCCGTTTCCCTATCCCCCTCACCCGGCGCTTTGCGCCACCCTCTCCCACAAGGGGAGAGGGGAAGAAGCGAGAACAATCAATGCCTCTGTACTTGAACGAAGACCAGTCGATGCTCCGCGATACGGCAGGGCCGTTCATTGCCGAGGCTGCGCCCGTCAGGCATTTGCGTGCGCTGCGTGACGCCGATGATCCCATCGGGTTCAGCCGCGATCTGTGGAGCCAGTTTGCCGAAATGGGCTTTACCGGCATCATGATCCCCGAAGCGAATGGCGGCATGGGCCTTGGTCATGTCGAAGCCGGCATCGTGCTCGAGGAGATCGGGCGCAATCTGACGCCGTCTCCCTTTCTCTCCACCGCGGTTTCGGCGGTTTCGGCGCTGAGGACGTCGGCGACGCTGGGCGAGCGGTGGTTGCCGAAAATCGCTGGCGGTCAGGCGGTCGTCGCGCTTGCGATAGACGAGGGCGCGAAACACCATCCGCACCACTGCGCCATGCGCGCCGTGCGATCAGGCAATGGTTTCGAGCTGACGGGGCAGAAGACGTTCGTTCTCAACGGCCATGTCGCCGATCTGACGATCGTCGTCGCGCGCACGGCTGGCGGGGAAGGCGAGAGCGACGGGCTGACGCTTTTTGCCGTGCCGAAAGATGCCGGGCAGACCGCCGATCCGCGCCGCCTTGTCGATTCGTCGCTTGCGAGCCAGGTGACCTTCGATCGTGTCGCCGTCGACGCCGATGCCGTGATCGGCGAGGTCGACGGTGGCTGGGCCGTGCTGTCACGGCTGCTCGATGCCGGGCGCGTGGGGGCCGCGGCCGAAATGCTCGGCGTCGGTGGCGCAGCGATGGACATGACCGTCGGCTACCTCAAGCAGCGCAGACAGTTCGGCAAGCTGATCGGCGAATTTCAGGCACTTCAGCACCGTGCCGCGCATCTTTATGGCGAAATGGAAGTCGCGCGCGCGACCGTGCTCAAGGCGCAGCAGCTGCTCGATGCCGACGATCCGCGCGCCGAAATGGCCGTCGCCGTTGCCAAGGCGAAGACGGGAAAGGCGGTGCGTCTCGCGGTTCAGGAGGGGGTGCAGATGCACGGCGGGATCGGCATGACCGATGAATATGACATCGGGCTGTACATGAAACGCGATCGCGCACTCGAGGAGTTCTTCGGCGATGCGCGTTATCATGCGGAGCGCGTCGCCCGGATGAACGGTTACTGATGGCACTTGACGCCGAAACCTTCGCCGCGCTGATCGATGGGGTGCGACGGTTCGTCGATGAGCGCCTCCGGCCGATGGAAGCCGTGGTCGCCGAGAGTGACGACATTCCCGCCGAGCTGATCGCTGAGATGAAGGAACTGGGGCTTTTCGGCCTTTCGATCGATCCGCATTATGGCGGCCTTGGTCTTTCGATGCTCGAGGAATGCAAGGTCGCGATCGAGCTGGGTCGCACGAGTCCGGCGATGCGATCGACCTTTGGCACAAATGTGGGCATCGGATCGCAGGGACTCGTGATGGCGGGAACCGAAGCGCAAAAGGCGCGCTGGCTGCCCGCGATCGCGGCGGGTGAAATCATCACGAGCTTTGCGCTGACCGAGCCCAATATCGGAAGCGACAGCGCCAATGTGAAAACGCGCGCGGTGCGCGATGAGGGGGCCGGTGTAAGGGGCGACGTCTGGCGGCTGAGCGGCACGAAACGCTACATCACCAATGCCGACAGGGCGCATCTGTTCACCGTCATGGCGCGGACCGGGGACGCGGGCGCGCGAGGCATTTCGGCTTTCCTCGTTCCCGCCGATTTGCCCGGCATCACCATCGGCGCGCCGGAAAAGAAAATGGGCCAGCATGGCGCGCATGTCTGCGACGTCAATTTCGACAATGTGCCGGTACCGGCCGCGAACATGCTGGGAGCCGAGGGCGAGGGCTTCAAGGTCGCCATGCGCGTGCTCGATCGCGGGCGGCTGCATATCTCAGCGGTGTGCGTCGGTGCCGCCGAGCGGCTGATCGCCGATTCGGTGACCTATGCGAGGGAGCGGGTGCAGGGCGGCAAGCCCATCGCCGAGCACCAGCTGGTGCAGGCGATGATCGCCGACATGAAAACCGAAAGCCTCGCGGCGCGGGCGCTGACGCTCGAAACCGCGGCGCGAAAGGACGCTGGCGAGTCGATCGTGATGGAAGCCGCGGCGGCCAAGCTTTTCGCATCCGAAATGGTCGGCAGGGTCGCGGACAGGGCGGTGCAGATTTTCGGCGGCGCGGGCTATATCGCCGATTACGGGATCGAGCGCTTCTATCGCGACGTCCGCCTGTTCCGCATCTACGAAGGCACAAGCCAGATCCAGCAGCTGATCGTGGCGCGCGAAACGATCAGGGCGGGAGGATAGCCGATGGATATGACGACGATTTTCCGACTGGACGGGCGCGTCGCGCTCATCACGGGCGGTTCGCGCAATATCGGATCGTGGATCGCGGAAGCCTTCATCGCGCAGGGGGCGAAGGTCTATATCTCTTCGCGCAAGGCCGATGCCTGTTTCGCGATGGCGGAAAAGCTGGGCCCGAACTGCATCGCGCTGCCGCAGGATGTCTCGACGGTCGCCGGATGCAGGGCGCTTGCCGCACAATTCGCCGAGCATGAGGGACGGCTCGATATTCTGGTCAACAACGCCGGTGCGGCATGGGCGGCGCCCTTTGCCGATTTTCCCGAAAGCGGCTGGGACAAGGTGATGGACCTGAACGTCCGCTCGCCCTTTTTCCTGACTCAGGCGCTTTACCCGCTGCTGAAACACGCGGCCTCGGCACGGCAGCCCGCAAAGGTCATCAACATCACGTCGATCGACGGGCAGCGGATGAACCCGTGGGATCATTACAGCTATCAGGCCTCCAAAGCGGCGCTGATCATGCTGACGCGCAAGATGGCGGCGCACATGACGCGCGAACATATCAACTTCACCTCGCTCGCGCCCGGCGCCTATCCGTCGGACATGAACAAGGCCGCGCGCGACAATGCCGATACGGTGGGAAAGGGGATCCCCGCCGGGCGGGTCGGACGGCCGGAAGATATCGCCGCTGCCGCAGTCTATCTCGCCAGCCGGGCAGGCGACTATGTGATCGGCCATACGCTGAACATCGATGGCGGGCTCGTCAGCGCGGAATTCGGCGGCTCGATCAAGGCTTAGGGAGTAGCGTACAATGTGTGACGAACTGACCCAGGCCGATCTCGACGCACTGTCACGGCGTCAGCTTGGCGTGATCGCCGGAGGGCTGGCTCTCGCCGCGGCGGCTCCTGCATGTGCGGTGGGTGCGGGCGCTGCGGTTTCCGGCTGCGACGTGCTGATCGAGACGCCCGATGGTCAGGCCGATGCCTATTTCACTGCGCCCGCAAAGGGCAGGCATCCCGGCATCCTCATCTGGCCCGATATCTTCGGACTGCGGCCGACCATGGCGCAGATGGCGGCGCGGCTTGCCGCATACGGTTATGCCGTTCTCGTCGTCAATCCCTTTTACCGCAGCGGCAAAGCCCCGGTGACGCCGCCCGGCGCGCCTTTCGATGCTGCCTTCCGCGCGAGGATCGGTCCGATGCGGGCGCTGCTGACGCCCGAAGCCGTGGCGCGCGACGCGGCGGCTTTCGTCGCCTTTCTCGATGCACAGGCGAACGTGGATAAAGAGCGCAAGGTCGGCACGGCGGGCTATTGCATGGGCGGGGCACTGGTGCTGCGGACGGCGGCTGCGGTTCCCTCGCGCGTCGGTGCCGGGGCGTCATTCCATGGCGGCACGCTCGCAGGGCCGGAGCCCGACAGCCCGCATCTGCTGATCCCCCGGATGCGCGCCCGCTTCCTGATCGCGCAGGCGCAGAATGACGATGACCGCGATCGCGCAGACAAGGATCGTCTGCGCGCGGCGTTTGCGGCGGCGAAACGTACCGCCGAAATTGAAGTCTATCCCGCGATGCACGGCTGGTGCCCCCCGGACAGTGCGGCCCATGATCCGGTTCAGGCGGAACGGGCATGGGCGCGGATGCTCACGCTGTTCGGAAGCGCGCTGGCCTAGCCACGCCGCTGTGTCGGCGTGAATTTCAGTGCGGTACCGTTCATGCAATAGCGCTTGCCCGTCGGTTTCGGGCCGTCATCGAACACATGCCCCAGATGCCCGCCGCAGCGGCGGCAGTGGACCTCGGTGCGGGGGAAGCCGAGGCCGAAATCGACGCGCGTGCGTACCGCGTCGGGGAGCGGCGCCCAGAAGCTTGGCCAGCCAGTGCCGCTTTCAAACTTGGTTCTGGATGAGAAATTGGGGAGGTTACATCCCGCGCAGCTGAATATCCCGGGGCGATGTTCGTTCAGGAACGGGCTGTTACCGGGTTGGTCCGTCGCCTCCTCGCGCAATGTGCTGAACTGGGCAGGGGTAAGCCGCTTCTTCCATTCGGCCTCGCTCAAGGACACCTCAAACTTTTCGCCCCTTGTCGGTTTTGCACAGGCCGATGTGGAAAATGCGCCACCGATTGCCGCTGTGCCCGAAAACGTAAGGAATGCGCGGCGCGTAAAGGTCATATCCGGGTCTCCTGTTTCAGACCCAAATACGGATCGGGACGTGTTCCGGTTGCAGCGCATCTCAATAATGCGACATTTCGACCATCAGCGTCCGATACCCGTTTACGAAACACGCAGGCACGCGCTCGGGCTCGGCGAGGACGTTGGCGCGCAGGCGGCGCTTCGCCATCTCGGCCATCAGCACCTGCAGCTGCAGCTCGGCGACGCGCGCGCCCACGCAGCGGTGGATGCCATAGCCGAATGACAGATGCCGCCGGGCATTTTCGCGGTCGACACGGATGTCATCGGCATCGGGGCCGAACACGCTCTCGTCGCGGTTTGCCGAAATATACCAGAGCGCGAGCTTGTCTCCCCTGGCGATCTGCTGGCCTTCGAGTTCGGTATCCTCGGTCGCGGTGCGGCGCATGTGCGCGAGCGGGGTCTGCCAGCGGATCAGTTCGCTCGCGGCATTCGCCATCAGGCTCTGGTCGGCCTCGAGTCTTGCACGCTCGGCTGGAAACCGGTCGAGCCCATAGGCAAGTGCCGTCATCGAATTGCGCGTCGTGTCATTGCCGCCGACGATCAGGAGGATCAGATTGCCCATGAACTCGCCCTCGTCCATGTGGCTCATCGCATCCGAATGCAGCATGATCGAGATCAGGTCGTTCGCAGGCTCCCTGCCTTTTTTCGATTCCCACAGCTGATTGAAAGCCATCCCCATTTCATAGGCTTGCGCAAGCCGGGCCTGGCGCTGCTCGACGGTGTTGAACGCCTCGATATCGCCAAGCGCGTCGGACCATCGGGTGAGCTTGTGCCGTTCCTCCCACGGAAAGTCGAAGAGTCTCGCGAGCATCCCCGTGGTCAGTTCGATCGACACATGCTGGACCCAGTCGATCGGCTTTCCGATGGGCAGCGTATCAAGCACATCGGCGGTTCGCGCCTGCGCCTCGATCCGCATGATATCGATCTGGCTCGGCGTAAAGGCAGGGGCGACGGTGCGGCGCTGCGCGGTGTGCTGCGGCGGATCCATCGCGATGAACATCGGCATGCGGACTTCGAAATCGAGTGTTTTGTCCGGATCTCCCGCAACCGTTATGCCGCCCGCTTCCCACGAAGAGGAGAATATTTTCGGTAGCGATTCGACGGTGACGATCGGGCGGTAGGTCGATATGGACCAGAAATCGCCGAATTTGCTGCCGATCGTCCGGTGCACCGGTGCTTCGGTACGGAGCCTTCGGAACGGCTCGTGCCACAGATGGTCGCGATAAAGCTCGGGCCGTGAAACGTCGAGCGGATCGACAGCGGCTTCAGCCCCGGAACCTGCAAACTGCGTGACCAATAGACCTCTCCCGCCGGTGGGTTGCAGGATGAAACCTTGTCGGCCGCCGAGTCAAGAGCCTGGGGCTGATGCCGTGGCGCGCCTGCGTCCGAACAGGCTTCGCTTTGACGCACCTGATTTGAGCACACCACTTCGGAACCGCTTTGCGGCAAAGCGCACGATCAATACCACCCAGAGGGTCTGCCACAAAAGCGCGACGAGGTGCGGCCACAGGATCGGTTCCTGCGCGGCGCGCCCCAGCATGGCGAGCGGTGACGAGATCGGCAGGATCTGGGCGAACAGCGCCAGCGGCGTACCCGGATCGTTGACTGTCGCGCTCGCCAGCGCAAACACGGCGAGCTGCGCCATGGTAATCGGCATCGAAAGCGTCTGCACTTCGCGTGCGCTGTTCGCCTGCGCGCCGATACCGATGAAAATGCCGCCAAGGATCATATAGTTCGTCATGAAATAGAGGACGCCAAGCAGGATCATGACCGGCCAGCCGACCCCGGGCACCGGCACCGGCCCGCCCAGCGCCCCGATCGTCGAAATGACGCCCACGGCGATTACGCTTCCCCAGATCAGAACACCCGTGACCGACACGCTGAGCATCGCCACGATCTTGCCGAAGAAAATCGCATCGATGGGCACTGCCGCGGCAAGCACCTCGATCACCTTGTTGGATTTCTCCTCGATGAAGTTGGACAGCAGCATGCCGGCCAGCATCAGCGTGAGGAAAAACAGGAGCAACTGCGCAGCGCGCGCGATGATGTGCCGGTTTGCGACGGTGCTGCCCTGCGCCGGATCTATTGCGGTTTGCCCGATCGTCAGGCGGGGCCGTGCGAGACGTGCGCGCGCAAAGGCGTCGTCGGTTGTCGCTTCGTCGAGCACGATGCCGATGTTGTTTGCCAGCCGGTCGATCTGCCCCTGCGGACCGATCAGCCGCGGAGCCGAGGGCAGTCCGGCGAGTACAACCGAGATGCGCCCCTTGGGATCGGCGAGCAGCGCCAGCGCCTGCTTGTCCACATCGGTCGATGGCTGTTCAATGCGCAACTCGGGCAGGTTGTCGGCACCCACGCGTCCCGCAACACGATCATAGGCCGCGCGCACCCACGCCCCTGCCTGCGGCCCGGCGATCACTGCGACCACGGGGCGAAGCGCGACATCGTCAGACCGCCCGCCGACGACGCCGAACACGCCCCCGAACGCCAGCGCGACGATTGGCCCGAGGAGGAAGAGCAGGAATGTCCGCGAAAAAACCGTTGCTGTATAGTCGCGCCGTGCGATCACCCAGGCCGAGCTGAAAAAGTCCCTCATGCGGCCTCCGCAAGTTTGGGCGTGTCCATCTCGGCGGCGGCCTTCGCACCCGCAATCGCGACAAAGGCATCGTGCAGGCCCGGCCGCTCGATCGAAAGGCTTTCAATGCCTGCCTCGCCTGCCATCAGCGCCTTCAGCAGCGGCTCGATGCCCGTGGCGGGAAGGGCGAATTGCCAGTCATGGCCTGTGTTGATCGCGCCGGGCGGTATGGCGCTGCGCCAGTTTCCCGCGGTCGCGCGGGTGCGCAGCCGGACGACGGGTTCGAGCCGGTCGCGCGCTTCGTCGACACGGCCTTCGAAGCGCACCTTGCCGCCTGCGATGATTGCGATCCGTTCGCACAGCCGCTCGGCGTGCGCAATGACGTGCGTTGAAAAGAGCACCGTCGCGCCTGCCGCCGCCTGTCCCCTGATCATGGTTTCGAGCCTGGCCTGGTTGAGCGCGTCCAGCCCGGAAAACGGTTCGTCGAGAACGATCAGGCGCGGATTGTGGATGACCGTGCCAAGAAGCTGGACGGTTTGCGCCATGCCTTTGGACAGCGTGCGGATGAGTTTTCTGGCAGCATGGCCGAGATTGTGCTCCTCGAGAAGCGCATCGGCGCGACGGCGCCCTTCGGCCAGCGACAGGCCGCGTAGCGCGCCCATGAACGCAATCGCCTCACGCGCGGTCATCGCCGGATAAAGGCCACGTTCCTCGGGAAGATAGCCGATCAGCCGCGCCGCCTCGATCGGGCGTTCGCGACCGAGCACGCGGCGATGGCCTTCATCGGGGTCGATGATGCCGAGCAGCATGCGCAATGTCGTCGTCTTGCCCGCGCCGTTGGGGCCGAGCACGCCGTAGATCGCCCCTGGCGGCACCGCGAGATCGATTCCATCGACCGCGCGCGTATCGCCGAAATCCTTGACGAGCCCGGTGGCGCAGACGGCAAGGTCGGTGGTCATGACGGCAGCATAGCTTTCGCGATCGATTTGTCGAAGCACTGTTCTTCTCCGGCCCCGCGCGGGCTATCAGGCGGGATGCCTAGCGAACCAACCCTCACCAAAGCGCTAAAGGCCGAAGCGTTGCGGCTTGGCTTCGCCGCGATCGGCGTCACCGCGGCCAACGCGCATGACGGGCATATTGCCCTCGGCGAGTGGCTTGGCGAGGGCAATCATGGCACGATGGAATGGATGGAAGCGCGCGCCGATCAGCGCGCCACGCCCCGTGCGCTATGGCCCGCGGCAAGGAGCGTCATCGCGCTCGGGCTGAGCTATGCGCCGGCCGAAGACCCGCTTCGCCTCGCGGCGGCGCGCGATATCGGGCGGATATCGGTCTATGCGCAGGGGGCCGATTATCACGACGTCATGAAGCGCAGGCTGAAGGCACTGGCGCGGTGGCTGGCGGAGACGGCTGGCGGCGAAGTGAAGGTCTTCGTCGATACCGCGCCGGTCATGGAAAAGCCGCTGGGGCAGGCGGCGGGGCTCGGCTGGCAGGGCAAGCACACCAATCTCGTCAGCCGCACTCATGGCAGCTGGCTGTTCCTCGGCTGTATCATGACCACGCTGGAGATCGGCCGCGATCTCGATGCGGACCCGCCCCATGCCGATCGCTGCGGCGGGTGCGACGCGTGCCAGCGCGCGTGCCCGACAAATGCCTTTCCCGCGCCATATCGCCTCGATGCACGGCGCTGCATTTCCTATCTGACGATCGAGCACAAAGGGCCGATCCCGATCGAATTCCGCGTCGCGATGGGCAACCGGATTTATGGCTGCGACGATTGCCTCGCGGTGTGCCCATGGAACAAGTTCGCCCGTGCCGGGCAGGCGAACAGCGCCTTTGCCGCGCGCGCCGAACTTGCCGCGCCCGAACTGGGGGATATTCTGGCGCTCGACGATGCCGGGTTCCGCCGCGTTTTTTCAGGCTCGCCGATCAAGCGCATCGGGCGTGGGCGGATGGTGCGCAATGCCGCGATCGCTGCGGGAAACAGCGGAGATCACCGATTGATTTCCATCCTGCAAGAGCTGGTGAGAGATGCCGATCCGGTGATCGCCGATGCCGCCGACTGGGCGTTAACGTGCCTCTCGTCGCCGCGCGAGCGCTGCCACGCATGACGCGCGATCGATATCGCGCCCGTCGGACTGGCGCGTGTCGACATAGGTGACTTCGGGTTCGCGCCCCGGCGAGGGCGCATAGAGATAGGCATCGAGGACGCAGATCGGACTCCGGAACTGCAGCCGCGTCACGCCCTCTTCTTTGACCGACTGATCCGCCGGGCCGAATTTCGCGACGAGCTCGTCCGCTTTCTGCCCGAGCACGCGTTCAAGGCCGAGCGGCCGCATCGGCGCGCTGCGAACGACAGTCGGTGCGACGATCGGTGGCAGCGGGGTAGAGCAGGCCGACAGCATCACAACCAACAGCATTACAGGGGCAATTACGATCGGGCTGCGCACAAATCACCGTCCGGGCTGAACTTGTCAGAGCCCGCTCTTCCCCTTTGACGAGGGCCAAGTAAAGGCAGGCGCTTCAGATGCGGCGCGGAAAAAGGGGGAATGGCTTATGGGCAGGACTTATGACGTGGTGGCGATCGGCAATGCGATCGTCGATGTGCTCGCCGACACCAGCGAGGCGTTCCTCGCTGCCGAAGGTCTGACCAAGGGCGGGATGATGCTGATCGATGCAGCGCGCGCAGTGGAGCTTTATGCGCATATGGGGCCGGCGCGTGAAATCTCTGGCGGGTCAGCCGCAAATACACTCGCCGGACTGGCAAGTCTCGGTCACCACTGCGCCTTTATCGGGCAGGTCGCCGTCGACCAGCTGGGCGCGGTTTTCACGCATGACATGCGCGCGACGGGGATCGCCTTTGACGTGCCGCCGCTTCCCGCCCCCCCGCCGACCGCGCGCTGCCTGATCCTCATCGCGCCCGATGGGGAGCGCACGATGAACACCGCGCTCGCCATGGCGCACAATCTCCCCGCCAGCGCGATCGACGAAGCGATGATCGAACAGGCGAAATATCTGCTGATCGAAGGCTATCTGTGGGACGCGCCCGAACCCAGGGCCGCGATCCAGCGGGCGATGACGGCAGCAAAACGGGGCGGCTGCCAAGTTGTTTTCGCACTGTCCGCGCTTTACCTCATGCAGCTTTATCGCGACGATTTCCTTGCCGTGATCGCCGATGGCATGATCGATGTTCTGTTCTGCAACGAAGAAGAGGCCGTGGCGCTGACGCAGGACAGCGATCTGGAGGCCGCGATCGCCGGGCTGGCGCCGCGCGTTCCCGTTCTCGTCGTCACGCGCGGTGCTGACGGTGCCATGGCGATCAGGGACGGCAAGCGCGTCGAAATCGCGGCGGAGCCAGTCGGACGTATCGTCGATACCACAGGCGCTGGCGATACTTTCACCAGCGGGTTCCTCGCAGGACAACTCGAAGGTCGGTCGCTCAGGGATTCGCTGGTGATGGGAGCGGTTTGCGCCGCCGAATGCATCGGCCATTACGGGCCACGCCCCGAGGCGGACCTCAGGACGCTGGCTGACGCACGGCTTGGCTGAAGCCCGGCAATATCCGACCGCCCTGTGCCCCTGCGAAGGCGGGGAAACAGACTAAGTCTCGCGGGCTACAGCATACCCGGCGTGGCCGGGATGTCGGCGTCATTCTCGTGCACTTCGACGAGGCCGCGCCCGAAGTGGCTCGCACCTCTGCCGTATGCGAAATAGGCAACGATCCCGATTGCCCCCCAGCCTGTGAAGACCAGAATCGACATTAAATCGAGGTTGAAGAAGAGGAAGATCGTTCCGGCAATCGTCGCCGGTCCGATCAGCCACAAGGCGGGCGTCCGGAACGATCTCTCTACATTGGGCGCAGTGCGGCGCAGGATCATCACGCAGATCGCGACCATCATAAATGCATAGAGCGTCCCGGCATTCGCCCAATCGGCGAGGCGCCCGACAGGGAAGAACGCCGCGCCGACAGCCACGACGGCGCCGGTGATCGCAGTCATGATATAGGGCGTCTTCCACTTGGGATGGACCGCCGACAGTCCTTCGGGAAGCAAGCCATCGCGGCTCATCACGAAGAAGATGCGCGTCTGGCCGAACATCAGGATCAGGATGACAGACGGGAGCGCGAAACCGGCTGCGTAGCCGAGCAGATTGCCGACGTTCGACCAGCCGATTGTCCGCAGCACATGCGCGAGCGCTTCCTTCGAACAGACCAGCGCCTCGGCATATTGCGGCAGAGCACACTGGCGAGCGAGCTCTTCCGAACCCGCAGGGAAGGGAACGCCACCGGGTCCCATGATCGGCTGTCCGCCGATCGTTCCGATCGCGCCTGCCGCTACGAGGATGTAGAAAACCGTGCAGAACAACAAGCTGCCGATCAGGCCGATCGGCACGTTGCGTTGCGGATTCTTGGTCTCCTCCGCCGCCGTCGAAACCGCGTCGAAACCGACATAGGCGAAGAAGATCGTTGCGGCCGCGCCCACTGCGCCGACCCCCGTGCCGAAACCGCCGAACACGCCGGCCGGCAGGAACGGGTTGAAATTCTCCATGCTGAACTTGTCAGACGGGAGCGTCAGGAAGACGAAAGCAGTCAGCGCAGTCACCTTGATCGCCACCAGCACGGCGTTGACGCGCGCGCTTTCCGTAGTGCCAATCATCAGCAGCCAGGTGATCAGTCCGGCAATGCCGACCGCGGGCAGATTGATGAATCCGCCCGGCACACCGCCCAGCGCCAGCGGTGCCGAGGACAGCCAGACCGGCAATTGTATCCCCAGCGACTGGTTCAGGATCGTCCCGGTAAAATAGCCCGACCAGCCGACGCACACCGCACTTGCCGCCACGGCATATTCGAGCACCAGCGCCCACCCCACTGTCCAGGCGAGGAATTCGCCCATGCTCGCGTAGGTATAGGTGTAGGCCGACCCTGCCACCGGCAGCATCGAGGCGATTTCGGCATAGCAGAGCGCCGCTACGATGCAGATCGCGCCCGCGATCGCGAAAGCGAGCATCAGGCCCGGCCCGGCTTTTTGCGCGCCGGCTGCCGTCAGCACGAAGATGCCCGTGCCGATGACGCAGCCGATGCCGAACAGCGTCAGCTGGAAAGCGCCGAGCGTTCGATGCAGCGACTTGCTCTGCGCGGTCGCCAGAATGGCGTCGAGCGATTTGACGCGACCAAAAATCATCAACAGCCCCTTGGGTTTATTATTTGTGACGAAACTAACCGCCTTTCACGAGGGCGCAAGCGCCTATCGCGCGGGTCAGCGCGGCAGCATCGCGCCGAATTGTCGCCCGCCGAAGATATGGACGTGGAGGTGCGGCACTTCCTGATGCGCATCGGGGCCGGTGTTGGCGAGCAGCCGATAGCCGGGGGTGACCAGCCCCGCCTCGCGCGCGACATGGCCGACCGCGCGGACAAAGGCTGCAATCTCGGCGTCGGCAGCGCGTTCGCTGAAATCGTCCCAGCTGACATAGGCTCCCTTGGGAATGACGAGGATGTGGGTGGGCGCCTGCGGGGCGATGTCGTGAAAGGCAAGGACATGATCGTCCTCGTAAACCGTGCGGCTGGGAATTTCGCCGCGCAGGATCTTCGCGAAGACGTTCTGATCGTCATAGGAACGTGTGGCATCGATGGGCATCAGGCGCTCCTCGCCGCTTTTTCGGCGTGCCCCGACTGCCCTTGGCGACGGGCAAGTTCGGCCTCGACGTCGGCGAAAGCGAGGCCTTGCCCGTCGAGCAGGACGAGCAGGTGAAACATCAGGTCGGCGGCTTCGGCGATCAGCGCGGAACGATCCCCGCCAAGTGCGGCGATCACGGTTTCGACTGCTTCTTCGCCCAGCTTTTTCGCAATGAGCGGTGGCCCGCCGGCAAGCAACTTTGCGACATAGGAAGACGCAGGATCGGCGCTGCGCCGCGCCGCAATCGTCATTGTCAGGGCATCGAGCGTGTCGCTCATGCGCGGCTCAAACAGGGCGAGCGCACCTGGGTCAAGCGTCAGGATCGACGGGTGGGCGTTTGCTGATGCCATGGCCGAAAATCAGCCCGGTAACCGCAAGGACGAAAAGGCCGATATCGCTCGGCTCGGGAACCGCGGTGCCGGTATTGGCCAGCGCTGGAGCCGCCGATATCGTCAGGAACAGCAAGGCGATACGCATTGTCACCCTATGCCCGCGACGGGGCCGAGTCGCCAGTCGCTAACCGGCGACGTTCATCCCCTAAAGGGACAGTAACCATTCCGCCGCTGCCATGGCGGGCAGGCAGGCCCGCGGCGGCAAGCGCGGCATGCGCCTGGGCAATCGTAACATCGCCGAAATGAAAGATCGACGCGGCGAGCACGGCGCTCGCGTGCCCCTGCGATACCGCCTCGACGAGATGATCCAGCTTCCCGGCTCCGCCTGACGCGATCACGGGAATATCCACGGCGTCGGCGATCGTCCGCGTCAGCGCGAGGTCAAAACCGTCGCGCGTGCCGTCCCGGTCCATCGACGTGACGAGCAGTTCGCCCGCGCCGAGGCGCGCAAGATTGCGCGCATGAGCCAGCGCGTCGATGCCGGTCGCCCGCCTGCCGCCATGGGTATAAACCTCCCAGCGCATCCGCTGGGGATCGTCGACCCGCCGGGCATCGATCGCCGCGACGATGCACTGGCTGCCAAACCGCATCGCAATGTCGGCCACCAGTTCGGGCCTTGCAACGGCGGCGGAGTTGACCGCGACCTTGTCTGCCCCCGCGAGAAGCAGCGCGCGCGCATCATCGGCGGAGCGTACGCCCCCGCCCACGGTCAGCGGCATGAAACAGACCGCAGCGGTACGCCGGACGACATCGAGCATCGTCTCGCGCCCCTCGTGGCTCGCGACGATATCGAGGAAGCACAGTTCGTCGGCACCGGCCGCGTCATAGGCGCGCGCGGCTTCGACAGGATCGCCCGCATCGCGCAGATCGACGAAATTCACGCCCTTGACGACGCGGCCGTCCGCCACATCGAGACACGGGATCACACGGATACGAACGGTCATGCGGATGTGGCCAGTGCAAGCGCGGTCGCCAGATCGAGCCGCCCGTCGTAAAGCGCCCGCCCGGTAATCACGCCTTCGATCCCGTCTTGCGCATGGATCGCCAGCATGCGGATATCGCCGATGCCCGCGACGCCGCCGCTGGCGATCACCGGCAGCGATTGTGCGCGCGCGAGATCGATCGTCGCCTGCACATTGCATCCGGTCAACAGTCCGTCGCGCCCGATATCGGTGAATAGCAAAGCCGCCACGCCGCAATCCTCGAAACGGCGCGCGAGATCGATGACTTCGACGTCGGACGTGTCGGCCCATCCCTGCGTGGCGACAAAGCCGTCGCGTGCGTCGACGCCAACGACCACCCCGCCGGGAAATGCCGCCGCCGCGTCACGCACGAGTTGCGGATCGGTCAGCGCCGCCGTTCCGATCACGATGCGCGATACGCCCTGTTCGAACCAATGCTCAACCGTAGCGATCGTCCGGATGCCGCCGCCGAGCTGGACATGACCCGGAAAGGCCGCGACGATCGCCGCAACGGCATCGGCATTCACGCCCATGCCCGCAAAGGCGCCGTCGAGATCGACGACGTGGAGATGCCCGGCACCCTGTTCGGCAAACGCCATTGCCTGCGCGACGGGATCGTCGCCATAGACGGTTGCGCGATCCATATCGCCCTCGGCAAGCCGGACGACCTGACCGTTTTTCAGGTCGATTGCCGGAAAGACGATCATAATGCGGGCCCGCGCGACTGGATCAGGGCCGCCATTTCAGAAACCTCTCCAGCGTGGCGATCCCGTAAGCCTGACTTTTCTCGGGATGAAACTGCACGCCGAGCATATTGTCGCGCGCGATGGCAGCCGTGCGCGTGCCGCCGTGGTCGGTCGTCGCGATCACACCTTCACCTGCGAAAGCATAGCTGTGCAGGAAATAGGCTTCGCCATGGCGGATGACCGGATGTTCCAAGAGCGGCGTGACGTCGTTCCAGCCGATGTGCGGTATTTTGAGGCCGGGGGCGGGCGCGATCGCCGAAACGTGTCCGCTCACCCAGCCGAGGCCGCGGCTGTGCCCATGTTCGAGCCCGAGATCGGCCATCAACTGCATGCCGACGCAAATGCCCAGAAACGGGCGGCGGCGCACGATCACGGCCTCGTTCAGCGCATCGATCATGCCGGGAATCGCAATCAAAGCCTGCATGCAGTGCGCAAACGCGCCGACGCCGGGCAGGACGATCCGCTTTCCCGCCAAGACATCCGCCGGGTCGCCGGTCACCGCAATGTCGCTTGCGCCGGCTGCGCTAAGCGCGTTGAACACCGACTGCAGATTTCCCGCGCCATAATCGATCAGCGCCACCCCGCTCAAAGCACACCTTTGGTCGACGGGATTGTGTCGGCCTTGCGCGGATCGATCTCCACCGCCTGACGCAGCGCGCGGGCCAGCCCCTTGAAGGCGCTCTCGACAATATGATGGCTGTTCGATCCGTAAAGACATTCGACGTGAAGCGTTATCCCGGCTTCCTGCGCGAACGAATGGAAGAAATGCTCGATCATCTCCGCATCCCATTCCCCAACTCTCGTCGCCGGAACCGGCAGTTTGAAAACGAGATAGGGGCGCCCTGAAATGTCGAGCGACACGCGCGTCAGCGTCTCGTCCATCGGGGCATAGGCGGTGCCGTAGCGTGCGATGCCGCGCTTGTCCGCCAGCGCCTCGCGCAGCGCCTGCCCGATCGCAAGCGCGGTATCCTCGGTCGTGTGATGCTGGTCGATATGGAGATCGCCTACCGTCGTGACCCGAAGATCGATCAGCGAATGGCGCGAAAGCTGTTCGAGCATGTGATCGAAAAAGCCGATCCCGGTCGAAACGGCATAGCTGCCCGTACCGTCGAGAGTGACTGAAACCTCGACCGAGGTCTCGCTCGTCTTGCGATGAACCGTGCCTTTGCGCATGTCGAGCGGCTATAGTCGCTGCGCAGGGCGGCGCAACGCGTCTTGACCGCCATTGCCGCAGCGTCCACCACATGAGCCATGAGTGATGCGCTTCCCGACAGCCTGATTCCCTATGATGAAATCGTGCAGGAGGCGCTGCGCGCCGTCGTCGGTCGCGTTCTCGGCCAGATCCAGCATGACGGGATGCTGCCTGGCGAACATCATTTCTACATCACGTTCAAAACATCGGCGCAGGGCGTGGACATCCCGGGCCATCTCAAGGCGCGCTTTCCCGACGAGATGACGATCGTTCTCCAGAACAAATTCTGGGATCTGAAAGTCCATGGTGACGCGTTCGAGGTGGGACTTAGCTTCAACGCGGTTCCCGCGCGGCTCTATGTTCCGTTCGGCGCGATCACGGGATTCGTCGATCCCGCCGTCAACTTCGCGCTGCAGTTCCAGGTATCGGGCGAGGGTGACGCGCCGGCCCCGCACGAAGCCGCGGGCAATGACGTTCCGTTCGAGCCGGTCGATGACGGATCGAACGTCGTCGCCGTGGATTTCAAGCGGAAGAAATGACCGTGCGCTCGGTCGGAGGCTGAGTTGACCCCCACTCGCATCGAAACCGACAGTTTCGGCCCCATCGAGGTTCCGGCCGATGCCTATTGGGGCGCGCAGACGCAGCGTTCGATCGGCAATTTTCCGTTTGGCGCGCACGAACTCATGCCGATCGGGATCATCCATGCGCTGGCGATCATCAAGGGTGCGGCGGCGCAGGTGAACATGCGGCACGGGCTGGACGTGAAACTGGCGAACGCGATCGAGGTGGCGGCCCGGGCAGTCGCGGCGGGCGCCCATGACAATCAGTTCCCGCTCGTCATCTGGCAGACGGGCAGCGGCACGCAGACCAACATGAACGTGAACGAGGTGATCGCAGGGATTGCCAACGAGGCGCTGGCCGGGACGCGGGGCGGCAAGGTGCCGGTACACCCCAATGATCATGTGAACATGAGCCAGTCCTCCAACGACTGCTTTCCGACCGCGCTTCACGTGGCGGCGATGCTGGCGGTGCACCGGCGTCTGCTCGACAGCCTCGATGTGTTGCGCGACGCATTGGCGCAAAAGGCACGTGCCTTTCAGCCGATCGTGAAGATCGGGCGGACGCATCTGCAGGATGCGACCCCGCTGACGCTGGGCGACGAGTTTTCGGGCTATGTGGCACAGTTGCAGGCGTGCCGGACGCGGATCGATTCGGCGATACCCGACTGCCTCGAACTGGCACAGGGCGGAACGGCGGTGGGCACCGGGTTGAACGCCCCCAAAGGCTTTGCCGATGACGTGGCAGAGAAGATCGCGGCGTCAACCATGCTTCCGTTTCGCAGCGCACCCAACAAGTTCGCCGCGCTCGCATCGAACGATGGGCTCGTTCAGCTTTCCGCGACGCTCGCCACGCTGGCGGTGGCGCTCACCAAGATCGCTAACGACATCCGCCTGCTCGGCTCCGGCCCGCGCGCGGGGATCGGCGAGCTGCGGCTGCCCGAGAACGAGCCCGGCAGTTCGATCATGCCCGGCAAGGTCAATCCCACGCAGTGCGAAATGCTGACGATGGTCGCAGCCCAGGTCATCGGCAATCACGCCGTTGTCACGACCGGCGGCCTGCAGGGTCATCTGGAACTCAACGTCTTCAGGCCGGTGATCGGCGCGGCGGTGCTTCGTTCGATCGATCTGTTGAGCACCGGCATGGAAAGCTTCGCGATCCGCTGCATTGGGGGACTGGAGGCGGACGAGGCGCGCATCGCCGAACTCGTCGACCGGTCGCTCATGCTCGTAACCGCGCTCGCACCCGAGATCGGCTATGACAATGCGGCCAAGATCGCCAAACATGCGCACCGCGAAAACCTTAGCCTGAGGCAGGCTGCACTTGCGCTCGGCCTTGTCGATGCGGCGACATTCGACCGTGTTGTCCAACCCCGGACGATGACCGGCCAGTGACGACCGGCCAGTGACGACCGGTCGGCGATGGAACTTTGCCCGGAACGATGCGCTTGGGGCCATTCGCTTTTCAACAATCAGGAGCAAGTTACATGGTCGGCAAAATCATCGGCGCACTCGTCGGTCGCGAAATTGATCGCCGCGACGGAAAAGGCGGCCTGAAAGGTGCCGTGATCGGCGCGATGGCTGCCGGTGGACTGCGGCGGCTGGGGCCGCTCGGACTCATCCTCGGGGGTGGCTATGTCGCCAAAAAGGCATATGACCGGCGGCGCGGATCCGCGGCTGACGCCTGAACCGCCGCATAGGGGGGCTGGGTTGACGGGCGGCCATGACGCACTGCAAAGGCGCGCATGGCCGATCACCGTGCGTCTCAACCGAAAAGCTTCAAACGCCGGGGGCTGATGTTCGTCCTGTCATCGCCATCGGGTGCCGGAAAATCCACGATCGCCAAGCGTCTGCTGAAGGAACAGCGCAACCGGCTGAAAATGTCCGTATCCTATACCACGCGCCCGCAGCGCGAAGGCGAGGTTGACGGCAAGGATTATCATTTCGTCACGAAAGACACGTTTCGCGCGATGGTCGACGACGATCGCTTTCTCGAATGGGCGCGCGTCTTCGACGAGCGTTACGGCACGCCACGCGAGACGGTGTTCAAGGATCTGGAGTTTGGCCGCGATATCCTGTTCGATATCGACTGGCAGGGCGCGCAGCAACTGTTCCAGCTCGCTGGCGGCGATGTCGTGCGTGTCTTCATCCTGCCGCCCGGTCTGAAGACGCTGCGCGCACGCCTCGAAAAACGCGCGACCGATACGCAGGAGATTATAGACCGGCGCATGGACCGGGCATTGTCCGAAGTAAGTCACTGGGACGGTTATGATTATGTCCTCGTCAACGACGATCTGGATGATTGCTATGACTGTGTGCAGACGATCCTGACGGCTGAGCGACTGAAACGGTCACGTCAGCGCGGCATGATCGGTTTCGTGCGCCGCCTGCCCGATCTCTGACGGATTGTGCGCGGCTCGGACTTGACCGGCACTATGGCGTCGCGCAGTCTGCGCTACGCAAGGGGGTGGGCCTTTGATCCGCATTGTTCTCGGCAGTATCGTGGCTGGATTGATCCAGTTCCTCGTCGGGGCGCTGGCATGGGCGACGCCGCTCGGCCGCCTCGCATTTACCCGGGCGGGTGCCCCGGCCACCGCCGATCTCCAGCAGGCGCTGGCGCGGACGCTGACGGAAACCGGCACCGGCACCTATTTCATTCCCCAGCCCGACACGCCGGGAGGAACGGTCCTGCTCGGCAGGGGGCCGGTCGCGCTGATCCATTTCAATACAGACGGATTTGCCCCCATGATGCCAGGCGCGCTGCTCACCGGGCTGGTCATGTCGATCGCGACGATGTTCCTGATCGGCGTCGCGCTCAGCTTTGTCCGCGCGGACAGGCGCATCGCCGTGTTGCTGCTCTTCGCCGTGGCGACGGTGGGCTATTTCATCGCCTCGCTGCCGGTCTATAATTTCTACATGCCATGGAACTGGTGGATGTATCTGGCGGTCGAGGAGTTCATCGCTTTCACGCTCGGGGCGGTCGTGATGGTGAGGTTCTTCATCCCCGAAAAGGATGAGACGGCGGTCAGCCGTGTCGCAGCAGCGCGAGAAACGACGCCGCATTGAGGAAATCGGCGCGGCGGGCAGCGCGCATTTCGGTGGCCATCCACTCTTCGCCCCACAGCTCCGCCTGCCATAACTCGTCGAGGTGACACGCGTCGAACGCCGCATCGGGGCCGAGCGCGTCCTCGACCAGCATGAGACCCACGACAAGCGATCCGCCGATGCTGACCAAAGGTGACAATGCGGTGCGCTCCCACCGGTCGAGCGCAGCGACCGCGGCAGCGAGACGCGCCACGCTGGCTTCGGGCTGCGATACAGGGACGACGCCAGCCGTAATCGCAAAGCCGATGTCATAGCGGCCGCGCGCCCAGTCGAGGAGCGGTTCCCAGATCAAATGCTGCCGCTCGACCAGCGGCTCGGGCGCTTCGGCGCGGTAGCAGAGCAGATCATTTTCGCCATAGGCCGCGATCGATTCGGGCGGGGGCGGGCGGTCGATCGCTGCATTGGCAAAGCCCGTCAGCGGCATCGCGCGCGGCTCTATTTCATCCGTCACGGCGCGCCATTCGCCGGCCACCGCCTGCGCCAGCCTGTCATTGGGGAGGATGAGCGGCGCACGCGCAGGGGTCCGCACCGGCCTTGCATCGAGGAACACGCCCCCGTCGGCAACGCTCACCGATGTCCAGAAACGCTTCATGGCCGGGGAGGGGTCCGCCAGCGGCGGGCGAGGAGAACAGGCAGGACGATCACGGCAAACGCCCCCGTGATGATCAAAAGCGTGCCGATAACATCGGCCGGCTCGATCCAGCGCTTCATCGCGATCGAAATACCGGCGAAGGCGAGAGCCACGCCACCAAAACGAAGGCCCGCAAGGATGATGAAACGCCGTTTCGCGGTGGCTTCACCGGTCATGTCGCGTCGATCAACGCAGCAATATCCGACGGGTGGCGCGCGATTGCATCGGCACCGGCAGCGCAAAGTTCGCTCATCGGGTGATAGCCCCAGCTAACCCCGATTGCCCGCGCGCCTGCGTTTCGCGCCATCATCATATCATAGCACGTATCGCCGATGATGACGGTGCTTTCCGCCCCTGCGCCTGCCTCTGCCATTGCCGCTTCGACCATTGCCGGGTGCGGCTTTGACGGATGGCGATCCGCTGTCTGCAGCGTCACGAAGCGCTCAGTGATGCCATGGTGCGACAGGCAGAGCGAGAGCCCGCGATCGGACTTGCCGGTCACGACTCCGAGGAGCCAGCCCGCGCGCTTGAGCGCAGCAAGTGCATCGGTAATGCCTTCGTAAAGCGGTTCCTCGATCAGGCCGCCGCCGCGAAGTCGCCGGAACGCCGTTCTGTAGCTTTCGGCCAGTCTGGCATGCGTTTCCCGATCGCCGCCAGGCAGCAGAACCGCCATCGCCTCGAAAAGGCTCAGGCCGACGATACGCAAGGTCGCGGCACGCCCGGGCGCTGGAAAGCCGCATTGTGCAAAGGCATCTGCCATGGCCTCGACGATATTATGCTGACTGTCGACGAGCGTCCCGTCGCAGTCGAACAGCGCGAGGCGATTGCTCATCGGCGTGCGGCGCGGATGGCCGCGGCCATATCGGGGCGGCCGCTCTTTTCGAGTCCCGCGATGACGCGTTCGGCCTCGTCTTCGTGCTGGTTCTGGCTCAGCTTGCGGGTACCACGAACATCGCTGGCGGTCATCTCGAACGCAGTGATCGCGCCGAGCATCGCCTCGAACCGTGCCGGCTCCATCTTCGCACGCGTCCAGTTTTCTCCGATGCGTGGTTCCAGCGTCGTGGCAAGTTCGTCGAGCAGCGTGACGAGATCGGGGCGATCGAGCTCGCGCACCGGCCCTTCGCATTCGACCGAAACATAGTTCCAGGTGGGCACCGCACCGCGCACATCGCCGTACCAGTTCGCACTCAGATAGGCGTTCGGCCCCTCGAACAGGATCAGCGGCCGGGCACCGTCGATATGATCGCGCAGCGCATTGGCATTGGCCAGATGGAAACGCAGCACATCCCCGTCCCGGATGACGGCCGCATGGGCGACGCGCGGGCCTTCGGGCACGGTCAGGAATATCCGTCCGAAAGCGATCTGCCCGGCCAGCTCCAGCAGCACTTCGCGTCCATTGACGGCAAATCGCGGATTCGGGTGCATCAGCGTTTCACACGAGCGCCCGGCCTTGGCCTGTCGGTTGCGCCCCGGGTGCGGCGTTCGCCCTTGCGCGCCTTTCGCGCCGACTTGGCGACGTTGAGCGCGGTGCGCTTCCTGCCCTCGGCCGTTTCTGAAAATTTGGGCTCATCGAGCGTCAAGAGGTCAGCCAGGCCAATGTCAAACCCCAGCGCGTCGATCGTTTCGGCGATGTGCGGCGGCAGGTCGGCAGTAACGTCGATCGCTGCGCCATCGGGGTGTTCGACGCGGATGCGGCGCGCGTGAAGATGCATCTTGCGGCTGATCGACCCGGTGAGAAACGATGCTTTTCCACCGTATTTCCCGTCGCCCACGATGGGGTGGCCGATCGCTGCCATGTGCACGCGGAGCTGATGCGTACGGCCCGTGTACGGCTGGAGCTCGACCCAGGCGGCGGCATTTCCCGCGCGCTCGATCACGCGGTAGCGGGTCCGTGCCGGGCTGCCATGTTCTGCGTCGACATGCATTTTTTCGCCGCCCGATCCCGGCTGCTTGGCGATCGGCAGTTCGATCATGCCATCGTGAATATCGGGAACGCCGATGACGACCGCCCAATAAACCTTGCGCGCCGTCCGGCTGGAAAACGCCGTGGCGAAATGCGCCGCCGCCCGCGGCGATCGCGCCACGAGCAGCGCGCCCGAGGTATCCTTGTCGAGCCGGTGGACGAGCTTTGGCCGACCCTTTGCCTCAAAGGTGAGTGCGTCGAGCAGACCGTCGATATGCTCGGTCGTGCCGGTTCCGCCCTGCGTCGCGAGCCCCGGCGGCTTGTTGAGGACAAGCGCCGAATCGTCACGGTAGATGACAAGGCTCCGTGCAAATTCGGTTTCGTCATCGCTCAGCATGCTGATTATTCGCGACGGACGTCCGGCCGCCTCTCTGGCGATCGCTGCGGCGGCCGCATCGGCGGGTGGCACGCGAACCACCTGGCCCGCCGCGATCCGCGTGTCCGGCCTTGCGCGTGCACCGTCGAGCCGCAACTGCCCGGTACGTGCCCAGCGCGATACAAGGTTGAAACTGGTGTCGGGCAAATGGCGCTTGAACCACCGATCGAGCCGAATGCCGTCGTCATCGGGCGCGATGGTGAACTGGCGCACCTCCGTTTGTTCCCGATGCGTCATCGCGTCAGGACCAGACCGCAAAAGACTGCCGCCATGCAAAGCACGACACTTGCGACGGCATAGCTCAGCGCGGGAAGCGCGGCACCACGCTGGATCATCTCGACCGACTCGAGGCTGAATGCGCTGAACGTCGTGAACCCGCCGAGAAAGCCGACGCCAAGCAGGAGGCGAACCGGATCGCCGCTATCCGCAACGCGGCCTGCCAGCACCCCCATCAGAAAGCCCCCGATCACGTTGACGCTCAGCGTACTCCAGGGCCATCCCGTCCCCGCCGCGCGCGCGACGGCGTTGCTGGCGAGATAACGTGCGCCCGTGCCGATCGCGCCGCCCGCCATTGCAAGAATCAGCCACTTCATCGCGCGCGCTTAGCGCGAACGCGTCACAAGATCGACCCGCGATCCATCCTGGCTGGCCGTGGCCCCGATTCGAAATGCAGTCCCGTCGCCCGCGCGTGCGCCGGTCAGCATATCCCCGCTGCGTCCGGTCACGAAGTTCGCGCCTGTGGCCTGCGCTTCGAAATCATCGAGCACCGATGCCGGAGCCCCCGGCATGGCGTAGCGGACAATTCTGATCGCACAGCCGGGGCGATCGCGCCCGGCGGCCTCGGCAAGGCGCGCGGCCTGGGGCAGGCCCAGTCGCGCGGGCAGTTTCAGGCTCCACATCGCCGAATAGGCAAGGTCCGCGGGGCAGTTTGCGAAGTCCGGCATTTTCACCGCTTCCGCAGCCACGGTGCCGAGCGTGGGCGCGCCTGCCGTATCGATCCGCGCGTCGATCGGCACCGGCAGCGTGGCGGGCTGTTCGCCGGGCTGCAGAGCATCGGGCGACGAGGCGCCTGCCATCTGCTGATCGCTCATCAGGGGCTCGGCGAGCGCCTGCGCGACAGCGGGGTCGGTTTTGTTGTCTGACGGGGTTGCGGAGCCGGTGCGCGCGCATCCGGCCACAAGCAGCGGGAGCAGGATGATGAGGTGTTTCACGGGCATGGCTGCTGGCAGGCGGCGCTCTTGCCATCGATGGGCGGCACCCCCAAATCGTCAATCATGCTCAACCTGCTTTCGATTCTTACCGGGCTCCTTGCTCTCATCCTTGCGATCCCGGCGTTTCTTCCGCTGCTCGGCTGGGCGAACTGGTTCGTCATTCCGATCGCTGTCGTCGGGCTTGCTCTCGGCGTCATGTCCTCGCACAACAGTGGCCGGAATCTCAATATTGCCGTCATCATCGTTGGCGTCGGGCGTCTGATCCTCGGCGGCGGTTTTTTCTAGGCGAAGGTCGCCAGCGTCGAGTTAATCAACGGGCTTGCGAACGCGCCCCCGCACTGGCCATCGCGTTTCCAGACGATCCGTGCCGGAAAGCCACGGCCATCGAACAGGTCGAGCATGACCGGCTGGCCTGGAATGATCGTGTCGGCACCCTCTGCCATGAAGCCATCGGTCGAGACATTGCACAGCCGCACCGGCACCCGGCGCCCGGGGAGCAACCGCAATCCTGCCGCGATATCGACATCGAACCGCTCGGTGGTTCGTTGATCCCGGGCTATTTCATCGATAGCTTGGCCCATCAGTCTTCCCCATCATGCGAAGTGCGGAAAATAATCCTGAAATATGAACAAACTATAACCGCCTGACCATTCTATCGCGGGTGGACGGGTTCGGTGCGGAGCGGCAGAAGCGTTACTGGCAGGCCGTCTCGCGGTTTGGGGATCGGCCATGGCTGCCACTTTGCACCGCTGCCGGGCGGCAAGTCGATTCGATGGGCGCGAAGCATGTGCCACATCAGGATCTTGATCTGCATCACGGCGAAATGAAGACCGAGGCACATATGGGCGCCCCCACCGAATGGCACCCAAGCGTATTTGTGCCTGCCCCGCGATTGCTCGGGCGAAAAGCGCATGGGATCGAACGCTTCGGGGTCCGGCCAATAGTCCGGCATTTTGTGGACAAATGACGTATTGACGCCAACGAACGTGCCGGCAGGAAAATCATAGCCGCGAAAGCTGAATGCGCGGAGCGCGCGACGCGGTATCGATGGCACCGGCGGCATGAGCCGCAGCGATTCCCTGAAGGCATAATCGACAAGAGTGAGATCGCCCAGCCGGTCATAAGGCAGATCGTCGCCATCGATGCCCAATCCGTTCATCTCGTCGCGCAGGCGCTCCTGCCAGTCGGCATGCTGGCCGAGATACATGATGAGTGCCGTCGCCGAGGAGGTTATCGTGTCATGCGCCGCCATCATGAGAAAGTTCAGGTGATCGACGATCTCGTCATCGGTCAGGTGCCGACCGTCGTCGTCGGTCGCGCGGCAGAACTGGCTGAACATGTCCGCGCCGGTGCCCGCGCGCCTTTTCGGAACTTCGCTCGCGAAATAGTCGACCAGAAACCGCCGCCCGGCCACGCCGCGGCCCATCACCGTTCCCGGAACCGGCGCGCGGATCGGCGCGATCGAGGCCTGCACCATAGCGACAAATGCCCGATTCACCCGATCGGCATCGGGGCCAAAGGGCAGCCCCAGGAAGGACGATGCGGCCAGCTCCAGCGTCAGCGCCTTGATAGCCGGATAAAAATCGATGCGGTTTCCTGACCATCGGGTGACGCGCGGGCCGATTCCTGCGTTCAGCGCATCGGCATAGAGCCGCATCGGCTCCGGCTTGAACGCCACCGACAGCATGCGCCGGTGCGCGCGGTGCCTGTCGAAATCGATCAGCATCAGCCCGCGCGGAAACAGCTGGTTGAGCGTCGGCCCCCAGCCCTGTTCGGATGAAAACAGCTTGTCCCTGTCGAACAGCACGAGTTCGTTGGCGTCGGCGCCCAGGAGCATGACGGTGCGCCGGCCGAGAAATCTGTGACGATGGATAGTGCCGTATCTGGCGACGGCGCGTGCCAGCGATCCGGGCGGATCGGCAAGCACCTTCAGCGTCGAGCCGACGATCGGCCAGCCGTCATCGCCGGGGATGTGATCGATATCCTGACCGCACATGGACGGCAGCCAGTGCGGATTGGCCCTGAAGCTGTCGGCGCGCGGCATCGCTCAATTCCCCTGGATGGAACCGGTATAGACAAGCGTAGCGCGATATCCAGCCGTCAGGGTGCCGAACGATGGGGGCGGGCCTCGGCGAGGATCAGGGCGAAGCCGTTCGCGCTGTCGGTCCATTCGGCGACCGGCGACCAGCCGCCAGCACGGAGCAGCAACCGCGCATCACGCGGCCCGTATTTATGACTGTTTTCGGTATGGATCGTCTCACCCGCGCGCATGCCGAACGCGCGGCCCATGACAGTGAAAGAGACGTCACGCATCGCTTCGAGGTGCATTTCGATACGCGCATACTCATCGTTCCAGCGCGGACGATGGGCAAAAACGTCGAGCGGAATCGTTCCGCCAAGCTCGCGGTTGATCCGCACCAGCAGGTTCATGTTGAAGCGCGCGGTCACACCAGATGAATCGTCGTAGGCCGCCATCAGAACATCCCGGTCTTTTACCCGGTCCATCCCGATCAGAAGCATCGCGCCGACGCCAAGCCCAGTGCGCATCCGCCGCAGCAGATCGACTGCCGAGCGCGCAATGAGATTGCCTATGGTCGAGCCCGGGAAAAAGCCGAGCTTGGGTAATCCTTTCACCGCGGCGGGTAATTCGAAGGGCTGCATGAAATCGGCTTCCAGCGGGTGCATCGCCAGCCGCGGGAAATCCTGTTGCAGCCTTGCCGACGAGACGCGCAGGAACTCGCCTGAAATGTCGATCGGCACATAGGCGGCCGGTGCGGCGGCCCGAAGCAGATACGGCGTTTTCACCGAAGATCCCGAGCCGAACTCTACGACCGCGCGACCGGGGCCGGTCAGCCGCGCGGCTTCGGCGCAATGCGCCGCGAGCAGCGCCGTCTCGGTGCGCGTCAGGTCATATTCGGGAAGGCGGGTGATCGCCTCGAACAGCTGGGATCCGGCATGGTCGTAAAACCAGCGCGCCGGAATCGCCCTTGGCATTGCTGAGAGCCCCGCAAGGACATCGGCCTGGAAAGCAGGATCGACCACCGTCTCCACTGTGTCATGGCGCAGCATCAGATATCTCTTGCGAGGCGCATGCCCGCGAATTGCCAGCGCGCCGTAGGCGGAAAGAAATTGCGCGTGGTGATCCGGCTCGTGCCCGGCGGCGTGGCGATGCTCGAACCGCGCAACACCATCTGCCCGCTCATGAACTTGCCGTTATATTCGCCGATGGTCCCGGCGCTGGCCCTGAAACCGGGATAGGGCAGAAACGCCGATGCGGCCCACTGCCAGACGCTGCCGAATGCCTCCGGCAGTGCGGCGGCGGATGCTTCCCACTCGATTTCGGTGGGCAGCCGCGCCCCGCTCCAGCGCGCATAGGCATCGGCTTCGTAAAAGCTGATGTGGCAGACGGGCGCGGCGGGATCGCGCGCAATCCGACCTTCGAGGGTAAATACATTGTCGCCATCCCAGTAAAGCGGGCAGGAGATCTGCTCGGACCGGGCCCATGCCCAGCCGTCGGACAGCCACAGACCGGGGCGACGATAGCCATCATCCGCGATGAACGCCGACCATTCGGCATTGGTGACCAGCCGGTCGGCGATGGCGTGCGGCTGCAAATATACCCGGTGGCGCGGAGTTTCGCAGTCGAAAGCGAAACCATGTCCCCGGTAGCCCGCCTCGGCCACCCCCTGCGGCCCTTCGATCCATCCCTGCCCGGACGCACGTGCCAGGACGGGCCGTGACGGCACGACCGGTCTGAGCGCAGGGCCGAGCGGATTCTGGGCGAAAAGATGGAGAATATCGGTCAGGAGCAATTCCTGATGCTGCGCCTCGTGATGACAGCCCAGCACGACGAGATCGCGCGCTTCGGCGGATAGCCCGGGAAGCGCGGCGAGGAGCGACGCATCGACATGGGCACGCCATGCGAAAACCTCATCGAGTGAAGGCCGCGTGAGCATTCCGCGCCGGGCTCGAGCATGCCGGTCCCCCTCGGCTTCGTAATAGCTGTTGAAGAGGAACGGCCATTCATCGTTGAAAAGCACATAGCCGGGCACGTGATCGCGCAGAACGAAAGTCTCGAAAAACCAGGTCGTATGCGCAAGGTGCCACTTGGCCGGGGAAGCGTCGGGCATGGACTGGACGGTGGCATCGGCATCGGACAGTGTTGCGGCGGCTGCCAGGCTTTCCGCGCGGATGCTTTCGAAAAACACCGCAACCGGGTTTTCATCGGCAAAAGAATGACTCGCCATTGCGGCCCCTGTCGTTGGTCGCCCGTTGAATAACGGCAGTGGCTCAGGAAAGCGATTTAGTTTCGCTTTGGTTCCAATTCAGCGCGATGCGCCGGGAACCCAGAGCACGTCATCGGCTCCATTCGCATTGGCAATGCGCGCCATCGTGAACAGATGGTCCGAAAGCCGGTTGAGATAATTCAGCGCATTAGGCCCCAGCGGCGTTGCCGCATGCGCCGCGACGGCAGAACGTTCCGCCCGCCGTACCGCCGCACGGGCAACGTGCAGCGCGGCAGATACAGGCGAACCGCCCGGAAGGACGAAACTACCGAGCGGCGCAAGCCTTGCATTCATCGCATCGATTTCCTGTTCGAGCCGATCGACCTGCGACGCCGCGATCCGCAGCGGCTCCCAGCCATAGTCGCCGTCCGGCGTCGCGATATCGGCCCCCAGATCGAACAGGTCGTTCTGGATGACCGTGAGCCGCGCGCGTAGCTCTTCGTCGGCGAGGGCTGCCGCCACCCCGATCAGGCTGTTCGCCTCATCGACGTCGCCGATCGCGGCCATGAGCGGCGCGGCCTTTGAAACGCGGGTGCCATCGACGAGGCCCGTCGTCCCGTTGTCACCCGTCCGTGTGTAAATCCTGTTCAGCTTGACCAAGGGTCAGCCCTGCCGTGCAACGATCAGGAGAATGACGCACGCGAGCACCGCCAGCGCCTGGAACTGGATGCGGGCAAACATCATCTTGTTCTGTCGCCGGGACGACAGCGATGGACCGTCGCCGATCGAGTCGACTTCCGCGCGCGAATCCCGAAGGAACAGCACGATACCCCGGACGAGCGCGACGACGGTCGCGATCATGAACCCGATGATGACGATGACGAGGAGGCTTTGCATGAACGCCATCTAGTCATGGCCTGGCGCAAATCCTAGGGGCGACCGGCGCATGATGTTGTGCGTGAAATCGGTTGTTGACCGCCAGTCGTGCGCTATGCTGTCATGCACATGTCACACGAGCGCGGCACTGCGCCGCAGGAATAGCAGCGGGGGACAGGCGTTTCTCATGGTTCCAGGCGATCTTGCAGCGCAAATCGGATTGTGCCACGCCGATCTTCGCCATCCTGATCTTGTGCGCCATCCCGACGGCTGCCCCGCGCTGGTGCTCAATGCCGATTATACGCCGCTCAGCTATTATCCGCTTTCGGTGTGGCCGTGGCAGACCGCGGTCAAGGCGGTTTTCCTCGATCGTGTCGATATCGTCGCTCATTACGAGCGCGAGGTGCGTTCGCCGACCTGCACCCTGAAGCTGCCTTCGGTGATTGCGCTGAAACAATATGTGAAGCCATCGGCCTATCCGGCCTTCACCCGCTTCAACCTTTTCCTGCGTGACCGGTTCGAATGCCAATATTGCGGGATTACCAGGGATCTGACGTTCGATCACGTCATTCCCCGCGCGCAGGGCGGCAAGACGACGTGGGAGAATGTCGCGACCGCCTGTGCGCCGTGCAATCTGAAGAAGGGTGGGCGAACGCCGAGGCAGGCGCATATGCCGCTCCACGTCGCGCCGATTCGCCCTACGAGCTGGCAGTTGCAGGACAACGGCAAGAGCTTCCCGCCCAATTATCTCCACACAAGCTGGCGCGACTGGCTTTACTGGGACATCGAGCTGCTCGCCTGATCCGCATTCGATCAGCAGCCCGTTTCGTTTTCAGGCCGCAAAACTATAGGGTCCGCCGCGTTCAAGCGCCCGCCGATAGGCATCGCGTGCCTGAAATCGCTTCACCCAGGCCGCGATATTCGGGTGGGCGGGAAACAGGCCGTAGCGGCCCGCGACTTCACCGACGAAGCTCATCTGCACATCGGCACCGGTGAGGGTATCGCCGACCAGCCAGTCGCGGCCTTCAAGCGCCTGTTCGACATAGCCCAGATGATTGGCGATCTCACTGTCGATCCGGGGCTGAAGTGGTGCAGCGCCGTCGCCGAGCATCCCGGTGTACAGCCGCAGCATCAGCGGCAGCATCGCCGAGCCTTCGGCATAATGAAGCCATTGCAGATAGGCTTCGTGATCGGGGCTGCCCGGCGCGGGCCGCATTACGCCATCGCCATGATGGCGGAGCAGATAATCGATGATCGCGCCCGATTCGATGATCGTGCTTTCACCATCGGCCAGCACCGGCGATTTGCCCAGCGGGTGGACGGCTTTCAGTTCCGGCGGGGCAAGCCGCGTCCGGGCGTCGCGCGCGTAAAAGACGATCTCATAGGGCGCGCCGATCTCCTCCAGCAGCCAGAGGATGCGCTGCGAGCGCGATTCGTTGAGGTGATGAACCTTAATCATGCAGGGCGCGCGGCATAGACGTGTTTCCCATTGCCGGTCCTTATGGCCGGGGACGTTGCAGCACCATCGACGGGACGGATAGTCATGTCCATCAGCGTTCATCCGCCGACGAGTCTGGCTGACATAGTGTTTCGCCGCAACAGGCTGCTTTGCAAAGGCCAGAGGATTTTCGATGACCCGTTCTCCCCCTGTGAACCGCCAGCGCAACGGCCCTGCGCTTGTTTTCCTGCCGGGCTATGCGTCCGACATGGCGGGTACGAAGGCGCTGGCGCTCGACGCGTGGGCGGCGCGGCGGGGGCGGTCGCTGACGCGGTTCGACTATCGCGGATGCGGCGGGCGCGCGGGCGCGGGTGATTTTGCCAGCTTTACGCTCGATGACTGGCTTCAGGACGCGCTCGACGCCATCGATTCCACCCCTGGGCAGGTGATCCTGATCGGATCGTCGATGGGCGGCTGGCTGATGTTGCTGGCGGCACGTGCCCGCCCGCAAAAGGTGGGCGGGCTGATCGGGATCGCTGCTGCACCCGATTTTACCGAATGGGGCTATGACGATGCGCAGAAGGCCGCATTTACGCGCGGCGAGGACGTGATCGTCGAGTCGCTTTATGGTCCGCCGCTACTCACCTCGTCCTGCTTCTGGTCATCGGGACAGAACCGGTTGCTGCTTTCGGCACCCATCCTCATCGACGTGCCGGTCAGGCTCATCCACGGCCAGCGCGATGCCGATGTGCCGTGGCAGACCGCGCTCAGCATCGCGCGGTGCCTGTGTTCGGCAGATGTTCAGGTGCTGCTCGTCAAGGACGGGGACCACCGCCTCTCGCGGCCGCAGGATATCGCTCTGCTGATCGCGACCATCGAAGGAATGTCGGGCACTATATGATCATCCTGCCGATGCTTGTTGCCGCCGCCGCTGTACCGGCGGGAAAGGCGGCGCGCTTTGAAGTCTGTACCGCGCTGGCGGCGCGTAACCCTGTCCGGGCGCTCAGCGAGGCGGGCACGTGGCGGCTTGGCGGCGGCGGTATCCTGGCGCTTCAGTGCGAAGGCCTTGCCTATGCATCGCAGAAACGCTGGGTGCCCGCCGCAACCGCATTCGAGGCAGCGGCACGGCTTGCCGAACGCGACGCCGATGGCCGCGCGGCAACGCTATGGGTCCAGGCGGGCAACGCCGCGTTGGCGGGCGGCGATGCCGCAAGGGGCCGCGCGGCATTCGATGCCGCCCTGGCGCGTGGAACGCTTGCGGCAGAGGCGCTGGGCGAGGCCCATCTCGATCGTGCCCGTGCGCGTGCGGCGCTGGGCGATCTGCCGGGTGCGCGGAGCGATCTCGATGCCGCGATCCAGCGTGTTCCAGCCGATCCGCTCGGCTGGCTGCTGTCTGCAACGCTGGCGCGGCGGATGAACGACCTGCCGCGCGCGCAGGCGGACATAGCCGAAGCCGCCCGGCGCTCTCCCGATGACGCATCGGTCGCCTATGAAGCGGGGACGATTGCGATGCGCAGTGGAAACGAGACGGCGGCACGGACCGCCTGGCAAGCCGCGATAAAGCTCCAGCCCGGCGGACCCGCAGCACAAGCCGCAACCGAAGCGCTGAAGCAAGCGGCGGCTAGCCGTTGATGATCTGGCCGCCGTTTGGATGTAATGTCTGCCCGGACATGTAACTCGAATCATCGCAGGCCAGAAAGAGAAATGCAGGTGCCACCTCGTTGGGTTGGCCGGGGCGACCCATTGGCGTGCTCTGCCCGAACGTCTTCAGCTTTTCGGGCGACGCGCCGCCCGACGGGTTGAGTGGCGTCCAGATGGGTCCGGGCGCGACCGCATTCACGCGAATGCCTTTTTCGATCAGGCTCTCGGACAGGGAGCGGGTGAACGCGAGGATCGCGCCCTTCGTCGATGAATAGTCGAGCAGTTCCGACGCGCCGGCATAGGCGGTGATCGACGTGCAGTTGACGATCGCCGACCCCTTTTCGAGATGATCGAGCGCAGCCTGCGTCAAATAGAACATCGAAAAGATATTGGTCTGGAATGTCCGCTGGAGCTGCTGTGTCGTGATGTCGCGGATATCCTGATCGGGATGCTGCTCGCCGGCATTGTTGATGAGGATGTCGAGCGCACCCAGCGCCTCAACCGTCTTCTGCACGACAGCCTTTGCATGGTCCTGATCGCCGAGATCGCCCGCGACGGTGATGGCGTTGCGTCCTTCCGCCTCGACGAGCCTTTTGGTTTCTTCGGCATCTTCATGCTCGTCGAGATAGGAGATTGCAACGTCAGCCCCTTCACGCGCGAACAAGACGGCCACCGCGCGGCCGATCCCTGAATCGGCGCCGGTTACCAGCGCAACCTTGCCCTCCAGACGTGACGAACCGGCGAATCTCGGTTCATATTGCGGCGCGGGCGATAGCTCTGCCTCGCTTCCTGGCATCGCGGACTCTTCGCTGGTGGGCGCGACAATTCTGTCGGCGGACATCGTATCGGTCATGGCGGGTCTCCTTGCCGTGGTATAACCGCGCGTAAAGGCATCGCGTTCCCGCCGCGCGCTGCTATATTGCGGCCATGAAATATCTATTGCGGCCATGAAATATCTGCATACCATGATCCGCGTCTCCGATCCGGACGCGACCGTCCGCTTCTTCCAGCTGCTCGGGCTTGTCGAGCTTCGCCGGTTCGACAATCCTGCCGGCCGCTATACGCTGATCTTTCTGGCGGCGCCGGGCGACGAGAATGCACAGATCGAGCTGACGCATAATTGGGATGAGAGCGGCTATGGCGAAGGGCGCAATTTCGGACATCTCGCCTATCGGGTCGAGAATATCTACGAGACCTGTGCGCGGCTGATGGAGGCGGGGGTGACGATCAACCGCCCGCCGCGCGACGGCCACATGGCGTTCGTCCGTTCGCCCGACAATATTTCTGTCGAACTGCTCCAGACCGGCGACCACCTGCCGCCCGCCGAACCCTGGGCCTCGATGCCCAATACGGGGCATTGGTAGGATGCCGCTCGAAATCGTCCGGGTGCCCATATTGAGCGACAATTATGTCTGGCTTGCGCATGAGCCCGAGAGCGGGGCGACCGTGGTGATCGATCCCGGCACGGCCGAGCCGGTGCTGGCGGCAGCGGCTGCGCGCGGCTGGGCGATCACCGATATCTGGAACACACACTGGCACCCCGATCACACGGGCGGCAATGACGCGATCAGAAAGGCGACGGGTTGCACGATCACCGGCCCGGCGGCCGAGGCTGACCGCATTCCGTCGCTCGACCTGGGCGTGCGCGAGGGCGATATGGTGCGGCTGGGCGCGATCACGGCGCGGGTGATCGACGTGCCTGCGCACACATCGGGGCATATCGCCTATCATCTGCCGGGCGACGATATCGCTTTTGTCGGCGACACGCTGTTCGCCATGGGTTGCGGGCGGCTGTTCGAGGGAACTGCCGAGGAGATGTTTACCGCGATGCGCAAGCTCGAGGCGCTGGGCGACGCGACGAGAATCTATTGCGCGCATGAATATACCCAGTCGAACGGCCGCTATGCGCTTTTTGCCGAGCCGGAAAATCAGGCGATCCGCGATCGAATGGCGCGCGTCGATGCGATGCGCGCGGCGGGCGAGGCCACGGTGCCGACGACGATTGCGCTGGAACGCGCGACCAACCCGTTCATGCGCGCGAATAGTGCTGCAGAGCTGGCGGAACGCAGGGCTGCCAAGGACCGTTTCTGACGGGCATGACAGCCAGGAGGGTGAACGGATGATCAGGACTATTGCCGCTCTCGGTGCGGTTGCGCTTCTCGGTGCCTGCGCGACCACGCGCTCCGTCGCTGACGCAGGCGAGGATCCAGCAGTGACGAAGGCACTTGCCGGCCGGACGCCGGGCACGCCGCGCGATTGCCTGCCGCTGAGCGAGGCGCGGCAGAGCACCACCTATCGCGGAACCATTCTATACCGGGTCAGCAATCGTCTCATCTATCGCAACGACATGAACGGATGCGCCACCCTGACCAACGACCGGATTCCGATCGTTCAGGTTTACGGCAGCCAGATCTGTCGCGGTGACATCGTTCGTCTGGCCGACAGGTTTGGCGGCGGCCTGTGGGGTGGATGTTCGTTCGGTTCGTTCGTTCCCTATGCGTCGGACAGCGGCGGAAATTAGCGTTTCGTCGCCACGCCTGTCTTTCCCGGTGCTCAGATGACCGGGATCTGATAGTGATGCCAGGCAAAGATTGCTGCGGCACCGCGGTGCGGACGCCAGTTTTCGGCGATCTCGCGAACCGCCTTTTCGCCGGGCCGCGCATCGAGCCCCATGATCCGCCCGACCGATTCCTGCACGGCAAGATCGCCCGCTGGCCAGATGTCGGGGCGTCCTTCGGCAAAGAGCAGGTAGATTTCGGCCGACCAGCGGCCGATGCCCTTGACCGCGACCAGTTTTTCGATGGCGGCTTCGTCGTCCTGCGGCAGCTTGTCAAAATCGAGCGCGCCCGTGGCGCATAGTCCCGCCAGGCTCTGCGCATAGCCGATTTTCTGCCGCGACAGCCCGGCGGCGCGAAGCGCGTCGAACGACAGCGCGAGCAGAGCCTGCGGGTTTTCGACATCCCCGACCGCCACTGCGAGCTTCATCCATACGGCGTCGGCCGCCCTGAAGCTGATCTGCTGGCCCACGATCGTTCGCAGCAATGTCGCATAGCCGCGTTCGCGGATACGCGGCTCGGGATAGCCCGCCTGCTCGAGCGCCCGGGCAAAACGCGGCTCGCGCGCGGCGATCGCATCGAGGCAGGTTCTGATCTGTTCGACGCTCAGCCCCATCGCTTGATTCCCCATCCGGCGCAAAGCATAGGCCGCGGCCGGGATACTTAACAAAGGACGGCGCAATGCCCAAGCTGATCGTGACGACGCGCGAAGGCGAAGTGAAGGAAATTCAGGGAGGAAGCGGCCTGACCGTGATGGAAATCATCCGCGACGGCGGGATCGACGAACTGCTCGCCCTGTGCGGCGGATGCTGTTCA
Source organism: Sphingomonadales bacterium (assembly GCA_031424175.1). GTDB lineage: Bacteria > Pseudomonadota > Alphaproteobacteria > Sphingomonadales > Sphingomonadaceae > Sphingomonas_O. The sequence goes on from JANPGY010000025.1 coordinate 71,922, forward strand.
TGCGCGACCTGCCACGTCCATGTTGATCCCGATTTCGCCGACCGTGTCGCGCCGATGGGCGAAGACGAAGACGATCTGCTCGAATCGTCGGATCACCGCGATGCGACTTCGCGCCTGTCATGCCAGATCCCATTCACCGACGCGCTTGACGGTCTGCGCGTGCGCATTGCCGCCGAGGATTAGGCTGAAGGCGTTTAACCGACCGGCTGGCTGCGCCACAGCGCGGGGAACGTCTTCTGCAGGGCCGCGACCTTGGGCGCATCCCAGGTGCGGATATAGCCGTGATATGGGTTTCGCCAGGCGAAATTCTGGTGATAGGCCTCCGCCGGGAAAAATGCCCCGCGTTCGATTTTGGTGGCGAGCGGTGCGCCCCATGCATTGGCTGCGTCAAGTTGTGCGATATAGTTGCGTGCGACACGGGCCTGATCGGGTGTCTGCGGGAAGATGGCCGAGCGGTAGCTTGGGCCGCTGTCAGGCCCCTGACGATTGAGCTCGGTCGGGTTGTGCGCGACGGAGAAGTAGACGCGCAGCAACGTTGCGTAGCTGATCTGGCGGGGGTCATAGCTGATGCGCACCGCTTCGGCATGGCCCGTCCGCTCAGTCGACACCCGGTCGTAGCTGGCATCGGCCTGTGCCCCGCCGGCATAGCCCGAGGTAACCGATGCAACGCCTTTCAGATGAGAGAAAACCGCCTCCATTCCCCAGAAACACCCACCTGCCAGGATCGCCGTCTGCATGCCGGACGTGCCCGCCTGATCGACCTTCGCTGCGGGAACAAGGCGCGTTGGCTCGGCGGCACCGGCGATGGCAGCTGGCAAATTGGCGAGCATCAGTCCCGCGCCGATCGCGGCGGCGGCAAAAGCGGCTTTCATGGCGATGTCCTTCATATCTTCGCCTCCAGTTACGCGCGACGTCGGCGCGAGGTTACAGCTGAACGCCCGAAGCCGAGAGAAGTGCGATTGCCCCAAGCAGGAAACCGATGATGAAGCGCTGGGCGAATGCGGATTTGAAAATCACGATCATGACTATCCTGCCTTGCTGTTCATACCAGCTACGTAGGCCGGATGCGCGCGGTTTCACCCCGACCCACCGACAAGATTATCTTCGGTTCAGGAAAGCGCGGCGCAGGCCGCCTGGATGCGGGTGCAGGCCTCGGTCAATATTGCTTCGCTCGTCGCATAGCTGACGCGGAACGCGGGGCTGAGGCCAAAGGCATTGCCGGGCACCGCGGCGACGCGCGCGTCTGCAAGAAAATAGTCGATCAGCTGCGCATCGTTTTCGATGCGCTGGCCCTTCGGCGTCATCTTGCCGATGCAGCCGCTCGCATCTGGATAGACGTAAAATGCTCCTTCCGGCGTCGGGCAGTGCAGCCCCGCCGCGGCGTTGAGCATCGCTACCACGAGATCCCGGCGCTTCAGAAACGCGGCATTGCGCCCGATCAGGAAAGACTGGTCTCCCGATAACGCAGCGGCGGCGGCCGCCTGTGCGATCGAACAGGGATTGGACGTCGATTGCGACTGCAGCTTGCCCATGGCCTTGATGAGCCAGGCGGGGCCACCGGCATAGCCGATCCGCCACCCCGTCATCGCGTAGGATTTGGAGCAGCCGTTGACGGTCAGCGTGCGGTCGTAAAGCTCGGGCGCAACTTCGGCGATCGTGGCGAACGGCACATCGGCATACCAGATATGCTCGTACATATCGTCGGTCAGCACATGGACCTGCGGGTGGCGGACGATCACGTCAGCCAGCGCGCGCAGCTCTGCGGCGGAATAGGCGGCACCGGTCGGGTTCGAGGGAGAATTCAGCAGCACCCATTTGGTCTGCGGCGTGATCGCGGCATCAAGCTGTTCGGGAAGGATTTTATAGCGCTGGTTTGCACCCGCCGACACAATTACCGGGGTTCCACCGGCAAAGTTCACGATGTCCGGGTAGCTGACCCAATAGGGTGCCGGAATTATGACTTCATCGCTGGTCCCGACCGTGGCGAGCAACGCATTGAAGATCGTCTGCTTGCCGCCGACGTTCACGGTGATTTCGTCATGCGAATAGCTGAGCCCGTTGTCGCGCCTGAACTTGGCGGCGATCGCGGCTTTCAGCGCGGGCGTGCCGTCGACGGCGGTATATTTGGTCTGCCCCTTGCGGATCGCCTCGATCGCGGCCTCTTTCACGAAATCGGGGGTGTCGAAATCGGGCTCGCCCGCCGAAAGCCCGATCACGTCGATCCCCTGCGCCTTCATGTCGGCCACGCGCCCCGTCATCGCAAGCGTGGGCGACGGCTTGATCCGGTCGATGGCGGCAGAAAGGCTGAGCATGTAAAAGTCCCTGTTTCAATTGGCCTATAGCTTTGCCAGCCGCGCGGGCAACAATCCGCGCAGTGAATTGCCAATGAAAAACGGCTCGGCCAGATCGTCGGCGCGGAGCTCGGCTTCGCGGGCGCGGCCCGCCGCCAGCAGATCGGCGCGCAATATGCCGCCGAGCAGGCCATCCGAAAGCGGCGGTGTAAGGAGAATGCCGTCGCGTTCGACGAAGATGTTGGTGAAGCTGCCCTCGGTGATGTGGCCCCTGGCGTCGGTAAACCCTATCTCGAATACGCCCGACGTGGCGCGCGCGGCGTCATAAAACCGCCGGTCGGTCGTTTTATGGGCGAGGCGGAAATCATGCGCCGCCACCGGCAGCGGGGCCAGCGCGACGATGACCGGCACATCGGGCACAGGCAGCAGCGGCGCGGTTTCAACCGCAATGTTGCCGCTCCGCGCCAGCAGGAGGCGCACACGCGACGCGCTGCGGAGGCGGAAGGTGGCAGCCTGAAGCTCGTTGCGCGCCGCGTGGCGATCGAAAGCAAAGCCGAAGAGTTTCGCGCTCGCCTTCATGCGCGCGAGATGCGCGTCGAGCCGGATCAGCCCTTCGACCGGATCGAAGGCCATCGTCTCGATGAGATCGAACCGGCGCTGGCTGGGAACGAACGCGCCCTTGGCGAGGCATTCCGTCCATTCGTCGACCGCATTCGAGTCGGCGACGATTCCCGAGCCAAGGCCGAAACGTGCCCGGCCGGCGCGGACATGCAGCGTGCGGATGGCCACGTTGAACGCGGCATCGCGCCCGCCTGCGTCGATCCGCCCGATACCGCCGGTGTAGACGCCGCGTGCTCCGGCTTCGGCCGCGTCGACGATCTCCATCGCGCGCAATTTGGGGGCGCCCGTGATCGATCCGCAGGGGAAGAGCGCCCGGATGACGTCGACGGCGTCATGCCCGCTGCTGAGCGCTGCCGTGACCGTCGAGGTCATCTGGTGGACGGTCGGGTAGGTTTCGACGCAGAAGAGTTCGGGCACGGCAACGCTGCCGGGAATGGCGACGCGCGACAGATCGTTGCGCATGAGATCGACGATCATGAGGTTTTCGGCGCGCTGTTTGGGATCGTCCGCCAGAGCTTTGGCGGCGGCTGCATCTGCCATCGGATCGACTGAGCGGGCCGCCGTTCCTTTCATCGGCCTGGCGACGAGCGCCCCACCTTGCGATGCGAAAAAAAGTTCGGGCGACAGTGATAGAACCCAGTCGGTGCCGGTGTGGATGACGCCGCCATAGCCTGCGCCGGCTCGCTGCCGCAGCCCGGCATAAAGCGCGAGGGGGCTGCCCGCGCAGGCGGCTTCGGCAGCGAATGTAAGATTGGCCTGGTAGATGTCGCCGGCCATGATCAGGGCCTGAACCCTGGCAAGGACGGCATCGTAGCTGGTGCTGGCGATGGCGGGTCTGGGAGGCCCTATCCATGCACCGTCGGGGTCGGGGAGAAGACCCGCCACATCGGCCGAAGCAACTTCGGTGAAGCTGCGGAACAGCCCGAACCAGAGCAGGGGCAGATCATGTGCACGTGGTGCCATTGCGGTCGCGGCAATGGGATGCCCGGCCTCATAGGCGATCATCCCGGCGGCATGGAGCCCGCCTCGCGTCGCGGTGCGCAGTGCCTCGAGCGCGTTATCGACTTCATGGGCATGTCGTGTCGCGACGATCGCCACCGGATCGCGATAGAGCCGGGCCGGTGCGGCCCCCGACCGGCGTGCATCGTCGAGGAGAACGAACGGACTGCCGTCGTCGGGAAGGATTGCAGTCATGACGCCTTCTGGCCCAGGTGTCCGCGTCTTTCCAGCGATTTGGCCGAATGCCCTGCGGGCAACGGTCATGCCGCACGTCGCCGCAGCCACTGCCCAAATCCACGGGCAATCTCTTCGAGCTCAGCCAGATTGGGATGTGCGTCGCGGTTGCTATCTGTCTCTTTCGCAAAGGACCGACAGGCCGTCGGGGGGAATGTCGGCAAACCAGTCATCGCAGCGGGCGTCCACTTTGCGCATGATCCACGCACCGCTTCTGGCGACCGCGCATGCATCCTCGCGCAACAGCGTCTTGGGCGATGAGTTCCCCTCGCTCCAGTCGGCATAACGCCGCGTGTCGCCGAGGCGGTCGCCATACACGCGTGCGCACAGGGTCTGGATAGCGTGTTCGTCGCTGCAGGCGGTAAACCGCAGCCGTCCGCTGCGTTCGAGCATGGCCAGTTCGAATGCGACCCGCATGCAGGCATCGCGCGGAAGCGACCACCACTGCGATCCCTTGTGCCATGGTGCGCCGTAGGAATAGTGACGCTGGACGCGCGAGCTGGCCCATCGTGACGCTATCCGCAGTATTTTCCTGGTTGCTCGATACGCAGCGCTGCCCTCGATGCGCGGGTTGAGCAGACCGGCGTGGAACCACCAGTGCTGCATCCGCTCCTGCTGCCCGGTGCCCGTGGTTTCAATGCGGCACAGTTCTGGCGCTCCGGCGATTTCGGTGGCGATGACATCGCGGGGGACCGCCGGCCAGTCGCGACCACTGATCAGATGCGCTACGTCGAAGCACCGGTTGAGAGCCGCATCGAGCATCGCTCGCGTCGCGCCGAGCTGGCTCCAATGCGCCCAGCGAACAGCGCGCGGCCGATCGATCAGTATGATACGTCCGCCGACGCGCGCCGCAATCGCGCGAGCCTGTTCCGGCCACAATGGCGAACGGCGGTCGATATGAAGGACCGCGAAGTCATCATTGTCATCGAGGAGCCGCGCCAGCAGTGCCACCAGCTGTTCGGGCGCGTCATGGGCGAGGATCAGCCAGGCAAAGATCATGCGGCACGCTGCCGCAGCCACTGCGATAGTCCGTGCGCAACCTCTTCGAGCTCAGCCAGATTGGGATGTGCCACCAGCTTCATCGTCGCCAGCCACAATCCACAACCCGCCAGTGCGCACAGGGTCAGCGCACCAAAGTCGATCTGCTCGGGACTCGTCCAGGTCGCATAGCAGACGAGCAACGGCATAATCGTCGCCACGGCCGCCGCGCCGCTTTTTGCATAAATGACGATCAGATCGCGAAAACGGAAGCCGATCAGCCCGTGCATGAAGCGGACATAGATCGCATACCATGCAAGACTGTAGACGAGGCGCGATATCGCCGCCCATTCGACGCCATAAAGGCAGCCGAGTGCCAGCAGCGCAACCGATGCGGCGGTGTCAGCGGCGTTGTAAAAAATCAGTGCTTTTATGCGCCCTGACACGATCGGGATGTCCATGTGCAGCGGCAATGCAACGAAGGCCAGTTCGCTCAGCGCCACCCAAACCAGCACCGGCGACACGCCGCTCCAGACAGGCCCGTACAGGATCAGCACCAGCGGCGTCGCGGCCGCGGCGAGGAACAGCATCGCGGGCCAGGTCGTCGAGGTGTAGCCGGCGACGACGCGTCCATAAGCTGGCGCAAACGGCTCGCCCGAATCGCGCAGCCGCGCAAATGCAGGGTAGAACACCGGTCCGATTGCTCCGCTGACGAGCTGGAGCAGCGATCCCGCCAGGCCGTTCGCGCGTCCGAACAGTCCGACTGCGGTCGTCGAGATGGCGGCACCGACGACAAGTTCAGGGGTCCGGCTGCCCAAAGCGCCGGTGACGTACAAAATCGAGGCTTTGCCGCCAAAGCCGATGATCGGACGTGCACCGGCGAAGCGCAGTGGCAGTCTGAACCGTTGTCCGCTGCGCCACTGCCCGAACACTGCGCGCGCGCCGGCCTGCACGACCGTGCCCCAGGCAAGCGATGCGGCGGAAAAGCCGAGCGCCGCAAAGACGAGGATTGCCGCATTGGCCGCGATGGCTGTTCCGCACGTGACGATGAAGACGCCGCGAAAGTCCATCCGGCGCTGGAGAAGCGCCATGGGCACGATTCCAAACGGCGTCAGCAGATAGGATGCGGCGACGATGGCAAGGAGCGGCAGCAGCTTCGGTTCGGCATAGAAATGCGAAATCGGCCAGGCAAGCGCGAGGATAGCCAGACCAACTGCGACGGCGCACGTGACCGAGATCGAGTAACAGGTGCGTATCCTGGCGTCGTCGAGGTCGGCTTCTCCCGCAATATACCGTGAGATGCCAAAATCCTGCAGGGTAGCCACGAGCATGGATGCGGCCAGCGCAATGGAGAACAGGCCGACTTCGGCAGGCGTCAGGAAAAAGCGCGAAACAATGACATTCATCGCAAACTGGGTGGCGAATGCCAGATATTGCGCTGCCATGGCCCAGATGGCGGCGCGGCGGATGCTCATTGTAACAACGCCATCGCGAGTCGCACTGCGCGAACGGGCGCACCGAACTTGACGAGTCGCAGCACCGTTCGCGCGAGGCCGTCGGTCTCGCCGCCGCGCCTGATATGATCAAGTATCAGATTAAAGCCGTCGCCCTTTATCACGTTCGGCGAATAGACGATGCCCAGTGCCACCTTGGTCCGCACAGCGTCCGCGACGCCGGAGCGTCCAAAAACATCGTCGAGTGCATCGATTGGCGGCAGGACGTCGAGCAGGTCGGTCGGGTCGGGGCGCCCGGCCATGCGCTCGACATGCGCTTCCCAGGCGATTGCGGCATTGATATTCTGTAGAAAAGCGTGGCGATTGCTGACCTGGCTCTCACTCTGCCGGTAGTTGAGCAGGCGATCGGAAAGATTGGCCATCGCGGTCTTTCTGGAGAGTCGCAGCCACAGGTCGTAATCCTCGCAATGGCGATAGGCACGGCGATAGCCGCCAATCGCGCGTACGGCATCCGTGCGCATCATCACCGACGGATGGCACAAGGGTGGCCCATATTTCAGTTCATCGAGTATCGCATCGGTCGACACCGGATTTTCGATCCTGCGGCGGCTGAGCTGGCCATCGTCGGTGATGACGGTGCAGCCGGTGCCGAGCACGCCTACATCAGGATTGGCCTCAAGCCAGGCAAGCTGAGCCGCGAACCGTGCCGGCAGTGCAATGTCGTCACCGTCCATCCGCGCGATCAGCGGTGCCCGCGCTGCTTCGATGATTCGGTTGAGGCTGGCGACAAGGCCGCGGTTTTCCTGATGGATCGGGCGGATACGGGTATCCTCAGCCGCGAATCGGTCGATGATCTGTCCCGAACTGTCGGTCGAGCCGTCGTTGACGATGATGAATTCAAAGTCGCCCTCGGTCTGCGCGAGGATACTGCGAATCGCCGGTGCCAGATGGCGCGCGTTGTTGAAGACGCTCATCGCGACGCTGATCCGGGGGGTCGTCATTCGGTCATCTGGCCCGTCTTGGCGCAAGCCGGTGGGCGGGCGCATTCTGGCCCCTGCTATAGCGCAAGGGCTTGAAAAAGGCTTTACTGCGCCCCTGCCGCGAGCGTCTGGCAATAAGAGACAGTTTTCCTACAGAAAGCGGTTGACCGGTCGTGAACTGGCCCATATGGGGCTTCTCGACGCGGCGCTGAGCCACTTCGGTTTGTCCTTTGAGACCGCCCGTGAAGTTTCAGCATCGCATCTGCATTATCACAGGCGCCCGGTCACCCCGGTAAATCGGGTTGGGATTGGCGTCGGTGTTTTGCGCTCTTTGACATTGTAGGTTTAGATGAAGGGACATGTGGGCGGCGGCCCCGGGCCCTGCGGCTTCAAGGCGCAGGATGCTCGGTAAAATCAGGCCGTTTCTATATCGATCGGGATTCTTCCCGGCGATACGCTCACAAGTCCTTCACGTATCCATACGTAATTGATTTGTGCAGGAACGGCTCCTTGAAATGAGCGGTTTCGCGGGCAGCATTCCACTGCCTGCGTTATCAAACATCAAACTTGAGAGTTTGATCCTGGCTCAGAATGAACGCTGGCGGCATGCCTAACACATGCAAGTCGAACGAGACCTTCGGGTCTAGTGGCGCACGGGTGCGTAACGCGTGGGAATCTGCCCCCTGGTTCGGAATAACAGTTAGAAATGACTGCTAATACCGGATAATGACGTAAGTCCAAAGATTTATCGCCAGGGGATGAGCCCGCGTAAGATTAGGTAGTTGGTGGGGTAAAGGCCTACCAAGCCGACGATCTTTAGC
>JANPGY010000026.1:0-10714 GCA_031424175.1 Sphingomonadales bacterium
ACGGGCATGTTGCGCCCGAGTGGTATCGGTCCACATCGTTGACCTCCGGAAGTTTTCGCAAAAATCCCTGAATCAATGACTTGGGCTGGCGTCAAGCTAACCCGCTGATACCACTCAACTTAGTTTCGGATCGGGCTCTTAGGTAACGGACCTTGAGACAATCATCGACGCGCGATTTCTTAACCTTGGCGAGAGGGCTGAAAGGAATGATGCCCCAATCGACCGCGCGATTGAAGCAGGCCTTGATCGATGAAATGTCGCGATTGATCGTCTGATTGCTCAGCCCACGCTCGACTTCGCCCGCGCGCCACCGCTCGATTTGCAAGCCGCTGACTTGATCGAGCGGCTTGTCGAGCAGCTTGCGGAAGGCCCATTGCAGCCGATTGAGGTTCTTCGCGTGTGGGCGCTGATTGGCTTTCGCCCACGTGGCATAGTCGCCTTCGAGGAATGCGGCCAAGGTCGGAACTGGCACCTTGGGCTTGCGCGCTTCAATAGGATCGATGCCCAGATAGACATCGGCGAGGATTGCCCGCGCACTGACACGGGCCTCGCTCAATCCCAGCACATCGGCGCGGCCGAGGAAAATGCGACGCCCACGCGCGAATTCGCAATACCACGATTTGACGCCGGTCGGCATGACCCGAAGCACCAGCCGCTTGAGCCGTGCATCGCGATAATCGACGCGGGCTGTCCGGGCGTATGCTTTGTCTACCAATTGCTGGGTCAACGGGGTAATCATATCTGCCCTGCCACATCCTGTTCCGGCCCGAATCTGGTGGTGCACTGGTGGTGCAAATCGATGAAACGGGCTGCAACGCAATGAAACACAACGAACTAAATAGTCGATTCAGAATGTCAGAAATATGAGGAATTTTAAGGGAAATATGCGAAACGACGTTGCATCATGGTGCACCGAAGCTAACCAACTAGGCGGCTAGGGGTGTGGGGGTCGCAGGTTCGAATCCTGTCGTCCCGACCAAGCTGCAATCACGAATTGCGGCGGGACGGCGGGCCATGGTTGCTCTCTTGTCTGAAAAAAACCATGGCGCTCTTGGCTGCCTGTTCGGCGCGGCAATGGTTGCGTGCGGCGGAGCCCTCTGTTAGGCGCGCGCTTCCCCCATTTACGGGCCTGACACACTCTCATGTTCACCACCCCTGCCTATGCCCAAGCGGCCGGATCGGCCTTTGGCGACGGATCGTCCTTCATCGTGCAGTTCGTGCCCTTGCTGCTCATCATGGCGATTTTCTATTTCCTGCTTTTCGCGCCCCAGCAGCGCGCGGCAAAGCGGCATCGTGACAAGGTTGGCGCGGTGAAAAAGGGTGACGGCGTCGTCACCGGTGGGGGTCTGATCGGCAAGGTCACGCGCGTCGAAAACGATCAGGTCGAGATCGAGATCGCGGCAAACGTCAGGGTGAAGGTCGTCAAGTCCACCCTGGCTGATGTAACCCCGCTCGGCAGCGCAAAGCCCGCGAACGACTGATGCTCGATTTTCCCCGCTGGAAAACATGGCTGGTCTTGCTGACGACGGCGCTTGGCGTCCTGCTGGCGGTGCCCAGTTTCTTCCCCGAAGCCACATTCGCGGGCTGGCCGAAATGGGCGCCTCACCCGCAGATCAGGCTGGGGCTCGACCTGCGCGGCGGGAGCCGGCTGCTGCTCGAGGCCGATACCGCCGATGTGGCAAAGCAGCGCATCGCATTGATGGAGGAAAGCGTCCGCACCGAGATGCGCCGTGCCTCGCCAAGCATCAATATCGGCGATATTTCGGTGCAGAATGGCACGCTGTCGTTCCTTGTCCGCAATGTCCGACAGCTTGACGCAGCGGTCGAAGCGGTCCGCCGACTGACGCAGCCCGTGGGCCTGACCGGTCAGCGCGACTGGGATGTCGCGGTGCGCAATTCGACGCAGATCGTCATGACGCCGTCAGCGGCGGGGCTTGCCAAGGCGACCGACGATGCGCTCAACTCCTCGCGTTCGGTGATCGACCTGCGCGTGAATGGCAGCGGGATCAGCGAAGCCGGCGTGCGCCGCGAGGGTGACAATCGCATTGTCGTCGAAGTGCCTGGCCTGAAAGACCCTGAAGCGCTGAAAACGCTGCTCGGCAAGACCGCGAAGCTCGAGTTCAAGCTTGTCGCCTATGACAGCGATCCTGTCGCGCTTGCGGCGGGGCAGCTTCCGCCAGGTGTGGAACTGCTGCCCTATCCGGGTGCCCGCGAAGCAGTTCCGTATATCGTCGCGCCTGATAAGCCGGGCGATCCGCCCCGGATAGCGGTGCAGCGCCGTGTCATGGTATCGGGCGACGAGTTGCAGCGCGCGGTGGCGACGAATGATCCGCAGACCAATGCGCCAGTGGTGTCAATCACCTTTGACAGCCAGGGCGGACGGAAATTCGCCCGGGTCACGCAGGACAATGTCAACAAGCCATTTGCGATGATCCTCGATAACGTGGTGCTGTCGGCGCCGAACATCAACGAACCGATCCTTGGCGGATCGGCACAGATATCGGGCAATTTCACCACCGAAAACGCGAGCCAGCTTGCGGTGCAGCTTGGCTCGGGGAAACTGCCCGTGGCTCTGAAAGTGATCGAGGAAAATACCGTAAGCCCTGAACTGGGTCAGGATTCGATCAACTCGGGTGTGCTCGCAGGCGTGATCGCAACGCTGGCGCTGGTCGCCTATATGCTCGTCACCTATTTCCGTTTCGGCGTTTACACCGCCATCGCATTGGGGGTGAACGGCCTGATGGTGCTCGGGATCATGGCGCTGGTGGGGGCCACGCTGACGCTTCCCGGCATTGCGGGATTCGTGCTCACCATCGGCGCGGCAGTCGACGCCAATGTGCTGATCAACGAGCGTATCCGTGAAGAGCTGCGGCGCGGGCGCGGGCCGATGCAGGCGGTCGAATTCGGCTACAAGGAAGCATCGACCGCCATCTTTGACGCCAATATAACCAACGTTATCTCGGCGGTCATCCTGTTCGGCTTCGGTTCCGGGCCTCTGAAAGGCTTTGCGGTGGTGCTCGCCATCGGCATTGCGACATCGGTTTTCACCGGCGTGACGCTGACTCGCCTGATCGTTTCCGATTATATGCGCCGCAACCGGCCGAAGGAGCTGGTGCTCTGATGCGTTCGCTGAAACTGGTTCCCGACAATACCAATATCGGATTTTTGCGGTGGCGCTGGGTCGCGCTCACGGTTTCTATCCTGTTGATCGTCGGATCGGTTGCGCTCGTCGCGACGCGCGGGCTCAACTGGGGCGTCGATTTTGTCGGTGGCCAGCAGATGCGGATCACCTTTGCGCAGCCGGTCGATGTCGGCGGACTGCGCAACCGGATCGACGCGCTTGAAATTGGCGAAGCGACAATCCAGCAGCTGGGCGACCCGCGCGCGGTCATCGTGCGTATACCGCTCGAGGGCGCCACAAACCCTATCGCAAAATGTATCCGGTCCGATCCGGCATCGCCCGCCGCGGAAGGCGCCAATCGCATCGCGAGCAAAGTGCGCGCCGCCATCATTGCGGCCTATCCCGGTGCCAATGTCGGCTCGGTATCGAGCGTATCGGGGAAAGTCGGCTGCGAGCTGTTTTCGAAAGGTTCGATCGCGCTCATCCTCGCCATGGTGGGCATTGCGCTGTTCATCTGGTTACGCTTCGAATGGCAGTTCGGCGTCGGCGCGCTCGTGACGCTTTTTCACGATGTCGTGATCACGCTCGGGTTCTTTGCGCTGACCCAGCTCCAGTTCGACCTAAACGTCATAGCCGCGATCCTCACAATCACCGGCTATTCGCTCAACGACACGATCGTCGTCTATGACCGCGTCCGCGAAAACATGCGCAAATATCGCAAGCTGGACATGAGCGCCCTGATCGATCTTTCAACGAATGAAACCCTTTCGCGAACAGTGACCACCTCCATGTCGCTGATGATCACGCTGGCGATCCTCCTGTTCATCGGCCCCGATACGATCTTCGGCTTCACTGCCGCGATGCTGCTCGGCATCGTGATCGGCACGTTCTCGTCATTCTATATTTCGAATCCGGTACTGCTCTGGCTCAAGGTTCAGCAGCACAGCTTCCTGACCGCGCCCTCGGCAGGCGTTGCGCGTGACGCCGAACGCGTCACCCGGCGCAGCGAAGCCATGCCCTCCACGAAGATGAAGGATCCCGCCGGCGGTGCGCAGGTCTAGCGGCGTCGCAATGCCGCAAGATGCTGGTACAACTGCCCGCTGTTCCGTTCCCAGCTGAACCGGGCTGCCGCCCCGGACACTGCGTTTCGGTCGGGAGGATTGGCAAGTATGGCATTCACCGCCGCCGCCACTGCCCCAGCGTCGCGCGGCACAAGCCGCCCTGCCTCCGGCCTGTCGAGCACTTCGCGCGCGCCACCGACATCGGGAATGACGATCGGCGTTCCGCAGGCCAGCGCCTCAATCCACGCATTCGCCAGTCCTTCTGCCGCGGACATCAGCACCATGACGTCTGCCGCCGCGAACCAGTCCGCGACACCGCGGTGCGGCATGCTGCCGAGAAAGCGAACCCGATTGCCAACCGCATATCGCTCCGCCACGCCGGATAAGTCGCGTCGCGCCGGACCACTGCCGATAAGCGCCAGCGTGGCATCGGGTATATCGGCGAGTGCGGCGATCGCAAACTCATGCCCCTTGTTCACGGTCAACGCACCGACGCTGACGATCAACGGACTGCGGATCGCGAGCGCCGCCTTGACTGCGATGCGATCGCGCACATTGAAAATGCCACGGTCGATTCCGGTACAATGTACCGAAATGCGCTGCTCCGGCATACCGAGCGCGACCATGTCGCGCTTCAGCGCTGCCGAGACCGATAGCAGGCCATCCGCACCACACGCCGCAGCGACGATCTGCCCGCGCGTCGGGCTGTTGGCAGCGGTCCAGACGTGGATATCGCTGCCCCGTGCCTTGATCGATACCGGCACGTCGAACTCGCGGCCGAGGATCACGGCGGCGGGGCCATCGGGAAAGAAGAACTCGGCGTCAATGACGTCAAAGGGGAATTGCTCCCTGATGCGCGCCAGCGGCCGCCGGAGTGCGCGCGCAAGGGCGGTGGCGTGAAACCGCCCTTTGACGCCTGGAATGGGCCGGAAGCGAGGCCGGTGAACTGTCAAACCCTTCCACGTCTCACTATCGGGCAGGGTGCCAAGCGCGCGGTACCGCGGATGAAACCTTCCCAGCACCGGTATTCCGACCGGGGCCACCACGCGCAATTCCACATCAGGATGAGCGGCAAGGCCAAGCGTCTGCTGTTCGACAAACGGCCCGAAGCGCGGCCGTGTCACGTCGGGAAACAGGGTCGACAGGGTGAGCACACGCAGCATGGCCGCGCCGTAGCCGGGTTCGGCGGCTAGCGGAACAAGTCTGCGACCTCGGCTTGCGGATAAGCGAACAATGTGTCGCCATCGTTTGCCACCATGGCACTGCCATCCACCAGCCAGCATTCTCCCGTCTTGTAGGGACTGCCGTCGATAGTGCCGCTTCCCGAAACCGGAATCAGCCAGCCAGCGACGCCATAGGGCAGCATCACCGTCCGCTCGGCTGCCCATGTCCAGCGCTCGAGCACGAACTTTCCGCCCGCGCACAATATCTCACGCCCTGGCGCGATTTCGCCCGGAACCGGGCGTATCACAAAGGGCACCGGATCGCTCACCGCGACGCCCGCCTCGAGGTGCAACTCGCGCGGACGGCCATAATCGTAAAGCCGATAGGTCAGATCGACGTTCTGCTGAACCTCGATCAGCGTCAGCCCTGCACCGATCGCATGGACAGTGCCCGCCGGCGAATAGATGATGTCGCCGGCGTTCGCGGGCTTCCAGTCAACCAATGTCTCGATGCTGCCGTCGAGTGCCCCGGCCCGCAATTCTTCCCGGCTCGCGTCGCGCACCGTTCCAAGTGCGATCATCGCATCGGGCTCTGCCTCGAGAATAACCCAGGCCTCATCCTTGCCGCGGGTATAGCCTGCCGCCTGCGCCGCCGCATCATCAGGGTGGACCTGGATCGACAGTTTTTCACTGGTGAAAAGATATTTGACCATGAGCGCTGCATCGACGCGCGCCGGCGCCTCGAACCAGATTTCGCCGATCGTGGCATGATCGGGATTGTCAAAACCCTTGCAGAGCGTCTTGCGTCCCCAGGGTTTTTCAACGCGCATCGTCGTCAGGCGGGTGGCTGTCATTCTTAGCGCAATAGACGGAAAGACGTGCGGTTCCAATCCGCTTGGCGAAGCGACCTGCCCGCGTTAAGGCAACCGCGATGCGCATGCCCTTCCGTACGTTCGCCACCGCCGCTACCCTTGGCGCGATCCTCCTCACCGCCGGATGCGCGACGCGCGGGCGAAAGGGCGATACACCCTACATCGCGCGCGATGTGGATTCGCTTTACGCGACCGCCAAAATGCGGCTCGACCGCAATGATTACAAGGTCGCCGCGGCCCTGTTTGACGAAGTCGAGCGCCAGCATCCCTATTCGGTCTGGGCGCGGCGCGCGCAGTTGATGGGGGCGTTCAGCTATTATCTCGATCGTGATTACCAGAAATCGATCGACTCGGCGCAGCGTTTTCTGTCGATTCATCCCGGCAACAAGGACGCGCCTTATGCCTATTATCTCATCGCGCTTGGCTATTATGAACAGATCATCGACGTCACGCGTGACCAGCGGATCACGCAGCAGACGCTCGATGCGCTCGGCGAGCTCATCCGGCGCTATCCTGATACGCCTTATGCTGCTGACGCGCGGCTGAAGGTCGATCTCGTGCGCGATCACCTTGCGGGCAAGGAAATGGAAATCGGGCGTTTCTACCAGCGCCGCGCGCAATGGCTGGCCAGCATCATCCGGTTCCGCAAAGTCGTCGATGACTATGACGTGACGACGCATACCCCCGAGGCGCTGGAGCGGCTGACGGAGAGTTATCTTGCGCTCGGCGTTCCCGAAGAAGCCAGAAAAGCAGCTGCGGTGCTCGGTGCCAACTATCCCGGCTCGAAATGGTATGAGCGGGCCTATGCGCTGGTCCAGAAGCACGGCGGGGCATAGCGAACGTCTCGTGACCGGCGCAGTGCCGTCGCCGTCGCATTTTCGATCCCTCGAACCGGCCAGCTTTCACGTCGCAGGCGCAACGGCGCGCTTTGCGGCGGCAGCCATGTTCGCTAAACGTCCCCAATGTTGCTTTCGCTTTCCATACGTGACGTCGTCCTGATCGAAGCGCTCGATCTGGAGTTCACATCGGGTCTCGTCGTCATCACGGGAGAGACGGGCGCGGGCAAATCGATCCTGCTCGATTCGCTCGGTCTTGCCCTCGGAAGTCGCGCGGCCAGCGGACTTGTGCGTGCCGGTGCGGCACAATCCTCTGTCACGGCCACGTTTGCCAGTGCACCGGTAGTTGACGCGCTCCTGGCAGAAAACGAAATAGACTGCGACTCGGGAGAGCCGGTAATCGTCCGCCGTGTCCTGAAGGCCGATGGCGGCAGCCGCGCATTCGTCAACGATCAGCCGGTTTCCAGCGCTCTGCTTCGCGAGATGGGCGCCTGCCTGATCGAAATCCACGGTCAGCACGATGATCGCGGCCTGCTCGCCCCGGCCGGGCACCGCGCGGTGCTCGACACTTTCGGCCAGATCGATTCCACCGGCGTCAGTGCCGCATATGCCGCGATGCGCGCGGCCGATGACGCGCTCGAGGCAGCACGCAGCGCGCTGGGCGAGGCCGAACGCGATCGCGACTGGCTGACGCATGCCGTCGCTGAACTTGACGCCTTCGCGCCTGAGCCGGGTGAGGAGGATCGGCTCGCCGAAACGCGTGCCGATCTCCAGCGCGCCGAGCGGCTGTCGGGGGAGCTGAGCGGGATCATGAGCGCGGTTGAAGGCAGCGAGGGTGCGCTTCCCCGCCTTCGTGCCGCCGCCCGTGCGCTTGAACGCGTGGCGCGCGATCATGAAACGCTCGGCGAAGCGCTCGCCGCGATCGATCGCGCGATCATCGAAACCTCGGTCGCCGACGAACAGCTGCAGCGGGCGGCCGCAATCCACGTCCACGATCCCGCCCGGCTCGAGGCGGACGAAGCGCGGCTGTTTGCGCTGCGGAGCCTTGCCCGCAAACACCGGGTGGCGCCCGACGATCTGGCGGCGTTGGCGGAAGAACTGCGCACCCGGCTGGCCGCGATCGAGGAAGGCGGGACGGGCATCGCCCGCCTGACACGCGAAGCCGCCACAGCTCGCGCCGCTTATGCCGCCGCCGCCGCGGCGGTGAGTGCCGCGCGCAAGGCGGCCGCCACGCGTCTCGACGCCGCTGTTGCCGCCGAACTGCTGCCGCTGAAGCTCGATGCCGCACGGTTCCGCACCGCCGTCATCGCCGGACCCGAATCCGGGACAGGCGCGGACCGGATCGAATTCGAAGTTTCGACCAACCCCGGCGCGCCTTTTGCTGCGATGACGAAGATTGCGTCGGGCGGTGAACTCTCGCGCTTCATTCTGGCGCTGAAAGTGGCGCTTGCCGAGGAAGGCGGCGCGGGCACATTGATTTTCGACGAGATCGATCGTGGCGTGGGCGGAGCAGTGGCATCGGCGATTGGCGACAGGCTTTCACGCCTCGCCCGGGGTCGGCAGGTGCTGGTGGTCACGCACAGCCCGCAGGTGGCCGCGCGTGGCGACGAGCATCTGCTGATTTCGAAAAACCGTGACGGGCTCGTGACGCGAACCAGCCTGCATATCCTCGACCAGAGCGAGCGGCGCGAAGAGATTGCCCGTATGCTTTCAGGTACGGAAGTGACCGACGAGGCTCGCGCGCAGGCAGAACGCCTGGTTGCGGCCTGACTGCAAAACGATTAGAATCTGTCAGGGCCGCGCAAGATAATCAGTCGTTATCCACCAGAAGTGAGGACATGGAATGCTGCGCCTTTCTCTTGCCGCGGCGTGCGCGCTGACTTTCGCCGGTGCCACACCCGCCTTTGCCGACAGCCCGTTCGATGGAACGTGGAAGGCTGAAATCTCGAGCGCCAAGCTCACGAAAAAGCCGACGACATTTGATTTGGCCGGGGGCAGTTATCGATGCCTAACATGCGCGCCGCCTTTTTCAGTCCCGGCTGACGGGAAGCCGCATCCGGTTGCCGATCGCGACTACTGGGATGCGATGTCGGCACGCATCGTCGATCCGACCACTGCCGAATTCATAACCTATCGAAAGGGCCTGAAGGTCAGTTCGTCGACCTATAAACTGTCAGGCGACGGCAATATCATCGTTGTCCAGTCGGCATCGAACGATAATGCGGCGGGCAAGCTCATCGAATCGAGCACCCAGATGACGCGGGCAGCGCCGGCCACGGCAGGATCGCATGCGCTTTCGGGTTCCTGGCTGCCTTCAACCGAAAATGCCAAGCTTTCGGACGATATGCTGACGGCGGTTATCGCAGTCGTGGGGGATACCGTTACCCAGACATTCCCGACAGGCGAAACCTACAGCGCAAAGTTCGGCGGCCCTGCGGTTCCGCTCGTCGGCGACAGGGCCGGAATGAAAATCATGGCAAGCCGCCTGACCCCGACAAGTTTTCAGGAAATCGACACGATCGACGGCAAGGCACTGACCCAATTTACCTATACGCTTGTCGATCCCACCACGATGATGATGCGGACCGAAGACAAGCGAAACGGCAAGGTCAACGAGATCACCCTGAAAAAGCAATGACGATGCGCGGGTGCCGTGCATTGCCGGTCCGGCACCCGCTTCGCTAAGCGCACCGCATGACCGAAGCCGAAGCTGCCAATCGCCTGATGCGCCTCGCCAGAGAAATCGCGCGGCATAACCTTCTGTATCACGATCGGGACAGGCCCGAGATTTCGGACGCGAATTTCGACGCCCTCGTCCGGGAGAATGCGGCGATCGAAGCTCAGTTCCCGCAGCTTGTGCGCGCTGACTCCCCTTCCGGAACCGTCGGTTCACCGCCGACGTCGGCCTTTGCCAAGGTCAGACATGCCCGGGCGATGCTCAGCCTCGACAATGCGTTTACCGATGAGGACGTCTTCGAGTTCATTACCCGGGTCCGCCGCTATCTCAACCTGCCAGACGATGCGCTGGTGGCACTCACCGCCGAGCCGAAGATCGACGGCCTGTCATGCTCGCTGCGCTATGAAAACGGCATGCTCGTCCAGGCGGCGACACGGGGTGACGGGACGATCGGCGAAGACGTGACGCCGAACGTGCGCACGATTGCCGATATCCCGCAGCAATTACCGGAAAGCGCGCCCGACGTCTTTGAAGTCCGCGGCGAAGTCTATATGGCAAAAGACGATTTTTCTCGGCTTAATGAACAGCTTGCGGGCATCCGCGTGTTCGCCAACCCGCGCAATGCCGCCGCTGGCTCGCTACGGCAGAAGGATGCCAGGATAACAGCGGCGCGCCCTTTGCGCTTTCTTGCCCATGGCTGGGGGGAGGTAAGCTCGGTACCCGGAACGACGCAGTTTGAAGTGATGAAGGCAATCGCGCAATGGGGAATTGCGGTCAGCGAGCTGCTCATCACCACCCAGAATGCTGCAGAACTGGTGCAGCATTTCCGCAGCATCGAAGCCTGCCGGGCCGATCTTCCCTTTGACATAGACGGTGTCGTCTACAAGGTCGACCGGCTCGACTGGCAGGCGCGGCTGGGATTCGTCAGCCGTGTGCCGCGCTGGGGTCTGGCGCACAAATTCCCTGCCGAACGCGCGCAGACGA
>JANPGY010000027.1:0-116318 GCA_031424175.1 Sphingomonadales bacterium
GGCAAGGGAGCGCCCGATCGTCATCATTACGTCGAACAATGAAAAGGAACTGCCCGACGCTTTTCTGCGCCGATGCTTTTTTCACTATATCAGGTTTCCCGACCGGGAAACGATGCAGGCGATCGTCGACGTGCATTTTCCCGGTATCCAGAAAATACTGGTCAGCCGCGCGATGGATATATTCTACAATATACGCGACGTCCCAGGCCTCAAGAAGAAACCGTCGACGAGTGAGCTGCTCGACTGGCTGAAGCTCCTCCTCGCAGAGGATATGCCGCTCGACGTGCTGCAGTCGCGCGATCCGGCAAAGGCGATTCCCCCGCTGCACGGCGCGCTGCTCAAGAACGAGCAGGATATAATGCTGTTCGAGCGATTGGCATTTCTGGCCCGGCGGACAGGCCCCAGCACTTAACTCACCAAATATGTGATCGTGAAATTGCCCATTGCCGTTCGTCAATGACGATCGGCACCGCGTGATCTTGACCACATTGCGCCTTGTCGATGCCCGACCGCAGAGGCATATCGCCACGATGTTTCTGGACTTTCTCGATGAACTGCGCGGCGCGGGCATATCAGCCAGCCTGAGAGAGCACCTCGTCCTGCTGGAGGCGCTGGATCGCGATGTCATCGCGCAGTCACCTGAAGAGTTTTACTATCTTGCGCGTGCTATCTACGTGAAAGACGAAGGGCAGATCGATCGCTTCGACCAGATTTTCGCCAAGGTGTTCAAAGGATTTGTCGGAAGGTCCGATCAGCAGCGGAACGCGGTGCCATCTGAATGGCTGCGCGCGGTCGCGAAAAAATACCTGACGGCTGAAGAGATTGCGGCAATCGAGAAACTTGGTGACTGGGACAAGCTGATGGAAACATTGCAGCAGCGTCTCGACGAACAGAAGGACCGTCATCAGGGCGGAAGCAAATGGATCGGCACCGGTGGCACATCCCCCTTTGGCAACAGCGGCTATAATCCCGAGGGCGTGCGGATTGGCGGCGAGAGCATCCATAATAAGGCGGTCAAGGTCTGGGACAGGCGCGAATTCAGGGATCTCGATTCGACCCGTGAGTTGGGCACGCGCAACATCAAGATCGCATTACGCCGTCTGCGCCGGTTTGCACGTGAGGGAGCAGCCGAAGAGCTTGATATCGAAGCTACCGTATCGGGCACGGCACGTCGGGGCTGGCTCGATATCCACATGCGTCCGGAACGGCACAATGCGGTGAAGTTGCTGCTTTTCCTCGATATCGGGGGCTCGATGGACCCGCATGTCAAACTGTGCGAGGAACTGTTCAGCGCGGCAACCAGCGAGTTCAAGAACCTCGAGTTTTTTTACTTCCACAACTGTCCCTATGAAAGCGTCTGGAAGGACAACCGCCGACGATACAATGAACGAACTCCTGTCTTTGACGTGCTTCACAAATATGGACACGACTATAAGCTGATCTTTGTCGGCGACGCATCGATGTCTCCCTATGAAATCAGCCATCCGGGCGGATCGGTGGAGCATTTCAACGAGGAAGCCGGGATTGTTTGGATGCAGCGGCTTACCACGACCTATCCTGCGGCGGCTTGGCTCAACCCTGTAAACGAAGCCCATTGGGGCCATTCGCAGTCAATCAGGATCATGCGGGATGTCATGCACAACCGCATGTATCCGTTAACGATCGAAGGTCTCGACGATGCGATGCGAGCACTGACGCGTAAAAATTAGGCGCCAAGTTCGCGCAGGCGTTCTGAGTAGATTCTGGCGAGCTGCAATCGCCGTTCGCGCGCGGCGGGCGTAACGGCGCGCAGGGCCGCTGCGGCCTCAAGCGCTGCACGGCGCGCATAATAGCGAGAATCAGATTCCACGACTCTTTCCTGCAGAACGCCGCCTTGGGACTGAATATTCGATCTGCAAGGTAAATAAATTATGTACGATCGATTTCGTCAATAAACGTCAGTCGCAGTATAACCGTATCGGGGCCGTAATTTGGCTCCAACATATTTCATCAGGTGTCGCAATGGAATCAAGGTCAGATGGCACAGCATCATGATTATCAACCCATTCGCGCAGCGCGGCGCCGCCGTTGATGACGTCGATAGCAAGCTTATCGAATTCATATTCATAGGGAAAATCGCGCCATAGTGGATAATGCGGATCAATCTGTCGGATCGCCTTGAACGCTAGCGCCTGCACCCGCCAGGGTTGAAACCGCTGATGGTCATAAGCCGGACCCTCGGCATGGATGAAAATACCCTGGCATAATTCGCCGGAATATTTGTGGAATGTCGGTATGAATGCCGTGGTCCGGAGCGTGCAACCCGCAAGCCATTGTGGGCAAAGCCGGTGCATCTCGGCGATAACCGCATGGGGATTCAAGTCGGGCGAGCCGAACAATTCGAGCGGGTGAGTCGTTCCGCGCCCTTCGCTCAGCGTTGTTCCCTCGAGCATGACCGTGCCCGCATAGCATCTTGCCATGTTGAGATTGGGTGCGTTGGGGCTCGGGTTGATCCAGACGCGCTCCTGAGGCCAGCCGAATCCGGGTTCGGCACCGGGCCTCCATCCGGTCATTACGATGATCCGGCAGTCGACATCGAGATTGAAATGCCCGGCGAACCAGCGCGCCATTTCCCCCATGGTCAAACCGTGGCGCATCGGCATCGGCCCGGCGCCGACAAAGCTTTCCCAGCCGGGTTCGAGAAGCGTTCCCTCGATCGGGCGCCCCGCCGGATTGGGTCGATCGAGCACCCAGACCGACTTGCCGTGCGCCGCTGCCGCCTGCAGCACGTAAAGCAGGGTGGTGATGAACGTATAGATACGGCAACCGAGATCCTGCAGATCGACAAGAATGATGTCAAAGGTGTCCATCGACTGAGGCGTCGGGCGACGGACGGCTCCATAAAGGCTGAAGACGGGAATATCGTAAACCGGGTCGATGAGATCGGGCGACTCCTGCATATTGTCCTGCAGGTCTCCGCGCACGCCGTGTTGCGGCCCGAACATCGCGGTGATGTTCACCCCGGCCGCAATGAGCGCATCGAGCGAGTGAGTGAGATCGCGCGTCACCGACGCCGGATGCGCGAGCAGCGCGACCCGCTTACCCTCGAGTGGAGCGCGCAGCGCTGGTTCGGCGAGCAGCCGGTCGATCCCGAAATCCATGGCTAGTGCGCTGCCGGAACCACCGGCGCAAAGCAATCGGGATGATGAAAATCGGGTGGCCCCGGCGGATGGCGAAGAGCCCAATAGCTTTTGGTGCCATCCCTTTCGGCGATGACGGCGGAAAGGGCGACCAAACCACCGGGCGCGTCTTTCAAGGTCGATCGCGCCAACGTAACGCTCAGCACGAGCGCGTCATTCGTTACGGAAACCGTGATCGAGGGCGGCCGAGCGATGACATGCTCCGTCCTCCCCTTGCGATATGCCGGAAAACGATAGGCCGCCCATTGCGTGCCAGGCGAAAAATTATATTCGAAGTAGGCATCGCCATCGTCCCGGATGAACATCTCAAAACAGGTCGATGTCCACAGGCCATCGGCACGCTCAGGCGCGCTGAGTTCGGGAATGAAGAGGTCATGCGGCACACCGGTCTCGACGCTGTACCGCAGGCGAACATCATCGGGCGATAGCCAGATCGCCGCCGAAACATGGCGGACCGATCGGGGCGGCGTATCGGGGTGGCAGACCAGCGTGGCGATCATGTCGCCCCGTAACCGATCGTACTGAGCCGAGTCGAGGATTCTGACGACGACGGGCAATCGCGGCGGCCCTCGACTTGACGCACGCTGAGCGGTTAGGGGTGACGCGGCATGACCGCATATCAATCGCCTCTTCTCCGCCTCCTCGCCGAGCGCGGCTCAATTCATCAGGTTACCGACGCCACTGGGCTGGACGCCCTTTCGGGACAGCAGATCGTTCCGGGATATGGCGGGTTCGACGCGACCGCGCCCTCACTCCATGTCGGCAATCTCATGCTCGTCATGATGCTGCGTCGGCTTCAGCAGGCGGGGCACAAGCCGATCGTCATCATGGGTGGCGGCACCACCAAGGTGGGCGATCCTTCGGGCAAGGATGAAACGCGCAAGCTGCTCGACGATAGCGGGGTTGCAGCGAATATCGCGGGGATACGCCGCATCTTCGAACGCTTTTTGACATTCGGCGATGGGCCGACCGATGCGATCATGATCGACAACGACGATTGGTTGAGCCGGCTTGGATATATCGATCTGCTCCGCGACGTCGGGCGGCATTTCACGATAAACCGGATGCTGACGTTCGATTCCGTCCGTCTGCGGCTGGAGCGCGAACAGCCGCTGACGTTCCTCGAATTCAACTATATGATCCTTCAGGCCTATGACTTCCTTCATCTGTCACGCTCCAATGGCTGCCGCCTTCAGCTTGGCGGATCCGATCAATGGGGCAATATCGTCAACGGGATCGAGCTTGGACGGCGGATCGACGGGACCGAGCTTTACGGCCTGACCGCCCCGCTGATTACCAACCCCGACGGGACGAAGATGGGCAAGACCGTCGCCGGCGCGATATGGCTGCACGAAGACCAGCTTTCGCATTATGATTATTGGCAATTCTGGCGGAATACCGATGATCGCGCCGTCGGCCAGCGGCTGCGTCTGTTTACCGATCTGCCGCTCGGCGAGATCGCCCGTCTCGAGGCTCTGCAGGGGGCCGAGATCAACGAGGCAAAGATTGTCCTCGCCAATGCGGCAACGGCGATGTGCCGCGGAGAGGAGGCTGCGGCGATCGCCAGTGCGTCAGCCCGCACCACATTTGCAGGCGGTGCCGGTGAAAGCATTCCCCGCCACGTCGTTACTGTAAATGCGATCGGGATCGTGGACGCGCTCGTCGCCTTGAAGCTGGTCGGGTCCAGGGGTGAGGCGCGTCGTCTGATCGCCGGTGGCGGCGCGCGGGTGGACGGAGAGAAGGTCAGCGACGAAAGCGCGACAATCGGCGTCGGCGCAGTACCGGTGCGGATTTCCGCAGGCAAGAAGCTGCATGGGCTACTGATCCGGTAAGGCACGTCTTAGCCACGATATTTTACCTTATTGCAGCTTTGGTTATGCGATGTTGCCCGGCATGAGTAAGGCAGCGCATAACCAGTTCCCATTGGCGCGGATACCTGGTGCGGTCGGTTTCAGGGCCACGTGCAGCCGGGTCGCTGACGATGATGGCGCGCTGAAAGCTGAACTTGCCGACCGGTGGGGATGCAGCTTTCCAGGACGGATCCTGAATATCTCCGCGACGGACGTCGTGGCGAGCGCCGACATCGGCCTGTGCCGACGCGATCCGGTGCGTATCCATGTGCCGATCATCGGCTGGATGCGCGGAGACGTTGCCTGGGCGCAGGGCGATCATATCGGCATCCGACTCCGCGGCCGGATCAGGGCCGAAGCGCTTCAGGCTTTTGTGAAAGTTTTCGGCAACCGCCCGCGCGGCTAGCCGGAACGAAGCAGCGCCACGCCTGCATCACGCTCGAACAGATAAAGCGCGGTGCGCGCCGCCTGCCCGCGCGGGCTGTTGAGGCCGCCGTCATGTTCGATGAGCAGGCGCGCATCGTCTGTCGCGGTCTCGATCAGGGCGCTCACCTGTTCGGTCGTCGCGAGCCGGAAGCGTGCTTCGCCTGACTGTCGCGTGCCGAGCACCTCGCCGCCGCCGCGCAGACGGAGATCCTCTTCGGCGATGCGGAAGCCGTCACTGGTCTCGCGCATCAGCGCCAGTCGCGCGCGACCCGTCTCGCTGAGCATCGCGCCGCGCAGCAGCAGGCATACAGACCGCTCAGCCCCGCGCCCTACCCGCCCGCGCAGCTGGTGAAGCTGGGCAAGGCCGAACCGTTCGGCCTCCTCGATTACGATCAGCGAGGCATTGGGCACATCGACGCCGACTTCGATCACCGTCGTCGCCACGAGCACGCTCAGCCGACCGCTCGAAAAAGCGTCCATCACGGCGTCTTTCTCCGCAGGCTTCAACCGGCCGTGGACGAGCCCGACGGCCTCGCCGAAACGGTGTTTGAGCGAAGCCGCGCGAGCCTCGGCAGCCGCGCGGTCCGCCAGCTCGCTCTCCTCGACAAGCGGGCACACCCAATAGGCCTGCCTGCCCTCGGCGATATGGCGGCCCAGCCCGTCCACGACCTCGTCAATGCGTTCGGCCGAGATCACCCGCGTTTCGACGGGGGTTCGGCCCGGCGGCATTTCATCGATGCGGCTGACGTCCATCTCGCCATAATTCGTCAACGTCAGGGTGCGCGGGATGGGCGTCGCCGTCATCGCCAGAAGATGCGGCGGGCGCTCGGCCTTTCCGGCGAGGAGCAGGCGCTGTGCCACGCCGAACCGGTGCTGTTCGTCGACGACGATGAGGCCGAGGCGCCTGTAGCTGACCGCATCCTGGAAGATCGCATGAGTTCCGATCAGGATATCGATGCTGCCATCGGCGAGCCCCATCAGGGTCGATTCGCGCACCCGCCCCTTGTCGCGCCCGGTAAGGATGGCAATGCCGACAGGCAGGCCACCGAGCATCTTTTGCAGATTGGCGAAATGCTGGCGCGCCAGAATCTCGGTCGGCGCAAGCAAGGCCGCCTGCGCTCGCGCTTCGACCGCGATCAGCATGGCTTCGAGTGCGACGAGCGTCTTGCCCGATCCGACGTCGCCCTGCAGCAGGCGGAGCATCGGCGCGTCCTGCGCCATGTCGCCCTCGATCTCGCGCATCACGCGCGACTGCGCCGCCGTCGGCGCATAGGGCAGTTGCAAGGCGTCACGCAGTCGGCCGTCTCCCGCCAGTGCCACGCCGCGCCGTTTGCGGCTCGACGCCCGCACGAGCATCAGCGCGAGCTGATTGGCGAATATTTCGTCATAGGCGAGCCGTTCGCGTGCGGCTTCGTCTTTCGGGTTAGCGTGAGCCGCGGCCAAAGCGTCGCGCCATGCGGGCCATCCCCGTGCCGCGAACAGTCCGGGCTCGATCCACTCAGCGAGAGCCGGAGCGCGTTCGATCGCCTGCGCCGCCACCGTGCCGAGTTTTTTTGCAGTGAGCCCCTCCGACAGGGGGTAGACGGCTTCGCTCAACGGAACGTCCTCCGCCGGATCTAGAATCTGATCGGGATGAACGATCTGCCGTTCCTGCCCGTAAAGTTCGAGCTTTCCCGTGACGAGCCTGGGCGCATCGAGCGGAAGCAGCTTTCGGGCATATCCCGAATGACGGCCGAAATAGGTAAGGTTCAGGTAATCGCCCGCGCTGTCGACCGCCTGCACCCGGAGCGGGCCGCGCGCACTGCCCTGCTTATACTGGATCGGCGTCACGACCACGGCAACCCCCTCCCCCGGCACGGCATCGTCGATCCGGTCGACACGGGTGCGCGTCACCAGCCCCGTGGGCAGATGAAACAGCACATCGATGACGCGCCGCAGCTCGAGCCTTTCGAGTGGCCTGGCGATGGCGGCTCCCACGCCTTTCAGCACTTGGACTTCGGCAAACAGCGGGTTGAGCAGATCGGGGCGCATGGCTAGGGACGTCCTAGCGAACCTCTCCGCGCTTGTCGCGGGGAGGTGTTTTGCATTGGAGCCGACCTTGGACCGCGAACATCGACTGAAGCGACTGCAATGGCGCGCTCATCATCGCGGCACGCGCGAGGCGGACATGCTGATCGGCGGCTTTTTCGATGCACGGTCGGCGGAATGGAACGAGGCCGAAATCGCCTGGTTCGAAGCCCTTATGGATGAACAGGACATCGACATTCTTGCATGGGCGATGGGGCGCAGCGCGGCGCCGGAGCGTCTCGAAAGCGCGATGCTGACGGCGATGCAGCGCCTCGATTACATACGGATCCGCTGATCATGCCGGACCTGGCCAGAATTGTAGGGGCAGGCGAGCCGCTGACGCTTGCTGGTGTACCGACCGGTTTTCTGCCGTGGCTGCTCGCCGATCTCGCGCGTGCGGCGCCGCGCCGCGCCGTGTGCATCGCGGCGGACGAAAGCGAGATGCGCGGAATGGCCGAGGCGGCCGCATTCTTTGCACCCGAAGTGGAGATGCTGATCTTTCCCGCCTGGGACTGTCTGCCCTATGATCGTGCGTCGCCAAGCCTGCGGATCACCGCCGAACGGCTGGCGACGCTCGCCGCGCTTCAGGTGAAGGCGGAACGGCCGCAACTGCTGATAACCACGGTCAATGCCGCCAGCCAGCGCACGCTTACGCCGTTCCGCATGCGCGCGCTTTCGGCGCGGCTCGCGCCCGGTGAGCGGATCGATCGCGACGGGCTGGCAAAGCTCCTCAGCGACAACGGCTATGTGCGTTCCGAAACCGTTGCCGACGCCGGTGACTTCGCCGTCCGCGGGAGCCTCGTCGATTTCTACCCCGCCGGCTTGCCGCACGCGCTGCGGCTCGACTTTTTCGGCGACGAGATCGAAAGCGTGCGCAGTTTCGATCCTGCCGATCAGCGCACGATCGAACGGGTCGATGGCTTCACGCTCCTCCCCGCATCGGAATCGCTTCTTGATCCTGACAACATCAAGCGGTTTCGCACCCGCTATCGCGAGGCGTTCGGCGCGACGGCAACCGGCGATCCGCTCTATCAGGCGCTCAGCGAGGGCCGCCGCCTCGCCGGGATGGATCACTGGCTTCCGCTGCTGGAGGAAAAGCTCGCCACGCTGTTCGATCACCTCGGCAAGGGCGATATTTTCGTCCGCGATGCGGGAAGCAGCGGCGCGGCGGACAGCCGGTTCGAGGCTGTCGAGGATTATCACGCCAATCGCGTCCGCGCATCGTCATCGGATCTGGGAAGTTATCGCCCGCTGGCCCCTGACGCGCTCTACCTGACGCGACCCGAATGGGACCGGGCGCTCGAGGCGCATGCCGTTCACCGGACGTCTCCCTTTCGCGAGCCGGGATCGCCCAAAGTCCTCAACTTTGCGATCGAAGGGCAACGTGACTTCGGGGCCGAACGCAGCCGGGCAGAGAATGTGTACGAAGCGCTCGCCGACTACAGGACGAAAATCGGCAAGACCGGCCTGGTTCTCGCCAGCTATTCCACGGGATCACGCCAACGGCTGGCCGGCCTGCTTGCCGAACATGGCATGGAGCGCCAGGAAATGGCGGTCGGCTGGCAGGAGGCGCAGGGCATTGCCGCCGCCGGCAAGGTGGCGCTGGTCATCCTGCCGCTGGCGCATGGCTTCGTGGCACCGAGCCTCGCCCTCGTCACCGAACAGGATCTGCTGGGCGACCGGCTCGTCCGTCGGGCGAAGCGCAGGAAGTCGGCCGATGCCTTTCTGTCCGAACTCGCCACGATGTCTCCAGGCGACTATATGGTCCACCGCGATCATGGTATCGGCCGCTATGAGGGGCTGACGCAGATCCCGGTGCAGGCCAGCCCGCACGATTGCGTCGCCCTGACGTATGCCGGTGGCGACAAGCTGTTCATTCCGGTCGAAAACCTCGACGTGCTCAGCCGCTATGGCAGCGAGAGCGAGGGCGTGACGCTCGACAGGCTGGGCGGCGAGGCGTGGCAGCGCCGCAAGGCGAAGATGAAAGAGCGGATCCGCGAGATTGCGGGCACGCTTATCGCAGTCGCGGCCGAACGCGCGCTGAAGGCGGCCGACGTGATGGTGCCCGATGCGGCATTCAACGAATTCGTCGATCGCTTCCCCTATGAGGAAACCGACGATCAGGACCGTGCGATCGGCGAGGTGCTGGACGATCTCGGTGCCGGAAATCCGATGGACCGGCTCGTCTGCGGTGACGTGGGGTTCGGAAAGACCGAAGTCGCGCTGCGCGCAGGTTTTGTCGCCGCCATGGCCGGGCAGCAGGTCGCTGTCGTCTGCCCGACAACGTTGCTCGCGCGCCAGCACTACAGGACGTTCGTCGAGCGCTTCCAGGGGTTTCCGCTGAAGATCGGCCGCCTGTCGCGCCTCGTTCCCGCCAGGGAAGCAAAAGAGACGCGCGAAGGGATCGCAGACGGCACGCTCGACATTGTCGTCGGCACACATGCAATCCTTGCCAAGTCGGTTGCATTCAAGCGGCTCGGGCTGGTGATCGTCGATGAAGAGCAGCGTTTCGGCGTGACCCACAAGGAACGGCTGAAGGCGCTGAAAACCGATGTTCACATGCTCACGCTGACCGCTACGCCGATTCCGCGCACGCTCCAGATGGCGATGTCGGGGCTTCGTGAACTGTCTGTCATCCAGACGCCGCCCGTCGATCGGCTTGCCGTTCGCACCTATGTAATGCCGTTCGATCCGGTGGTGCTGCGCGAGGCCCTGCTGCGCGAACATTATCGCGGCGGGCAGAGTTTCTTCGTCGTCCCGCGTATTGCCGACCTGCCCGATATCGAGGAGTTTCTTTCAAGGCAGGTTCCCGAGATCAGGTCGGTCGTCGCGCATGGCCAGATGTCTCCCACCGAGGTCGAGGAGCGGATGGGGGCGTTTTACGACCGTAAATATGATGTCCTGCTTTCAACCACGATCGTCGAGTCCGGGCTCGATATTCCGAGTGCGAATACGATGATCATCCACCGCGCCGATCGCTTCGGCCTCGCCCAGCTTTATCAGCTGCGCGGCCGCGTCGGCCGCTCCAAGACGCGCGCCTATGCCTATCTGACGACCGAGGCGAACCGGCAGATGACCGAAGGGGCAGAAAAGCGCCTCAAGGTGTTGAGCGATCTCGACAGCCTCGGTGCGGGGTTCCAGCTCGCGTCGCACGATCTCGACATCCGCGGCGCGGGTAATCTTCTGGGTGACGAACAGTCGGGGCACATCAGGGAAGTCGGCTTCGAACTATATCAGTCGATGCTCGAAGATGCGATCATGGAGGCGAAGGCGGGTGGGCTCGTTGCAGAGCGCAAGGCCGATCTGAGTCCGCAGATAACCGTCGATGCGCCGATCCTCATTCCCGAGGATTATGTTCCCGATCTCGATCTGCGCATGTCGCTTTACCGCCGCATCAACGAGTTCGACAACGCCGAGCGGATCGAAGCCTTCGGTGCCGAGCTCATCGACCGTTTCGGCCTGCTGCCCGATGCAACCGAGAACCTGCTTGTGCTCATGAGCATCAAGCTCAACGCGCGGGCTGCAAATATCGCCAAGATCGATGTGGGCGCAAAGGGAGCGCTGGTCACGTTCTGGGAAGACCGGTTTCCAAATATTGACGGGCTGCTCGCCTATGTCGACAAGCTGAAAGGCACCGCAAAGTTGAGACCGGACATGAAGCTGTCAATTACGCGGGAATGGGATACGCCGAAAGCGAGGCTGAATGGTGCGCTTCAGTTATCGAAAGGTCTGGCAAAGATTGCCGCCTAGGCCCGCGGGGATATCAGCGTCACGAGATCGGCGACGGAGACGGCGCGGCTGCACAGAAACCCCTGGTAATATTGGCACCCTTCGGCAGCGAGCAGGGCAAGCTGTTCTTCTGTTTCGACACCTTCGGCAATCACGGTCAACCCGAGCGATCGCGCCATATCGATAACCCCGCGAATGACGATCCGGTCGCGCGTCGTGCCGGCAATGTCCTGCGCCAGATGCCTGTCGATCTTGAGATAATCGAGCGGCAGCGCCTTGAGATAGGCGAGGCTCGAATAGCCCGTGCCGAAATCATCGATCGCCACGCGGCATCCGCCCGCCCTGAGCGCGGCAAGCAGATTCGCGGCGGTATCCAGATCGTCGATCAGCCCGCTTTCCGTGATCTCGACGGTGAGGCGATCACGCGGAAACCTCGTGGCATCGATCATGCCGAGAAACACATGCGCAAAGTCCGGACGGGCAATATCGGCAGCAGTGACGTTGATCGAAAGCCTGAGGTGCGAGAGATGCCCGGGCCATGCCGCTGCCTTCGCCGCGGCGTGACGTTGCACATGCATCGATAACGCCGTCAGATAGTCGGAGCGCGCCGCGACCGCGAACAGTGCTTCGGCACCGATTTCACCATGGACCGGATGCTGCCACCGCGCTAGGGCCTCGACACCGGTGATCCTTCCGTCGGTTATCCGCACCTGTGGCTGGAAGAGCACTTCGATCTCGCCCTTGTCGAGCGCGCGGCGCAGATCGGTTTCGAGGCTGGCGTCGAACAGTGCGCTGCCTTCGTCTTCTGGACTGAGAACACGCACCGGCACATCGGCCTCGCGCGCTGCAGCAAGCGCAGCACTCGCCCGTCGCATCGTATCGGCGAGGCTGTCGCCGGGCCGATGTTCCACCATACCCACACATCCGCCCAGCGTCACGAAATGCTCGCCCGCCACGAACGGACGCTCGATCTGGGTGACGATCCTGTTGGCGAGCGCGAGGCGCTGCGGCGCATCGACGCGCCCCGGAGCAACGGCGAAATCGGTGCCTCCCGCGCGCGTGACACTGCCCGTCCCTGAGACCAAAGTCGCAATCCGCCGCTCCACCGCCACGAGAAGCGCATCGCCGGTTGCGCGCCCGAAAGCAGCGTTGATCGCGTCAAAGCGCTTCAGTCCGACAAGCAGCAGCGCTTCGGGAGGCGGCTCGTCCGTTGCCTGCTCGATTGAGACGTTGCGCGGCAGCTTGCGACGACCGGACGGCGGTCTGCTCGATTTTGGAAGAGCAATCTGCAGAACGCCACCGGCCTCGGCAATGTCACGGGCCAGCGCTTCGATCCGCGGCGAGAGATCGGGGAAATCATGGGGCTGAGCCAGCCTCCACTGGGGGCCCGCACTCAGCGGCGAAGCAGCCTCCTGCCGATTTCCCACGCATGCTCCCCTGGTTACACGCACCCATTGCCCTGCGCGCGCGCGATTGCCAAGTCGTCGTGTCAAGCCTAGCAAAGACCTATGGGTGAAAGCGTTAAGGAAAAGGCGGCGCTGCGGGACCGTTATGGTCGCCACATCGATTACGTCCGCCTTTCACTTACCGATCGCTGCGACCTGCGCTGTCGCTATTGCATGGCCGAAGACATGATCTTCCGGCCGCGCGCCGAAATTCTGACGATCGAGGAGATCGGCGAGTTGGCACGGCGCTTCGTCGAACGCGGCGTCAGACGCATCCGCCTCACCGGCGGGGAGCCACTCGTCAGGCGCGGGGTGATCGACGTGGCGCATGATATCGGCCGGCTGCTGGGACACGGGCTCGACGAACTGACTTTGACGACGAACGGAACGCGCCTTGCCGCGTTTGCCGCGCCGCTGCGGGATGCGGGGATCCGCCGGGTCAACGTCAGCCTCGATACGCTCGATCCCGAACGGTTTCGTCACATCACGCGCCATGGCGATCTCTCGCATGTGCTTGACGGCATCGCCGCGGCAAGGGCCGCAGGGATGGCGATAAAGATCAACATGGTGGCGCTGAAAGGCCTTAATGAATCCGAAATCGATGACATGGCGTCGTGGTGCGGTGCTCGGGGTTTTGGCCTTTCGCTGATCGAAACGATGCCGCTCGGCCACATAGGGGACGATCGCACCGATCGTTTCCTGCCGCTGTCGGCCGTCAGGGAGCGGCTGGAGGCGCGCTGGACGCTGGTGCCAAGCACCGAACGGACGGGCGGCCCGGCGCGCTATTGGCGGATCCCTGAGATCGATCTCACCCTCGGCTTTATTTCACCGCTTACCCGTAATTTCTGCGACGCCTGCAATCGCATCCGGGTTTCGGCAACGGGCACGCTGTACCCGTGCCTGGGGCATGATGTGAATGTCGATCTGCGGGCCGCACTGCGCGGGCATGGCGATGTTGACGCCGCGATCGATCTTGCCCTCGGCACCAAGCCCGCCCGCCACGAGTTCGATCTCGCGACGCCGGCGACGGTCCGCCACATGAGCGTGACCGGGGGATGATCGCCGAGCCCAGGCGTGCCCTGCTCGTCTCTCCCACCGAAGCCGCGGAGGAAGCCGCCGAAATACTGCGGCAACGACGCGACTGGGTTCCGCTGAAGGATGCGGACATGGTCATCGCGCTCGGCGGTGACGGGTTCATGTTGCAGACGCTTCACCAGATGCTTGGCGATCGCCGCATCCTGCCCGTCTTTGGAATGAATCGCGGCACGGTCGGCTTTTTGATGAACGAATGGCGCCCCAAACGCCTCGATGAACGGATCGACGCCGCCCGCCGCTTCGATGTCGCGCCGCTGCTGATGGAAACCGAAACGGTCGATGGCGCGAAGGTCAGCCTTCCGGCGATCAACGAGGTTTCGCTGCTCCGCGAGACCCGCCAGACGGCCAAGCTCGAAATTTCGGTGAATGATCGCATTGTCATCCCCGAACTCGTCTGTGACGGTGTCCTCGTTGCGACGCCAGCCGGATCGACCGCCTATAATTTCTCAGCGCAAGGGCCGATCCTGCCGCTCGGTTCGGCGTTGCTTGCGCTCACGCCGATCAGCCCCTTTCGTCCCCGTCGCTGGCGCGGTGCCGTTCTTCCCGAAAACACGCGTTTCACGATCCGCGTTCTCGATGCGGTCAAGCGCCCTGTATCCGTTGTGGCCGATCAGCGCGAGGTTCGCGATATTGCCTCTGTCACGATCGCCATCGACCGATCACAAACGCTGAAGCTGCTTTTTGACCCCGAACATGCGCTCGACGATCGCATCGCGATGGAACAGTTTGCGACCTGATCGACCCCGCTTGCATCAGCCGCGGGTGGCGTTATAGCGCGACGGCTAACTGTTCCCCGATAGCTCAGCGGTAGAGTAGGTGACTGTTAATCACTTGGTCGTTGGTTCGAATCCAACTCGGGGAGCCAGTTCGGAACGAACGGGCGAGTTTCGTTGCCGTGTCCCTCTCGACTTCGTCCTGACCGACGACGAAATGTCGTGGTAGGTTGGCGCTGATGCCGTTCGCCGTAGCGAAGCCCAAAGTGCTCTGGCGCTCTGCCATGACCTGCGTTGTACTTATTAAACTTTTAACCCTATACGCACAGTGATGACGAGGATGTCTTTCAAAAAACCAGCAATAAAGTAGCCTCGTGAAACATATGCACTTGAATCTGTTCGGTTTTGTTGCACTAATTATAACATGCGCAGCAATTAGCCCGGCGCGTGCCCAGACTACCGGTGCAACCTATACCTACCGAAATAGCAGCCTTTCCCGGTATTACACACTCGATGAGACGACGGGTAATGCCGTCGACAGCGTCACCAATCAGGCAGATATGACCCTCTCTTCAGGGGCGACTTATCAACAGAATATGGGACTAGACGGCGCAGGTGGCATATACTTTGCTGGTGGCGTCAATGATACATCGCGTGCCAGTTTACCCAATATGACTATTGGCGGAGCCCTCACATTTACCGCTACTGTGCGATTCGATTCTACAGCACCGTCTTGGCAGCGTATTTTCGACTTTGGTAATGGTGCTTCTGCGAAAAATATATTATTTGGTCAAGATGGCAATTCAACCAAGCTAAGGTTCGAGATTTGGACAAGTGCAGGAGTGTTTTCTGCGGTGACTGGTGTTGGAGCTATAATTCCGGGTGAGACTGCTCACTTTGCAGCGACTGTCACTTCCAGCGGCACTATGATGGTTTATAAAAACGGCGTTGCCTTAACTTTGAGTAATGGGCAGACAAGCTTTGCGGGAAGATCGCCAGAACTGCTACAAAGAACCATTAATGTTTTAGGAGATTCTAACTGGATCAGCGATAGTTCGCTTACTGGCATTATAGCTGATTTTACGATCCATAATGCAACCCTTTCCCAAACTGAGATCGCAAAACTTTACCAGGTTGCCAGATACGGTTTGACGCATGTGCTAGATGGTACTTCTGGAAATGACGTCATCAATAGCATAACCGGGAATGACCTGATTGATGGGAGCGCAGGGACGGGTGATATCGCTGTGTTCACGGGCGCCTGGAAGGATTATAATATCACGCTGTCAAATGGAACCTATTCACTCGTCAAGAAAACCACGGGTGAGACCGACAGCATTACCAACGTCGAAATATTCCGATTTTCGAACGGAGACTTTCCGGTGGCGGACATATTGAACGATGCACCGTCTATCACGACTGCAAGTCCGCTGGATATTGATGAAACAATTTCGGACACAGAAAGCATTGTGACAATTGCGTCTACCGATTCAGATGCGTCTTTGGGCGACACAAAAATCTATTCCATCATTACAGACGCTTCCGGTCTGTTCAAAATAGACAGTGTCAGTGGGGTCTTGATGACCAAGACAGGCACCAAGCTGAACTATCGTGTGACGCCTAGCTACCAAATCACCCTCCGTGTGACGGATGCTGGCGGCGCAACCGGTAATAAAATCCTGACCATTAACCTACGGTCTGTTACTTTGCCTTCAACATCAGTATCCTACTTACCGGTAAGTGACCCGGTCAACAATTCAAGTAACCCAAAAAACATACCGGGTAGTATTTTTCAGATCAAGACCAATATTACAAATAATAACGGCGCACCGGATGCCGGTTCATTTTCTATAACATTGGATATTGGTTCCGTGACAGATATTTACATTGGCAATCTACAGAATGGCTTGGCCGTCCTGTTCACCGATGGCACGCCAAGTTGCGGCCTGACGCCTTCCAGCGTAACGTATCTCAATGGCAGTGGCACAGTCATCACACCGACGTCCGATGGAAATGGTTATACAAACCAGGTCGCAAAAGTAAAAATCGACTTTGCCGGACAGCTGAGTGGCAACACGACAGGCACAGCCCCAAACTGTGACGTTCGCGTGCAGGCCAGGCTACGCTGAAATCGCGTTCGAAACTCTACGACGCGTTGTCACAGCTCTGGCGGTTGCGCGGGCGCGGACATGGCAATCACCGCGACGGCGACGTGGTGTAAAGGCGAGCACGCCGTCGTCGATCCTGCCGAATTTCAGTGCAACGTAATCGCGTGCATAATTATGGTGGACACGCCACGGGTGCGCCGCGCCCTGCTTTGGCATCGTATCGAGCGCGCGTTCGATATAGCCGGCCTTCAGCCCGAAAAAATTGTCGTCGGTCATCTGCGCGTGATCGGGAACCGGCATTGCCTGGCGCGCGCCGGACCTGTCCATATGGTTGATGATGCGGCAGGTCTGTTCCGCGCTCAGATCGGCCTTCAGCGTCCATGATGCGTTGTTATAGCCGACCATATAGCTAAGGTTCGGCACGCCGCCGATCATCATCCCCTTGTACATCATGGTTCTGGACGGATCGATTCCGACTCCATCGACCGATAGCGAGGCACCCCCGAGGATCTGCATGGCGAGGCCGGTGGCGGTGACGATGATGTCCGCGTCCAGTTCGCGTCCGGAAACCAGCAATATACCCCGCTTCGTGAAACGATCGATCCGGTCCGTGACCATCTCGGCCGTGCCTGCCCTGATCGCGGCGAACAGATCCGCGTCGGGAATGGCGCACAGGCGCTGGTCCCATGGATCGTAACGCGGGGTAAAATGCGTTGCCACGTCATAGTCGGAGCCAAGCGCCGCACGAACCATCCCCACGAGCTTCTCTTTCGAGCGTTGCGGATATTTCCGGATCAGATTGAAGCGGATCATCCCCATCGCGATGTTCTTTGCACGCACCGCGCGGTAGCCGAGCCGGGCGGGAAGCCATCGCCTGAGCCGGTTGGCAATTAGGTCGCGCGCGGGAACGTCGGCGACATAGGTTGGCGAGCGCTGGAGCAACGTGACCCGTGCGGCGGTTTCAGCCAGTGCGGGAACAAGCGTCATCGCCGTCGCACCGCTGCCGATGACGATTATGCGCTTTCCTGCATGATCGAGATCTGCGGGCCAGTGCTGCGGATGAATGACGATGCCGCCAAAGTCCGCAAGTCCCGGAAAATCCGGCGTATAGCCCCGATCATGGCGATAATAGCCGCTGCCCATGATCACCCAGTTCGCGCTGAGCATTACCATTTCGCCGTCCCGTTCGGCCTTGACCGTCCAGCGCTGATCCACGCTCGACCAGTCGAGAGCCGTGACCGAATGACCGAACCGGATGTGCCGGTCGATGCCGTTTTCGCGGGCGGCGTCTTCCACATAGCGCCGGATCGATGCGCCATCGGTGATCGATTTCGTGCCGGCCCATGGCTTGAACCTGTAGCCCAGGGTAAACATGTCTGAATCGGATCGCACGCCGGGGTAGCGAAACAGATCCCATGTGCCGCCGATGGCACGCCGTGCTTCCAGAACAGCAAAGCTTTTGCCGGGGCATCGACGCCTGAGGTGACAGGCAGCACCGATGCCGGAGAGCCCCGCCCCCACGATAATCACGTCGAAATGCTCCATCGGCCCAGCTTCCGGCAAGGCTGGCCCCGCGTCAATCCGAAAGCGTTTGCCACAGCAGCCGGGCCGCGATCGCAAGGATCAGCAGCCCCGTGGCGCGTCGCACCAGGGGCTCGCCCAACAGCTGGATACCGGCGTGACTGCCGATCTGCCCACCGATCAGCACCGCGGCGAACAGCGGCCACCAGTGCACCAGACCCAGAGCCCCCGCCGTGCCCAGCTTCGTCAACTGACCGGCAAGACCGGAAATCGAATTGACGAGGATGAACAGGCTTGCCGTCGCCGCGATCTGCCTTGGCGGTGCCCAGCGCATCAGATGCTGGATCGGCGCGAGGAAAATACCGCCTCCGATGCCGACCAGCCCCGAAAAATAGCCGACGGCACCACCAAAAAACCCGTCGATCAGGGGCGTCGGCTTTGTGCTTTCAAGTCGGCCTGCTGGCCGTTGAACGAGCAGGAGCGCACCCGCGACGAACAGGCTCGCCCCGAGCAGGAGCAGGAATGCAGCCTCCCTGATCGGTGTGAGCCCGCCAAGAAACGCTAGCGGAACGGACAAGGCGATCAGCGGCAAAACCCTGCCCCATGGCACCAGCCCGGCGCGCGCGAAGCGGATGCTTCCCCCGGTTACGACGATGATATTGCACGCAAGCGCGACGATCGGAAGTGTCCGGTAATCGGTGCCAGCAAGAACAAGCAATGCGGTGTAAGTCGATCCGCCGCCAAACCCGACCGACGCATAGAGCAGCGCCGTGATCAGGAAGGCAACGGCAAGCAGTATCATTCCGGCTAGAGCGCCCCGTGGCAGTGCTTGTATTTGCTGCCCGATCCGCAGGGGCACGGCGCGTTCCGGCTCACCTGCCCTTCCCATTCAGAAGGGTTCATCCCGAGTGTCACCTCGGGGCTGGGCTGGACCATCTGCAACGGAGGCAGGCGCGTGGTAATGAAGCCATAGCCGCTATCATGGCCGGCGCTGTCGTCGTCGCCGGTCAGCGGATCGAAGTGGCTCGTGAAAATGTCGGGCATCTGCGGAAGTGCGGCCGAATCGGTGGCAAAATGCGAATGCGCGATGACGCGTGTCACATCCTCGCGAATTGCCGACAGCATCCGTTCGAAGAGCGCAAAGGCTTCCTGCTTATATTCGTTGATCGGCGTTTTCTGCGCATAGGCGCGCAGGTGGATTACCTGGCGCAGCGCGTCCAGCGTGCTCAGATGTTCTTTCCAGTGATGGTCGAGATTCTGGAGCATGATGCTTTTTTCGATCTGGTGCCAGCCTTCAGCGTCGAGATCGGCCGCCTTGACCGCGATGGCGGCGTCTGCTGCTTCCTGCACCCGACGCTCGATCGTCTCAGCGTCAATGCCCTCTTCGTTCGCCCAATCGTTGACCGGCAGTTCGAGCGCGAGCACATCGGCGATCCGCGCTTTCATGCCCTCGATGTCCCACTGCTCGGGATAGCTGTCGGGCGGGCAGGCATCGCCGACGATGGCGTTAACCGTCTCTGCGCGCATATCCGAGACGACATCGTCAACCGTGTCAGCATCCATGATGTCGGCCCGCTGCTCGTAGATCACCTTGCGCTGATCGTTCATCACATCATCATATTCGACGACCTGTTTCCGGATGTCGTAGTTCCGTGCCTCGACTTTCTTTTGCGCGGTCTCGATCGCCTTGCTCATCCAGCGGGACGGGGGCAGCGCCTCGCCGTCTTCCAGATTTGCGCGCATCATTTTGGCAAACATCGTGTCGGGCCCGAAGATGCGCAGCAGTTCGTCATCGAGCGACAGATAGAAGCGCGAAAGGCCGGGATCGCCCTGTCGCCCCGAACGGCCGCGCAACTGGTTGTCGATACGGCGGCTTTCATGACGTTCGGTCGCCAGCACGAACAGACCGCCCACGTCACGCACCTTCTGGCGCGCCTCGGCAACCTCGGCCTTGACCTTTTCGATGGCAGCATCGCGTTCCGGTCCCTCGGGCATGTCGCGCAGCTCGTCCTCGACGCGGAACTCGACATTGCCGCCCAACTGGATGTCCGTGCCGCGGCCCGCCATGTTCGTGGCGATCGTCACCGCGCCGATCGCGCCGGCCTGCGCCACGATATGCGCCTCGCGCTCGTGAAAGCGGGCGTTCAGCACCGAATGCGCAACGCCCTCCTGGTCGAGGAACTCGCTCAGCAATTCGCTTTTCTCGATCGAAACGGTGCCCACCAGTACCGGCTGCCCGGTCGCGGCCTTTTCGGCGATGGTCCGCGCTATACCCTTGAACTTGTCTTTCGTATCCTTGTAGAAAGTGTCCTCTTCATCGACGCGCGCGACCGGCACATTCGTCGGAATGGTCACCACATTCATCTTGTAGATATCGAAGAACTCCGCCGCCTCGGTCGCGGCCGTGCCGGTCATTCCCGACAGCTTGGGGTACATGCGGAAGTAATTCTGGAACGTGATCGAAGCCATCGTCTGGTTCTCGGGCTCGATCTGGACGCCCTCCTTTGCCTCGATCGCCTGATGAAGGCCATCAGACCAGCGCCGCCCTTCCATCATCCGCCCGGTGAACTCGTCGATGATGATGATCTTGTCGTCCTTGACGATATAATCGGTATCCTTGCGAAGCATCGTGTTGGCGCGGAGCGCCTGATTCAGGTGATGGACGACCTGGGTATTCTCGAAATCATAGAGATTGGTGCTCGTGCCATCGAGAATTCCCGCCGCCTCGAGCATCCGCTCGACCTTTTCCGTGCCGTCCTCAGTGAGCACCACGGATTTCTGCTTTTCATCCAGCTCATAATCTTCGGGGACGATCTGCTTCACTACCGCGTCGACGAGCATGTAGAGTTCCGACTTGTCGTCGGTTGGTCCTGAAATGATGAGCGGGGTCCGGGCTTCGTCGATCAGGATGGAATCGACCTCGTCGACAACCGCGAAGTTGAAGGGCCGCTGCACCATCGATGCGCGATCATATTTCATGTTGTCACGCAGGTAATCGAAACCGAATTCGTTATTGGTGCCATAGGTGATATCGGCCGCATAGGATCTGCGGCGCGTATCCTCGTCAAGATCTGGGACGATGACGCCGACGCTCAGCCCGAGGAATTTGTAGACCAGTCCCATCCACTCGCTGTCGCGCTTCGCGAGATAATCGTTGACCGTGACGACATGGACGCCAGTGCCGGGAAGCGCGTTGAGATAACAGGCCAGCGTCGCCACCAGCGTCTTGCCCTCGCCGGTGCGCATCTCGGCGATTTCCCCCCGGTGAAGGACGATCCCGCCAACCATCTGCACATCGTAATGGCGCTGCCCCAGGGTACGCTTTGCTGCCTCGCGCACGGTTGCGAAAGCCTCCGGGAGCAACTGGTCGAGCGTTTCGCCCGCCTGCAGCCGGGCCCGGAAAAGAACCGTCTGGTTGGCCAGTTCAGCGTCGGTCATCGCCGAGATATTGGGTTCGAACGCCGCGATCCGCGTAATGATGGGGTTCAGCGATTTGACATGACGATCGTTGGATGAGCCGAAAATGGCCTTGGCAATGCCACCGAGCATAGGGAGTTCCGTTCAGATCATGGGAGTTTTCTGCCGCGAGCGAACAGGCGGCACTTCAGTGCGGGGAGGCATCGCGCCGCTAGATCAGCATCCGGTCGGCATAGAGCGGCAGCATGCGCACAGGCGCAACCGATGGGCGCGGAACGGAAACATCATTGTGCAGTATGTCCACGTGCGCCTGCGCCACAAATGGTCGCGCGGGCCGCTCGGCCTTCACACTCAGCGAAGCCGATAATTCCGCAGTGGGCCCCGCCACCGGCGCATGAACGATGCCGCCCGAAAAGGCCGCCAGAAACGCGGACAGGAAAAGAAAAATTCGCATCGCCGTCATATGTGTAGTGCGATAATGGTTAATGGTCTACTGCGCGTTGGTTTCGTGACGCATCTCGCTTATGCCGCTCTGCATGACCAGATCCCCGCTCGCCACACCGTTTCCCGACCTCAACCAGATTTCCGGCGTCACCGTGCGCGTGGCGCGTGCCGGTTACAAAGACTGGGACCGGTGCGATCTTACCTTCGCCGAACTTACCCCCGGAACGACCGTCGCGGGAGTCACCACGCGGAGCCGTTGCCCTTCGCCCGAAGTCGAATGGTGCCGCGATGCACTTGCGCTGGGACAGGCCCGTGCGCTCGTCGTCAATGCCGGCAACTCAAATGCGTTTACAGGGCATAGCGGCCGGGCCGCGGTCGAGACGATTGCCGCTATCGTGGCCGCCCGTCTCGCCTGCCAGCCATCGGACGTCTTCGTCGCCTCGACGGGGATTATCGGCGTGCCCCTCCCGGTCGACAGGGCCAAGGCCGGCCTTGCCGCGGCTTTCGTGGCGCCTGAGGCTTCGTGGAAGGATGCCACCGACGCGATCGGCACCACCGATACGTTCCCGAAGGCGGCCAGCACCAAAGCTGTGGTCGGCGGAAAGACGGTCACGCTCACCGGCATCATCAAGGGCTCGGGAATGATCGCCCCCGACATGGCGACGATGCTCGGCTTCATCTTCACTGATGCCTGTATCGAGCCGGCGCTTCTCCAGGCGATGCTCGACGAGGCGAACGCGCGCACATTCAGAGGCATCACCGTCGACGGCGATACATCGACCAGCGACACCGTGCTGGTGTTTGCAACGGGCACGAAAGAGCCGCTGTCCGGCATGGACAGCCCCGGAGCCGATGCATTTCAATCCGCGTTGACCGACCTGTGCCGCCAGCTTGCGCATCTCGTC
This sequence comes from Sphingomonadales bacterium, assembly GCA_031424175.1. Taxonomy (GTDB): domain Bacteria; phylum Pseudomonadota; class Alphaproteobacteria; order Sphingomonadales; family Sphingomonadaceae; genus Sphingomonas_O. The sequence continues at coordinate 22,900 of JANPGY010000027.1, forward strand.
GTACGCGACGGCGAAGGGGCGGGAAAGTTCATCGCGATCACGGTGAACGGTGCCGAAAGCGACGACAGCGCGCACCGCATCGGCCTGTCCATCGCCAATTCCCCGCTGGTCAAGACCGCCATTGCCGGGGAAGATGCCAACTGGGGCCGCATCGTCATGGCCGTCGGCAAGGCCGGTGAGCCTGCCGACCGTGACAGGCTCGCGATCCGCTTTGGCGCCACGCAGGTCGCCGCTCACGGCCTCGCAGTGGACGGCTATGACGAAGCTCCCGTTGCGGAACACCTCAAGGGCAGCGAGATCGAGATCGGCGTCGATCTCGGCCTCGGCTCAGGCCGCGCGACCGTTTGGACGTGCGACCTGACCCATGGCTATATCAGCATAAACGCGGACTATCGAAGCTAGGCGATCTCGCCTTCGAGCCAGCTCTTGAGCTGGCCTTTCGGTGCCGCGCCGACCTTGGTCGCGGTGGGTGAGCCATCCTTGAACAGGATCATCGTCGGGATTCCTCGCACGCCATATTTTCCCGGTGCATCGGGGTTTTCATCGATATTCAGCTTGGCGATCGTGACGCGTCCGCCGAGTTCGTCGGACAACTCCTCGAGGCTCGGGCCGATCATCTTGCATGGTCCGCACCATTCGGCCCAGAAATCAACGAGCACGGGTCCATCCGCGCCGATGACATCGGCCTCAAAGCTCGCATCGGTGATGGTTTTGGTGGCCATGTCGTAATCCTCCTCGACTTATCCGGGATTTAGTGCGCCGAACGCGTGGCTCAAGCACCCTCATGCTGCAATCGTTCCTGCGTCACGCCCAAGCCGGGCTTGTGCGTATCGAGCACGTCGGGCGGCAGTCGGTGGACGAGCGGAGCTTCGCTGTAAAGCAAAGCGGCTTCGACAGTACGCTCGGGGAAGACCTGCTGCAAAACGCCGACATAGGCAGCCATCTGGCGCAGATGAGCCGCGGGAATAACTGCTAATGTCGTCGGCACCCGCTGCCCCGTCTTGAAATCGATGACGGTCACCCGCTCCGGGGTCACGATCAGGCGATCGACCGTCCCCGATACGACCAGCCCCCCGACGACGCCCGCGATGGGAGCCTCGACGAGCGCGTCTCCGGCAAAGAGATCGGCACAGTGCATGTCTTCGATCACGCCGAGCACCAGATCAACGAGGGCTTCGGCATCAGCCCGGTCCCCCAGCCACCGCAGTCCCGCGGCGCGGCGCGATTCAGGGGGCAACGCGGGCAGCCGTTCGAAAAGCCCATGCAGCAGTCGGCCACGTGCTGCGGCCACCGCGCGGCCCGCATCGGCCGGGGGGGTGGCAATGTTATCCGGCCCCAGTGCAGACGGTGCCAGCGGACGCGGCGGCTTCGCTTCGATTGGGGCCATCGTGTCGATCCAGTCGGGATTATTCTGCACGAGCGCGGGCGAAGTCCGCCGGTCGGGCTCGGTCGGCATGGCCTTCACCCGCGGTTCGGCCATTGGAGCATAATCGATCCGGCTACCCCAGATCGCATCGCCGGTCTCCACGGCGTCGAGCGCTCGCATCGCATCCCCAACCGCGGCGTGCCAGCTGTCCGGTGGAATCTCGCCCTTCGCTCTCGGCCCAAGCGCTCCCGTCACGACCAGTCGTTCGGCTGCGCGGGTCATCGCAACATAGAGCAGCCGCCAGTGTTCGCGCGCCTCCTGTTGCGCAGCCGTCTCGGCGGCGCGACCTAGCGACGCGACCAGCGCGCGCTCCGCCTTGCGGGGGCGAAACAGCGGCAGTGGACCGATCGGCTCGCCGCTGCCATCGTCGAACAGCCAGTCGAGGCTCTTTCCCGGATCGCCCGGACTGCCTGCCGCGTCGGCGAGCACCACCAACGGCGCCTCGAGCCCCTTGGACCCGTGCACCGTCAGCACCCGCACGGCATTGCCCGCGCCGCCCGCATCACGGACGATTTCACCTTCGCCGCGATCGAACCAGTCGAGAAACCCCTGCAATGCCGGTGTCTGCTCACGCCCGAATGCCAGCGCCGCCGTCAGCAGTTCGTCGATCGGGTCGCGGACCTCCGCTCCCAACCGCGCAACGAGCGATCTGCGCGCCTGCAAAGGCCCTGACAGGAGCTGCTCGAGAAACGCAAAAGGCGTCATCCGGTCTGCCGCATTGAGAACATCGACCAGCGCGCGCCGGGTCTTGCTTTCGGGAATGGCATCCCACAGCCGTCCCTTGCGGCCGTGGGCAACGGCGAACAGATCGTCCTGCGACCAGCCGAAGATAGGCGAAACAAGGAGGTTGGCGAGCGTCAGGTCGTCGTCGCGCTGCACGGCGAAGCGCATCGCCGCGAGCAGATCCTTTACGACCAGCGGTGCCTTCAGGCGAAGCCGGTCTACGCCGGCGACGGGCACGCCTTCCTCCTGCAGCCGCGCCACCAGCAGGGAAGCCAGCGTGCCCCGCTTGCGCACGAGGATCATGATGTCACCGGCGGCAAGCGCCCGCTTTCTGCCGTGCAGCCACAGCGGCGCATCAAGCCACGCTCTCACTTGGCCGGCAAGCCTCCCGGCGAGGATCCTGACATGATCTTCGACCCATTCTTCCTCGCCTTCAGGGGCGTCACCGGCGGCGGCGGCGACGACGGGCGGCAACAAGGTCACCTGCCCGAAATGCGACGCGATCGCGACGTGGTCCGCAGGCGGGGCCGGGAGGCCCAGCGCATCGAGGCCCTTGAGCTTCAGCATCTGGTCAACGACCGTGAGTATCGGCTGCGCTGAACGGAAGGATCGGTCGAGCGACGGCCGCAGCATTTCGCGACCGGAAAACGCGGCCTTGCGGGACAGGCGATAGCCCGCGTCATTGTAATGCGCGGGATCGGTTCCCTGGAATGCGAAAATCGCCTGCTTGTAATCGCCAACCGCAAACATCGTCCGCGGTGCGGTGCGCGCACCCTCACCTGCCCAGAATTCCTCGGCGAGCGCTTCGATGATGTTCCATTGGCGGTTGTTGGTATCCTGCGCTTCGTCGACGAGGATGTGATCGGTCGCCTGATCGAGCTTGTAGGTGATCCAGTCGCCGATCCCCGGCTCGCCAAGGAGCGTTCCGGTCAACCGGATCAGGTCGTCGAAATCGACCAGCCCGCGCACGCGCTTCGCCGCTGTATAGGCGCCCGCAAAACGCCGACCGACGTAAAGCGCGGACGTCGTCGTCTCGGCCAGTTCTGCACGTGCGATCAGCGCGCATAGCGATCCGCACCAGTTATCGAGCCGGGAGGCGAGCGCCGGATAGCCGGGATCGGGTGGATAATAGCCCTTGCTTTCAAAGAACGTGCCGTCGCTTTTTTTCCAGGCGCGCTGCAGTGCCGACAGGGTCCTGGCACGTACGCTGCTGTCGGCAGCGAGCCAGACCTCTATCGGCCTGGCCCTTTGCACGGCACGCGGGCTCCCCCAATCACTGAACATCCGCCGGAGATCGAGGAGCGCCGCGCCATCGAACGCACCGTCGGCGCAGGCTGCGCCGACAGTCCGGTCATCAAATTCGGCGGGAACGTCCATCGCCCGCCGCACCATGGCGCGCACGCCGTCGCGCATGAGCGGGAGCCCGGCAAGCACATCGCCATGCGCAGCGGCGCGCTTAAGCAGGTTCAGCGTTCCGTCCTCGCCCAGCCGCATGCTCAGCGCGCTCAGATCGTCGAGCAGCATCTGCTCATGCTCCCGCTCGGCCTGAAGCACCATATCGACCAGCACGGCATTCGCGAGCGCGGCTTCTTCCCTTCCCTCGATCGGGCGAAACCCCGGCGTCAGCCCCGCTTCGATCGGAAATCCGGCGAGAAGTGTCTGGCAGAATGCGTGGATCGTCATGATCCGCAGCCCGCCGCCTCGCGCCTCCAGCACCTCGGCGAAAAGAGTGCGCGCCTTGGCCACCGCGGCATCGCCCCTGTGCTCCGCGCCGAGATTGAACAGATCCTTTCGGATGTCTGCGTCCTTGCGGCGCACCCAGCTGGTGAGCTGGGTATGGACGCGCTCGGCCATCTCTGCCGCGCCGGCCTTGGTAAAAGTCAGGCACAGAATCGCATCGGGCCTGGCACCGCCAAGCAGGAGCCGCAGCACCCGCGACGAAAGCACGAACGTCTTGCCGGTGCCCGCCGAGGCCGAGAGCCAGACATGTTCGGCGGGGTCAGAGGCAATCTTCTGTTCGGGAGCCAGTTCGGGGTACACGATCATGCGTGCTCGCGCCCATACCACTCGTCGCGGCGCATCAGCTGGTCATAATCTTCATAAGGTGCGTATTCGGGGACGAGCTTGGCCGTGAAGGGTTCGCTGCCCGTCAGCCATCTGTCAGCCGCAGTCTGAAAAACGCGGGCTGAATGAGCGAGGAACTGATCGGCGGGCAAGGCGTCTTTCCCGCTGACGGGCGATGATCGCTTGCCGAAAGCATCCTTGTCTTTCGCGAGGCTCCAATATTCGAAAACCCGCGGTGTCCCGCTCACGCCATCAAAGCCGCCGCGTTCGGCGATCAGCCCCAGCAGGCCGAGCTGCATCGCAAAGCCTGCCTTTACCGCCTTGGCGGACGGCGGGGTGCCCGTCTTGTAATCGACGACTGCGATCAGGCCGTCCGCTGCCCGGTCGATGCGATCGGCACGGCCGTGAAGCCTGACCCCGGCAAAGTCGATCGTCCCCTTGCACTCGCTCGCCACGATCACGCGACCCTCCGCGCGGTCTCGAGCAATCATCGCGGCAATCCATTCGACCGCTTCGAGAAGACGCGGCCCCCATAATGCTCGCAGGAGCGGGTGCGCATGGGCATCGCCGAGCATCGCCGCCACTCGCGGCCTGAGTTTTGCGGGGTCGCAGTCATCATGACGAAACCACTGATCGAGCACGCTGTGGATCGCCGTTCCGCGCCAGCGTGCGTCGGGGTCGGCATCGACATCGTCGAGCGGACGCAGTTTCAGCATCGCCTTTGCATAAAAGGCGAACGGATCGGCCTGAAGGCGATCGACATCGGTCACCGATATCAAGGTGGGGCGGATCGCGACGGGAGGTTTGGGTGCCGGCCGCGGGGCACGTGGCACCGATAATGCACGGTCGATCCCTGCTGCGAGGGCAACGAGGTTTGTGTCTTCTGCCAGCCCCCCCGTCATTGCGGCAATCCGCAGCCAGAAGCGTGATGCAATCGTCGGTGACCGTGCATCGCGCCTGGCTCGTGTCAGGAGCACCTCGCGCCCGCCGAGAGCGGTCGCAAGATCATGTGCGGCGAGCCCGACGCGGGTTTCAGTCCCGGCAATTCCGAGCTCGCGCCGGATTTTCGGACTCAGCCACGCATCAGGTGCCGGGCCCGCGGGCCACACCCCTTCGTTCAGGCCGCCGAGAACGAGCAGATCGGCGGTCTGCAGCCGTGCCTCCAGCAGCCCCCAGACGGACAGGCGCGGATGCCCACCCTGCGGCGGCCGCACCGCAATGCCTTCCATCAGGGTGCGCAGCAGCGGGACGAGCGCCTGCGCGTCGAAATCGGCAGGTGCTTCGTGCAGATGGGCCGAAAGATCGTCGAAGAGAACTCCCGCCGCACGCCCCGCCGAGCCACTCCATGCCGCGTCCCCGGCCAGCAGGTCGACCGCGGTGCGCACGGCCGCGATCAGATCGGCAAGCCCCGGGCGCTGCGCCACAAATGCCGCGTCGAGCGCGCTGAGCCCGTTCGCGATGCCCGCCAAGATGCTCTCCCGGACGCCCGTGACGTCGCTGCCAAGGCTCGCCATCAATCCTGTCACGCCCGGCGATGGCCGCGGCCCGCGCAAGGCCAGATCGAGCGAGCGTACCCCATCCAGCCAGGCTATCCGGTCCCCGCTTCGAACCAGCGGATGTTTCAGCACTGAAAGCAGTGCGACAGGTGCAAACCGATCCGCCGCCATCTGCGCAACGCCGAGGATGAGCGCCCCCGCGGGTGTGGCCGAAAGCGGCTGGCCCGCCGAATCATCGGCGTCGATCCCCCAGCGTTTCAGATGCGCGACGACACGTTCGGCCAGCGCGCGATCGGGCGTAATCAGCGCGGCGGTTTTGCCGGGGGTCTCAAGTGCCTCGCGCAGCGCGATTGCAATCCCCTGCGCCTCGTCCGCCGCGGTTGCGAAATTCGCCTGCCTGACGCCGCGCAGGCGCAGCATCGGCCCGGGGAGATCGTTCCAGACGTGCGTGAACTTCGCCGGCTTGAAGACATGCGCCACGATCGTCGATCGTTTTGCGGGCCGTGCACGCCCGTCACCCCAGTGCCAGCGCTTCACATCGCCCCGATCCACACGAATGGCGTCGAGCAATGCGCGCAGATGGTGCTGCGGATGCGATTCGATGTGCTCGGCGCCGATTGCGTCCCACTCCTCGCCGGGGCTGGAGAGGTCGACGCCCGGCAGGACGACCTGCCCCCCCGTCATGCGCGCCACCACGTCGAGGAGACCGGCAACGCGGGGCGCGCGCGTCGTTATTCCAGCCACGACGACGAAACCATCGGGGGGTGCTTCGCGCCAGCGCGCGGCGGTGGCCATGAGCAGCCGGTTGCGACGGTCCGCCGCGTCGATCAGCCCGCGCATCGCCAGCTCTTCGGGCCAGCGTGTCATCAGGACGCGCAGCAGCGCCAGCGACTTTTCCCAATGCGTCGAGAGCGCGCCGACATCGACGGTTGCGAGGCGGGCGATCGGGACGTCGGCGGCGATCAGCTGATCGAGGACGGTCGCCAGCCCGTCAGCAAGCCGAAGCGCCTCGGCGGCATCCACCGGCGTACGGATCAGCGCGCGTTCCTGCTGCACCAGCCGCGCCAGTATGAAGCGCCGCGCCATGGGATCGATCGCGGGGGGAACGTTATCCCCGCCGTCATCGAACAACAGCCCGGTCTCGCTATCGCCGACGTCGCCCACCGCCACGATGCGCGGGAGCAGCAGTCCGCAGTCTGCCCGCCTGACAAAGGCATCGGTAACCGCCCGGCCGGCCCGGTTGTTCGGCACCAGCACCATGCCGCGTGCAAGCGCCATCGTGTCACCCCGCGTCTGGGCGATCAGTCCGTTCGCCAGCGCATCGGCGAAACTTCGGTGAACCGGGATCGTATAGACCGCGGGACCGTGCCGGCTAACCATTGCTCAGGATCGCTTCGGTTTTCGCGATCGCTCCCGGCGTTCCGACGTCGAACCACAGCCCCTGATGTACGATGCCGAATGCGCGCCCCGCGGCAATGGCGCGATCCCAGAAAACTTTTGTGGAAAAGACGGCCGACGGGGGATCCACGAGCAATCGCTGCGCGAGCAACTGGATGCCGGTGAAGACAAAGGGCGCGACCCGCCCCGTTTTGCGCCGGCAAAGCTGCCCGTCGCTGTCCATATGGAAATCGCCGCGCCCGGAATGGCAATGCGCCCGAGCCAGGGGAACCATCAGGAGAAGCGCGTCCATCCTTTCATCGTCCCACGCATCGGCGAGAAGCGCGATTGCGCCCTTGGGGCCATCGACCCAGAGGCTGTCGCTGTTCACGCACAGCACGGGATCGGCACCGAGCAGCGGCAGTGCCCTGATGAGACCGCCGCCCGTTTCGAGCAATTCCGACCGTTCATCGGATATTGTGATTTCGGGGCCGCTGCGGCGGCGCTTCAGATGAGCCTCGAGCGCCCCGGCAAGATAATGCACATTGACAACGGCTCGCGAGACGCCCGCATCGGCCAGCCGGTCGAGCGCGTGATCGATCAGGGCCTTTCCCGCCACTTCCACGAGCGGCTTGGGCCGCGTCGCCGTCAACGGGCGCATTCGCCTGCCGAGCCCTGCCGCCATGACCATCGCCGTTTGCGGCGGGGGGACGCGCGCGGTGAATCTGAGCGTCAGCGGGTAGCGTTCCGTCATCCTGCCAGGCCTTCCCATGCAGGCCCGCGTTTCGCCAGTGCAATATTGGCATCGAACCATGCCGAGACCGGTGCCAGCGCAGGATGCGCCAGATCGCGTTCGAGATAGGCCCAGACGCGCGGCAGATATTCGAGATAACGCTGTTTGCCGTCGCGCTTCCACAGCCGGGTGAAGATGCCGACGATCTTTGCATTCCGCTGGGCGCCGAGAATGGCGTAGGCGGCATCGAAACCGGCGCAGGCAGGTGCTGCTGCGGTATATATCGCGCGCATCTGCGCCTCGAGCGCGGGCGCAACATCGCGCCGAGCATCCTGCAGGAGTGAAACGAGATCATAAGCCGGATGGCCCACGAGTGCATCCTGAAAGTCGAGCAGGCCGAGCCTTCCGTCCTGGGTGAGCATGATGTTTTCTGCATGATAATCGCGCAGGACGGTAACGGCGGGGGCATCGCCGAGCATCTCGAACGCCATATCCCAGGCCGGGCGATAGCCGTTCAGATCGACATCGAGACCGGCTGCCGGGCAATACCATTCGGTCAGCAGCGCCGCTTCCCGATGGAGTACGGTGCGTGAATAAAGTGGAAGGTCAGCCGCCGGATAGCGATGTATGTCCGCCAGCAGCGAGACGACGTCGGCATAGATACGCGCTTCGGATTCGGGAGTGGCATCGACGGTTTCCCGCATCCGCACATCGCCGAAATCCTCGAGCAGGATGAGGCCGTTCGCAACGTCATCGGCAAGGATCGCCGGTGCGGCAAAGCCCCGCGCGGTCAGCCATTTGGCGACCTTCAGAAACGGCCGGGGGTCTTCATGCGGCGGTGGCGCGTCCATCAACACCGCGCGTCGGCCAGGCGCCAGGATGCGGAAATAACGGCGGAACGACGCGTCCCCCGCGAGCGAAGTGATTTCGGCATCGCCCCAGCCGGCAGCCGCGAGGAAACGGGGTGCCGCGGCGGGCGGCATCATGGAAACGGCCATCGCCCTTCCCATGACGGCGGGACTGTCGCTGTCAAGCGCCGCCCGCCCGGCTCGACGGCGAGTTCAAGGCGGAGCGCATCGGCCCAGAGCCGCGCGCCCATGCGATCGGGCCATTCGACGATGACGATCCCGTCGGTGCGTGCATCGTCGAGGCCAAGCTCGTCGAGCATGGCGGCAGTATCGAGGCGATAGAGATCGACATGCGTCACTGCGATGCGTACCTCGGGCGGCATATAGGGGATGACCAGCGCATAGCTTGGGCTCGGCACCTCACCATCAAATCCCAGGGCATTGATCAGCCCGCGGGCCAGACTGGTCTTCCCGGCGCCAAGCGGTCCGTCGAGAAAAATGGCGTCGCCCTCGCGGACAAGCGATGCGAGCCGCGCCCCGACCGCCAGGGTTGCCTCTTCTCCGGTCAGGTTCATCCGCTCTGGCCCCGCTGCAGCAGAATACGCGCGACGCTGCCCGCACCGGGCCTGGCCAGCAGCATGAAGCTGCCCCCCGCCGTCTCGACGAGCGCGCGCACCCGGGGATCTTCATCGCCATTGCCAGCACCGTCATCGGAGACGACGATCTGCACACCGCCGTCGGTTGCGCTGGCATGCAGCAGCACCCGGCCACCGTGCTGCGTCTCGGCAATTGCCCGCTGCAGCAACAGGTTGACGGCGGCGCGCAGGGCTTTGGCATCGGTCGCCACGCGTTCCACGTCGGTCGCGATATCACGCGCCAGCTCCAGATGTTTGGCTGCAAAGGCTTCACCGACCTCATCCGCAACCGCCCCCAGCAACGTGACGACATCGACCGTTTCGCGGTGGGGCGCGGCAAGCTTTGCGTCGCTCTGCGTCATCTGCAGCACATCGTCGATAAGTGCACCGAGGGTTCCGACCGAATCAAGGATCGCCTGGACATAGTCCCTCGCCGACCGGCCGAGCTTGCCGGCATAGCCGCCCGCCAGCATTTCGGCGAACCCGCCAATCGAGGTCAGCGGGGTGCGCAATTCATAGGACATGTTCGCGACAAAGGCGGTCTTTACCCTGTCTGCGGCTTCCAGTGCGTCCGTTCGGTCGCGCAGGGCACGTTCGATCCGCCGGCTGTCGGTGACGTCGAGCATGGTGAGCAGCGCGTTGCCATCGGGCAGCGGGACTGCCCCGAACTCAAAGTGCCTCCCGTCTTTGAAAGCGACCCGCCCGCTGCGGCTTTTGCGGTCGCGCGTGGCGGCGCTGACCAGATCGCGGATCAGCGATGCGCGCGATGGCGTCGCCAGGATCGGGGCGGCTGCCTCGGCCAGCGCATCGACGCGGGGGTGCGATGCCAACAGCGTTTCGTCAAAGCCCCAGAGATCGCGAAATCGATTGTTCCAGACGTTCAGGCGTCCGTCGGCGCTGAACACACCAATCGCCTCGAACAGATTATCGAACGTCGCCTCGCGGACGCGCAACAGCGTGTCGCGCGCACTCGCGAGCTTGATCTGCTCGGTGCGATCCTCGAAGACGAGCAGGAGCCCCCCGTCGGGAAACGGCTGGCCCACGACGCGCAGATGCGAACCGGCCGGAAGCAGCCATGCTTCCTCGATCGCCTCTCCCGCCCGGCTGAACCATTCGCGCCGCTCCGTCTTCCAGGCAGGGAAGTCGCGGACCTCAGGGGTTCGCCCCGCCTCGCGCATCCGCTCCAGCACGCGGTCGAACTCGGGGCGGTCGGCGACCCACTCGGGCTTCAGAGCGAATAATGCGAGAAACGGCGCATTGCAAAAGGCGAGCGTACGGTCATGATCGAACTGCGCGACCCCGGCCGAAAGCCGGTCGAGCGTGTTGCGCTGCGCCTCGGCAAAACGACGGTAATCGCCTCGCGCCTGTTCGAGCTCGTCATTGTCCAGCGCATAGCCAGCGACCCCCGCGTCACCCAGCGGCACATCGACGATACGCACCGATCGGCGCTGGCCACCCAGCGTTGCGGGCACGGTACGCGCACGGATTTCACCGCTGTCCCGCGCCGCTGCCGCCGCGGCAATCGGACCCACGCCCGCCGATGCTTCGACAAGCTCAAGCCCGCGCGACACCGTATCCTCCGCGCTTGCTGCATCGACGGCTTTCACATAGGCGCGGTTGACCAGCGTCAGGCGCAGGTCCGGGCCGCGATGCCACATCGGGATCGGCGCGGCCTCGATCAGCAGCGCGAGAGAGTCGAACGCCGTGCCCAGTCGCTTCGACTCAGCGCTCAGCCGGGCGATCTCGTTCTCGCTGGCCGTCGCATCGAAAACCCAGATAACGACGCCCGCATTGGAATCGGCCGCTGCGGGCGATCCCACGAAGGTCAGTCGTCGGCCTGACCCCTGAGGCTGGATCGCGCGGATGAATGCCCTGGCTCCCTTTTGAGCACCGGCAATATCGCGTGTCAGCTCTTCGATATCAGCTTGGGCAAGGCCACCATCGGGGCTGCCGAAATCCACGACAAAGTTCGGCAGCCTGGACAGGCCAAGCCAGCGGGCAAGCCGATCCGATGCCTCGATCCGCCCGTCGTTTCGAACGATCACGGGCAACGCAGGTGCGGTTTCGATCAATCGACGCAGCCGCGATGCTTCGTCGGCAGCCGCCCGCGCATCGCGTCGCATCGCCAGCCCGGTGACAACCGCCCAGCCAGCCGCGATCAGCCATGCGGACAGCAGCACACCGAAGAGCACCGCGGTCGTGACGGAAAACGTCAGCATGGGTTCTGGCTGCGGAACATGGCGATTGTCTTTGACGCAACCGGTTGCCGGGGGGAAGGCCCTCCCGCAATGAGGCGGTCACGGGTCGACGAAAATCAAGTGCCGCGCGGCCCGCAAACCGCGCGGCATCGATCGCGTCGATCGCGTCGATCGCGTCAGTATCGGTAATGGTCGGGCTTGAACGGACCCTCGGTGCCTACCCCGATATAATTTGCCTGTTTCGCGGTGAGCCTGGTCAGTTTCACGCCAAGCTTTTCGAGATGGAGTGCCGCAACCTTTTCGTCGAGATGCTTGGGCAATGTATAGACCTGATTGCGATAGTGCTCGCCACGCGTGAAGAGTTCGATCTGGGCGAGCACCTGGTTCGTAAAGCTCGCCGACATCACGAACGAGGGATGGCCCGTGGCGCAGCCGAGGTTCACGAGCCGCCCCCTGGCAAGGATGAGGATCTGTTTACCGTCGGGAAATTCCACGATGTCGGTGCCGGGCTTTACCTCGGTCCATTTGTAGTTCGAAAGCGCCGCAATCTGGATTTCACTGTCGAAATGGCCGATGTTGCAGACGATGGACATCGGCCGCATCGCCTTCATGTGATCGGCCGTGATGACGTCTGCGTTGCCCGTTGCGGTCACGAAGATGTCGGCGCGCGTGACCGCTTCCTCCATCGTCACGACCTCAAAACCCTCCATTGCCGCCTGCAGCGCACAAATCGGATCGACCTCCGTCACCATCACCCGCGCGCCGCCGTTCCGCAGCGATTGTGCCGAACCCTTGCCGACATCGCCAAAGCCCGCGACACAGGCGATCTTGCCCGCGAGCATCACGTCGGTCGCACGGCGGATCGCATCGACGAGCGATTCCTTGCAGCCGTAAAGATTGTCGAACTTGGATTTCGTGACGCTGTCGTTCACGTTGATCGCGGGAAAGGGAAGCTCCCCCCTCTTGGCGATTTCATAAAGGCGGTGGACCCCGGTCGTCGTCTCTTCAGACACCCCTTTCAGGTTCTTGACAGTTTCGGTGAGGTAGCCCGGGCGTGCTTTGACAAACGCCTTCAGCGCGCGCTGGAACTCAACCTCCTCCTCGTTTTCAGGTTCGCCAAAGGTTTCGCCACGCTCGAGCTTTGCGCCCCACAGGGCAAACATCGTCGCGTCGCCGCCGTCGTCGAGGATAATGTTCGACGTGACATCGCCCCAGTCAAAGATGCGACCGACATAATCCCAGTAGTCGGCAAGGCTTTCGCCCTTGATCGCAAAGACGGGAATGCCCTGTGCCGCTATTGCCGCCGCCGCGTGATCCTGCGTCGAGAAAATGTTGCAGGTGGCCCAGCGGACCTCGGCACCAAGCGCAGTCAGTGTCTCGATCAGCACCGCGGTCTGGATGGTCATATGCAGCGAACCGACGATCCGCGCACCTTTCAGCGGCTGTGATGCAGCGAATTCAGATCGTAGCGCCATCAACCCCGGCATTTCTGTTTCGGCGATCATGATCTCGCGCCGGCCAAATTCGGCGAGGGCGATATCGGCGATCACATAGTCGTTGCGTTCAAGGACGGGGGCGGTGGCCACGATGGTTCTCCGGTGGATTATGCGTGATGGCCTTAGTCATTCAGCACGCGCGAGGCAAATATAAAGAATCCTTTATATGTATCATGAGGTGATTCGCTTCTTGCGCCGTCCGGAGCAAAGGATGAGATGCGCCTCATCGATTCTGTGCAACCGGAGAAAAAACCATGACGATCGCAGTCGGCGAAAAGATCCCCCCAGTGCAACTCACCAGGGTGACGGCCGATGGCCCTGTTCCCGTGTCCACCGACAGCTTTTTCGCTGGCCGTCGCGTCGCCCTCTTTTCGGTACCGGGCGCGTTTACACCAACCTGTTCCGCGCGCCACCTGCCCGGCTTTGTCGACAAGGCCGGGGAGCTGAAGGCCAAGGGCATCGACGAGATTGCGGCGACCGCGGTCAATGACGCTTTCGTGATGGGTGCCTGGGCAAAGGCAGGTGGTGCGGAGGCGATCACGATGCTTGCCGACGGCAATGCCGAATTCGTCACGGCGCTGGGCCTGACGATGGACGGCAGCAAGTTCGGTATGGGAACAAGAGGCCAGCGCTTTTCGATGGTCGTCAACGATGGCGTCGTCGAACAGCTCAATGTGGAGGCCGGTGGCGAATTCCGCGTCAGCGCGGCGGATTACATGCTCGAACGGCTATAGGCGCTGCCATCTTGTGACTGTCATCGTTCGAGCCTAACCGGCGGGCGATGACAGCACAGACCGGACGCGCTCTTGTCGCGCAGCTCGACGAACTTTTTACCGCCGCTACGGGTCGCATTCGCGCCGCCGTCACTGCCTATATCGCCAATGGAACGCGGCCCGACCCCGCTTCTCGTTTTGCCGGCAGCTTTGCCTATCCCGAAATCCGCATCGATTATCGTGGCGGCGACGGAAGCCCCGCCCCTGCCCGATCGTTCGGGCGGCTTACCCAGGCGGGGCATTACGTCACCTCGATCACCCGTCCGCGCCTGTTCGCGAACTACCTGACGGAGCAGCTCGATCTGCTGATGGCCGATTATGACGTATCGGTCGAGGTTGGTTTCGGGCGGCAGGAGATTCCATTTCCCTATGTCCTCGATGCCGACATGGACCTTGGGGATATCAGCCCGGCCGAGCTGGCGCGCTGGTTCCCTGCGACCGAGCTCGCCTACATCGGAGACGAGATCGCCGACGGTATTTTCAATGTGGAAAAGGATGGCCCCCGCCCGCTTGCGCTGTTTGACGGGTTGCGCACCGATTTCTCGCTTGCGCGGCTGCGGCATTATACCGGCACGCCGCCCGAAGACGTTCAGAAATATGTGCTTTTCACCAACTACCATCGCTATGTTGACGAGTTTGCACGCTGGGCGATCGATCAGCTCCACGGCGACCATGGCTATACGCATCTGTCGGGTGCGGGAAACGTCGTCATCACGCGCGAAACGATCGATCCTGAAGCTGCGATCAGCGACAGTGCCTGGCGGCGGCACCAGATGCCCGCTTGGCACCTGTGCGGGCCCGACCGCGCGGGAATAACGCTCGTCAACATCGGCGTCGGCCCTTCGAATGCCAAGACGATCTGCGATCACCTCGCCGTCCTGCGCCCCGAGGCATGGCTGATGATCGGCCATTGCGGTGGCCTGCGCCCGTCGCAGCGCATCGGTGATTATGTGCTCGCACATGCCTATCTGCGCGACGATCACGTCCTCGATTCGGTTTTGCCGCCCGAGATTCCCATTCCTGCCATCGCCGAGGTTCAACTGGCGATCGCGCGCGCGGCCGAGACCGTTTCGGGCGAGAGCGGCGACGTCCTCAGGCGCCGCCTGCGCACGGGCACGATCGTGACGACCGACGATCGTAACTGGGAGTTGATGTATTCGAAATCGGCGCTCAGATTTTCGCAATCACGCGCGGTGGGGATCGACATGGAAAGCGCGACGATCGCGGCACAGGGCTACCGCTTCCGCGTGCCCTATGGCACTTTGCTGTGCGTCAGCGACAAGCCGCTCCACGGCGAACTCAAACTGCCCGGACAGGCGAACCTGTTCTACGAGCGCGCCATCGCCGAGCATCTCAAGATCGGGGTGGAAGCCTGCAACGAACTCCGACGCGAAGGGGCCAAGCTGCACTCACGCAAGCTGAGAGCCTTCAACGAGCCGCCGTTTCGGTGAACAGATGACGAATATTTTCATCAACGGCCGACAGCACCGCCGGGCCCACGCGACCCGTCCGCCGCACAACGAGATTTCTGTCGATAGTAAAGAGCTTGAACCTGACGACCGAAGGAATCGTGAGCCCGATCCCGCGCCAGTCGGATAATTCGATGTCGAACGGCCAACTCGATTTCTTTGCGCCCGTGATCATGGCGCAAATCGGTTGACCGGTTGAACCGAACACCGGGTCTCGCGACAAAACAAGCGCAGGGCGTACGCGGATGATCGGCATATCCGTATAGGGAAAGGGAACGACGACAACGTCGCCCCTGTCATAGATCACGGAACCCGTCTTCGTCCTCGTCACTCAGCCACTCGTCTTCAAGCGTCTTGCTGAGAAAGGCATGCCATTCACGATCGAGGGGGACAGCCTTGCTTACCTTTGCGACGCCACCATCGACGTCCCAGCGCAACTGATCGCCTGCCCCGACGCCCAGTGCTGCGCGGACGTCCGCGGGAACCGTAGCTTGATATTTCGAGGTGATCCGGCTGGTCTGCATATGACTGGTATTACCAAGTAATACACCGCAGTCAAATGCAGTTCTTCGCGCTCTGAAACGCTCTGATCAGCCATTTGCGGCACCTCAACGAGATTGAACCAGTCGCAGCAAGCGGCATGTCCCGCGCAACGCCGCGCCGTCCGTCAGCGCTGTTTGCCCCGCTGGCGGGCCTGGACGACGCACTTTCCCGCACCGGGGCGCGGAACACTACCCTACCCTACGCCGCCGCCTTGTCCTTCGCATAGACCCGTACCGGATCTTTCGTTCCGCCGACAACATCCTTGTCGATCATCACTTCGTCCACGCCGTCCATGCTCGGCAGATCGAACATCGTGTCGAGCAGGATGCTCTCGAGGATTGAACGCAGGCCACGTGCGCCAGTCTTGCGTTCGATACCGCGCTTGGCGATCGCGACCAGCGCATCATCGGTAAAGCCGAGATCGACATCCTCCATCTCGAACAGCTTGCGATACTGTTTCACGAGCGCGTTCTTGGGCTCGGTCAGGATCTTCACCAGCGCATCGGTGTCCAGATCTTCGAGCGTCGCGATCACCGGAAGGCGACCGACGAATTCGGGAATCAGCCCGAATTTCAGCAGATCCTCAGGCTCGCATTTCTGCAGCGTTTCCCCGGTGCGCCGTTCATCCGGACCGGCGACATGCGCACCAAAGCCGATCGACTTGCCCTGAAGCCGATCACCAATGATCTTCTCAAGTCCCGAAAACGCCCCGCCGCAGATGAACAGGATGTTCGTGGTATCGACCTGGAGGAATTCCTGCTGCGGATGTTTACGGCCGCCCTGCGGGGGCACGCTCGCCGTGGTTCCTTCCATCAGCTTCAGCAGGGCCTGTTGAACCCCTTCGCCCGATACATCGCGGGTGATCGACGGATTTTCCGCCTTGCGGGAAATCTTGTCGATTTCGTCGATATAGACGATCCCGCGCTGGGCGCGCTCTACATTGTAATCCGATGCCTGCAGAAGCTTCAGGATGATGTTTTCAACGTCCTCGCCGACATAGCCCGCCTCGGTCAGCGTCGTCGCGTCCGCCATGGTGAAGGGCACGTCGAGAATCCTCGCGAGCGTCTGGGCCAGCAGCGTCTTGCCACAACCCGTAGGGCCGACGAGCAGGATGTTCGACTTGGCAAGCTCGACATCGGCACCCTTTGCCCCGTGGTTAAGCCGCTTGTAATGATTATGGACCGCGACCGAGAGCACGCGCTTTGCGCGGCGCTGCCCGATCACATAATCATCAAGCACGTCGCAGATTTCCTGCGGGGTAGGAACCCCGCCGTCCTTTTTCGAGGACAGGGCCGACTTTGTTTCCTCGCGGATGATATCGTTGCACAGGTCGACGCACTCGTCGCAGATGAACACCGTCGGTCCGGCGATCAGTTTGCGCACCTCATGCTGCGATTTCCCGCAGAACGAGCAGTAAAGCGTCGACTTCGAGTCGGAACCGCTGAGCTTGGTCATTCGAGCCTTTCGAGAGCGGGCCAAGGCCGCCCGCCGTCATTCTATCGTCTAATGGCTGTGGGGCAATGCAGAATGTGGAGTGCACCCTTTCGCATTTTTCAGGTTGCATCTGCCGAAATGGGTCGTTTCGCGTACACCTCGTCTATCAGACCGAATTCCCTTGCCTCATCGGCTTCAAGGAAGTTGTCCCGATCCATCGCCTTTTCGATTTCCTCGACGGTCTTACCCGTATATTGTGCATAAAGCGTGTTCAGCCGGTGACGCATGCGCAGAATTTCTTTTGCCTGTATCTCGATATCGCTCGCCATGCCCTGTGCGCCGCCGGAGGGCTGGTGGATCATGATCCGCGCATTTGCCAGCGCGACGCGCATTCCAGGCTCCCCCGCCGAAAGGAGGAAACTGCCCATCGATGCCGCCTGCCCGATGCACACCGTCGAAATCTTCGGCCGGATATATTGCATCGTATCATGGATCGCGAGCCCCGATGTGACGACACCACCGGGCGAGTTGATATACATGTAAATGTCTCGGCTGGGATTTTCGGATTCGAGGAACAGCAACTGCGCCGTGATGACCGACGCCATGTGGTCCTCCACCCCGCCTGTTACGAAAACGATCCGTTCGCGCAAAAGCCGCGAATAAATGTCAAAGCTGCGTTCACCGCGTGAGGATTGTTCGATAACCATCGGGATAAGGCCACCGACGATGTCGGCGTGGTCTGGCGTGGGCATTGATAGTCCTTGTCTGTTTCGCAGCGCTATGTCGTCGGTTCCGGCCAAAGGTTCAAGGGTCGCGCTGCCAGCCTATCGCGCGTTGCGCCCGAGCCGTACCGGCCCTAACTAGCCGGTGCACATCAGGACGAAAGCGAAATTCATGACGACACTGCCCGGCTTGCGGATGGACGAAGACGACGAAAACGCCAACCCGGGCGCTGATCGCGCCACCGCTGCGATGATGACCAAATTTCTCGAGGCGCGAACTGTTCTGCTGTTCGGGCCAGTCGACCAGAAGGTTTCCGAACGGATCGCCACACAGCTTCTCTACCTCGATCATGTCAGTCATGAACCGATCAAGCTCGTCATCAACTCGCCCGGTGGCCATGTCGAATCGGGCGATACGATTCATGACCTTATCCGTTTCCTCGAATCACCCGTTTCGGTCATCGGTACCGGCTGGGTCGGCTCGATCGCGACGCACATTTTTCTGGGTGCGGCAAAGGAACGCCGCTTCTGCCTGCCGAGCACCCGTTTCCTCATCCACCAGCCCTCGGGGGGCGCGGGTGGCAAGGCGAGCGACATCGCGATCCAGGCAAAGGAGATCGTCAAGCTGCGTGAGCGGATCGCGCGCGTGATCGCCGATGCCACCGGCCAGCCGCTCGATCGGGTGACCGCGGATATCGACCGTGATTACTGGATGTCGACCGAAGAAGCCAAGGTCTATGGCATCCTCGGCACTGTCGTCACCAGCATGAAGCAGGTAACGTTCTGACTGAGCTGTAGCGCGTCCGGGGGTTCGGCAATACCCAGATCGAATGACCCACCGGACCGCGCAAGCCGGTTTCAGCCTGTATGATCCGCCGCCGGGGCGGGGTGGCTGAGATATGCGAGCCGCCGCACTTCGCGTCGGCCGCGGACGACGGTATCGAGGATCAGGCCGCTGAACATGTTGAGTGCGGCCAGAATGATCAGGCCGGTCACGAGGATCGCGGTGGGCAGTCGCGGAACGAGGCCGGTTTGTGCATAGGTTATGATCAGCGGCACCGCGAGCCCTATGGCCAGAAGCGCAAGCGCCGTCGCCACGCCGCCGAAGAAGAGCAGTGGCCGCTCGAAGCGGAAAAGCATCGCGATCGTCCAGAGAATGCGCCAGCCGTCGCGATAAGTGCTCAGCTTTGATTCAGAACCTTCGGGTCGCGCGGCATAAACGGTCATCACCTCGGCGGTCGGCATCCGCAGCTCAAGCGCGTGAACGCTGATCTCGGTTTCAATTTCAAACCCTGCCGACAGCACTGGAAAGCTTTTTACGAACCGCCGGGAGAACACACGATACCCACTCAATATATCGGTGAAACTTCGCCCGAACGTCCACGCAAGCATGTTGGTCAGCATCGCGTTGCCAAACCGATGGCCGCGGCGGTAGGCAGCCTCGATTTCCGACTGGCGCGCACCGACGACCATATCGAGGTGCTCATCGACGAGAATATCGATCATGCGCATCGCCGCTGCCGCTTCATATGTCGCATCGCCATCCGCCATGACATAGATGTCGGCATCCACATCGGCGAACATCCGCCGGACGACGTGCCCCTTGCCCTGCATCCGTTCGGTCCGCGCCACCGCGCCGGCACCCCTTGCGACCTCGACCGTCCGGTCCGACGAATTGTTGTCATACACGTAGATGACCGCATCGGGGAGCGCAGCGGCAAAGCCTGCGACCGTCTGCGCGATCGCTGCTTCCTCGTTATAACAGGGAAGCAGGACCGCGATACGTGGTGCTTTCATGCCCGCCCCCTTGCGCGCAGACCTTAATAACGGATGTGCTTACGCTTTTGACCTGGCCCGGGGTGGATTGCGCTTGGGCTTTTCGACGACGATTTCCTCGACCGCACCTCCGCCGGAAACAGTCTCCCCGCCAGCAGCCTCCGTGACGAGCGTCCCCTCGACAACCGCGGCATCCACCGCAACCGGCTTTGCCTTTGCCTTTTTGCCTGCAGCTTTCTTGGGTTTTGCTGCCGGTTCGGCATGATCATGTCCGCAGTCGGGCCCATGCACATGGCCTTCTTCAGCCTCGATCTCGGATTCGAGTTCGGCGCGCGAGACAGTGCGTTCCGTGATCTCCGCCTTTGAGAACAGATAATCGACAACCTTGTCTTCATAAAGCGGAGCGCGGAGCTGCGCGGCCGCCATCGGTTCGTTGCGGACGTACTCGATGAAGCGCTCGCGCTGCTCCTGCGGATATTGCTGTGCCGCCTGCATGATCAGCCGCTGCATTTCCGCGTTGGTGATCTCGATGCCGTTGGCCTGGCCGATCTCGCTGAGCAACAGGCCAAGTCTGACGCGACGCTCGGCGATCCTGCGATAATCTTCGCGATCATTTTCCATTTCGGCGCGCGCCGCATCGGCATCGGCTTCACGGCCCGCTTCATGTTCGAGCTGCGACCAGATCTGCTTGAACTCTGCATCGACCATCGACGGCGGCACGGGGAAATCATGTGATGCGGCAAGCTGGTCGAGCAGCTTGCGTTTCATGTGCGTGCGCGTCAGCCCGTTATGCTCCTGTTCGATCTGGCCTTTCAGAAGGTCGCGAAGCTGGGTCAGGCTTTCAAGGCCGAGCGATTTTGCAAAATCCTCATCGGCGACCGCTTCCTTTGCAGTCTGGACCTTTCCAATGACGAGATCGAAAGTCGCCGGCTTCCCCTTCAGATAATCGACGTTGTAATCTTCGGGGAAGGTTACCGAGATCTGCTTTTCATCGCCCGCTGCAACGCCGATCAACTGGTCTTCAAAACCGGGAATCAGACGACCGGTGCCGATTTCGACGGCCATGTCGTCGCCCTTGCCGCCATCGAACGGCTCGCCGTCGACCTTGCCGAGGTAATCCATCGTCACGAGATCGCCGGTTGTCGCCGTGTATCCGGCCGGTGCATCGTCGAAGCTCTTCTGCCGGCCTGCGATCCGCGCCACCTGCGCGTCGATCGCGGCGTCGTCGACCGGCGCGGTAAGCCGTTCGAGCTTCAGCCCATCGATCACCGGGACCGGCACGTCGGGAAGGATTTCCATTTCGATCGTCAGCGCGGCATCCTTGCCGGCTTCGTACCCCTCGCCCAGCGCAACCGACGGCTGCATCGCCGGACGCAGCCTGTGGTCGGCGAGCAGCTTCTGCACGCTTTCCTGTATTGCCGTATTCAGGGCTTCCTGATGCAGCGCGGGGCCATGCATCTTGCGCACAAGATTGGCGGGAACTTTGCCAGGCCGGAATCCCGGCATCTTCATCTGCGGCGCGACCTTTTTGACCTCTGCATCGACACGCGCGTTAATATCTCCCGCGGGGATAGTCATCGTAAAGGCGCGCTTGAGGCCCTCGTTCAGCGTCTCGGCAATCTGCATCGGTCTCTCTTCTGATCTGTTCGTCTCGGACACAACCGCTTCGCTTCGCCTGCGGATCACCGCGCCGGAAACGTCGTGGCGACGCCTTCGTATCACGGGAACTGGTGCGGGCGAAGGGACTCGAACCCCCACATCTTGCGATACTTGGACCTAAACCAAGCGCGTCTACCAGTTCCGCCACGCCCGCGAATGCTTGAGGCAAGGCGCGCGGCTATAGGCGGCGTGCGGTCGAAGGGCAAGGGAGCGTTCGTCGGTCCGGTGCGTTGATTCATCACCCGCAAAAGGAGCACGACGATGGCCAGCATCCCGCAAGAAGAACCAATGCCCGATACCGGCCCCATTGAAGGGCCGGAGCCGACGCCGATGCCAACCGAACTCCCCCCCATGCCTGCCGATTACGACCAGCCAGCAAGCATCGAAGAGTCGGGCAGCGCCGAACTGCAGCGGCAATAAAGTAGATCGAGCCTAGTTATTCGCGGGTGCCTGCGCGCGCAAAGCCCGGCCGCCCAGCCGGTTCACCAGACCGCCGAGATAATTGCCGAACTCGACCGAGGGGCCCCATTCCACGGGCCGGATCGACAGCTTTGACAGGCTCGTTGGCAATGGGAGGTCGCTGCTGCCGCGCGATCGAAACATGATTTTCGCAGGCACCGGATCCTGTTTTGGCCGCATCTTGCCGAGCATGCCCATGGCAAAGACATCGCCGACCGAGATAGTCGTCTTGGGCTTTTCGCCCTCTTTCCAGTCGCCACCGACTTCGGCGACGCCCAGATCGGTGATCGTTCCGGCGGCGAGCGTCAGCGTGGGTGAACCGAGCGAGAAGCTGGTGACTTGCGACCCGAATGGCGGTTCGAGCGATGCCGCGCCTTCGACCGTCCAAAGACCGGGCCGGACAGCAACGAGGAACAGCCTTCGCAGCTTGTCCTTGACGAGCGGCTTCGTGCCAATTGTTTCGCGCTCGACATCGCTTTTCGTGGTAATCTCGGTGATGCGATCACCATCGCGCGTCGTGGTCGTCACCGGCGCGCCCGCCAGGTCGCCCCGTGCCGAGTCATAGCGGGCGATGATGAACCCGGAACCTTGCTTGGGAATGTCGGCATTCTGGGCCTCGACAAGGACATAGGCCTGCGCCGGATCGAGCTGTGCGGGCACGACCTTCACGGGATCGGCGAAAGCCGCCGTGCTCGTCGATAGTGCGAGAACAAACAAGACGTGCTTCATTCGGCGATCCTTTGGCCGATCGGCTGGGGGGATGACGCGAGCGCGAACAGGCCGTCCATGCGCGCTTCGTCCTTGAGTTCCAGAACATGCGCAATTTCCGCTTTGGACACCTGCATGCGGGCATAGCCCTTGTCCGCCATGCACGTGCGCTCGACGGCACGTTTGATACGCCGGTCGGCTCCGCCCTGGAAAAGCCCCGAGAAAAACGCCCCTGCGGCGTTTGCGTAAATGTTGGGATTATACGGGGTCGGGACGTGTGGCGCATGCGCGCCGCCGGCAAGTTCCTGGCAGCGTTTGACGTCGGCAATATAGGTTTCGCGGCTGACCCCTGCGCGGTGGAAATAATAGGGCTCGGCCGCTTGGGCGGGCGTCGCCAATCCCAAGACAACCAGTAGAAACCAGTGCTTCCTCATACCGCCAGAGCCTTTCTCAGCACCGCGTTTACCACGCCCGGGTTCGCCTTCCCCGCCATCGCTTTCATCGTCTGGCCGACGAAGAAACCGAACAGCGCTTCTTTGCCGTCGCGATACTGGGCGACCTTGTCGGCATTGGCCGCGAGCACCGCCGCCACCGCCGTCTCGATCGCGCCGGTGTCGCTCGTCTGCCTCAGCCCTTCGCGCTCGACGATCGTTCCTGCCGCATCGCCGGTTTCGAGCATTTTCTCAAAAACGGTCTTGGCAATCGTCCCCGAAATCGTGCCGTCCGCGACCAGGCGGAGCAGCCCCGCAGCGTCTGACGGCCTTACCGGTGACGAGGCGATGTCCTTGCCCAGCCGGTTGAGCGCGCCGAACAATTCGCCGGTCAGCCAGTTGGCCCCCGCCTTCGCCTCGACGCCCTCGGCCAGCAGCGCTTCGAACCAGCGCGCGGTCTCCACATCGGCGGTGATGACATCGGCATTGTAGGGCGTCATTCCCAGCACTGAAATATAGCGCGCGCGTTTGGCATCGGGCAGCTCGGGCAGGCTCGCCTTGCACTCGGCGACGAATGCCTCGGTCAGTTCGAGCGGAAGCAGATCGGGATCGGGAAAATAGCGGTAGTCGTGCGCATCTTCCTTCGATCGCATACTGCGCGTCACGCCCCAGTCGGGATCCCATAGCCGCGTTTCCTGGACGATCCGCCCGCCGCTCTCGATCACTTCCACCTGGCGGCGCGCTTCATGTTCCACGACCGACTGGATGAAGCGCACCGAGTTGACGTTCTTCGTTTCCGTCCGCGTGCCGAATTCATCGCCGGGCCTGCGGACGCTGACGTTGACGTCGGCGCGCATCGATCCCTGTTCCATATTGCCGTCGCAACTTCCCACGTAGCGCAGGATTGCCCTGAGCTTCCTCACATAAGCCCCTGCTTCGGCCGGGGAACGCATATCGGGCTTTGACACGATCTCCATCAGCGCGACGCCGCAGCGATTGAGATCGACGTAGGACATGGTGGGATGCTGATCATGCATCAGCTTACCGGCGTCCTGCTCGATATGGATGCGCTCGACGCCGATCGTCTTTTCACCTTCATCGGTTTCGACCGTGATCGAACCCTCGCCGACGATAGGATGATAGAGCTGCGAAATCTGATAGCCCTGCGGCAGATCGGCGTAGAAATAATTCTTGCGATCGAACCGGCTCCACCGGTTGATTTCCGCATCGATCGCAAGGCCGGTGCGCACCGCCTGGCGGATACACTCGCCATTGGGAACGGGCAGCATGCCCGGCATCGCCGCGTCGATCAGGCTCACCTGCGTGTTCGGCTCGGCCCCGAACGCCGTCGATGCACCCGAAAACAGTTTCGCCTGCGACGTGATCTGCGCATGGACCTCGAGGCCGATCACGACTTCCCAGTCGCCGGTTTCGCCCTCGATGCGGAATATGGACTCGCTCACCACCATTCTTCCGGCCGCGCCACAAAACCTGCGCGCTCCTCGATCGCAAGGCAGGCGTTGAGCACGCCCTGTTCGTCAAGTGCCCTGCCGATCACATGAAGGCCGAGCGGCAGCCCCTGCCCGTCCAGCCCGCCCGGAACCGACATCGCCGGAAGCCCCGCGAGCGATGAGGGCACGGTGAACACGTCGTTCAGATACATTGCGAGCGGGTCGGCGCATTTCTCTCCGATCTCAAACGCGGCGCTCGGCGCGGTTGGTGTGAGCAACAGATCGCAGGATTCCCATGCCTTGTCGAAATCCCGCGCGATCAGCGTCCGCACTTTCGACGCCTGGGTGAAATAGGCGTCGTAGAATCCGGCGCTCAGAACATAGGTCCCGATCATGATCCGGCGCTTGACCTCCGCGCCGAATCCCGCCGCGCGCGTTGCCGCATACATATCCTGCAATCCCGCGCCGTCGGGCAGCGCGCGCAGGCCGTAGCGGACGCCGTCATAGCGGGCGAGGTTCGACGAAGCCTCGGCAGGGGCGATGATGTAATAGGCAGGCAGGGCATATTTCGTATGCGGAAGCGAAATTTCGACGATTTCGGCGCCGGCGTCCCTCACCCAAGCGATCCCGCGTTCCCACAGCGCATCGATTTCCGGCGGCATATTGTCCACCCGATATTCGCGGGGAATGCCGATCCGTTTGCCTCTCAGGTCAGCCGACAATGCCGCTTCCCACCGGGGGACCGGCACGTCGAGCGACGTCGCGTCCTTGGCATCGAAGCCACTCATCGCTTCGAGCATGATCGCGCAGTCGCGGACGTCGCGCGCCATCGCACCCGCCTGATCGAGCGAGGACGCAAACGCGACCACGCCCCAGCGCGAGCAGCGGCCATAGGTCGGCTTGATCCCGGCAATGCCCGTGAATGCCGCGGGTTGACGGATCGATCCGCCGGTATCGGTGCCGGTCGCCGCCGGGCACAGGCGCGCGGCAATCGCCGCCGACGATCCACCCGACGATCCGCCGGGCGTGAGGGATGCATTGCCCCCGCCTGTGCGCTGCCACGGCGAAACCACATTGCCAAAGGCGCTCGTCTCGTTGGAAGAGCCCATGGCGAACTGATCCATGTTCAGCTTGCCGAGCATCCCGGCTCCCGCCGCCCACAATTTGCCGCTTACGGTGGATTCATAGGGGGGCGTAAATCCGGCGAGGATCCTGCTCCCGGCCGTCGTCGCCACGCCCTGCGTGCAGAACAGATCCTTCATGCCGATCGGCACGCCCGACATCGGCTTCAGGTCGCCTGACGATCGCGCGGCATCGGCGGCATCGGCAGCGGCCAGCGCATGATCGGGCGTCTCGACCAGAAAGGCGTTCAGGGCGCTGGCGGCGCTGACCCGGTCGATAAATGCCTGCGCCGTTTCGCGCGCGGAAAAAATCCCCGTCGCGCACCCCGTCCCGAATTGCGGCGATCCCCAGATCGGTCAGCTCTGCCATTATTCGATTACCTTCGGCACGCCGAAAAAACCGTGCTCTGGCATTGGCGCATTCGAAAGGATTTCGTCGCGCACGCCACCCCCCGTGAGCAGATCCTGATCGACAATGTCATCGCGGAGGCGAAGCGTATTCGCGATGACGGCCGTCATCGGCGCTATGGCTGCCGTATCGACCTCGCCGAGCTGCTCGATCCAGCCCAGAATGCTGTTGAGCTCAGGTGCCATCGCGGCCACCTCTTCCTCACTCATTGCGATGCGCGCAAGCGAGGCGATCCTGCGCACTGTTTCATGATCGACTGACATAAAGTTCCCGTTGCCGGTTGTGGACAACCATAAAATTCCCGTTGCCGGTTGTGGACAACCGGTGGCTGCGGCTAGCAGCCAATCCACAGTCCATCAACCGGAGCCCCCATGTGGCGCGCAAGTTTCTCTATGGCATCGCGATCCTCATCGTTCTTTTCATTGCCGGGCTTCTTGCCTATCGGCTGTTCGAAACAGAGCTGATCCGCTTCGCCATGGTGCCGTCTGTCGAATTCAGGACGCCGCCGACGCTGCCGACAAACCGTTACGCCGATCGGGCGATGTGGTATTCCCGTCCGGGGCTGAGGGACGATCCGGCGCTCTGGACGCCCCCCGGCTTCGTCTTCAAGGCGCCGCGCGGCAATGCTGCGACCTTTTTTATCCACCCGACGAGCTTTATCGATCCGCGGCCGAACAGCTGGAATGCCGCGCTCGATGACGCAACGAGCAATGAGCGTGCGCAACTGTTCATCAAGGGTCAGGCTTCGGTGTTCAGCGGAAGCGGCGAAATCTGGGCACCGCGCTATCGCCAAGCCGCATTCGGTGCGTTCCTGACGACGAAACCCGAGGCAAAAAGGGCCTTGGATGTTGCCTATGCCGACGTTCTTGCGGCATTCGATGCATTTATCCCGACGATACCCGCTGACCGACCGATCATTCTGGCGGGGCATAGCCAGGGCACGCTCCACCTGTTGCGTCTGCTCCGCGAGCGCGTGGCCGAGCGTGCGCTCGCCAAGCGGATTGTCGCCGTTTACGCGATCGGCTGGCCTATCTCACGCACCGCCGATCTGCCCGCGCTCGGCCTTCCCGCTTGCACGCATACAGACGAGAGCGGTTGCCTGCTCGCATGGAGCAGCTTTGCCGAACCCGCCGACACCTCGCAGGTGCTTGCTGCATTCGACGGCACAAGAAGCCTCACTGGGCTCCCGCGCCAGGATACGTCCATCGTCTGCATCAACCCGCTGACGGGAACGCCCGATGCGGCAGCCCCGGCGAGCGCCAACATTGGTGCGGTGATCCCCAGCGCCGATCTCACCACAGGCCAGCTGGTCAAGGGCATGATCCCGGCGCGCTGTGACAGTGCCGAGGGCGGGCGCGGCATTCTGCTGATCGGCCAACCGCCCGCGGGTATCAATGCCTATGTACTGCCCGGCAATAACTATCACGTTTTCGATTATAGTCTGTTCTGGGCCAACATCCGCGCCGATGTGGCTCGGCGGCTCACGACCTTTGGGACGCGGTGATCGACCCCCGGGCTTTTGCCGAAGCCCTGCCGGGTGGCGGACGCCTGCTCGGGCTCGATGTCGGCACGCGCACGATCGGCACCGCGCTGTGTGACGACCGGT
This sequence comes from Sphingomonadales bacterium, assembly GCA_031424175.1. Classification (GTDB taxonomy): domain Bacteria; phylum Pseudomonadota; class Alphaproteobacteria; order Sphingomonadales; family Sphingomonadaceae; genus Sphingomonas_O. The sequence continues at coordinate 50,457 of JANPGY010000027.1, forward strand.
GGATGATCGCGAGCCCGGCCATCCTCATCAGGCGCACAAAGTTCAGCGCCGATCTGGCGCGCATCACGGCATTGATCGAAGCGCAGGCGGTGAAGGGCATCGTCATCGGGCTCCCGCTCAATCTCGACGGGACTGACAGTCCGCGCACCCAGTCGACGCGCGCCTTTGCCCGCAATCTGACGAGCCTGAAACGTCCCATCCTGCTGTGGGACGAACGCTGGTCGACCGCCGCCGTCGAGCGACAGATGATTGCGGCTGATGTGACACGCGCCAAACGCGCTGAAAAGATCGATTCAGCCGCCGCGGCCTATATTCTGCAGGGCGCGATTGACCGGCTGGCTAGCCTTTAGGCTTTGTCACCGGGGCCGCTTCCAGTTCGCCGATTGCCGCGAGGCGCTGCTGAAGATCGCTTTTCCACGGTGCTCCAGCGGGTGCTTTCGCAAGAAGATCGCGCCAGACCCGTCCCGCGTCGGCAACCCTGCCCTGCTGCGCCAGTGCGAGCCCAAGAAAAAACCGCGGGCCGGGATGATCGGGCGAAAGCGTCGAAGCGCGCCGGTAAGCAAACTCAGCCGCGGGCGAAATCGCGCCTTCGCCGTGCGCGACGAGGGCGTTCCCCAGCCCGAGCCAGAGATCGGCGCTTTTCGGATTTTTTCTGATCGCACTGCGAAGAATTTGTGCTGCGGTCTCGGTCGAACCGCTGCGGATAAGCGCGCTGCTCATGTCGAGCCAGGCGGCTTCGTCTCCATAGCCCGTCCGCATCGCCCGTTGCGCGACTATCTCCTTTACATCGAGTCTGGCGGGAGCGTTTTCACCTTTGACGGGCGATCCGGGCTGTGCAGGGCTGCCCTGAAGCGCATAGCCCGCGACACCCATCAGAAGCGCCGCGCCGACAAGCTCGAGCGTCCGTCCGCGCAATTCACCAAAGCGCCACAGCAGACCAAGCGCCGCGCCCGAAAGGAGAAGCAGGGCAAGCCACCCCATCAGCGACCGCGCCTGCGAAACCGCCCGCGGGCAAGCCACAGTCCTGCCATGACAAAAACGACCGGAGCGATCCACAGGGGCGCCGTCGCCCGGTCGAATACAGGCTTGTAACTGACCCAGTCGCCGTAGCTGTTGATCAGATAGGCGCGTATCGCCTCGGGCTGCTCCCCTGCCGCAATCTTTTTCCGGATCAGCGACCGCATATCCCCTGCCATCTCTGCGTTGCTGTCGGCGATGCTCTGTCCCTGGCATACGAGGCAGCGCACCGATTCCATCAGATCTCTGGCGGCTTTTTCCCTGGCCGGATCGGGCAGCGCGGTATTGGCATAAGCGGCGGCGGGCATCGACGAATCGGCAAGTGCCGGTGCGACGCCCTGCCCTGTGAATCCGAATACCAGCGCCGATAAGGCTATGAACTTCAACGACCTGGCCCATCTGCGAAGCCCGTAATCCAGGCGCGATCCCCGGCCCTGAAGTGTCGGAACGCGGAAAAACAAGGGCACGGTCATTGCGCTTCCCGTACATTGGCAAGGATCGTGCCCACATCGTCGGGCGTGATCTCGCCGATGTGCTGAAAGCGGATCAGTCCCCTGCCATCCACCACGAAGGTTTCAGGCACGCCCGAAGAGCCAATGGCAATCTGGACACTCGAATCGGCGTCGAGCCCGATGGTGCGGTAGGGGTTTCCGTTTTTTGCGAGAAAGGCATCGACGTCGGCCTGTCTGTCGCGAATGGCAATGCCGTCGATCCTAACACCCGATGCGGCAAGGTTTTCCAGCACCCGTGCTTCGGCGACGCAGGGGACACACCAGCTCGCAAAAACATTGACCAGCCGGGCCTTGCCGACACGCGCGGCAAATGTCGGTCGGTCAGACGCGCCGGCGGGAAGTTCAGCAAGGGGAAAAGCCTTGCCGATCATCTGTGATGGATGCCGTTGATCGCCCGGCCGGTAAAGGCTGTAGGCGACAACGACGATGAAGGCTAAGAATATGCCGAGCGGTGCCCAGAGCCAGAAGCGCTTCATGCCCAGGCGAGGCGCTGCGCCGCCGCCCGATCGCGCCGCATGCGCCCGATCAGCGAGAGCGTGCCACCGAGCGCGACCATGAATCCCCCAAGCCAGATCAGCGTTACCAGCGGCTTCCACCACAGCCGCAACTGCCAGCGCCCGTCGCTGTCGGCCTTGCCCAGAACAAGGTAGAGCTGCCCGTCGATCCGCGTCGCGATCGCGGCTTCACTCGTTTCGGTCGGCGGGGTGGAAAACATGCGCGCCTGTGGGTGAAGTTCGAAACTGCGCCCGCCGGCCAGCCAGCCTTCGGTCCGCGTCGCTTCGAGCGTGGCTTCCAGCGCGGTCCAGTTCGGCCCGGCAACAGGCGTCACGTCGCTGAACCGGATCGTATAGGGGCCGACTTTCGCCGTATCGCCGACACGCGCCGCCACCAGCGTTTCGCGGATGAAGCTGCGCTCGGTCGCCATGCCGAGCAGCGATACAGCAATGCCGAGATGCGCGATCACCATGCCGTAGGTAAACATCGGGGTACGGCGCAGATTGCGTTTCCAGAGCGGCGCGACGCTTGCCGCGCCCACGCCGAGTGCGAGGACAATGCCCAGCAGCGGGAGGATACCGATCGGCGGCGCGAAAAAGAGCATCGCCGCCAATGCTCCTACGGTAACGATTATCGGGATGCCGACCCGCGCGATGACCGCGCTCAAAGCGTCCCGCCGCCAGCGCGACAGCGGCCCCAGCGCCATGATGATGACGAGCGCGAGTGCCAGCGGCCCCGCGGTCGCATCGAAATAGGGTGGACCGACAGAAATCTTCGATCCCATCGCTTCAGCGGCGAGCGGATAGAGCGTTCCAATCATCACGATGCCGAGAATAGCCGACAGCAGCAGATTGTTCGCGACGAGTGCCCCTTCGCGGCTGACCAGATCGAACTGGCTGCCTTCGCGCACCGTGCCGATGCGCAGCGCGAACAAAAGGAGCGCCCCGCCGATGTATATTGCGAGCAGCGCGAGGATGAAGCTTCCGCGGGCAGGATCGACGGCGAATGAATGGACGCTGGTGAGGATGCCCGAGCGGACAAGGAAAGTGCCGACCATGCTCATCGAAAAGGCGATGACGGCAAGCATCACCGTCCAGGCGCGCAGACCGTCGCGCGTCGCCAGAACCGTAACCGAATGCAGCAGCGCGGTCGCGGCGAGCCATGGCATCAGCGAGGCATTTTCGACCGGATCCCAGAACCACCAGCCGCCCCAGCCCAGCTCGTAATAGGCCCAGTAGCTCCCCGCCGTGATCCCGAGCGTGAGGAATACCCATGCACCAAGAACCCAGGGTCGCATCGCCTGGGCGAAGGCACGATCGACCTTGCGGGTAACAAGAGCGCCGACGGCGAAGCTGAACGCCACCGACATGCCAACATAGCCGAAATACAGGGTCGGCGGATGGAAAGCGAGGCCAGGATCCTGCAACAGCGGATTGAGGCCGTTGCCCTCGACCGGGACCGGATCGAGGCGCGCGAACGGGTTCGAGACGAACAGCAGAAACGCGTAAAAGCCGAACGAGATCAGCGCCTGCGCGCCAAGCGTCGCCAGCAGCGTCTTCCCGTCGAGCCGCCGCTCGAGAACTGCGACAAGCCCACCTGCAAGACCGAGCACCGCGACCCACAGCAGCATCGAGCCTTCATGATTTCCCCAGGTGCCGGCGAATTTATAGAGCATGGGCTTCATCGAATGGCTGTTCGCCGCGACAAGCTTGACCGACATGTCGGATCGCACAAAGCAGACGATCAGCAGCACGAACGCCAGCGCCACGAAAAGCCCCTGCACCACCGCGATCGATCGCACGCCCTGTGGCACCTCTGCGGCGTCCGGCGCGCGCACGGCATCGACCGCCAGAATGAACTGGAGGAGTGCGAGCGCTGCGGCAATCCACAGCGCGGCGAGACCGGCCTCGGCAATCATTGGTTCAGCGAAGCACTTTCATGCTTATCGCCAGCCCGGGTTGGCGGTTTATAGGTTTCGTCGTGCTTCGCGAGGATGCCATCGCGGTTTGCGGCGAATACTCCGTCGACGCGCAAGGCGCCGTCGGCCACGGCACCCGATCCCTCACGAAACAGCGCGGGAACGATGCCGGTATAGGTAACCGGCGTCTCGGCACTGCCGTCGGTAAGGACAAAGTCGATCGTTATGCCATCCGCCGCGCGCCTGATCGATCCGGCCTTGACCATTCCGCCGAGCCGGATCGCCTTGCCCGCGGGAACATTGTCACGCGCCAGGTCGGCCGGGGCGTAGAAATAACTCGCCTGGTCCTTCAGTGCAGACATGCCGAGAAACGCCGATCCGGTCAGCGCCACCATGGCGACCGCCGCGAGGACGAGGCGCTGATGCTTTGCCTTCATCGCTTTGCCCCCCGCTCGGCACCGCGCATCGCTGCCCATGTCCACAGCAAAAGTCCCCCTGCGCCGCCGAGCGTGACTGCATAGGCAGCAATGACGAAAGCCCACTGATCGCTTGCGCTCATGATCGTGCCATTCTCGCCAGCCGCGCTTCCGCCTTGGCTCGCGCAAGGATCGTCCGCATCCGCATCAGCACGATCCCGGCAAACACCAGAGTGAAGCCGATCGTGGTGAACCCGAGCGGCCAGAGCAACTCGCTTGAAATCTTCGACTGGGTGAGCGTGATCGACTGGCCCTGATGAAGCGTGTTCCACCACACGACAGAATAACGGATGACCGGGATGTTCACCGCACCGACCAGCCCGAAGATTGCCGTTGCCCGGCTGACGCTGGTCCGCTCTTCGCTTGCGTCGGCCAGCGCGATATAGCCGAGATAGAGGAACAGGAGGATCAGCATTGACGTCATCCGCCCGTCCCATTCCCACCAGGTTCCCCAGGTCGGCTTGCCCCAGATCGAGCCCGTGGCGAGGCAGATCGCAGCAAAGACGGCTCCCGGCACTGCGATCGCACGTCCCGCCACGCCTGCCAGCGGATGCCGCCAGACGAGCTGCGCGATGCTGGCCGAGGCAATGCCCGTCCAGCCTGCCATGCCAAGCCAGGCCGCAGGCACGTGAATGTAGAGAATGCGGACGGTTTCGCCCTGAAGATAGTCGGGCGGCGTGACGAAAAGTCCGCCGTAAATACCGAATATTATCAGCGCCGCACCCAGCGCCGCACAGCCCGCGGTCAGCGGCCTTGCCATTTTCAGGAATCGGGTCGGGTTCGCAAGCGCGTGCATCGGTAGGTTTGAATAGCCGAGCATCGGCAGACTGAAAAGGGCTGTTTCAGCGCCGCCCGATTAACGACTGCGCCATCCTGTCCGCAACGCGTGCCGGTGCCTCGCCCGTCGCCGCGCATTCGGCCCAGATCGATTCGAGCCGCGCCGGGATCATCGCGACCTGCGCGGCAACCGCCGCGCGGTCGCTTTTCCCGAGATATTGCAGTGCGACGTTGATGATGCCGCCCGCATTGATGACGTAGTCGGGGGCGAACAGGATCCCGCGCCCGTGGAGCCGGTCACCGTCACCCGGCGAGGCGAGCTGGTTATTCGCCCCGCCCGCAACCGCTGCGACCTTCAGGGCGTCGATCGTTTCCGGCGTCAGGATCGCACCAAGCGCGCAGGGGCTCAATATATCGGCCGCGACCCCGAGAATTTCGTCTGCCCCGACGACCTCAGCGCCGAGTTCGGCCGCAAGCGCCATGGCCCTGTCCACCGACACGTCGGAGAGCGTCAGCCGCGCACCTTCGCCTGCGAGCAGGCGCGCAAGCCCGCCGCCGACGCTGCCCACGCCCTGAATGGCAACATGCACGCCGCGCATCTCATCGCGGCCAAGAGCGCGCTTTGCCGCTGCTTTCAGCCCGAGGAAAACTCCCATCGCGGTCGACGGTCCCGAATCGCCGCCCGCCGCATCGCCTTTGACGGGAAGTCCGGTGATGTGCCGCGTATGCCGCGCCACCGTCACGAGATCGGCGTTCGACATGCCGACATCCTGCGCTGTGACATAACGCCCGCCAAGCGCCTCGATCGCGCGACCGAATGCCGCGAGCATTTCGGGCGTCTTGGTTTCGTCCGCATCGGCCAGGATCACCGCCTTCCCGCCCCCCATCGGGAGGCCGGCCATTGCATTTTTAAAGCTCATCCCGCGCGAAAGCCGCAAGGCATCGGTCAGCGCATCGGCCCTGTCCGCATAATGCCAGAATCGCGTCCCCCCCGCGGCGGGGCCGAGCGCGGTCGAATGGATCGCGACTACGGCGGTCAGTCCACTTTCCCGATCATGGACGAGATGCAGTGCCTCATGGGCATCGAAATCAGCAAAGTCCCAGGGCGAAGTCATGCGGCTCTCACAAAATTGCAGTCGGCCGCAGTAATCCTGTGCCATCGTTTTGTCATTACGGATGAATGGGGCGATTGACGGGGATTGAACCCGCAACCTCCGGTACCACAAACCGGCGCTCTAACCAATTGAGCTACAACCGCCACAAGCGGCGTCGGCGCCGCAATCAAGCCCATGGCCCTACCCTTGCCCGCGCCGAGACGTCAAGGCCGACGAGCGCGGACAGCGCGCCCGACAGAGCCTAACGACGCCACGAGGACATGCAAATGAGGCGTTCACAATTTTGTAGCGCATATGTCATTTATCTGTAACAACCGGAGGCAGGAAAGGAGTTTGACTGATGAAAAGCGTTTTATTTCTGTTGGTTGCTGCAGCAGCCTTGCCTGCCATAGCAGTTGCCAAGCCTGTGGATAACTCGAAGCTGGTCATGCTGGATCGGGTTGCAGCCCGGATGCCGTACAATGGGGCCGCTCAGAGCGACCTTGGCATCGCCTATCTGCGGGCGGATCGCGCGTCTGAAGCCCGCGCGGCCTTTGAGCGCGTTCTTCAACTGGACAATGTAACGCTGACGACGCGGACCGGTGAGGATATCTGGTCACACACGCTGGCGCGCCGGATGCTTGCGCGCGACATGGTGATCGCGGCGCGATGAGAAACAAGGCGGGAGCCGATGCGCCCCCGCCTATCGCCATTGTCGTCAGAAACGGACCGAGGCGTCGATGCCGAACGTACGCGGTACGTTGAAATTGCCATAGTCGCCGATCGTGTTGCCAATATTGCCGACGCGCAGCAGATTGGGAACGTTGGTGCCTGTCAAGCCTGCCGTCCGGTTCGACTGGACCTGCGGAATGCTGTTCGACGGATCGCGGCGATAGACATACTGCTCGTTGAGCAGGTTGCGGCTCCACACGCCGACGGTAAGCTTCGGCCCGCCGCCGCCAAGCGCAACATCGGCGAGCGTTATGCGACCGTTCACGATGAACGACGCGTCTGCCTTGGTCGCGAACTGGTCAAACGTCTGTGTCGCCTGAGCATAATTGGCATCGATATGGAACTTTACGCGCGTGTCGCTTCCGCCGACGGGCAGGGCATAATCGATCGAACCGCTCGCAGCGTTGCGCGGGGTGAAGACGATGTAGAACTTCTGATTCACCGTGGTCGTTTGCGGAGTTGGCGTATTGAATTCGGTATAGGTCACCGGCACCAGCGGCACATCGGTGTAAGTATAGGCATAGGATGCATTGAACGTTAGGTTATCGATCGGCTGCAGCGTCAGATCGGCCTCGATACCCCGTATCTTGGTGATGCCAGGCGCGTTGATCGTCACGAGGTTGTTGAACGCGCTGCCGTTTGCGGGCTGGATCGTGCTGAGATCGACCTGACTGTTCTTCCGGTCCATGATGTATCCGGCAACATTGAACCGCCCGCGACGATCCCAGAAATCCGCCTTCAGGCCGAGCTCGTAGTTCTTCACGTCTTCGGGATCGAACGCCTGATAGTTTGACGTGCGCGAGCTTGCGCCGCCGGAACGATATCCGGTCGAATAGGTCGCATAGCCGTGAATGGTTTCGCTGAAGTCATAGGCCACTGTAGCGAGCGGATTGAATCGGTTCCACGTCCTGTCCAGCGGGGTGTAAATCGCTGGTGGCGATGTATCATAATTCACATTGCGCGAGATACGGAGCGCACCGCGCTTCTTGTCGCTGGTGTAGCGCCCGCCGACGGTGACGTGCAGCTCATCGGTCGCATTCCACGTCACGCGCCCGAAAGCCGCATAGCTCCGCGAAAAGACTTCTGACGCGCGATCGATCGTCGAACAGCCGTTGGTAGCGGGTCCGATACTTCCCGGCGCGGCGGCGGCACCAGCCGTGCACAACGATAAGGGGGTGTAGGCAAAGCCCGTCGTCTGTCCGGCCGTCGTATAGCCTGAAATCGCGACCGAGTTCGGCGTTGCCGCATCGTCGCTGACGTGCTCGTAGAAATAATAGAGACCGGCGACATAATCGACCGATCCGACCGTGCCGACGGCCTGCAGTTCCTGGCTGAACTGGCGCTGGCGCAGGTCAGCGAGGCTGTAGCGGCTGAAATTGCACGCCGTGCCGACACAGCCAGGCGCGACGACGGGAACGCGGTGCGCGCCGCCCGAATTGTCCCACTGCTGCACATCGACGCCGCGCCAAGCGGTGATCGAGCGCAATTCGATTTCAGGCGAAGCTTTCCATCTGAGCGTATTTGAAAAACCATGCGTCTCATCGACGCTGAGTCGTTGCGGCACGCCGATATCGGCAACACGCTGTAGCGTCGTTCCGTTGACGACGACGCCCGGAAGCAGCGGACGGACGGTGCCGGAAACGCTGTTGAAGTCGGTCCCCGGAGCGATACAGGCACTCCCGGCAGGAATTGGCCTTGGCGATGCCGTGGCACCGGTCGTCGTGCCGCCGTTCAGCGCGCGGCAGTTGTTCGGATCATAGTTAAGCAACTGGCTGTAGAACGGCGTATTCTCGTCGCGCGCGACGTCATAGGCAAAGTCGTTGGTGATCGTATCCGTGGGCTGCCAGCGAACCGCTGCGCGAAACCCCTTCCGGTTGAAATACCCCCAGCCATATTGACCTGCGAGCGGATTTTCCGTGATCGCATCCTGATGCTGGATCACGCCATCGAGCTTGACCGAGAAACCTGCGACCTTGGGAAGATCGAGGTGGATCGAAGCATTGCGCCCGCCGATGTTGCCAAAGCCCCCTTCGATCCGGCCGCCGAACTCGCCGGTCGGAGCCTTGCTGACGATCGAAAGTGCGCCGCCCTCGGTATTGCGCCCGAACAGCGTGCCCTGCGGCCCTTTCAGGACTTCAATGCGCTCAACATCGAACAGACCTGCGTTGAGGCCATGCTGTCGACCGAGATAGACACCATCGATATAAATGCCCACGCCCTGTTCACGCGCGGGCTGGTTGGCGTCGAGCGGCACGATGCCCCGTATGCCGATCGTCAGCGCCGACTGCCGCGCCTCGAACGTCGCGATGCGCAGCGAAGGCAGGCCACCATCCGCCAGATCGAGCAGGCTCTGCACCTTGCGTTCCCTGATCGTATCGGCGCCGAGAACGCTGATCGCGATCGGCGTCCGCTGAAGGCTCGTCTCGCGCTTCGTGGCCGTGACGACGATGTCGCCCAGTCCCTCACCAGCGTCGTCGCTTGCCGCCCCCGCTGCGGGTGCCGGATCGGCAGCTGTCTGTGCGATCGCAGGAGATGCAGCGGTCGCGAGGAGGACTGCTGCGAAACGTTTCAACGATGTCATAATATCTCCGCTCCGGCGCACCGGCGTTGGTCACGTCAGGGTGGATGATCGGCCGAATCGCTGGCCCCCCGCTTCCCTGTCCACCGCTCTCCTAAAGGCAGCATGTGACAGAAAGGTGCGACTTTCGCGTCGTTCCCGTGACCGATTCATTACGGAATTGTTACAGGTTCAGATCAGCGAGATCGCTGCCGCCAGCGCGAGACCGAAGGATATCAACGTTGCCGCGATCACCGGAAGCGATGCGCGCCAGCCCTGTTCGAGGAGCAGGCTCATCGGGGAACGGATGCCCGTTGCGGTCACCGCCATCAGGAGCAGTCCTGTCGCGACGGGCTTTGCGGCTGTGGTTAACTGCGGCGGTAGCGTGACGAAAGAGTGGAGCGCACACAGGGCGAAAAATCCGAGCACGAACCATGGCACCCCGATTCTGCCTCGCGCCTCGGTGCCGTCCGCCGGAAAGGCCAGGGCAATGACAGCAAGCGCAGGCGCGAGCACCGCGACCCGCGTCAGCTTGACGACCGTTGCAGTCGCTCCGGCTTCAGGCGAATAGGAATAACCCGCGCCGAGCGCCTGGGCGACATCGTGAATCGATGCCCCCATCAGGAAACCGGCCTGCCGGTCGGTCAGATGCAGGGCGTGGGCAAGAAGCGGATAGAGCGACATGGCGAGCGCGCTTGCCGCCGATACTGCGACGAGGACGAGAGTGAGCTGCGCCTGGCTTGCGCGCTTTTCTCCCAGCACGCTCGAGAGCGCGAGCGCCGCGCTGGCCCCGCAAATGGCGACCGCCCCGCCAGCGAGCGTACCAAAGGCGGCACCGCGCCCGAGAGCGCGGCTGACGGCGCTGCCCGTCAGCGTGACCAGCGCGATGATCGCGACAATCGCGAGGAACGCCGGCCAGCCCAGCGCCGCGATCTGTGCAAACGTAACCTGCAGGCCGACAAGAACAATGCCCCAGCGCAGCAGCGTTCTCGACGCAAGGCCAAGCCCGGCATGCAGCCGCACGTCGACATTTGCGAAGTTGAATGCCAAGCCGATGAGTAGCCCCAACAGCATGATCGGGGCACCGTAATGCTCGCTGAGATAGGCGGCGGCGAGCGCGGCAACTGTGGTCAGCGCGAGCCCCGGGAAATAGTCGCGCGCGCCACGCGGAGCGCGGACTCCGCTGTCGAGAATATCACCATAAAGATCGGCGGCGAGCGGAAGCTGGCGAGCCATCGTCATATCCTTGCCCTGAAGCGCCAACCGTCTAGGCTTTTGAAAAGGCGGTAGGATAACAGCAATGTCAAGCACGGGTTCGGCAACCGGAGTGACGGGATCGACGCGCGGTGCGCGCACGCTGCTGATCGCGCTGATCTTTGTCGCCATCGCGCTGAATTATGTCGATCGCCAGGTGCTCGCGCTGCTCAAGCCGACGCTCGAGCGGCGCTTCCAGTGGACCGACAGCGACTATGCCCTGCTCGGTACGGCTTTCCAGATCACGGCGGCAGTATCATTTCTTTTTGTCGGCTGGTTCGTGGATCGCTTCGGCGTGCGCCGCGCACTCGGTTGGGGGGTGGGGATGTGGAGCCTTGCCGGTATCGCGCACGCTTTCGCGGGTTCGGTCACCCAGTTCGTCATCGCGCGCGTCGCACTGGCTGCAGCGGAGACCGTGGGCACGCCGGCTGCCGTCAAATCCGCAGCCGTCTATCTGCCGGTGAAAGAACGGTCGATGGCGCTCGGCATTGGCAATACGGCGCCCAATATCGGTGCGATCGTCACGCCACTGCTCATCCCGCCTTTCGCCCTCGCATTCGGCTGGCAGGCCGCATTTATCGTTACCGGCGCGCTCGGCTTCATCTGGCTCATCTTCTGGGTGCTTGGCACGCGCCGTCTCGTGCCTGTCGACCAACCGGCTGCGATCGTCACCGATGTCGCGGGCAAAGTCGACTGGCAGGCGCTGCTTTCGGACCGGCGGACATGGGCGGTGGTCGGGGCCAAGCTGCTCAGCGATCTGGGCTGGTTTTTCCTGCTGTTCTTCATGCCCGATTTCTTTGCGCGGGTTTTTGGAATGAAGCAGGGCACGCTGGGCGGGCCGACGGCCCTGGCCTATGGCTTTGCGGCGATCGGCGCATTGTCTTCAGGGCTGCTGTTTCCGTGGCTGCTGGGGCGCGGCTGGTCGATGAACCGCGCGCGGAAAACATCGATGTTCTTTTATGCCTGCATGATCCTGCCGATGCCGCTGGCGATCTACGCGCCCGGCCCCTGGGTGGCGGCGGTCGTGATCGGAATCGGCCTGTTCGCGCATCAGGGATTTTCGACGAACGTGTTCGGAATGACGGCGGATGCTGTTCCCGTGACGCGTGTGGCCACCGTCATAGGGGCCGGCGCAGTGGCCGGAAATGTGTCGGGGGCGGCGATGATCTGGTTTGCTGGCTGGTGTTTGAGCGGAGGCTATGGCTACTGGCCGATGTTCGCCATCTGCGCCAGCGCCTATCTGCTCGCGCTGCTGTGGATCCATATCATGCTGCCGGTCATCAGGCCCGCATAGCAGGGCAGATCGTGGGTGTCGGCGCAACGCTTGCGCGAACACTCCGCCCCGCTTGCCTAATTCCCGAATTTCACCGTCGCAGTCACGCCGAAATAGCGATCGGCTTCGCGGGGGACGATGGCGACGTAACTCGACGAGCCTGTGTTCCCGGCGGAAAGGGGACCGCCATCGGCGATTGCGGCATAGAATGACTTGTCGAACAGGTTCTTTACTTGGAAAGTCAGGCGGAAGCGGTCACTTGTATCGGCAAGGCCGATCGAGGCATCGACCAATCCGTAGGGGCGAATGGTGCTGCGGTTACGGACCAAGGCATTGCCCACAAAGTTGGAAATCTGGCTCGACTGAAATGAGCTCTGCGCACCCAAAATTACGTCGGCAAAACCGCCCGTCCGAACACGATATTCTCCGCCGAGCGACCCCTTCCACTTCGGCGCATAGGCCAGTTGGACGCCCGCAGGGACCACATCAGCAACGTTGACGCCAGGCGTGATCTGCGCCCGATCAACCCTAGCGTCGGTATAGGCAAAACCGCCCGAAATGTTTCCATCAGTTACCGGACGCCAGATCAAATCCACCTCGACACCGCGGGTCGACACATCGCCGGCATTGGTAAACCGCGTGATGCGCTGGCCAAAGAGGAAGTCAGGATTGTTGGCCTGAAAATTCTTATACTTTGCATAATAGCCTGCGATATTCAGCACAACGCGGCCATCGAACAGCGTGTTTTTCAAACCAATTTCATAAGCGTTGGACGTTTCTGCCGCGATCGGAGCTGTTCCGTTGGGCTGAAGATTGAAAAAAACGTTGAGTGCGGGGCCTTTGTAGCCGCGCGTAAAGGTCGCATAGGCCGTAGAGCCGCGGCTGATATCATATTGCAGGCCTGCCTTGCCCGACAGGTTTTCTGCCTTGACCGACTGTCGGTATGGAATGCCGTTTGCTGCCGCCGGATTGCCAGTCGGAAATGCCGGACTGATCGAGTTGATCACGCCTTGATCGAACGGTGGGTTCGACGCACCCGGCACAGGAACCCGGCGAATGTGGAATGTGTCGAGCTGATCGATCGTGAAGCGCAGCCCGCCAATGATGCGGAAGCCATCAACCAGTTGATAGGTTGCCTGGCCGAAAGCGGCGACGTTTTTAAAAACCGATCCGAAGTTGGCCGTGCCCACCGGGAACGTTATGGTCGATACACCGGGTGACGTTGAACAAGGGGTAAGCCCCGCACCAATCGGTGCCGACGTTGAAGCCGAGCAGTTGACGTTGCTTCTTGTAAAGGTTCGCTCCGTCTTGGCGCGCGAATAGTATAAGCCTGCAACATATTGGAGGCGCGTGCCATTTTGCGAAGCAAGACGCAATTCCTGGCTGAAGGTGTCACCGATCTGCGGTCCATCGTCCGAAACCTCGTTGATTCCGACATAAGTCCGGTCAAGAAAATCCCCGTCACGCAACTCACGAGTGTCATATTTGCGATAGGCAGTAATCGACGTTACCGTCAGCCCGTCAAGATCGGCATCAAACTGAACTGATCCGCCATAGGCCTTTTCTTCGGCCCTCGTTACTGTATTCTGGCGCGAACGCCGCGTATCTTCACCCCGCAGCGGCGGCAGCGCGACCGCAGCTCGATCAAGGAAATTCTGGTAGGATGTCCCGCTCGCATTCAGAGCCGGACTGACGACAACCGGTGCACAGCAATTGTCCTTGCTTTCGCGATAGTCGCCAATCACCGTCATCGTGACGGTTTCACTGATGTCGGCCTCAACGATGCCGCGCACACCGTAATGACGGTAGCCGTTGACGCGGCGGTTTACGTTTGACGCATCGTTGAAAACATTTCCGTCATAAGTGCCGTAGAAGCCCGTCAAACGCGATCGCACCGCGCCTGACCAAGGCACGTCAATCGCACCACGGACCCGATACTCGCTGCCATTTTCAAAATAATAGCTTCCCTCGAGATACCCGCCAAAATCTGCGCCTGGTTTCTTCGACACGATATTGATCACGCCAGCCGAGGTGTTTTTTCCAAATAGCGTTCCCTGCGGCCCGCGCAGGACTTCCAGCCTCTCGATATCCACGAGATCGGTAAATGCCTCGCCGGCGCGGCTGAAAACGACTCCGTCGATAACGGTGGATACGGACGGCTCGAATGCGATTGAGGCCGACGCAGTGCCTATGCCGCGCAGGAAGACCGTCTGGTTGAGCGGCGTTCCCTGTTTACGTATGTTGACGCTGGACAGCAGATATTGCGCATTCTCGATGTTGACCGCGCCTGAACGGGCGAGTTGCTCCCCCGAAATCACCGAAACCGCAACGGGCACGTCCTGCAAACGTTCGGTGCGCTTCTGCGCGGTCACGATGATTTCGGCGGGCGCATCACTCGTCTCCGAAGACGCGGGCACCGTTGACTCCTGGGCAAGAGCCGGAGCCGGGCTGAGGGCGAAGGCGGCGATACCCGCCAGCAATATCGTCTTCGTCATTATCTCGTCTCCCCGAACTTTTTTTTAAAAACCAAGTTCACTCATTTCGACGGCGCGCTTATCCCGTGCGCTGATCTCGGCGGCGGTGCCCATCGCGACGGCCATCATGCCATCATGGGCGCTGACTTGTACCCGGCCAATTCCCACCAATGCACTATAGAATTTCTGATGTTGATAAAAGGTCGCGCCATGGTGCTGCCCTGCCGCGAGCGCGTGCGGATCGACCGCGATGTGAGTTCGCTCAGGCGTCTTGGGGCGCATAAATCCGGTGCGCGGATAGAAAATCAGGTCACCCGTCGGGATGCGGCAATCGAGCCGTGCGGTGCTGCCCACGGCGACGATTTCTTCCTGATCCTCCGCACCATCGGCAAACATCGACAGATCGAGCATCGCGCGGACGCCATTTGCGAAATCGACCGTCGTATAGCTGTTGTCGATGATGTCGGGCGTGCGGCCAGCGTAGCGCTCGTCGAGATGGTTCACGTCCATCGCGCCCGAACAATAGACGCGGACCGCCTCGCTTCCCACGATGAGCCGCATAAGATCGAAGAAGTGGCAGCATTTCTCCACCATCGTGCCGCCCGTATTCTCGCTGAACCGGTTCCAGTCGCCAATCTTCGTCAGGAAGGGAAAGCGATGTTCGCGAAGGCTGAGCATCTGCAGTCTGCCGACGCGCCCATCGTGCACCTGCCGCACGAATTCGGCGGCCGGGGGCATGTAGCGATATTCCATCGCCGTCCAGAACATGCCGGGCGACTGCGCTGCGCGTGCGACGATCCAGCGTGCGTCGTCTATCGTGGTCGCCAACGGCTTTTCGCAAAGGATATTGAGCCCGGCATCGAACAGCGGCTCGAGGACGGCCTGGTGGGTATGATTGGGGCTGGCGACGATCACGGCGTCGAGCCCGGCTGCCGCGAGCCCGGCTACGCTGTCAAAAATCTGCGGTGTCGCGCCGACGCCAAGCGCTGCTCTTGCCTGATTGAGCGATTTTTCAACCGGATCATGAAGCGCGACGATCTCGGCACCGGGAATGATTGCGACGTTCCTGATGTGCTCGATGCCCATCATCCCCGTGCCGACCAGACCGTAACGCAACGTCACTTGCTTCCTCGCCACTCCCGATCATCGTCGATCAGGCGATGCCCCCACGCTTCAAACACGGAAAGCAGCCGTTCGGCAAGAGGCACGGCAGAGGCGCGGTGTCTATATGCCGCTCTGTGTTGCAACGCTACGACAGGGCCATGATCGCGGCGGCACCTGTCCGGCGTCATTGCATTGACGGCTCGGGCAGCTTGACCGTCCTTTGCCACGCGTCAATAGGCATCAGACATCGCCGTCAGGATATCCGGAGCGCCCCGCCCATGAGTGCCCTTCCCCCGATCCAGCGCCAGCGATTACTTGGTACAAGCGGCCTCACCGTATCAACGCTTGCCTGGGGCATGTGGCGCTTTGCAGGGCGCAGCACCGAGGAAGCGCGTGCGCTTGTCGATGCCGCATTCGAGGCGGGCATCACGCTGTTCGATACAGCCGACATATATGGTTTTGATGGCAAGGGCGGCTTTGGCGATGCCGAATCCCTGCTAGGACAGGTGCTTGCAGAAGACCGATCGGCGCGCGACCGCATGGTGCTGGCAACAAAGGGCGGGATCGTGCCGCCGGTACCCTATGACAGTTCGGCCGACTATCTTGAATCTGCGCTGAATGCCTCGCTCACGCGCATGGGCGTCCAGCGGGTCGATCTTTACCAGATTCACCGGCCCGACATCGTGACGCACCCGCATGAGCTTTTGAAATTCGCGCAAAAGGCTTATACCACGGGCAAGATCGGCGCGTTCGGCATTTCGAATGCCACGCAGGCGCAGACACGGATGTTGCAGGCGCTCATGCCCGCGCATGGCGTGCCCCTGTCGACGATCCAGCCCGAAATCTCGGTACTCGAGATCGATGCGATCGAAAACGGCACATTGGATATTGCAATCGAGCATGATCTGGCAACGCTTGCATGGTCGCCACTGGGCGGCGGGCGTATCGCAAACCCCGTAACTGCCCGCGAACATGCCGTTGCTGCCGTGCTTGACAGGATTGCAGCGGCACACGACGTTTCGCGGAGTAGCGCGGCCCTCTCCTGGCTCATGGCGCATCCCGCGCGCCCGATCCCGATCGTCGGCTCGCAGAACATCGCCCGCATCCGCGATAGCGCCGAGGCTTGGACGATCGCCTGGACACGCAGCGAATGGTATGACGTGCTCGTGGCTTCACGGGGTGAGGATCTGCCATGAGCCAGAAATGCGAGATTTCGTGGTTCTCTGCGCTGTGCGACGATGACTATGAATTCCTGGGTGTCCCCGATCCGATGCTCGCATCATCGTGGGAGCATTGCCGCAATATCGTGCTGACGGCCGAAAATGGCGGGTTCGACAATATCCTCCTGCCCTCGGGCTATCAGCTCGGCCTCGATACCACGGCTTTTGCCGCCGCCATCGCCGCGCTGACGCACCGCATCCGCCTGCTGATGGCGGTCCGCACCGGGGAAAGCTGGCCGCCGCAGCTCGCGCGGCAGATCGCGACGCTCGACCGGATAATGGGCGGACGGATGACGATAAACATCATTTCATCGGACCTTCCGGGTGAAAAGCTCGCAAGTGCGCCACGCTACGCCCGCACGCTCGAAGTCATGCAGATTCTGAAGGCTCTGCTTGGCGGCGAGCATCTTGCGCACCACGGCGAACATTACCGGATCGAGATCGATCCGCCGCGCCTGACGACCGTCAGCGGCAAATGCCCGCCGCTCTATTTCGGCGGGCTGAGCGAAGACGCGCGCGAGGCCGCTGCGAAGGGATGCGACGTCTATCTGATGTGGCCCGATACGATGCCGGCGGTTCGCGCGATCATCGCCGACATGCGCGCGAGAGCCCAAAGGCACGGGCGGACGCTGACGTTCGGCTATCGCGCGCACGTCATCGTACGCGAATCCGAAGCCGAAGCACGCGCCTATGCGTCGCGCCTGCTGTCGAAGCTCGATCCCGAAACCGGCGATGCAATACGCGCCAGGTCGCTCGATTCGACCAGCGTCGGCGTAGCGCGCCAGGCCGAACTTCGAAACGCGGCCGGCGACGGCGGCTTCGTCGAAGATCATCTGTGGACGGGTATCGGGCGCGCGCGGTCGGGCTGCGGGGCGGCAATCGTGGGCGATCCCGATCAGGTGCTCGCCAAGCTGCGCGCCTATCAGGCCGAAGGGATAGAGGCGTTCATTCTTTCCGGCTATCCGCACGCGGCAGAGGCCGATCTGTTCGCCCGCCACGTCCTTCCACACCTCGATCACGCACCATTGTTTTTATAGGGCACGCTGCATGAACAAACGCACTCTTCTGCTCATCATTCCCGCCCTTGCGCTCGGCGGCTGCATTTCGTCGGCCGTCTCGGTCGTCAAGGCACCCTTCAAGATCGCAGGCCAGGCGGCGGACTGGGCAACGACGTCGCAGGACGAAGCCGACCGCAACCGCGGCCGCGCCGAACGCCGGGGCGAGGCCAAAGCCGCGCGCGAACGTCGCCGGAAAGAAGAAAAAGCCCGCCGCCGTGAAGGGCATGATGGGGGCTGAAATTTGAGGGTTGTTGTATACTGCGTGTGCGGCGTAAGGCTTTTCTCTCATGAAGCTTTTTGGTGACAGAGCATCCCGTTCACGCCAGCTCGTCCAACCCGCGAAAACTTGAATATCAAAAATACAGATTGAAAGCTTCGTAAGTCAAAGCCCACATTCCGTTTTTGTTACCATGACGGAGCCAATCTCTTTTCCGTCCTGTTCAAAATATTTTATTCGAAATGAACCTCCTGCTTTGAGGAGACGTGATTCTTGAGCGGCTGAACAGATTTCATCTTTAATACCAGAACGAGCGGCATCAATTAGACTTATATCAGTCTTGTTGACGTTTGCGGTTAGCAGTATTTGTGTTCCTACGGCTTAGGCTTTTGAGATCGTCGTAACGCCGTCCAAAGCTATCGGTAGGGCTGCATTTTCTTTGGCAATATTATTGCGAACCAACTCTTCCAGTGGGAGCGGATTCGCGATCTGATCCTTTTCGCTTGCACCCACCGTGCCTTTACCAGTTTCCAGCCGAGTGACATTAGCGCCGTTATTCGACAAACAGGCTGAATTGATTTGATTCACTAACTCCAACCGTCCCTTATTCAAGGCCAGCTTAGCTGCGCCTGGGCAATCACCTTTCGCGACCAACTTGCCAATCTTTTTTTGAAATGACCGTTCATTTGAGCGGGCAATAAGATCAGCAATCATGCGCATGGTGTTGCTTCCGCCGACCGATGGGCGGCTGATATCGGGCATTGGATAGGTTCTTTGCGGCTGGCTCATGTCCATCGTGTTGCAGGTCGCCATGCCACCGCCCATGTTCATGCAGTTGGATGAACTCATCGCACCGTTCGGACCCATCGTATCGACGTGAGTCATCCCGCCGCCCATATCCATTGTGGTGCTGGTGGATTGTGCAAGAGCGTCATCGCCGCAGGTCAAAGCGACAATAGCTAAAGCCAGTCTATAGGTGTCCATGTTGCCCCCCGGCAAATCGAATGCAAAGCGTTACCTGCTGTTATCTCATTTCTAATTACTAATTGATAAAAGCATTAGTATATCAACTCAGACTAAACCTCGATGTTTTCAGTTTGGAATAAACTGTTGAGTCAACCAAAGAATTGCTGATCATCGGGTTCAACCGTTTGATGCTGCTGCGGTCTGCATCACTCCAAGGCCAACTTCTTCAACGACCCGTAAATCATAAAAAACATGGTGGGCGCGACAGGGATTGAACCTGTGACCCCTCCCGTGTGAAGGGAGTGCTCTACCGCTGAGCTACGCGCCCCATTTCATGCCCGGCTTGGCTGATAGCGCGCAGGCTGACGGGGTCAACGTCAATTTCGCTGGTAAGACCGGCACCGGGGGAAGCCATCTCACCTCCCCCGCCGTGCCTCGCGATCAGTTCACCGCGTCTTTCAGCCCCTTGCCGGGGCGGAATTTCGGCTGGTTCGATGCCTTGATCGCCATCGGCTCGCGCGTACGCGGATTACGCCCCGTCGATGCCTTGCGCCGTGTCACCGAAAAGCTCCCGAAGCCGACAAGCCGCACTTCGTCACCCTTTTTCAGCGCCGCCGAGATCGTGTCGAACACGGCTTCCACCGCGCGCATGGCCTCTCCCTTTGACAGGCCCGCATTGTCGGCGACCACACCGATCAGATCCTGTTTGTTCATCCCCGCTGACTTTCCCTGATACAGTGATCGTGCAAGCCGGATTCGGCACCGCACGGCGACCGGCAGTAACACCCCGGCGGGAAGGATTGTCAAAACAAAAAACTGAACCGCCTGATGGCGTCAGCGACACTAGGATTGCGCCAGCGGTCAGTGACGCACCATTTCGTCGCCCGGTGCAGTTCCCTGTGGCGGAAGCGCCGCAAGCTCGTCCGCTTCGCTCCATTCGATCGCGGCGAGCGGTTCGGTAAGCGCCAGCGCCAGCACCTCATCGACGTGGCGAACCGGAACAATCCTGAGCGCATCGCGGATATTGGCGGGTATATCGACAAGATCCTTTTCGTTTTCCTGCGGGATCAGCACGGTGGTGATACCGCCGCGCATGGCCGCCAGCAGCTTTTCCTTGAGCCCGCCAATGGGGAGAACCCTGCCGCGCAGGGTAACCTCTCCGGTCATCGCGACATCGCGCCGGATCGGCGTGCCGGTCAGCGTTGAAACCATTGCGGTTACCATTCCGATGCCCGCCGAAGGGCCGTCCTTCGGCACGGCCCCTTCGGGCAGATGGATATGGATATCCTTGCGCGCAAAAACGCTGGGCTTGATCCCGTAGGTCGGCGCGCGCGCCTTGACATAGGAAAGCGCCGCCTGAATCGATTCACCCATGACGTCACCGAGTTTTCCGGTTGACCGCACCATCCCCTTGCCGGGCACCGTCACCGCCTCGATCGTCAGCAATTCGCCGCCCACCTCGGTCCAGGCAAGCCCGGTCACGGCACCGATCTGGTTCTCTTCCTCACCAAGGCCATGGCGGAATTTCTGTACACCGGCAAATTCATGCAGGTTTTCCGGTGTGATCGTGATGGTGTCCGTCTTGAGTTCGAGAATGCGGCGCAGCGTCTTTCGCGCCAGCTTTGCGATCTCGCGCTCCAATGTCCGCACGCCGGCTTCGCGCGTATAATGCTGGATCAGCGCCCGAAGCCCGTCGTCGGTGAGGATAAACTCCTTCGCCGTAAGCCCATGCGCTTCCATTGTTTTTTCAATGAGATGGCGCTTTGCGATTTCGACCTTCTCATCCTCGGTATAGCCTTCGAGCCTGATGATCTCCATCCGGTCGAGGAGCGGCTGCGGCAGGTTGAGCGTGTTTGCCGTCGTCACGAACATCACGTCGGACAGGTCGATATCGACTTCGAGATAATGATCCTGAAACTTGTTGTTCTGTTCGGGATCAAGCACCTCGAGCAGAGCAGATGCCGGATCGCCACGGAAATCCTGGCCGAGCTTGTCGATCTCATCGAGCAGGAAAAGCGGATTGTTCGTGCCCGCCTTTTTCAGATTGGTTACGATCTTTCCGGGCAGAGACCCGATATAGGTTCGCCGGTGCCCGCGGATTTCCGCCTCGTCCCGAACGCCGCCAAGCGATTGTCGCACGAACTCGCGCCCGCACGCCTTGGCGATCGACTTGCCCAGTGACGTCTTGCCGACACCCGGCGGCCCTACGAGGCAGAGAATCGGGCCCTTCAGCCTGTTGGTGCGCGCCTGGACGGCAAGATATTCGACGATCCGGTCCTTCACCTTGTCGAGCGCATAATGATCATCGTCGAGCACCGTCTGCGCTGCGACCAGATCCTTTTTGAGCTTTGACTTCTTGCCCCAGGGCAGCCCCAGGAGCACGTCGAGATAATTGCGCACCACGGTTGATTCGGCGGACATCGGCGCCATCGTCTTGAGCTTCCTGAGCTCCGCGGTGGCCTTTGCCCTGGCTTCCTTCGAAAGCTTCAGCGTTGCGATCTTCTGGGTGTATTCGGCAACCTCATCACCCTCACCCTCCTCGCCCTCATTACCAAGTTCGCGCTGGATCGCCTTGAGCTGTTCATTGAGGTAATATTCGCGCTGCGTCTTTTCCATCTGGCGCTTGACGCGCCCGCGGATCTTTTTTTCCACCTGCAGAACGCCGAGTTCGCCTTCCATGAAGGCAAACACCATTTCGAGCCGCTTGCCCGGATCGGCCTCTGCCAGCAGCGCCTGTTTATCGGCGACCTTGACCGCAATGTTCGCCGCCACGGCATCGGCGAGTTTGGCCGGATCCTCGATCGCACCCAACTGCATCCCGGATTCGGCGGGAAGCTTTTTGTTCAGCTTTGCATAATTCCCGAACTGATCCACCACCGAGCGCATCAGCGCCTCAATCTCAGCGCCGTCGGCCGCGAGGGCCGGGACGCCTTCAACCGTCGCCACGAGATGCGTTCCACTGTCATCGAGCGCTTTGAGGCTTGCCCGTTCGCCACCCTCGACAAGCACGCGCACCGTACCGTCGGGAAGTTTGAGCAACTGCATGACCGTCGCCACCACGCCAAGGTCATACAGATCGTCACGGCCCGGATCGTCACGACCGGGATCGAGCTGCGCGACCAGAAAGATTGCCTTGTTGCCGGCCATCGCACTTTCCAGCGCGGAGACCGATTTGTCACGGCCAACGAACAGCGGGACGATCATTCCGGGAAAAACAACGATGTCACGGAGTGGAAGCAGGGGATATGTCTGTGTCATGCAGCACATATGGGGCGGTGACGCCCGGTGCGCAATCTAGTGGCGCGGCAATGCGGTATCGCGCAGAACGCTTCCGGAAATGCGCGTGCCGGGCGGAACCACCGCGCGCCGCCCGGTGATGGCAAGCCCGGCAGCGGCGGCGAATGCGCTCGCAGTAGTACCGCGCGACCAGCCGTTGCGGCCGGACCAGTGGGCTTCCCCGTCGAGCCGCACGATCCCGCTGTCGAGTTCGACATGACGCAGTGCAAGTGCGAGCCTTCCGCCCACGCCGAACCCGCCTTTCGGGTCCGCGCGGACAATCTGCCCATAGGCACGCGTTCCCGCGCGCACCATCAGCACGTCATCGACGCGTATGTCTTCAGTAACCGTCAGCGGGACAATCTCACCGCGTGCCGCCGTCTCTGAAGACAGGGAAACTGTCGTTTCGAGCCAGACCGGCGTCCCCGCGGGCAGCGTGACGAACTCGGTGGCGGCGGCAGGTATCGCAGTCCTGCCTCGGATATAGCCGACCACGATCTCCCCAGCCTTCAGCCGCGCGTCGTGCCCTCGGGCGAGTTGAGCGAAAGGGCCGATGCTTGCGGTCAGCGCGGCGATGCTGCGCGGCGTTCCCGCAGCATCGGTGGCCGAGGCACCGTCGAGCGGCCATTGCCGCCCGTTCCATTCGAGCGATAGCAGCCGCGCCGAGACCCGCCCGCCACGCCCGCTCCGCCCGGCAGCCTGCGCCTCGGTCACAGCGCCCCAGGCTGTTGCCCCCGCGGGCACCGCGATCGATCCCACCGTCACCGGTGCCACCGTCTCCAGCCGAAACCGCATTCCCGGTATCGCCGTCCGCGCGCTGATCTCGCGCATGACCATCAGCTGGACCGGAGTATCGACCGTCTGCGCAGCAAGGGAGTGCGGCGGAATGATGCAGAAGATGATGAGCAGGCGACGCACCGGATCAGGCTAGTGCAGATTTTGACACGTCTCAACCGGCTGGTTAGCATCCCGCGATGCGTGTGTTCCTTCCCCTCGCTGTTTTCCTCATCGGTTGTGCGGCCCCGCCTGTCGATCCCACGATCGGCGTGCCGGTTTATCCCGGCGACCTGCGCGACATGCCCTATGTCGTCGTCGGCCCTGTCAAGGCTAGCGCGGGCAAAATGACGCCTTTCAGCAACGACGCAGATCAGGCGGCGCTGTACCGCGCTTTGTGGAGAAAGGCCCAAAAAATGGGCGCGGACGCCGTCATCAACGTCCGCTACGGCGATGCCCATGTATCGGCGTTCAGTTGGGGCAAGACCAACATTACGGGGACGGCGATCAAGCTGTGCTGATGCCTACCAGCCGCAGCTCTTGCCTTTGTTTTGATTGGTCAGCCAGGTCATCAGCGGCTTGAAATAGGCGATCATGGATCGGCCGGATATCGCATGGGTGCCGGTGAACGCCTGCAGGGCATCGGGCCATGGTTTGGACTTGCCCATCGCCAGCATCGCATTCAGCTTCTCACCGACGGTCTTGTTTCCATAGAATGAGCAGCGGTGGAGCGGGCCTTTCCATCCGGCCTGCCTGCATGCCGCTTCGTAAAACTGGAACTGGAGCAGCCGGGCAAGGAAATAGCGCGTGTAGGGCGTGTTTCCCGGAATATGATATTTCGCGCCGGGATCAAAAGCGTCCGCGCCGCGCGCAACTGGCGGCACGATGCCCTGATAGTCGCGCCGCAGCGCGGTCCACGCGCTGTTATAGTCAGCCGGGGCGATCTTCCCCGCAAAAACGCCCCAGCGCCATTTGTCGACGAGCAGGCCGAACGGCAGGAACGCGACCTTGTCCATCGCCTGGCGCAGCAACAGCCCGATGTCCTTGTCCGCGCTGGGCACCCGGGCACGATCGAGCAGACCGATCTGGACGAGATATTCGGGTGTGATCGAAAGCGCGATCGTATCGCCGATCGCTTCGTGAAAGCCGTCGTTCGCGCTGTCGAGGTAGAGATACGACTGTCTGTTATAGGCGCGCTGATAGTAATTATGGCCGAGTTCGTGGTGGATCGTCGTAAAGTCGTCGCCGTTGACCTTGATACACATCTTGATGCGGAGATCATCGACATTGTCGACGTCCCATGCGCTGGCATGGCAGATGACTTCGCGGTCCCGCGGTTTGATGAATTGCGACCGCTGCCAGAAGGATGCGGGCAGCGGCGCAAAGCCGAGTGATGAGAAAAACCCTTCCCCGCCCTTGACCATTTTGATGGGATCATAGCCCTTGGCTTTCAGCAGGTCGGTCGTGTCGAAGCCGAGGTCTCCAGCACCGGCGGGGGCGACGATATCATAGATATTCCCCCATTCCTGCGCCCACATATTGCCGAGCAGATCGGCGCGGATCGGGCCGCTCGCAGGCTGCACGGCATCGCCATATTTCTGATTCAGCTTGCCGCGCGTGTAACAGTGAAGCTGATCGTAAAGCGGCTTTACTTCGCCCCACAGCCTGTCGGTCAGCGCCGCAAATGCATCGGCATCCATGTCGTAAACATCGCGCCACATTGCCCCGTTGTCCGCAAATCCCAGCTCCTTTGCGCCCGCGTTCGCGAGTTCGACCATTTTGCCGTAATCGGCGCGCATCGGCTTGCCGACATTGTCGTGCCAGCTCGTCCACATCTCGGAAAGCTCGGCCGGGTTGCGGTTGGTTCCCATTTCGGCCTCGATGTCCGATCCGTTGATCGGCACGCCGCGCAGCGTCCCCTTACCCTTGCCATAAGCGGAACCAAGCGACGCCTTGATCGCTGCAAGCTGGGCAGACAGTACCGGATCGGCGGGTGCGGCCAGCGCGCTCGATGAAACGATCGATCCACGCAGCAGATAGAGTTTTCGCGCCGTATCGAACGACAGGCCCTTGAGACCGTAAAAACGCGCCGCGCCGCTGGCCCATTTGATCGTCGCGCGCGTGAAGGCTTCGTCCGAACGCGCCGCAATCGCATCGGTGTCGTCGGTCAGATACGTCACATTGACCCAGCCGACCTGCTGGTTGTTGCTGTTGAGCGGCAAAAGCTCCTTTTCGGCTGCCGCGACATAGGCATCTGCTTCGGCCGGTGTAGGTGCGGGGACTGCCGGTGCCTGCGCGAGCAGCGGTGTCGCGGCAATAAGTGCCAGCGCGGAAACGAGAATTTTCATTGGGGCCGCCTCTTGATGCGATACTTTATTGCGCGAGATTGACGATCGCGGTTGCGCCGGTCAAGCGGCGAGAAAGTCCGCCATGGCTTGCCCTAGATCGGCTTTGGTGACGCAGCTCATATGGCCGCCGGGCACTTCGGTATAGATTGCCGACGGCAGCGTCTCGGCAAGCGCATGGCCCGAGCCATTGTCACGGTCCTCCGATCCGGTCAGCACGAGCGTTGGCGTGCCGATCGCAGCAATGGCCTCGATCGGCGTCGTGATCATCGAATCGAGGAGGAGGCGCAGGGCGACCACGTCGCCCCCCGTCGTCCTGAGGAAAGCCTCGACGTTCCACTCGGGGCTGAACTTTTCAAAGCTGCCAGGATTATCGAGGATTTGCCTGAAGTGAGCGGTGCGCGGCGCAACGTCGGTCAGTCCGGTCAGCCCCATGCCTGAGATAATCGCCCGTCGGGGGCGTGCGCCGCAGACCATCATCCGCGCGGCCGTGCGTGCGCCGAGCGAATAGCCGCCAAGATCATAGTCGGTCAGCCCCAGATGCGCGATCAGCGCCAGGCCGTCGCCGGTCAGGACGTCACATGGATAAGCGCCTGCCTCATGCGGCTTTGCGCTGTCGCCATGCGCGCGCAGATCAGGCATGATGACCCGGAAACCCCCGGCGGCGATCGCAGCGGCATGGCCATAGCGGATCCAGTTGGTGCGCGCGTTCGAAAAGAGCCCGTGGAGCAGGATGACCGGCCTCCCCTTTCCGGCTTCGTGCCACGCCAGTTCAACGCCGTCGAACGAGGCAAAACGCTGTACGGAATAATCGGGCGCTATCACCGTCACGCCGTTCAGGCCGCCTTTTTGAGAACCCGTCGACCGAGCAGTTCCGCGATCTGCACCGCGTTCAGCGCTGCCCCTTTACGAAGGTTATCGCTTACGCACCACAGGCTCAGGCCGCTGTCCACCGTCGGATCTTCGCGCACGCGGCTGATGAAGGTGGCATAATCGCCTACGCATTCGACGGGCGTGACGTATCCGCCGTCTTCGCGCTTGTCGACGAGCATAACGCCCGGCGCCTCGCGCAGGATCGACTGCGCCTTTCTGGCCGAGATCTCGCGCTCGAACTCGATGTTGATCGCTTCGGAATGCCCCACGAAAACGGGAACGCGCACACAGGTGGCGGTCACCTTGATCTTCGGGTCGAGGATTTTTTTCGTCTCGACGACCATCTTCCATTCCTCCTTGGTCGATCCGTCGTCGAGGAACTCGTCGATATGCGGGATCACGTTGAACGCGATCTGCTTGGTGAACTTCTTTGCTTCGGCGCTGTCACCCACGAAAATATTGCGCGACTGCTCGAACAGCTCGTCCATCCCCGCCTTGCCCGCACCGGAGACCGACTGATAGGTTGCGACGACAACCCTCCTGATCGTGGCATGATCGTGCAGCGGCTTGAGTGCGACGACCATCTGCGCAGTCGAGCAGTTCGGATTGGCGATGATGTTTTTCTTGGTATAGCCGACGATCGCTTCGGGGTTCACTTCCGGCACGATCAGCGGAACGTCCGGGTCCATGCGGTAAAGCGACGAATTGTCGATGACGGTGCAGCCCGCGGCGGCAAAGCGGGGGGCGTGGATTTTGGTCGCGGCGCTGCCGATGGCGAAAAGGGCGATGTCCCAACCCGCCGGATCGAAATTTTCGATATTCTGGATTTTGAGCTTTTTGCCCGAGTCTCCATAATCGACCTCGACGCCCTGGCTCCGCGAGGACGCAAGAACCGCGATTTCGTCGGCAGGAAATTCACGCTCGGCAAGAATGTTGAGCATCTCGCGACCGACATTGCCCGTCGCGCCCGCAACTACAATGCGATAACCCATGACTTTGTTTCCTTCGGTGTATCTGCCTTTGCGTCGGCGTTTAGGCTTCAGTGCACAAAATGGAAGTCGGGGTTTTGTTGGCAGTCCGCAAAGCTCGATCGGGCGCTTACGGCGTTCCTCCCGGTCTCGCCTTTGTCGTTCGATCGAGAAACGCAAGGATAGTCCGCCAGAGATGGACGCTGATGCCCGGCCCCGCAATCGCATGCGTCTGCCCCGGATAGACCATCGTATCGAACGGTTTCCCGGCAGCCTGCAGCTTGGCCATCAGCGCTGTCGAGTTCTCGAATACGACATTGTCGTCGGCCATGCCGTGAATGAGCAGTAGCGGATCGGCGATGGCATCGGCGTGTTCGATCGGGCTTGCCTTGGCATAGGCTGCCGCATCGCCCTGCGGCGTTCCCATATAACGCTCGGTATAATGGGTGTCGTATAAGTCCCATTTGGTCACGGGCGCACCGGCCACGCCTGCGGCGAAAACACCCGGCGCACGCTGGAGCAGCCGCAGCGTCATATACCCGCCATAGGACCAGCCGGAGACAGCGATGCGACCGGGATCGGCAAAGGGCTGCGATTTGAGCCAGTTGACGCCTGCGAGCTGATCGTCGACCTCGACGCCCGACATCGCCCGGTAGATCTGGCTTTCGAACGCGACGCCGCGATCGGGCGTGCCCCGGCCATCGACCGAAAAGACGATCCATCCGTTCTGCACGAGATACTGCTGCAGGGCGCCGCCCCAGGCGTTCATGACCTGACGCCCGGCTCCGGGGCCGCCATAAACCTGAACGAAAACCGGCGCGCGCTCGCCCGGTGCCAGTCTCGGCTTGAGCAGCCTGGTATGCAGCACACTGCCGTCGGCCGCGGTGATGGTTCCGAACTGTGGCTTTACATGCGCTGCGAGATAAGGCGCATAAGGCCCGCGCTCGACTGCGTTTTCCTCGATCCAGCGCAGCCAGGTGCCCGCCGCGTCGGCAAGGTAGACCTGCCCGGGCTGGTTCGCATTCGATCGGGTGATGATGACCCGGCGGGCATCGCGGCTCATTGTTGCAGTGTTCCACCACCCGGCCTCCGTCAGCCGGGAAACGGGACCGCCCGTCAGCGGCACACTGTAAAGATGCTGCTCGACAGGGGTTTCACGGTTGCCGGTGAAATAGACCAGCCCCTGTTTCTCATCGACGCCGACGACGTCCCTTACCATCCACGGCCCGCTCGTCAGCTGCGTCCACCGCCCCACATTCCAGCGATAAAGATGGCTGAAGCCGTCCCGTTCGGACGACCAGAGGATCGACCCGTCGGCGAGCGCCCTGAAATTATCGTGAAGATTGAGCCACGTCTTTGCGGTTTCCGAAAACACGATCGTGCTTTTGCCCGTGGCCGGATCGACACGGAGCAGATCAAGCGTCTGCTGGTCACGGCTCTCGCGCTGGACGTAAAGCGTTTTTCCGTCAGCGCCCCAGTCGACGCGCGCGAGATAGATATCGGCATTCGGCCCGAGATCGACCTGAACCACGCCCGGCCCATCGACACGCAGGACGAACAGTTGCACATCGGCATTGGCGGCACCCGCGCGTGGATAGCGCTGGTCGTAAACCTTCGTTCCGTCGGCACCGATCGCGGCACGGCTGACGATCGCGACCCCGCTTTCATCGACGCGCGCAACAGCAATGCGCGTGTCGTCGGGAGACCACCAAGCACCCTTTTGACGATCCATTTCCTCCTGCGCCACGAATTCGGCGAGGCCCCAGCTGAGCGTGCCGCCGCCATCGCGCGTCAGGCGGCGCTCGGTGCCGTTCGTCAAGTCCGTAAGGAACAGATTCTGATCGCGCACGAACGAGACATAACGCCCTTTTGGACTGACGGTCGCGTCGAGTTCACCCTGTGGCGTGTCGGTCAGGCGGCGGACGCTGCCATCGAGGGCAGCACCATACAGATCGCCATCGAGCGGCACCAGGATCGACTTGCCGTCAGGTGCCCAGTCATAATCGACGATCCCCCTGCTCCCGCCGATCCGTGTGCGCTCGCGCTGCATCTTTTCCGCTTCGGAAAGCGCGCCACCGCCGAACTTCGTCGAATCCACCAGCATCCTTGTCGTGCCGGTCGCGGTGTCGGTGGCCCACAGGTCGAAGCGCTGGCGATCGTCGTCGCGCGGGCGCAGGCTGGTAAGCAGTGACCCGTCGGGTGAAAGGCGCAGCGATCGGGGCCTCGGCCCCTCGAGAGCTGGGCTTGCGAAGATCCGCTCGAGCGTCAGCTGCGATGCCGGCACCCCTTCAGCCAGGACCACGGCCGGCCAAGTCATGAAAAATGCGATTGCCAGCCATCGGATCATCCCACCTCACCTGATCGGACCGGACGACACAGGCAGGCGGTTATCCGGCAGCCCTGTCTGTTCCGGGAACGTCAACGTCGTAGCCGAGTGCGTTACGCGTCCACAAGACCGTGACGACGATATATATAACCACAGTCAGCGGTGCTGCAAGGATGATGCCCGCCAGGCCGAACAGGGTGCCGAACCCCCCAAGTGCGAACAGCAGCAGTGCGGGCGGGATCGACACGGCCCAGCGCTGGACGAGCGGGGTGAGCACATTGCCTTCGATCTGCTGTGCGACGAAATAGACGAGCGTGGCGGCGATGCCCGTATCGCTCCCCTGCGCAAATCCGATCAGGATGCCGGGGACCGCGCCAACGAACGGGCCGATGAGCGGAACGAAGTTGCAGAGCGCCACGATCAGCCCGAGCGCTGCGGCGGAGGGCACGCCGGCGATCGTCAGCCCGGCAAAAACGAGCGTTCCGATCGTCGCCATCGTAACGAACTGGCCGACAAGATATTTCTGTAGCCCTGCGCCGCTCGCCCGCAGAGCTTCCTCGATCCGTCCGCTCTCCGATTTCGGGAAAAGGCGGACGATCCCCCTCAGATACAGTTCCGGCTGAAGCGCCAGGTATACCGCACCGATCACGATGAGGATCAGATTGGTCGCGATGCCGAATGCACCGAACGCCAGCGAGACAGCACGACCGGCGACCCCTTCGAGATCGGGTGTGCCCGAAAGGAGCGCCCGCCCCACCGGAAACGTCATGATCCAACCACGGGCCTTTTCGACGGCTCCGGGCAACTGCTCGGCGACAAGGCCGAACTGTTCATTCATGCGCGTGCCGAACAACCAGCCCACCCCGCCGAGAATTGCGAGAATCAGGAAAAAGCCCAGAAGTACCGCGATTCCGTGCGAACAGCGCATCAGCCTGAACGGCCGCGACGCGATCATGATCAGTGCAGCGACGAGCACAGCCGCAAAGATGAGGAGCAGTACACTAGCGAGTGGGACGACGAGCACCGCCAACCCCGCGATCAGCAGGACGATCGCCGTTCTGCGTGCGAGCGCCGCATCGTCACCGGTCGCCATCGCCATCCTTTCCCGCGCTTACGGGTGCAACGCTGCCACTCAGCCGACCGCCGCAGCTGTACCGTCAGCCCTCAGTCGGTGCGTGGATCGCGGCGTTCGGCAATGCGCGCCGATTTGCCCGTCCGTCCGCGCAGATAGTAAAGCTTGGCGCGGCGCACGGCACCTTTGCGGACGACTTCGATGCTGTCGATATTCGGCGAATAGAGCGGGAACACGCGTTCCACGCCTTCGCCGAAACTGATCTTGCGCACGGTAAAGCTGCTGCCCATGCCACGATTGGCGCGGGCGATGCATACGCCCTCGTAATTCTGGACGCGGGTACGCTCGCCTTCGACGACGCGGACGCCAACCTTCAGCGTGTCACCCGGGCGGAATTCAGGAATGGGTCGCTTGTCGACCAGCCTGGCGATATTTTCAGCTTCAATCGTCTGGATGAGATTCATCTCATTCGTCCTTTTCATGCCGCGCGCCAGAGGCAGACGGAACCCGTGCGCCGATGTGATGCTCCCAAAGGTCCGGCCTGCGTAACCGTGTATGATCTTCGGCCTGTGACTTGCGCCAGCCTGCGATCTTCGCATGATCCCCCGATCGCAGCACCTGCGGGATCGTGCGCCCTTCCCATTCATATGGTCGGGTATAATGCGGATATTCGAGCAATCCTTCCTCGAAGGATTCCTCGGCCCCACTCAGTGCCGCGCCCATTACGCCGGGGAGCAGCCGGATGCAAGCATCGAGGATCATCAGCGCCGCGGGTTCGCCGCCGGAAAGCACGATATCGCCCACCGATACCTGTTCGATGAAAGGTCGCGCCTCGAACAGGCGTTCGTCAAAGCCTTCGAAACGGCCGCAGATCAGCGTGACGCCGGGGCCGGATGCAATCTCGCGGATGCGCGCCTGGGTGATTGGCGCACCGCGCGGTGTCAGCGCGAGGACGGGCCTTGATAGCCCCTCCCCTTCAGGGGAGGGGTTGGGGCGGGGACTGTCAGTTTCCAAAACGTCGGTCTGAGTTCGCAAGACATCCCCCACCCCGACCCCACCCCTGATCGGGAGGGGTTTGCTCACCACCGCATCCACCGCCGCCGCGAGCACATCGGCGCGAAGTACCATCCCCGCCCCGCCTCCCGCGGGCGTGTCGTCCACCGACTTGTGCCTGTCGGTCGCGAAATCGCGCATATTGATCGCCTCGCACGACCATTTCCCCTCTTCCAGTGCCCGCCCTGCGAGCGAAACACCGAGCGGCCCGGGGAACATATCGGGATAAAGCGTCAGGATTTGAGCGGTGAAGGTCATTAATGGTGGGCAATCGAATAAATACCAATGTCGTTCAAGCAGGCAATTATAAAGTCGTTATAGAACAAAGTCGGAACTTACGACAACCCGTTCACTCCATTCGGGCACGGCATCCGCCCGCATCGGCACCATGAAGCGTTTCCTGTCGGGGCGTTCGATCTCGAGCACGTCGCCTGCGCCAAAGTTCTCGACGGCGACAACATGGCCCAGCGGTTCGCCATCCGTTGAAACCGCAGGAAGGCCGATCAGGTCGGCGTGGTAATATTCGCCCTCGCCAAGTGGCAGAAGCGTATCGCGTGGCACCGTCAGCGGCGTTCCGCGTAGCCGTTCGGCAGTGGTGCGGTCGGGGATTTCCATGAAACACGCGATCGTGCCGCGCAGTGATTTCAGGGTCAGCGCGCCGTCGTTGAAGCTCCTGTAGGGCGAAAGATCGCCGGTGAAGAGTTTCAGCCTGACCGCGCCGCCAACGCCATGCGCGCCGACGATCGCGGCGAGCGTGACGGGGCGGCGCTGATGCACGCGGCTCAGGCCTGCGTCTGCGTGGGCTCTTCGGCAGGGCCTTCGACGGGAGCCGAGGCGCTTTGGTCAACAGCGGCTTCGGCCTGCGGTTCAACGGCGCCCTCAGCAGGCGCCTCGGCCGAAACGCCTTCGTTATCCGCTTCCCCTGCAGGCGTTGCTTCGGCAGCAGGTGCTTCGGCAACGACTTCGGGCTCGGGCTCGGGCTCGGGCACCGGTGCGGCGGCCGCAAGCGCGGCGGCAGCTTCGGCAGCCTTCTTCTCGTTTTCTTCCTTGCGCTCGACGGCCTTCTCGCCCGGAACGCCCTTTTTCGGATTGTTGCGCGCGGCACGTTCGCGCACGCCTGCCATGTCAAGAAAACGAGCCACGCGATCCGTCGGCTGCGCGCCCACCCCCAGCCAATGCTTCGCACGCTCCGCATCGAGCACGACGCGATTGACATCGTCCTTGCCGAGCAGCGGATTGTAGCTGCCGATGCGTTCGATGAAGGAGCCGTCGCGGGGGCTGCGCGCGTCGGCCACGACGATCTTGTAAAATGGACGCTTCTTCGAGCCGCCGCGTGACAAGCGGATTGCAACTGCCATATTTTCTTTCCTTCGCTACTTTTTCAACTTGTTCATGAAACCGGGCGGCATTTGCGGCGGCGATCCACCTCCGCCCATGCCACCCATCATCTTGTCGAGGCCGCCGCCGCCCATCATTCCCATGAGCGCCTTCATCCCGCCCATTTTCCTCAGCCTTTTCATTGCACCGGCCATTTCCTGGTGCATCTTCAGCAGCTTGTTGACTTCCTGAACGGTTGTGCCCGATCCCTTGGCGATGCGGATCTTGCGCTTGGCCTGAAGCAGTTCAGGTCTCGCGCGCTCCTTTGCTGTCATCGATCCGATCATGGCGTCCATCCGCACCAGCAGCCGTTCGTCCACCGCACCCGACGTGACCGCGGCCTGCGCCTTCTTCATGCCGGGAATCATTCCCGCCAGCGCGCCAAGGCCACCCATCTTCTGCATCTGCCTTAACTGCGAGCGAAGATCGTCCATGTCGAACTGGCCCTTGGCCATCTTCGCCGCCATCCGTTCGGCGTCTTCGACCTCTATCGCTTCGGCAGCGCGTTCGACGAGCGAAACGACATCACCCATGCCCAGGATGCGACCCGCAACCCGGCTCGGGTAGAATGGTTCGAGCCCATCGAGCTTTTCACCCGTGCCAACAAACTTGATCGGCTTGCCGGTGACCGCCCGCATCGAGAGCGCAGCACCGCCGCGTGCATCGCCATCCATGCGCGTCAGCACCACGCCGGTCAGCGGCACCTGATCGCTGAAACTCCTGGCGACATTGACCGCGTCCTGCCCCGTCAGCGCATCGACAACGAGCAAAGTTTCGGTCGGCATCGCGATCTGCGAAACCGCTTTCATCTCATCCATCAGCGGCTGGTCGATTGCCAGTCGGCCCGCGGTATCGAGCATGAGCACGTCATAGCCTTGCAGCTTTGCCGATTGCAGCGCGCGCCGTGCGATGTCCACGGGCTGCTGCCCGGCGACGATCGGCAGCGTCGCCACGTTGATCTGCGCACCGAGCACCGCCAGCTGCTCCTGCGCGGCGGGGCGATTGACGTCGAGCGACGCCATCAGAACTTTTTTGCGGTCCTTGTCGCTGAGCCGTCGGGCGATCTTCGCTGTTGTCGTGGTCTTGCCCGAACCTTGCAGCCCGACCATCAAGATGACCGCAGGCGGCGTGACGCCAAGCTCAAGATCGCTGGCATCGCTCCCCAGCATTTCGGTCAGCGCGTCATTGACGATTTTGACGACCTGCTGGCCTGGAGTGACCGAGCGGAGCACGTTCTGCCCTACTGCTTCCTCGGTAACCCTGTCGACGAATCCGCGCACGACCGACAGCGCGACATCGGCCTCGAGAAGCGCGATCCGCACTTCGCGCATTGCGCCCCGCACGTCGTTTTCGTTGAGCGCGCCGCGCCCGCGCAAAGCGGCAAAGACACCGCCCAGACGATCGCTCAACGTTTCGAACATGCTCTCGCCAACTCCAACGCAGAAGGCGCCAGCGGACGAAACCTCGTCGGCCAGCGCGCATCGCCATGATGCCTTCTGATCGTCCGACTTAACCGATTTAACCAGGCGTGGTCAAACAATGGTTCCGCACAGCCGTTTAAGACGTTCTTCACCTCGGGCGCCTAACCGCTGCCTGTCAGAACGGGAAATCCTTACAGGTGATGATCGAGACGGGCGAAATCGGCAACAAGCGCCCGCGGACGACGAATGCACGCAATGATGCGCTGACTGGCGGGATCATCTTTGCCTGCGTCATCATTTTCGTCGGAACCGGCAGCCGGGTGATTTCGGACGTCGTCGACATGATTTCGGGCGTTGGCGGAGGCACCGATCAGGCACTTTTCGTCACCCTGCTGCTGAATGTTGCACTTATCCTGTTCTGCTGGCGGCGTTACAGGGATCTGTCGAGCGAGATGATCGATCGTGCGGCCGCCGAACAGCGCGCGCAGATACTGGCGGTGCGTGATCCGCTTACCGGCTTCTACAATCGCCGTGCCTTGTCCGAACAGGGTGCTGATCTTCTGTCCAAAGCGATGCGGCGTCATAAGTCGCTCGCGATGCTGATGCTCGATCTCGATCATTTCAAGAATGTCAACGACGTGCACGGCCATGCGGCAGGCGATGCCCTGCTGAAGACTGTTGCAGCAGAAATAGCCCGCCTGCTGCCCCCCTCTGCCATCGCCGCCCGGCTGGGAGGCGATGAGTTCGTCGGCGTGTTCGCGTTCGATCGGGACACGCGCGATGTCGTACACAGGGTGGCGCAACAGATCATTGCGCGTCTTTCGCAGCCGTTCGATGCAGGCGGCACACATGTTCATATTTCAGCCTCGCTCGGCATCGCACAGTCAGAGGCAGGGTGCGACACAATCGATACGCTGATGCGCCGGGCCGATATCGCCATGTATGTCGCAAAGAATCAGGGCCGCAACCGGTACGCCTGGTTCGATGTCTCGATGGAGCGTGAACTGCAGGTCCGTAACGATACTGAAATCGGTCTGCGCAATGGTGTTCCGCGCGGCGAGTTCGTTCCCTTTTTCGAGCAGCAGATCGATCTGACGACCGGCCGACTCCACGGCTTCGAGATGCTTGCCCGCTGGGAACATCCGACGCGCGGCCTAATCCTGCCGGATGATTTTATCGGCGTGGCCGAGGAGTCGGGAATGATCGCCGATCTTTCGCTGTCGGTCATGCGCCATGCGCTGAGCGAGGCGCGGAACTGGGATCCGTCGCTGACCATATCGGTCAACATTTCGCCCTGGCAGTTGAAGGATCCATGGCTTCCCCAAAAGCTCGTAAAGCTGCTCACCGAAACCGGCTTTCCCGCGCATCGGCTCGAAGTGGAAATAACCGAAAGTTCGCTCTTCGAAAATCTTCCGCTCGCGCAGTCGATCGTCGGTAGTCTCAAGAATCAGGGCATCAAGCTCGCGCTCGACGATTTCGGCACCGGCTATTCCTCGCTTGCCCATCTTCGCGCGTTGCCGTTCGACCGGATCAAGATCGACAAGAGCTTTGTCATGTCGATCCTTGAAAACACCGAAAGCGCGGCAATCGTCAACGCGATCACGCGTCTGGGTGACAGCCTTGGCCTGTCGGTGACTGCCGAGGGCATCGAGGATGCCGCGATCGAGGAACGTCTGCGTCAGCTCGGCTGTCACAAGGGTCAGGGGTGGCTTTACAGCCGCCCGTTGCCCATTTCCCAGGTTCGCACCCTGCTTGCCGAACGGAATATGCTGCCGAACGCGCGCGTTGCACTGGAAGACCAGCAGCAAAGGCGGCTGAGCCCCCGGGATCTGTCCCGCAGCGTCGGGTGATAGACTTGGGGCTTCCGCGTCTCTAAGTCCGCCGACTGATGACAGGCCGGTTCTTGAAAATGCACGGGCTCGGCAACGATTTCGTGGTGATCGACGCACGGGAAAGCCCGGTGCCGATGTCACCCGATCGTGCACGCGCGATCGCCGACCGGCACACGGGCATCGGCTGCGATCAGCTTGTCATGCTCGAGCCCGATCCCGCTACCGACGCGCGCATGCGGATCTGGAACAGCGACGGCAGCGAAGTCGGAGCGTGCGGCAACGCCGCGCGTGCGGTTGGCCTCATGCTGGGCCGGGCGGCAACGCTGGCTACTGCCGGGGGTCTCGTGACCGTCTCACCCCATCAGGGCGGCGCGAGTGCGGACATGGGCGAACCGCGCTTTGAATGGGACGCCATCCCGCTTGCCTATCCTGCCGACACCGCCGCGCTGCCGGTCGCATGGGAGACGCTGGTCAACCCCGCCGCGGTCAATGTCGGCAATCCGCACCTCATCTTCCTTGTCGAAGACTGCACAGCAGTTGATCTGGCGCGGCTCGGCCCGCTGATCGAACATGACGCCCTTTTTCCCGAGCGCATCAACGTGAACGTCGCATCGGTGACGGGCGGCTCATCGCTGCGCCTGCGCGTGTGGGAGCGTGGCGCTGGTGAGACGCGTGCATGCGGCACCGGGGCCTGTGCCACCGCGGTCACGGCGATCCGGCGCAAGCGCGTGTCGGCCCCGGTGACTGTCTCGCTACGCGGGGGTGACCTGGTGATCGACTGGCAACCGGGCGGTCGCATCCGCATGACCGGACCGGCCACGCATGTCTTCAGCGGCGAAGCCGACTGGGACCGGTTCGCGCCATGAGCGTCGAGGTCATCAACTTCGGCTGTCGCCTGAACATCGCGGAGGGTGAGGCAATCCATCGCGTGGCGGCAGGTGCAGGCCCGTTGACCATCATCAACAGCTGCGCGGTCACGTCCGTCGCGGTGGCCAAGGCGCGCCAGGCCGTCCGCCGGGCGGCACGTGCAAGGCCGGACGCCCGCATCATCGTCACCGGTTGCGCGGCACAGATCGAGCCTCTGCGCTTCACCGCCATGTCCGATGTCTCGGCGGTGGTCGGCAACCGCGAAAAAAGGCTCGCCGCGTCTTACCGCGGCACCGGCCATGTCGGGGATATCTTCGCCCCTGCGGCGATGCCGGCTCCGGTCATATCAGGCCGGGATCACGCCCGCGCCTTCGTCGAGGTCCAGACCGGGTGCGACCATCGCTGCACATTCTGCGTCATTCCATTCGGGCGTGGCAACAGCGCTTCGGCCCGGGCGGATGAGGTCGTTGCGGTCATCCGCAGCGCGGTCGATGCGGGGCAGCGCGAAGCGGTGCTGACCGGTGTCGATCTTACCAGCTATGCCGGGGGTCTTGCCGGGCTTGTGGCGCAGATCCTGCGCGACGTTCCGGCGCTGCCCCGCCTCCGGCTGTCGTCGCTCGACCCGTCGGAGATCGACGCGCCGCTTTTCGATCTAATCACGGGCGAACCCCGCGTCATGCCGCACGTGCACCTTTCGTTGCAGGCGGGGGATGACCTGATCCTGAAGCGCATGAAGCGACGTCATTCGCGCGCCCAGGCGGTCGATCTTGTCCGGCGACTGAAGGCGGCCCGCCACGAAATTGCCGTGGGGGCAGACATCATTACCGGCTTTCCCACCGAGGATGCGACGATGTTTGCCAATTCGGCGGCGCTGATCGATGAATGCGATATCGTGTTCGGCCACATCTTTCCCTATTCGCCGCGCCCCGGCACGCCCGCCGCGCGGATGCCTCAGCTATCGGGAGGGCTTGCGCGGAGCCGCGCCGCGAGCTTGCGAGAACAAGTGGCAACGCGACGCGCGAACTGGCTCGAAAAGCTGGTCGGTACGCGGCAGGCCGTCCTCGTCGAGCGCGACGGCACAAGCGGTCATGCACCCAGTTTCGCACCCGTCCGCTTCGC
Organism: Sphingomonadales bacterium; assembly: GCA_031424175.1. Taxonomy (GTDB): domain Bacteria; phylum Pseudomonadota; class Alphaproteobacteria; order Sphingomonadales; family Sphingomonadaceae; genus Sphingomonas_O. Next base: position 88,904 of record JANPGY010000027.1, read on the forward strand.
GCCGCAAATGCCGGGCAGCATCGCTTCGATCGAAGTGACGTCCAGCGACGGCGAGACGGTTTTCGGTCATGCGCCATGCTGAGCTGGGCCGAGAGACTGACGCGCGGATTTCGCAGGACGTCTACCCGCATCACCGAAAACCTCGGGGCCCTGATCGGATCGGACCGCCTTGACGATGCCTCGCTCGATGGCGTCGAAGATTCTCTTGTCGCGTCCGATCTCGGCCCGGCGACGGCGAAGCGCATCCGCGAGCGCCTGTCCCGCGCACGATTCGCAGAGGGTGCGACAGCGTCCGACGTGCGTGCGGTGATGGCAGACGAAATTGCCGCAATCCTGGCGCCTGTCGCGAAGCCGTTGTCCATCACCGGTTTCCCCCGTCCGCACGTCATCCTGGTGATCGGCGTGAATGGATCGGGCAAGACGACGACGATTGCCAAACTCGCACACTGGCTCAGCGGCCGCGATTATACGGTAATGCTTGCCGCTGGCGACACGTTTCGCGCCGCCGCCATCGGGCAACTCCGAATCTGGGCCGAAAGGATCGGCGTTCCGATTGTCAGCGGGCCCGAAGGGGGCGATCCGGCCGGCATCGTGTTCGATGCCGTCAAGCGGGCGACCGAGATCGGCACCGATGTCCTGATCGTCGATACCGCGGGGCGGCTGCAGAACAGGCGCGAGCTGATGGACGAGCTGGCAAAGATCCGGCGGGTGCTCGGGCGGTTCAATCCCGCAGCGCCGCATGACGTTATCCTCGTGCTCGATGCAAGCGTGGGGCAGAATGCGCTGTCGCAGATCGAGGTATTCAAGGATGTGGCAGGCGTGACGGGCCTCGTGATGACCAAGCTCGATGGCAGCGCAAGGGGCGGCGTCCTCGTCGCGGCGGCAGAAAAGTTCGGCCTTCCGATCCACGCCGTCGGCGTCGGTGAAACGCTTGACGATCTCCGACCGTTCGATGCGGGTGAACTCGCCCGCGCCATAGCCGGAGTCGCCGTATGATCGAAGATTCCGGCAAAGCCTTGCCAGCCAAGGCTCACCCCGGCTGGGGCCTTGCTGTTGATTACGGGCCGCTGGTCGTTTTTTTTCTGGCGTTTCGTCTTGCGGGTGTCTTTGCCGGCACTCTGGTATTCATGATTGCCATAGTCGTGGCGGTTATCGTGTCGCGCGTGAAGCTGGGGCGGGTTTCGCCGATGCTATGGCTTTCGGCGATCCTCGTCATCGGCTTTGGCGCGCTGACGATCTATTTCCATGACGAACGCTTCATCCAGATCAAGCCCACCATTATCTATGTACTGCTCGGCGGCCTGCTGCTTGGCGGCCGGGCGCTTGGCAGGCCGTTGCTCAAATATGTCCTCGAAGCCGGTTATGACGGGTTGACCGATCGCGGCTGGTCGATCCTTTCGCGCAATTGGGGGTTGTTCTTCATCGCGATGGCCGCGCTGAACGAGGTGTTGCGCGCGGCGCTGAGCTTTGACATGTGGCTCACCGTCAAGGTCTGGGTGCTGCCGATCCTCTCGATTATCTTTGCGCTCGTCCATCTTCCCGTGATGACGAAACATGGTTTCGCAGCCGAGCCGCCGGTTCCGCCGCAGGGTTAGAAACGGTTTCCGTCGGCCAGATTCGAAACGTCAAAGTGCCAGAGGGTCTGTAAGCCGGGTTCTGTCCGCGCCGTCACCGGCGCTGTGCGACCATTCCTCTAGGCGCGGATTTGCACCCGCGCTCGAGCAACCAACCCGGACGACCGGTGCGAGCAGCACCATATGCCATCCCTATTCGGTCTTGCTCCCGGTGGGGTTTGCCGTGCCGCGCCTGTTGCCAGGCACGCGGTGCGCTCTTGCCGCCCCGTTTCGACCTTGCCTCGCCAAAGCTGCAGGCGGTCTGTTTTCTGTGGCACTTTCCCTTGGGTTGCCCCAGCCGGGCGTTACCCGGCACCGTTACTCTGTGGAGCCCGGACTTTCCTCGGTTTCGTAAACGAAAACGCGGTCGCCCGACCCTCTGGCCCTTGCATCCCTAGTCGTCGCCCTGCGGTTTGGGAAGCAGCAGCGCGAGGAGAATGGCGCGGCACTCGCCGTCGATCGTTCCATCGAGCAATTCCGGGCGAAAGCGCCGCTGAAACGCAACAGTCGCCGCTAGTGGATCGGATATATCATAGCCGAACCGTTCGAGCGCGAGGAGGAAACCGGCATCGCTCCACTGCGGGTCCATCAGGTTTCTGGTCGGCCGGGGCAGTGCGAGACGCAGACGGGCGAGGCGGTTCCACGGAAACAGCTCGCCCGGATCCTGCTTTCGCGCAGGCGCGATGTCCGAATGGCCGACGACATTGCCGCGGGTGATGCCGTGGCGCTCAACGATCCCGGCAACGAGTGGGATAAGCGCGTTAATCTGCTCTTCGGGGAATGGACGATAGCCGAATTCATGGCCGGGATTGACGATCTCGATCCCGATGCTCGCCGAGTTCACGTCATTGATCCCGCGCCAGTGAGACCTGCCCGCATGCCACGCGCGCCTGCTTTCATCAACAAGGCAAAAGACCTGGCCATCCTCGGCGACAAGATAATGCGCCGACACTTTTGAAGCGGGCGCGCGCAACCGGTCGATCGCGCTCGCCGCGTCCGCCATGCCGGTATAGTGCAGCACGATGATCGAGACGGGCAGCCGGCGTTCGTCATGATTGGGAGATGGCGCATCGATCATTGTCGCAATCGTTCGCCTCCCCCTGGCAGATGGCCCGTCATCTGCGGCTGTCACGTCCGCCGACACCGGACCGTATCCGGCGACCATAATTCATGCAGAAAGGATCGCAACTATATGATCGGCGGCGCACCGCAACGATCAGGCGTTTGCGGTGGCCCTGCTGGGGGTCATGGCATAAAATCCGCGCCATTCCGGATGTGCGACGAACCGATCGGTCTGGCCGGTCACCGTTTCACCTGCGCCGAGCAGCAGCGCGCCGTCGGGTGTAAGCGCGGCGGCGAGCCGGGCGAACACGTCATGGCGGACAACGGGTTTCAGATACATCATCACATTGCGGCACAAAATCAGGTCGAACCTGCCGGGCGCTGGTTCGAGAAGATTATGGGTACCAAACCGCACAGTCTCACGGATTACCGGGTCGATCGTCCAGTTTTCCTGCTCCTGCGTAAAGTGGCAGAGCATCGTGCGCACCGGCAAACCACGCTGGATTTCGAACTGGCTGTAGACGCCGCGCCGCGCCTGAGCGATGGCTGCAGCCGATACGTCGGTGCCGAGTATTTCCACGCGCCAGCCGTCCCATTTTTCGGCCTCGTCGCGCAACATGATTGCCAGCGAGTAAACCTCCTGCCCGGTTGAGCAGCCTGCCGACCAGATCCTGAGCCGCTTCATTTTCGATCGGTTCTGTGCCAGTTTGGGCAAAATCTTTTCGCGCAACAGTCCAAACGTGGCCATGTCACGAAAAAACGAGCTTTCATTGTTCAGCAGAGCTTCTGAAACGGCCGTTGCCAAGCGTTTATCCCCCATATCCAGCCGGTTGGCCAGTTCCTCCAGCGTTCTGAGGCCGAGTTGACGGGCAATGGGGCGGAGGGCGGCGTCGATCCGCCAACTCCGCGCGCTCGACATGCGCTGGCCCGTACGTGCCTCGAAAAAGTCGGCGAACCGCACGTATACGTATGACGGGGTCTCGGAAATCACGGCGCGCTGCCCCGCCAGGACAGATGCGCCGCGATCCGCTCGGGGGATGCTATGACGCTTGCAATCCCGGCACGCGCAACGCTGCCCGGCATGCCCCAGATCGTCGAACTTTCGGCGTCCTGCGCAAGGATCGAACCACCGCTGCGGACAAGCGATCCGGCGCCTTCGCAACCGTCGCGTCCCATACCGCTGAGCACGATCCCCACACCATTTGCGCCATAACACCTGCCGATACCCTCGAACATCGGATCGACAGACGGCAGGCATCGTGACGCGACCGGATTACGCAGGATCGATACCACAACTCTGCTGCCGCGACACACGAGACCCAGATGGCCTTCGCCAGGAGCAATAAGGATGGTTCGCGCCCTGATCACGTCACCCGACCGTGCAACGGTACACGGACGTTGACACAGCTTGGCGATCTGGGCGGCAAAAAAAGGGATGAAAGGGGCGGGCAGATGCTGGGTTATCAGGATCGGCGCGTCAAAATCCTTAGGCACAGCGGCAAGCAGACGCGTCACCGCGTTGATGCCGCCGGTCGATGCGCCGATGCCCACGCAGGCAATCGGCGATGCCGGCACTGTCCGCACTGCCACTTTTTCAGGCCGTTCGTGAATTATTGCGGCTTCGGCCACGAGCCCCCGCAAACGGGAAATGAGATCATTGCAGAACTGTTTGCCGATCGGGCCTGAGGAGGGCTTTGCGATCACGTCTGCCGCACCAAGCGACAGCGCCTGCAGCGTCGTCGTCGCACCGGCGTCGGCAGTTGACGAGACGACCACGATGCGCGCGCCGCGGCCTGCCCTGATCAGATCCGGCAAGGCCGCAATTCCGCTGCATCCGGGCATTTGCAGATCGAGAAGAATCAGATCGCACCTGATCGTCTGCAGCCAGTTCAGCGCGCGGCCTGCGCTGTCGAATGCCGCGCAAACCTCGAAATCCCGCTCTTCGGCCAGAGTCTGTGTCAACATGACGCGCGCGACGACCGAATCATCGATTACGACAACGCGATGGGGAGCGACCGCCACCGGTCGCGACAGGGACAGGCCGGTGGCAACAGCCATGATCTCGCTCAGACTGCGCCGATGAAACTGAGTTTGGCTTCGAGCGTCTCACGATCGAACGGCTTCATGACATATTCGTCCGCTCCCGCCTCGATTGCGATGTTGAGATCCGCTGCACCGTTTTCCGTCGTGCAAAAGACAATCTTCGGCGTGTCAGGGCCACGCTCATCGCGGATCGCGCGTAAAAACTCGATACCGTTCATGACCGGCATGTTCCAGTCGAGCAGGATCAGATCGGGCATGGAGGCTGCGCACATGGCAAGAGCCTCGCTGCCATCACACGCTTCGCTCACGCTGAAATCAAGCGCCTCGAACATGTGGCGGGCGACTTTACGGATAACCTTTGAGTCGTCTACGATGAGGCAAGTTTTTGGCATGGGTGACCTTTACCGCGATAGGGTAAAATCGCTATAATGGATGATGTGTAATCAGTGCGTTAATCTCGCAAACCATTGATAACACGATCAAGATCGAGAAGCAGCGCTGCGCTGCTGACGCGTTCTATCCGCAAGGGCGCGACGGCCAGCCAGGCTGCACCAATACTTGGATCATTGGCGCTGGGCTGAACGTCGATATCCTCGACATCGGTAATTTTTTCGAGCCGGAGCGCATAGCGATGGCCTTCATGAAGCACGACTGCCGCCTGATCGCCCTCGCCATCCTCCGGCTGCCCCGCCGCCCGCGACACGTCGATCACCGTCATCACGGTGCTGCGGACGGCGCACAGCCCTGCAACGTGCGCGGGTGCGCCCGGCACCGGCGTCATGGTGCCGATGCGGATGATCGCTTCGACCGCGAGTGCATCGATTGCCACGCACTGTCCGGCTACCGAAGCGATGACATAAGAGGTCGTCATGCGGCCGCTTTCAAGGCGGCCGGACTTCGCGGAATCGGCATGGAGGCAGCATCGAACAGCTCGTCGGGATCGACAATGGCGACGACACGTTCATCGATGATCGCAACAGGACCGGCAGCCGTAAGGATCATGCGATCGGCGGCAAGCTGGATCAGATCCTGAGGTTCCTGAACGATCAGCCCGAGCCGTTCGGATCCGCGGGCAAGCCGCAGCATTGCGATGTGCTTACCGGGTGGCAAGTCTCCTTCGATGACTGCAGAATAGATCAGGCCATCTTCGTTGACGATCATGGAATCGCCGATCGCCGTTATTGCGGTCCGCGGGATGTCCACGATCCGCTCGACCGCGGAAACGGGGATTGCGCGCTGCTTGCCGTCCAGCGCGCTGAAGAGGATAAGCGCGACAGGGGCCTCGACAGGTTCGCAAAGCGCGCTCTGTGCACCGTTCGATCTTGCCTCGATCTGCGCGATCCGGGCCAGACCGAGAACGTCCAGAACCAGCAACGGATTGCCGTCGTCGGGCAGCGCCTGTCCGGCAAATAGGCCGGACGCGGCAACGACGGGGGCAACCGGACGTATCACCACCTCTTCATGATCGCCAACGGCATCGGCCGCGATCGCCCACTGCTGCCCGGCACCATTGTCTATCACGACAAGATAGCCCGGGTTACCCGGCTGGCTTCCCGTCATCAGGGCAAGCGAGACGACGGGCAGCGTCTTTCCGCGGATGCGGGCGATAAAGCCGTCTCCCACTGCTTCGAGCGCGACCGACCCGTGGTGGAGCGACAGAACCTCATCGACGGTTGCACGCGGCACGGCAAACTGCCGTCCGCCAGCGGAAATCGAGAGAACCCCGACGATGCTGAGTGTGAGCGGCGCCCGAAGCTCGACGGTCAGCCCGGCACCGGGCTGGTTATCCACCGTGATCGTGCCACCGAGACGTTCCATGTTCGATCGCACGATATCCATCCCGACACCACGTCCCGAGACCGCGGTAACCGTGGCGGCGGTCGACAGGCCGGGCATGAAGATGAGATTTGCAGCCGCGATATCGTCCATCGCAAGTACGGTGCGGGCATCGATGACACCGGCTTCGACCGCACGGTTCCGCAGGCGCGCGCAATCGATTCCGCGTCCGTCATCGGCCACCGTGATGGCGATCTGGTTGCCGCTCTGCCGCGCTTCCACCCTCAGCGTGGCGCGCGCCGGCTTCCCGGCTTTCTTGCGTTCGGCCGGAAATTCGATGCCGTGATCGATCGCATTGCGGACCATGTGGAGGAGCGGGTCACGCAGCTGCTCTACCATCTCGCGGTCGAGCTCGACGTGGCTCCCTGTAATCGTCAGCTCGACGTCTTTATGGAGCGTATTGGCGGTATCGCGGACAAGGCGGGGCAACGCCGCAAACAGGCGTTCGACAGACTGCATCCGCGCGCGCGCGATACTGTCTCGTAAATCGGCGACACTTGTCGACAGTCGGTCGAGCGTGATTTCAGTCGTGCTGTCTCCACGCGGCGTGCGAACCTGGCGGGCGAGATCGTTCCGTACGAGCACCAGATCAGATACCTGGCTCATCATCGCGTCGAGAAGGTCCACCGCGACCCGAATATTTCTGGCGCGCGATTTGGTGGCCTCGACGTCGGGTTCGGGAAGAACCTCGATGTCGGGTTCATCAAGCCCGGCGATCAGTTGACGGTCTCCCGCGATCGGCGGAAATTCCGCATCGGTGTCGAGCGCGTCGATCAGCAGGGATATCCGGTCGATCACCCTGAGCAAGGCACCGACGAGTCGCTTGTCGCTCGGCCGGGTGCCGTTACGTATCGCAACCATGACGGTTTCGGCAGCGTGGGCGAGTGCCTCGATCCGTGCGAGGTCAAGGAAACCGCAGCTTCCTTTCACGGTATGCACAAAACGCAACATCTCGTCCAGGCGGGCAGTGTCTGACGGATCCGCTTCCCATGCGACGAGCGCTTCAGCAATGCTGGCAAGCGTCTCCCGGGTTTCGGCGATGAACTCGCCGGTCAGATCGTCCACGTGAAGCCGCCCCGTCGCTGCATGGGAACACTATGCGGCAAGAGGGTTAATTCACCGTTTAGGCGCGACCCAGCGTAGCCCCGAAAACGAGAAACGTGCCATCGCCGTCGGCGACTTGTGCATGGCCACCGCTTTCCACGGCGAGCGTGTGAACAAGCCACGCTGCTGCGGCGCGCGGCGTCAGGGTTGCCGGATCCGCCTGACCGGAAAGAGCCGTCCTGAGCTCGGGATCGAGCACCAGCCGCGCACCTTCGGCCCGGACGACGATATCGGTCCGCCCGGCGATCACTTCGCCGCCAATGTCCAGCTGGCCACCCCGAACCAGTGCATCGCCGGCAATCAGCACCAGGTTCAGGAGAACCTTGATCGCCGTCTTTGAAAGCGTGGTTTCGGCAACGAGCCAGCGGATGGCGATCCTGCCGTCATGGCCGAGCAGGCCTTCGATCGCCGCCTTGGCCTCTCGCGTATCGACGACATCGCCGAATCCGCCCGCCGCACCGAATGCGAGGCGAAAAAACTTCAGCTTTGACGCCGAGACGCGCGCACTCTCGGCCAGAAGGTCGAGACACCGTGCGCGCATTTCGGGATCATTTTCGTCAACGAGCAACTCGATGCCATTGTTCAGAGCGCCAACGGGGCTCAGCAGGTCATGGCAGAGTCGCGAACAGAGCAGGCTGGCGAAATCGACAGTGTTGATCGTCATGCGTAGCTTATCCGATTGATGACACACCCTTTGACGAACGCGCAATGCGAGGGCAAGTCAATCGACGATACAGATCGTTATCGGGCTAAATCCATCCGTCCGCGATCGCCACAGGCCGATCTGCCGCCTTGCGACGATCGCCCAGAGCATTTCGTCAGGTGCGGCAGCGGCGCGGTCCCTGGCAGACGGCGCGGCACGGCCGTCTGGATGGCTGTGAAAATATCCGGCAAGCTGCGGCCCGCCATTGCGGCACAAACGGTTTGCGCGCAGCAGCGCCACCGGGTCGATCTCGAAATGTCTTGCAGGACTGGACGCCACGTTTTCAGTCGCTTCGAACGTGTCGATCCGTTCGGATCCGCCAAACAGAAGTCCGCAGCATTCGACATCGGGATTTTTCGCTGCCTCCGCGATCAGCCCATCATAGACCGCTCTTGATATCTTAACCGCCATGGCCACATCGTTACGGCATGGCTGGGGATTTCTCCACTATTTCCGTGACGCTGGGGGATAACGCGGGCGGATTGCGGCTAGACCGGGCGCTCGCGCTTGCGGTGCCGACGTTTTCGCGCGAACGCCTGAAAGCGCTGTTGTCCTCGGGTCAGGTACGCGGGCCGCATGGCCTGATGCGCGATCCTGCGGCAAAAGCCACGTCGGGAACTCTCATTTCGATCGACATACCCGATGCCCTGCCAGCGCAAAACAGACCGCAGGATATTGCACTGGAGATCGTATTCGAGGATGATCACCTGCTCATTGTCGACAAGCCTGCCGGACTGGTCGTCCACCCCGCGGCGGGGAATGCCGATGGCACTCTGGTCAACGCGCTGCTGCATCATTGCGCCGGGCGGCTGTCTGGTATCGGCGGTGTCGCGCGCCCGGGCATCGTCCACCGGATCGACAAGGATACGTCAGGCCTGCTCGTCGTGGCCAAGACGGATCGCGCGCACGAAGGGCTGGCAGCCCAGTTTGCCCGGCACAGCGTCGAACGGCGCTATCTTGCGATCACAGTCGGCGTACCCGGGGATGGCAGCGTCGATGCGCCGCTGGCACGCAGTCCGCATGACCGCAAGAAGGTCGCGATCGTCGCCACGGGCAAGCGGGCCGTGACGCATTATGCGCTCCGCACCGTCTTGCGGGAAACGGCGCTTGTCGAATGTCGCCTGGAAACGGGCCGCACGCATCAGGTTCGCGTGCATATGGCCTCGATCGGGCATTCGCTGCTGGGCGATCCGGTCTACGCAAAACCGGGACGGCACAATGAGCTGCTCAAACGGCTCGAATTCGACCGTCAGGCGTTACATGCTGCACGGCTCGGTTTTGTCCATCCGGTTACAAGCGAAGCTATCAGCTTCAAAAGCGAAATGCCTCACGACATGCAGACACTTTTCACCGCACTTCGTATATAGGCGCAACAATCGAATGGCGTGCTATTGGGCGCGCGTCAGGGAGTAACAAGATCATGGCCGGCAAGAGCAACCTGCCTGCAACCGTTCCATCGTTGGGAGGCGAGGCGAGCCTCAATCGCTATCTGTCGGAAATCAGGAAGTTTCCGCTTCTGACGCCCGAAGAGGAATATATGCTCGCCAAACGTTTTCAGGAACATGGCGATCCCGAAGCGGCGGCACAACTCGTGACATCGCATCTGCGCCTTGTCGCCAAGATCGCGATGGGCTTCCGCGGCTATGGCCTGCCCGTCAGCGAGCTGATATCCGAAGGCAATATCGGCCTGATGCAGGGCGTGAAAAAGTTCGAACCCGATCGCGGCTTCCGGCTTGCCACCTATGCGATGTGGTGGATCAGGGCATCGATCCAGGAATTCATCCTGCGCAGCTGGAGCCTCGTTAAGATGGGCACCACCGCCGCCCAGAAAAAGCTGTTTTTCAATCTGCGCCGGATGAAATCAAACCTCGAGGCTTTCGAGGACGGCGACCTTTCGCCCGAGAATGTGAGGAAGATCGCAACCGACCTTGGCGTTACCGAGGCCGAGGTCGTCAGCATGAACCGTCGCATGTCGATGGGCGGCGATACCTCGCTCAATGTATCGATGAATGACGATGGCGAAGGGCAGTGGCAGGACTGGCTGCAGGATGACGGCCCGTTGCAGGACGAGGCAATCGGCGAAAGCCAGGAACGGGTTCACCGTCATGCCATGCTTGCCGAGGCGATGGACGAACTGAACGAACGCGAAAAGCACATCCTGACCGAACGGCGGCTGGTCGAAGACCCTAAAACGCTCGAAGAACTGTCGCAGGTCTATGGCGTCTCGCGCGAGCGCGTCCGCCAGATCGAAGTCAGGGCGTTCGACAAGCTGCAAAAGGCGATGATGAAGATCGCCCGGGTGAACGGCACGCTCGCCCTTACCTGACCAGACCAGACCAGACCAGACCTGACCGTCTCAGAAACGCCGGGATATGCCGAGGTAAAGCTGAAGGTCGGGCGCATCGGACAGCCCCGTGACGACGCCGATGTCGATCTGGCTGTCGTCATCGGTTTGCCATGCGAGTGACCCCGATCCCACGATCGACGTCTGCAGCTTCCCCGGATCGTCATCCCGCGTCACCTGCCCCTCGACCGCGACCGTAATCGCTTTTGCGAATGTTCGGGAGACCCCGATCGCGCTTCCATAGGCAATGTGGTGGCCGCCACCGTTTTCGTCGGCCAGCCAGTCGATCCCGGGGGTAAGCGCGAAACCGAGACCCCCTGGCAACGGGAGTGAAACAGGCATCATCATGCCGGCTTCCCAGCCGCCCGCGCCGATTGCGGCCCCTCCCGTCGGGGCGCTGAGATGGGCTTGCAGGGCGAGCGGCCCGTTGGCAGCGCCCAGACCCCGTTTTATCGCGAACATGACATCGCCGACTCCGTCTTTCACTTCGACGCCTGAGCGGCGCCTGACGCGATCGTGGCCATAGGCCGTCCAGCCGAATTCGGCCTCGGTCCGATCATCAATGCCATAGCGCAGAAGCGTTTCCCCGACGGCAATGCTATCGTGGCGCGAGCCAGCGGCGCGATCGAGCGTCCAGTCAGCAAGTCCGATTTCGAGCAGAACGCGGCCCGGATCGACGGTGCAAGATGGTGTATTGAGGCCGGGGCGAGTGGGACAAAGATCGCGCGACGCCGCCAGCGTCGCTGACGTGCAGGTGCCGCTCAAGGCAACAGCCGACAACCATAACAGGCTGAAGGCGCGCGCATTGCCGCGACCCGTGCTTGCCGGTAACGCCGCGGGGATGCCAGCCATCCGCCGCAGACCCTTTGCCATCCGGCTTTTTCGCGGTGTCCTGCTGACAGTCATAATGCTTATCCTTTTTTCGATCCTGTGGGTTTTCGCCTATCGATTCGTCGCGCCACCAGTCACTTTTACGATGATCGGCAACGCATTCGACGGGCATTCGATAAACCGGTCATGGATGCCCCTGTCGCGGATGGACCCGGACGCCGCGCGGGCAGCGATCGCGGGAGAAGACGGGAAATTCTGTTCGCATAACGGCTTTGATACCGACGCGATCACCGCCGCGTGGCGCCGAAACGCGAATGGAGGCAGGATCCGCGGCGGCTCGACTATCAGCCAGCAGACCGCGAAAAACGCATTCCTGTGGCAGGGGCGCAGTTACTTACGAAAAGCGCTCGAGGCCTATTTTACCGTGCTTGTCGAGAACATCTGGGGAAAGCGCCGGATCATGGAAGTCTACCTCAACATCGCTGAAACCGGCATCGGCACCTATGGGATCAACGCCGGTGCGCGCCGCTATTTCGGCCATGACGCCAGCCGCCTGTCGGCAGCCGAGGCGGCGAGGATCGTGGCCATCCTGCCGCTGCCCAAGATGCGCGAGGCAAGCGGCCCTACGGGTTTCACCCGTCGTTATGGCCGCATGGTCGCCGCGCGGGCTGCAATCGTCGCGCGCGAGAGGCTCGACTCCTGTGTGCGCTGATCATCTGACAGCAGGTTCAGAGTGTTTCCGTCACATGCCGGGAAGCTTGAACCCCGGCGGCAGCGGCAGGCCTGCCGTCATCTTGTTCATCTCCGCGCCGGAGACAGCATCCGCCTTAGCCCGGGCATCGTTAAAGGCGGCGGCAACAAGATCCTCAAGCATCGTCTTTTCGGACGGCGCAAGCAGCGAATCGTCAATCTGCACGCCGAGAACGCGGCCTTTGGCCGTCGCCCGGACCGTGACCAGGCCACCACCCGAGGCACCCTCGACTTCGAGCGTGTCGAGACTTGCCTGGGCTTTTGCCAGTTCCTCCTGAACATTGGCGGCCATTTTCAGAATGTCGTCGATGGAATTCATCATGCTCTACTCCGGTTGTCGATCCAGCCCACCAGCTCGGCTTCGGGAAAGTGATCCTGTACTGCCTTCACGATCGGGGTCGCGAGAATGGCGTCACGTGCGTTCTGTTCGCTGGCGATTTCCTGATCACGGAGGCTGGGCCCAGCTGGCCCCTCCTCGGCGCTGACCGTCCAGACCGTTCCGGTTGTTTCTTTAAGTGCCTGGGCGAGCTCGCGCGGGTCGAACGGCCGCTTCGGTCTCAGCACGAGAGCGGGCGGGGCATAGCTCACAAGGCCCATCTCATCACGCAGCCGTTGCGCCAGAATGTGCCTGCCTGCGCGTTCCACGACGGTCACCAGCGCCTCGAACGTCGGCGGCAGCGATGGCAAAGCACCTGTTGGCGAGGCCGGAAGCGGCTGTGCCCCGGCGGCCGATGCGCCACTGTGCAACTGCCGCACCAGTTCGCCGGGATCGGGCAGGCTGGACGCATGGATCACGCGAAGCAGCGCCATATCGATAGCCTCACGTGGATCGGTCGCACGCGTCACCTCGTCATGCCCTTTCAGCAAAAGCTGCCAGAGGCGATGAAGCATGTTGAAGCTCAGGCCGACTGCCCATTCCGCCGGCGCCTCACGCTCCTCGGCAGACAGCGCCGGATCGGCGGGAGTACCCACCTTTGCAACTGTCGTCGCATGGACGATTTCGAGCAATCCGCGCAGGATGGCGCTGCCATCGACGCCGAGATCATGCTGATCGGCCAGCATCGCGAGCGCAGGCCGGGCTTCCCCGGCGAGAAGCAGACCGAACAGCCGACGCAGCACGCCCCGATCGGACAGGCCGAGCATCTGGCGGAGCGCATCAGCCTTCACCGCACCGTCCCCGTCGAGATCAGCATGTGCAATTGCCTGATCGAGGATCGAAAGCCCGTCCCGCACCGAGCCGTCCGCTGCCCGCGCGACGAGCGCCAGCGCTTCGGGTTCGGCCATGACATTTTCCGCCTCGCACACACGGGCGAAATGCGCGGCCAGACGTTCAGAGGATATGCGCCGCAGGTCAAAACGCTGGCAGCGTGACAGCACGGTGACGGGAACCTTGTTGACCTCTGTCGTCGCAAAGAGAAATTTTACATGTGCCGGCGGCTCTTCAAGCGTTTTCAGAAGCGCGTTGAAAGCGTTTTTCGAAAGCATATGAACTTCGTCGATGATGTAGACCTTGTAGCGCGCCGATACGGCCGAATAGCGCACGGCCTCGATGATCTCGCGTACATCGTCGACGCCGGTGTTCGACGCGGCGTCCATCTCGATCACGTCGATATGCCGCCCTTCCGCTATGGCGACACAGGGTTCGCAGATGCCGCACGGCGATATCGTCGGCCCGCCGGTCCCATCTGGTCCGATGCAGTTCAACGCCTTGGCGATCAGCCGCGCGGTCGAAGTCTTCCCGACGCCACGGACGCCGGTCATCAAAAAGGCATGCGCCAACCGGCCGCGCTTTATCGCGTTGCCGAGCGTCTGCACCATGGCATCCTGCCCGATCAGCTCGCCGAATGTCTGCGGACGATATTTGCGCGCGAGCACGCGATACGGTTGCGCGGGCACTGGCGCGAGCTGATCGGCAGGGTCGAGGGAATCAGGCATGGCCCAAATGATAGGCAAGGTGGACGCGACTGTCGAAGGGAGATCCTGCCGTCGTGAGTGACAGGCGAAAAGATCAACGCACAAAGACGGATCATATACGATGGTGGAAGCCGGAACGACCCGGGGCGGATTCACTGTGGCTGCTTCCTTCCGGACCTGACCAGGTTCGCGAGGGCACCGTCCGCCCGACTTCCGTGACGGCATATGGCCGAACCGCGACTGCTTTTCAACGACCCTGCATGTTCCGGCTTTCGCGTGGCAGCCGCACTATCAGCCCGTCGAGCGTTTCGTCGAGAATGATCTGGCAGGCGAGCCGACTCGTCCAGGTAGCGCCGGCCGCGAGATCGAGCATGTCTTCCTCTTCCTCGCGCGGGGCAGGCAGCAGGGCGAACCATGCTGGATCGACGATCACATGGCAGGTCGAGCATGCCATCTGGCCCTCGCAGGTGCCCTCGAGCGGTTGATCGGCAAGCTGCGCGACTTCGAGCAGCCTTTCGCCGGGGCTGGCTTGTGCTTCGATCACCCGCGTGCCGTCTGCCGATGCGAATATGATCTTCATGCCGCGAGCCTCATCTGCGCGTCGGCGGCGATGACAATACGCTCAACCGCCTCGTCGATTTCGGCGACCGTGGTGTAACGCCCGAAGCCGAGCCGGATGCTGGACTTCGCTTCGGCTTCACTCAGTCCGATCGCCCGCAGAACATGGCTTGGCCGACCCGAGCCGCTCGCACAGGCTGAACCGGCCGAAAAGGCAATGTCGCGCAGGTCGGACATCAGCCGCCCGACGTCGAGCCCGTCACGACGGATGTTCAGGTTGCCGTGATAACGGTGCAGGACCGACCCGTTGATCGTCCAGCCATCGCCAAACGCCGCCGCCGCATGTTGCCACAATTTTTCAGTCGATTCCCCGTCTTCATCGGCGTGCCGCTGCATTTCGATCGCTGCCTGCCCAAAGCCTGCGCAGAGCGCCGGAGACAATGTTCCCGACCGTCCGAGCGCTTCCTGGCCGCCCCCGTGAAGCAGCGGATCGAGGCTGATACCGTCACGGACGAACAGCGCGCCGATGCCCTTTGGGCCGTAAATCTTGTGCGCCGATACCGCGACGAGATCGCATTGTGGCGGGATGGCCAGCCGCCCATAGCCCTGAACGGCGTCGCACAGCATCAGCGCCCCCGCGGCATGGGCCATGTCGGCCAGCGCGGTGACCGGCTGGATCACGCCGATCTCATTGTTGACGAGCATGGCGATCACAAGCCTGACGCCGGGCACGATCGCCGCACCTGCCCGGTCGAGATCGACGATTCCGTCAGATCCGACCGGAAGGAGCGTGACCTGCGCCCCACGACAGCCAAGCGCCTCGACCGTGTCGAGAACCGCCGCATGTTCGGTCGCGATCGTGACGATCGGTCCGCCGATCGATTTGATCGCCCAGTTCAGCGCCTCGGTCGCGCCGCCTGTAAAGGCGATCCGGCCCGTCGCGGCGGGCGCGAAAAGCTCAGCGACCGCGTCACGAGCCGACTCGACAGCGGCCCGGGCCGCGCGCCCGGCAGCATGTGGCGAATGCGGATTTGCCGAATTAGCGGGATCGAGCCAGGGCAGCATTGCCGCGCATGCCAAGGGCGAAAGCGGTGTGGTTGCCTGATAATCGAGATAGATCACCGGCCATGCCCCGCGATCTGCTGCCACGCCTCGATGAAGCGGTAGACATCGGCACGCGACGTTTCCGGCCCGAAGCTGACGCGGATGACTTCGCCAGCCTCGGTGCTGTCCATCCCCATTGCGGAAAGGATGTGGCTCGTCCTCAGCGTGCCCGACGAACAGGCACTGCCGGCGGAAACCGCAATCCCCGCGAGATCAAACTGGATCAGTTGCACGGCGGAGGCGACCCCCGGCATCCGGTAGCTTGCGATCGTGCCGAGCCGGGCGCTAGCTTTGGCGACGACCACACCGCCCGACGCCTCGATCGCCGCGTCCAGATGCGCGCGAAGATCGGCAGCGCGATCGAGCCAGCCGCGCGCTGCTCCCAGCGCCGCCACGAAACCCAGCACGGCGGGCAGGTTTTCGGTTCCGCCGCGATAGCCACGCTCCTGCCCACCGCTCGGTTGAAGCAACCCCAGGTCACGCACGAGCAGCGCACCGACGCCGGGCGGCCCGCCAAGCTTGTGCGCCGATACAGCGATCAGATCGGCGTCGGGCAATGGCAGTTTCGCTGCCGTCTGGGATGCATCGGCGAGCAGCAGCCCGCCCGCGCTTCTTGTAACCTCCACGAGCTTATCGAGCGATTGCAGCACGCCGGTTTCATTGTTCGCTGTCTGCACCACGACGAGCGGTGCCCGAGCACCAAGCGCCCCGAGTCGGC
Source organism: Sphingomonadales bacterium (assembly GCA_031424175.1). GTDB lineage: Bacteria > Pseudomonadota > Alphaproteobacteria > Sphingomonadales > Sphingomonadaceae > Sphingomonas_O. The sequence goes on from JANPGY010000027.1 coordinate 105,484, forward strand.
CTGAAAGAGCATCGCGCGCGACCAGCCCGTCACTCCCCACCGGCACCAGATAGGCGTCGGAAGCGGCCCGGTGCACCGCGTCATGCTCGACCGAGGAGACGACGATCGCATCGGCGTGGCTGCGCTTCAAAGCCATGGCCAGCGCTTCGCTCGCGCCGCTCGTGAAGATCACGTCGTGTGGCCACGCGAGTTCCGCCCTCAGCTGGTCTCGCGCCTGTTCCAGCGCCGCCCGCGCCGAACGTCCTTCGGCGTGCGGCGAAGATGGATTGGCCCAGCGTTCAAGCCCCCCGGCCACCGCCGCCTGCGCTACAGCCAGGACCGGCGTTGCCGCCGCGTGATCGAGATAAAGCCGTGCTGCCATTCATTGCCGATCGAAAACATTGCCCCGGGATCGGCGTTCCTTATATAGTGCACGACCGCAGGGCGACAGCTCTCTCCCGCTGATTTCCAGAAAGTACCTATGCCTGAAGTCATTTTTCCCGGACCCGAAGGCCGCCTGGAAGGGCGATTCAATCCCGGGCCCCGCCCCCGTGCCCCGGTCGCGATGATCCTCCACCCCCATCCGCAGGCCGGCGGCACGATGAATAACCGGATCGTCCAGTCGCTTTACCAGACGTTCGTGCGCCGCGGCTTCGCCACGCTCCGCTTCAATTTCCGTGGTGTCGGAAAGTCGCAGGGCGTATTCGATAACGGTGTCGGCGAACTCTCAGATGCAGCCTCCGCGCTCGACTGGGTTCAGTCGATCCATCCCGAAGCGCAGACGACATGGGTGGCCGGTTTCAGCTTTGGCGCGTGGATCGGCATGCAACTGCTGATGCGCCGCCCTGAAATCCGCGGTTTCATCTCGATCGCGCCGCCCGCCAACATGTATGACTTCACATTTCTGGCACCCTGTCCGTCATCCGGAATCATCATTCAGGGCACCGCCGATGAGGTGGTAACCCCAGGCGCGGTGCAGAAGCTGGTCGACAAGCTGCGGACCCAGCGACACATCACGATCCATCACGACGAGATCAGGGGCGCGAACCATCTGTTTCAGAACGAGCTTACCGAACTGATGGGATCGGTCGATCGTTACCTCGACATGCGCTTGGCGCCCGATTCGCCGATCCGGTAATCGCCGGTGGCCGGGGTGCGGCTGCCCGGATCGGCAGTCCCCGATCAGTAGGTGAGAATGACGATATTGCCGGCAAGCACGACGGCCGCGACGATCATCAACACCCCCTTGAGCCGGTCCCCGCCGCTGAACAGGACTCGAAAACCGCCCCACACCAGCAGGCCACAGGCGAAGATCGCTACGGGAACTGCAATGCCGGAAACGTCCGTCATGACGTGAGTATCCGCGCGAAATAAGCCGGATCGACGTTCCCGCCCGAGATGGTGATCAGCGTGCGATCGCCAGGGTCTGACCTGCCGGACAGCACCGCCGCGAGCGCAACCGCGCCGCCCGGCTCGACCACAAGGCGGAGCTTTTCGAATGCAAAGCGCATCGCCGCTCCGACATCGGCTTCGCTCACGGCAACGCCCACCGCGCCGCGCGCCAGGAGTATTTCAAACGTCATCGGCGCGGGCCGCATCGTCATCAGTGCATCGCAGGCCGTGGCCGGGGCATCGGGTGAAACACCGGTAATCTCACCCAGTTCAAGCGATCGCCCGAAGTCGTCCCAATGTTCGGGCTCGACGACCGTGATCGCTGCGTCTGGACAGGCGAGCGCCATACCCGCCGAGAGTCCCCCGCCGCCACAACAGCTCATCACGCGATCGGGCGGCGCGATCCCCAGCGCCGCCATCTGCGCGATCGCCTCGATCCCCACACTCCCCTGCCCCTCGATCACCCAGGGATCGGCAAAGGGCGGCACGACGATCGCACCCGTCGCTGCGGCCAGCGATTCAGCGATGGCGGCCCGATCTTCGGAGCGTCGATCGTACAGCACGATTCTGGCACCCAATGCAGCCGTGTTTGCGCGCTTTGGTGCCGGCGCGTCCGTCGGCATCACAATCGTTGCCGTCATGCCCAGCCGCGCTGCTGCCCAGGCGATGCCCTGCGCATGATTTCCCGACGAAAAAGCCACGACCCCGCGCTTCTGCTCCTCCGGCGAAAGCGACGACAGCCGCCACCAGGCACCGCGCAGCTTGAACGCACCCATCGGCTGCAGGGATTCGGCCTTGGCGAAAATCGTTCGCCCGCCATGGGAAAAGGTTAACAATGGTGTTGGCGGCACGACCGCCGCCACTGCGCGCGCCGCGCTTTCGACGCCGGAAAAGCAAGGTTTTCTCACAGGTTGGCGCTTTGCTCACTCGGTTTGGACAGCATGGCTGATCGAGCCTTTACACCATCGGACCACACACATATATGCGCCGTTCGCTGCTCCATGGGACTTCCACCGCAAGGCAGCTTTTTTACGATACGCCAAATGGCAATTGGAGGTCTCTTGAGTTGGTCGAGCATCATAACGCGCGGGGGCTAGCGTCTGCCCTCAATCCGGTCCAGCCGGTAACGCTCATTCGCCCGCATGCCGCCCGGCGCGCGGCCCGGTTCTTCGTCGAGAAGTTCCCAGGTCGTCCGATCTATGCGGTAAAGGCCAATCCGTCACCGGATCTGATCGCTCTGCTGTGGGACAGTGGCATCACGCATTTCGACGTTGCCTCGATCGCCGAGGTGCGGCTCGTCGCGGGTGTCGTACCGCAGGCGACGCTGTGCTTCATGCATCCGGTCAAAGCCGAAGAGGCAATCCGCGAGGCGTATTTCGTTCACGGGGTGCGCGTTTTTTCGCTCGACACCGAAGAAGAGCTCGGGAAAATCGTTCGCGCGACGGATTACGCCGAGGACCTGACTCTCTGCGTGCGGCTGCGCGTGTCATCCGAACATTCGAAGTACAGCCTTGCGTCGAAATTCGGTGCCGATCCGTCCGAGGTCAGGGATCTGCTGATCGCCACGCGGCAGGTTGCCGACGCACTCGGCATCTGCTTTCACGTCGGATCGCAGGCGATGACGCCATCGGCCTATCGCGATGCCTTCGCGCGGGTGCGGGCGGCAATCCTGGCTGCGTCCGTCACCGTCGACGTTGTCGATGTGGGCGGGGGCTTTCCCTCATCCTATCCGGGCATGGAGCCACCGCCGCTCGAGCTGTTCTTCGATGTGATCCACCGCGCGTTTGAAGACCTGCCCGTCAGCTATTCGTCCGAACTGTGGTGCGAGCCGGGCCGGGCACTGTGCGCCGAATATTCGTCGCTGATCGTGCGCGTGGAGAAGCGGCGCGGCACCGAGCTTTACATCAACGACGGTGCCTATGGCGCACTGTTCGATGCCGCGCGCGTCGCGTGGCGCTTCCCGACCGAACTGCTGCGCGAATCGAACAGTGCAGCACCTGATGTCGCTTATAGTTTTTATGGGCCCACTTGTGACGATATGGACTATATGGCCGGGCCGTTCATGCTTCCGGCTGATGTTCGTGCGGGTGATTATGTCGAAATCGGCATGCTCGGTGCCTATGGCTGCGCGATGCGGACGGGGTTCAACGGTTTCGGTGCGATGGGGCCATTTGAAGTGGGCGATGAACCGATGGCATCGCTATACAGTCCCGCCGGGCATTTCCTTCCGTCAAACGTCGTTACATTGTAACACCGCGCCTCCACTTGGCGGGGTAGGAAACACACGGCTTTCCCGGCCGATCTTTAGCCATTACGGGATTGTGCCTTCCCGGAACTGAACAAAGCCCCTGCCCTTTGCCGGTTTGGGGCTGACGGAGCATTTATGAACAGTCCCCAGATCAACGCGCAGCGCAAGGCCGAACTTCTCTCGACGAAAGTCGAACATATCGACATCACCAGCTTCGATGCGCGGCCCATCGTCGATGCCATGGGCAAGATGAGCTTTACCAGCCGCGATCTGTCACGCGCCGCTGGCATTTACAACCAGATGCTCGAAGATCCGGACTGCACGATTTTTCTCGTCATCGCGGGCAGCACCAGCGCGGGCGGCTGCATGGACCTTTATGCCGAACTCGTCCGATCGAACATGGTAGACGGCATCGTCGCGACCGGCGCCACCATTGTCGACATGGATTTTTTCGAAGGGCTCGGACACCGGCACTATCAGGCCAATGAGATCCCCGACGACGATACGCTCCGCTCGCTCTACATAGACCGGATCTACGATACCTATATCGACGAAGAAGAACTCCAGCACGTCGATCACACGATTTTCGAGATCGCCGAAACGCTTGACGCCAAGCCCTATTCGAGCCGTGCATTCATTCGCGAAATGGGCAGGTATCTTGTCGAACATGGCAAGAAGGACAATTCGCTGGTCAAGCTCGCCTATGAACATGACGTCCCGATATTCTGTCCGGCCTTCGTCGACAGCTCGGCGGGCTTCGGCCTCGTCAAGCATCAGGTGGACCACGCAAAGGCCGGAAAGCCCTATATGGTGCTCGATGCCATTGCCGATTTCCGCGAACTGACGGAGATCAAGGTGAAAGCAGGCGATACCGGCCTTCTCATGATCGGCGGCGGTGTTCCGAAAAACTTTATTCAGGATACCGTCGTCTGTGCCGAAATCCTTGGTCACGAGGACGTCGCGGTTCATAAATATGCGGTGCAGATCACCGTGGCCGACGTGCGCGACGGGGCCTGCTCGTCCTCGACGCTTCAGGAAGCGGCGAGCTGGGGCAAGGTGAACACCGGTATCGAACAGATGGTTTTCGCCGAAGCAGGATCGGTCATGCCGCTGCTTGCGAGTGACGCATGGCATCGCCAGCAGGGTCGAACCCGCGAAAAGCGGAACTGGAGCAGGATTTTTGACCAGCTTGCCTGATCGCGCGGAATGGGGCAGCGTCCGTAAAAAATAGGGGGGACGCTGCCGTGAATATTGAAATCCTGAAGCCGGTTGCCGTGCTGATCGCATGGTCGCTGTTCATGCTTGTCTGGCTGATCGTCGTCAGGCTTCCGGCAATGAAGAAGGCGGGGATCGACATCAACAAGGTGGTCGGCGGAAAACCGGGCGCTCTCGACGGGCGCATCGACGAAAAGGCCCAGTGGCCCGCGCACAATTACATCCATCTGATGGAACAGCCCACCCTGTTCTACGCGGTGTCCATCGTCATCGCGTTTACGGGCACCGGCAACGCGACGAATGTGGTAATCGCGTGGGCCTATGTCGGCCTGCGCATCATGCACAGCCTGTTGCAGGCAACGGTCAACATCGTGCGCTACCGGTTCGTTCTTTTCGCGCTTTCGAGCTTGTGCCTCGTGGCGCTGTCGGTCCACGCGCTGATCGCGGTTTTCCGGTGACGCGGCCAGCCGCGCCATCGCATTCTAGCGCGTTAATGCTGCGGCCAGTTCGACATGGGTCGCCCATCGGAACTGGCCGACGGGCTTTACCCACAGCAGCCGATAGCCGCCGGCCGCGAGCACCGCAGTGTCGCGCGCGAATGTCGCCGGATTGCAACTGACATAGGCAATCCGGCTGACATTCGACAGGGCAAGAGCGGCCACCTGCGCTGCCGCACCCGCTCTGGGCGGATCGAGAACGACGCAGTCGAACCGCGCAAGCTCATCGACTGAGAGAGGACGGCGAAACAGGTCGCGATGCTCGGTGGTGACGCGCCGCGTGCCTGCGAGCGCAAGGATCGCATCGCGCGCACCTTCGACAGCATGCACCCTGCCCGTCAGCGCCAGCGCAAATGTGCCGAGTCCGGCAAACAGATCGACGATCGCGTCCGCACCCGCCGTCGCCTCCCGAACGGCCGAGACGAGCGCGGCCTCGCCGTCTGTCGTCGCCTGGAGAAACGCTCCTTCGGGAAATGATACCGGCGTACCCGTCAGGGTGATGGTCACGGGACGCGGCGCGAACCGTGGCGCGGCACCAAAACCCTCGTCGAGCGAAAGGCGCGCCAGCCCCTGCGTCTCACCGAACTTTATCAGTGCTTCAACCGCCTCAAGCGTTTCGGTGCAGCTGCCCTCGATGAGCATGTCCACGCCCTGATCGATCAGCGTCAGGCCGATGCGGGCGCGCGTGCGATCGGGAAGGATGGTGCCGAGCAGGCGCCTCAGCGGGGAGACCAGCGCAAACAGCCTCGGGTGCAGCACATGGCACTCGTGCATGTCGACAATGCGGTGGCTCGCGGCTTCGTTGAAGCCCAGCACAACACTTTTGCCACGGCGTTCGGCCTGCAGCGTCGCCCTGCGCCGGGTGCGTGGCGGCGACAGGTGGACATCACGCACATTGGCCTCGATCCGCTGCGCGGCCAGTGCCATTGTTATCCGGCCCGCGACATATCCGGCATAAACATGGTCATCGGCATGCTGGAGCTGGCAGCCGCCGCAGCCGGGAAAATGGCGGCACGGGGGATGCGCATGATGCAGACCCTGAATGACGGTGCCGTCGGCGTCCACCGTATCGCCTGGCACCGCAGATGCCACGTGGCGGCCGTCTGCAGTCACGCCGTCCCCCCGCGCGGCGATATGCGTCACGATGCTCATGTGCAGGCCGCAAGCGCTGCCGACAGACGATCCGGCAGATCGTCGGCGATGAGCCCTGCTCCCGCCCGCCACGCAGCGTCTCCATGAAGCCATACTGCGGCAGCCGCAGCCTGATGCCCGTCCAGCCCGCGCGCGAGCATCGCCACCGCAATTCCGGCAAGCACATCGCCGGTGCCAGCCGTCGCCAGCCATGTGCTTGCCGGAGGGCAGAGCGTCACGCGACCGTCCGGCGACGCGATGACGGTATCGCTGCCCTTGAAGATGACGGTCGCGCCCGATGCTGCGGCTGCGGCCCGTGCCCGTTCGAGCTTGCTCCCGCCCCATGCGCCGAACAGCCGGTCGAACTCACCGCCATGGGGCGTCACGATCGTGGCAGGCGCGCGGCGCAACTGCTCTGCGGATACCAAGGAAAGCGCGCCAGCATCGAGGACCAGCGGGCGATCGGCCGTCAACATGCTTCTCAGGGTTTGCCGGTTTTCAGGATTGTCGCCCATCCCCGGCCCGATCAGCATCGCACCGATTTTCGGATCCGCAATAACCGATGCGACGCTGCGGCTGACGACGCTTGACGGAGACCGCCCCTCCCCCGCCAGTATCGCATAACCCGAACAGCGCGCCGCCGCCGTTACCGCCAGCGTTGCCGCACCAGCCATCTCCCCCGCGAGGACGGCAACCATCCCGCGGGTATATTTATGGTCGTCGGGCCCCGGCGCGGGAAGGTGCGGACGGGCCAGTACGGCTGCGTTGCTCCCGACCGGGCACCCGATGTCCGCGACCAGGACATGTCCGCACTTCGCCGCCGCCGGCTGCAGCAGATGAGCGGGCTTGGCGGCTCCGAACGCGATGGTGATATCGGCTGCCACAGCGCCCAGATCGGCACCGTCGTCGCTGCCGGTGCCGCTCGGGAGATCGGCGGCGATGACCAGATCCGATGACACACGGATGCGTCGCAGCATGGCCGCGATATCGGGATCGAGGTGCCGCGACAGTCCGGTTCCAAACAATGCGTCGATCGTAACGGAAGCGGGTTCAGCATCCTCTGGATTACAGACCGGCCCATGCCATCGTGCCCGCGCCTGGCGCGACAGTTCGGTGCACGGCTCACCAAATGTGGCAACGGTAACCGCCACGCCCATCTCAGCGAGCAGCCGCGCGGCGACATACCCGTCGCCACCATTATTGCCGGGCCCACACATGATCAGCACCGGCGCGCCTTTTCCGAAACGCCATGCAGCATCGGCAAGCGCTGCACCGGCGCGCTCCATCAGATTGGCGAGGGAAACGCCACAGGTGATTTCCGCGGCGCGCATTCCGGCGGCGGTCAGCACGGGACCGCCGAGCGGGCTCACGGCTTCAGTTGACCGCGAAGAAAGCGATATCGCCGATCACCGATCAGAACATCGACACTGCCGTCGGCCTGACGCCTGCCGGAAACTTCCTCTGCGCCATCGGCAGCACCGAAGGTGCCCGCGGCATCGACTTCGAACCGGCGGAAGCTTCCGTCGGCATGGCGAACGATGACCGAACTGCCATCGCGCTCCATCGCGCAGTCGTCCGAAAGGCGCCCGGGCCCGGCTGCACAGGCGACGCGGTCGGCTGCAGGTGCATCGGTCACCTGCTTGGTATCCGGCGTGCTTCCGCATCCTGCCAGCACCGTCAGCAGGGCGAAGCTAGATATCCGCAAAGACATGCGTTTCGCCTCTCGCACCGGGGTGAGTCACCGCACCGAGCCATGCCGGGCCGACGTTCTGCGCATAACGCCACAAGGCACCCGACTGGTAATCATTGACCCGCGGTGTCCAGGCCGCCTTGCGGATCGCAAGGATCGCTTCGTCGACAAGCAGGTCGATCGTGCCCGCCTCGGCATCGATCGCGATCATATCGCCATCCTCGACGAGCGCGATCGGCCCGCCATCCGCCGCCTCAGGGCCGACATGGCCGATGCAGAATCCCCGCGTCGCCCCTGAAAAGCGCCCGTCGGTGATCAGCGCGACGCTTTCGCCCATGCCAAGTCCATAGAGCGCCGCCGTCGTCGAAAGCATCTCGCGCATACCCGGCCCGCCCTTGGGGCCTTCATAGCGAATGACGATGACTTCGCCTTCATTGATCGTTCGTCCCTCGACGGCGGCGAAGCAATCCTCCTCGCAGTCGAACACCCTCGCCGGGCCGGAAAACTGCAGGATATGCAATCCTGCAACCTTCACGATCGCGCCATCGGGAGCGAGCGAGCCGCGCAGGCCGACGACGCCGCCGGTCGGGCTGATCGGCGCGGTTGCGGGATAGATGACTTTCTGATCGGGGTTCCACGTCACCTGGTCGATATTCTCGCCCAGTGTTCGTCCTGTCACGGTCAGGCAATCGCCATCGAGCAAGCCTTCCGCCAGCATCGTCTTCATGAGCATGTAGACGCCACCGGCTTCATGCATATCCCTCGCGACATAGGTGCCGCCCGGTTTAAGGTCGGCGAGATAGGGGGTCGATCTGAACGCCTCGGCGACATCGAACAGGCTGAAGTCTATTCCGGCCTCGTTCGCCATGGCGGGAAGGTGAAGTGCGCCATTGGTCGATCCGCCGGTCGCCGCAACGATCCTTGCCGCATTGACGAAGGCGGCGCGCGTGCAGATGTCGCGCGGGCGGATGTTCCGGGCGAGCAATTCCATCACCTGAACGCCCGCCGCATGGGCGATCTGCTCACGCGAAGCATAAGGCGCGGGAACCATGTTGCTGTTGGGCAGCGACAGCCCGATCGCCTCGCCGACGCACGCCATGGTGTTTGCAGTAAACTGGCCGCCGCAGGCGCCATGGCCGGGGCAGGCCACTTTCTCGAGCGCATAAAGCTCCTCAAGCGGGCAGTTAGCGCCGCCCGATGCGAAACGACCGACGGCTTCGAACACGTCGGCCACCGTCACGTCGCGGCCCTCGAAACGCCCCGGCAGGATGGAGCCACCGTAAACAAAGATGCTCGGCACGTTCAGCCGCAGCATCGCCATCATCATGCCCGGCAGGCTCTTGTCGCAGCCGGCAAAACCCACAAGCGCGTCATAGCAATGGCCGCGGACGGAAAGCTCGACCGAATCGGCAATCACTTCGCGACTGACGAGCGAGGATTTCATCCCCTGATGCCCCATCGCGATACCGTCCGTGACGGTGATCGTGTTGAAGCGACGCGGCATGCCGCCACCCTCTTCGACGCCTTTCCGGCAGACATCGGCCTGTGCGTCCAGCGTGGTGTTGCACGGCGCACTGTCATTCCCCGCGCTCGCCACTGCCACGAAAGGCCGTGCGATTTCCTCCTCGCTCAGCCCCATCGCATAATAATAGCTGCGATGCGGCGCACGCTCCGGCCCGACCGAAACGTGTCGGCTCGGCAACTTCGCCTTGTCGAAAATATGGCTCACGCCCCCTCCCTTTCCGCCGCGAGCGCGGCCTCGGTCGCATCCTTGCGCTGCTCGAGAAACGCATCCCATGCGGCGATGAACAGGGCCGCGATGACCGGCCCGACGACGATGCCGCTGAACCCCATGACGCTGATGCCGCCCAGCGTCGAGATGAAGACGATGTAATCGGGCATCCGCGTATCGGCCCCGACGAGCACGGGTCGCACGAAATTATCCACCGATCCGACAATGAATGCGCCCGAGACCACGAGCACGACGGCCTGCCACACTTGTCCGCTCGCAAAGAGGTAGATCGAAAAGGGAACCCATATGAGCGCGGTTCCAACCGCAGGAATGAGCGAGAGGAAACCCATGACGGTCCCCCAGAGGAGCGCTGCCGGCACCCCGATGATGGCAAAGGTAACGCCTCCGAGAATGCCCTGGAGCAGCGCCACGACAAGGCTGCCCTTGACGGTTGCGCGGATAACCGTTGCGAACTTTTCAAACAGGATTCGGCGAAGATCGTTTTCAAGCGGGATCCGCTCGCCGATGCGCCGCGTCAGCCCCGCGCCGTCGCGCAGAAGGAAAAAAGTGAGGTAGAGCATCGCGCTCAGCGCCACGAAAAACTTGAAGGCACCCTGCCCGAACTGGACAGCCGTCCCGGCGGCCAGCCGCGCGGTTTCTGTCAGCACGTCGGATAGCCGCTCCTGTGCCCCGCGAAGCGTGCCATAGCCGTTCTGGTCGAGCAGCCGCGCGAGCGAACGCGGAAGCGCCGCCTGAATATCCTGGAATGCCCTGCCAAGATCGAACCTGCGCGTGGCGAGCGTGCCATAAACGCTTACCGCTTGATCAATCAGCAGCGATCCGATGGCGAGCATCGGCAGAATGACCGTCAGGATGATGATGAAAAGCGTGATGCTGGCTGTGATATTGCGTCGCCCCGGCAGCGAGATAACGATGCGGCGGTGCACCGGC
>JANPGY010000028.1:0-117725 GCA_031424175.1 Sphingomonadales bacterium
GGGCATCGATTTCGGTTTTCCCTCCCCCTCCCATCCTCGCCGGAAGGCAGGCCGCATGCCGCAGGCAGTGCGGCTTTCAGCCGAAGGGAAGGAAGGTTCGATGACCGACTTGCTGTTGCAATACCGGGCGTGCGGCGCGGAGTGTCGCGACGATTATCTGCGCAGTGTGGCGCATGACAATGGCTTGCCGCTGGCGTGCGTGCGGAAGATTGCTGACCGGCTTGGGGAGCGCGAGGACTTCGGGGCACTTGTCCTGATATGCGAAGAGCGCCGGGGGCGGGTCCAGTGAGGGGGCAGCAGGGCGAGCGCATTGCGTCGCTTGGCGGCCCAGATCAGATGATGATTGCGGGCATGCAGCCGGTTAGTCTTGGCGACCGGCTGACATGGGCGGCGCAGCAGCCGATGCAGCCCAAGCGGGCGCAGCGCCCGCTCGACGTCGGGTTCTAGGACCCGATGCGCGATCAGTTGGAGATGTTTTGATGCAGCCAAGCGCAATCGACTAAGCGGCCTTATTGCCTGACAACATTAGCGCCGAAAGATGCGCAACGAGCGATTGCGCCGTGCAGGGCTTTATCTGCACCGGCAGGTCAGGATAGCGCGCGACCAGGTCTGCGGGTAGGCCAACGCCCGTCTGAAGCACGATTGGGATTCCCGATGCCAGTAGCAGTGCTGCGACCGGCGATATGTCGCCATCCGACAGATTCACATCGAGGATGGCAGCTTCAATCGGCATTTCGTCGATAAGCGCAAGTGCCCGCTTCACGCTGGCCGCAGGACCAGCCACGCGCCCACCTGCATCACGCACCGCCATCGTCAGGTCGAGGGCAATGACCGCCTCATCTTCGGCGATAAGAACAAGGGAGTTATTCAACATCGCGTTAACCGTTGGCCCGTCGTCAAATGCCCCCCGGCTCAAGATGACAACCGGGCAATCGGCACTGAGATCGAAGCCGTCAAGCCCTCCCTATCCCATTGATGGTCAAAATGGCCGTCGAGCTGACCGTTCACAGTATTTCTGGCGAGGGTACTGCCAAACCCTTCGCGGTCGGGAGGCCCTGCAACAGCAGGCCCCCCGCGTTCTTGCCAGGCAAGCGTGAGGATATCGTTAGCGATCGACCATGTGACGCCGAGCCGCCCGTCGGGCGTGGAAAGACAGCCATATTTGGCGGCGTTGGTCGCGAGTTCGTGAAGGACGAGCGCCAAGCTTGTCACGGTATCGCCGCCAACGACAATCTCGGAGCCCTCGACGATCGCCCGAGCTTCTCTGTCCTTCGGGACCAAATCGACATGCGGTGCGAGTATCGATTTAATGAGGACCGCAAGCGTCGTTTCGCGCTTCGCGTCGAGCTTATCCCGACGGATCAGCTTGTGCGCACTCGCCAGCGCGCCGAGGCGTCCCTGGACCGTCGCAGCCATATCCTGCGGCGTCGTTGCAGACCGCGCGCTCAGCATCACGACGCCACCGACAATGGCGAAAAGGTTCTTCACCCGGTGATCCATCTCGCGCAGCAGCAATTCGCGAAGTTCTTCGCCGCGCCGTTGATCTTCGATGTCGGTGTTGGTGCCGAACCAGCGGACGATCTTGCCAGTATCGTCGCGGAACGGTTCGGCGCGCGACAGGAACCAGCGATACTTGCCGTCGGCACCGCGCAGCGGGAAGGTGTCTTCCCAGATTTCGCCAGTCGAGATGCTGTGCTTCAAACGTTTGACCACGCGGTCGAGCTCGGCCGGGTCGTGGACGCTCTGCCAGCCCCAGCCCTTCATATCCTCGAGCGTCGTGCCCGTGTAATCGAACCAGCGGCGGTTATACCAGAAGATATAGCCTTCGCCGTCCATGATCCACGCCAGCTGCGGGATGGATTCGGCCATCGCGTGGAACTGCTGTTCGCTGGCGCGCATCGCCATGTCGGACGCTTCGCGCGCTGTGATATCGACGAAGGTGCAGACCACCCCGTCGATGACGTTATCGACGGTGCGGTAGGGGCGAACGCGCATTTCAAATGTCATAGACTTGTCGGTCAGCGTCACGCGCCGCTCGGTCATTACGAGCTTGCGCAGCACGGTCTTCACGTCGCGCTGCAATTCCGAATAATCGAGCAGGCTCGCGATCTCGGTGATCGGTCGCCCGATGTCACTGTCGCGCACGCTGAAGATATCAGCGATGCCGCGCGTGAACGCCTTGATCTGGAGATGCTCGTCGAGGAACAGTGTTGCGATCTCGGTGCTCTCCAGCAGATTTTTGATGTCGCTGTTAAGCCGCGTCAGCTGCTCGTTCTTGCTGCCCATTTCGACGTTGATCGTCTGCAACTCCTCGTTGATCGACTGCATTTCCTCCTTGGCGGTTTCGAGCTCCTCGTTCGACGATTGCAGCTCCTCGTTGACCGACTGATATTCTTCGTTCGACGATTTCAGCTCCTCGTTGGCGGTTTCGAGTTCGTCGATCGTCGATTGCAGCTGCGTTCGGGTTGTAAGCAAATCCTGTTCGAGCGCGCGCATCGCGTCGGGCAGATCGATCGCCGGGGCTACCGCCTTGCTGTCCGGAACCTCAAACCCGCCATCCTGGAACGCGAGCACGACATAGTCGCCTTCGTCGTCCATCGGCTCGGCAATCAGCATCACCAGATGTGGCTTGCCTTCGATGCGGAGCGGCACTTGGCCATTATGCACTGTCGTTTTTGACGTCCGCACTTCGAGCAGGAGTTTGCGCACGGCCGGGCGCAGCGGCTTTCGCAGGATATCGAAAAGTGCAAAGCTTGGGGTCCCCGTCGCCGGTTCAAAATAGCGACCTAGCGACGCGCCCGAAAAGCGGACGATCTGGTGCTGGCGGTCGATCACGACATGCGGCGGGTTGTGCTTCTCCATGACGCGGCGCGCACCCTTTTCGATGCGGTCGCTCGACCCGGACGACGGCGGCGTATTCAAGATCGTCATCGCGTCCTTGCTGCTACGAAATGGGAGCGATGGCATGCCGGGTTCGGGCTCGCGGCGTTCGAAAAGATGCTGCTTCTTGTCGACTGCCGAAAACAGCTTTGCAGCACGCGTGACCGACTCCGACGACCCGAGAAACAGCCGCCCGCCTGGCTTCAAAGCGTAGTGAAAGCTGTGCATCACGCGATCCTGCAGCGGCGGGCTGATATAGATCAGCACGTTGCGGCATGAGATCAGGTCGAGCTTTGAAAACGGCGGGTCCTTGATGATGCTGTGCGTCGAGAACACACACATCTCGCGTATTTCGGGTGCGATGCAGTAATCATCGCCTTCCTGCGTGAACCAGCGTTCGAGCCGGTCGGGCGAGACCCCGGCGACCGGGCCACGGAAGCGACCGAGTCGCGCAGTCGCAATCGCGCGGTCGTCGATATCAGTCCCGAAAATCTGCACCTTAGGCCTTGGACGCCGCGCATCCATTGCCTCGCGCAGCAGTATCGCAAGTGTGTAGGCCTCCTCGCCGGTGGCGCAGCCTGCAACCCAAACCCGCACCGACTCGTGCGCACCCTTGCCGGAAACGAGTCCCTTCAAAACGTCTGCATTCAAAACTTCGAAGGCGGCAGGGTCGCGAAAAAACTGGGTGACGCCGATCAGAAGTTCGCGGAACAGCAGATCGAGTTCTTCGGGCTGTTTGCGGATCAGCTCGATATACGCCTCGGGCGTCTCGACCTGGAGCAGCTGCATGCGCCGCTGGAGCCGCCGCACCAGCGTCTTTTCCTTGTATTCGCTGAAATCATGGCCGCTTCGCGCGCGCAAGGCGTTCATGATCGTTGTCATATGCGACTTTGCGTCGGTGCGGAGGCCGTCGCCGTCCTTGTTTGTCGCCACGCTGGCGAGGTGCGCCTGATACGTCACCAGCCGCGCCGGCATCGCTTCGACGGCCAGTACATCGTCGACCTGCCCGGTCGCAGCCGCGCTTTGGGGCATACCGGGCAGGGCGTGGTGATCGAACTCGGCTTGCGCGAGCGTAAGGCCGCCCTTTTCGCGGATCGCGGCGATGCCAAGCGACCCGTCGCTACCGGTGCCTGACAGGATGATGCCGACCGCGTTTTCTCCCTGATCTTCGGCAAGCGAAAGCAGGAAAGTGTCGATCGGGCGTCGTCGCTCGCGCGGCGGCGCGGGTTTGACGATATTCAAATGGCCTCGCACGATGGTCATCGTTGCATCAGGCGGGATCACAAAGACACAATTGCGCTTGACCGCGACACCGTCAGTCGCCTCGATAACGTCCATCTCGGTCGATTTGCCGAGCAGGTCGGCCAGCATGCTCTTGTGATCGGGCGACAGATGCTGGACCAGCACGAAGGCCACACCGGTGTTTGCCGGGGTGCTGGCGAAGAAGCGCTTGAAAGCTTCGAGCCCGCCCGCCGACGCGCCGATGCCAACGATCAGCGGCATGCTAGTTTGCACCTTTGGATCGCTGCGTTGAGAAGTCGCCCCCCCCCGACAGGCTTGGGCGACCTAGGCGGGTTGGCTGACACGACGACCCCTGCACATGTGCATTCCCCGGGCGGCTTATATGGTCAGGATGTAACGATGCCCTTTAACCGTAACGATATTCAGAGACGCACGAAGAGTCTATGGCTTGAGGATGCATCGACGACGTGGGCATTACGAAACGGTCCTGAAAGACAGAACAGGATAGGCGTACGTCAGTTGACCGACCGGAGGCCGCGCAGTTGGGTTTGCGTCGTCAGCCCAGATGTCGCGACAATGCGAGCTGTTGGCGATCGCTCAAGCTTCCAAAACTTCCGGGTAGGGCGCATTCACCGATCGTATTCCAGCTTCGGATACCAGTCCGTCCCGCGTCCCTCGGGCGTCAGGTCGAGAATGTTCCACAGCGGCATCGGGTCGGGCGCGCCGTGCGGGTCTTGACCAGGATCGGCGGTTTCGCCGGACTCACCCGCCCAGAAATGGTAAATCTTGTCGTCCTCCCGTTTCCAGACATCGAGCGCGGGCCATTCGCTGCCGTCGGGGGCAAGCCCTCTGTAATCGGTCGGAAAGTCATCGGCGACGCACTGATAAAATATCAGGTTTCGCCAACCGCGTTCGCGGGCAAAAGCAAGCTGTCGGGCGACCGGTGAGCGCCCGATCACTGCAAGAGCGACGCGCTGTTCGAGATCGACGGCGGGAATGTCCAACGATCCGAGCAGTCCCGTGCACATCGGGCACGGGCGCTCGCGCTGGGGCCCATACATCCAGAAATAGGTGACGAGCGTGCCGTGCTCACCGAACATATCGATCAGGCTGACGGTCTTTCCCTGCTCGTCGAGAAACTGATAGGCGCCAGCCGCTCCGCCCATCGGCAGCGCTCGGCGTTGCGCCGCAACCCGCTCGATATGGCGGCGCAGCTCGATCTCTTCGACAAGCAGCGACGTTCGCGCCTTGCGGTATTCGGCGCTGTCGTTGGGGTATGGTTTCGCCGACTGATGAGCCAGCCTGATGGCCGGTATCAACCGGTCGAGAGTTGCGGTGTCGGACATTTTCAGTTCCTCCAAGACGGGGAACGACAAGTCTCACGGCGCGGATTCAGCTTGGGTGCTGCGTCTTCAACACAGAAGGCAAAAAGTTGCCGAGCATATCGCTCAGGTCGTCAACCAGCTGTTCAGCGCATGGTTCCGGTTTTTAGTGCGGCAGGACGGGTAGTCTGAGCCAAAAATCGCATTTACGTACCCACATGCGCCAGAAGGCGTCTGCAATGTTGATAGCGACGCCAAAGACATCGGCTGGCGAACGTCGGCTAGTGCCGCCTGCTTGGCCAAAATTTCCGGTCGGCAATTGGCCAAAAGCGGTTGTGCAAATCGAGGAAAAACAGTAGTCCAGAAAGGTCCCAGACTGGCGAGAGGTCGGCAGTTCGGTCACAGCAAAGTACCAAATGGGCACACTGCTGGGGCCACGCCTGAAATTCAATACTCAAAAACTGGCGCAATTCAGCGCTTTAAGAAAGAAATTCGAGTCTCTCTCGGGCACCATTTTTCGCAGGATCGGATTCCATAGACGGCAACGCTGGGTACTCTGTGTTGCCGTCCTTCATCGCAAATCAGCACGTTTTTTATTGACTTGTAGGAAATCGTTGCTGATATGTTCTTGCCGCATGAGGCAGGGAGGGCGGCATGATCGAACTATCCGAGAGAGAGCGGCGCTATGCTTTTTCGATCTGGTTGCGGACCGGAAGATTGCCGCGTGTATCCGTCGTTGATGGCGTTGAATTGAAATTCAATCCCTGGCACGATCCGACAGACGGCCGCTTCACATTTGCCGGATCAGGACGCAACTATAGCAGGGGCGGTAGGACATTTACAGGGGGTGGCGGTAGCTTTGGCGGCGCAGGTGCTACATCGACCGAGCCTTGGGGCGACGATGTGCCAGAGCGGCGGCGAGGGTCGAGCGCCGCCTCATCAGCCGTCAGTCGCCGGTCGCCTGCATCGATGGCAACGGCGAGCCAGCGTCTCGGCGGTGCGTCGCCACTTCATCGTTACGTTCGCAACGGATATGAATATCAAATCGATGACAGAGGGCGAACGCACAGGGTTTCAGGCACACTTAGCCTGGCCGACAGACAGGTGCGGTCCCGAACGGCGCAGGCGCAAGCGGGCGGTGCCGATCGCCGAACGATCGATGACGGCGGCCATTACATTGCGGTGCGATTTAAGGGACCTACCGACGCATTCAATCATTTTGCGCAGGACGCCAACTTCAATCGCGGTCGATACTGCGTGCTCGAGGATCAGTGGGCGAGGGAGAAGCGGGCCGGAAAGAGCGTGACCGTGAAAATCGTGCCAATCTATGATGGCGTATCAAAGCGGCCCGCCGTGATTAACATCTGGTTCACGATCAACGGTCACAAGGAAAGCATAAATCTTGCGAACGAGCCTAAGGAGAAGCCTCGTGGCAAATGACGAGACTGATCGCCTCCTCGCTGAAATCGGCCAGCTTCTAGCGGAGGACACGGCATATCCGCTCGACGGCACATTGCTCTACGCACGGGTTGCGTTGAATATGGCAGCCCCTTCGATCTTCAAAAATCGCGGGAACAACATTTTATACCGCAGCCCCGACCTGAATCGCCTCGGTGAAGCACTTCGTGACTTGTGGGAGGCTGAGGAGCAGGACCACCGTTGGGCGGAGATCGAGTATCTTGTTCGGGGCAACACTTTCGAGGTGGCATATAGCTATGCCGATGCAATCGATCCGGAAGAAGACACGTTTATTCGCCGTGACCGCATCGTGAGGCGGCATTTTGGAGACAAGCCGATCGTCTACCCGCCTTTTCCACCCGATGACGATGGAGCCCCCACCTACGATCTTTAGTCACTGGAACGGCGTTGAAAGAAACCGCCGAACCGCAGTTTTTCAATGATCCGAGTGGCTTTTGTCCGTCACGCGCGCCGTATTTCAGTCGGTCCACAGGTAGCAGCCAAAAATCGCCTGAAGGTCGTGCCAGGCGCTCGATCAATTCAGCTTTTCGGGGGGAACCACCGGCACCACGAGCGGCATCATCTCAATCCCCTCCTCGTGCAGGGCGCGTGCTTCGGCAGGGGTCGCGGTGCCGTAAATTGCTGCCTTTTCCGTCTCGCCGTCCGCCATGGCGTGCGCTTCACGCGCAAATCTGTCTCCCACCCATTTGGAGCTTTTGAGCATCTCGGCCTGCAGCGCGGCGAGCTTCGGCAACAGCGCGTCGATGCGGGTATCGCTGCCCCCCGGCGCGAGGCGTGGTGCCATCACGGCTTTCCGCACATCGGTCGATGCGCAGACGGGGCAGGCGATCAGGCCGCCGATGCGCTGGCTCTCATAGGCAGCCGAACTGGCGAACCATGCCTCGAACTCGTGACGATGTTCGCATTGCAGATCGAACGATATCACGCGCCGCGGACATCCGATGCCGTGGTGATCACACGTCGGTGCGACAGCACGGGTATACGGCCGCGCACCGCCGTTACCTGATCAAGATCGATCTCGCACAAGCCAAGGCCCGGCCCGGTTCCCATATCGAGCAGCACCGTGCCCCATGGATCGACCACGAGCGAATGACCGAAGGTTTGCCGCCCATCCTCATG
Organism: Sphingomonadales bacterium; assembly: GCA_031424175.1. GTDB lineage: Bacteria > Pseudomonadota > Alphaproteobacteria > Sphingomonadales > Sphingomonadaceae > Sphingomonas_O. The sequence goes on from JANPGY010000028.1 coordinate 8,043, forward strand.
GAGACCGGTCTGCGCCGCGGCGATCACGAAACACCCGCCCTCGATCGCGCGCGCGCGCTGAAGGACGTGCCAGTGCGCCTCCCCCGTCGAAACAGTGAAGGCCGCGGGAATCGCGAGCAATTGCGCGCCATTTCCGGTCAGCGCCCCATAGAGCGCAGGAAAGCGAAGATCGTAGCAAATCGAAAGGCCGAGCCTGCCGAGCGGCGTATCGACCACCACCGCGTCAGTGCCGGGCACATAGGCCGCCGATTCGCGCCAGCTTTCGCCGGTCGCCAGATCAACGTCGAACAGATGGATTTTGTCATAACGGGCAACGATCCCACCACCCGCGTCGATCACGAAGCCGCGGTTCGCCAGGCGCCCGTCGCCCCAATCGCCCTTCACCGCAAGCGACCCGATCGATACCCATATAGCATGCATCCGCGCCGCGCTTTGCACGGCCGCCAGAACCTGATCGTCAGCCTCGCCCCGCACTGCCGCGTGCGCGCGCTGGCGGTCGCGATCGACCAGCCCGGACATTTCGGGCGTGAAAAGCATCGCTGCCCCGGCCTGTGCCGCCTGCGCGACCGCTGCCACGATCGTCTCCGCATTGGCCCGCGGATCGAGCCCCGAGGTCATCTGCAGCAGCGCGATTTTCGTGACAGTCACGGCGCAAGCAGGGGATCGAGCCCGCCTGCATCGTCAAGCGCCGCCAGATCGTCCGATCCGCCGATATGCCGACCGTCGATGAATATCTGCGGCACGCTCGTCCGCCCGCCGCTCCTTTCGCGCATCTCGGCACGCCGGGCCGGGTCCATCGTCACGTCGATCTCTTCGAATACCGCGCCCTTTTGCGTCAGACGCGCCAGGGCGCGCGCGCAATAGGGGCACATGAACTGGGTATATATTTCGATGCGGGGCATAGGAACTGACATGTGATCGAGGCAGTGCAATGTCAATCGTCGGCGAGCACGCGCGCCCACGTGACGACAGTCACCTCCACCGCGCCGGCCCGTTTCAGCGCGCGCGCGCATGCATTTGCAGTTGCCCCCGTCGTGTAGACATCGTCGACGAGCAGGACATGCGCCGTATCGATCCTGCCCCGTGCCTTGAAAGCCGCGTCCACCGCTTTCCTGCGCTGTGCCGGGTTCAGCCCGCGAAGGACCGGCGTCGCCCTGGTGCGGACGAGCATTTCGCCAAGAACGGGCTGCCCCGTCCGTGCGGCAATGGCCCGGGCCAGGGCAAGCGACTGATTGAACCCGCGCGACCACAGCCGCCAGCGGTGGAGCGGGACGGGCACGAGCACGGCATCGCTGTTCAGCCGCGGGGCGATGAGCGCGGCCATCGTCCGGGCGACGCCCGGGCGTTGCCCATATTTCAGCGCCATCACGACGCGCCGCGCGACATCGCCATAAGCAACGGCGGCGATCACCCCGTCGTGCAGCGGGGCCGCGGCGAGGCAGGTTCCGCACAGGCTCCCGGAGGGGCCGTCGAGCGGGAGGTTGCAGGCAGCGCAGCCCGCCCCGGTCAGGAAATCCAGCTGCTGCCAGCAGCCGACGCAGAACCGGTGATCGGCATCGACGATCGCACCGCATCCGGCACAGCGCGGCGGCAAAGCGAAATCGACGAACGGACGGGCGAGCCGGATGAACACCCGCTCTTGTCGCGCGCACGGCGTGGCGGCACAAGCGTGCCGGTGACTGCACCCGCCATCTTCGACCGTCACGCACGCCGTCTGCGGCGCGACGCCACGGCTGCAGGCGACGAGCCTTTCTTCACCGGCCTGATGATCGATGAGATTCTCGACCGGATCGACATGATGACGCGCAGCTTCACCGACGTTCTGCTTGTTGGTGCCGAACCCAGGCTGATCAGCGCATTGGAAGCGCGCGGCATGTCGGTAACGGTAACCGATCCGGCACCTGCCCGGGCGGCGCTGTCAGGCGGCATGAGCGCGGAGGAAGACGACGGAAGCCTTGCCGTCGCCGCGTTCGACCTCGTTCTCGGGCTTGGCACGCTTGAGACAGTTGACGATCTTCCGGGCGCGCTTGCCCTGATGCGGCGCGCGCTTCGCCCCGATGGCGCGTTTCTTGCGGTATTTCCCGGGGCTGGCTCGCTGCCAAGACTGCGCGCGGCGGTCGCATCAGTCGATCTTAGGGCCGGGCATGCTGTTGCGCGTTTTCATCCCCAGATCGATGTACGCGCAGCAGGTGATCTCCTCGTGCGCGCCGGTTTTGCCTTGCCGGTCGCCGATCTGGCACGCTTCAATCTGTCCTACATGACGCTCGATGCACTGCTTGCGGACCTTCGCGCCGCCACGATGCGAAATACTCTTGCCGAACGACATGGCGTGACGAAGGAATGGCGCGCCTTGCTGGCCGAGGCGTTCATGCAAGGCGCAGATAACGGCCGGGTGGCCGAGATGATGGCTTTTCTTCTTCTCACGGGCTGGGCTCCGGCACCCGGTCAGCCGAGGCCCGCTGCACGCGGGAGCGCGACTGCGTCACTGGCGTCCGGTCTGCGTGAGGCGCGCCAGCAAGGGGATTAACGGAACATCCGCGGGCGGCATGGGGAGCGCCGGCAGAGCATCGATACTGCACCATTGCAGCGCGCTCGCATGGAGAGGAGCAGGAGTGCCCGTCCAGCGCCGACAGAGATAGACGAGCATGACGAGGTGTCTATCGCCGAGCGGCTCGCTGGCGAATGCCGCGGCGCTGAGCGCCTCGATATCGACGACAATGCCAAGTTCTTCCGCCAGCTCGCGGATCAAAGCAACCTCGGGGGACTCTCCCTCCTCGATCTTCCCACCCGGAAATTCCCAAAGTCCGCCCAGCGATTTTTGGTATGGCCGCTGCTGGACAAGCACTTTGCCATGCGCGTCGATGAGGACGGCAGCGGCGACGAGCAGCAACGGCCCGGTGTGCGGGCTGGCACCGGTGCTGTCACGTAAGTGTTTATTAACCAGATGAAACCTAATCACTTTCTACCCCTGGGTGTGAAAATGTCGGAAGAAGGATTGTCGATGCGGATGCGTGCGCTGATGCGTGATGAAAAGGGTGTATCGGCGGTTGAATACGGGCTGATCCTGTCATTTATCGTCCTTGCCATGCTGGCAGGACTTAAAAACCTTGCCACTGCTTCCATCGGCCAATGGAACGACGTCTCCGACAATTTGACTAGCGCGACCAGATAAAAAGCAGCCTGAATTAAACCTTTTTTAAGTTTCAGTATCTAGATCACCCATTACCGATCCGGTTCGTTCTGGGCAGTCGGGTAGTTAGAACACATTGGAGACCAAATATGAAGCTCATTCGCAAGACGCTCGCCAACAAGAAGGGCGCGACTGCCATTGAATACGGTCTGATCGCAGCCCTGATCGCGGTTGCTGCAATCGGTGCCATGACATCACTAGGCAAAAATCTGCAGAAGACTTTCAACAAGGCAGCCACCCAGCTCAAGTAAGCACTTATGCTTTACTTTATCTAGACATATCCGGCTGGGCTGTACAGTGCAGGCCAGCCGGATAGTTCAATTCTGAGATTTGTAATGATGTTTATTCGTAAGACCTTCGCTAACAACAGGGGTGCGACCGCGATTGAATAAGGCCTAATCGCGGCTCTGATCGCGGTAGCCGCAATCGGTGCCATGACGTCGTTGGGTAGTAGTCTGCAAAAGACGTTCAACAAAACTTCATCTCAGCTAGGCAAGTAACATGAATTGTCTTCTGCTTCTCAAGGAGGCAAATGTTGCAAGTTACATTGGAAGGTGGGTTGCAGCCCCAAAATCCGCTCCCACTGTTTTTCTCTTACGGCCAATGAGTTCGCGACGTTTTAGCCATATATGATCAGCTTGACCTTTTGGCCCGGACGCATTGCTGCATCCGGGTGCAGTGCGTTAAGGGTCAGAAAACGTTCGGTTCGAAGCGTGGCATAAGCCATTTTCGCCGAGAGCGAGGCAATGCTGTCCCCCTTGCCGACCGTAACGACCGAAATACGACGCGGCCTGATTGCTGCGGCTTCCTGCGCGGTCAGTCGGCTGAACGACTTGAACAGGGGCAGAAACGGACCCGCGCCCTGCCCCGCCGGCGTCAGCATGGCGAAGTGACAGGCTGTCTTTCCGTCGAGGGCATAAGCAAACACCGTTACGTCGACGAGCCCCGATCGCGTGTTCGCACGGGCCGATGCCGTAGCCGTTTCGATGCCGTTGACGCGTGATCGCCTGATGGCACCCGGTGCAATCCTGCCCCCTTCGGCCATCGCGGTGAAGACACTCTCCACATAAGCCCCAAGATTGCCGTCGAAGGCCGCGCTCGTGAACTGGCCCTGGCCGCCACCGCCCGTGATCGAAACGGCATCGGGTGAATTCGTCATCAGGAATCCCGATGGAACGGTGAAGGCGATTCGCAGATCGCGGTGCCGGAACCGCTGCCCGTCGATCGTTCCCTGCGATGGATCGTCGTCGACCATCAGGCCATCGATCGCAGCGAGAAAGGCGTCGCGATTCACAATCCCGGTCGTCATTCCTGTTCGCGCGGCATTTTGACTCGCGCGCGCAACGCGACTTGCAGGATCGGGGTGAGTTCGCGCCCAGCTCGGCACCGAGCCTTCCGGCCGGTTCGTCAAACGCGCGTCGAGCGCACCTTGCGCCGCCAGCGAGGCGAGCATCGCCGAAGATGCCATCGGATCATAGCCGCCCCGGGCCAGATAGGCGATGCCAAGATCGTCAGCCTGATACTCCTGCTGGCGCGAGAAGCGCAGAGTGTAGAGCTGAGCTGCCTGGCTGGCCAACTGAGCGATCGCGTCAGATCCTGTCAGCACGCCGAGGATAAGCGATCCTATCCCGCCAAATGTCGACGTGCGGTTTCGGGAATTGGCATGCCGCGCAGCGACATGCCCAACCTCATGGCCGATGACCGAAGCCAGCTCCGCCTCGTCATTCATCAGTGCCACAAGCTGACGCGTGACGTAAACATAGCCGCCCGGAATGGCGAACGCGTTGTTCACGGGTGAATTGAGCAACGTGATCGTAAAGTCGCTCTGCGCGTTCGAAAGCCCCGACTGGACGGCAATTTTTTGACCTACGCGCCGCACATAATCGGCTTGCGGTCCCGCATAGGCACCACCGAATTGCGCCAGCAGCTCGGGGTTCGCTTTTGCGCCGACCGCCTTGTCGCCTGCCGAGATGGTGGGCACGCCCTGCGCTATAACCCTGGGCGGCGGGAGCGTGTTTGCCAGCACGGCCAGACACACGGCGCTTACCGCCCAAATCCTGCGCATTCACTCAGCCTTTCTGCCCAACATTGATCATCATGCCGTCACAGCGCGCCGATCGAGAGATATTTCATCCTGCGTCCGGCCTGCAGTGACGCCTTGTCCTGAATCTCCAGTGCTGCGAACTCAATCGCGACCGCCGCCTTCAAAGACAATATGGCGGCCCCGGGATTGCGGTGCGCGCCACCCGGCGGCTCATCGATCACACGGTCGATCACCTTCAGCCGCCTGAGGTCAACCGCCGTCACGCGCATCGCCTCTGCCGCGAGCGCCGCCTGATCGCCGCTGCGCCAGAGGATCGATGCGCATCCCTCGGGGGAGATGACCGAGTAGACGGCATGTTCGAGCATCAGCACGCGGTTCCCGGCGGCAAGTGCGACCGCGCCGCCCGATCCCCCCTCGCCGACAATCGCAGCCACCATCGGCACGCCGAGCGCGAGCGCAGCTTCGGTCGAACGCGCGATCGCCTCGGCCTGTCCGCGCTCTTCGGCGACCAGGCCGGGAAATGCGCCTGACGTATCGACCAGCGTCAGCACGGGAATGCCGAACCGGTCTGCGAGCTGCATGAGGCGGATCGCCTTGCGATAGCCCTCGGGTTTGCCCATTCCGAAATTATGCCGGATACGCGTCGCCGTATCGCTTCCCTTTTCGTGGCCGATGACCATCACCCGCCGACCGTCGATCCGGCCAAAACCGCCAATGATCGCGCGGTCGTCGGCAAAAGCGCGATCACCCGCAAGAGGCATGAAATCATCCACCATGCCCGCGACATAATCGTGAAAATGCGGGCGCCCCGGATGACGCGCCACCTGCGTTTTCTGCCACGGCGTCAGCTTTGCATAGATTTCGCGCAGCAGCCGGTCGGCGCGCGCCCGGGTGTGCACGATCTCATCCGCAACATCCATATCGCCCGCTTCAGCCGCCATCTGGAGTTCACCAATCCGGCTCAGCAGGTCGGCATAGGGCCGTTCGAAATCGAGCCAGGTGATCATCCACCGCGACTAGGGCTGGCGCAGAGGAGCGTCAACGAGCGGATGACGCGTGTTGACGAGTTCGACCAGCCGCCCGATCTCGACATGCGTGTAGATTTCTGTGGTCGCAATATCGGCGTGGCCGAGCATCGTCTGAAGTGCACGCAAGTCGGCCCCGCCTTCGAGAAGATGGGTGGCAAACGCATGGCGAAGCACGTGCGGACTGACGCGATCGGGCGGAATACCAGCACGCGCGGCGAGAGCTTTCATCAGCTGAAACAGACGGACGCGGCCAAGATGCCTGCCCCCCGACGGGAAAAGCCAGTTGCTGCCCTGCGGCCTCGCCCGCATCCACGCCGCAACCGCCAGCCGCGCGCGGTCTGATACGGGGACCAGCCGCTCGCGACCGCCCTTGCCACGAACGATGGTGAACGGCCGATTGGCAGCGATTGCGTGAACGTCGAGCGCGATGACCTCGCTCGCGCGAAATCCCGACCCGTAAAGCAGCGCAACCAGCGCCGCGAGGCGCAGGTCCGCCGGGTCGATCGCGGCGATCAACTGGTCGATTGCCGTGTGATCGAGCGTACGCGGAAGGCGACGGGCGCCGCCGACACGGGGCAGCGCCGCCGATGGATTGTCCAATCTCAGCTTCTCGCTTTCAAGAAAGCCGAAAAACCGTCGCAATGTTGCGCTTTTGCGTGCGACCGTCGCGCGCGCCTGCGTCTGCCAGTGCGTACCGAGTTGGGCCAGACCATCTGCATCTGCCGCGATCAGCTGCCCCCCGAGCTGCGTGGACGCCTGTCGAAGATCGCTTGCATAGGCGCTCAGCGTATTGGCAGACGATCCTGCCTCGGCAGACAGCATTGCGAGAAAAGCCTCTATGGCACGCGCGTCGCTATCGATCATGCCCGTGTCAGCGCCTCGGCGGCAATCATCCGGGCCTCGGGCTCGAGTCCGACGGCGCGAAGCGCGACGACGATATGATAGAGGTGCGCGGGCGGGATGTTGCGCCAGTCATAGCTTTGCATCCCGGCTGCGCAGAGGAGTGTTACCGTAGCAGGTGCCCGCGCCGAAACCGCCCGATCGAGCGCTTCCGTCCAAGGCGTCACGCGTCCGATAGGCACCGCAAGGACGCGCGCCATCGCTTCGATTTCGTCGGGCGGGATCCGGCCGAGTCCCGCAAGCCCCGCGAACAGGAACTGGCGGCGGAGATCGGCCGTGACGCCAAAGCTGTCGATGCTGCTGCCGGTGACTGAAAAAGGCAGTCGCGGCGCGCCGACGGCGATCAGGCCCCAGCCGACGCTTCCACTGCTCACTGTCCCGCTCCACCGCGTGGCCTGAATATCGAACCCGGCCGAGAGCATCGCCGCGATCAGATCATCCGCTGCATCGATCCCGACGCTGGGGGGAAGCATTGCCGCAGCACGCGCGCCGAGGATCAGGCGGGCGTAGCGCAGACGACTGTCACCCGTGCCCGAAAACAGCGCGGCAAGCGCCGAAGCGCGGGTGCCCGCGTTACCGATATAGGCATTGCGCAGCATCGTCGGAACAGTTCCGCTCCGCTCCGCAGGATCGGCAGTATCATAAACCGATGAGTAGAGATCGACGAGTGCGGCGTTCGAAAAAACGCCAAGCGTTGCCGCCCAGTCAGCTGATGGCAGGCGTGCCTCGGGTGGCATCAGCGGCGCGCGCGCGTGCCATGCACGGACCTGCGGCCCAACGGTGCCCATCAGCCGTTCCGGAATGGTGACACCTGTCGCACTCGAAAGGCCGAAACGCCAGGCGTTGAGCTTTTGCACATCGTCCCACTGCACCGTTGTCGCGCGGCGCGCGTTGCTGCCGACGCCCATCACCTTTTGGACAAGGAGCACATCGACGCCGCGCGCCCTTCCCTGACTGCGCGACTGATCGACGAGCGTACTGGCTGTGCCGCCCTCGCCCGAAAGCCCCGCACACATCGCCCGCGCGAGGATCCAGGCACTGCCCCTGTCAGCCTGCCCGGCCGCGCCGGCGATCCCGCAGAGCGCCGCCGGATCGGCGGTTGCCAGTGCCGCCTGCATCGCAACCGTGCTCAGCCAGGGCGTGTAATTGCCGCTGTCTACCCCCTCGACAAGCGCACGGGCATTGTCTGCCTCGCCCATTCGCACAAGCAGCCATGCGCGCGCCGCAACCCAATCGGCTGGTCCGATGTTCACCGGGGTCGCGGTTCGCGAAAGGAGCGCACGTCGCAGAACGATTGACAGCCAGCGCGAGGCGACCGGCGCGCGCATCCGGTTGATCACGCCGTTCAGGAAGCGCCCGTCGCTCGCACCCCATGCATCTGCCGCCAGGCCACCATCGCCGGGCACCAAAAGGCCGACACGATCCAGCGATCGACGGATTTCCGGCTTTTCCTCGACCACCGGATCGATGAGTGCGACGTCGGCATCGTCGAGTTCACTTTCAAGCGATGCGACCGACGCGTTGCCATCGCTTCCCGATGCCATGGACTGCGGCAGAATATTCAGCGGTATCTCGTCCGGCTGCGGCTCGGGCGGCGGACGCTGCATCGCCTTGTCGGGCGATTTCTGCTTCGCATCGGCCTCATCGCGCGCTGCTTCGCTATTGCCAAAACCGGGCGGGAGAATCGATTGTGGCGAACGCTGCCCGGCTGCAGGGTAGAGCGCGACAAACGCCAGCACGGCGGTCACGCCCGCCATGGCAACACTCGTGCGAAGACGCATCAATCCGAAACCACTGTCTCGATCGTGGCGAGCGGCTTTGCTGCGTCCCGCCCCGCGAGCCAGATGGCACCGCTGACGAGAATAATCAGAATCACGACCAGCAACATTCGCAACATCATCCATGCTCCTGGAGCCTTATCATGCCCTCTCGACGGTCTTTGCCCGATAGCGCTTGGCTCTGTATAGCCCCGTCACGATGAAACCGGCCGCCAGCAAGAGCAAAGCGCGCTCCACCGCCGCGAGGCAACGGCCGATCGTGCTCGTGGGCCTGATGGGCGCTGGCAAAACCACCATCGGGCGGCGGCTCGCGGCGCGCATCGGCCTGCCGTTCATCGACGCCGATGCCGAGATCGAAGCGGCTGCCGGCATGTCTGTCGCGGAAATCTTCGAACGGTTCGGCGAAGCCTATTTCAGGGATGGCGAACGCCGCGTCATCGCGCGCCTGATCGATGGACGGCGCAAGGTGATCGCCACCGGCGGCGGGGCTTTCATGAATGCGCAGACACGTGCGCTGATCCTTTCGGCAACCACGGCAATCTGGCTCAAAGCCGATGTCGACACGCTTGTCGCGCGCGTTGGCAGGCGTGACGACCGCCCGCTGCTTCACGGCCGCGATGCCCGCGCTGTCCTTTCCGACCTCTCCGCCGAGCGCGATCCGGTCTATGCGCTGGCACCGATCCACGTCCTCAGCCATCCGGCCCCGCACGACGTGACGGTCGATGCCATCGTGAAGGCGTTGCAGGAATGAAGATCGTGACGGTCGGCCTTGGTGCCCGAAGCTATGACGTGCTCGTTGGCAACGATGCGCTTGCACAGGCAGCGACGCATCTGCAGCCCTGGCTCGGACGTGGACGGATCGCCGTGGTGACCGATGCCAATGTCGCGGCGATCCATCTCCCGGCGCTGGTCAACGCGCTCCCGGGCATCCGCATCGAACCGATCGTCGTCCCGGCGGGCGAAAGCACCAAATCCTGGGCGCAGCTCGAAATGCTGTGCGATGCGCTGCTGACGCTCGAGATCGAACGCGGGGAAGCGATCGTCGCGCTCGGCGGCGGCGTCATTGGCGATCTTGCGGGGTTTGCCGCCAGTATCGTCAAGCGCGGCTGCAAGGTGATCCAGATACCGACCACGCTTCTGGCTCAGGTCGATTCGAGCGTTGGCGGCAAGACCGCGATCAACACGCGGGCGGGCAAAAACCTCGTCGGGGCGTTTCACCAGCCCAGCCTCGTGCTGATCGATCCGCTCACGCTCGATACGCTGCCTATGCGCCAGATCCGCGCGGGCTATGCCGAAGTCGTCAAATACGGACTGCTCGGCGATGCGGCTTTCTTTCGATGGTGTGAGGCGAATGTCTCGGCGCTGCTCGCGGGCGATGCCGGTGCGCGCGCTTATGCGATCGCTGCCAGCGTCGCCGCCAAGGCCCGGATTGTCGGCGAGGACGAACGCGAGATCAGCGGCAGGCGCGCGCTTTTGAACCTCGGCCATACGTTCGGTCATGCCCTGGAAGCCGAGACTGGTTTTTCCGATCGTCTGCTGCACGGAGAGGCGGTCGCAGCAGGCATGGCGATCGCATTTCGCCTCTCAGCGGCGCGAGGGCTGTGCCCGTCCAGTGATGCCGCAAACGTCACCGCCCATCTGAAAGGCTGCGGCTTTCCGGTCTCGGCGCGCGAAGTCACCAGCGCAGACGGCGACACGCTTGCCGCGCATATGGCGTTTGACAAGAAGAGGGCGGGCGGAACTGTCCCCTTCATCCTTGCGCACGGTATCGGCCAGGCGTTCGTTGCGCACGATGTCGCGCTGGATGCGGTGGCGGCTTTTCTCGACGCTGATCGCTGCTGATGCCCAACGGCGTCGCAAAGCGCGATCTTCCGCAAAAAACCTGCCCAGCCTGCCAGCGCCCCTTTGCCTGGCGCAAGAAATGGGCCCGCGACTGGGATCATGTGGTTTACTGTTCAGACCGGTGCAGAAAGATCGGGAAAGGCAACTGACGCGCGTCCACTATCGCTGCGGCTTCTCATGATCGCGTATCAGCGTCCCCGTATCGCAAGCCAAAGCCACCCGCCGATCATCGTCAGGCCCCCCAGCGGCGTGATCGCACCGATAAAGCGCGGCGCACCCAGTGCCAGCGCGTAGAGACTCAGTGAAAAAATCGCCGCTCCGGCCAGCATGACCCATGCCTCTCGCCGCGCGCCAAGTGCGACTGCGGCAACCGCATGGACAAGCTGATACAGGCCCCCGGTGCGCAACAGTTCGGCGGGACGCCCGGCAAGTCCGTGAGCGCCGAACGCTCCCGCACCGATGGCAAGCGCGGCAGACAGCGCCGCGCAGACGATCAGCGGATTACGCTTCACGGCGTTCGGGCAGAGGCCCGGTCCTGCTGAAAACGGTTTCCTGAAGTGCATGGAGATCGCCGCTCGCGGTCTGGGCTTCCAGCCGCACCCGATCGCGTTCGCGATATTCGCCTTCGATATGCTGAATGCGCCGATCGGGCGCTCCGGCAAGGCGCAGCGCGGCAAGCCCCATCGCAATGGCTGACTCATAGACCTCGCGCACCGTCCCCGCGAGATCGAGCGGGGAAAGCGCGATCAGTTGACGCCGGTCGAAGACGCGTACGAAAACGGCAGCTTGCGGAAAGGCCTGCAGCATGGGCTCCAGTTCGCCGGGGCCCATGCTGCGGTCATCGGTGCAGAAAAGGATCAGTTGAGCCTGCTCGGCACCCGCGGTTCGCAGGAGATCGATCCGTCGCCCGTCGCCGTAATAGACCTTGGCCCCGAATGCGGCGGTTCGCTCGATCTGTTCGGGCTGCAGATCGATCAGGGTCAGCGAAATGCCGTTTGCCGCAAGCATCTGCGAAACCGTCTGTCCGAAACGCCCATAGCCGATGACAATGGCACTCGACGCCGGTGCCGCCTCCGGTCCTTCGGGCAATGAACCTGTCGGCTGCATCGATTCAAAGCGCCGCGCGATGGCGAGGAGAAAGGGTGTCGTCGCCATGGAAAGCGTAACGATTGCGCCGAACAGGCTTGCCGCGCTCGGCTCGATCAGCAAAGCTTTCTGCGCCTGCGCAAAGAGGACGAAGCCGAATTCGCCTCCCTGGCTAAGCAGCAATCCAAGCCCGAAAGCAGGCCGCGTTTCCATGCCGAAGGCTTTGGCAAGCGCGAAAATGATCGCCGTCTTGGCCGATACCAGCGCCGCTGCCATCGTAACGACGAAAACCGGATTGGCGAGCACCGCACCGATATCGAGCACCATCCCGACAGCCATGAAGAACAGCCCGAGCAGAACCGCGCGAAAGGGATCGATATCAGCCTCGATCTCATGACGATAGGGCGAGTCGGCAAGCATGACCCCCGCCACGAATGCGCCCAGGGCCGTGGAGAGATGAAGCGATTCCATGATTGCGGCACTGGCGATCACGGTAAAGAGCCCCACGACGATGAACAGTTCCTGCTCGCCCACGCGCCCGACGAGTTTCAGCAGAGGCCCGATGAGGTAGCGTCCCGCCGCGACCAGCCCCGCTACCGCGCCGACGGTATACAGCCCCAGCAACCATCCCGGCGGATCGGCGGGGTTGGCAGGCATGCGTGACAGCGCGGCGATGATCGTGATCAGGGGCACGATCGACAGATCCTGAAACAGGAGAATCGAAAAGGCGCGCTCGCCAAACGGCGTGTTGATACGCCCCGATGATTTCAGGCTTGGCAGCACCTGTGCTGTCGATGACAGCGCAAGCGGCAGTCCCAGCGCAAGCGCCGCGCCCAAAGTAGCGCCGGTCCCGATCCAGACCATCAGCGCAATGACGAGTCCGCAAATGATGACCTGGATCAGCCCCAGCCCGAAAATCTCGCGCTTGAGCCGCCACAGGCGAGACGGGTTAAGCTCGAGTCCAACAAGGAACAGCAGAAGTGCAATGCCCAGTTCGGCAGCGGCAAGTTTCGAATCGCCATCCCCGATCAGATCAAAGCCCCAAGGACCGATCGCAGCACCCCCAACGAGGTAGCCGAGCACCGCGCCGAGGCCAAGGCGGCGGAAGATCATTACGAAAACGAACCCCGCACCGAGCAGAATTACGGCCTCGCGCAATACCGATGCGCTCATGCTTTCGCCCTTGCGCGACAAACGGCCTCGCTTGCAGCCTCGAATGGCAGTCTGATTGCCGGGTGGCGCGCCGGATAGCCGCGCGCGGCTTCCAGCATGCCCAGATCGGGCCAGTCGCCAGCGTCGGCGGCACCGCCCTCTAGATATGCGGTCAGGCGGTCACGCGTCACAACGATTTCCGCGGCCGTCCGCCCCTTGATCGAGCGCGCCAGCAGTGCGGCCGACGCCTGACCCAGCGCACAGGCATGAACCGAAAGGCCGCAGCCGGTGACCCGCCCCGCGTCATCGAGCGCGAGGCTTACGGCTATCCGGCTTCCGCACGGTTTTGCCCGGTGCTCCGCAACAGCGTCAGGCGACGCCAGCGGGGGATAGTCTGCCACCTCGGTCGCGAGACGCAGGAGACTGTTGCTGTAAAGCGGCACGCTCATGACTGGCGGCGCTTTCCGACGAAATTGACCAGCGCCTCGCTGCTTGCACGGAGCAAAGCATAGCTTTTTGCCTTTGCCATCCACGCCGGGCGTGGCGCATCTGCCGCGCTCGTCATGTTCAGCAGCAGGCTGATTGCGATGAACCCCATCGTCGCCGCGATCAGCCCCTTCAGTGCGCCGAATCCCAGCCCGAGCACCCGATCAAACGGACCCAGGATCGACGATCGGGTCGCACGTCCCATCGCACGGCCGATGAACTTCACCGCGATGAAAACGATGCCGAAGATCACGACCAGCGCGAGCACGGCAGCCCCGGTTTGCGTGCCGACCGGCTCTACCAGCAATGCCGATACCGGAGTGTGAAAAAATTTTACCGCGAAGATCGCGATCAGCCAGGCCGCAAGCGACGTGACCTCGACGACGAATCCGCGCATGAAGCCAAGGACGCCGGCCGCCCCCATGACAAGCAGCACGACGATGTCCAGTCCCGTCAGGCCCATCGCTCAGAAGGCCTGTTCAAGGCGGACGAGCAGCGCAAGCGCCGGGCTCGGGGCAGCCTCGCCCGGCGCGGCCGCCCTGTCGAGCCGTTCGACGCGGCGGTAAAGGTCAATCGTCGACGCCACGATCGCACGCGCGCGGCTGGGCAACCGATCGAGCGCCGCGGCGTCGCTTTCAATGCGCGGGCCAAGTCGTCGGGCAGCCGTTCGCGCTGCCGCGGCGGGAATTTCACCAGCATCGACCGCACGCTGCGTTAGCAGCCACGCGATCACATGCATGAGCCGGGTCGTCACTTTGAGCGATTCGCAGCTGAACAGCACCCGGTCGAACGGGTCGAGCAGCGCCGCATCGCCACCGGCCGCACCGATATCAAAATAACAGCGCGCCTCATCGGCGAGCAGCATGGCTTCAACATAAAGTCCATCGGCCAGGCGGCGTTCCAGCATGACCGCCTTGTGACACAGCGAGGGCTGCACGAACATAATCAATTATCGGCAGTTATGGACGGTATCCGCGCCATATCGATACGGCCGTGCAATGATAACATCAGGCGATGATGTCTGGGATCAGCATCCGCCGAATCCTTGCAATGTCATCCTTCAGCCGTAATTTGCGTTTTTTGCTGCGCGCGACGGCAATCTGATCAGGCAGGCCGTTCGCCGTCATCGCTTCCAGCAGCGAATCGAGTTCGCGATGCTCGCCTTCGAGCTGGTCGAGCCTCGAGGTCAGGTCGTCGATCGTCATATGGGGCGCATCAGACCATCTGCCGCACGTACAAAAGACTCCGTCGATTCCGCATCGGGAAACTACGCGACAAGGGAGCTGATAAGTGGTTCAATCAGTTTCCGCCAGTCTTCACCATGGGGATATCGTGATGGAAAACGCGCATCATTCCGCTCTTGTCGCCAAACATGCCGGGCTCGATCGCCGCCTTGAGGATGAAGCGCGTCGGCCGGTCCCCGATCCGGTTGTCATCGGCAGGCTGAAAAAGCAGAAATTGCGGATCAAGGAGGCGCTTGATGCCCGCTGATTGCATGCGGCGGACTAACGCAGACGAAACCCCGGTCGCCGATCATAAATCCTGGGTGGCTTTTGCGCGTGCCAGCCGGTCGCCATACCCGCAGGAGACGGGGCACGCGCAAGCTTCGGATCGATCTTGACGGCAAATGCAATGCCAACCCGGCCAGCTTCGGTCCATGCAACCTGCCCCTCGAGTTCGCCGATCCCGTGCAGATCCACGACGACCCGCATACCCGGAACGAGCCGCACATGCCCGTCGATCATCATGCCGCCCTCGGAAAGATTGCGCACACGGACCGTCACCGGCGCGTGAAGGCCGTCGATCGTGATATTCGCACTCAGAAACAGACTGGCGCGTGACGGCCGCTTCCTGCGCTCTGCAGTGGTGTCTTTGGTTGTCACGATCCCCGGTCCTGTTACCAATTCAGTTTAACGGACTAGCGGGCAATCGCTGCCAAAGTGTGAACGCGAAAGCGGCTTGTGGACAGGCGGCGTCACTCGTCGCGCGATATCTTCTCCTGTCGCTCATGGCGCTCCTGCGCTTCGAGCGTCATCGTCGCGATCGGCCGGGCCTCGAGCCGTTTGAGGCTGATCGCCTCTCCGGTAACATCGCAATACCCATATTCCCCTTCGTCGATCCGGCGGAGCGCAGCGTCAATTTTCGAGATGAGTTTCCTCTGCCGGTCACGCGTGCGAAGTTCGATCGACCAGTCGGTCTCGCTTGACGCGCGATCGGTAATATCGGGTTCGCGAAGTGGCTCGGCTTGAAGTGTATCGAGCGTTCCCTGCCCTTCGCGCAGCAACGCATCCTTCCACGCCAGCAATTTCGCCCGGAAATATTCCAGCTGTCGCTCATTCATGAACGGTTCGTCAGGCGATGGTCGATAGCCGTGCCCTGCGGTATCTCCCGGATTTGCGCCAGATCCGGGGCCGTTACCGAATTCAGCCTGCTCTGCCAGCGTCGCCATTCGACTCTCCGCACGATACTGTCGCATGCCAGGCACCTTGGCCCCGACGGGCCTGCCACCACGGCGAAAATCTGCTGGCGCGCCTATAAGCGCCGCCCAAACGTCGTGCAAGCGATCAGGACATTCTCAAGGAATGCCCGGTTCCGCCTTGATCAGCCTCTAAATGGCACGTTAACCGCGATTATCTACAACCCGAACCTGCTCGTGATCGATATGGGACAGATCGCCGACGAATAGAGTTGCGGCCCAGCTTTTGACGTTGCACCAAGGGTCATGAGACGATTGTGTTCTATCTATCGCCAGCTCGGACAGCAGGTCAGATGACGGGAATAATGCTATGTCGGTAAAAATGGCTCTTGCCAAACTTTGCGCCTGTGCCTGCGGCGGTGCGGTGATCGGTGGCGGCGCTGTTTCGGTGACGCAGCAGGCACCACGTATGCACCATGCCAAGCCGCACAAGAAGATTGCTAGGGTTCATCGCGCCAAGCGTGTCCACTATGCGCGCCGGGTTGTCCGCAAGGTCCGGCGGACAGTGCAATATGCCTGCGCAACCGGATCGGGTGGCGCAGTCGTCACGACGGTGGCGAGCCGGGCGCCGCTTCCGCCGATGCTTGCGCGTGATGCAGCCTATGATCGCGGTGGCGGCTATGAAGGCGGCGGCGGCGCGGTGCCGATCGTGATCGGCGGATCGGGCGGCTTTGGCGGTGGCGGTTTTTTTGCGGGCGGCTTTGGCGGCGGGGGTTTCGGCGGCGGCGGATCAAGCGGAACGATCGTGATTTCTTCGACGTCATCGACCAGTGGTGGCAGCACGTCGACAGGCGGCAGCAGCACATCGACCAGCGGCGGCAGCACGTCGTCATCGACGAGTTCGTCGACAAGTGCATCGACGTCATCGTCAACCAGTTCGTCGACCAGCGGCAACGTTTCCAGCGGGAGCGTCACGTCGTCCGGCAGCACCACCACGACATCGGGCAATCCCAACCCCGTTCCCGCGCCGCCGATGGTCATCCTCTTCGGTCTTGCCGCCGCCGGTCTCGTCGTGCGCGGCCGTTTGGCCAAAGCCAGAGCAGGCAGCTGAACCGCCCTCTCTCCCCCGTTACGGGAGAGCCGGTGATCCCGAAGTTGCCACCTTCAAAACCGCCTGCCATAGCCGCGCCGCATGCACGATATCCGGCTGATCCGCGAAAATCCGCAGGCTTTTGATGCCGGTCTCATGCGGCGGGGCATGGCTCCCGCAGCCTCGCGACTGCTCAATCTCGATGCGACGCGCCGTTTGCTCATTCAATCGACCGAAGTCGATCAGTCACGGCGCAAGGCGCTGTCCCAGCAGTTCGGGATGCATAAAGCGCGCGGCGATGAACCGCCGCCGGAACTGGTGGCCGAACTCGAGTCGCTCAAGCACGGCCTGCCACAAAGCAGCGAAGAGGTGGCGCGGCTCGAGGCGACACTGGCGGACGAACTTGCGCGTCTGCCCAATATCCCTTCCCAAACGGTGCCGGACGGCCCTGACGAAAGCGCCAATGTCGAACTGGCGACGCGCGGCAGTATTCCCGATTTCGCCTTCAAACCGCGCGAACACACTGACTTCGCGCCTGCTCTCGGCCTGGACTTCGAAAGCGCTCAGGCGGTCAGCGGCGCGCGATTTGCCTATCTCCGCGGGCAGATTGCCCGGCTTTCACGTGCGCTCGGGCAGTTCATGCTCGACCTTCATACGGGCGAATTCGGCTATGAAGAAATAACGCCGCCACTCCTCGTGCGCGACGACGCCGTCTTTGGGACCGGCCAGCTGCCCAAATTCAGCGAAGATCTGTTTCGCACGACCGACGGTCGCTGGCTGATCCCCACGGCCGAGGTCTCTCTTACGAACATCGTCCGGGAAAAAATCCTGTCCGAAGCCGAACTCCCGCTTCGGTTCACCGCGCTGACCCCGTGCTTCCGCTCGGAGGCGGGGGCGGCGGGACGCGACACGCGCGGCCTGATCCGTCAGCATCAGTTCGAAAAAGTCGAGCTGGTATCGATCACGACGCCCGAGGAATCCGCCGCCGAACATGAACGCATGACGCGCGCCGCGGAAACGGTCCTCGAACGGCTCGAACTGCCTTACCGCCGCATGTTGCTCTGTACCGGCGATATGGGCTTTACCGCGCGCGCGACTTATGATCTCGAAGTCTGGCTGCCGGGGCAGAAGGCCTATCGCGAAATCTCCTCCTGTTCCGATTGCGGAGATTTCCAGGCGCGCCGCATGAATGCGCGGTATCGTGCGGGGCCGAAAGACAATCGCTTCGTCCACACCCTTAACGGCTCGGGAGTGGCGGTCGGTCGCGCGCTTGTCGCGGTGCTCGAAAACTTCCAGCAGGCAGACGGCAGCGTCACGGTCCCGCAGGCACTTCGGCCCTATATGGGTGGCACAGAGGCGATCAGGGCGAATCACCAGGCAGATTGAACAGGTTCGGGGATCATGGATATGCTCCGGCCTCGACTTGACGCCACACCGCCGCCAAAGCGAGGTGATGCGAATCCTCCTGACCAATGACGACGGCATCCACGCGCCGGGCCTTGCCGTTCTCGAAACCATTGCGCGTACACTCAGCGACGATATCTGGATCGTCGCGCCCGCCGAGGAACAGTCGGGTGCCGACCATTCGCTCACGCTCAGTCGCCCCGTGCGTGTCAGAAAGCATGACGAACGCCGCTTTTCGGTCAGCGGAACGCCAACGGACGCCGTCATGATGGCGCTTGGCGTCGTCATGGGGGATGCCCGGCCCGATCTTATCCTGTCCGGCGTCAATCGGGGGGCCAATCTTGCCGAGGACGTCACCTATTCGGGCACGGTGTCTGCGGCAATGGAAGGGACGCTCGCCGGCATCCGGTCATTCGCGCTGAGCCAGGTCTATGCGCGCGAAGGCATGGGAGACACGGTTCCCTTTGCAACCGCAGCGACATGGGGCCCACGCATATTGGCTTTGCTGCTTGCACTGGAAATGCCCGACAGAACATTGGTAAACATCAACTTTCCGGCAGCCGAAGCGCGCGGCGTGAAAGTCGTGACGCAGGGCTTTCATGATTATGGCCGTGCATTGATCGTGAAGGGGACGGATCCGCGTGGCTATCCCTATTACTGGTTCGGCCTCGGCGCGACGCCGCACCACACACCTGGCCACGCGACCGACCTCGAGGCGGTCGCGGACGGCTATGTTGCCGTCACCCCACTGCATCTTGACCTGACGCATTACGAATCGATGGATCGACTGACGGCGGCGCTCAAACTGTGATAGGCATTCGCCGTGACGATACGGGGGTCATTCATATCCGGTGCTCTGGTGCTGCTTGGCGGCTGCATTCCGGCGACCACGCGCGTCCCCGTTGCGCCACTGACATTGAATGGGCGGTCCCCGTCCACCGCGCCGTCCACCGCGCCGTCCACTGCGCCGACCATCGTCCTGCCGCCCACGGCTGACGATCCCGAGCCCGAAGTTCAGCAAGATACCGTCGCCGCCGAACGGCCGGTCTGGGAGCAGCGCCCGGTTGTTCCAAACGCCATACTGATCGACGGCAAACGGTATCACTCGGTTGCCTCCGGGGAAACCGGCATAGCGATCGCGCGAGCCTATGGCGTGCCGTGGAACCGCCTGGTCGCGGCCAATGCAATGACCGAACCCTTCGTCATCAAGGTCGGTCAGAAACTTCTGCTGCCCGACAGCGCCACCCCGAGCCTCGAAGCGCGCGCCAAAGCCTTTCGGCTGGACATCGACGATATTCTGACGGGAGGCGAACCCGCGCTGCCGCACAGAACGATGGCGCCCCCCGCAGCCGTCGGAACTGCTCAGTTCAACGGGCGCTTCGACTGGCCCGTGACGGGTCGCATCGTCTCACGCTTTGGCCCGGCGGGTGCGGGACGGTTCAACCAGGGAATTGACATTGCGGCAGCCTCTGGCGGTGCGGTCCGTGCATCGGCCGATGGCGTGGTTGCGTTCGTTGGGGCCGGCATTCCCGGCTATGGCGGGCTGATCCTGTTGCGACACGGCGATGGCTGGATCAGCGCCTATGGCTATATCGCGCGCGCCGGGGTGAAGCGCGGGGACACGGTAAAGCGCGGCAAGATCATCGGCGCGGCGTCGGACGAAGCGACGCCCGCCGTCCACTTCGAACTGCGCAGGAACCGGAAGCCCGTCGATCCGCTTCGCTGGCTGTCTCCGCGCTGACTGCGCTGGCAAATGGTTCGAACCTCGCCTATGCCGCAGCCTTCACATGGCCACAATTCTTCCCACCCCGCCGAGGATCGGCATGGTTTCTCTCGGCTGCCCAAAGGCGCTCGTCGACAGCGAACGGATCCTGACCAGGCTCCGCGCCGACGGCTATGGCCTCTCGCCCGATTATGCGGGAGCCGATGTCGTGCTCGTCAACACCTGCGGGTTTCTTGACAGCGCCAAGGAGGAATCGCTCGAAGCGATAGGCGAGGCGATCGCCGAAAATGGCCGGGTGATCGTGACCGGGTGCATGGGGCGCGAGGCGGACGTGATTCGCGCGCGCTTTCCGCAGGTGCTCGCGATATCGGGGCCGCACCAATATGAAGCAGTGGTTCAGGCGGTCCACGAAGCGGCACCGCCCGTTCCGTCTCCCTTTGTCGATCTTGTACCCGAAGCGGGCCTCAAGCTTACCCCGCCTCACTACAGCTATCTGAAAATCAGCGAGGGCTGCAATCACGCCTGCACCTTCTGCATCATTCCCGATATTCGCGGGAAGCTGGTCAGCCGTCGCCCCGATGCGATTTTGCGCGAGGCGGAAAAGCTCGTCGCCGCCGGAACGAAGGAACTGCTCGTTATCTCGCAGGATACCTCGGCATACGGCGTCGATATCCGCCACGAGCCGCGCCAGTGGCACGGTCGCGAGGTCCGCGCGCACATGACCGATCTTGCGCGCGAGCTGGGCTCGCTCGGCGCGTGGGTTCGGCTCCATTATGTTTATCCCTATCCGCATGTCGATCAGATCATACCGCTGATGGCCGAGGGGATCGTGACGCCCTATCTGGACATCCCGTTCCAGCACGCCGCGCCCAATGTGCTGCGCGCGATGAAGCGCCCGGCAAATGAGGCGCGCGTTCTGGTACGGATAAGAGACTGGCGGGCGATCTGCCCCGATATCGCGATCCGCTCCACGTTCGTGGTCGGCTTCCCCGGCGAGACAGAGGATGACTTCACCTATCTCATGAACTGGCTCGAAGAGGCGCAGCTCGATCGGGTCGGCGCATTCCGTTTCGAACCTGTCGAGGGTGCCCGCGCCAATGCCCTGCCCGATCCCGTTCCCGAACCGGTGAAGGAAGAGCGATATTCCCGGCTGATGGAACTGACAGCGCGCATTTCCGCGCACAAGCTCGCTGCCAAGATCGGCCGCACGCTTCCGGTCATCATCGATCTGGTCGATGCCGATGGCGGTGCTTCGGGCCGCAGCCAGGCCGATGCGCCGTCGATCGATGGTGAGGTGCACCTGCGCGATGCCGGACACCTTTCGGCAGGGGACATCATCGACGTTCAGATCGAGGATGCCGACGAGCATGATCTGTTCGGCGTTCCGGCATGACTGATCTCGCAGCACTGCTCGTCGCCGATCAGGGGCAGGAGGCGATACCCCTCATCCTGCTCGACAAGGCCTGCTTTCCCGACTGGTCCGCATCCCAGCCGGCTGCGGTCCGCGCCATTCTTTCGGCCAACCGGTTCGATGCTGCCGCCGACAGTGTTGTTGCCGTGCCCTGTGGTAACGAGAAGTGGTCGGCGGTCGTGGGCGTCACCTCGCCGTCGTCGCTCACTCCCTGGTGCCTTGCGCGCGCGGCTGAATCCCTTCCCGGGGGCGTGTATCGCATTCAGGACGGCGCCCCCGGACCCGCGGCACTCGGCTGGCTGCTCGCCCAGCACCGGTTTGACCGCTACCGGACCGTGCCGAAAGCTCGCGGGCCGCGCATCCTGCTCAGCGCTGAGCCGGCGCGCATCCCGGCGCTGGTGGCAGAGGCGCGGGCGACGGCGCTGGTGCGCGATCTGGTCGACACACCGTCAGCCGACATGGGGCCGCCGCATCTCGAAGCAGAAGCCGCGCGCCTTGCAGGCGCATATGCGGCAAAGCTGACCGTGACGCAGGGCGATGAGCTGGCGCTCGCCTATCCCATGATCCATGCCGTCGGCCGCGCCGCCGCGCGTGATTTTGCACCGCGGCTCATCGAACTTGAATGGGGCACCGCCGGGAATCCACGCATCGCGATTGTGGGAAAAGGCGTCTGCTTCGATTCGGGCGGGCTCGACATCAAGCCATCGTCGGGAATGCGCCTGATGAAAAAGGATATGGGCGGGGCCGCCCATGCGCTGGCGCTGGCCGAACTTGTCATGGCATCACGGATGCCTGTCTGTCTCCACGTGCTGATCCCCGCTGTCGAGAATGCCATATCGGGCAATGCGTTTCGGCCCGGCGATGTCCTGCAGAGTCGCAAGGGCCTGACCGTCGAGATCGGGAATACCGATGCCGAGGGCCGTCTTGTCCTTGCCGATGCGCTGACGAGGGCGGCAGAGGACGCGCCGGTGCTCATTCTCGACTTCGCGACGCTCACCGGTGCCGCGCGGGTGGCGCTCGGCCCCGATCTGCCCGCGACCTTTGCAAATGACGATCGGCTTGCCGGCGATCTGATGGCCGCCGCCCGACAGACGGCCGATCCGCTATGGATGATGCCCCTGCATGACGGCTATGACGAAATGCTGCAGTCGGACGTCGCCGATCTGACGAATGCGCCCGAAGGCGGCTTTGCCGGGGCGATTACCGCGGCGCTGTTTCTCCGTCACTTCGTCCCGCCAGATATTCCATGGGCGCATCTCGATGGGTTCGCCTGGCGGCCATCGGCGCGGCCCGGACGCCCGAAAGGCGGCGATGCGCTTGGCCTGCGGGCGGTTTGGGCAATGCTGGGGCAGCGATTTGGCTCATGATGACCTGACGCAACCGAATCGTCAACCGGGAGTTTCTTCAGCATAGCCCCAACGCTGGCTGCCGGGAACTGACGTGACGCCCATGCTTGACCAATGGATGACTGCGCTAATCGACTATGTGCGATCAGGTGCGCCTGACCTCACCAACCGCCAGATGGCGTTGCTGCTTGTCGTCTACCAGACGACGGGGCCGCACACCGTTCGCGGTCTCGCGCAGCGTTTGTCGGTGTCGAAACCGGTCATTACGCGTGCCTTGAACAGACTGGGTTCCCTCGGCTATCTCCGCCGCCAGCGCGACGATATGGATCGGCGCAATATTTTTGTCGCGACGACGAACGAAGGGGCGGAATTTCTTGACCAGTTTGGGCGGATCATCGCTGCAAAGCAGCCCAGGCGCGCCGCGTAAACGGTTCGTTCTTTCGGGGCGGTCGCCAGACGTCGATCCGGCCAGAGATATGGTGAGACACGATCTTGCCGACGTAGAACTGGCAGATCGCCTATTCGCACCGCATTACGCCCGTGGAATGCCGCAGCGGCTGACAGTCACCGCCAACATATATCGCGATCCCAGGGACGAGGCCGAGATTATCGGGTCGCTCGTTGCTGGTGACAATGTCGATGTTTTCGATATCAGCGGTGGTTGGGCCTGGGTCCGCAGCAGCTTCGGTCCGGCTTATGTGCGGGCCGATGTCCTGCCGCCGCGATGACGCGCGTATTTATCGACGGCGCGGCAGGCACCACTGGAATTGAAATTGCGCAACGCCTGCACGGCCGATCCGAATTCACGGTCGTCACGCTGGACGACGGACAGCGTAAAGATGAGGCGGCACGGCGAGACGCCATGAACAGCGCGGATGTCGCCATCCTGTGCCTGCCCGACGACGCAGCCCGGAAAGCCGTTGCGGCGATCGACAATGACCGGACAAGCTTGATCGACGCATCGACCGCGCATCGCATCGCCCCCGGCTGGACCTATGGTTTTCCCGAATTGACGGGGCGCAGCGTTGTGGCCGATGCCAAGCGCGTTTCGAACCCGGGTTGCTACGCGAGTGCGTTCATCGCGCTTGTCGCGCCACTGGTTCGCGCCGGCCTGATCCCGGCCGATACCGGGCTCACCTGCAATGCCGTTTCGGGCTATTCCGGCGGTGGCAAGGCCATGATTGCGGATTATGAGCGCGCTGGCCCTCCGGCATGGCGCACCTATGCACTGGATCTTGCGCACAAGCATGTCCCGGAAATGCAGCAGCATTGCGGGCTTTCCCGGCCTCCGCTTTTGGCGCCTGCGGTTGTCGACACATACCGCGGCATGATCGTCGACGTGCCGCTGCTCGGTATCGATGCAGAAGCCGTGCGCGACGTACTGACGAAAGCCTATGCAGGATCGCCCGTCGTCCAACTCCGCCGGATCGACGCGGCGACACTTGCGATCGACCATGCCGCCGGAAGCGACCGCCTCGATCTGTTCGTCTTTTCAAACGGCCCGCAGACCCGTCTCGTTGCCGCGCTCGACAATCTTGGCAAGGGCGCCAGTGGCGCCGCCGTCCAGAGCCTCAACCTGATGGCAGGCTTGCCCGAGACGGCGGGCCTGCGGCTTTAGGCGTCTTCGAGTTCGCGTGCAGCCGTTGCATTGGCTTTCAGCCAGTTCAGCACATTGTCGGGCGTCGACTGCTCATAAGGATCGGCATCCTCGCCGCTGTCATTGATGCCCGGCTCCTCAAACCACGCCGCGATCTTTCCGTCTTCAACGACGGCGGCATAGCGCCATGAACGCTGACCAAAGCCAAGGTGACGCTTGTCGATCAACATGCCAATGCGCCGCGTGAAATCGCCATTGCCGTCGGGAAGCAGCTTAACCTTTTCAAGACCGAGGCTCTTGCCCCATTGATACATGACAAATGCGTCGTTCACGCTGATGCAATAGACTTCGTCGACACCGTGCGCTGTCATTGCGTCATAGGCGCTTTCATATCCGGGGCACTGCGAAGTCGAGCAGGTGGGCGTAAACGCACCCGGAAGGCCGAAAAGCACGACGCGCTTCCCTGCGAAAAGATCGGTGGTTTCCACATCCTGCCAGCGGAAGGGATTTGGCCCGCCGAGGCTGTCATCACGCATGCGCGTCTTCAGGGTAACATTCGGGACTTGGGCACCGACAATCATGAACCATTCTCCTTTGGATAAAAAACTATTGTGCAGTGCAATATAAGGCGGTCACAGCGTTTTTGAAGACTACATTTCGCCCTGGGCGCGGCGATGGGCATACCAGCGCACCACATTGGCATTATGCTCTGCGAGCGTGGCGGCAAACGCGCTGCTGCCGTCGCCCTGCGCAACAAAATAGAGCGCGTCCGATGGTGCTGGATCGAGTGCCGCGAGGATCGAGGCTTGCCCCGGATTTGTAATCGGCCCGACGGGAAGGCCGCTCATCCGATAGGTATTGTAGCCGTTGGCTGCACCAAGTTCGGAGCGCAGGATGCGCCGGCCCAGCGGCCTTCCCCGTGTGATCGGATAAATCGCCGTGGGATCGGCCTGTAGCGGCATTCCGCGCTGCAGGCGGTTGGTATACACCGCCGCGACCAGCCTGCGCTCGGACGCGCGTGCCGTTTCCTTTTCTATGATCGAGGCGAGGATGATCGCCTGTTCGGGACTGGAAACCGCCGTGGTCGGCTTGCGCGCCGCCCAGGCATTGGCCAGCGTGGTCTGCATCGCTTTCTGCATTCGCCTGACGACTCTCGCCCGGCTCTCCCCGCGTTCATAGGCGTATTTCTCGGGAAGGACCGAGCCTTCGGGCGGGACGGCGATTTCACCTGTCAGCAATGGCGTGGCCATCAGGCGATCATAAACCATGATCGACGGCATTCCTTCGGGCACGGTGATGAAGCGCTGGAGTACCCGGCCCGACTGGAGGAGTTCGAGAATGTCACCCGAGGTCATCCCCGCTCTGATCTCATATTCGCCGGGCTTGATCGGTGCTGTCTTGCCGAAAAGCCGCGCGTTGGCGAGAAAGGCATCGGCCGACCCCACGGCCCCTTCCCGCTCGAGAATTTTTGCCGCGGCAGCAAGGCTCGATCCGCGTGGAATGAAAACCGCGAGGTTGCGGCTCGCTACCCCGCCAGAAAAATGCAGCAGCGCGGCAGCGATAAGCAACGCCACCGCGACGAAAAGCAGGACGCGGCGCATCAGTTCAGATCGCGCGCATCACCAGCGACGCGTTCGTTCCGCCAAAGCCGAAGCTGTTGTTCAGCACCGCTTTCACTGCCCGCTTCTTCGCAAAATGCGGAACGAGATCGACCCCTTCGGTCCCGACATCAGGATTATCGAGATTGAGCGTTGGCGGCACGATCTGGTCACGAATGGCCAGAATGCAGAAAATCGCCTCGACGGCGCCCGCACCCCCCAGAAGATGCCCGATCGCCGACTTGGTCGAACTCATCGATACCGTCGACAACGCGTCACCGAAAAGCCGCCGCACCGCGCCCAGTTCGATCGTATCGGCCATCGTGGACGTGCCATGCGCGTTGATATAGTCGACGTCCGACGGATTCATCCCCGCCTTTTTCAGCGCCATGTCCATCGATCGGTAGGCACCCGATCCATCGGGGTGCGGCGCCGTCACATGATAGGCGTCTCCCGACAGGCCATAGCCGACCACTTCGGCGTAGATTTTCGCGCCGCGCGCTTTGGCATGCTCATATTCCTCGAGCACGACCACGCCTGCGCCCTCGCCCATCACGAAACCGTCGCGATCACGGTCATAAGGGCGGCTGGCCTGCGCCGGGCGGTCGTTGAAGCTGCAGTTCAGCGCACGGGCCTGGGCAAAGCCGGCGATGCCGATCGGGCAGACGGTCGATTCCGCCCCGCCGGCCAGCATGATGTCGGCGTCGTCATCGCGGATCATCCGTGCCGCGTCCCCGATCGAATGCGCACCTGTCGAACAGGCGGTTACCACCGCGTGATTGGGGCCCATCAGGCCATATTTGATGCTCACCTGCCCCGAGATCAGGTTGATCAGCCGGCCATGCACGAAATGGGGCGAAACGCGCCCCGGCCCCTTGGTCGCCAGCACCATGCTCTCGCTTTCGATGCCGGGCAGGCCGCCGATGCCCGATCCGATCGAACAGCCCGCGCGAAACCGCATCGCCTCGTCCATTCCGGTCAGCCCGGCGTCCTCGAGCGCCTGTCCGGCGGCATCAATGCCATAGATAATGAAGGGATCGACCTGCCGCTGGATCTTGTGATCGACACGCCGGTCAGGATCGAACCCATAGTCGTGACCGGCGGGCTTCACCTCGCAGGCGATCTCGCATTTGTGGCCGGTCAGATCGAACCGCGTGATCCGGCCCGCACCGGATTTGGACGCGATGATATTGGCCCAGCAAGTCTCCACATCGGCGCCGAGCGGCGTCACGAGCCCCAGTCCGGTTACGACCACACGCCGCATTCGACTTCCTCCAACGAAAACAGGCCCGCCCCCGCAAAGGGCCGAGCCTGTAGAGACCGGCGCGCCGCCGAAAGCACGCGCAGATTTTGAACAGGGTCAGCCCTTGTTCGTGTCGATAAACGCTATCGCGTCTTTTACCGTAATGATTTTTTCCGCCGCATCGTCGGGTATCTCGACGCCGAATTCTTCCTCGAATGCCATCACGAGCTCGACGATATCGAGACTGTCGGCACCCAGATCGTCGATGAAGCTCGATTCCTCGGTCACCTTGTCCGCATCGACGCCAAGGTGCTCGACGACGATCTTCTTCACCTTTTCGGCGGTCTCGCTCATATGCGGTCCTTCTCGTTCATGGCCCGTAAAGCCGTTGCCGATCGCCCTAATGGGCGCTTGCGGCGCGTGCAAGTGGGCGCTTTAATCATCGCCCCAAAACAAAATCCACCAGCGATCCAAGGCCTGTAAACCCGCTCGAAGCAATGCCCTCCCCGCTCAGGCCGCGCGGAACCCAGGCGCGTTCGAAGCCGAGCTTTGCCGCTTCCTTCAGTCGCAGCGCGCCATGCGCGACAGGCCGGATTTCACCCGAAAGGGCAACTTCGCCGAAAGCGACCACATCGGCGGGAACCGGACGCTCTGAAAACGCGCTGACGAGAGCGGCGGCAACGGCCATGTCCGCGGCGGGATCCTGAAGCCGGTAGCCCCCGGCGATGTTCAGATAGACTTCGGCCGATGAAAGCGAGAGGCCGCAGCGCGCCTCCAGCACGGCGAGGATCATCGCCAGCCGCCCCGCATCCCAGCCGACGACCGCGCGGCGCGGCGTCGCCCCGCTCGCCAGCCTGACAGTGAGCGCCTGCACCTCGACGAGCACGGGACGCGTTCCCTCCAGCGCGGGGAAAACAACCGTTCCCGTCACCGCCTCGCCCCGCGTCGTCAGGAACAGCGAGGACGGGTTGCCGACTTCGCCCAGCCCGCCTTCGCCCATCGAGAACACGCCGATCTCGTCAGTGCCACCGAACCGGTTCTTGATCGCCCGCAGGATACGGTATTGATGGCCGCGCTCACCCTCGAAGCTGAGCACGGTATCGACCATATGCTCGAGCACGCGCGGCCCCGCGATGCTGCCGTCCTTGGTCACATGGCCGACGAGCACCACCGCCGATCCGCGCTCCTTGGCAAAGCGGATGAGTTCGCCCGCCGCGGCGCGGACCTGCGAAACGGTGCCCGGCGCGCCCTCGATCAGATCGGAATACATCGTCTGAATCGAATCGATGACGAGGAGATCGGGGGCCTGCGGGAATGTCGCCAGAATGTCGCGCACCGACGTTGCCGCCGCCAAAGCCACCGGAGCCTTGCCGAGCCCGAGCCGCCGCGCGCGCAGCCGCACCTGATCCGCCGCTTCCTCACCTGATACATAAGCGACCGACCGCCCCGCCATCGCAAGCCGCGCCGCCGCCTGCAGCAACAGCGTGGATTTGCCGATACCCGGATCGCCGCCGATGAGCGTTGCCGAACCCGCCACGAAACCGCCGCCGAGCGCGCGATCGAGCTCCCCGATGCCCGACGGCATGCGATCGGGCAGCCGCGTCTCGCTGTCGAGCGCGACGAGCGAGACCGCGCGCCCCCCGCTCTGCAGATTGTGCCGCGCGGAAAACGGCGTGACGACCGCCCCCGCATCTTCGATCAGCGTGTTCCACTCAAGACAATCATCACACTGCCCCGCCCATTTCGACGCGACCGACCCGCATGACTGGCAGACATAGCGTTTCTGGGAACGGGCCATCGGCTTCCTTTATCGGAACGAATAAAGAACGCAAGACATCCGGGCCTTTGCCGATCTATGCCGTCAAACTCGTGCCAAGCAACGATAACCGGGCAGCGCCCCTAGGATTTCGCGGCGCGAAACCCTAGCGTTGCGGCGATGCACGAAAAGGAACTCCGGCTCGCCCTCATCTGCTACGGCGGGGTCAGCCTTGCTGTCTACATGCACGGGATCACCAAGGCGGTCTGGCAGCTTGCGCGCGCGTCGAACGCCTTTCACGCCGATACGCCCGGTGCTTCGCCAAGCGAGGCAATTCTGATCGATCTGCTCGACACGGTGGAAACGGCGGGCGGCACGAGGCTGAGGGTGCTCGCCGATATCGTCGCCGGGGCCAGCGCCGGCGGGATCAACGCGATCTTCCTCGCGCGCGCGATCGCCACCGGCCAGTCGCTTGATCCGCTCACCCGGCTGTGGCTCGACCATGCCGATATCGAGGCGTTGCTCGATCGCGAGTCGACGCCCGCCTGGCGCTTCGCCAAATTCTGGGCGCTGCCCATCGCCTGGTGGATCGCGCGGCGACAGACCGATGCGATGGATGCGGCCGTCGATCCGGAGACACGCGGCGAAGTGCGGCGCAAGCTTTCCCGGTTCGTCCGCGCGCGATGGTTCCGTCCCCCGTTCGGCGGCGCGACGTTCACGGGATTGCTGCTCGACGCTTTTGACGCGATGGCCGCTGCACCTATGGGCCCGCGGCTGCTTCCCGACGAACAGCCGCTCGATCTGTTCGTGACCGTCACCGATTTTCACGGCCATGCGGAAACGCTGAAACTCAATTCGCCGTCGGACATCAACGAGACCGAGCATCGCATGACGCTTTCGTTCCGCGATGCGCCGGTCGACGGCGTGCTGCTCGACGATGGTGCGGCGCTTGCCTATGCCGCGCGGGCGACGGCGAGCTTTCCCGGCGCGTTTCCGCCGTTCACGGTCGCCGAACTCGATCGCGTGCTCGATACGACGGGGCGCAGCTGGCCGAGGCGGAACGCCTTTCTCCGGCGCATCCTGCCGCGTCGCTTTGCCATGGGCATGGCGGAAAAGCTCGTGCTGATCGACGGATCGGTTCTCGCCAACGCGCCGTTCAAACCAGCGATCGAGGCGCTCAAATCGCGCCCAGCCCACCGCGAAGTCGATCGCCGTTTCGTCTACATCGATCCGAAACCCGGCATCAAGACCGTGAATTTCAATCCGTCTCACACCGAAACCCCGGGGTTTTTCGCAACGATCTTCGGCGCACTGTCCGACATTCCGCGCGAGCAGCCGATCCGCGACAATCTGGAGGCGCTCGCCGGCCGGTCGGCGCGGATCAGGCAGATGCGATCGATCGTCGAAAAGCTCCGGCCGGATGTCGAGCAGTCGGTCGCGAGCCTGTTCGGACGCACTTTGTTCATCGACCGGCCGACCCCGGCGCGCGTTGCCGCGTGGCGCGCAAAAGCCGAAGCGCGGGCCGCGCATGACGCGGGGCATAGCTGGCTCGGTTACTGCCAGCTCAGGATCGGCGCGATCTGCGACGCGGATCCGCGTGACAGCGTTCTCCGCGATGCGGCGACACTTCCGCCCGAAATGTTTTTCGCACGCTACGATCTCGCTTACCGGATCCGTCGCCTGCGCTTCCTCGCGCGCACGATCGCTTCACTGGACGAGGCACGCACGGCTCCGGTCTATGAAGCGCTGCGCGAGGCGGTCTACAGTTGGCTCGCGCCTTATCTTGCGCTCCAGGCTGTGCCCGATCCGCGCGCCAACCTCACTGCCCGCGACGCCGAGACCGATCGTGCGATTGCGGGCGCACTCGCTGCCTGCGCAAGAATGGATCGGCGCGCACCGCTGCTCGCCTATCTCGGCTTTCCCTTTTACGACGTCGCGACGCTGGCACTGCTCCGGGGTGAAGGCTTCGACGAGTTCGACGAGATCAAGGTCGACCGGATCTCGCCCGAAGACGCGAAATCAATCCGCAGCGGCGGAACGCTCGCGACGCTGAAGGGCATCCAGATCAACAGCTTCGGTGCCTTTTTCTCACGCGCATACCGTGAGAATGACTATCTGTGGGGGCGACTGCACGGCGCCGAACGGCTTGTCGATATCGTCGCATCGACGCTGCCACCCATGTCTCCGCTGCCTGCCGCAGCGATTGCGGTCGTCAAGCGCGACCTGTTTTTCGCTATCCTTGCAGAGGAAGAACCCCGGCTGACGGCAGTTGGCCCGCTGTTTGCGCAGCTCCGCGCCGAACTGGCGGGTGGCCAAAGCAGCGCGACGGGCATAGAGTAATGCGATCGCAACACGAGCCAGCCTGACCGATGCAATTTCTCCGGACGATCTTCTGGGTTCTCCTCGCGGTTGTCGCCGTCGCGTTCGGGATGAAAAACTCCGGCTATGTGACGCTTTCTTTCTGGAGCGGCTACGCGGCCGACGTTCGCCTGCCGCTGCTGCTCGGCATCGTTTTCCTGCTCGGCCTCATCCCGCCGTGGCTGCTGCACCGGATCACGCGCTGGTCGATGGGGCGCAAGCTCGAGGCTGCAAACCGCCAGCTTATGGAAAGCCGGTCGGCGATCGAGCCGTCAGCGTCCTCGGTGCCGACGCGCGCGCTGCCGCCCGCAACCGCGGAGACTGCAGTTACGCCGGGCGTTTCATGACGACCCGACCGATCTGGGTTGCAATCGACGAGCCCGACCTCGACCGTGCGCAGGCGATGGCACGGCGCGTTCACCGCCATGTCGGGGGAATAAAGCTCGGCCTCGAATTTTTCTGTGCAAACGGGCGCGCGGGCGTGCGGACGATGGCGGGCATCGGCCTGCCGATATTTCTCGATCTGAAGCTGCACGACATTCCGAATACCGTCGCCAAGGCCATCCAGGCCCTCCGCCCGCTCGAACCCGCAATACTGACGGTCCACGCGGCCGGTGGGCGTGCGATGATGGAAGATGCGAAAGCGGCGGCACCCAATGGCTGCAAGGTCGTGGGTGTGACGGTGTTGACCTCGCTCGATGCAGACGATCTCGCCAGCGTGGGCATGAACGCAAACCTCGATGATCAGGTCGGTCGCCTCACCGCTGCTGCCCGCGTGGCGGGGCTGGACGGCGTCGTCTGTTCAGGCGGCGAAGTGGCGCATGCCAGGGCAATCTGGCCCGACGGGTTTTTCGTCGTGCCCGGCGTGCGGCCGGCAGGCGGACCGGCGAGCGATCAGAAGCGCGTCGTGACGCCGCGTCAGGCGCTTGATCGGGGGGCGTCGATCCTGGTCGTGGGCAGGCCGATCACGCAGGCCGACGATCCCGATGCGGCGGCGCGCGCCATCGAGGCGACGCTTTAGTTCGTGCCCGTCCAGGTCAAAATCTGTGGACTGTCCACTGCCGAAACGGTCGACGCGGCGATCGCGGGGGGTGCGAGCCATATCGGCCTTGTTTTTTTCCCGAAAAGCCCACGCAACGTCCACCCCGAAGCGGCGGCCGCTCTGGCGAGCCGTGCGGCGGGGCGGGTGAAGACCGTCGGCCTGTTCGTCGATCCCGAACCGGGCTTTGTGGAGGCGATGCAAAGCCAGGTCGGCTTTGAGATCGTGCAGCTTCACGGTCACGAATCGGCCGAGGCCGCAGCGCGGCTGAAGGGCGAAGTCTGGAAGGCGATCCCGGTGCGCACGTCGGCAGACCTTGGCGCGGCCGCCGGTTACGGTGGATTGGTGACGCGCATTCTTTATGACGCCATGCCACCGACGGGCGCGCCATTGCCCGGCGGGACCGGTCTGCGCTTCGACTGGGCTCTGCTCGAACGATTTGCCCATCCCCTGCCTTGGGTGCTCGCCGGGGGCCTCGACGCAGACAATGTAGCCGAGGCCGTGGCCGTAACGCGCGCCCGCCTCGTCGACGTGTCGTCGGGCGTCGAGGATTCGCCCGGCGTCAAGTCGGTTGCGAAGATCGCTGCATTCCTTAAAGCCACGGCGCAACTATGAACGATGTGAACATGCTGCCCGCAGGTGCCAACACGCTTCGCACACAACCCGACGAACAGGGCCATTTCGGCCAGTTCGGCGGGCGCTATGTCGCCGAGACGCTGATGCCGCTCATCCTCGATCTGGAGCAACATTACCGGGCGGCAAAGCGCGATCAGGCATTTGCAGCCCAGTTCGCCGATCTGCTCGAACATTATGTGGGCCGCCCCAGCCCGATGTATTTCGCCGAACGGCTCACCGGCGAGCTGGGGGGTGCCAAAATCTACCTGAAGCGCGACGAGCTGAACCACACCGGCGCGCACAAGATCAACAACTGCATCGGGCAGATCCTGCTCGCGATGCGGATGGGGAAAACCAGGATCATCGCGGAAACCGGCGCGGGGCAGCACGGCGTCGCGACGGCAACGGTCGCCGCGCGTTTCGGCCTGCCCTGCACGATCTTCATGGGCGCGCGCGACGTCGAGCGGCAATCGCCCAATGTGTTCCGCATGAAGCTGCTCGGTGCCGAAATCGTGCCAGTGACGTCGGGATCGCAGTCGCTGAAGGATGCGATGAACGAGGCGCTGCGCCACTGGGTCGCGAATGTGGACGACACTTTCTACATCATCGGCACCGCCGCGGGCCCGCATCCCTATCCCGAGATGGTCCGCGATTTCCAGAGCGTGATCGGGACGGAAGCTCGCGCGCAGATCCTCGGCCGCGAAGGCCGCCTGCCCGACCTTCTCGTCGCAAGCATTGGCGGCGGATCGAACGCAATCGGCCTGTTCCATCCCTTCCTCGACGACAGCGACGTTGCGATGCTCGGCGTCGAGGCAGCGGGGCACGGTCTCGACAAGGAACACGCCGCGAGCCTTGCGGGCGGATCGCCGGGCATTCTCCACGGCAACAAGACGTTCCTGCTGCAGGATGATGACGGCCAGATTACCGAGGCGCATTCGATCAGTGCGGGCCTCGATTACCCCGGCATTGGCCCCGAACACAGCTGGCTGAAGGAGATCGGCCGCGTCGAATATACCGCGATCACTGATGTCGAGGCGCTGGAGGCGTTCAAGACGCTCTGCCGTCTGGAGGGCATCATCCCTGCACTCGAGCCAGCGCACGCCATTGCCGCCGTCATGAAACGCGCGCCGACGATGGCGAAAGACAGGATCATCGTCGTCAACCTGTGCGGACGGGGGGACAAGGATATCTTTACAGTGGCGGATGCGCTGGGGGTGACATTGTGAAAGCGCCGCGGTTTCAGGCTCTGGAAAGCGGCCGGTGAGCCGCCTCGCTGCTGCCTTTGCTCGCGGCCCGGCCCTCGTCACCTTTGTCACCGCAGGCGACGGGCCGACCCCTGCGATCCTCGACGCGCTCGTCACCGGGGGTGCCGATGTGATCGAGCTTGGCATGCCGTTTACCGATCCGATGGCGGATGGCCCCGCGATCCAGGCGGCGAACCTCCGCAGCCTTGCCGCGGGCTTGAGAACCACTGATATCTTCAGGATCGCCACCGATTTTCGCGCGCGCCATCCCGCCGTCCCGCTTGTCCTGATGGGTTATGCCAATCCGATGACGATAAGGGGCAGCGACTGGTTCGCTGATGAATGCGTGAAGGCTGGCGTCGACGGCGTCATCTGCGTCGATCTGCCGCCCGAGGAAGACGAACTTGCCGCACCGCTGCGCGCTGCAGGCGTCGCCCCGATCCGCCTCGCCACGCCCACGACCGACGCCGCGCGATTGCCCGCCGTCCTCGATGGGGCGCAGGGCTTTCTCTATTATGTTTCGGTCGCCGGGATTACCGGCCTGCAAGTGGCCGCGCAGACCAGCATCGAAGTCGCGGTTGCCGAATTGAAGGCTGCAACCACGCTCCCCGTCGCCGTCGGCTTCGGCGTCCGCACGCCTGAACAGGCCGGTGCCATCGCGCGTGTTGCCGACGGCGTCGTCGTCGGCTCCGCGATCGTCGAAATCATCACCCGGTCCGGGGCCGACGCCCCCCGCCATGTCAAAGCCTTCGTCCGCTCGCTCGCCGACGCGGTTCACATCAAGGAACATGCATGAGTTGGCTGGACAGCGTCCGCAAGCGCATTCCCTTCATTGCCAAGCGCGAAACGCCTGACAATCTCTGGGTCAAATGCTCAGGCTGCGGGCAGATGATCTTCGCGCGCGAATATGAGGAAAACCTGTCGGTATGCCCGTCGTGCAACCACCACGGGCGCATCGGTCCACGCGCGCGCTTTACCCAGTTGTTCGATAGCGGCTATGAAGAACTCCCTGCTCCGCGCGTCGCCGAAGACCCGCTGAAGTTTCGCGACACCAAACGCTATGTTGACCGGCTCAAGGCCGCGCGCACCGATACCGGCGAATATGATGCGCTGGTCGCAGCACGCGGGGCGATCGGTGGGCATGCGGCGATTGTTGCGGTGCAGGACTTTGCTTTCATGGGCGGATCGATGGGGATTGCCGTGGGCGCGGCATTCGTTGCGGCAATCGAGGTTGCGATTGCGGAGCGAAAGCCCTTCATCATATTCACCGCGTCGGGCGGCGCGCGGATGCAGGAAGGCATTCTGTCTTTGATGCAGATGCCGAAGATGACCGTGGCGGTGCAGATGCTGAAAGAGGCCGGACTGCCCTATATCGTTGTCCTCACCGATCCGACGTCGGGCGGCGTCATGGCAAGCTATGCGACGATCGGCGACGTGCAGATGGCCGAGCCCGGCGCGACGCTCGCCTTTACCGGGCGGCGCGTGATTGAAAATACGATCCGCGAAAAGCTGCCCGATGATTTCCAGACGAGCGAATATCTCCTCGATCACGGGATGCTCGACATGGTCGTGGCGCGCAGGGATCTGAAGAACACGCTTGCACGGCTGCTCGGCTTTCTCATGCCCGTGGAACTGGCTGCATGAGCGATCCTTCTAAGCTCCAGCCTTTCAGGTGAGGGGCTAGGGATTGGCTGATCATGCCCGGTCGGACGACAGCGCCGTTCAGGCCCAGCTCGATCGCTTCGCGCATCTTTCGCCGGGGCGTGACATCCTCGGGCTTGAGCGCATCACCGCGCTCATGAACGCGCTCGGCAATCCGCATCGCGCGCTGCCGCGGGTCTTCCACGTCGCGGGGACCAACGGAAAAGGCTCGACCTGCGCGTTCGTGCGCGCGATCCTCGAGGCGGCAGGACTCCGCGTCCACGTCTACACGAGCCCGCATCTCGTCCGCTTCAACGAACGGATCAGGCTGGCGGGCAGGCTGATCGACGACGAGGCACTTGCGCCGCTTCTCGCCGAAGTCCTCGACGTGGCGGAACACAGGAACATCGGACCGAGCTTTTTCGAAGCGACGACAGCCGCCGCATTCCTCGCTTTTGCGCGCGCGCCGGCCGATGCCTGCATCGTCGAAGTCGGCCTTGGCGGGCGGCTCGATGCGACCAATGTCGTGCGCCCGGCGATCTGCGGCATAGCCCAGGTCGGCATCGATCATCAGGCGTTCCTTGGCGATACGCTTGCCGGGATCGCGGCTGAGAAGGCGGGCATCGCAAAGGCGGGCGTGCCGCTGTTCTGCCTCGCGCAGGAGCCCGACGCGCAGGCCGCGATCGAGCGCGTGGCAAAAGCCGCTGGCGCGCCGCTCCGCCTCGAAGGCCGGGACTGGCAGATCGATACATCGCTGACAATTGCCATGCGCGGGCAGCATCAGATCAGGAATGCGAACCTCGCGGTGCATATGGTGGAGGCGGCAATGGCGGGCGAGCATTGGCCCCAACTGTCCACCGCTGCACTTTCAGCCGCGATCCAGACAGGTCTGGCACATGCGACATGGCCGGGGCGCTTGCAGCGTTTGCGTCCGGGGCCCCTGACGCAGGGTCGCGAAATATGGATCGACGGCGCGCATAATCCTTCCGCAGCCGCCGCGCTGGCAACCGCGCTTGCCGAGGTGCCAAAGCATGTGATCCTCGGGATCCTTGCAAACAAGGATGCCGATGGCATCGTCGGCCCGCTTGCAGCGCACGCGCTGAGCCTCAGCTTCGTCGATGTGCCCGGACATGCAAGCCACGATCCGCAGATGCTCGCCGATATCTGGGGCGGCAGCAGCGCAGCAAACCTTGTGTCAGCAATCGCCGACGGCCCGGTGCTTATCGCCGGATCGCTCTACCTCGCCGGCGAAGCGCTCAGGCTAAACGATCAGTCTCCCGTCTGATCGTCTCCCGTTGTACCCGCAGCGCTGCCCAGCGCCCTGTCGACGAGCCCGGTCCGCATCATCCAGAGGTAGATGAGGATTCCGGGCACGGCAGCCACTGTCGTCAGCAGATAGAATTGAGCATAACCGATCGCATCGATGAGCCTGCCCGCCGTCGTCCCGGTGACGAAACGCCCCACGATACTCGTCGCGGCGGAAATCAGCGCATATTGCGCGGCAGTGAAGCGCAGGTCGCATAAAGCGGAGAAATAGGCGACGAGAACGACGCCGCCGAACCCGCTCGCGATGTTTTCAAAGCCGATCGCGCCTGCCATGGCCCAGTTGTCGTGCCCCATCATGGCCAGCCCCGCAAAGCTAAGATTGGAAACCGCCATCAGGAAAAGCGCAAGCAGAACCGCATTTTTCAGGCCGAGCCTGGCGTAGAGAATACCGCCGATAAAGATCCCGAGAAGATAGGCCCAGAAGCCCACCAGCACATCGTAAAAGGCAATTTCGTCATTGGTGAATTGCAGATCGTCAAACAGCAGCCGGAACGTGAGATTGGCCAGCGTATCGCCAATTTTGTGTACCAGCAGAAACGCAAGCACCACCGCGGCACCCTTCCGCCGCATGAACTCGGTAAACGGACCGTATATGCCGATCCACACATCGGATGCCCTGCGCCGGGCGATGGTGACGACGCGCCGCGCGGGCTCTCCCATCACGACGCCCGTCAGCATGGCCGGTAGCGCAAGGAGTGCACAGGCGAGATAGCCCGACGTCCAGCCGTGGCGCGCGGACACGTAAAGCGCAATCGCCCCCGCCCCAGCCGATCCGATGCGCCAGCCATATTGGCTCATGCCCGAGCCAACGCCGAGCTGGCTGGCATCGAGCAGTTCTATCCGGTAGGCGTCGATGACGACATCGAACGTCGCACCGGCAAAGCTTACGAGGATCGCCGCATAGACAGTCCACCAGATATCGATCTTCGGCTGGGCAAAGGCGAGATTGGCGACCGCGGCGATCACGAACAGTCCCGTGGCGATCAGCCATGACACACGCTGCCCGAAGTGGCCGATGAGCGGCAGCCGCACGGCATCGACCACCCACGCCCACAGCCATTTGAAATTGTAGACCAGAAACGCGAGCGTGAAGGCGGTGATCGTCGCCTTGTCGATCCCGTCCTGTTTGAGCCGTGTCGTCAGCGTGGCCGCGATCATGGCGTAGGGAAAGCCAGACGAAATGCCGAGCATCAGCGCGGCGAGCGGCGCAGGCTCGACATACTGCCTGAGCGAGGCGAGGAAGCCGCCACTGGCAGGGGCTATCGCGTCACTATCGGCCATCCGTCTCGCTCCCGTCATGCCCTCGAAGCGTTCCTAGCGCACTCTGACACCAATGAAAGCCCGCCGGCGGGCACGGTCGACGCGGGGCAGGCTCCGCTGGCCGGATTGACGCATCCGCGCCTTTCACGACAGCGCGAAAGCCGCTAACGTCCGCGCGTGAAAGACCCTCAACGCATTGCAAAGCTGCTGGCACGCGCAGGCGTCGCCAGCCGTCGCGAGATCGAACGCATGATCGCGGACCGTCGCGTCGCACTGAACGGCGTGCCGCTCGAAACCCCCGCGACGATCGTAACCTCGCTCGAAGGCATCACCGTCGATGGCAATCCCGTTGCTGCCCCGGAGCCGACGCGCCTGTTTCTCTATCACAAACCCACGGGGCTGCTGACGGCGGAACGTGATGCAAAAGGCCGCGCGACGATTTATGACAGGCTGCCGCGCGAGCTTCCCCGCGTCGTTCCGGTCGGGCGGCTCGATCTCAATACCGAAGGCCTGCTGCTGCTGACGACCGACGGCGCGCTGAAACGCCGCCTCGAACTTCCTTCGACCGGCCTTCCCCGCTCCTATCGCGCGCGCGTCTATGGGTCGATTACCCAGGCGCGGCTCGAAGAGCTAATCGAAGGCATCACGATCGACGGCGTCCGCTATGGCAGTATCGATGCGAACCTCGAACGCCGCACCGGCACCAATGCCTGGATTGAAATGACGATCAGGGAGGGCAAGAACCGCGAGGTTCGCCGCATTCTCGAGCATCTGGGGCTTGAGGTCAGCCGCCTGATCCGCACGCGCTATGGCCCGTTCACGCTGGGTGAAGCGCCGGTGAATGCCGTTGATGAAGTGAAGCAGGATCAGCTTGTCGATTTCCTGAAAGAGCTTGGAACCGTGAAACCCGTTCCGCCTGCCGCCGATCCCGCTTTGTCGGGAGCCTTGCGCACACACTGGCGGATCGCGCCGCCGAAACGGCAGTCACCCCCGAAACCCGCGAAAGTGGCGGCACGACCAGCGGAGCGCGATCACGTTCGACGGCAACCGCCTGTCACGGATGCAGGCAAGGCAGGCGACAGGCGGATTACGGGTTTCAAACAGGAACCAAAGGCAGAACCGTCGGCCGCCCGCCCGACGCACGGAAAAGCCGATCGCGCAGCCTGGGCCAAGGCGAAACCAAAGCCGAAACGTGGCCAGAAGCCGATGCCGAAATGAGGCCCGGTGAACGATGAGAATCATTGCAGGGGATTGGCGCGGCCGCCCGCTCGTCACGCCGAAAGGCGATGCCACCAGGCCCACCGCCGATCGCACGCGCGAGGCGCTCTTCTCGATGCTGATAAGCCGCATCGGCAGCTTTGAAGGGCTCCGCATTGCCGATCTCTTCGCGGGCTCAGGCGCGCTCGGCCTCGAGGCGCTGTCACGTGGCGCGGCACATTGCACCTTTGTCGAGCAGAACCCGGCCCCGCTCGAAGCCCTCAAGACGAATGTCGCAAAGCTTGGCACGGGCGCCCGTGCCGACGTCCGCGCGCAATCGGTGATGGCGCTCGGCCCCGCCCGCGAACCGTTCGATCTCCTGCTGCTCGATCCGCCCTATGCGACCGGCGCGGGCACGGTCGCGCTCGAACGCCTTGCGCGCCTCGGCTGGATCGCGGGCGGCGGCTGGGCCGGCGTCGAAACCGGACGGACGGAAGACACACGGCCCGATGGCTGGACGGTCGAAGCAGAGCGGGTCCACGGCAAAGCGAAGGTAACGCTGCTGAGTCTCGGCTGACGATCCTGCTTCAGGCGACACCGGGGTGTTCGAGGTTTCAGCAAAACGCAAAGTCACCCCGCGCTCACGAATGAGTCCAGTACCCGCTTTCGCCCCGCCTGTTCGAAATCGATTTCGAGCTTGTTGCCTTCGATTTCGGCGATTTCGCCATAGCCGAATTTGGTATGGAACACGCGCTGGCCGACTGTAAGGTCTCCCCGCCCCTTGTTGCCCAGTGAGATCGCGGGGCCACGTGCTTCGACGATCCGGGCGGGGCGCGTCGTGAAGCCGGTGTCCCCCGATGCCGCGCGCGCCCAGCCTGGCCCCCGCCCCGTCCCGCGCGCGACATCGGCGAAAGGATCGGCGCATTCGGACCAGTTGGCCTGCCAGAGGCTCCGGCCACCGGTCATCGTCGTCTCGGTCTCGACGTGCTCGGCGGGCAGCTCGCTTACGAAGCGCGAAGGGATGCTCGACGTCCACTGGCCGTAGATGCGGCGGTTCGCGGCATGCACGATCGTGGCCCTCCTGCGCGCGCGGGTGATCGCGACATAGGCGAGGCGGCGTTCCTCTTCGAGTGCCACAGTCCCTTTCTCATCGAGCGCCCGCTGCGAGGGGAACACGCCCTCTTCCCAGCCGACGAGGAAGACATTGTCGAACTCGAGGCCCTTTGCGCCATGGATCGTCATGATCGTCACTTTGGCCGCATCACGAGCGGCCTCATTGTCCATCACGAGGCTGACATGCTCGAGGAAATCGCCCAGCGATTGATATTCTTCCATGGCGCGCGCCAGTTCGGCGAGGTTTTCGAGCCGCCCCGATGCCTCGACGGTCTTTTCGGCCTGGAGCGCCGCGGTATAGCCGCTTTCATCGAGCATCTGCCGCGCCAGATCGGCATGCGCCATCGCTGATGCCATGTCGCGCCAGCGGGCAATGTCGCCGACCAGATTGCCAAGCGCTCGCCGCGCCTGGGGCGTGAGTTCGTCGGTATCGAGGATGCGCGCGGCCGCCGCCATCAGCGGCACACCGGTCTGGCGCGCGAGCATCTGCACCTTCGCGACCGCCTTGTCGCCCAGCCCGCGCTTGGGCACGTTGATGATGCGTTCGAGCGCCAGATCGTCCGACGGCTGGTTGATCAGCCGGAGATAGGCGAGCGCGTCGCGGATTTCGGCGCGCTCGTAGAAGCGGAAGCCACCGACGATCCTGTAGGGCAGACCGATGGCGATGAACCGGTCTTCGAACTCGCGCGTCTGGTGCTGCGCGCGCACCAGAATCGCGGTTTCGTCGAGCGAGCCGCCCGCGCGCTGCCAGCCCTCGATCTCGTCGCCCACGCGGCGCGCTTCTTCAGGGCCGTCCCAGACGGCGATGACGCGCACCTTTTCGCCCTGGTCACGCTCGGTCCAGAGCGTCTTGCCGAGCCGCCCGCCATTGTTCGCGATCACGCCCGACGCAGCGGCAAGGATGTGCGGCGTGGACCGGTAATTCTGTTCGAGCCGGATCACCTTCGCGCCAGGGAAATCCTTTTCGAAGCGCAGGATGTTTTCCACCTGCGCGCCGCGCCACGAATAGATCGACTGATCGTCATCACCCACGCACGCGATGTTCCTGCGCGTCTGCGCCAGCAACCGCAGCCAGAGATACTGGACGCTGTTCGTATCCTGATACTCGTCCACCATGATGTAGCGAAAGCGCTTCTGATATTGCTCGAGCACGTCGCGGTGCGACTTGAGGATTGTCAGCATGTGGAGCAGCAGATCGCCGAAATCACAGGCATTGAGCGCCTTCAGCCGTGCCTGATACTGCGCGTAAAGCTCGCCGCCGCGCCCGTTGGCGAACCGTTCTGCCTCGTCGGCGTCGATATCGGGCGGGCCAAGGCCGCGATTCTTCCAATCATCGATCACGCCTGCCAGCGCACGTGCAGGCCAGCGCTTTTCGTCAAGATCGTTTGCCTGGATGAGCTGCTTCATCAGGCGCAGCTGATCGTCGGTATCGAGGATCGTGAAGTTCGATTGCAGCCCGACGAGTTCGGCGTGGCGGCGCAGCATTTTGGCGCCGATCGCATGAAAAGTGCCGAGCCATGGCATCCCCTCCACCGCGTCACCGACATGGTGGCGCACGCGTTCGCGCATTTCGCGCGCCGCCTTGTTGGTGAAAGTCACCGACAGGATTTCGCTTGGATAGGCTTTTCGCGTGTAGAGCAGATGCGCGAGTCGCGCGGTCAGCGCCGCGGTCTTCCCCGTTCCCGCCCCGGCAAGCATCAGCACCGGGCCGTCGGTTGTCAGCACGGCTTCGCGCTGAGCAGGGTTCAGGCCGCGCAGATAGGGCGGTTCGTTCTCGATCTGGTCGTCACGGTCGGGGGCAGGCTGCATCACCGAACAGTTAGGGAACGCGGCACCGGCGGGCAACCGTCAGCTGCGATCGCGCGGCGTGCGATCAACGTGACGACCCGTTCATCGGCAACTTGTCGTGGGTTGGGCGGTTGGGAACGCGTCACTCAGCAAGGAGATCCTCCATGCCCTATGTCACCACCCGCGATCAGACGAAGCTTTTTTACAAGGACTGGGGCATCGGCAAACCCGTGATCCTCATTCACGGCTGGCCACTCAACGCGGACAGCTGGGATGATATCGCACTGGGGCTCGCAGGCGCCGGATATCGCGCCATTGCCTATGATCGCCGTGGCTTCGGGCGTTCGGATCAGCCCTGGCAAGGCTATGACTATGACACGCTTGCAACCGATCTGGCGGCCGTCATCGATCAAACGGCGCAAGGCGAAAAGCCCGC
The DNA here is from genome assembly GCA_031424175.1 of Sphingomonadales bacterium. GTDB lineage: Bacteria > Pseudomonadota > Alphaproteobacteria > Sphingomonadales > Sphingomonadaceae > Sphingomonas_O. The sequence goes on from JANPGY010000028.1 coordinate 51,150, forward strand.
GATCGTCGGGTTTTCCATGGGCGGCGGCGAAGTGGCGCGCTACCTTGCCAATCATGGCAGCGGGAGCGTGAGCCATGCGGTCCTGATATCGTCGGTCGTTCCGCTTCTCGAACATCGTGTCGACAATCCCGATGGCGTCGCCCAATCGGCGCTTGATCAGATCAAGGCGCAGTTGCTGGAGGATCGCTACGGCTTTCTTCCGACCTTTCTGAAGCATTTCTACGGCGTGGGGTTTCTCTCAAGACCGGTCAGTCAGGGCGTTCTCGATGCCGGCTTTGCAATGGCGGTGATGGCGGGACAATGGCCGACGCTGGCCTGTATGGATGCTTTTGCAACAACCGATTTCCGCGCCGATTGCGCCGCATTCGATATTCCCACGCTCATCATCCACGGGACAGAGGATCAGACCGTCCCGATCGAAACGTCGGGCCATGCCGCCGCAAAGCTCATTTTGCACGCGCAGACGATCGACTATGCAGGCGCGCCGCATGGTGTTCTGGCAACGAACCGGCATGATGTGATCCGCGATCTGACCGCCTTTCTTGGCGGCGGTCAGCTGTTTCGGGCTGAGAAGATCGATGAACCCGTCGTCGCGCCGCGGTTCGGCGATGGGTTGCAGCCTGCTTATTGAGGCTTCAAGAGGGGCCGTGGCCAGCATCGCCCCAGCCCCGCCCTCTCCGCTTGCGATCCCGGATTTCAGGCTGTTCTGGATTGCCCGTTTCGCGGCCGTGATGGCCACGATGGGAATGGTCGTGATCATCGGCTATCAGGTGTATGACGTCGCCCGCGCGGATTATCACATGTCTGTGCGGGACGCGGCGTTTCAGCTTGGCCTGCTCGGGCTTGTCCAGTTCGTGCCGCTCGCGTTGCTCACGCCGGTCTCGGGCTGGGTCGCGGACCGATTCGAACGGCGGACCGTCGCGCGCTTGGCGAACGGAATCGACATGAGCGTCGCGCTCGCGCTCGGTTATGTGACGACGACGGGTCAGCTTTCACTGCCGCTCCTGTTCAGCCTGGCCGCGCTGCACGGCGTCGCGCGCGTTTTCGTCGGGCCCGCGATGTCGGCTATCGCGCCCAATATCGTGCCGCCCGCGCTCCTGCCTCGTGCGATCGCCATGAGTTCGATCGCCTGGCAATCGGCGACGGTGATCGGTCCGGCGCTCGGCGGCTTTCTTTACGCTGAAAATGCGGCTCTTCCTTACTGGGCGGCGGCGGCGCTGATGGGCATCGCGATGATCGCGCTGACCCCGATCCGCCGCGTCGTTCCCCCTGCTTTCGAAACCAAGGCCCATCCGCTTCGCCAGATGGCGGACGGCATTGCCTATGTTCGCAACCATCGCTTTTTGCTGGGCGCGATCACGCTCGATCTGTTCGCGGTGATCCTCGGCGGGGCAACGGCGATGTTGCCGGTCTATGCGCGCGACATATTGCATGTGGGGACGCAAGGTCTCGGGCTGCTGCGTGGCGCTCCCGCCGTGGGGGCAGCGATCGTGGCGTTGTGGTTTTCCTGGCGGCCGCTGAGAAACGATGTCGGCCTCAAGATGCTTGCCGCAGTGGCCGCATTCGGTGTTCTGACGGTCGTGTTCGGGCTCTCACGCAATATCATCCTGTCTGTCGGGGCACTCGCATTGCTGGGCGCGGCGGACATGCTTTCGGTTTATGTGCGTTCCTCGCTTGTCCAGCTGCATACGCCCGACACGATGCGTGGCCGCGTCTCGGCGGTATCCGGCCTCGCGATCTCGGCGTCGAACGAGCTTGGCGAACTCCAGTCGGGCCTTGCTGCCGCATTGCTCGGTCCGGTCCTCGCCGTCGTGGCCGGCGGCGTCGCGGCGGTGGCAGTGGCCGGGATATGGACCTATCTCTTTCCTGAACTCAGACGGGCCAGAACCTTCGATCCGCCCCAGAACGCCCTTTCAGAAGCCGTTATGCAGGAGAAGCCAGCATGAAAGCCGCATCGATACTCGACACCATCGGTAACACCGCGCACATCCGGGTGAGCCGCCTGTTTCCCGATGCCGATGTGTGGATCAAGTCCGAACGCGCCAACCCCGGCGGTTCGATCAAGGATCGGATCGCACTCGCGATGATCGAGGATGCCGAACGCTCGGGCGCATTGAAGCCCGGGGGGACGATCGTCGAGCCCACGAGCGGCAACACGGGAATCGGCCTCGCGATGGTTGCGGCGGTCAGGGGCTACAGGCTGATCCTCGTCATGCCCGAAAGCATGAGCCTCGAGCGGCGACGCCTGATGCTCGCCTATGGAGCGACGTTCGACCTGACGCCACGCGACAAGGGCATGAAGGGAGCCATCGAGCGCGCGCTCGAGATCGTCGGATCGACGTCGGGCGCGTGGATGCCGCAGCAGTTCGAAAACCCAGCAAATATCGACGTTCACGTCCGCACCACTGCCCGGGAAATCCTCGCCGACTTCCCCGAGGGGCTGGACGCGATGATCACGGGCGTGGGAACCGGCGGGCATATCACCGGCTGCGCGCAGGTGCTGAAAGCCGAATGGCCGGAGCTGAAAGTCTACGCCGTCGAGCCGACGCTTTCGCCGGTCATTTCGGGCGGTCAGCCCGGCCCGCACCCTATCCAGGGCATCGGTGCCGGGTTCGTGCCCGCCAATCTCCACACCCGGCTTCTCGACGGGGTGATCAAGGTCGATCCCGCCGATGCCAAAACGATGGCGCGCCGCGCAGCGGCTGAGGAAGGGATGCTGGTCGGGATCAGTTCGGGCGCTACGCTTGCCGCAATCGCACAGAAACTGCCCGATCTGGGAAGCAGCCCGAAAGTGCTCGGGTTCAACTACGATACCGGCGAGCGCTATCTGTCAGTGCCCGATTTCCTGCCTGAGTGACGCGCTTATGCGTGCTGGCTATTCCAGCCGGCCCTCATGAAGCCTCAGGATCCGGTCCATCCTCGCAGCCAGACGTTCATTGTGAGTCGCTACCAGCGCGGCGCTGCCTTCGTCGCGCACCAGGCGCAGGAACTCATCGAAGACACGGTCGGCCGTGGCCTCGTCAAGATTGCCGGTGGGCTCATCCGCGAGCACCAGCACGGGCCTATTCGCCAGCGCGCGGGCAACAGCGACGCGCTGCTGTTCGCCGCCCGAAAGCTGGGCAGGCCGGTGCGTGATCCGTTCACCAAGCCCGAGCGCGCCGAGCAGTCCGGCGGCGCGCGCCTCGGCCTCGGCCTGTGACACCCCCCGGATAAGCTGTGGTAGCATCACATTTTCCCCGGCGCTGAAATCGGGAAGGAGGTGATGGAACTGATAAACGAAGCCGATCGAGTCGCGTCGCATTGCTGCCCGTGCGTCGCCGTCAAGCGAAGCGGCTTCGACACCGCCGATACGGATCGAGCCTTCGAAGCCGCCCTCGAGCAGGCCCGCCGCCTGGAGGAACGTCGATTTGCCCGAACCCGAAGGCCCGAGCAGTGCGACGATTTCGCCACGCGCGATGCTCAGATCGATGCCGCGGAGCACGTCGATCGTGATCCCGCCCTGGCGGAACGATCGGGCGAGCCCGCGCGTCGCCAGAACCTCACTCATAGCGCAGCACCTGGACCGGATCGGTGCTCGCCGCCTTGAACGCGGGGTAAAGCGTCGCAAGGAAACTGAAAATCAGCGCCATGGCCGCGATGCCGAGCACTTCGATCGGATCGGTTTTCGAAGGAAGCTCGGTCAGGAACCGGATCGACGGATCCCACAGGTTCTGCCCGGTCACGAACTGCACGAAATCGACCACGGGTTGGCGAAAGAAGAGGAATATGAAACCGAGAATCAGGCCGGCGACCGTGCCCAATACGCCGATCGTCGTGCCCACCGTCATAAAAATCCGGATCAGGGCAGTCCGGCTCGCGCCCATCGTCCGCAAGATGGCAATGTCACGCCGCTTGGATCGCACCAGCATGATGAGCGACGACAGGATATTGAACACTGCGACGAGGATGATGATCGAAAGGACCACGAACATCGCGACACGCTCTACTGCAAGTGCCTCGAAAAGCGCCGCATTCATGGCGCGCCAGTCGGTGATCTGCGCCTGGTCGACGACCTTGTCGGCGAGCGGGGCGAGGATCTGCCCAACGCGATCGGGATCGCTGGTTTCGATCTCGACCATCCCGACGGCGTCCCCCAGCAGCAGCAATTGCTGGGCATCCTCGATCGGCATGACGACAAAAGCCTTGTCATATTCATAGACGCCAATCTCGAAGATCGCGGCGACATGGTAGCTGACGATCCGCGGCACCGTGCCGAACGGCGTGGACTGGCCGGCAGGCGATATCAGGCTGATATCTCCGCCCACCTGTGCACCAAGCGTTTCGGCGAGCCGCGCGCCAATTGCGACATTGTTGCTCCCCGGCGTCAGCTTCGCCAGCGATCCTGCAAGGATCTTCGTCTGGATCGCCGTGTTCGTGCGGATATCCCCGGTGCGCATTCCACGCACCAAAATCCCTTCCACCCGGCCAGCATAGCTGGCCATCAACGGCTGCTCGATCAGCGGTGTCGCGCTCGTAACGCCGGGAAGGGCTTTTGCCTCAGCTGCAATCGCGCGCCAGTCAGGCAGCCGACCGCCAAAGCCCTGCACGACGGCATGGCCGTTCAGCCCGGTAATCTTGTCGAACAGCTCGGCTCGAAACCCGTTCATCACGCTCATCACGATGACGAGTGCCGCAACGCCAAGCATGACGGCGACGAGACTGATCGAGGCAACGAGGACGATGAAGCGTTCGCCCTTCCCCGGCAGCAGATAGCGCCGCGCGATCATACGTTCATAGCCGGAAAGGATCATGCGATCGGGCCTTTAGGGGCGCGTGCCGATACTGGCAACGGACAGGCCACTGTTGCCCGCTAACCACAGTCGCCAGGGAAACGCTGGCGTGGCGCAGTAAAGCGGGTGACAATGCGGCACTGCCTGCCTAGCGTCAAAATACTGACACGATTGGCAAAGGCCACGGTTCGGGGAGGCTCAGGCGCCGCAGACGTTTTGCTCGGGGGCAAACGTCGATCAGGCAGCCGGGCGTCAGGAAAAAAGGGGGTTGGCGACTTTCGTCACGCGGGTGCCCGGGCTGGATCAGTCCGGGCATTCGGCGTTCGTGGCATCAAAATCTTTTTGCGATCGTCACGCCGAAGGTGCGGGGATCGCCCAGTTGACCGACGACGAGCCCGTTGTTGCCGGGCTGGTTCGTCAGAAACTCATAATATTTCTCGTTGAACGCATTGCGCACCCAGGCAAACACATTGAATCCGCTTTCACGTCGATACCCCAGCCGGACGTTCGCGATCGTATAGGCGTCGACAATGAAATAAGGCGATGGCGTCGCGTTCGATGAATAGCTGGAACGGTAGCTGGCGTCCACGCCGAGATAGGCCTCGCCACCACCGGGGCTTATCGGCAGACTTGCTTCGCCGCCCCATGCCAGCGACCATTTTGATATGCCGGGGAAGCGCTTGCCACTGATATCGATCGACGGCGCGGTGCCGCCCGAGGATTCAGGGGCCACGGGCGCATCGGGAAAGCGGGCGTAAATGCCGTCATTATAAGCGACGTTCAGATAGGCATTGAGCCACTGGAAGGGCCTGACGCTGAATTCGCCCTCCGCACCCCGGATGCGCACATCGGCATTGGCAAGATAGCCGCGGACGACGCCGATCGCGCCGTTGGAAACAGTGGTCTGATAATCCTTCACCTTCGTGTGATAGGCGGTCAAATTGATCGTCGCGCGACGATCCCAGAGCTGCGCCTTCACGCCAGCCTCGAAATGATTGACCCGCTCCGGTCGCACCGTGGCCAGTTCGGTTGCGACGGTGACGTTATCGGCGCGAAACGGCAGGCCGTTCAGATTGAGGCCGCCTGATTTGAAGGCGCGCGAATAGACGCCGTAGATCAGGACGTCGTCGGCGATCCGGTAGGATATGTTGAGGTCACCCGACACATTCGTCGCCCGGAATCGCCCCGTATAGAATTGAGCCGGAAGCGCGGCATTTTTCTGCGCCTGCTGGGCAGCGGTAGGATTGCCGATACCGCCCGTCACGGTCGCGCTGTATGTGGCATCCTTGGTATCGTAGTTGATGCGGAGCCCGGGCTGGATGCGCAGCTTGTCGGTCACGTTCCAGGTCAGCTGGCCATAGGCGGCAAGGCTGTTGTTATCGAAGGCGACGCGGTTCGTCTGCGTCAGGCCGTCGAGAACCGCGGCATTGGCCCCGGCGACCGGCCCGTTGGTGAAGAGGTTTGCTGCGGCACCCTGTTGCTGGATGCCATCGGTCTTGATCGTCTGGCGATAGCCAAAGACGCCCGCGACGAAATCGACCCTGTTCGTCCCGCTCGACGCGAGGCGGAATTCCTGCGTGATCTGGCGCTGGTCCGAATTGTTTTCCGAACGCACCGTAATGGGCAGCCCGATGAAGTCGCGGTCATTTGCCGGACGCCAGGTCCAGAACCGCCAGGCGCTGATTGACGTCAGCGTATTCGGCCCGAGATCGAGTTGGGCAATAAGCGATGCGCCGCCGAGGAACTGCCGCGACCTGAGCGGACTGTCGACATCGGTGATCCGGGCGAAGGGGTCGGTCGTCGGCAGCCGATAGTTCAGCGCCGAAAACAGCGCGCCGATCTGCCGGTTGGCTGCGCGCAGCGTCGGGAAGGTGCGGACGGGCACCTGCGTATAACCCCCGGGATCCTGACGCGCATAATCAGCGGCCAAGGTGAGGCGCAAGGTCTCGGTCGGCTTCCACAACAGGCTTCCACGTGCACCCATGTTGTCGAGCGAATTGGTCCAGGCGTTGGTCCTGACGTTATAGACAGTGCCGCGCCGCGTGGTCCCGGCCACGCCGATCCGCACCGCCAGCCTGTCCGATATCGGCCCCGAGGCCGAGGCCTTAAGCTGGAAGAGATCATAATTGCCGCCCGTCAGCTCGATCCGTGCTTCGGGCGAAAAGCTCGGCGCGCGTGTCCGGATGTTGATCGTGCCTGCCGTCGTATTCTTGCCGTAGAGCGAACCTTGCGGCCCGCGCAGCACTTCGACCTGTTCGGTATCGATCAGGTCGAAGGCCGATGACGCGGGCCGACTGTAATAGACCTGATCGATGTAGAGACCGACGCCCTGTTCGATACCGTCGTTGGTCAGTCCGAGCGGCGCGCCAAGCCCGCGGATGTTGACCGACGAGTTACGGGGGTTCGACGCATAATATTGGATGACCGGCTGGATCTGCGCGATCCGGCCGATGTTATAGGTACCCGTCGAGGTTAGCTGCTTTTCGCTGAAGACCGAAACGGCGATCGGAACATCCTGAAGCGACTCCTCGCGTCTTCTGGCGGTCACGATGATCGTGTCATCGGCGGAACTTTCCACCTGGGGCGCCGAGGTGGCCTGCGCGACCGCCGGCAGGGGGGCCGCCGTCGAGGCAAGGATCATGGCACGGAAAAAGGCGTGGCGCATCGGTAGCTCTCATCTGGCTGCGCGAATACTCTATGAACTTCATGGGAATTAGGAACGAGCAAAACTTGGCAGGCTGAAACCTAAACCCACAGTGGCGAAGGCGGGCCTAGACGAGACGGCTCTGGCGGACGGCGGCCCCGATGAAACTGGCAAACAGCGGGTGCGGATCGAACGGCTTGCTTTTCAGCTCGGGGTGAAACTGGACGGCCACGAACCAGGGGTGATCGGGCCGTTCGACGATCTCGGGCAGCATGCCGTCTGGAGACATGCCGCTGAAGATCAGTCCCCCCGTCTCGAGCCGCACGCGATAAGCAGTGTTCACTTCCCACCGGTGCCGGTGCCGCTCGCTGATTGTCGTCGCGCCGTAAACCGCGCTGACGACACTGTTTCCGGCAAGTCTTGCCTCATAGGCACCAAGCCTCATGGTACCGCCGAGATCGCCGTTGGCTTCGCGCTTGTGGACGCCCTCCGCACTCATCCATTCGGTGATGATCCCCACGACGGGCTGTTCGGTCGGGCCGAACTCGGTCGAAGATGCGTCTGGCACGCCCGCGAGGTTTCGCGCGCCCTCGATACAGGCCATCTGCATACCGAAGCAGATGCCGAAATAGGGAATCTCGCGTTCGCGCGCAAAGCGGACGCTGGCAATCTTGCCCTCGGAGCCGCGTTCGCCAAACGCGCCGGGCACGAGGATACCGTGCATCGGCTCGAGCCGCGCGGCGATATCGGCGTCGGCACTCTCGAACAGTTCCGCATCGATCCATTCGACATTGACCTTGACCCTGTTGGCGATCCCGCCGTGGACCAGCGCTTCATTGAGCGACTTATAGGCGTCTGGCAGGCCGACATATTTGCCGACGACGCCGATCGTCACTTCACCTTCGGGATTGGCCAGCGCGTCTTCGATTTCAGACCAGCGTGACAGATCGGGATCGCCCATGGGCTCGATGCCGAACGCGCGCAGCACCTCCTCGTCCAGTCCCTCGGCGTGATACTGCAGCGGCACGGCGTAGATCGATTTCGCATCCAGGGCCGGGATGACGGCTTCTTTGCGCACGTTGCAGAACAGGGCGATCTTCGCGCGGTCGCTCTCCGGCAAATATTGTTCACAGCGGCATACGAGCACGTCCGGCTGAACGCCAAGAGCCGCAAGCTCGCGCACGCTGTGCTGGGTCGGCTTGGTTTTCAGTTCGCCCGCCGCCGCAATATAGGGAACGAGCGTGACGTGGATCGATACGCTCTGGCCGCGCCCGAGATCGTTCCGCAATTGCCGGATGGCTTCGATGAAAGGGAGCGACTCGATATCCCCGACCGTTCCGCCGACCTCACACAGCACGAAATCGAGGTCGTCGGTATCCGCCACCGCGAAAGCCTTGATCGCGTCAGTCACATGCGGGATGACCTGGACCGTCGCGCCGAGATAATCGCCGCGCCGCTCGCGCTGGATGATCGTCTGGTAAATGCGCCCCGATGTGACATTGTCGGACTGGCGCGAGGCGACCCCCGTGAAACGTTCGTAATGGCCGAGGTCGAGATCGGTCTCGGCGCCATCGTCGGTCACATAGACTTCCCCATGCTGATAGGGGCTCATCGTGCCGGGATCGACGTTCAGATAGGGATCGAACTTCCGGATACGGACGCTGTAGCCGCGCGCCTGCAAAAGCGCTGCGAGCGATGCCGCCATGAGTCCCTTGCCAAGCGAGGAGACCACGCCGCCGGTAATGAATATGAACCGCGCCATGGGCGGGAAGCCTTAGCGGCGGCCAAATGGCGAAAGCAAGGACGCGAATCGAGCGCCCGGAATTTGCTCAGTTCGAACTGGTCGGGCCAGACGGCGCGGTTGTCGCCTCCCCCTTGGTCTGGGTTGCTGGCAGCGTCGTCGAAACTGCAGGCGGCGCGGCGGCTGGCCCGGTGGTTTCAGGCCGTGTCTGGCGGGCAGGCGTGCGGCCACCTGGCGCAGGTGTCGCAGCTTTCGGCGCCGGGCTTTCAATTCTCACGGGCGAAGATGCGGCGGGTGGTGGCGCGGGCGCAACCGTGGCGGGTGCGGCGTTATTGCCGATCTGGCCCGCGACGGCGGCGAGCGGATCATCGCTCGCAGGCGACGGAACGGCTTCTGCTGCGGCAGGTGTGCGCTGCAGCGACGTATCCACCTTGCCCGGCGCGCCACTTCGCGAAGCCACGACAGCAGTGGCGATCGACAGCGTGACGAACAGCGTCGCCAGAATCGTGGTCGCTCGCGTCAGGAAATCGGCAGCGCCACGCGCGGACATCAGCCCCGTGGGGCTGCCGCCCATGCCAAGGCCACCGCCTTCCGATCGTTGCATCAGGATGACGACGACAAGAATCGCCGTGATGATGGCGTGGCAGACGAGCAGAAAAGTGAGCATGGGGAACGGCGATCCCGGTTATGCGGAAAGCACGCGGTCTACTCGCTCGGCCGGTCTTTATCAACCGCGGCCAGAATGATCGGAACAAAATCGGCCGAGGTGAGGCTCGCGCCACCTACGAGCGCCCCGTCGACGTCGGGCGTGCGGAGGATTTCTGTTGCATTGGATGGTTTTACCGATCCCCCGTAAAGGATCCGCACGCCGTCGCCCACCACGGTGCGGATTGCGCCGTGCATCGCCATGATATCGCTGCACGATGCGACCCGCCCCGTTCCGATCGCCCAGACCGGTTCATAGGCAATCACGCATGCGCCACGACCCGGCGGCAACGACCCCGCGAGCTGGGCGCGCACCACCGTTTCCGCTTCGCCGGAATCGCGCTGAGCCAGCGTCTCTCCAACGCAGATGATCGCGGTGAGCCCCGCCGCGATCGCGGCCCCCGCCTTTCCCCGGATAGCGGCGTCGGTCTCGCCCTGTGCCGCGCGCCGCTCGCTATGCCCGACGATGCAGAAAGTCGCGCCGGCTTCGGCGAGCATCGCGGCTGAAACACAGCCGGTATAGGGCCCATGTGCCTCAGCGTGGCAATCCTGTCCGCCGATCGCGACCCCCCGGCCCGCCGCGCGATCGAGCAACGTAAAAGGCGGAAAGAGCGCGACGTCGACCCCGGGAGGCATACTGGCCGCAATGGCGTCGATCTCGCCGAGCGCGGCCACGTTGCCGTGCATCTTCCAGTTTCCGGCGATGAGCTTGCGTCTGTTCATGCGCTGGCCCTATGGGGACGATCGTCATCGCTCAAGGCCGGAACGCTCCATTTCATGCTCTCTTTTTTCCGCAATGCTGTGGGCTCTAGCTGGGGAAAGCTGATCCTCGGGCTGGTCCTGGTCGCTTTTGTCGTCACGTTATATGAAGGGCGGTCGGGACTGGGCACATCGGGCTTGACAGGATCGGGTAATCTCGTTTCGGTCGGCAGTTCATCAATCACCGAAGTTGACGTCCGGCGTCGTGTCGGCAACCAGATCGAGGCTGCGCGCCAGCAACGACCAGACCTCGATATCGCGCAGTTCATCGCCGGTGGCGGGATTGAGAACACGCTCAATCAGATGATCGACGTTCGCGCGCTGACCGAATTTGGGCGGAAGCACGGCCTTGTCGCAAGCGACCGGCTCGTCGGATCGCTGCTCAACCAGATTCCCGCTTTCAAGGGTCTGACCGGCCAGTTCGACCAGAAATCCTATGAAGCCGTGCTTGCCAGGCTTCGCGTATCGGATGCGACCTTCCGGGACGATTTCCGATCGGAGGCGGTGATCAACATGCTGCAGATTCCCGTTCGGGGTGCCGTGCGCCTCCCCGCCGGGGTGGCACAGCGCTATGCCGAACTGCTGCTCGAGGTGCGAAGGGGACAGATCGGGACGATCCCGGCCGATGCCTTTGCCGCGGCCCCTGCCCCGACCGAGGCCGAACTCGCGACGTTTTATGCGCGGAACGCCGCACGCTACATGCTCCCCGAACGCCGCGTGGTCCGCTATGCGATCTTCAACAATGACCGGTTCAAGGGAAAGGTCGCGCCCACCGACGTTGAGATTACGCGCTATTACAAGCAGAACGCGGCGAGTTTCGCGGCGACCGAAAAACGGGGCTTTACCCAGATCATCGTCCAGCAGCAGGCCGAGGCAGAAAAGGCACTTGCAGCGCTGAAAGGCGGCAAATCGATTGCCCAGGTCGCCGGATCATTGGGGGTTGCGCCTTTACAGGTGGCCCCGATAGACCGCGCAGGCTTTGCCAGGCAGACCGCGCCGCAAATCGCTGACGCGGCTTTTGCAGCACCCGACGGCGGTTTTGCGGCGCCGCAGCGCTCGGGCCTCGGCTATCACGTCATACACGTGGATAGTATCGATGCGCGCCCGGCACGAACTCTCGATCAGGTACGCGCCGAGATCACCGCCAAGTTGACCGCGCAAAAGATCGACGAGGCCATGGCGGCGTTTGTCGCCCAGCTCGATGATGAGGCCTCAGGCGGTGCGACGTTCGATGAACTGGCAAGAAAATATGCGCTGACAGCCGCGGTGGCCCCGGCTGTTGCCCAGAACGGTGCCGATCCGGATCAGCCGAACTATAGGGGAAATCCCGAACTTGCGATCATATTGCGCGACGCATTCAAGGCAGAAACGGGGGACGACCCGGCGGTCGTGCTGATCGGCAACGGCCGCGAACATGCGCTCTGGAAACTCGACCGCATTGTTCCCGCCGCCCCCCGGCCTTTGGCGACGATCCGGGGCGAAGTCATGGCGGATGCGCGGGCCGAAGCGGCGGCAAAGGCAGCGGGTCGTCTTGCCAACGCGATCGTTGCAAAGGTCAACGGGGGCATGCCGATCGCGCAGGCGATGGCGCAAGCAGGCGTCAAGCTTCCCCCGCTCAGCCCGGCGGGCGGCCGCCGGATCGATATGGTTTCCGCTCAGGAACGCGTGCCGCCCCCGCTCGCGCTGATGTTTTCGATGGTTCCCCGGCGCGCCAAAGCGTTGGCGATGCCGGGCAACCGCGGATATTTCGTCGTATATCTCGACAGCGCCGAGCGCGGCGATGCGGCAAGCATCCCGGGTCTGGTCGATCGCAGCCGCACCGAACTGTCTAAACTTGCCGGCGATGAATATCTCGAACAGTTCGTCGGGGCAGCGCGTGCCGAAATCGGCGTCACGCGCAATGCTTCGGCGATTGCCGCGCTCAAAAGGTCTCTCGCCAGCGGCGGCGCGATCCAGTGACGCCGGCCGACGCCGCCGCGCGAGCCGCGCTGGCATCGGGCAAGCCGGCGCTCGTCTGGCGCGAGATGGTGGCGGATACCGAAACGCCGGTATCGGCCGCGTTGAAGCTGATTGAGCCGGGCCGCGGTGATTTCCTCCTTGAATCGGTCGAGGGGGGGCGTTCGCGCGGGCGCTACAGCCTCCTCGGCCTTGCTCCCGATCTGGTCTTCCGTGCGCATGGCGACCGCCCGGAGATCAACCGCCACTGGCTGACCGACCGCGCCCGTTTCGATACGCTGCCGGGTGGCACGCTGACCGCGATGCGTGCGCTTGTCTCGGAATGCCGGATCGACGTGCCCGATGCGCTCCCGTCCGCGCTTGCCTGCCTCGTTGGCTACTTCGCCTATGAGACGATCGGTCTTGTCGAACGGCTGGTGCAGCCCCCGCCGAACCCGCTCGGCCTGCCCGACATGATGTTCGTCCGCCCCACGCTGATCCTCGTGTTCGACCGGCTGAGCGACCGTCTCTATCTCGTCGCGCCAGTCTGGAACGGTGCCGATGCCTTACACGAAATTGCAAATGCCATCGACCGGATCGAGACCGTTCAGTCCCGGCTTACGAGGCCGCTGGCGTTGCACAAACAGTCAGAAGGCCAGGGCAAGGCGACCGCCGACATGGCCGATACGCCGGTCCTCGCGCGCAGCATCGATCCCGAGACCTTTGCCGCCATGGTTGTCCGGGCCAAGGACTATATCGCGGCGGGAGACATTTTTCAGGTGGTGCTCGCCCAGCGTTTCACTCTGCCTTTCGCGCTTCCTGCACTCGACCTCTATCGCGCGCTGCGCCGCATCAACCCCTCCCCGTTTCTTTACTTCATCGATCTTCCGGGCTTTGCCATATGCGGCTCAAGCCCGGAGATCCTCGTCCGCGTGCGTGATGGAGAGGTGACGATCCGCCCCATCGCCGGAACCCGCGCGCGAGGACGATCGGATAGCGAAGACGATGCAAACCGCGCGGCGCTGCTCGCCGATCCGAAGGAACGCGCCGAACACCTCATGCTCCTCGATCTTGGGCGCAACGACGTCGGCCGCGTGGCGGCTGCAGGTAGCGTCGCCGTGACCGACAGCTATAATGTCGAGTTTTACAGTCATGTGATGCACATCGTCTCGAACGTCGTCGGCCGTCTCTCGCCCGGTGCAGACGCCATGGACGCGCTTCTGGCAGGCTTTCCGGCCGGCACGGTTTCGGGCGCGCCCAAGGTCCGCGCCTGTGAAATCATTGCCGAACTCGAACCCGAAACCCGTGGGGCCTATGCGGGCGGGGTCGGCTATTTTGGGCCCGATGGCAGCATGGATTCGTGCATCGTGCTGAGGACGGCGATCGTGAAAGACGGGCAGATGCACGTCCAGGCGGGCGCCGGCGTTGTTGCAGACAGCGATCCGGCATCCGAACAGCGCGAATGCGAGGCCAAGGCCGACGCCCTCATCGCCGCGGCGCGCGAGGCCTGTCGCGCAGCAAACGAAACCGGATTCGGCCAATGATCCTCGTCATCGACAATTATGACAGTTTTACCTGGAACCTGGTACATTATCTGATGGAACTCGGGGCAGAGGTCGAAGTCGTGCGCAATGACGCGATCTCGGCGGCGCAGGCGCTCGAAAGCGGAGCATCGGCCTTTTTGATCTCGCCGGGCCCCCGCACGCCGGCCGAGGCCGGGATCAGCCTCGATCTGGTTGCCGCCGCCGCCGATGCCGGAGTACCGCTGCTTGGCGTCTGCCTCGGGCATCAGGCGATCGCACAGCATTTTGGCGGAAAGGTCGTGCGCGGAGGGATGATGCACGGGAAAACCTCTCCTGTCAGCCATGATGGATCGGGTGTTTTCGCCGGGCTTCCCTCGCCGCTTACCGCGACCCGCTATCATTCGCTCATTGTCACGGATCTGCCCGATACCCTGCAGGTCAATGCGACGAGCGAGGACGGCTACGTCATGGGGCTTCGTCATGTGACCGCCCCGATTCACGGCGTCCAGTTCCATCCCGAAAGCATCGCGACCGAACACGGCCATGCGATGCTGGCAAATTTCATGCAGCTTGCCGGGCTTTCCGTGAAAGAACGCCAGTGACGCTGCCAGACGCGAAAGATGCGCTCGATGCGGGGGCAGCGCGCGAGGCGTTCGAGACCATCCTCGACGGAAAGGCCGATGACGCGGCGGTGCGTGATTTCCTCCTCGCAATGTCGCTGCGCGACGAAACGGCGGTGGAGATAGCGGCGGCAGTCACCGCCATTCGTGCGCGGATGATTCCGGTGGCCGCCCCCGATGGTGCGATCGACGTGTGCGGCACCGGCGGTGACATGTCGAACAGCCTCAACGTGTCGACGGCGGTCGCGATCGTCGTTTCGGCGTGCGGCGTCCCCGTGGCGAAACATGGCAACCGGGCGGCATCGTCGCAGGCGGGCGGGGCGGATGCACTGGAAGCGCTTGGGCTCGATCTCGATCGTGCGTCCGACACTGCGGAAGCAACGCTTGCCGATCTCGGCATCGCATTTCTCTTCGCGCAGAAGCACCATACCGCGCTCGCGCCGCTCGCGACGGTGCGCCGATCGATCCAGCGGCGCACGATCTTCAATCTCACCGGCCCGGCCTGTAATCCCGCAAACGTCACGCGGCAGCTTATCGGCGTGGCGCGGCCCGATTTCCTGCCCGTTTATGCCGAGGCGCTGGCGCTGCTCGGCATGAAAGGCACGATGCTGGTGGCGGGGCACGAGCCGCTTGACGAACTTTCGGTGGGCGGGCCGAGCACGGTGCTGCGCATCGGCCATCAGGCTGTCGGGATCATGCCGGAAGATGCGGGCCTTGCCCGGCATCCGCTCACGGCTCTGCGCGGTGGCGACGCACGGTCGAATGCCGCCGCGCTCCGCCGCCTGCTGCTCGGCGAAGCGGGGGCCTATCGTGACGCCGTCCTTTTGAACGCCGCTGCCGCGCTGATGGTCGCGGGGCACGCCGCTGACTGGCACGAAGGCGTCGAGGAGGCAGCCGAAGCGATCGACAGAGGGCTTGCCAATACGCTCCTCGATTGCTGGATTGCCTACCGGTGAACACATTGGAAAAAATCTGCGCCGCCACGCGTGGAGAGACGGCACGGCGAAAGGCAGGGTGCACCCTCGCCGATCTCGATGCGCGCGCGCGCGCGCAGACGCCGCCAGGCGGTTTTCACGCGGCGTTGAAAAAGGCGCCGGGATTTGCGCTGATCGCTGAGATCAAGAAAGCAAGCCCGTCCAAGGGGTTGATCCGCCGTCATTTTGATCCGGCTGACCATGCCCGCTCCTATCAGGCGGCAGGCGCGGCCTGTCTTTCGGTTCTGACCGACAGGCCGTGGTTTCAGGGGCATGACGATGATCTGGTGGCCGCCCGCGCGGCCTGCACCCTGCCGGTGCTGCGCAAGGATTTCATGCTCGATCCGTGGCAGGTCGCCGAAGCTCGCGCGATCGGTGCCGATGTGATCCTCATCATCCTGTCCGCGGTCGATGACGGCCTTGCCGCCGAGCTCGAGGATGCTGCCCTCACGCGCGGGATGGACGTGCTGATCGAGGTCCATGATGCCGACGAACTTGCGCGCGCGCTCAGGCTCAAATCAAAACTAATTGGCGTAAATAATCGTGATCTGAAAGACTTCACCGTCGATTTTTCAAGAACATATGAACTTGTGGACGCTGCCCCCGGCAATATCACATTCGTTGCCGAAAGCGGGCTGACCCGACATGCCGAGCTGGCCGCCATGGCGGAACGTGGCATCAATGCGTTCCTCGTGGGCGAAGCGCTGATGCGGGCCGACGATGTCGAGGCGGCGACGCGAACGCTGCTAAATGGCTGATCTCACTCATCTCGACGGGCACGGTGCTGCGCGCATGGTGGATGTCGGCGCGAAGGAAGCAACGGCGCGCCACGCGACCGCCGAGGGGCGGATCGCCATGTCGGCGCAGGCAATTGCGGCCATCCGCGACGGTACCGCGAAAAAGGGCGATGTGCTTGCCGTCGCGCGCGTTGCAGGGATCATGGCGGCAAAAAAGACCGGCGATCTTGTCCCGCTCTGCCACCCTATTGCTCTGACGTCGGTTGCCGTGAATTTCGCGCTCGACGATAGCGGTATCACGGTCACGGCGACGACCGGCACGACTGGTCCCACGGGCGTCGAAATGGAGGCGCTGGCCGCCGTCAGCGTTGCGCTGCTCACGCTGTACGATATGGCCAAGGCCATCGACCGCAGCATGACGATCGGCGGTATCCGGCTTCTCGCCAAGTCCGGCGGGCAATCGGGCGATTTCCACGCATGATCGGCTGGCGCGAGGCGCAGGCACGTCTCTTCGTGCTCGCTTCGCCTGTCGCGCCGGAGTCCGTTCCCACAACCGAAGCTGGCGGGCGCTGGACGTCAGCTCCGGTCCGCGCCCTGCGAACGCAGCCTGCGGCCGACCTGTCCGCGATGGACGGCTATGCGATCCGCCACGCCGACCTGCCCGGGCCATGGCGCGTGATCGGTCAGTCGGCCGCCGGTCGGCCTTTTCCGGGAACGATCGGCAAGGGCGAGGCGGTGCGCATCTTCACCGGCGCGGATTTGCCCGATAGCGCGGATGCCGTCCTGATCCAGGAACACGCATCGTGCACGGCTGACCAGCTATCCCTGACGGGCGATGCGCCGTTGCAGCGCCAGTGGGTCCGCCCGCGCGGGATCGATTTTAGCGCCGGAACCGATATCATAGCCTCGGGCGCGTATCTGGGCCCGGCGCGGATCGCGCTTGCCATCCTTGCCGGAAATGGCACTCTCCCCGTACGCCGCACCGTGCGCGTGGCGCTGGCCTCGACCGGCGACGAGCTCGGTTCCAGCCTGCCGGACAGCAACGACCCCATGCTCGCACAGCTGCTCGCCGACATGCCGGTCGATTTTGTACACAGCCATCCCGTGCCGGATGGCCATGCGGCACTGAAGAAGTTTTTTGAGGGCAACTGCCATCATGACGTCATCGTGACGACCGGCGGTGCTTCGGTCGGCCAGCATGACCTGATCGCTCCCGTCCTCCGCGGCCTTGGTGCAGAACCCGCTTTCCGGATGGTGGCGATGCGCCCGGGCAAGCCGGTGATGGCATGGCGACTGGGCGATGCAGTCGTCCTTGCATTGCCGGGAAACCCCGTTTCGGCATTCGTCACCGCGCATGTTTTCCTGCGGCCGCTGATCGCCCATCTGTCAGGCGCAGCCGAGCCCGGGCCCGCCACCATAAAGGCTCTGCTCGGTGCCCCCCTTCCCGCGGTCGGTGCCCGCACCGATTTCGTGCGGATGCGCTGGGCTAACGGGACGCTGGTGCCCGCACCCGAGGGCGACAGCGGCGCTCTCCGTCCGCTTGCCGAAGCCGGGGCACTCGCCATCCGCGCGGCCCACGCTCAGCCAGCACAGGCGGGTGAAACCATCGAGGCCATGCTGATCGCTTGACCGCTGCTGCAATGTTTCCTACACGTTCCACGTTCGTTCCCGGACTGGAGGCCAACATGCTCACGCGCAAGCAGCACGAACTGATCTGCTTCATCGAAGACCGCCTGAATGAGACGGGCGTCTCGCCTTCGTTTGAGGAAATGAAGAAGGCGCTCGATCTGAAGTCGAAATCGGGCGTGCACCGGCTGATTTCGGCGCTCGAGGAACGTCAGTTCATCCGGCGCCTGCCTAATCGCGCCCGCGCGCTCGAAGTGGTGCGCGCGCCGGAGCGGGGGGGGGGCAAGCCGCCTGCATCCGGCAGCAACACGCAGCCGATCGTTGTGCCAACAGCTGCGAATGACGTGATCGAACTGCCGCTCCACGGGCGCATCGCTGCCGGTCTGCCGATCGAAGCGCTCGAGGGTCAGAATTCGCTTCCCGTTCCCGCCGCGCTGCTGGGGCCGGGGGAACATTATGCGCTCGAGGTTTCAGGTGACTCGATGGTCGAGGCGGGCATATTGGACGGCGACTATGCACTTATCCGCAAGACCGAGACGGCACGTGACGGCGATATCATCGTCGCGCTGATCGACGATACAGAGGCGACGCTCAAATATTACCATCACGACGGCCCGCGCATCCGTCTCGATCCTGCCAATGCCGCATATGAAGCGCAGGTCTATGCCGCGAACCAGGTGCGCGTGCAGGGCAAGCTCGCGGGCCTGCTCAGACGATATCACTGATCCGGAAGGCGATTTCGGGCTGTATTCTGGACGTCATCGGGGGCGACGCGGCATCGGGCGCGGCGCTGCTACTGCCCATGGGTGATCGTCCTTGCCTTCGTGCGTCGTCTCGACCCGGCCGGTCGCGAATGTAACCGCAAGCCCGCCTGTCCCGGCGAGCAGCGCTTTATCGGCCCTGAGCCATCGCGGCTTGCAGCCACGCGGCAGCACGCGGTCGCTCACCACGATGTCAGCGAGTGCGCAATCGGCATTCATGGCGGCGATCGGCGCAAGATAGCGGCTGCGGGTTGCCAGCACCCGCCACTGCCTGTGGCCTGCTGCGATCGCGATACGGCAACTGTCCGCCGAACAGTCCGAATTGGGCAGGGCATCGAGATCGGCAAGATCGCCGGTTTCGCCCGACCGTTCGGCGAGGACCGAGCGCACATAATCCCCCGCGCGCGGTCGTAGCGTCGCCAGCGTCCCGTCGGGGCCGCGCACCGCGAGATGGACGCCGTCCCCGGTCACGATGATATCGGGCGCAGGCATCGTCAGTGCCCATATCATGCCTGCGGCGGCGGGGATGATCCCGAAGGTTCTGATGCTGCCGCTCCACAAGGCAAGCCACAGCCCGCCGCCGACGATCAGCGCAAACGCACCCGGCGGCACGGTTGCGAGTGCCGCGACCGCGCCCGGCCATCCCGCGACAAGATGCGCGATCCAGAGAAGCAGGTGGAGCGACTGCGCGGTCAGCCACCAGAAAGGCGCACCAAGACCCGCAAGATCGAGCAAAAGCGCCATCGCTTCGGCAGGCATCGTCACGAATGTCGTCAGCGGGATCGCGACGATGTTCGCCAGTGCGCCGTAAAGGCCCTGCCGGTGAAAGTGGAACAGGGCGATCGGCGCGAGCGCGATCTCTACCGCTACTCCCGTGACGAGCAGAGACAGGAGCCCACATATGATCCGGGCCGGATACCTCTCGTCAGGCGATGCCCTCAGCCGCCGCATCGGTCCCCATTCATGAAGCGCCACAATGGCCGTGATTGCGGCAAAGCTGAGCTGGAAACTGGGGCCGATCAGCGCTTCCGGCCAGATCATCAATATGATCACGGCTCCGGTGGCGACGAGCCGCAGCGTAAACGCCTGTCGCCCCAGCGCGATACCAACCAGAATGAGCACCGCGGCGACGCAGCTGCGGATCGTGGGAACCTCTGCGCCGGTGATCAGCGTATAGCCTATCCCGGCGGCCGCCCCCATCGCGGCTGCGATCAGGATCAGCGGAAGGCGGAGCGCCGCGCGGCTGCTCAGCGCCAGCAGCTTCAACGTCAGCAGCATTGCCGCGCCGACGACGGCGGTGATGTGCAGGCCGCTGACCGAAAGCAGATGCGTCAGGCCGCTGGCGCGCATTGCATCTTCGTCGCCCGAGCTGATCCCGCCGCGGTCACCGCTCGCAAATGCGGCGGCAATGCCGCCCGCGCTTCCGGCTATCTGCGTGCGGACGTGCGCAGATAGCATGGCGTGCCACGTGTTTCCGCTACCCTGCCCCTTTGCCACGATGCGGACCGGCCCCAGCGCCGATCCGATCGCGCCCATTCCCTGGAACCACGCCGTCCTTCGGAAATCGAAACCCTGCGGGACGAGAGCCCCGGGCGGGCCGATCAAACGGGCCCGCAGCGCCACGGTGTCGCCGGGCTCCAGCCGCTGCGGCACCTTGTCGAGATCGATGGTCACGCGAACCTTCGGGGGGAGCATCTGCGTGTCGCGCGGCCTGAGCATTACCCTCACCCGCTCCCTTGCCACCTGCTGTTCCACGGAGAGCACCAGCGCCGAGAATTGCGTGACAACCGGCCGTGCGAGAATTGGCGCGCGGACGCTTTCGGCACGCCACCACGCAAGGGCACAACCCAATGCCAGGCACAATGCCGCCATTCCGGCCGCTTGCCTCGCCCGGCTTGCGCCGCGTCCGGGGAGGACGGCGGCGCAGACGGCCGCGTTGGCGGCGATCCAGGCGATCCATGATGCGGCTGTGGGCAAGACGAACCAGGCCGCGATACCGCAGCCGAACATGACTGGCAGCCAGAGCGGCAGTTGATCGCGCTGCGCCTCCGCAAAGCGTTCGGCACAGTCGGCCCACCGCGCCGATTGGCGCGGTGAACCCGGCATGCTAGAAGCGGTCCCCATTGTCGCGTCCACCACGCGAGACTGGAGTTTTCCCCGCGTGAGCGCAACAGTTTCCGGTTCGAACGTCGTTACCCGTTTCGCGCCCTCCCCGACCGGTTACCTGCACATTGGCGGTGCGCGAACCGCGCTGTTCAACTGGCTCCACGCGCGGCATCACGGCGGCACGTTTCTGCTGCGGATTGAGGATACCGATCGCGCGCGTTCGACCCAGGGTGCGATCGACGCCATCATTGACGGGCTGCGCTGGCTGGGCCTCGACTGGGACGGGCCCGAAGTCTACCAGTCCGCGAGAGCCGAACGGCACGCCGCTGTCGCGCACAACCTGCTGGCCCGCGGCCATGCCTATCGCTGCTATGCGACGACCGAAGAGCTCGATGCAATGCGGGCCGAACAGCGCGCGCACAAGCTGCCGCTCCGCTATGACGGGCGCTGGCGCGATCGCACCGACTGGCCCGCCGACGCACCCTATGTCATCCGCCTGCAAGCACCGCGCGAAGGCACGGTGACAATCGAAGATCGTGTTCAGGGCCCCGTGTCGGTGGCCAATGCCGAACTCGACGACTTTGTTCTGCTTCGATCGGACGGGACGCCGACGTATATGCTGTCGGTCGTCGTCGACGATCATGACATGGGCGTCACCCATGTCATCCGTGGCGACGATCATCTCAACAATGCCTTCCGCCAGCTTGTCGTCATCCGCGCGATGGGCTGGCCGGAACCAGTTTATGCGCATGTTCCGCTGATCCACGGCAGCGACGGCGCCAAGCTTTCGAAGCGTCACGGCGCACTCGGCGTCGATGCCTATCGCGACGCGATGGGCGTGCTGCCCGAAGCGCTGTCGAACTATCTCCTCCGGCTCGGCTGGGGGCACGGCGATGACGAAATTATCAGCCGTGCACAGGCGACCGCATGGTTCGATATCGATGCCGTCGGCCGCAGCCCGTCACGCTTCGACCTGAAAAAGCTTGAAAACATCAACGGCCATTACCTCCGCGAGGCGGATGACACGCGGCTGGCCGCACTGGTGGCACCGCTGATCGGAGCCCGGATCGGGCATGACCTCAACGCTGGCGAAAACCATGTCCTCGTCAGGGCAATGCCCGAACTGAAACCGAGGGCGAAATCGACGCTCGCGATCGTCGAAGGCGCGCTCTTCCTGTTCGAGGCCCGCCCACTTGCGATCACGCCGGACGCTGCGCCGCTCCTTACTCATGATGCCATGGCGATGCTGCGCAGCCTTCGCGCCATCCTGGGGGACGTTCGGGAATGGAAGCTCGAAGCGCTGGAGCATGAGATCAAATCATTCGCCGGGGCCCAGGGCCTCGGTCTCGGCAAAGTTGCCCAGCCGCTGCGCGCCGCGCTGACCGGGCGCACCACGTCACCGGGTATTTTCGACGTGCTGATTTTGTTGGGCCGGGATGAGACGCTCGGCCGTCTTGACGACCGCATCGGGGGTGGCGCAGGGCTTTGACGCAACGCAGCAAAGGAATTCGGACATGGCCGACGCGAAATTCTTGATCGATGGCAAATCGCTGGATTACAACGTCATCAGCGGAACCGTCGGCCCGGACGTGATCGACATCCGCAAGCTTTATGCGCAGACCGGCAACTTCACCTACGATCCCGGTTTTACGAGCACCGCAAGCTGCGATTCCGCAATTACCTATATCGACGGCGATCAGGGCATCCTGCTTCATCGCGGCTATCCCGTCGGTCAGCTTGCCGAGCATTCGAGCTTTATGGAAGTCAGCTATCTCCTGCTGAACGGCGAGCTTCCCTCACAGGATCAGCTTGCGACCTTTTCGAACACGATCACGCGTCACACGATGGTACATGATCAGATGTCGAGCTTTTACCGCGGGTTCCGGCGTGATGCCCATCCGATGGCGATCATGTGCGGTGTGGTGGGTGCACTTTCCGCCTTCTACCATGATTCGACCGACATAACCGACGCCCAGCAGCGCGTGATCGCGTCGCACCGGCTGATCGCAAAGATCCCGACGATTGCCGCCATGGCCTATCAGTACAGCGTCGGCCGCCCCTTCATCTATCCAAAGAACAGCCTTTCATACACGGGCAATTTCCTCAGGATGACATTCGCCAACCCGGCAGAAGACTATGAAGTCAACCCGATCGTCGAGCGGGTGATGGACCGGATTTTCATCCTTCATGCCGATCATGAACAGAACGCGTCGACATCGACTGTGCGGCTTGCGGGATCGTCGGGCGCAAACCCGTTCGCCTGCATCGCTGCCGGCATCGCCTGCCTCTGGGGTCCCGCGCACGGCGGGGCCAATGAAGCCGCGTTGAACATGCTCCGCGAGATTGGCACGCCTGACCGTATTCCGCATTATATCGAGCGCGCGAAGGACAGGAACGATCCGTTCCGCCTCATGGGATTTGGCCATCGGGTCTACAAGAATTACGATCCACGCGCCACTGTAATGCAGTATACCGTGCGCGAGGTTCTGAAAGAACTCGGCGTGAACGATCCGATCTTCGATGTCGCGCTCCAGCTCGAAGAGATGGCGCTCAACGACGATTATTTCCGCGAGAAAAAGCTTTTCCCGAATGTCGATTTCTATTCAGGTGTAATCCTGTCGGCAATCGGTTTCCCGACGACAATGTTCACGGTGCTTTTCGCGCTTGCCCGCACGGTTGGCTGGGTGGCGCAATGGAATGAGATGATCAGCGATCCCGAGCAGAAGATTGGACGGCCAAGACAGCTTTATACCGGTCCGGTGCAGCGCGACTATGTTCCAATTTCGCAGCGTTAGGCGGCGGGCAGGGTCAGCATGAAGCGGGCGCCATGCCCCGGCGCGCTGTCAACCGTGATATCGCCGCCCATCGCACGGGCGAGACGCCGCGAAATGTAAAGCCCCAGTCCCGATCCTTCGGATTCAGCGGGATCGACCCGACCGAACTTTTCAAAAATGCGGCCCTGATCGTCGGCAGCGATGCCTTTTCCCTGATCGGCGACGATCAGCACAACGGTATCGGCGTCGTGCTCGAGGCGCAGCCAGATCTGCGATCCTTCGGGCGAATAGCGGATTGCATTTCCGACGAGATTAACCACGATCTGGAGCGTACGCCTGAAATCGCCTGACGCAGCCAGCGTTTCGCGTTCGGCCGGGCGATCGATTCGTACCCCGCGATCAGCCGCGCGGACCTGCAAGAGGCCCGCAACCCGCCGCGCGACATCGGCAAGATCGATCGCTTCGGCATCGACAGTAAAGCCGGCATTCTCGATTGCCCTGAGATCGGCAAGGTCGTCGATCAGCGAAAGCAGATGCCGCGCGGCGATACCGATGTCTCCCGCATAATCGGTATAGTCACGGCGAAGCGATCCTTCGGACTGCATGCCGATTTTATCCGCGCGTGCGGCAATCCTGGTCAACGGTGGCCGCAGCGCGGAATCAAGGCGGCCGATGAAGGCAGCCGCTGCATCATCATCCGGCTGTTCGTCAGCAGGCTGCGCCGTGACGGCATGTGCCGTCCCGATGTAGCCCGCAAAGCGGCCGTCGAGATCGCGCAGCACCAGTCCCTCGAGTGCAACCTCACGTGACGGATCATGAACAAGCGTGGCACGCTGGCCGGTGAAATCGGCCCGGGCAGCCAGTGCGGGGAGGATAGGCATTTCGCCCCCGGCGTTGTCGATCAGGTGGAAGATCTGCGTCAGCGGACGCCCGACTGCCGTTTCGTCGAGACCGTCGCATCTGGAAAGGACCAGTGCGGCATCGACCGACCATTGGATCGTCTTGGGCAATGCAGACTCCGCACCGGAGCCCGTCGCGTCGGAGGTGGGGAGCAATCGTGGCTGGCGAGGCGACTTTGTTTCCCAGCCAGATATTTCGAGCACGACCGACGTGCCTTCGGGTGTGGCGCGTACAAACAGATCAAGGTCATCGTCGCCTTCAGCCACGACGATGCTGCGCGAGACCATTACGGCCAGCGATTGTGCGAGCCGTGCAAGCGACGCCAGTGCAGGCACCGCCAGCACGCCGCCGACGCGCCCCCCCGCCGCCTCCTGCAGATCGGCAAGCCGCGCATCGGCGCGCGTGAGGTTGCCCCCGGCATCGACCAAACCCCGCACGGCCTCAGCCATGACACACCGTGGCACGATATTCGCGCGTGATCGGTGTGGGTGACGAAAAGCCTGGAGGCGCCATCAAACCCCTGTGACACAGCGTCGTTAATTCGAGGCTAAGGCTTCTGCCAAGGCGGCACTATCTGGCGCGACGCGACCGAAAGTGACGCATGGAGTGCGGCAAGCCCGAGACCCAAGGCCGGCACCCCGGCCAGATCAAACACCCCGATCAGGACAAGACTGCCCGGGGCATCCGCCATCACGAGCGCATTGCGCGCGCGGACCAGCGGCGTCTGCAGGATCAGAAGCGCGGCGATCAGCATCAGCGCCAGCACCACGCAGCCCCATTGCCCGGTCACGCGCATCGCATCGACGCCGGCGATCGTCATGGCCAGAGGCGGCAGTCCGTTGCGGGCGAATTCAACCCGGCGATCCGCCATCGGCCTGCCAGTCATTGCACGGGCCATGATCGAAGCCGCCTGCCAGCCGATACCGGCAATAAGCATGACCGCCGATGACGCCACTATCCGTCCCGCAATGCCCAGCGCCAGGCCCGCAAGCGCAGTCGCCAAAGCCGCCCGGCCCAGCCATTTGGGTCGCAGCCCCGCGTCCCCGGCCAGCCGGACCAGATGTCGCGCTGCAGGCAGGACAATCAGCGCTTCACCCGATCCCTCGGCCGCAACTTCGGATTGTACGCGCAACCGGCGCTCCACCACGGCCCGCTCGTCCGGCCGATCCAACAGGTTGACAGGCGTGGTGGCGATCGAAACCGGATTCCCCGCCTGCAGCAATCTGCGCAGGATCGTCGGCGCAAGATCCCAGTCGCCGATCGCGGCACCGACATTGCGAAGAAACCGGCCGTCGAACCCCGCCCAGCCCGTCCAGCGCCGATCGCCGTCAATGATATCCAGCCGCGCCGTAGCGACCGATGCCGCGATCGCCAGCGCCATCGCGCCCGTGCCACGGGCCAGCGCCAGCATATCGCCCTGGGCCACCGCAACGCGCGACGCTGCAAGAAGAACGCGATCGTCAGGGTGAACGAAGTCGAGAACGTCCGAAACGCTGCGTGCAATATCGATCCCGAGCCCTTCGCGCCGCAGCCGATCGGTCGTTGCGAGCAGCACAGGCGGCATCCTCCCGACCATCAGGACGGCGTGCCTCGCACCGACAGCCATTGCCTGCCGGATCTGAAATTCGACGATGGGCACGCCCAGAATGCTGAATGCACAGTCGGTATCGTCGATGATGAACAAAGCCGTCAGCGGCAAGACCGTATGTCCTAAAACCCCAATCAGGCGCTGGCTTAGAAAATATCCGCGCGTTGCGCAAAGCGCGCCAGCAGCACTTCGACATCTGCATCGAGACGCCGGTGCGCTTCGCTGTCGATGGACAGATCGATGCGATCGATCCGGGTGGGCAGCCCAACGGGTACAGCGAGTTGTTTCCGGAGATTGGCCTGAAACAGGAAAATGCGGGCAAGTCGGCGGATCGGGTGTGCGGTTTCCGCGCCAATCGAGGTTACGATCTGCGCGACGTTGCGCGTGTACCGCGGATGGGGTCCGGCATGGAGTGGAAGCCCGCTCCTGCATGCGGCAGCTTCGCTTGCGGGCAGAAGCACGCCATTGCGCGTGAAATCATCGAAGCTGAAACCGTAGACGGTGAGCATGGCCAGCACCGGGCCCGCACGTGGATCGATCGCGAGCCGATAGGGTATCAGGTGATGGCGTTGCCAGCCGCTGCGATAGCCAACCGACGCCCGGCGGTTGACCGACCGAAAATTGAGCATGACTGCTTCCCACTGCCTACCCCGTCACGCTGCTATCGTATCATTTTTTGAACCATGTCAACAGATTATTGCAAGTCAAGACAAATAACAGGGTTAGCGTTGAAGTAACCATTTCGCCGTTTCGTAAAATATCTGACCGTTCCTGCAGGATCAACCGCTTCGCAATGTGGTTGGGCACCATGACTCAGTACGTGCGAAATCATCCTCGCGACGAGGATGGACTGTGCCCTGAGCTCGGAAGCTGACGCCAATGCTTCGATTTCAACGCCGGCAATGATTGCCAGTCCCCTCGAGCTGAGGCCGACCCGTCCCTGCGAATCGCGAAGACCCAGATCGAGCGCGATCAGCCGGAGAACCGGCACATCGTTCGTGTCGACCCAGCGCCGGTAGCTTTCGTCAATCGCCTCCCTGTCAAGCGTCAGGCCCGAAGCGGTCCAGGTCAGACGGCGCACGCCTGGCCAGTCAGCGGCCCGGCCGAGCAAAATCCTGAAGCGTTCGAGCCGATCGTGGCGTGTCAGATCCTCCCATCCCGGCGCATGAATCTGCCACGCTCCGTTCCGCCTTTCGACGCGCCACAGATCGCTCCGCCACGTGCCGTCCACCGGATCGGAAGAAGCATCGATTTCCGCCAGCAGCATCTCACTCATCCCTGCAATCTAACGTGTTCGAGGCGTTATCGGCGCAGGAATCCTCCGATCCGGATCAATCCGGTGCCAAGCCCGGCCCGAGGAGAGGCCCAAGGAAAGGCCCGAGGGAGCCCTCTTCACAGGCGTCTCGTCAGGCAGCCTTTTTTTCCAGCAGGCCATGTTTTTTAAGGCAGTGCCTCAGCTGATCATAACTGAGAGCGAGGGACTTTGCCGCTTCACGTTGATTATATCGACAGCGTGCAAGCGCTGCTTCGAGGATCGCGCGCTCATGAGCATCCACAGCTTTGCGCAGGTTTGCGGGCACGACCTGCCCGGCGGCGGGCGATTGCGGTTGCCGGGGGGAAGCGGCGGGCTGGGCAGTGCCCCCCGAGCGCGCGGCCGCGGGGCTCCAAGGCGAAGCGAAGGGATCGAACTCGATGCTGTCGATCGGCGTCGTTTCGTCGTCCCATCGATACACGGCACGTTCGACGACGTTTCTCAACTCACGGACATTGCCCGGCCAGTCGTGCGCGTCGAGCGCAGCGTTCGCACCGGGGCCGAAACCGGGCCAGCTGCCCCAGCCAAGCTCGGACGCCATCCGACGGCCGAAATGTTCGGTGAGCACCGCAACATCGCCCTCGCGCGCTCTGAGGGGTGGCAGCGTGACGACCTCAAACGCCAGCCGGTCGAGCAGATCGGCACGAAAGCGGCGCTGCTCGACAAGTGCTGGCAGATGCTCGTTCGTCGCCGCCACGATACGCACATCGACGCGGACCGGATTGTTCGCGCCGATCCGCGTTACCTCACCATATTCGACGGCACGCAGCAGCCGTTCCTGCGCCCCCGCCGAAAGCGTCGCCAGCTCGTCGAGAAACAGGGTGCCGCCGTCGGCTTCCTCAAACCGGCCCTGACGGGCCTTGGTCGCGCCGGTGAATGCGCCGGCTTCGTGGCCGAACAGCTCGGCCTCGATCAGCGTTTCGGCGAGCGCAGCGCAGTTCATGGTGACGAGCGGCCCGGCCCAGCGCGGGCTGAGGCGGTGGAGGCGTTCGGCGACGAGTTCCTTTCCCGTCCCGCGTTCGCCGATCACCAGCACCGGACGGTTGAGCGCCGCGGCACGGCTCGCGCGCTCGACGCTGTCGAGAAAGGCACCCGACTGACCGACAAAGGCATCATTACGGTCCATTCCCGATTGTTAGGAGTTTTTACCAAGCCTTGGCAAGCCTCGCGGAACAGGTTTCACCAGAAAAGCCCGGAAATGCGTTATTTTTTGAATTGGCACGCTTCCTGCTAAACTGGTCATATCCCGGCGGCAACGGCGGGAAAGACATTCACACCACCAGGTTCACAGGAGACTTTCCATGTTCAACACTTCGATCCAGAACGTCAGCAGCGCGGCAACCATCGTGATCGGCGCGGCATTTCTTTCCGTATCGGCGATGGCGATCGCCAGTCCGGCGCGCGCCGATACGTCTTCGGCTTTCCGCAAGGCGGTTGAGACGAGCATCAGCCGCAATATGCGCGTGCCGGCGAGCACCGCCACGGGCATCGTAACCGTCTCGGTCGAAGTCGGCCCGGACGGCACGATCGGCGGCGCGACAGTCGTTCAGTCGAGCGGCCGACCTGCGCTCGATGCAGAGGCACTGCGCACGGCCCGGGCGGTAAGCTATCCCGCCACGGGAAAGCCGAAGACGGTTGCGATGGTGCTTGGCTTTGGCAGGAATGCCGGTTCCGCCGATACGGTGCGCGGCAGAGCAATCGTCGAAGCATATCGCAACGACCGTCGCCGACTGCTTGCCACGCGGACGCCCGCCGACCCCAATGGCTGAAGGGCATTTGACCCGTCAAGCTGACCGGAGGGTCTCAAGCCTCTTGCTCCAGGCCCTCCGGCACGTGAAAACCAGAATACGCACAGGAGTTGACTGACATGGGTATTTTTTCCCGAACCCGCGATATCATCGCTGCCAACATGACTGACATGCTCGATCGCGCGGAGGATCCTGCAAAGATGATCCGCATGATCATCCTCGAAATGGAAGAGACGCTCGTCGAGGTTCGTGCCTCGGCGGCGCGCGTCATCGCCGACCAGAAGGAGATGCGCCGTCACATCGGCAAGCTCCAGGCGCTGGAGACGAGCTGGGAGGAAAAAGCCGAGCTCGCACTGTCGAAAGGCCGCGAGGATCTGGCCAAGGCCGCGCTGATCGAGCGCCAGAAGGCCACCGATATGGCGGATCGGCTCGAAGGCGAGATCGGCGCGCTCGATGAAAGCCTGAGGAAGGCGGAAGAAGACATCGGCAAGCTGCAGACCAAGTTGCGCGAGGCGCGCACGCGGCAGAATGCGATCGTGAGCCGGATGGAAAGCGCGAACACGCGGGCCCGCGCGCGCGAGGCCTATGCCGGCGAGCGCGTCCAGGATGCGTTCTCGCGCTTCGAGATACTCGAGCGCCGCGCCGACATGGCCGAAGGCCGCGCTGACGCGCTTTCAATGGGTGGACCCAAGACGCTCGAGGAAGAAATCGCCGACCTCCGGTCCGCCGAAAAGGTCGATGCCGCGCTCGAGACGCTGAAGGCGCGCACTGCCGGAAAGGCAGGCTGAGATGGAAGACGTCCTTGTACCTATCATAGTCATCCCGGCGATCTTCATCGGGATGCCGTGGATCATCCTCCATTACATCACGAAATGGAAGCAGGCCAAGACACTGACAACTGACGACGAAAACCTGCTCGACGACCTGCACGACACCGCCCGGCAACTCGATGATCGCCTCCTGACGATTGAACGGATCATGACAGCCGACAACCCGAACTGGAAACAGGGCGCCTGATCGCGCCAGACCTGGAGACCTGCAATGACCGCACGCCGCACGTCCTTCTACCTCGACAAGAGCAACGCGAAATGGCTTGGCGTCTGCTCGGGGATCGCCGACTATACCGGGATTGACCTGACGCTGATTCGCGTCGGCACCGTCGTGGTCACGTTACTCGGCGGCTTTCCGTGGACCCTTGTCGCCTATCTGATAACCGCCTGGATGGCACCGGTGAAACCCTTGGGTCTTTACGAAAACCCGGAAGATGCCAAATTCTGGCAAGGCGTCCGCGCCAGTCCATCGCGTTCCACCCGTGACGTCCGCGCCAAGTTCCGCGATATCGACCGGCGTCTTGCCGACGTCGAAACCTTTTATACCAGCCGCAACTCGAGCCTCGCCAACGAGATCGACAGCCTGCGCTGAAACGACGAACCAGGGGAGACGTTCTGATGGCAAGCTGGATCTGGGTGCTCATCCCCCTCGGGGCGATTGGCATCGCCCCGTTCAAGATGTGGATCAGGATGAAGGAACGGCAGATCGATCGCCAATCCGAACTGACGGCTGAGAAGACGGCGCAATATGCGGCGCACACCGAGCGGCTGGAAGCAAGGGTTCGCGTTCTCGAGCGAATCGTGACCGATAATGGAATTGGTCTTTCGGATCAGATCGACGCACTGCGCGAAAGCTCGCCGCAGCATCTGATCTGAGCGAGCGACCTTCAGGCAACTCGGGAAAGCCGTTGCCATGCCGAACGCGTGGCGACCGATGCCAATCGTGCCGCGCCTTTCGATCGAAAGCCCGAAAAGCCGCACTACTGAGGAGCCATGACATGGAAATGCCGATATTCTATCTGGGCATGAGCCTTTCAGCTCTTGCCGCGATCGCCATTGTATCGGTGACGGGTCTGAAAGCCTTCCGTGGCTGGCTCGACCTGAAACGTGTGGAAATCATCCAGACGCGTGAACCGAGTGCGCTCAATATGGTCACGCGCATCGATATTGCGGACCTGAAGGAACGGCTCCGGAGGCTCGAAGCGATCGCGGCGGGGGTGGATATCTGACGCCGCGCAACTAAGGGGGGGCATGCCCAGCCTCCCCGATATTCTCGACGAATACCAGTTCCTCGACGGTGACGACCGCTACCGCCTGCTCATCGATCTGGGCCGTGAGCTCGAGCCGATGCCCGATCCGCTGAAAACCGATGCCACGCTCGTCCGTGGCTGTTCGGCGAGCGTCTGGGTCTATCCCGTCCAGGAGGGGGAGCGCCTGCATTTCCTTGCCGATTCGAACGCCGCGATCACCAAGGGGATCATCGCGCTGGTTCTCGCCACCGTGCAGGATCGAACCGCGACGGACATTGCTGCGACTGATATCGCCGCAGCGCTCGCCCCGTTCGATCTAAAGGCCCAATTGTCGTCGAACCGCACGCAGGGCATACCCAATATGATCGCTCTGATCCGTTCGACGGCCGAGCGCATGCTGGCGTGAGCGGGTCTGGCGAGATGAAATATCAGCCCGTCGAGCCGCGTCGATCCTCTGCCGCCCGAAGCACCTCCCAAGCCGCCTGGATTTGCCGGAACCGTGCCGCCGCGGCATCGTCTCCCGGCCTGATGTCGGGATGATTGGCCTTGGCGAGCCGCCGCCAGGCCGCCCGCGCATCCTCATGGCTCGCATCGCTTGCCAGTTCGAGCACCGAAAGCGCCCGCATCTCGTCGCGTGATCGCGTGCCGTCGCCCGGGCCGCCCCAGCTATAATGAGCTGCTGACGAATAGGCCGAGGCGTCGCGTCCTTCATCGGCCGCGCGCTGCGCCGCATCTTCCGCGCTCAGTCCTTCGAAATAATCCCAGTTCTGGTTATACTCCGCCGCGTGGCGTTCGCAGAAATACCAGCGTCCGGGGCTGTTCGGAGCTTTGGGCGCCGGCCGATCGCCCTTGGCGTCGCAGCCGTGCCGGTCGCACAGCTTCACCTGCGCGGCGGCGCTTTCGGTGCCATAACCACGCCAGCGGGGAAATCCCCAGTCGAGAGTGCGTGAGGAACGGGTCATGGGCAGGTATCTAGGGTAGCGAAAGCCACAGCGCCACCATTCAATACGTCGTAATGGATGCGAAGACCCGGTCCTTGCCGCGGCATTCGGACCGTCCGGCGCTTACTCCCTCTATCGCTACCATAATCGAATATGGTAAACACCGGGCGATGACAGGGGGAAATCGGGTAGTGGGGCTCCGGCCCGATCGCGCGGAGCCGCGCGAACCAGACGTCGGTGACGACCTTTTGACGGTCCACGCCGAAGCCGAGGCCCATGCAAATGTTGACGGTTTCGATCACGTGAAATTTCCGCGCGAGACGGGGCGGATGATCATCTCGGCGCTATGCCTGATCGCCGCGCTCGCATGGATCGGATTTGTCGTCTGGGCGGAGGCATTGCGCTGGCTTGCCACACCGCCCGAGGCGCTCCGCATTGCCATGACGATCTCGCTTGCCTCCCCGCCGCTGGCCGTGCTTGGCGTCATTTACTGGCTGGCGGCACGTGGTGGGCGCGCCGAGGCGGCACGGTTCGCCCTTACCGCAGGACAGTTGCGCGCAGAACAGTTCCGCTTGGCCGAAACGCTGGCGCACGTCGAATCGAAGCTCGCCACGGGAAAGGCCAGCATTGTCGATACAGGCAGCGCGCTTGCAGCGCTCGGTGAAGATATCGCGCAGCGGATGAGCACAGTTGCGGCTGCGATGCGCAATGAAGGGGAAACCATCGGTGCGGTTTCGCAGGCGCTGCGAACATCGGCGGCCACCGCCCGGGCCGACATCTCCGTGCTCCTCGCCGATCTGCCGAAGGCACGTCTGGAAAGCTCCAAGATGACGGCCCAGCTCGAAGCCGCAGGGCTCGCCGCGCGGGACGCAGCGAACGCGCTCGACACGCAACTCGCCACGCTGGCGCAGCGCGGAAACGAAGCTCACGATATCGCGGGAATCGCGACACGAAAGCTTGCTGACGCGCTGTCGCAGATCGAAAGCGTTTCGGACAGTGCCGGCGGTCGGCTTACCCATGTTTCGGCCGCGATGACTCAGTCCGTAGAGGAGGCGCTGAATCATGCCACGCGCGCTTCCGAAGTGGCGCGCCGGGGTGTCGAGGCGCAGAGCGCGGCAATCGTTGCGCTCGTCGATCAGGCAAGGGCAGCGCTGGCGATGACGGGAGCTGAATCGGGCGAGGCGATCGCGGCACGGATCAGCGA
This sequence comes from Sphingomonadales bacterium, assembly GCA_031424175.1. Classification (GTDB taxonomy): domain Bacteria; phylum Pseudomonadota; class Alphaproteobacteria; order Sphingomonadales; family Sphingomonadaceae; genus Sphingomonas_O. The sequence continues at coordinate 84,597 of JANPGY010000028.1, forward strand.
CGCCCATGAGCGGGTTGAGGCGGTGGGGGCATTGCTCGCCATCGAAAGCGAGACGACCGTCAGGCTGCTCGATACCCTGCGCGACGGGCTCGATGGTCTCGACGATCGTTTCGAACGGCTCGGCGCAACCAGCGAAACGCGCGGGATGCGCGTTGCCGATACGCTCGGGTCGCTTTCGACGCACACGACAACGCTGACGGCCGCGCTGGAAGTTGGTGCCGCACGTGCCGATACGCTGATCGGCCGCACCGAAAAGCTGATGACCGCTCTCGACGGCGCGGCGCACGAAGTCGATGAGGCCCTGCCTGCCGCCTTTGACCGGCTCGGCGTCCGTGCGGATGCCGCCCACCTCATCATTGCCTCGGTCGCGCCTGCTGTCACGACGATCGAACATTCAGCCTCTGCAGCGCTCGACCGGTTGATGGAAGCCGAAACTCTGATCGCCGATCAACGCGCTCTGCTCGATGACATCGGACGGGCGGCCGAGACCCGCGTCGCCTCGAACAGAGAAGCCGCGCGTGCATTGACGCGTGAGCTGGCAACGGCTGAGAACGCGGCGCAGGCGCTGGCGGAGAGCGTGAACACAAATCTTGTCGATGCAATGATCCGCGTCCGGGAAACGGCGCAAACCGCAGCCGATCGCGCGCGCGAGGCAATCATGCGGGTTATCCCGGAGGCTGCGGCCCAACTCACCGACGCGGCGCGCGACGCGCTGGCGCGGACGATAACCGACCAGGTCGACATCCACATCGCCGAGCTTGGCACCACGGCGGAAAAGGCACTGGCCGCCGCTCACCGGGCGAGCGACCGCCTTACGCGCAAGATGCTGACTATCGCCGAAACCAGTGCTGCGGTCGAAGCGCGGATCGAGAAGGCGAACGCTGCGGCAGCACAGCACGACGAGGACAATTTTGCCCGCCGCGTTGCGCTGCTCATCGAATCGCTCAACTCTACCGCGATCGACGTCAGTAAAATCCTCTCGGCCGACGTGACCGACAGTGCATGGGCCGGCTATCTTCGCGGCGACCGCGGCATCTTCACCCGTCGGGCGGTAAAGCTGCTCGACCACGCAGAGAGCCGTGAAATCGTGCGCCAGTATGAAAACGACCTCGGGTTTCGCGATCAGGTGAACCGATACATCCACGATTTTGAGGCCATGTTGCGCAACACGCTGGCCACGCGTGACGGCTCACCGCTGAGTGTGACGCTGCTGTCTTCGGATATCGGCAAGCTCTACGTCGCGCTGGCACAGGCAATCGAGCGATTACGGGCTTAGCCAGGGGCCACGGTGAATGCCCGGGTGGTGACCCAGCCGTTGACATAGTTCGCATAGAACAGTCCGAATACCATAGCCGCAACGATCGTGGTGTGCAGGGCAATCCTGCCAGCAGGAAAGCTGGCCGGAGCACTGTCCGCCTGGCCAGGCACGCGCGGCACACCCGCTTCATCGGATGTCCGTGCGCTGAAGGGCAGCACGACGAATGCGCTGATCACCCAGACAAGCGTGAAGATCGCGAGGGCAGAGGGCCAGCTCATGTATCGATGATCATCACGTCGACGACGGGCTTCTTGCCTGTCCACTGTGTCGCGACCCGGCGCACGGCCAGCCTCACAGCCTCCTGACGGCGCTCTGCCTTACTTTCCCTGCGCGCCGCGTCGGTTGCAGCATCGGTTGCTTCAGCGAGGAAAACATCGCGGTCATCCTCGACCGGAACCCCCTGCATGCGCACGGCCGCACGCCCATGCACGCGCCCGTCCCCGCCGACCGCCACCGCGACCGACATTACGCCATAGGTTGCCAGGCGACGGCGCTCGCCGATCGTGCCGCCATCGGCCGGCAGGATAACGTCGCCATCGAGCACCAGACGGCCCGTCCGCTCATGCCCGACGATCCTGGGCCCGTTCGGCGCGAGCCGCACGACATCCCCGTTCGATTGCACGATCGTTTTGCCGATGCCCTGCGCCTTTCCAAAGCGCGCTTGCTCGGCCATGTGCCGCCGCTCGCCGTGAACCGGCACCAGTATTTCGGGCCGGATCCACCGATACATTTCGGCAAGTTCGGGCCGCCCTGGATGCCCCGAAACATGGACATGTGCCTGTTTTTCGGTGACCATGATCACGTCCTTGCGCGCCAGCATGTTCTGGATCCGCCCGATCGCGACTTCATTGCCCGGAATCTGCTTCGAAGAGAAAATCACAGTATCGCCAGCACCGAGCTTGATCTGATGCGAATCGAAGGCAATTCGCGAAAGCGCAGCCCGATCTTCGCCCTGCCCGCCCGTCGCGATGATCAGGCTTTTGTTTGCAGGCAGCGCCATGGCGGTATCGAAATCCACCGTATCGGGCATGGCGTGAAGATACCCGTTGGCACGCGCCGCCGTGATGATCCGGTCGAGCGAACGGCCCGCCACTGTCAGCGTCCGCCCGGTTGCCTTCGCAACCTGCCCCAGCGTTTCAAGCCGCGCCGCGTTCGATGCAAAGCTGGTCACCACGACACGGCCCCTGGCGGCCTTTACTGCGGCCATCAGCCCATCGCGCACGCTGCCTTCACTGCCCGACGCCTCGTTATTGAAAACATTGGTCGAATCGCAGACGAGCGCGAGGATGCCGCTGTCACCAATCTGGCCGAGCCGCGCGGCGGTTGCGCTCTCACCGAGCACCTGCTCGTCATCGAGCTTCCAGTCTCCGGTATGGAACACACGGCCATAAGGCGTGTCGATGATCGCCGCGTCCATATCGGGAATCGAGTGCGCCAGCCGCACCAGTTCGACGACGAACGGGCCAAGCTGCAGCCTGTCTCCCTCATTGACGACGTGGAGTTTTACCTTGTTGGCAATGCCCTCATCCTCGAGCTTCCCGCGGATGAGCGTCGCCGTGAATTTATTGGCGTACAGCGGTACGCCAAGGTCTGCGGCGAGATACGGGATGGCACCGATATGATCTTCATGCCCGTGCGTGAGCACGATGCCGACAAGATCCTTCGCGCGATCCTCGATGAATTGGAGATCGGGCAAAATCAGATCGACACCGGGATAGTCAGCGCCCCCGAAGGTAAGCCCGAGATCGACCATCAGCCATTTGCCATCGCAACCGTAAAGGTTGACGTTCATGCCGATTTCGTCGGACCCGCCGAGCGCGAGAAAGAGAAGTTCGTTCTTGGGAGTGGTCAATCGCAATCCAATCAGTCAGTTTAGTCTTCGCTGGGATAACTCGGCACCGACCGTCTTTCTGGTATTGGAAGACGGTTTTTCGGATCGCGCGGAACGGTTCATGCTCATGTAATGCGTCCGGCGCTTCGTCGCCACAAGAGAGCGAGCCCTTTCAGCGCGAGATCGGGTTCGACCGCGTCGAACAAGGCGTCATGCGCCTGGAAAATCGCCGCCAGGCCGCCGGTTGCGATCACCTTTGCCGGCCGCCCTATTTCAGCTTTCATCCGGGCGATCAGCCCTTCGATCATTGAAACATAGCCCCAGTAGATGCCGATCAGCATCTGGCTTTCGGTGGTTCGCCCGATGACGCCCGCGGTCGATGGGGCCTCGATCGCGATGCGCGGGAGTTTGGCCGTGGCGGCAACCAGCGCATCGAGCGATAGGTTGAGCCCCGGCGCAATGATTCCGCCTTTATAGGCTCCATCGGGCGCGATGTGATCGAGCGTCGTCGCGGTGCCAAAGCTGATGACGATCAGGTGGCCCGCATGGGCGGCATGCGCGGCGATTGCATTACACGCGCGGTCCGCCCCGACGGCATGCGGTTCGTCGACATCGAGCGTAATTCCATATTCCATCGGCGCGCGGCCGGCGACCAGCGCCTCGACCCCGAAATATTTCGATGCGAGCGACTGAAGATTGTAAAGCGCACGCGGGACGACAGTCGAGATGGCGACCGCGGCGACATCGGCGCGCTTCAGCCCTTCCATCTCCATCAGCCTGATCAGCCAGGCGGCATATTCATCGGCGGTGCGCCGCGCGTCGGTCGCGATCCGCCAACGCGCCAGCGGCGCGCCAGCGTCATCGACCAGCGCGAATTTTACGTTCGTGTTGCCGGCGTCAATCGCGAGCAGCATCGGCCCCATATCTTTCCTGTCCGCCTAAATGAGAAACACATCGCCGGCGTGGATGACACGCAGTTCGCCATTCGCCAAGCGCAGGCGCAACGCACAATCATTCTCGAGCCCGTCGAACGCGCCAAGTAGCTCCACCCCGTCGGGCAGCGCGACGCTGAGCGACGTCCCCACGGGATGGGCACAGGCGAGCCACGCCGCGCGCACCGGCTTCAGGCCGAAGCTCCGCCACCGGGCGAGCCAGTCGGAAAGCTGCGTAGCGAGAAGCGAAAGGAAATCGTCACGGGCATGTGCTGCAATTCCGAGAGCGGCGACGCTCGTCACCGGTCTGTCGGGCACATGAGGCGCATGGGCGAGGTTTGCCCCGATCCCGAGCACGACCTGCCCCTCGCGTCGTTCGAGCAGAATGCCCGAAATCTTTGCCCACATCTTCGTGTCATTGAGCGCCAGCACATCGTTCGGCCACTTGAGGCGCAGACGCCCGGCACCGATCAACACCGCGAATGAATTGAACAGGGCAAGCGCCGCCACAAAACCCAGCGTCGCGGGAGGGGGATCGCCGTCGCGGACATCGATGAGCGTGCTGCCGAAGAAATTTCCCGCTGGAGACTGCCACTGCCGACCCATCCGGCCCCGCCCCGCCGTCTGTCGATCCGCGACGAGCCAGTCCCCTTCCGCGCCACCCGCCGCCAACAGGTCGGCATTGGTTGAGCCGGTTTCGGCAACGTGCCTTATGGTCAGAACAGTGCCTTTGCCGCCACGGCGGTCGCCGTGTCGAGAAACGGGATCAGCGGATAACCCACGGCGATCACGACCGCGCCGAGCGTGATGAGCGCCATTTCGAGCCCGCTGCCCGATGGGGCGATCGGCTTGCTGTCGCCCGGGGCGTCGAACAGCATCGTCTTGATGATCTTGAGGTAATAATAGCAGCCGATCACGGATCCGATCGCGCCGAACACGGCCAGAGCGATGAGATCCGCATCGACCGCTGCCTCGAACACGAGCAATTTCGGCCAGAAGCCGAAAAGAGGCGGGATGCCCGCAAGCGAAAACATGAACACCGACAATGCGGCGGCAAGACCTGGGCGATGCTTCCACAGGCCGGTCAGGCTCGCAATGTCTTCCAGCTGATTCCCGTTCTGATCGCGCAACTGCAGCAGGCACAGAAACGATCCCAGCGTCATCACAACATAGATTGCCATATAGGTCAGGACCGACGCGGTGCCCTCGGGGGTTCCCGCGGCAAGGCCGATCAGCGCGAACCCGATATTGTTGATCGACGAATAGGCGAGCAGCCGCTTGAGGCTCAGCTGGCCGATCGCGCCCGCCGCCCCCAATATGATCGAGGCGAGCGCGGAGAAAATGACGATCTGGCGCCACTGGCCCGTTGCCGCGCCCATCGGTTCGATGGCGATGCGCACGAGCATGGCGACCGCCGCCACCTTTTGCGCGGTGGCGAACAATGTCGTCACCGGCGTCGGCGCGCCTTCATAGACGTCGGGCGTCCACATGTGAAAGGGGACCGCCGCGATCTTGAACGCGATACCGGCGAAGACGAAAACCAGCCCGAAAAGCTGGCCGATCGTCAGCCCCGCCTCAAATGCCCGGCCGATGCCCGCATAGCCTGTCGTGCCCGTGAACCCGTAAACCAGGCTGATCCCGTACAGGAGGATCCCGCTCGCCAGCGCGCCCAGCACGAAGTATTTCAGCCCCGCCTCGGCCGATCGCGTATCGCGCCGCATGAAACTCGCCAGCACATAGCTTGCGAGCGACTGGAGTTCGAGCCCGACATAAAGCGTGAGGAGATCGGTTGCCGATATCATCGCGCCTGCGCCCGCCGTGGCGAGCAGCACCAGCACCGGATATTCGGGGCGCAAGCGTTCTCCGCGATCGAAGAATCGCGGCGCGATCAGGATACATACCGACGTTGCTGAATAAACGAGAATCTTGGCGAAAGCGGCGAACGCATCCGCGCTGTAAAGGCCGCCATAGGCCGATCCCCGCGGACCACCGACTGCAGCCACGCCGGCACCGCCGAGCAGTAAAACCGCTGCCCAGCCTGTCTGGCGCGCGGCCCCCGGGACCCATGCACAGAAAAGCAACAGCACAACGGCACCGACGGCGAGGATCGCTTCGGGCAAGACATGGGCGATGTCGTTCAATGTCCGGCTCCGCTTACAGCCCACGATCCCTGCCCACCCCCGCCGGGACCATGTGCGAGAGCCAGTCTCGCGTCGCCACCCGGAGCCGCACGGTTGATCCGCGCCATCAGCACGCCGACGTCGCCACGGATCGGTTTCAGGAAACTTTCGGGATAGATGCCCATCCAAAGCACCGCCGCCGCAATAGGCGCGAGCATCAGCTTTTCGCGCATGTTCAAATCGGGCATTGCCGCCGCATCGGCATTCTCAGACTTTCCGTATGCGATCCGCGCGTAAAGATAGAGCATATAGGCCGCGCCGAGGATGATGCCCGTCGTGCACACCACCGCCGCGAGGCTCGAAGCCTGATAGACGCCGGCGAGGCTCAGGAACTCGCCGACGAACCCGCTGGTTCCAGGCAGCCCGACGCTTCCCATCGTGAACAGAAGGAAAAACAGCGCATAGCCCGGCATGGTGCTGGCCAGCCCGCCATAGCGCGCGATGTCGCGCGTGTGCAGCCGATCGTAGATGATGCCGACGCACAGGAACAGCGCACCCGATACCAGCCCGTGAGACAGCATGACCAGCATCGCACCCTCGATGCCCTGCCGGTTGAATGCCAGAAGGCCGATCGTCACGAACGCCATGTGCGCGACGCTCGAATAGGCGATGAGCTTTTTCATGTCGGTCTGCACCAGCGCGACGAGCGAGGCATAGACGATCGCGACCATGCTGAGCCCCATCACGAGCCAGAACCAATATGCAGAACCTTCGGGAAACATCGGGAGCAGAAAACGGATGAATCCATAGCCGCCCATTTTCAGCAGCACGCCCGCAAGAATCACCGAACCTGCGGTGGGTGCCTGAACATGGGCATCGGGCAACCATGTATGCACCGGCCACATCGGCATCTTCACGGCGAAACTCGCGAAAAACGCCAGCCACAGCCAGCGTTGCGCAGCCGGGCTGAAATCATGCGTCATCAGTGCAGGGATGCTCGTCGTCCCTGCATCACCGATCATCCACAGGATTGCGATCAGCATCAGGACAGAGCCGAGCAGCGTATAGAGAAAAAACTTGTACGCCGCATAGATGCGGTTCGCACCGCCCCATATGCCGATGATCAGATACATCGGGATCAGGCCGGCTTCGAAGAATATATAGAACAACAGGATGTCCTGCGCGGCGAATACGCCGATCATCAGGCTCAGCATCAGCAGGAATGCCGCCATATATTCCTGCACACGGCTCGTGATCGCGTCCCATGACGCGAGGATGCAGATCGGCATGAGGAACACGCTGAGTGCGATCAGCATCAGTGCGATGCCGTCTATCCCCAGCGCCCACGCAAAGCGCCCGAACAACGGGATGCTTTCGGTAAACTGCCACTGCGCGCCATCTGGATCGAAATTGATCCACAGCAACATCCCGAGCACGAGATCGGCAAGCGTCACGCCCAGCGCGATCCAGCGCGCCTGCTGTGGTGACGTGTAAAGGCACACCAGTCCCGCCAGCAGCGGAAGAGCGATCATCAGCGTAAGAACGCCGCTCACCGTGCCATCACCCATGTCGCCAGCGCGGTGAGCCCGAGCAACATGACAAGGGCATAAGTATAAAGATAGCCCGACTGGAGCCGGACGGCTGCGCGGCTGCCGATCGCCACGATCCCCGCAGCGCCGTTCGGCCCGAACCGGTCGATCACGCCTTCATCCCCGGCTTTCCAGAACAATCGGCCGACGGCAAACGCGGGCCTGACGAAAAGCAGGTCGTAAAGCTCGTCCCAATACCATTTGTTGAGCAGGAACAGATAAAGCGGGCGAAATGCGGTCGTAAACTTTCCGGGGACGTCTGGCCTCGCGACGTAAGCGATCCAGGCGATCGCAAGACCGGCCAGCATCACGATCGTCGCTGCGATCGACACGAGCGCCGGAACCTCGTGAGCGGCGTGCATCAGATGCTCATCGAAGGCGATGCTGCCCTTCCAGAACGCGCTGCCAGCCCCGGCGCCGATAAAGCTTTCGTGGAAAACGAAGCCAGCAAGAACCGCCCCGATCGACAGAAGCCCCAGTGGCACGAGCATCGACGAAGGGCTTTCGTGCGGACGATAGCCCGCGGTGCCGGACGGCGCTGCAACCGGGTGAAGCGCACTGTCGCCATGTTCGCTTTCAGGGTGACCGCCATGATCGCCGTGCACCGCGTGCTGGATATGCCCGCTTCCCGCCCAGCGCGGCGCGCCCCAGAACGTCAGGAACATCAGCCGCCACGAATAGAAACTCGTCAGCAGCGCCGCGAATACGCCGATGGCAAAAGCCGTGATGCCCGACTGGCCGCCATGCGCATAGGCGACCTCGATGATCGCATCCTTCGAATAGAAACCGGCAAAGCCGAAAATACCCGCCACGCCGACGCCGGTGATCGCAAGCGTTCCTGCGAGCATCGCATAGAAAGTCAGCGGGATATGCTTTCGCAGCCCACCGTAGAAACGCATGTCCTGTTCGTGGTGCATCGCATGGATGACGGAGCCGGCACCGAGAAAGAGCAGCGCCTTGAAAAACGCGTGGGTGAAGAGGTGGAACATCGCCGCGCCATAGGCCCCGACGCCCGCTGCCATGAACATATAGCCAAGCTGGCTGCACGTCGAATAGGCGATCACGCGCTTGATGTCGGTCTGCGTCGTGCCGACGGTCGCCGCGAAAAACGCCGTTGCCGCCCCCACATAGGTCACCACCGTCATGGTCGTCACGCTCGTTTCGAACAGCGGCGAAAGGCGGCACACCATGAACACGCCCGCCGTCACCATCGTCGCCGCGTGGATGAGTGCGGAAACCGGCGTCGGCCCTTCCATCGCGTCGGGCAGCCAGGTGTGCAGCCCGAGTTGCGCCGATTTGCCCATGGCACCGATGAAGAGGAGAAGGCTTAGCAACGTCAGCGTATCGACCCGGTAGCCGAGGAAACCGATCGTCGAACCGATCATGTTCGGGGCGGCGGCAAGGATTTCCGGAATCGAGACCGTACCGAAAACGAGGAAACAGCCGAAAATCCCCAGCGAGAAACCGAAATCGCCGACGCGGTTGACGACGAACGCCTTGATCGCGGCGGCGTTCGCGCTCGGCTTTTGATACCAGAAACCGATGAGCAGGTAGCTCGCCAGCCCGACGCCTTCCCAGCCGAAGAACATCTGCACCAGATTGTCCGCCGTCACCAGCATCAGCATGGCGAAGGTGAACAGCGAGAGATAGGCAAAAAAGCGGGGCTGCGACGGATCGTCCGCCATGTAGCCCCAGCTGTACAGATGGACGAGCGCCGAAACGCTCGTCACGACTACGAGCATCACCGCCGTCAGCGCATCAACGTGAAGCGACCAGTCGATCCGCATCGCGCCCGAATGGATCCAGTCCAGAACGGGAGTGAGTTGCGCGGTGTTCGCGCCCGACAGAAATCCGATGAAGATCGGCCATGACAGCGCGCAGCTCATGAAAAGACAGCCGGTCGTGAGCGCCTTGACGACGGTGTTGCCGAGCATGCGATTGCCCAGCCCGCCGACGATCGCCGCCAGAAGTGGCAGGAAAACGATCGCCTGGATCATCCGTGCATCCTCGTCGCGTCATCGACCGAAATCGTCGCGCGCCCGCGGAAATAGATGACGAGGATTGCGAGGCCGATCGCCGCTTCGCCCGCCGCGACGGTAAGCACGAACATCGCGAACACCTGCCCTACCAGGTCGCCCAGATGGGCGCTGAACGCAACGAAATTCAGGTTCACGCCGAGCAGGATCAGCTCGATCGACATGAGGATCACAATCAGGTTCTTGCGATTGATGAAAATGCCGAGCACACCGATGACGAACAGGATCGCGGACACGGCGATATAGTGATGCAGGCCAATCACAGCTCCACCCCGGCACCGACCGTCTGGTCTTTCACGATGCGCACGGCATCGCCCGGCCGACGGCGCACCTGATCGCCGACATTCTGCGGCCGCAGCCCCGAACGCTGGCGATGGGTGAGCACGATCGCGCCGATCATGGCGACGAGCAGGACCAGCCCCGCCCCCTCGAAGATCAGCAGATAGCGCGAATAGAGCAGCAGCCCGATCGCTTCGATATTGTGCACATCGGCAGCGATCGGCGCGGCGCGATTGCCCAGCGTGAGCGCGCCCGCCTGCCACGCGTTGGTCGCGATCACGATTTCCGCCACCAGCACCAGCGCGATCCCGAGCCCGAACGGCAGATATCGGGTAAAGCCCTGCCGCGCCTCTGACACGTCGATATTCAGCATCATCACCACGAAGAGAAACAGCACGGCGACCGCGCCGACGTAGACGATCACCAGCAGCATCGCGACGAACTCCGCGCCAACGATCAGCATCAGCCCGGCGGCATTAAAAAACGCAACGATCAGCCACAGTACCGAGTGCACAGGATTGCGCGCCGAGATCACGGCGAGCGCCGAAAGCACGACGAGCCCCGCGAAAAGGTAAAATGCGAACGCTTGAATCACGATGGGTGCCGCCTAGCGATAGGGTGCATCGGCGGCAAGGTTCTGCGCGAGAGTCCGTTCCCAACGGTCGCCATTGTCGAGCAGTTTTGCCTTGTCGTAGAGCAGTTCCTCGCGCGTTTCTGTCGAAAACTCGAAGTTCGGCCCCTCGACGATGGCATCGACGGGGCACGCTTCCTGACAGAGCCCGCAATAGATGCACTTGGTCATGTCGATATCGTATCGCGTCGTCCTCCGGCTGCCGTCATCGCGCGGCTCGGACTCGATCGTGATCGCGAGCGCGGGGCACACCGCCTCGCACAATTTGCACGCGATGCAGCGTTCCTCGCCATTGGGATAACGCCGCAGCGCATGTTCCCCCCGGAACCGCGGCGAAATCGGGTTCTTTTCATAGGGGTAGTTGATCGTCGCCTTCGCCTTGAAGAAATAGCGCAAGGTCAGCGCGTGCGCCTTCAGGAATTCCCACAGGGTGAAGGATTTGATGAGATGGGCGATGCTCACGGCGCGTCCGGCTTTCTGTTTTTCAATCTGAGAGGCACAATCTCCAACCTGCTGCACTCAGGCTGCGGCGCTACCAATCCGGACCTCAACATGATTCCAGCATTCGGACCAACCGTCTCCATGTTCAACGCTTCAGCACAACCAGTTGCCGTATCAAATATTATTGCTGGGTAACCGTCCCGTGGCGGCACCAACTGAAAGCGACCCTTTTGAGCCGCAACAACCGTCGCATCTTCGCGGATAGATTCCATGTCGCGCACTGCTAAGTCACTCTTTTCACAGGCGCTTAATAGTAGAGACGCAAATAGCATCAGTATTTTGCCGTTCACGCCGCATACCTCGTCAGCATCAGATACCCCGAAATTAGAACCACCCAGATGAGCGACATCGGCAGGAATATCTTCCAGCCCAGCCGCATCAGCTGATCATAGCGGTAGCGCGGGACGGTCGCCTTCACCCAGCCGAAAATGAAGAAGAAGATGAATATCTTGATGAACAGCCAGATGATGCCGGGCACTGCATAGAGGATCGGGATGTCAAGCGGCGGCAGGTAGCCGCCCCAGAACAGCGTCGCGTTGAGCGCGCACATCAGGATGACGTTGGCATATTCGCCGAGCCAGTAGAGTGCGAACGCCATCGACGAATATTCGGTCTGGTATCCCGCGACAAGCTCGCTCTCGGCCTCGGTCAGATCGAACGGCGCGCGCGCGGTTTCGGCCATGCTCGAGATCAGAAACACCACCGCCATCGGCAGGAACAGCGGATTGAAGCCGAAGCCGTTCAGGTTCCACAGATGCGATCGCTGCGCCTCGACGATGACGCCCAGATTGAAGCTGCCCGCCCACAGCACGACCGAGATGAGCACGAAGCCGATGCTGACTTCATAGGAAACCATCTGCGCGGCAGCCCGCAGCGCTGCGTAGAACGGATATTTCGAATTGGAGGCCCAGCCTGCGATGATGATCCCGTAGACGCCGAGCGATGACGCCGCGAGCACATAGAGCAGCCCCACGTTGATGTCCGCCAGCGCCATCCCCGCATCGAAGGGGACGACCGCCCAGACGATCAGCGCCACGGTGAAGGTGATGATCGGCGCGATCAGGAACAGCCCCTTGTTCGCGCCCGTGGGAATGATCGTTTCCTGCAGGAAAACCTTCAGCCCGTCCGCAAATGACTGGAGGAGCCCGAACGGCCCGACGACGTTGGGTCCGCGCCTGAGCGCCATCGCCGCCCAGATCTTGCGTTCGGTATAGATCAGCATGGCGACGGCAAGCATCACGGGCAGCGCGATCAGCAGGATCATCGCGGTGTTGAACGCCAGCCATCCCGGCGCATAGCCGAGATAGGATTGGGTCCACTGCGTCCACGTCATTCCGCTGCCTCCAGCATCGCATTGCCATGCGTAATTTCCGCCGAGCATTGCTGCATCGTCGGGCTTGCGCGGCAGATGGCGTTGGTCAGGTAGAAGTCGCGGATCGGATAGGCCGCGATCTCGCCTGTCGGCCTGTCCGGGAGCTTGGGCACAGACCAGCCGTAACCGGCAAGACCCTCGACGCCGAGCGCGGGCACGTCGCGAACCATTTCGGCACGGCACGCCTCGAAACTGTCGAACGGCAGCGTCGCCCCAACCACGTCGGAGAGTGCACGGATGATCGCCCAGTCCTCGCGCGCGTCGCCCGGCGGAAAGACGGCACGTTCGCTGCGCTGCACGCGGCCTTCGAGATTGACGTAGGTGCCCGGCTTTTCAGCATAGCTCGCGCCGGGCAGCACGACATCGGCTGCCGCCGCGCCCCTGTCTCCATGATGGCCGACATAGACCTTGAACGACGAGCCGAACCGGCCCCAGTCGACTTCATCGGCCCCCAGCGCGAAGATCAGCTTTGCACCGGCAAGATCCGCGATTCCACCCGGCTGCGCATAGCCCAGCATCAATCCGCCCATCCGCGCCGCCGCCATATGGAGCACGTTGAAGCCGTTCCAGCCATCGCGGACCAGACCGAACTTATCAGCGATCGCAAGGCATGCGCCGTGGACGCCGTCGATCGCAAGACCCGCGCCGCCGAGGATCAGCGCGGGCCGCTCCGCGCCTTTCAGCGCTTCAGCGAGGGCTTTCGGATATTTGCCGAGCACCGAAACATCGGTGCCGAGCCATTCGACCTTATAGGTCAGGTCGACTTCGGGGCCGACGGCGAAGACTTTTGCCCCGCGCTTCATGGCCTTTCGGATGCGCGTGTTCACCAGCGGCGCTTCCCTGCGCAGGTTGGTGCCGACGAGGAGGATGACGTCGGCGCGCTCGATCCCGGCAATCGTCGTATTGAAATTGACCGCGCCCAGCGACGACGTGTCATAGCTCAGCCCCGTCTGCCGCCCTTCAAGACGCGCCGATCCGAGCTTTGCGAGCAGCACCCTTGCCGCATACATCGTCTCACAATCGACCAGATCGCCCGCCACCGCCGCGACTGACGATGCCGCGCTCACATCTGCAATGGCCTGAAAAGCATCAGGCCATGACGCAGGCTGCAGCCGCCCGGCCCTGCGCACATAGGGCCGATCGAGCCGCTTGCGGACCAGTCCGTCGACGGCGTGGCGCGTCTTGTCGCTCGCCCATTCCTCATTCACGTCGTCGTTGATCCGCGGCAGCGCGCGCAGCACCTGGCGGCCGCGGCTGTCGAGCCGGATGTTCGTTCCCACGGCATCCATCACGTCGATCGCGGGCGTCTTCTTCAGCTCCCACGGCCGCGCCTCGAACGCATAGGGCTTGCTCGTCAGCGCACCCACCGGGCACAGATCGACGACATTGCCGCTCAATTCGCTCTGGATGGCATGTTCCAGATACGTCGTGATCTGCATGTTCTCGCCGCGGCCGATCGCGCCGATATCCTCGACGCCCGCAACCTCCTCGGCGAAACGGATGCAACGCGTGCACTGGATGCAGCGCGTCATCGCCGTCTTGACGATGGGCCCCATATATTTCTCGGTGACGGCGCGCTTGTTCTCGTCATAGCGGCTGTGGCCCTTGCCATAAGCGAGGCTCTGATCCTGCAAGTCACATTCGCCGCCCTGATCGCAGATCGGGCAATCGAGCGGATGATTGATGAGCAGGAACTCCATCACCCCCTCGCGCGCCTTTTTCACCATCGGGCTGTCAGTGCGGATCACCTGATTGTCGGCCGCGGGCAGCGCGCATGACGCCTGCGGCTTGGGCGGGCCGGGCGACACCTCGACAAGGCACATCCGGCAATTGCCCGCGATGCTAAGGCGTTCGTGATAGCAGAAGCGTGGGATTTCCCTGCCCGCGATCTCGCACGCCTGGAGCACGGTCGCGCCAGCGGGGACTTCGACTTCGATGCCATCTACGGTGAGTTTAGGCATCAGTATTTATCCCGCCATTTTGGCATTCCACCGTCAGCTCGGCAAAATTCGATTTTGTAAGAAGTGTTTCCTTCGTCCCCGCGCCTTACGCCGCCGTATTCCGCATTTTGCCGCCCCTGCACGCGTTGATTCGACGGTCGTCCCTGAGCAGAAAATGCCGGATCAGTTCCTGAACAGGCCAAAGCACCGCGTCGGGAAGTACCGGGATCCGATGCCATTCGAAGGTCTTTAATTCCCGTAATCATTATTTGACCTTGGAAAGCGCGAAGTTGGGTCGCTCGGGCGGAATGATCAGCCGTTCGTTTCGCGGGTCTATCAATACGTCCATGTCTTGCATCGGTATCGCGCCGAGTAAAACCTCATCGCCGATCACCAACGCGGTTGTTGTCGTGACGCGATTCTCAAAACGGACGGTAACGGGCTCGACGACGCCGCATTCTACCAGCGACCCGTCGGCCATCTGGACGACCCGCCTGCGGGCGATATCAAGCCCCAACTCCCGCTGCACGATCTCCGGGATGCACAGGTTGATTGCGCCCGAGTCGACCAGCGCATCGATCTGCACCGGGCGAAGGTCTTTCCTGAGCAGATTGCTGAGTTCAATGTTGGCATAGACGGTACCCATCACTCCGCCGCGTCCAGCATTTGCGCACCGCCATGCTCGTTGATCCGCCGCTCCACTTCGGGGCGGAAGTGCCGCATCAGTCCCTGGATCGGCCACGCCGCGGCGTCGCCGAGCGCGCAGATCGTATGGCCTTCGATCTGTTTGGTCACGTCGAGCAGCAGGTCGATCTCGCTGATCTCCGCTTCGCCCGTGCGCAGCCGTTCCATCACCCGCCACATCCAGCCCGTCCCTTCGCGGCACGGCGTGCACTGACCGCAGCTTTCATGTTTGTAGAAATAGGACAGCCGCGAAATCGCGCGGACGATGTCGGTCGATTTGTCCATCACGATGACCGCTGCGGTTCCAAGGCCCGAGCCGAGCGCCTTCAGCCCGTCGAAGTCCATCGGCGCGTCCATGATCTGCGCGGCGGGCACCAGCGGCACCGAGGACCCGCCGGGGATGACGGCCAGCAGATTGTCCCATCCGCCACGGATGCCGCCGCAATGTTTTTCGATCAGTTCGCAAAAGGGAATGCCCATCGCCTCCTCGACGACGCATGGCCGCTCCACATGGCCGCTGATCTGGAACAGCTTCGTCCCCTCATTTTTGGGATTGCCGATCGCCGCAAACCAGGCGGCCCCGCGCCGTAATATGGTGGGGACGACGGCAATGCTCTCGACATTGTTGACTGTCGTCGGGCAGCCATAAAGCCCCGCACCCGCCGGAAATGGCGGCTTCAGGCGCGGCTGGCCCTTTTTCCCCTCGAGGCTTTCGAGCATTGCGGTCTCTTCGCCGCAGATATAGGCGCCCGCGCCACGATGGACGAAGACGTCGAAATCATAGCCGCTCCCGCACGCATTGCGGCCGACCAGCCCCTTGTCATAGGCTTCCTGCACGGCGGCGGAGAGCGTTTCGGCCTCGCGGATATATTCGCCGCGGATGTAGATATAGGCCGCCCGCGCCCGCATCGCATAGCCCGCGATCAGCGCGCCTTCGATCAGCTTGTGTGGATCGTGGCGGATAATCTCGCGGTCCTTGCAACTGCCAGGTTCGGACTCGTCGGCGTTGACGACAAGGAAATTGGGCCGTCCGTCCCGGCTCTCCTTCGGCATGAAGCTCCATTTCATGCCCGTCGGGAAACCCGCGCCGCCGCGCCCGCGCAGGCCGCTCGCCTTGATGTCGTCGATGATCGCGTCTTGGCCGGCTGCCATCAGCGCCTTCGTGCCGTCCCAGTCACCACGCCGCCGCGCCGCCTCCAGCGCCCAGGGCTGGAAACCATAGAGGTTCGTAAAAATACGGTCTGAATCAGCAAGCACCTAGCGGGCCTTCCCCTGGAGCAATCGTTCGGCGATGAAATAAACCACGACCGCCGCCGCCAGCCCGATGAGCACGGCACCGATCAGGAACACCGTTTTCAGGACCAGCCAGAAAACGATGACTGCGATGATGAGTGCGATCAATCCCGGCATCTGTTTTCTCCCATGCCGTCATGCTGAACTTGTTTCAGCATCCATGCTTCAGCACGCACCATCCGCTTGCGCTGGAAAATGGACCCTGAAACGCGTCCAGGGTGGCGGCGGTTCTGGACGGGGATGCTGCTCACGCCACGAATTCCACCAAAGTCGTAGCCCCGCCCATGGGGCAGCTTGCGGTCCGTCCGGTCTGCGAGCCCGGTTTCACCGCCTCGCCGTTCGCCAGCGCATTCAGAATATCCGTCATGCTGTCATAGGTCAGATCCTCGAAATTATCGTCGTTGATCTGCACCATCGGGGCATTGGCACAGGCACCGAGGCATTCGACCTCGGTCAGCGTGAACAGGCCATCGGGCGTCGTCCGCCCCTTGGCCATGCCCCGGTTCGCACAGGCGGCGAGCACATCGTCAGACCCGCGCAACATGCACGGCGTCGTCCCGCAGACCTGCACATGGAAGCGGCCGACGGGGGCAAGATTGTACATCGTGTAGAATGTCGCGACCTCATAGGCGCGCATATAGGGCATATCGATCTGGCCTGCCACGAACTCGATCACCGGCACGGGCAGCCACCCTTGCGTATCCGTCTCCACGCCCACCTGCCGCTGCGCAAGGTCGAGCAGCGGCATAATCGCCGACGCCTGCCGCCCCGCAGGATAGCGCGCGATAATCCCGGCGCCTTCGGTTGCGTTTGTGGGCGTCCAGGCAAACCCGCCCCAGCGCGCACGGGTTTCTGACTCATCAGGTGTGTCGGGAAGATCAGCCATCATGGAAACCATTTTCGACCATTGTAATCTTCCAGGCCAAGCAACCCATTCCGGCAATCCATAACGGGAGTAACAAACCTCCAAGGTAATATTGCGTTGTCGTCAACTCACCAAAGACCTTCATATTAAGAAGCACCGTAACAGGAAGCGGCAATAACCCACTGATTACGAACAATGGATTATTCCAAGACCATTTTTGGTTTTTCATTACAGGTTATAATCCCCAGACTTGATGCCCATAGTATCAAACACTGTGTTTTCATCCACTTGCATTTGGCACATCGACATAGATGCCATAGCCTAACGAGCCTCTGTCAGATCAAGTCGCGCCTCGATGCGATCGACGCGATCGTTCAATCGATCGAGACGGCTGTTCACGCCCGAGATCGCAATCAACGTGCCGCCGATGTGTTCTTCGACCATCGTCATCCGCACCTTGAGGTCACGCATGTCAAACCGCAGCTCAGACAAATCGGTCTGCATTTTTTGAAGGACCGAGTAGATCAGATCGTTCGTCGCCTCTTCAGCCATGATCGCCCTCCTTCCTCACCGGTCGCACTCCCCGAACACGATGTCCATCGCGCCGAGCACCGCCGTCGTGTCCGCGAGCATGTGGCCCTTCATCATGAAGTCCATTGCCTGCAGATGCGAAAAGGCGGTCGGGCGGATCTTGCAGCGATAGGGTTTGTTCGTCCCGTCGCTGACGAGATACACGCCGAATTCGCCCTTGGGGCTTTCGGTCGCGACATAGACTTCGCCCGCAGGGACGTGGAACCCTTCCGTATAAAGTTTGAAATGATGGATCATCGCCTCCATCGATCGCTTCATGTCCGCGCGCCGGGGGGGCGCGACCTTGGGGTTGTCGGTCAGCACCGGCCCGTCGGGCATTTCATTGAGACACTGTTTCATGATGCGCACCGACTGGCGCACCTCCTCCACGCGGACCATGAACCGGTCGTAGCAATCGCCTTTCGTTCCGACCGGCACGTCGAAGTTCATCTTGGCGTAAACATCATAAGGCTGCGATTTCCGCAGATCCCACGGAATGCCCGACCCGCGGATCATGGGACCCGAAAAGCCCCAGCGCATCGCATCGTCCCTGTTGACGACGCCGATATCGACGTTGCGCTGCTTGAAGATGCGGTTGTCCGCAACGAGGCTGATCGCATCCTCGAACAGCCGGGGCACGCGGGTGTCGAGCCAGTCGGCGATATCGGTCAGCAGCTTCAGCGGCACGTCCTGATGCACGCCGCCCGGCCTGAAATAGGCCGCGTGCATCCGCGCGCCCGATGCGCGTTCGTAAAAATTCATCGTATCTTCGCGCAGTTCGAACAGCCACAGGTTTGGCGTCATCGCGCCGACGTCCATGACGTGCGAGCCGAGGTTCAGCAGATGGTTCATGATCCGCGTCAGCTCGGCGAAGAACACGCGGAGATATTGGGCGCGGACCGGCACGTCGAGATCGAGCAGCTTCTCGATCGCGAGCACATAGCTGTGCTCCATGCACATCGGCGAACAGTAATCGAGCCGATCGAAATAAGGCAGCGCCTGCAGATAGGTTTTCGCCTCGATCAGCTTTTCGGTGCCGCGGTGGAGCAGCCCGATATGCGGATCGATCCGCTCGACGATCTCGCCATCCAGCTCCATCACGAGACGCAGCACGCCGTGCGCGGCGGGATGCTGCGGGCCGAAATTGATCGTGAAATTGTCGATCGCGGCATCGCCGGGCGTTTCCGCTCCCGTCTCCGATCCCGCCTGATTGCCAACGGTAACCACGCGACGCGTTTTCGTCGCCTCCGCCGTCATTTCAACCATGACGCAACTCCATCCGTCCCTCAGGCAGAACAGCCGAAACCAGACCGAAGACCATGGCGCAGATCATTCGCCGTCTCCTGCCGCAACGGCACCGCGCGGCGCACCGGGCCTTGCAGGCACCGGCACCGTTTCGGGCGGCAACGGCTGGCGGCCTTCCGCACCGTTGCGGGTGGCCCTGGCCTGCGTCCGCCGGCGGGGCTTGGTCGCGGGCTCGTCGCCCTTGGGTCCGCCCGTTCCGGTCTGCGTCACGCTTTCCGTCGTCTTGACCTCCGCGACCATCGCCGGAGCGGGAGTGGCAACAGCATCCGCTCTCCTCACCTGATCGGCAGTGGCGGGCGTCGGCGCGCCCTTGGCTTCGGGCAGCTTCGCTTTTTCGTCGCCCGGCAGTGCATATCGGGCACCCTCCCATGGCGACAGGAAATCGAATGTGCGGAAATCCTGCGCGAGCCTGACCGGCTCATAAACGACGCGCTTTGCTTCTTCCGAATAGCGCATCTCGACATAGCCGGTCATCGGAAAATCCTTGCGCAGCGGATGCCCGCTGAAGCCATAATCGGTCAGGATGCGCCGAAGATCGTCATTGCCGGTGAAAAGCACGCCGAAAAGATCGAACACTTCACGTTCGAGCCAACCCGCCACCGGCCAGAGACTGGTGACCGACGGCACCGGCATGACCTCGTCCGTCGAGACCTTCACGCGGATGCGGTGATTCTTCGTCAGCGAAAGCAGGTGATAATTGACCTCGAACCGCTCGGGCCGGTCAGGATAGTCCGCACCGGCAATCTCGACGAGCTGCTGATAGGCGCAGAGATCGCGAAGCGCCGTCATTGCGGACAACAGCCCGTCGCGACTGACGACAAGGGTTACCTCGCCCACCCTGTCCCACGCATCGATCACCGCTGCCCCGCAGGCGCTGCGGGCGGCTTCGATCACGCCATCGTTGAGAGCATAGGCGGGGGCAGAGCTAAGCAACGACACTTTCCTTCCGCGTCATGACGGCGCGATGCGACCAATCGTGGGGGTGAAGGGTAGAACGCGAAAAGACGGGAAAGGATCGAAAGGCCATCACCGCTCGATCGTCCCGCTGCGTCGGATTTTTCTTTGCAACTGCATAATGCCGTAAAGCAGCGCCTCGGCGGTCGGCGGGCAACCGGGCACGTAAATATCCACGGGCACGATCCGGTCGCAGCCGCGCACCACCGAATAGCTGTAGTGATAATAGCCGCCACCATTGGCACAGCTGCCCATCGATATTACATATTTCGGCTCGGACATCTGATCATAGACGCGGCGCAGCGCGGGAGCCATCTTGTTGCACAGCGTTCCCGCGACGATCATCACGTCCGACTGGCGCGGGCTGGCGCGGGGGGCAACGCCGAAACGTTCGAGATCGTAGCGCGGCATGTTCACATGGATCATCTCGACCGCGCAGCACGCCAGCCCGAACGTCATCCACCACAGCGATCCCGTCCGTGCCCAGTGAAACAGATCCTCGGTCGACGTGACGAGAAAGCCCTTGTCGTTCAGCTCGCCGTTCAGATCGCTGAAAAACGCCTGGTCAGGTGCTCTGAACCCGGTTTCCTTGAGAAGCGGATTTTCGGCGGGCGAAAGCTCTACTCCCATTCGAGCGCTCCCACTTTCCAGGCATAGACATAGCCGAGCACCAGTTCGGCGATAAAGATCATCATCGCGCTCCACCCGGCGATACCGGTGCCGTAAAGCGAAACCGCCCAGGGATAGAGGAACGCCGCCTCCAGATCGAAAATGATGAACAGGATCGCAACGAGGTAAAACCGCACGTCATATTGCGAGCGCGAATCCTCGAATGCCGGGAAGCCGCATTCATATTCGGTGAGCTTTTCGGGCGACGGCTTATACGCACCGGTCAGGCGCTGCACGGCCATCGGCGCGAATACGAATACGCACGAAATGAACAGCGCAATGGCGAGAAAAAGCAGGATCGGCAGATAACCCGCAGCGACCTGCGTAACCGACGACGACATGAGAAGCGACTCCTGCCGGCGGTGTCGACCGGCTGATTTTGTATTTAAGGCAGCGATTTGTGCGGTGCAAGAACGCTCATGGCGTCAGCGCAGGGCACCGGCGAGCAATTTGTGCAGTTTCGAATGGATCCCGTCATTGGCGGCGAGGACTTCCTGCCGTTCGATGACCTTGTCGGCGCCGCGAAAATCGGTGACGAAGCCACCCGCTTCGCGCACGATCAGCATCCCGGCCGCCACGTCCCAGGGTTGCAGCCCGCTTTCCCAATAGCCGTCGTAACGCCCTGCCGCCACCCATGCCAGATCGAGTGCGGCCGATCCGAACCGGCGGATGCCGGCGACTTTAGGCGCGATCGCCCCGAAAATCCGGCTCCATTGTGCAATATCGCCGTGCCCGAGGAACGGAATGCCGGTCGATACCAGCGCATCGGGCAGGTCGCGCCTCGCCGAGACACGCAACCGTTCGTTCGTGACCCATGCGCCGCGGCCCTTTTCGGCCCAGAACGCCTCGTCGGTCAGCGGGTTATAGACCATTCCCGCCGTGATTTCGCGCCTGCCGCCGGGCATCGGCTCCTCGACCGCGATCGAGATGCACCAGTGCGGAATGCCGTGGAGAAAATTGCTCGTCCCGTCGAGCGGATCGACGATGAACCGGGGCTTCATCGGATCGCCCGCGATCTCGCCCGATTCCTCCATCAGCAGCGCCCAGTCGGGCCGCGCCTTGTTCAACTCGTTGTAAATCGTGTCCTCGGCGCGCTTGTCCGCCATCGATACAAAGTCGGCAGGCCCCTTGCGGCTCACCTGCAGTTGCTGGACCTCGCCAAAGTCACGCCGCAGCCGCACGCCCGCCTTGCGCGCTGCGCGATCGATGATCGTCATGAGGCCGGAATGGGAAGGCATGCCCCGATCAGCCCTCCGCCCGCTTCACATAGGTCTGTTCGTAGACATCGACCACGATCCGCGTGCCCGCGCCGATATGCGGGGGCACCATCACGCGGACGCCGTTTTCGAGGACGGCGGGCTTGTAGCTCGACGATGCCGTCTGCCCTTTCACCACCGCATCCGCCTCGACGATCAGCGCCTCGATCGTATCGGGCAACTGCACCGAGATCGGGCGATCCTCATGCAGTTCCATCACGACATCCATGCCGTCCTGCAAAAATGCGGCGGCGTCACCCAATATGCCCTTGTCGAGCGAAACCTGATCGTAATTCTCCTTGTCCATGAACGTCAGCGTATCGCCCTCGGCGAACAGAAACTGGAAATCCTTGGTATCGAGGCGGACTTTCTCGACAGTCTCGGCCGAACGGAACCGGATATTCGTCTTGCGCCCGTCGATCAGGTTTTTCAGCTCGACCTGCATATAGGCCCCGCCCTTGCCCGGCTGGGTATGCTGGATCTTCACCGCACGCCACAGGCCGTTTTCATATTCGAGGATATTGCCGGGACGGATTTCAACCGCGTTGATCTTCATGGATGTGCCTGTTCGTAGAAAAGAGCGAGCGGGCACTTAGCGGCAGGCGATCCCGGCGGCAAGCAACGGGCCTCGACGCGGCTCAGGGCCTGAAAATCGCGGGCACCCCCGTCTTCACCATAAGCGAAAGGCGCGCCGCATCCCAGTTGGTCAGGCGGATGCAGCCATGGCTCTCCGCGCGTCCGATCGTTTCAGGGTTGGGCGTACCGTGGATGCCGTAATGCGGCTTGGACAGATCGATCCATACGACACCGACCGGTCCGTTCGGCCCCGCCGGCAGGCGGGCCTTTTCATCCTTCGCATCGGCATCCCAGAACAGATCGGGGTTGTAGTGGAACGGCGGGTTGTAGCTCACCCCCCTGATCGTCCATCGGCCGATGGGAAGCGGATCGTGGACCGAGCCCATCGTCGCGGGGAACTGCGCGACCAGCGTGCCCGACCGGTCATAAACACGAAGGACTTCATCAGATCTGTCGACGACGATCTTTGCCGCTTTTGGGACATTGGCCTCGATATTGAGGCTGGCGAGCGTTACGGCCCATGCCCGGTTCTCCGTCGCATAATCGCGTGACCGGGGAAGCGCATTGGGAAATACGATCGGCGCGCCCGGCACGAGCCGGGTGGCGGGCGAATTGAGTGCGATCAGCGTGGCGGGGGTCGTATGGAAGCGTTCCGCCAGCGCTTCGATGGCGTTGCGATAGCCGAGCGCCGGGAGCTTTGCCTGTTTGGCCGGGTTTTCAGGGAAGGGAAAGGTCCATGGCCCGCGCAGCACCGCCGCATCGAGCACCAGCGTGCGTGTGGGTCGCCATGCGCGCCATCTCGAAAGCGCCCTCAGCGTCGCCTGATCGGGCTTGCCGGTCACCGTCAGGCCCTGAGCCTCCTGAAACCCCTTCAACGCTGCCTTAAGGTTTTTACCGCCCTTCCCATCGAGCACGCCGGGGGCAAAGCCCAGCTTGTCGAGGATCACCTGGACGTGAAGCGTCGAGCGGTCGAGGCTTTCCGGCGCGCCCTTTGCCGCCACGAGCAGCACCGCACCCGCGAGCATGGCAATCACGATGTTCATCTTTGGCCCCGCCGACTTGAGACCGTTTCAACGAGCCAGTGCGATTATCGTTGCCAGGCTTACGCCCCGAGCGCCGCGCTGAAGTCCTTCACGTTCCGCGCGGGATCACCCGACCAGACGGCGCTGCAGACCGCGATGAAATCGGCTCCCGCCTCGATGAGCGGCGGCGCATTCAGGGGCGTGATGCCACCGATCGCGACGCAGGGCGAAGGAAACAGGGTCGTCCACCAGCCCAGTATTTCCGGCATAGGGCGATACTCGCCCGGCTTGGTCGTCGTTTCGTAAAAGGCACCGAATGCGACGTAATCCGCCCCCGCCTCGCCCGCTTCCATCGCGAGATGCCGGCTGTCATGACACGTCACGCCGATCTGCGCTTCACGGCCGAGCAGCGCACGCGCTTCCGCCACGGGGCCGTCCGACTGGCCGAGATGCACGCCATCCGCCCCGATCCGCTTGGCGAGCGCCGCTGAATCATTGACGATGAACGCAACCCCGGCGTCGGCGCAGATCCGATGCAACGGCTCGGCGAGACGCGCCGCATCGTGCTGACCGATGCCCTTTACCCGGAACTGGAACGCCGCCACCGGCCCTGCCCCGATCGCCGCGCGCAGCCGATCATCGAAATTGCCGGACACAGCGGGCGGGGAAATCAGGTAAAGCTGGCAAGGCGGCCGTTTCTCGCGCGCAAACCGGCTGGAAAATTCGTTGATCACGTGGCCGATGCCGCATGAATTTCATCGATGGCGCCGCCAAGGGCGCGATCGAATGTGGCATCGTCCATCTGGAGGCGCAGATCCGAAAGCAGCGCGCGGCTGAAGCTTGCAATCACGCCGGGATTCTTCGCGAGCTCGGTACAGGCCTCGGCGCGCGAATAGCCGCCCGACAGCGCAACGATGCGCAAGACACGGGGATGCCCCGTCATTGCCGTGTAAAGCCCGGCCCGGGCCGGAAGCGAAACCTTGAGCATGACCTGAGCATCGTCCGGTAAGGCGTTGAGCGCGCTCATCAATTCATCGTGCAGGATCGCATCGGCAGCGGCGCGTTCTGGGCTCTTGATATTTACCTCGGGTTCGATGATCGGCACCAGCCCTGCCGCGAGAACCCGCTGCGCGATTTCAAACTGCTGCGCGACGACAGCGGCGATCCCTGTGCGGTTCGCAAGATTGATCACCGATCGCGCTTTCGTCCCGAACACGCCCAGTGCCTTTGCCCGGGCCAGCAGATCATCAAGCCTCGATATGGGCTTCATCCGCTGTACGCCGTCGGCTTCGTCCTCCAGCCCCCTGTCGATCTTGATGAATGGAACCACCCCGCGATCGATCAGCGCCTGCGGGGTCGGCATGCCACTGACCTGCCCGTCCATCGTGCGTTCGAACAGGATCGCGCCAATAACTTTTTCACGGCCAAAACAGGGCGATGTAATGATCCTTTCGCGCATGATGTGAATAAGCGCATACATCGCCTCGTCAACGTCATAGGCATCAGCCTCGATGCCATAGCCCTGAAGCGCCTTGGGTGTAGAACCACCCGACTGGTCGAGCGCCGCAATGAAGCCCCGCCCGTTCGCAATCTTCGCGCGCATTGCCTCCCAGTCCATCATGACCTCCGGTTAAAGTGAGAGCGCCGCGACGCCGGGCAGTTCACGCCCTTCCATCCATTCGAGAAACGCGCCGCCCGCGTTCGACACAAAGGTGAAGCCTTCGGCGCAATGCGCCATGTTGAGCGCCGCGACGGTGTCCCCCCCGCCCGCGACCGAGATGAGGCTGCCGTCACGCGTCAGCGCCGCAGCCGTTTTTGCGAGCGCAACGGTTGCCGCCTCGAACGGTGGCGTCTCGAACGCGCCAAGCGGCCCGTTCCAGACGAGGGTTCGGCACGTCTTGAGCACGTCACCCAGCGCTTCGATTGCGACGGGGCCGATATCGAGAATCATCTCATCGGCGGCGACCTCGTGGACGTTCACCGTGCGCGTCGGCGCGTTTGCCTCGAACGCGCGTGACGTCACGACGTCATAGGGCAGGTGCACTGTGCATCCGGCGGCGTCGGCTGCCCCGAATATCGCCTCGGCAGTCACCAGCAAGTCTCTTTCGCACAATGACTTCCCGACATTGATCCCGCGTGCCGCCAGAAAGGTGTTCGCCATCCCGCCGCCGATTATCAGATGATCGACGCGCGTTACCAGATGTTTGAGCACGTGCAGCTTGGTGGAGACTTTTGCACCCCCCACGACGGCCGCGACGGGATGTTCGGGATGGCCGAGTGCTTTTCCGAGCGCGTCGAGTTCGGCCGCCATGCCCCGACCCGCGAAAGACGGCAGGATGTGCGCCAGTCCTTCCGTCGAGGCATGGGCTCTGTGAGCGGCCGAAAAAGCGTCATTCACATAGAAGTTGGCGTTTTCCGCGAGCGCGGCAACGAAGTCCGCGGCATTCTGCTCTTCGCCTGCATGAAAACGGGTGTTCTCGAGCAGGGCGATGCCTCCGGGAGCAAGCAGCCCGAGCGCGTCGACGACCGGCTGGCCGACGCAATCGCTCACGAACATCACCTCCCGCCCGAGCAGATCGCTCAGCCGCCTGCACAGAAGCGCCGTGGAAAAACGCGGATCGCCGCCCGGACGCGGACGGCCGAGATGCGTGAGCACGAGAACGATCGTCCCGGCATCCGACAGTTCGGCGATCGTCGGCACTGCATCGCGCAATCGGCCATCTTCGGTGATTTTCGCGCCATCCATCGGCACGTTCAGATCGGCGCGGACGAGAACGCGCTTGCCGGATATGTCGCGCTCATACGACCGGAGCAGGTCGTCCAGCGTCCGGTATGGTCGGCTCATGCGATCAGCTTGCCCATCGCGTCGGCCGTATCGACCATCCTGTTCGAAAAGCCCCATTCATTGTCGTACCAGCTCACGACGCGCACCAGCTTGCCGTCGATTACCGCCGTCTCGAGGCTGTCCACCGTCGACGACGCAGCATTATGATTGAGATCGACAGAGACCAGCGGCTCATCCGTAAACGCAAGAATACCCGCCAAAGGCGCTGAATCAGAAGCGTTTTTCAAAATCGCATTCACCTCATCCCGGGTCGTGTCACGCTTTGGCGTGAACGTCAGATCGATGAGGCTGACATTGGGCGTCGGCACGCGCACTGCCGACCCGTCGAGCCTGCCCTTCAGCTCGGGAAGGACTTCACCGACCGCGCGCGCCGCCCCCGTCGTCGTCGGAATGATGGACATGGCCGCAGCACGCGCGCGCCGCATGTCGGGGTGGATCTGATCGAGAATTTTCTGGTCGTTCGTATAGGCATGGATCGTCGTCATCAGCCCGCGCTCGATCCCGATCGCATCGTTGAGCACCTTCGCCACCGGCGCAAGGCAGTTGGTCGTGCAGCTGGCATTCGAGACAATCACGTGCGCCGCTGTAAGCCTGTCATGGTTCACCCCGTAGACAACGGTGAGATCAACATTCTTGCCGGGAGCGGAAATGAGAACGCGCCGCGCACCGGCGTCGAGGTGCTTCTGGGCCGCCTGTCGATCGGTAAAGAATCCCGTGCACTCGAGGGCTATGTCGATATTATCGGCCGCATGCGGCAAATTTGCCGGATCGCGTTCGGCCGTCACGTGAATCCGCTTTCCGTCGACGATCAGATCGTTCCCGTCCGCCGTTACCGTGCCCTGATAGGGCCCGTGAACGCTGTCGCGCCTGAAGAGCATTGCATTTGATTTCGCATCACCAAGATCGTTGACCGCCACGAGATCAAGCCCGCAATCCGGGCGTTCGAGGATGGCACGCGCGACCAGTCTTCCGATCCGCCCGAAACCATTGATCGCAACTCTTACGGCCATGCTGTTCAGTTCCTTTGTAATTCGTTGATGATCGCGGGGACGATAGCGTCAGCGGTCAACCCGAAACGAGCGTAGAGATCGGCGATCGGTGCCGACGCGCCGAAACCGTCAAGCCCGAAGCGGAGCCCGTCGCGGACATAGCGTTCCCACCCGCGCGTCGTGCCCGCCTCGATTGAGACGAGCAGGGCATCACGCGGCAGAATATCGTCGCGCCACGCTCGCGGTTGCGCATCGAAGGCCTCGCAGCATGGCATGGAAACCACATCGGTTCCGATCCCGTCGGCCTCGAGCCGTTCCGCGACATCGACAGCAATCATGACCTCGGACCCGGTGGCGACGATCACGACGCGCCGCGGTGCCTCCGCGGGTCTGAGCCGGTAACCGCCGCGCGCCGACATGTTTTCCGCGACATCGTCACGCAGCTGCGGAAGATTCTGGCGCGACAATGCCAGTAACGACGGGCCCGTTGTCCTCTTTAGCGCCAGCGCCCAGCATTCAGCGGTTTCCACCGCATCGCATGGTCGCATCACATGAAGATTTGGCATGACGCGCAACGACATCAGATGTTCGACCGGCTGATGCGTCGGCCCGTCCTCGCCGAGCCCGATACTGTCGTGCGTCATGACGTAGACAACGCGGGCGCCCTGAAGCGCAGACAGCCTGATCGCGGGGCGGCAGTAATCCGAAAAGACGAGGAACGTGCCGCCATAGGGCACGATCCCGCCGTGGAGCGCCATGCCGTTCATTGCCGCCGCCATGCCGAATTCGCGAATGCCGTAATAGATGTACCGCCCGGAATAATCGTCTTTCGTCAGAGGTCTGGTAGCGGATGTTCGGGTATTGTTCGAGCCGGTAAGGTCTGCCGATCCTCCGATCGTGTCGGCTGTTGCGGCATTGATCGCCTCAAGCGCCATTTCGGACGACTTTCGCGTCGCGACGTGAACGGGATTTGCGATCAGCCCATCGAGATAGGCCCGGACCGCATTGTCGAGCCCGAGATCGCCCGTCATGCGGCCAACAAAGGCATCGCGCGCAGCGCTCTTCGAAAGCCGCGCCTCCCAGTCCCGTCGCATCGCTACACCGCGTACCCCGGCATCGCGCCATGCAGCCATGACGTCATCGGGCACGACGAAGGGAGCTGCCGACCAGCCGAGCACTGCACGCGCCGCTGCCACCTCGCTCGCACCCAGAGCGGCTCCGTGCGTCGCGCTCGTCCCCTGCTTGTTCGGCGCGCCCTTGCCGATGATCGTCCGGCAGGCGACGAGCGAAGGGCGAGGATCGTCAGCCGCGGCTTTGAGCGCGCGCGCGACATCCCCGAAATCATGGCCGTCGCAATCCTCGACATGCCAGCCACTCGCCCTGTAGCGCGCGCGGACATCCTCGCTGGTCGACAGGCTCGTTGCGCCGTCGATGGTGATGCGATTGTCGTCCCATAGGA
Source organism: Sphingomonadales bacterium (assembly GCA_031424175.1). GTDB lineage: Bacteria > Pseudomonadota > Alphaproteobacteria > Sphingomonadales > Sphingomonadaceae > Sphingomonas_O. The sequence continues at coordinate 113,633 of JANPGY010000028.1, forward strand.
CGTTGAGCTGCCCGAGCTGCAAATGCCCCGCCAATCCGACGGCTTCATGGTTGATGCCCTCCATCAGGCATCCGTCCCCCGCCATCACCCATGTGCGATGATCGACAAGGTCATCGCCGAACACGGCGTTCAGGTGCCGCTCCGCAATCGCCATCCCGACCGCCATGGCAAATCCCTGGCCCAGCGGTCCGGTCGTCGCCTCGACACCGGGAAGCTCGAAATTTTCCGGATGCCCCGCGCATGGGCTGCCCAACTGGCGGAAGCGGCGGATGTCGTCGATCGTGGGCCGGGCATATCCGCTCAGATACAGCGTCGCATAGGCCAGCATTGAGCCGTGGCCGGCAGACAGGATGAACCGATCCCGGTCGGGCCAGTCTGGCCTTTGCGGATCAAACTTCATAAATTCCGTGAACAATACAGTGGCGACGTCTGCCATGCCCATCGGCATGCCGGGATGGCCCGAATTCGCGGCCTCCACGGCGTCCATGGCCAGCGCGCGGATCGCGTTCGCCATTTGCTGTTGCGTGGCAGCCATGTGGATATCCTGTTCCGAAAAAATCATGAGTCGGCCACGGCACGACGGGTGGTTTCTTTGTCGCGACACACGGTGAAGGTCAACTTTTGCGCGGGCAGACAAGGGTTGAAGCGCACCCGCGCCATGCTAATCAGGCCGCATGCTCGACCCCGTTGCCCGTAATTCTCTTGCCCGCCTCGACGCCGCGCTCAGGCGGATCGAGGCATCGGCGCGCTTGCCTGCTGCATCTGCCAATGACGCCGACTCGCGCTATCAGGCGCTGCGGCGACGCACGCAGTCGGCGCTGTCCAGCCTTGAAGCCATCATCGCGCAATACTCAGGGGCGGAGCGGCGCTGATGGCCGATGTCACGCTTGAAATTGGCGGCCGCAGCTATCTGGTGGCCTGTCGTGACGGCGGCGAAGAGCATCTCCGGATGCTCGCCGCGCACGTCGATCAAAGAATACGCGAGGCAGCGTCGGCGATCGACAGCGACGATGAGGTGCGCAAGCTCCTGTTCGGCGCGCTGCTGGTGGCTGACGAGCTGACCGAGGCGAAGGCAGAGGGGCCGGGCACGGGTGGCAATGCGATGGTCACGGGCGCGCTTCACACACTTGCGGACCGGATCGAAGCGATCGCCGATGCCCTTGAGGCGCAGCGGGTGAAAGCCTAGATAGAGCCCCGGCGGGCACTGCCCGGTACGAGCTCGATGAACATCCCTGAGGCTATTTATCATCCTAGGGGACTGTCCCTGCCCGGGTCCTGGCCCGACGCACATGGTTCCCACCTGACGTTAGGGCGTCAGAGGATATTCGGAGCAAACGGCCATGGCGGTCCCGCCAACCACGTCGAAGGCGTTGATGCGAGAAAGTCTGAGGCAACGTCGCCAAGCCTTTGTTTCTGGTATCGATTTACGGGCCCTTTCACATGCCATGGCCGAACTCGCCGAACCTGCGGTCCCCCCCGGGCAGACCGTTGCGGCCTATCACGCCATTGGGGACGAGATCGACCCCCTGCCCCTGCTTCATACCCTGGCCCGGCGCGGCGTCATCGTTGCGCTGCCGCATGTCAGCGGTCGGCGCGATGCCATGCGTTTCCTCACGTGGCAGCCGGATTCGCCGCTCGAACCCGGACCTTTCGGCCTGCTCCAGCCGCCCGCTGACGCGGCGGAGCTTGCCCCCGGCATCATCTTTGCCCCTCTTCTCGGATTTGATTCCGCACTCAATCGCATCGGCTATGGTGCCGGCCATTACGATCGCGCCTTCGCCCGCTTTCCCGATGCCCGCCGTATCGGCCTCGCCTGGAGCGTCCAGCGCTGCGACATGATTCCGGTAGACGAATGGGATGTTTCGCTGCACGCCGTCGTTACCGAAAAATCGTGGATTGAAAAATGACGCAGCCTCCCGCGCCAAGCTGGCGCAAACCCGCGGGCATTCTTGCCATTCTTTTCTACGCGCTGGCGTGGACGGTCATCGTGGCGAGCGCGTCATCGTGGATCGGGCAGCGATCGGGTGCCATCCAGACCATCATTTATCTCGTGATGGGAACGGCATGGATCGTTCCGCTCGGCCCATGGCTCAAGTGGATCGAAACCGGGCGCTTCCGCTGATTTCTGAAAGCATAGGCTCCGTCAGCGCGTGGCGCGAGTGACGGGGCTCGAACCCGCGACCTCCGGCGTGACAGGCCGGCGCTCTAACCAACTGAGCTACACCCGCATCGCTGCGTGAGGCGCGGCGCTTAAGCCGGGGGGCAACAGGCTGTCAAGGCGGATTACAGCGCGACATATATCGCGGAACTGCGGCGAAAAACCCGACTGCAGGCGCACGGCCACCATCGTCAGAGGACGATTCGTATCCGGAATTAACGTGTTTCTAACCATTTCTGCCGCAGACGGGCCCCGAAGTTAAGGGGCATCCGCAAAATGACGGAATACACATACGGTACTGCAGCTATCAACGCGCGCGTTGGTCGCATCGTTCCACTCCTGTTAGCGACAGCGGCGATCGGCCTTGCTTCGCCTGCACACGCCACCGGAACGGCAGCCGGCACCGTGATCAGCAATGCGGCGGAAGTCACCTACACCAGTCCAGGGGGAACGCCGGTAACGGTGCCCTCGAACGCCCCTCAAATCCGCGTCGATGAGGTGCTGAACGTAACCGTCGTTTCGAACGATCCGGGCGACGTGATCGTGAACCCGGGTGCCACCAATCAGGTTCTGAGCTTCACCGCAACCAATACCGGCAACGGACCCGAGGCTTTCACCCTTGCATCGGTCAACGCGCTGGGCAATGACGATTTCGATCCGACGACAACCTCGCTCGTGCTCGATAGCAACAACAACGGCGTCTATGATGCTGGCGTCGATACGGTCTATGCGGCCGGAACCAACAACCCCGTTCTTGCCGCCGATGCCTCGATCAGGGTCTTCGTCCTGTCGACGGTTCCTGCAAGCGCAACCGACGCGCAACGCGGCCAGACCGAACTTACGGCAACCGCGGTAACCGGCAGCGGGTCGCCGGGAACCTCCTTTGATGGCGCGGGCGAGGGCGGCGGATTTGCTGTCGTCGGCACGACGGGGGGCGACGGCAGCGCGGGTGGCTTTTATCTGCTCAGCGACGCGACCGTCTCCGTCGTGAAAAGCGCAAGCGTCACCGACGAGCTGGGCGGCATCAAATCGGTGCCCGGCGCGACGATCACCTATACGATTACCACGACCGTGACGGGCAGCGCTGCGCTCAATGGCCTTGTCGCGTCCGACGCGATCCCTGCGAACACCACCTTCGTGCCGGGTTCCATCAAGCTCGATGGTTCCGCTTTGAGCGACGCGGCCGATGGCGACGCCGGAGAGACCAATGCGGGCAAAGTGATCGTCCGCCTCCCCCCGCACGCCGGCGGGCAGACCGTGACCACCACCAGCGTCACCTTCGCAACCAAGATCAATTGAGGACAGGATGATGATCAGATATTCTCTCGCTCTTCTGGCGCTGACCGTCCCCGGTCTTGCCGCCGCCGCGAACGAGCTTGCCGTCACCAGTGAAATCTCGATGGAAAAGGTCGTCCCGGCAGGCCCCGGCAAGACGCGCACCGTGCTCGTCAAGGCAAAGTCCGGTCCTCCGGGATCACGGCTCGTCTTTTCAACGAGCTACCGCAACCAGAGCACGCAGATCATCCGCGGCTTCACGATCTCGGGGCCAAGGCTTGCCGACGTGAGGTTCGACGGGCTGCTGACACCGGGCGAAGTTTCCGTCGATGGCGGTAAAGAATGGGGCGCGCTGGCCGTATTAAAGGTCAAGAATGCGGACGGCACTCTCCGTCCCGCGCAGAACAGCGATGTCACCAACGTCCGCCTTGCCGTGGCTACCGCGGCACCGGGGGCAACGGGCGCACTGAAATACCTTGTCATCGTCAAGTAACTGATTTCCCGCCTTTCTGAAGCCGGCGGGTCGCAACGGCTTCCTTATCGAATTGAAGGACCATCAGAATGAAGATCATTATCAAGCCATTGGCGACCGCTGGCGCGGCAGCGTTTGTGGCGTTTGGCGCGGCCCCGGCTTTTGCAGCGGGGACGACGGCGAATACC
>JANPGY010000029.1:0-22622 GCA_031424175.1 Sphingomonadales bacterium
ACCGTTCCTCAGCGCGCCCGGCTTCTTCGCCAGCACCGGCACGTAATGCCACGGATCGTAGATCGTCTGATCGCGACCGTAGCGCCGTGCATGCTCGGCAACGATATCATCGCCCTGACGGATGATAATGCGGGTCGCATAGGCGTGGACCTCCGCCGGACGCCCCAGCGCGGGCCGCGACCGAGTACTTGTTGTAATCGAACTGCACGAGCAACGTCTTGGAGACGGTTGCGGTCACTGCGTGGAAGCCGTTGAACGCAGTCGTCGGCAGCCGCATCAGCGCCGCCTTCTCGTCTTCGAACACATCGGCGACGGTCCGCTCGCGCAGCTCGGGACGACGATGGGCGCGGGCGTGTTCGAGGCAACGATCGAGCAGCCAGGCGTTCAACTCCTCGTAGCTCGCAAAGCGCAGCCGCGGGGTGAAGAAGCGTTTGCACACCAGGCCGACCTGGTTCTCGACCTGCCCCTTCTCCCAGCCCGCCGCTGGCGTGCAGGCGGTCGGCTCGACGAGATAATGGCTGCACATCTGCAGGAACCGCCGGTTGAAGCGACGATCCTTACCGAGGAACACCGCGTCCACCGCCGTCGACATATATCGTAGATCCCGCGCGTGCAGACGCCGCCAAATAAGGCGAACGCTCTGGCATGCGCGTCGAACACCATCTCCTGCGTCTCGCGCGGATAGGCCGCCACGAAGGACATCCGGCTGTGGGAAAGCCTGACGTGCGCAACCTTTACCGTCGTCGTCACGCCCGCCATGACGACCACTTCGTGGCTCCAGTCGAACTGATACGCCCCGCCATGATCGAAGCTCAACGGCACGAACGCGGTCACCGTCCGTCCCGCCTCCTCGCGTTGCCAGCGACGAGCATGGCGGCGAACGGCATCATAGCCGCCCTCAAATCCGAGACCGCGCAACACCTCGTATAATCTGATCAGCGTCAGACGTTCGCAGCGCGGCTTGCGTTCGTTCTCCGCCAGCAACTGCTCCAGCGCGGCCGCGTGGCCGCCCAGCTTCGGCCTGGGCTCCGCTACCCGCGTGTAGGTGAATGCGGCGGCGGCCTCGATCGCCTTGCGCACCGTCTTGCGCGACACATGCAATCGACGCGCAATCTCCCGCACCGATAGCTTCTGCACAAAATGCGCGCGTCTGATCCGTCCTATCGTCTCCACCGTCGTCATCCTCCACCTCGTCGCCAGCCAGAAAGGCCGACGAACATAGATGACCCGGAGGGTGGTCCCCGTTTAGGTGCCGACTACCGGGTCAGGTGGTCCCCGATCGCACGCCGAAACACAGTTTGGCTGGTCCGCAGCGATAAATCCTTGCGGCGTTTTCAGCGAACAGGGCCCGCTTTTCGTTATCGGAGAAACCCGCGACGATGGCATGGTAGGCGCCCAGCACCCGGTCCAGATCAGCATAAAGCCGATCGGTGGGAAAATCACTGGCGAACATGCAGCGATCGGTGCCGAACATCTCGATGGTCTCCAGCACGTACAGGCGGATGCTGTCGACCGTCCAGTTGTGATTGATGATGCCAAAGCCTGAAATCTTCACCGCGGCGTGCGGCACCTCGACCAGTTTGCGCATGTTGCTGCGCCATTGCGATGGGCCGTCGGGTTCATGCACCAGCGGCATTCCCGCATGGTTGAGGATTACTGGAATGTCAGGATGGCGCCGGGCGATCCGGGCAGCAGCGTCGATTTGCGCGGGATAGGCCTGAAGGTCGAACGACAGGCCATGGCGCGCCAGAGCAGCATAGCCGCGTTCCCAGGCGGGATCGGCAAGCAGGTTGAGCGGCGTGTAGGAATAAAAAGGATTCGCATGCCAGTTGACAATATGGCGAACGCCCCGAACATTGGCATATGCCGCTTGCTCCGCGATCAGCCGATCGGCATCGGGCGCATCGAGAGGTACATAGGCGACGATTGCCTGTGGCAGGCCAGCCTGGTCTGCCAGCGATTGCAGCCACCGCGTCTCGGCCAGCGCATTCCCCGGCGCGGCGCCTGCATCGACATGCACGGCACCGACGACGTTCCATTGCCTGGTTTCCGCGCGATAGTCTTCCGGGCGGTATGTGGTCGCGATCGGCTCGACGCTGCCGGCAACCCCGTCGGCCGAGAAGGGCGGCATCAGCCAAGGGTAGGACAGGCGATCAAGATCCCACAAATGAATGTGGGCATCGAGGAAGGGGATGTCATGCGGGTCCATCAGAAAGTCGTCCGTCCGCCGGATGTGTCAAAGGTGGCAGCGGTCGTGAACGAGCACTCTTCGCTGGCCATGAAACACACCATGGCAGCGGATTCATCAACGTCACCGAGGCGACCCATCGGGATTTTGCCGCGCATGTAATCGACTTGCGCCTTTGGGAGCTGGTCAAGAATAGGGCTCTCAAAGGTTGCCGGGGTGATCGCGTTCACGATTACGCCTTTGCCGGCAAGCTCCTTGCCGATGGATTTGGTCAGACCGATCACTGCGGCCTTCGACGCCGAATAGGCCGACGCATTGGGATTGCCCTCCTTGCCGGCAACCGACGATACGTTGACGATACGGCCATAACCATTGGGCAGCATAAGCGGCACGATCGCGCGGTTGCAGTAGAACAGGCCGTTGACGTTGATGTCCATCACAAGCAGCCAGCTGTCGATGGGGAATTCATGGACGGGCACGGTTGCGCCCGTAATCCCGGCGGAACAGACGAGGATGTCGATCCGGCCAAGCGCAGCCTGCGCCGCGGCTGCCGCCTGCTCCACGGCGGCAGGATCGGCGACGTCGAGGGCTACGACGTGTGCGGCACCCACCGCTGCCTTGGCCGCCTCCATTACACCCGCGTTCAGATCCCACAGCGACACCGTGCCACCCTCGGCCACAATCCGGGCAGCGACTGCCTTGCCGAGGCCTGAGGCACCGCCGGTGATGACCGCGGTGCGGCCAGCGAATCGCCCTGCGTAGCTGCTCATGCGTCTTCGTCCAGCGCGAAGGGGATTACGGTCTGGCGCTGCTCACCGAGCCTGGTCACGCCCAAATGCATTTTATCGCCAGGTTTCAGAAAGATTGCATTCGGCTTCTTGCCTTCGCCAACGCCCGGCGGCGTGCCGGTGATAAGGAGATCGCCGGGATAGAGCGTGATGAAGCGCGAGACATAGGCGATGCATTCGGCGACCGGGAAAATCATCGTACGCGTGTTGCCAGTCTGCATCCGCTCGCCATTGACGTTGAGGAACATGTCTAGCGCCTGCACATCGCCGACTTCGTCGGGCGTAACCAGCCATGGGCCCGTTGGGCCGAACGTGTCACAGCCCTTGCCCTTGTCCCACTGGCTGCCCAGTTCCTTCTGGAACGCCCGTTCGGATACGTCGTTGACCAGCACATAGCCTGCCACATGATCGAGCGCGTCGGCCCTGTCGACATAACGGCAGGTCGTGCCAATGATGATGCCAAGTTCGACTTCCCAGTCGGTCTTGAGCGCGCCTCTGGGAATCATCACGTCGTCGTTCGGGCCGACAAGGCACGAGATCGCCTTGGTGAAGAAGATGGGCTCGGACGGCACGGGCAAGTTCGATTCCGCGGCATGATCGGCATAGTTGAGGCCGACCGCGATGAACTTGCCGATACCGTTCAGGGGCACGCCGTAGCGTGGGCTTCCCTCAACCAGCGGCAACGACGCCGGGTCGATCGCCTTGAGTTTCCCGATTTCCACGGGCGTAACCGTGAACAGCGTCACGTCGGCGATCACCCCTGACAGATCGCGGATGTTGCCATCGGCGTCCACAAGGCCGGGCTTTTCGTGACCGGCGGAGCCGTAGCGCAAAAGCTTCATTTGATAGTCCTTAATGGGTGTAGGGGCGATGGAGGACGATGTCGGGATTGAGCGAGACGCCAAAACCGGGCTGGTCAAGCGCGGAAACGCGCATCCGGCCGTTCAGGGGGACCGGCTCGCCCAGCAGCTGCGGGCTGAACATCGGTACGACCTCGGTCGGGCCGGGGTGCATCATCAGGAACTCTGCAAAGGGCGAGTTGTGGCGTGTGATGACGAAATGATAGCTGTAGACCGATGATCCGTGCGGGATCACCAGCTTGCCGTGCGCATCGGCCAGCGCGGAGATCTTGAGCAATTCGGTCACGCCGCCGCACCAGCCCACATCGGGCTGAATGATGTCGCAGCATTCCATCTCCAGCAACATGCGAAAGCCCCAGCGCGTCGCCTCATGCTCGCCAGTCGTCACCAGCATGCCGCGCGGCACGTTGCGGCGCAGGTCTGCATAGCCCCAGTAATCGTCGGGGCTGAGCGCCTCTTCGATCCATTTGAGACCGTGTTCATGGGCCGCGATGGCAAGGCGAGTGGCGTAATCGAGGTCGAGCGCCATCCAGCAATCGAGCATCAGCCAGAAATCGGGGCCGCATTTTGCGCGCATGTCGGCGATCATCGCGATATTCTTGTGCAGCCCCTCCTGCCCTTCGAAGGGGCCGTAGTGAAGCGGCATCTTGCCGCCTATGAAACCCATTTTCCTGGCCAGATCGGGCCGCGAGCCCGTCGCGTAGAATTGCAGTTCTTCACGCACCGCCCCGCCGAGCAGGTGATAGACCGGCTCTTGCTGCAACTTGCCGAGCAAGTCCCACAGCGCGAGATCGACACCCGAAATCGCATTGAGCACCAGCCCCTTGCGGCCATAGAATTGGGTAGAGAAGTACATCTGGTCCCAGATCTTCTCATAATCGGTCGGTGCGCGCCCTTCGAGGAAGCGGGCGAGGTGCTTTTCGACGATATAAGCTGCAGGTTCGCCGCCAGTCGTCACCGCAAAGCCGACGGTGCCGTCATCCGCCTCGATTTCGACGACCAACGTGCCGAGCACATTGATGCCAAAGCTTTGCCGCGATTGACGGTATTCGGGATAGCGGCTCATTGGCGTCGCGATATGATCGTCGATCCAGTGACCCGCCGCCTGATCATGATAATCGGCACCACCGCCGCGCACCACAAATGCTCGAACCTGTCGGATCACGCCGAGCACCATTCACCGCCCTCTCGATTTTCACATATAGAAGTTGTTTTACCTAGGGAATGTGTCTATTTCAGACACTGGACCGGGTCAATCACGCGAAGGCGTTTTTATGGGCTGTGCGGGCGATCAAGGCCAACGGTGGGGTGCGATGCTGCTTGAAGGCAAAACGATGTTCGTGACCGGCGGCTCTACCGGAATCGGTCGCGCAGCGGCGATCGGCGCCGCACGCCATGGCGCGGATGTCGCGATCAATTATATCGGCGATCCCGCCGGTGCCACCTCCGCTGTGGCCGAGATCGAACGATTCGGTCGGCGCGCGATCGCCATTGCCGGCGACGTGGCGGACGCGGCAACGGCAACGGATTTCGTCGCGCGTGGGCTCGGCCATCTCGGGCGTCTCGATCTGTTCCTGAGCAATGCCGGCATCTGCCCGTTTCACGGATTTCTCGACATGCCGATCGAAACGTTTGAGCGGACAATGCGGGTCAATCTGCACGGTGCCTATTATATGGTGCAGGCGGCGGCCAATGCGATGGTCGCGCAGGGAACGGGTGGGTCGATCGTTGCGATCTCTTCGATCTCTGCGCTGGTCGGCGGTGAGTATCAGACTCACTATACGCCGACCAAGGCGGGCGTGCACTCGCTCATGCAGTCCGTCGCGATCGCGCTTGGACGGCATGGCATCAGGTGCAACTCGATCCTGCCCGGCACGATCCAAACAGATATAAACCGCAAAGACCTCTCCGATCCCGGCAAACGGTCCTATATGGAACAACGCATTCCGCTCGGTCGCCTGGGCGTGCCCGATGATCTGGTCGGCCCGATCGTCTTCCTCGGATCGGACATGGCGGCATATGTGACGGGCGCGGCGTTGCTGGTCGATGGCGGCCTGTTCGTAAACTTGCAATGAAGCCTGCTTCGTCTCTGGATTACCGGGCGCTCGCCAAGGCGCGCCTGCCGCGCTTCCTGTTCGACTATTATGACGGCGGATCCTATGCGGAGGTGACGCTGCGGCGGAATATTGCCGATCTGGAGGCTGTGGCGCTGCGCCAGCGGGTGCTGACCGATGTCTCTGCCATCGATCTCACGACCGAATTGTTTGGGCGGACCATGGCGATGCCGATCGCGCTTGCCCCGATCGGCCTCGCCGGGATGGGCGCGCGGCGTGGCGAGGTGCAGGCGGCACGCGCGGCGGAAGCGGCGGGCATTCCGTTCTGCCTGTCGACCGTTTCAGCCTGCCCGATCGCCGAGGTAGCACGCGGGCTGACCAAACCGTTCTGGTTTCAGCTCTACATGATCCGCGACCGCGCTTTCATGGAGGATTTGCTGGCGCAGGCCCGGGCGGCGGGGTGCGATGCCCTGGTGTTCACCGTCGACATGCCGGTACCGGGATCGCGCTACCGCGATTACCGGTCCGGGCTTGCGGGTGCGCCCGGTTTCCGGGGTGCGGCGCGGCGCACGTTCCAGGCGATGCTGCGGCCCGGCTGGGCGTGGGATGTGGGCCTGCATGGTCGCCCGCATCAGCTTGGCAACGTCGCGCCTGTGCTCGGGAAGAATAGCGCATTGGAGGATTTCTTCGCCTGGATGGGGAGCAATTTCGATCCCGCGGTCAGCTGGAGCGATCTCGATTTCATCCGCGCCAAATGGGATGGACCGATCATCGTCAAGGGCATCCTGGATGTCGAGGATGCCCGCGAGGCGGCGCGACGCGGCGTCGACGGGATCATCGTATCCAATCATGGCGGGCGGCAACTCGACGGTGTGCCGTCCACCGCCGCTGCGCTGCCGCCGATCGCGGACGCGGTAGGGGATGCGTTGACCGTGCTTGTCGATGGCGGGGTGCGATCGGGACTCGATGTGGTGCGGATGCTGGCGCTGGGCGCGAAAGGCGTATTGCTCGGGCGGGCATGGGCGTTCGCGCTGGCCGGTGGCGGACAAGCTGGCGTCGCGCACATGCTGCGACTGATGGAGGCCGAGATGCGTGTCGCGATGGCCTTGACGGCGCGCACCAGCATCGCTGCGATCGACCGCTCGATCCTCGTCGATGGGCCCGTGCGTTGAGCCGTCGGCTGTGCTTCGCGCTCGATCTGATCGAGGACGCCGCGCTGATCGCCGAATATGAGGCGATACACGTGCCGGGCGCGGTGCCGGCCGATGTGATCGCCGATATCAATGCGACCGGATTTCTCGAAATGGAAATCTGGCGAACCGGCAATCGCTGTTTCATGATCGCCACCGTTACCGAGGATTTTCCGCGCCCGCGCGATGCGGAAGTGACGGCCGGGGTCGATAGCTGGGAAAGTGCGATGTGGCGCTATCAGCAGCCGTTGCCGCACGCCGCGCCTCGGGAAAAATGGGTCGAGATGACGCGGATCTTCTCGCTCGACGAACAGCAGGTTTCCGACGCATGACGATCCCAACGCGTCGGCTGGGCACGAGCGCCATCTGTGTCAGCGAACTCGGCTTCGGCGCGGCTGCGCTCGGCAATCTCTACCAGCCTGTGACAGACGATGATGCGCGCGCGACGGTCGATGCCGCGCTCGCAGCCGGGCTCTGCTATGTCGATACCGCGCCATTTTATGGCCTGGGCCTGAGCGAACGCCGGGTCGGGGATGCGCTGCGTGAAACGGGGCACGATGTCGTCTTGTCGAGTAAGGTGGGGCGGTTGCTCATGCCCGACGCGAGCGTAAGGAGCGATGCCGAACGCCATGGCTTTCGCTCGGCCATGCCGTTCGCGCCAGTCTATGATTACAGCTATGATGGCGTGATGCGGTCGTGGGAAGCCAGCCTGCAAAGGCTCGGCCTCGCTCGCATCGATATTCTGTACGTCCACGACATCGGTCGCAGGACGCACGGTGACGATCGCGCGCGCACCTTCGCGCAGCTGGCAGGCGGCGGAGTGCGGGCGCTTGAGGAATTGCGCGGTGGCGGTGCGGTCGGTGCGTTCGGAATCGGCGTCAACGAGATCGACGTCTGCCTCCATGTCATGGCCGAGGTCCGCCTTGACGCGATCCTGCTTGCCGGGCGTTACACCCTGCTGGAGCAGGGCGCGCTCGATGCGCTACTGCCCACCTGCAAGGCCGCGGGCACCTCGATCGTCATCGGAGGCCCTTACAACAGCGGTATCCTTGCGACCGGTACAAGGGCCGGAACGCCACATTACGATTATGCGCCCGCCCCGCCCGAGGTCGTCGCGCGCGTGGCGGCGATCGAGGCGGTGGCGGCACGGCATAATGTCGCGCTGGCCGCTGCGGCGCTGCAATTCCCGCTGGCGCATCCGTGTGTTGCGAGTGTCATACCAGGCTTGGGCCACCCCGGCCGGGTCGCAGATACGGTCGCACTCTATGACGCGCACATTGCGACTGCGTTCTGGCGTGAACTCCAGACAGAAGGGTTGCTGCGCGTGGACGCACCGATCCCCGCAGAGACGGTCGATAGGGAACCATGACGGGCGCTGTGATCCGGCTCGACCCGCGTGACAATGTCGTTGTCTGCTGCCGCCCGGTCAGCGCAGGCGAGCGGCTGCGGATCGACGATATCGATCTGGTCGCCGGGCAGGATGTCGATCTGGGCCACAAGATGGCGCTCGCCCCGCTCGTGGTTGGCGACAAGGTGTTCAAATACGGCATGCCGATCGGGTCAATAACGATCGCGACGGCGGCCGGGAGCTGGGTGCACATGCACAACATGAAAAGCGACTATATTTCTGCCCATACCCGCAGCGCGCAGGGAGATCGTGCGTGATCGATCGGCCGACCTTGCAAGCCAGGGGTTATCTGCGCGCCGATGGCCGCAAGGGCATCCGCAACATCGTCGTCGTCGCCTATCTGGTCGAGTGCGCGCATCATGTCGCGCGGCGGATCGTCGATCTCTCGGATGATCCTTCGGTACATCTGATAGGCTTTCCAGGCTGCTATCCCAATGACTATGCGCTGGCGATGATGAAGGCGCTGGCGACGCATCCCAATGTCGGCGGCGTCGTGCTGCTGTCGCTGGGCTGCGAGAGTTTCGACCGCGAGGGGCTGGGGGCCCATGTTGCCGCCAGCGGTCGGCCGGTCGAAACGGTGGTGATCCAGCTCACCGGCGGCACCCGCTCGGCGATCGCGGCGGGACGAGACGCGGTCGCGCGCGTAATGAGCGCCGCCCAATCGTCAGTGCAGACCGTGCCTTTTACTTTCGCCGATCTGGTCGTCGGCACGATCTGCGGCGGATCGGACGGCACCAGCGGTATCACCGCCAACCCCGCCGTCGGCCGTGCGTTCGACCGGCTGGTCGATGACGGCGCGACCTGCATCTTCGAGGAAACCGGCGAAATGATCGGTTGCGAAGGACAAATGGCGATTCGCGCAGCCAGTCCCGAAGTTGCAGCCGCGATCGACGCCTCGATTGTGCGCGCTGAAAATTACTACCGGGCGATGGGCTATGGCAGCTTTGCGCCGGGCAACGCCGAAGGAGGCCTCAGCTCGCAAGAGGAAAAATCAGCCGGTGCCTATGTAAAATCGGGCACCAAGCCGATCGACGGGCTGATCTATCCAGCGCAGGCACCCGCCGGGCCGGGCCTGTATCTGCTCGACGTCGTACCGGACGGCCACCCCAAGTTCGGCTTCCCCAATATCGCCGACAATGCAGAGATCGTCGAGCTGATGTCGTGCGGTGCGCATGTCACGCTGTTCACCACCGGTCGGGGATCGGTGGTCGGCTCGGCGATTGCTCCGGTCATCAAGATTTGCGCCAACCCCGATACTTTTCGCCGCCTGTCTGAAGACATGGACGTGGATGCCGGCCGTATCCTTGAGGGACGCGGGACGCTGGATGAGGTCGCTGACGAGATCGTGACGCTGATCGCGGCGATCGTGAGCGGTGCCGAAACCAAGTCCGAGGAGCTAGGTCACCGCGAATTTCTGCTCACCTACAAGGCATCCGACGGAGCCAATGGCCCGAGCTGCTTCCCCGCCGTCTGACCAACCCGAAAACTGAGGAGCTGCTAGATGACAGGACGTTTAAGCGGTCGCATTGCACTGATCACGGCAGCGGGCCAGGGCATCGGCCGCGCCTCCGCCGAACTGTTCGCCGCCGAGGGAGCGACGGTGTGGGCGACGGATATCAACGAGGCCGCGCTGGCCGATATCAAAGCCTGTACCGTCCGTCAGCTGGATGTGCTGTCGCCCGACGACATCGCTGCATGCGTCGCTGAAATTGGCGCGCCCGACATCCTTTTCAACTGCGCAGGCTATGTCGCAAGCGGAACCATCCTCGATTGTGAAGAGAAGGACTGGCGCTTCTCGTTCGAGCTGAACGTCACTGCGATGTACCGGCTGATCCGTGCCGTGCTGCCCGGCATGCTGGCGCGTGGGCGAGGATCGATCGTCAATATGTCATCAGTGGCAAGTTCCGTAAAGGGCGTGCCGAACCGCTTCGCTTATGGTGCCAGCAAGGCGGCGGTCATCGGGCTCACTAAAGCGATCGCTGCCGATTACGCGGGCCATGGCATCCGCTGCAACGCGATCTGCCCAGGCACGGTCGAGACACCGTCACTGCACGAACGCCTGTCAGCGACTGGCGATCATGATGCTGCCTGGCACGCCTTCACCGCGCGTCAACCGATGGGCCGCGTGGGTAAAGCGGCGGAGATCGCGGCGCTGGCGGTGTATCTGGCGTCGGACGAATCGGCGTTCACCACGGGCCAGGCGCACGTCATTGATGGCGGCTGGTCGAACTGATCGCCGGGCGGTTAAACGCGTCCGTCGCTCTGTAACAATTCACTCGAAATCTCGTCGGCGGCTGTGCGCACGCGCAAGATGACTTTTTCTACCGGCATCTGCTCGCCCATCAGCTTGACGAGCGGGACGCACAGCGCCGCCGCCGCCAGTTCCCCGCGCATCACCGGCGCGGCGATATCGGTAATCCCGGCGATGAAGCCGCTGGCCATACGGTAATGCCCACGCTCCCGGATCTGTTCGGATTGACCCCGAAACCGGTCCAGTTCTGGGCGCGAGGGTGCGGGGTCGAACAATGCCTCCCAGTGCGCGCGAATATCAGCGGGCTGATAGGTGTAGAGTACCGCCCCGGACGCCGTCAGGTGCAGCGGCTGGCGGTAGCCGACCCGCACCGAAAAGCCGATCTGTTCGCGCGATTCCATCCGGGCCACGACAACGATATTACCGCGCGAGGGCAGTGCGAGGTGGCAGGATTGCGCGATTTCGGTCGACAGCCGGCGCATCACCGGGATCGCGATCTCGACCAGATTGCGGACCGACGGTCGCGCCAGCCCCATTTCGAACAGCTTGGTCGTCAGCGAATAGCCATCGGGCCCCTGCGCCACGAAGCCGCGATGTTCGAGCACCTGAATCATCCGGAACAGTTCACCGGTGGAGCGGCCCAGACGCTGAACGATCGCGCTGACGTTGAGCGGGATCGGCTCGGTCGCCAGCAGTTCCATGATATCCAGTCCCTTTTCCAGGGCCGGTGCGCGGTACCGCCGATCATCGGCGCCGTCGTCTTCGGGGATTGTCGCCTTGTCAGTCGCCTTGTTCAACACTGTCGCCTTGCTCAACCTCGTTGTCCTCTCGGCCACACTGTCGGGCGTTCTAGCGCGGGTTGACACTGTTCGCCATTTCATAAAATAAGATCACAGATAAGAATAGTTTCATATGTGAGTATGGGAGAGGCCAGTGACGAGGATATCCGACAGGCCTCGACGCCAGGCCTGGGTTGGCGCGATTGGTGCGGCGTACCTTGCGTTCGCTCCATCGGCCGCAATGGCTCAGGTATCCACGCCCGCTGCTGCTGGCTCGCTACCCGCGCGCTTTCCCTATGTTCCGACCGGCCGGATTGATCCCGGCCGCGTGAACGTCCTGTCAGCGATGGATGCCGATCGCACGGGGGAATTTCAGAATGGCCAGATCACACACCTGAAGACCGAGCTGCTGCAGTGGCAAGACCCACGTCAGGCGCTGTCATGGACGATCGACGTCCCCGACACGGCCGACTATGCAATCACTGCATTGGTGCGCATCGACGCCAAGGTGCCGGTGATGCTGACGGTATCGACCGATGGCGCCAGCAGCAGTGCGCCGTTCAGGGTCGATCCGCGCGGGTTTGAAAGCCGCAGCGCGTTCGATACGCTGCTGCGGCTGACCAAGGGGATCCACGTCGTCACACTGCGGCTGATACCGACGCCGTACGAAGCGCCGTTCCAGGCGCAGATGCTGGCACTTGAACTGACGCAGCCAAAAGTCCGCGATGATCTGCACGCGCAGGCGCTCGCGATGCGGGCGGATGCGCGCTGGATGGCGCGAGAGACTTTTGGAGTCGGCTTCCACTGGACCAAGCGGACGATGCCGCGCACCGGTCTCGCCAAATCCTACGACCAGGCGGTCGCTGATTTCGACGTAGACCGCTTTGCAGATCAGGTCGCCTCGACCGGCGCGAGCTTTGTCTATCTCACTACCGCGCATGCCGACCAGTATATCCCGGCGCCGATCAAGGCGCTGGACAGGATTCTTCCCGGCCGCACCGCGAGGCGCGATCTGATCGCCGACCTGATCGCGGCGCTGGGCAAGCGCCACATCAAGCTGTTTCTTTATTATCATCTCGGGCCGATCGAAGATCCGGCCTGGGCCATCGCAACACATATGTGGGATAGCGACCCAACCCGGTTCCTGAACAACTGGCAGGCGATCGTCGGGGAAATCGGCCAACGCTACGGCAAGGGGCTGGCGGGCTGGTGGTTCGACGACGGCCTTTACAACTACTATTACCGCAGCCCGGACTGGGCGGTGCTCGACCGCGCGGCGAAGCTGGGCAACCCGGCGCGCGCAGTGTGCTTCAATTCCTGGAACGGCGCATCGGCAACCGAATTTCAGGATTATTATTGCGGTGAGGAGGTCGTGCCCGGCGGCTTGAACGATTTCCTCAATAGCGACGGCAGCCTCGGCGGTACGCTGCCGAACGGCGGTGATGGCCGCATTGCCAAGGGGCAATTCGCCGGTCTTCAATCATCGGCGATGTTCGTGGTCGAAACCGATTGGGTGCATACCAAGCGCGATAGCGAGGTCGTTGATCCGAAGTGGACGCCGCAATCGCTTGCCCGGACTTTGGTTATGCTCAAAGCACACGGGACCGCACCCATGCTCAACATGCTGATCTATCAGGATAGCACGATCGCACCCAAATCGCTTGCGCTGGTGCGGGCAGCAGCACAGATCGCACAGATCGCAAAGGTGCCGGTCGCCCCATGACGGGTGGCGGTGCGGCCCTGATCGCCAACTTTGCTGCACCGCCCCCGGGCTATGGCCCCGCTCCGTTCTGGTGGTGGGTTGGCGGCACACTCGATACCGCGCGACTGTGCTGGCAGCTTGATCAGCTGCGCGAAAAGGGCGTGTTCTCCGCGATCGTCAGCTATAACCATCATGCCGATGGCAGCACCAATGTTGGCGATCCGGCGATTTTCTCGGACGACTGGTGGACGATCTTCCTCGCTGTGCTCGATCATGCCCGCACGCACGGAATGACGCTCGGTATCCAGGATTATTCGCTGCTGAAACCGCGGCTGAAGGCGATCGGCGAGGCGGACCCTGCGCTGCGCGGCGCGGAACTGCGCCATGCCGCCAGCAATGCTTCTCCCGATGGGCCGTGTGCGCTGAGCTGGCCCGCCGACGTGACACTGGTCGAGGCGACCGCCTGGGCAGATGGACGGACGATCGACCTCACCGATCACGTCGTGGCGAACGCACTGAACTGGACGCCTGAAACCGGCCCGTGGCAGGTTGTGGTGGTCTACGCGGTGCCGACGCCGTTTGATCCTCTGCATCCGGAATCCGGCGAGCGATCGTTAGCGGCGTTCCAGCAGATGATTGCCGCGCGGATCGGCGGTCATCTGGGCACCACGCTGACAATGTTCTTTCAGGACGAGCTCGATTTTGGAGCGCGCTGGCCGTTCTGGTCGGGAGGGTTGGAAGCAGCATTTGCCGATGCAAAAGGCTATCCGTTGTTAGGGCGGCTCGCAGAATTATGGTGTGATCGTGGCCCCGCGACGACGAAGCTCCGCCTCGATTTCGCCGATGTCGCAGTGGCGATGCTGGAGGCGAATTATTTCGCCCCGGTATACCGCTGGCACGAGGCGCACGGCTGCCTGTTCGGGCATGACAATGCCGGGCGCGGGGCAATCGCGGTAGGGCGGGACTATTATGGCGATTACATGCGCACGATGCGCTGGTATTCCGCGCCGGGGTCCGACGATCCCGATCTGCGCGGGGAACGCGCCTTCAAGGGGCTCAAGGTCGCCAGTTCGATCGCGACCCTGAACGATCGTCCCCGGGTATGGGCAGAATGTTTCCATTCCAGTGGGTGGGGCGCGACCCCGGCCGAGATGATCGATGGCATCAACGGGGTGTTTGCGCTGGGGGCGACCGTGATCAACCTGCACAGCCTGTATTACACGACGGCAGGCAGCTGGTGGGAATGGGCACCGCCGGATTTCCATTTCCGCCAGCCTTACTGGGCGTGCATGGGCGCGTTCAACGCCTATGCGACGCGGCTGTCATGGTTGCTGTCGCAAGGGTCTCATGCCTGCGACGTTGCGATCCTCTATCCTTCTAGCGCGATCACGGGCGGGCTGAACGCAGCAGTCGATTCTGCGCTGGCAGGACCGGTCCCGCTGTCCGAGGCGCAACGCTTCGAGCCGCAGCCGCCGGTCGATGCCGCAGAGGCCAGCGCATTCGCAGTCGCTCGCGCGCTGTTCGCCGATGCGGTGGATTTCGATTTTATCGACGATGCCGCGCTGGCGGAGGCGAGGATCGATGACGGTCATCTGGTTGCGGGCGGTGGACGCTGGCGGACGATCCTGCTGCCCGAAATGACCACGATCGACTGGCAAAGTCTGTGCCAATTGCGCACCTTTGCCGAGGCGGGAGGGCGCGTCGTCGCGCTGGGTGGCCTGCCCCGCGCCAGCGACCTTGTGGGGGGAAATGATGCTGCGCTCGACGGCGTTGTTCAGACGCTGTTCGGTCCGGGCGGCCCCTGTCTGCATCTGCCCGCCGCGGATGTCGATTTCCTTTCCAGAATAGCCCCCCATGCCGAGCGCGACGTCCGCGTGATCGGCCCGGCGGTGCAGGTGCTGCATCGTCAGATCGATGGGCAGGACTTATGGTTCGTGCGTAACCCCGCCAAAGTCCCGGCCGATGTGGAGCTGGTGCTGCGCGGCACCGGCGCCGCGTGGTTGCTCGACGCGTTTACGGGCAAAGCGGCACCGCTGGTAAGCGTCGCGCAGGCTGGAACGAGTCGGGTACACCTGTTGCTTCCGGAATCGGGAGCAGCGGTGGTGCTGCTCGACCCCACGGCATCGGCGCATACCGCCAGCGATTCTGTGCGGTTACCCGAGACCGTCGCAATGCTGGACACCGGATGGCAGTTCTCGCTGACGCCGACGATGGACAATCGCTTTGGTGACTTCGCCGCGCCGCCCGGGCTGGTCGCGGCCGATGTGCGTCGTTTCGACTGGTGCGAGGGGCCGTTTCCCGAAGACACGACAGTCTGGCAATCCACCGCACCGGGGCACGCCCCGCGTCTGCTGGTCTTGGGGCCGATAGCGGCGGGCGATTTCACCGAATGGGAGGCCACGGTCGCCGCGATGCCGCCGGGTGCCGTGCCATCGCCGTCGTGCGCGGGCACGACCGGTCCTGCCTGGAGGGATTATGCCTTTTCGCTGCGCGACGGCCTGCTCGATGATCCGTTCCTCAAGCATTGGTCGAGCGGTCCGCACGGCCTTAAGGACGCGGTTCCCGACGATTATATCGACCTGGATGGTGCGCCGGGCGACGTCTGGTATCTGACGACCATGATGCATGCCGCCCTACCCGGCACGGCGCGCATCGTTGCAGGGAGCCGCGCGGCCTACCGACTTTGGGCCGGGGGCACGCTCAGGATTGACCAGTCCGAGCCGTTGCCGCCGGGGCGGCTGCCGGAATGGGGTTTGCCGCATTATGACGCACCGCTGCGCGAGGCGGAGATCGACCTGGCTGTGTCGGGCACCCGCCTGCTGCTCCGCATCACCCAACCCGCCGGTCAGCGAACACGCGCGCATATCGGGCTCGCGGATACGCCGGTGCCAACGGCGCGTCACCTCCGCTGGTTCGCCGACGGCGCGATTACGCTGAAGCCCACAGAGCCGTTGGACGCGGCACAATGGTTCCGCTTCGTGGTGCCCGCCGGGGCGGCGCGGCTCGATCTGCATCACCATGGCACTGTGTCGGCATGGTGCGACGGCGTTGCGATGACGATCGTCGTTGTGCGCGAGAAAAGCGGCACAAGGCGCAGCCTTGCCACGGCAAAAATCGAGAGCAATCGCCCCGCGACAATCTTGCTGCGCGTTGACGCACCGGGCCATCGCGCAGGCGATTGTATTCTTGCGCCGATTGCGCTGGTTGATCCGCGGGGCCCGATCGAACTGGGAGACTGGGCAGAACAGGGACTGGCCGGATATTCCGGAGGATGCCGCTACACCTGCGAATTTTCACTGAATGCCTGTGATGTGGCCCGCCCACTCGCAATCGAAACCGGGCCGATCCGCGCCGCAGCCAGCATAGTGCTCAACGGCCATGCGCTGGGCTGCGTGTTTGCAACGCCGTGGCGCGTGGCGCTGGGAGACGCCCCGATTGAGGGTCGCAACCATCTGTCAATTCACGTCTTCAATACGCTTGCCAACCATTACGATCAGGCCGTGCCAACCCCTTATGTTTTTCCCGGACAGACCGTTTCGGGCCTGATGGAACCACCAAGGATCGTCGCTGGCTGATCGCAGCGATTTAAAATCGATTATTTTATTGATAAGATCGGTTTCATATGTGACAAGCGATACATAGAGATTCGGCTAACGACTCAAAGAACAAGGAGGGGAAATCTATGACCTACAAGATGATTCTGTCCGCTTCCGTCAGCGGCCTTGCGATGCTGCTCGCACCCGCCGCGCTCGCCCAGGCTAAGCCACAGACCACGGCACCGCCGACAGCGGACTCTGCAACCGTCGATAACGAGGTGGCGGGAGACATCATCGTCACCGGCATCCGCGCCAGCTTGAGCAACGCCGCAGCGATCAAACGCACAAACTCGGCTATCGTCGATGCGATTGCAGCCGAAGATATCGGCCGGTTTCCCGACCAAAATCTCGCGGACTCGCTACAGCGCGTTACCGGCGTTCAGATCACCCGCTCACGCGGCGAGGGCAACCAGATCAGCGTGCGCGGCCTGAGCCCTGATTTCACACGAATCCAATATAACGGCCGCACTATTACCTCGATCGGCGGACGCAGCTTTGACTTTGGCAGCCTGACGTCCGATTTCGTGAGTTCGGTGGAAGTCTACAAGACGCCGACCGCCGACATGATCGAAGGTGGGCTATCCGCTACTGTCAATGTCTTGACCGCCAGGCCGCTGGATTACGGCAAGGATCGCTACGTCTTTTCGTTGGAGGGGATTTACGAACCAAACGCGAAAAAGATCGGACCGCATGCTACAGTCTATATCAGCAAGATGCTGGGAAGCGATATTAGCGTCTATCTGGGTGTCGATTACCAGAAGCGATTTTACCAGATTTACAATCAGGTCGGCTTTGGCTTCGAAACAGCCTGCGAGGGCGCCTGCGCCGGTCCCGATAACACGGTCGTAGCAGGCAAAAACCCGGCCGTGGACTATAATCGTGACGGGCTGACCAACGGCACATTCAGCTTTGACCATGCCTCCGGCATCTCCGTGCAGGACGGTTCTCGGGGCCGGTTGACCGTGATCAGCGGCGCACAGGCGCGGCTAACTGATAATCTTGAGCTATTGGCCGACGTTTTCTACGCCAGATTGCGGGACAAATCTAATTTCATCCAGTTTGCCGGCCGCTTCACCGACATCAAAGGTCCTGTGCGCGCCAGCACGCTAAATGGTACGGTCGTGACGTCGCTCGACGCCGATGGCGTTGACATTGCTAACAATTCGCAGCCAAACACGACGACTGTCGAGACGATCTCACCTGCCATCGGATTGACGTGGAAACAGGATCGATTGACGATTAAAGGCCAGGCCAACTTTTCGCGGAGCACGACAACCGTGACTGATCTTGGCCTCAGCTCGCGTGCCCATCTGCCGTTCTCCTATGATGCTCGTCAAGATGGAGGAACTTTGATCAGTTACAGCTTCCCGGCGCGCTTTACTGACGGCAACGTGGCGACCAATTACGGCAGCCTTGGTCTGTCAGGCGCCTATGAGCAGCCAACCTACGACCGAAATTATGAATTCCACCTCGACGGCGCCTATGATGTTGGCCCAGGCTTCCTTCGCAAGCTTTCGGCGGGGGCAATGTATTCGAACCGCAAGCTGCAATATGTGTCCAGCTTTCTGGCGGTATCAGCCACCCAGCTTGCCGACCTGCTTGGTGTGCCGACCCGGCCGTCCAGCTATGGCGGCGACGAATTTGACGTTTCACCGTATCTTACACTCTACAATTTCCCCAAGGCCTTCTCAAATTACAAAGGGCCGGCGACCATTCCGACGACATTCCTGTCGTCCAATCTCGACCTGCTGGTCGCCAAGCTGCCCCTGGATAAGATCGTCGCCGCTGTGCCGCCAGTGAAACAGACCGCATCCGAATATACCGTCACGGAAGGAACATGGGCGGCCTATGCAAAGGTGGATTTTGCAAGTGGAGACGATCGCCTGGCCGGCAATCTGGGCGTGCGTTACGTCCGCACCAACCAGAACACCAACGGCACTGTAACCGACTTTAACACGATCGTATTCACTCAGCAGGGTTCCACGACCTTCGTTTCCACGACGCCCGGCTCCGCTCAAAACGTCTACAGCCGTTGGCTGCCGAGCCTCAATGCGCGATACAATCTGACGAGCGACCTGCTGGTCCGCTTCGGCGCGGCCCGGGCCTTGGCACGGGCGCCGCTCAACCTGCTGAGCACATCGACCACGATCAATGCCAATGTCAGCACGATCAACTCGAGCAACCCGCAATTGCAACCGTACACGGCCGATCAGGTCGATCTTTCGCTCGAATATTATTTTAACAAGACCGGCCTTCTTTCTGTCGCCGGCTTCTACAAGAACCTGCACGATTATGTGGTGAATGGCACTCGATCCGAAACATACACCGTAACCAACCGGGAATCGGGTAATGCGGCACCCGTTATGTTCCAGCGGTTCTTGCCGACCAACGGCGCCGACGTGAAACTCAAGGGGATCGAGATCGCGGCACAGGTTCCGCTGAATATCGTCGCGCCGTGGGCTGACGGCTTCGGCATCGGTGCCAATGCAACCTTTCTCGATGCCGGCAAGGTGGCGCTAAACCAGGGCGGTCAATTGCTGCCGATCCCGGGCGTATCCAACCGCACCTACAATGCCTCGGCATATTTCGAGAAATACGGCTTTGGCGCGCGGGTTACCTATACCTATCGCAGTGGCTATACCAACGACCAGTCGAGTTATTTCGGCGATGGCGACTTTGCCAGCGCCTATGGCCAGCTTGATGCCTCACTTAGCTACGACGTCAATCAAAACGTTGCCCTGACGCTCGACATGTCCAACCTTACCAACACTCCACTCAAGACCAATAACAATCTCGGTTATGCGCGGACCTTCACGAACCAGGGTCGTCGCTTTCAGGTGAGCGCCCGCGCGCGGTTCTGATACTGGACAGTTCCGGCGGGTGGTGGCCGCCAATTTGATGGGCTGGCCATCACCTTTTCCTGGTAACATCGATCGGCCACTTCAGGTTTTTGTTTATGCGATTTCCGATTGATGAGATAGTCGGCCTCGCCGAACTGCTTTCCATCTGATTCGTAATCACTCTAGAGGAGTCGGGCGTATGGGGATGGCTACTGTCGGTGACGATGCGGCTGCCCCGCCCACTTTTGCCCAGCCGCTCGTCGCACCCACCCTCCCTCGCCTGATCCTCTACGGATCGGGTGAAGCAGCGACATCGCTGGTCCTTAACGGCCTCTACGGGTTCGCGCTGATCTTTTATACCGAGGCGCTGGGTCTTTCGCCTGCGCTGGCGGGCCTTGCGCTGTCGATCTCAATCTTGTGGGAAGCGGTTACCGAGCCTTACATGGGCTATCTATCTGATCGCACGCGCAGCCGTTTTGGCACGCGCTTCCCTTGGATCGCAGCGGGTGCCCTGGTGATCGCGGCCGCGTTCTATTTCATCTGGGCGGTGCCGGCGCAGTTTCGCGACGGGGGGACCGCTACGTTCGTCTATCTCGTCATTCTGAACTTGGTGCTGCGCCTTGGCCTCACCATGTTCATCGTGCCCTATCTGGCGCTCGGTTTCGAGGTGGCGCCGGCTTATGACGATCGCCCCCGCCTTCAGGGCGTTCGCTGGGTCTGCAATATGGCAGCCAATATGGCAGGACCGGCGCTCGCCTGGGTTATCTTCTTTCCAGACACCAAATTGTCGAACGGGCGGGTCATTACCGGCACCAGCGTCGTCGACAATTTCGTTGCGATGGGCAGCGCTTTTTCGATCGCCATCGTCATGCTGACCGCACTGATGCTGTGGGGCTGTCGCGCCACGATACGCGATACGCGCCGGGGCCATGCCGATGCCGCTGCGGTCCGCCCGGTCAGCTTTTGGGAGGGTTTCAGGCCAATCATCACGGACGCCGATGTGCGCCGGGTGTTGATCCTCATTTTTCTGATGGTCGTCGGCATGGTCATCGTGTCGTCGATGCAATCCTATCTCTATGTCCACTTCATGACCTTCAGCGGGGTGGAAAAGACCATTGTCCACGGGTCGACGATGGTTGCCGCTGCCCTGGGCGCGGCAATCTCACCATGGGCGGCGCGGGGCTTTGACAAAAAGGGCGCGATCGTCTTTGGCGCGCTATTGGGCATTCTCGGCGAGGTCGGCCTTGCCGCTCTTTTCCTGCCCGGCTGGATGCCGCGCGCGGGCACTGTCGCGATCGCCACGTTCGTTATTTTCCAGGCGTTTTACTGGGTCGCCAGCGGTGTCGTCTTGCCGGTAGCGACGGCGATGATCGCGGACATTGCAGAAATCGGGCGCTTGCGCACCGGGCGTACCGTCGATGGCAGCTACTCTGCGATCTTCAGCCTGGCGTGGCGGGCGGGCACTTCGCTCAGTCTGCTCATCACCGGCGGCTTGCTCAGTTTGACGGGATTCGACACGAGCGGCGGGCGAGCGCCGACGCCGCAATCCATCTGGTGGGTCGCAGCGCTTTCATTTCTGGTCGGTACGCTGTTCTACATCCTGACCATCGCCTGGGTCCGACGGTACACGCTGGATCGTGCACGCTATGCAGCGCTTACCGCAACACCCGGCGCATGATCAGTCACCGCTGCAACATCCGGCGGCGAACGGGAATGCGTTGCAGTGCTGCACCCACCTCCATCAGCAGGCAACCAGTCAACAATTGTTTCGCTCGGTGCCCGACCGGCACTACAGGGAAGCCACATCTGCTGGCATAGCTGATTATCAAGGCGTGCGCATCACGCCGCGCTGACTGTTGATGGTAAGGCGAGCGGGTAGGCGCGCGCGGCATTGCCGCCAAAGATCGCCGCTTCGTCATCGCGGCAGCTACGCATGACGAAGTCAGCAATAAGCGCCTGAACCCGGTTATATCCGGCAGCGAGAGTGCAGACCGGCCAGTCCGATCCAAACATAAGCCGTTCCGGCCCGAAGCAGCGGAGAAGATGATCGAGATAACGTGCGATGTCGTCTGCACACCAGCCTTTGTGATCGGCCTCGGTAACCAGGCCGGACAGTTTGCAATAGAGTCCGGGCGTCAATGCGATCTCTGCGACAGCATCGGCCCATGGCTGCCATCCTCCACCAGCGATGTCAGGCTTTGCGCCGTGATCAAGGATCAATCGGCCGCGGCGGGCCGGATCGGCGTCGACCAGATCGGCGAAACGGCGGACGTGAACTGCCTGACGCGGAAAGACCAGGATGTCATAGCTGAGGCCTCGCGCCAAAACGGCGCGCACGCCGCGAACGAACGCATCGCCCAGCAGAAAATCGTCCTCCGGCTCACCTTGCACGATGTGGCGATAGCCGACGATCGACGTGATCCCGGCCCATGCCTCCAGCCGCTCCGCAATGTCATGCGATTGCAGGTCAACCCACCCCACAACGCCAAGAATCCATGGATTTTGCGCCGCCAGTGTTGCCAGCCACAGCGTTTCGTCATCACTCTGCCGCGCTTGGACCGCGATGCAGCCATCGATCCCGGCCTGTTCGAGTATCGGCTTGAGGTGGGAGGGCAAGTGATCCGATGCCAGCGCGCTGACCGGCGGTATCCAGTCAAAGGCATGCCGATCATATCGCCAGAAATGCTGATGAGAATCTATTCGCATCGGCTGAAATATGTGTGGATTGAAGAGTCCTGATGCATAATATCGATCATCGCTGAGCGGTTATACGCGGTAAATTGAGGGCGACCCAAGGTAAAATGGTATCGCCGCTTTTCTTGCGGGCATGGCCATTGCCGCCGATACCGGACTGCGACAACGGGCGCCTAGAGCATCGTGTTGTTAATCTGACCCATATCCTGTTGCCCTGAAGTCGTTTTGGCATTCGCTGGGGTGATAGAGGCGGCAGATATCGCCGATGGCGT
>JANPGY010000030.1:0-17710 GCA_031424175.1 Sphingomonadales bacterium
GAGACTGACAAGACTTTGCTCAATTCAGGCAATAAAGCATTGTCGATGTTGTCAAAAATTCTCGGCATAGATTGCTTACTCGGGATTTAGCGTTGATTCTCTGCCTAACAGCAGCGGCTGGATTGTAGAAGCGAGATGATAACGCGCGTAGCGCCGTTCTCCGGTGCGAACGAGCGCACCCTTTTCGATCAAGTCGTTCAAATCGCGGGTCGCGGTGGCAAGACTTGCCCCGGTGATCGTCCGGTAATTCCCAGCACTTAACCCACCCGCAAAGCCGTCTGGACCTTCGCGGAACAAGCGAAGCAGCGCCTTTTCCTGCCGTTCGTTGATTTGCCCGCGCAAGCGATCGAGCAGCCGCGTCTTGTCGATCAGGAAGCGAATGCGGGTGATCGTCCGCGCCTGCGCCTCGATGACAATATCGGCAAACCACGTCAGCCAGGCATTGATGTCGTTGCTCTGGCTGCCGAGTTGAAGCGCGGCATAATAGGCTTTGCGGTGGCGATGGATCGTTTCCGCCAGTGCCGTCAGCGTTGGGGCCGCAAGGTTTTGGGCCAATGCCTTTTCAGCAATCGCGCGCCCGATCCGGCCATTGCCGTCTTCAAAGGGATGGATGCTCTCGAACCATAGGTGCGAGATGGCGGCACGGGTGATCGCGGGAAGCGGGTTTGGTGACGATGGCGCGCTGCCGTTGAACCACGCGATGAATCGGGACATTTCCGCAGGAACGGTATCGGACGGCGGTGCCTCAAAATGCACGCGCGGCGAATGGAGTGCGCCCGAAACGATCTGCATGGCATCTTCGTGCGTCCGGTAGCGCCCGACATCGGCAATGTCGCGGCGACCGTTCATCAGCATGGCGTGCCATGCGAACAGTGTCCGATTGTCGAGCGGTGCAGCATGGCTGCGATAAACATCGGCCATGAGTTCGGCGGCCCCGGCCTCCGCCGCACTTGCGCGGCGCTGGTCGGCTGTAAAGCCCAGATGCCGTGCGAGCGACGATTGGACGCTGGCGCGGTCGAGGATCTCACCCTCGATCGCTGAGCTATCGACAACCTCCTGAGATATGAGTTCGATGGTCAGGCCATCGCGCGCCTCGGCGTCAAGATGGTGCAGTGCACCGATAACTACGCCCGAGCCTTTCAAGAATTGCTCTTCTGACGCGCGGATGCGATCCGCAGCGAAGCGAAAATCAGGCCAGTCGGGAAGTTGCCAATTCCAGCGCATGATCGATTGGAAGCCTTTCTATCGATCATAATATAGAGCATTTATGATTGATAAAGCGATAGCCAATCAATCAGTAAAGGCGGATTGACGCTTCGCGCTGTCGATTTGTGGCGATGGCCGCACCCCGGATGGGCTGCCGAGTGCCAGCATGACAATGCCGTGCGATTGTCATTTCGCGCAGCGGAGCGCGGGACGTGCGACCCCAGGCGATCCGCTGATGCAGGTTCCAGCCCCCGTGCGGTGGACTTCTCGGAACCTGCAAAATTGGATGGTGCGGGCGGTGGGAATCGAACCCACACTCCTCTCGGAACTGGATTTTGAGTTTGGCGCGGCTACACTTGTTTTCCGCAGAAATCCGCGTTTGAAAACCAGCTCGTTTTCTGGCTTTCGGGGTTGCGACGGAAAACGGCCATTTTTCAACCCTAAATGTGTAAGCATTTGTGTAAATAAGGGTTGAGTAAATGCCTGACAGGAGATGGTAGCGGCCTCCAGAAGCGCTGGTGTCGGCGATATCGCTAAGATTTTCGGTTGCTGATCGAAGGGGTCCGCATTGTTCCACTTTAAGTTCGCCAGCGGCGAAGTGGCGACAATAGCGGGAAGACGTGGGCAACAGGGTGCTTGAGGCTCGGCGCACCTGATTCCGTCGCCCGCTTGGCCGGTATCCCGATCAAGGGTGCCAGCGGCACATCGGCAGACCGGCGCAAACGCTAGCCTCCCAAGAGCATCAGCGATGCGGAGTCAGCCTTTGAAGCGGGAAGGTCGAGCTGACTGTTTCGCTTTTACGGCTTGTCGCGCTTTGGCAGTCGCTTCTTGCGCGTCGATCTCGGCATTCATTTCGGTGTGCATCGCATCCCATCCGCCAATCCCCATCAACACCCGGTCGGCGTGTTTGATGGTGTTCACATGGCCATAATGCTGTTCGATCATTTTGACCGACGTGCCCATTTGCTGGGCGAGCAGATAGACGTCGACACCTGCGGAAAGCCTGAACGTCGCATAGGTGTGGCGGAAGCAATAGGTGGTGCGCGGGATGCCGCTCGGCCCGTCGCGCAAACTGGCATATTTCAGCAACTCCTCGACAGTGTCGCGGTAAAGCCAGACTGCCGGTTTGCCATTGATGATGGTGAATACAGCATCGTCGGGGTTGGTGGATTTGGATTGAGCGCGAACGCGGTCGAGATATTCGCCAACACTCTTGGGCGCGATGAGCTGGCGCGTCTTGCCCTTGCCCTGGACGTAAATCACCAAGATATCGGTGCCGTCCTTGTCCTTTGCCTTGGTGATGTCGCGCCAGCGCAAATTCTTGGCTTCGGGTGGGCGCATCCCCGTATTGCACATGATGAGGATGAAATTGTAGCACATCTGGCGATACCAGCTGCCCTGCGGGGTGGTGGCTTCCTTTATCCACTTGCGCCCCACACTGTGAAGCTTGCGATACTCCTCTAGCGTGAACTCATCCCGCCGGGCAGTTTTGAGCTTCGGCATCCCTTCGAAGCGATGGTGAGCCGGCACATACCGCTTACTGACGGCGTGGTTCATGATCGCGGCAAAGATGGTCATCTCGATGCGAATGGTCGAATCGCTAATGACGCCATTGCGACGACCGACGCCATTCTCGCGCCGCCATAGTGGGTATTCCGACCAGCGCTCCTGACTTACCAGGTGAATTTGCGTGTTGCCGACATAGGCGTTGAGCGGCCCCTTCACCTTGCTTTTGATGTTCATCGCGCGACCCTGGCTGACCTCACCCGCGTTTGCCCGTCGCTGCTGCGCCTCTGCATATTCCTCGGCAACTTGCAAAAAGGGCCGGTTGAAGACGGGGACGTCATGCTTCACGCGGAAGCGGATATCGGCATCCTGATCCATCGCACGGTCGCGCGCTGTGTCCCGATCCGCAGTTCGCAGCGAGATCGTTTTATAGCGATCTTCGTTCTGGATCCTCACGCGACAATAATATTGGTCGTGCCCGACGTCGCCGCGACGAAAGATGATCAGGCCTGCCTTTACCTGCTCTTTGTCCGTGATGAATTTCATATCTTTTGCCCCACTGTGCAGAATCTGTGCAGATTGCGGCGCTAAGTCATTGTTTTGCCGTAGCTGTGTAGGTTCTGTGTGGGCTATAGTAGCAAAAGATGTTGTTTGTTTCTAGGTATTTGTTATGATCCCTTCACCCGCTCCACTGATTTCAATTGCCCGGCCGGGGCAGCGGATGCCCTGCGGGATTTCCAGCGCGTTGACGATCCAGCGCATTGACGATCCAGCGCATTGACTGGCCGAGGCGTCTAGCGGGGCGTCAGCCTGAGCAATCGTCCGCTCGGTCCGTCTTCGAGCAGCCAGAGCGCGCCATCGGGGCCCTGTTGGACTTCGCGGATACGCGCGCCCATGGCATAGCGGGCTGCCTCATGGGCCGTGTCGCCATTGATTTCGATCCGGATCAGCGATTCGGACGAAAGACCACCAATGAAGAGATCGCCTTTCCAGTCCGGAAACATGCCACCTGAATAAACGATCAGCCCGGCGGGCGAGATTGAGGGGTTCCAGCTGACTTTGGGCGCTTCGAGCGCGGGCCGCGTCGCATGGTCGGGGATCGGCGTGCCATCGTAATTGTCGCCATTGGAAACGACCGGCCAGCCATAGTTTCGGCCGGGGCGATCAGATTGACCTCATCACCGCCGCGTGGGCCCATTTCCTGCTCCCACAGCCGCCCCTGCGCGTCGAACGCGAGGCCGAGCAGGTTGCGATGGCCATAGGACCAGATTTCCGGCGCGAACCCCTGTGCTGCGAGTGGATTGGCCGCCGCAGCGGTGCCATCGGGCGTCAGGCGCAGAACCTTGCCGAGCGTCACCTTGGGATCCTGCGCCGGTGTGAACTTCTGCCGCTCGCCGTTCGTGAAGAACAGATACTGCCCGTCTGGCGAAAATGCGATGCGGCCCGAAAAGTGCCCGCTTCCCGAAACGGTGCTGTTCGCGCGGAAAATCGTTTCAAAACCGTCGAGCCGGGCCTGGGCGGGGCATGGCGCGCGGATACATTGCAACTCTTGTCCGACAAGCCTGCCGCGGCCGAGCGCAACACGCTTGCCGCCGGGCGCGCGATCGGACCAGCTGAGGTAGACAATCCCGTTTTGCGCGAAATCGGGGTGGAGGACGACGTCCATCAACCCGCCCTGCCCGTCGCTGTCTACGGTGGGTGTGCCCGCAACGCTGACCATTGCCCCGCCGGGCGCTCCGAGTTTTAGGGTGCCGTCTTTTTCAGTGACGAGTATCCTCCCGTCAGGAAGGAAAGTCATTGCCCAGGGCGAATCGAACGTCGCGACGGCAGTCTGTACGAATGGCTTGGGCGATGGTGCCCGCTCGGGCGTGATGGCAGTATCAGCGGGGGTTGAAGCCCCGCAGGCACCAAGCGACAGAAAGGCCAGCAGAGAAGACCAGGCAACACGTCGCATCATCGAATCCACTTATACAGGGGCGCAGTCCGATCATAACGCGCATTGGCTGCAATTGCCGCAGTGCCACACGGGTGCGCGAATGCGGCGGGTAAACCGCTTCACCAATGCTGTCACCGGGAGCCACCGTGGGGAGTTAAAAGAAGATCGGGCGGTGCCCGTGATGGCGCTTGCCGTTGACGGAATGCCAGCCTATAGCCCCGACGTCTTCCTTACATCGGTAACGCTGTTCGGGTTCGAAGCGATCGCTTCGGGCACGGGAAGATGCACTGAAATCTGGAAAACGCCCGTGGCCGACATTGCCGCTCTGACTGCCCTGATCGAACCTGAAGCCCATGCGCTAGGGCTTTCGGTCGTGCGCATTGCGATGTTCGGCGGCAGCAGCGATCCCACGCTTCAGATAATGGCCGAGCGCCCCGACACGCGGCAGCTGACACTTGACGATTGCGCGACGCTGTCCCGGCGATTGTCCGGCCTTCTCGATGCGCTGGAGGGCACGGCGGACGATCCGATCGATCATGCGTACCGCCTCGAGGTATCGTCACCGGGGATCGACCGGCCACTGACGAGGATTGCCGATTATGCCGACTGGGCCGGGCATGAGGCCAGAATCAAGCTGGCGCAGGCGATCGAGGGGCGCAAGATGTTTGACGCGAGGCTCGACGGGGTTGAAGGCGAGGAGATATTGGTTACCGCGAGACATGGTGTCATGCGCCTGTCCTTCGCGCAGATCGCCAGCGCGAAACTGGTTTTGACCGACAAGCTCATCAGGGCGACCGCGCCGCTCGTTGCTGAGGGTGCGGACAGGATTATCGAAGAGGATGTGAACTGATGGCCAGTGCCGCCGTTTCCGCAAACAAGGCTGAACTGCTCGCTATTGCGGACGCAGTCGCCAAGGAAAAGCTGATCGATCGCGAAATCGTGATCGATGCGATGGAAGATGCGATCCAGCGTGCGGCTCGTCAGCGCTATGGCGCTGAGAACGACATCCGCGCCAAGATCGATACGACTTCGGGCGATCTCCGCCTGTGGCGCGTCGTCGAGGTCGTCGAACAGGTCGAGGATTATTTCAAGCAGGTCAGCCTCGCCGAGGGGCAGCGGCTGCAGGCCGATGCGAAGATCGGGGATTTCATCGTCGATCCGCTGCCGAACATCGAATTCGGGCGCATTGCGGCGCAGGCGTCGAAGCAGGTCATTTTCCAGAAGGTTCGCGACGCCGAGCGCGAGCGACAGTATGCGGAGTTCAAGGATCGCGCCGGCGAGATCATCGTCGGCACGGTGAAGCGCGTCGAGTTCGGCCATGTCGTCGTCGATCTCGGCCGCGCCGAGGGCGTTATCCGCCGCGACGCACAGATTCCGCGCGAAGTCGTCCGCGTGGGAGACCGGATCCGCTCGCTGATCCTGAAGGTCGTCCGCGAAACGCGCGGGCCGCAGATTTTCCTCAGCCGCGCGCACCCCGATTTCATGAAAAAACTGTTCGCGCAGGAAGTGCCGGAAATCTACGACGGCATCATCACGATCATGGCGGCGGCGCGCGATCCCGGCAGCCGCGCGAAGATCGGTGTCATCTCACGCGATTCATCGATCGATCCGGTCGGCGCCTGCGTCGGCATGAAGGGCAGTCGCGTCCAGGCGGTCGTCCAAGAAATGCAGGGCGAAAAGATCGACATCATCCCATGGTCTTCGGACGTGGCGACGTTCGTCGTCAACGCGCTGCAGCCGGCCAATGTCAGCCGGGTCGTCATCGACGAGGAAGAGGACCGGATCGAAGTCGTGGTACCCGATGATATGCTGAGCCTTGCGATCGGGCGGCGCGGGCAGAACGTCCGTCTTGCCTCGCAGCTGACCGGCAAGGCGATCGACATCCTGACCGAGACCGATGCGAGCGAAAAGCGTCAGCTCGACTTCGTGACGCGATCGGAACTGTTCCAGTCCGAACTCGATGTCGACGAGACGCTCGCGCAGTTGCTCGTCGCCGAAGGGTTCACCAGCCTCGAGGAAGTCGCCTATGTCGAGGTGAACGAGATTTCGGACATCGAAGGCTTTGACGAGGAACTGGCGGCCGAGCTCCAGAGTCGCGCCACCGAGGCGCTTGACCGGCGCGAAGAGGCAAACCGGGCGCTGCGGCGCGAACTCGGTGTCGACGATGCGATTGCCGAACTGCCGCACCTTAACGAGGCGATGCTCGTCACGCTCGGCAAGGCAGGTATCAAGACGCTCGACGACGTGGGCGATCTCGCGACCGACGAGCTGGTCGAGAAGCGCCGTATCGAGCCGCGGCGCAAGGAAGCGCGCGCGAACGAACCCAAGGGTGGCGTGCTCGCAGCGTTCAACCTGTCGATGGAACAGGGCAACGAGATCATCATGGCGGCGCGCCAGGCGGCGGGCTGGTTCGATGACGGCGATGCCGCACCGGCAGCAGGGGAGGACGCTGTTGCGGACCCTTCCCGATGACGCCCCGCGGATAACGCATAAGCCCGAGCGGACCTGCATCCTCACGCGCGCGAAAGGCGAGCGCGGGGAGCTGATCAGGCTTGCGCTGGCATCCGACGGGACGGTTCACCCTGACGTGCGTGCCAAAGCGCCGGGCCGCGGCGCGTGGATCGGCGTTGATCGCGCGGCGCTCGATCTGGCGGTGGCAAAAGGCAAGTTGAAAGGCGCCCTCTCGCGCGCTTTCAAGACCGCCGCGATCAACGTCCCCGACGATCTTGGCGCGCGGATCGAAGAGGCGCTTGCACGCGCTGCACTGGAGCGGCTGGGACTCGAGGCGCGTGCGTCCACCGTCGTCACCGGCTCTGAACGGATCATCGATTCAGCGCGCAAGGGCGCGCTCGAACTGCTTTTTCACGCGGCCGATGCAAGCGGGGATGGCAACCGCAAGCTCGATCAGGCATGGCGGATGGGACGGGACGAGGAAGGTTCTGGCCGACAGGGACTGGTGCTGAACGCCGACCGCACTATCTTGTCCGTAGCGCTCGGGCGCGAAAATGTGGTACACATCGGGGTAATCGACACGGGCGCGGCGGCGCGGGTGGCAACGGCGATCGACCGGTGGCATGGTTTTATCGGATTTGCATCCACGGGCTGGCCTTGCGGATCGGGTTTGCAACGTTCAGGGCCGCGCGGCGCTGTTTCAGTTTCAATTGAAGGGTTTGGGTCAGTTTAATGAGCGATAGCGAAAAGCCGAAGCTGGGGATGCGCCCGCCGCTGGGATTGAAGCGGACGGTCGAGACCGGTCAGGTCAAGCAGAGCTTCAGCCACGGACGGTCGAATACCGTCGTGGTGGAGGTGAAGAAGCGCCGGATTATCGGTCGACCCGGAGAAGCCGAACCCGCCGCCACGCCTGTCGAGGACGTGAAAGTGATGCCCGCGGTGGCGGCTCCAGCCCCGGTTACAGCCCCCGCCCCCGCCGCCCCGCGCCCGATGAGCCAGGCTGAACGCCGCGAACAGCAGGATCGCCTGCTGCGCGAGGCCGAGGAAGCGCGGATGAATGCGCTTGAAGAAGCACGTCGTCGTGAAGACCGTGCCAGGATGGAGACGTCCGAGGACGAGAAGCGTCGCGTCGAGGAAAATCGTAAAGCCGCCGAGGAAGAGGCAAGCCGCCCCCCCCAGCCGCCGATTGCCGAAACCACCGTTGCGCCGAAGCCCGAACCGGAAGTCGTGCGCGCGCAGGAAGAGGAACGCCGCGTCGCGAAAGCCGGCCCGCCGCCTGCCGTTCGCCGCCCCGAGCCGGTGCGTCCGCAGCGTCCTCGGCTCGGCGATGACCGTCGCCAGGCTGGCAAGCTCACCGTCACGCGCGCACTTGACGGAAATGAGGAAGGTGCCCGGGCGCGGTCACTTGCGGCGTTGAAACGGGCCCGTGAGAAAGAACGCCGCGCGCACCGCAGCGGACAGCCGCAGGCCAAGCAGATCCGCGATGTCGTCATTCCCGAAACCATCACGGTCAGCGAACTCGCCAACCGCATGGCGGAGCGGGGGAATGACCTTGTCCGCGCCCTGTTCAAGATGGGCGTTCCTTCGGCAATGGGCGATACGATCGATCAGGATACCGCCGAGCTTCTGGTTGCCGAATTCGGCCATAGTTCGACGCGGGTCAGCGAGAGCGACGTCGAAATCGACGTCGCGCAGGATATCGATGAGGACGCCACGCTCGTCGCACGGCCGCCCGTCGTCACGATCATGGGCCATGTCGATCATGGCAAGACCAGCCTGCTTGACGCGCTGCGCGGAACCGACGTCGTGCGCGGGGAAGCTGGTGGCATCACCCAGCATATCGGGGCCTATCAGGTCACGCTGAATTCGGGTGAGAAGATCACGTTCCTCGATACGCCTGGCCATGAGGCATTTGGCGCGATGCGCAGGCGCGGCGCGAATATCACCGATATCGTCGTCCTCGTCGTTGCCGCGGATGACAGCATCAAGCCGCAGACGATCGAGGCGATCGAACATGCCAAAGCCGCCGGTGTGCCGATGGTCGTCGCGATCACCAAGGTCGACAAGCCCGAGGCCAACCCGCAGAAGGTTCGCGAGGCGCTTCTGCAATATGACGTCATCGTCGAGGAGATGTCCGGTGACGTGCAGGATGTCGAGGTCTCCGCTGTCGCCAGGACCGGGCTCGATGACTTGGTCGAAAAGCTTCACCTGCAGGCCGAACTGCTCGAACTGCGCGCCAATCCCGATCGTGCCGCCGAAGGGACGGTCATCGAGGCAAAGCTCGACAAGGGGCGCGGTCCGCTTGCCACCGTGCTCGTACGGCGCGGAACGCTGCGGGTGGGCGATATCGTCGTCGTCGGGCCGCATTCGGGCAAGGTGCGCGCGATGATCGACGACAAGGGCCGCCAGCTTGACGAGGCGGGGCCGTCGATGCCGGTCGAAATCCTCGGGCTTTCGGGCGTGCCGTCGGCCGGTGATCCGATGTCTGCGGTTGAGAATGAGGCGCGGGCGCGCGAGGTTGCGCTCTATCGCGCCAATCTCGCGACCGAGCGCCGCACGGTATCGGCACCGGTCGATATCGAAAACGTGTTCGCCAATTTCGCGGCAGTAAAGCCCGTTGAATACCCGATCGTGGTCAAGGCCGATACGCAAGGATCGGTCGAGGCGATCGTCGGTGCGGTGAACCGCATTTCGACCGACCTGATCAACGTCCGCGTGCTTGCGCAAGGCGTTGGCGGGATTACCGAAAGCGACGTGCTGACTGCCGCCGCGTCGGGGGCACCCGTCATCGGGTTCAATGTCCGCCCGAACAGCAAGGCGCAGGCGCTTGCCAAGCGCGACCGGGTCGAGTTCCAGTATTTCGACGTGATCTATCACCTGACCGATCAGGTCCGCAACGCAATGGCGGGGCAGCTCGGGCCGGAAATCATCGAGCATGTCGTCGGGCGTGCCGAGATCCGCCAGGTTTTCCCGGCGGGCAAGACCGGCAAGGCGGCGGGGCTTCTCGTCACCGAAGGCGTCATCAAGAAGGATCTGCGCGCGCGCATCACCCGCGCAGACGTCATCATCTACAATGGCAGGGTCAATTCGCTGCGCCGTTTCAAGGACGATGTGGCCGAAGTCCGTGCCGGCCTCGAATGCGGCGTGACCTTCGATGCGACGAACGACATCAAGGCAGGCGACGTCCTCGAGACATTCGAAGTCGAAGAGCGTGCCCGGACGCTTTGATTTCAGCGGTGACTGAGGACAAGGGAGCCGGTCGCTCCGTCCGCACGCTGCGCATGGGAGAGGCGGTGCGTCATGCGCTGGCGGATATTCTCGCGCGCGGCGACGTGCATGACGAATTGCTCGCAAGGCACCCCCTCTCGGTCACCGAGGTGCGCATGTCGCCCGACCTGCGCCATGCCACCGCGTTCGTAAAGCCGCTGCTCGGGCGCGACGAGGAAGCGGTGCTGAAGGCGCTGCGCACCAATACCGCTTATCTCCAGGGCGAAGTGGCGCGCCGCGTTAACGCGAAATATGCGGCAAAGCTCAAGTTCCTTGCCGATGAAAGCTTTGACGAGGGAAGCCATATCGAAGCCGTTCTGCGCCGCCTGGACGTCGCGCGCGATCTCGACTGACACAGGTGCACGGCTGGATCATTCTCGACAAGCCGCCGGGTCTCGGATCGACCAGCGCGGTGAGCGCCGTAAAGCGTGCCTTGCGGCAGGGCGGCTATGCCAAAGCAAAAGTCGGCCATGGCGGCACGCTCGATCCGCTGGCGACAGGCGTGCTTCCGATAGCGATCGGCGAGGCGACGAAACTTGCGGGCCGGATGCTCGATGCCAGCAAGGTCTATGAGTTCACGACGCACTTCGGGATTGGGACCGACACGCTTGATGCCGAAGGGGACGTGGTGACGACGAGCGACGTGCTGCCGGCGCGTAAAGACATCGAAGCCGTCCTGCCGCAATTCACTGGCCCGATCGACCAGATTCCCCCCCATTATTCTGCGCTGAAAGTCGATGGTGCCCGCGCTTATGATCTGGCACGCGCTGGTCAGGCGTTCGAACTGGCGACGCGGCAGATTACCGTGCACGGGCTGACGATCATCGCGGTGAATTCAACGTTCGTCACGCTTTCGGCGCATGTCTCCAAGGGCACCTATATCCGTAGTCTCGCGCGCGATATCGCCTGCGCACTGGGCACGGTCGGCCATGTCACCATGCTCCGCCGCACGCGCGCCGGACCGTTTGACCTCTCGCAGGCGATTTCGCTGGACAATCTGGACGAAAGCGCTAGGCGGCAAAGCCTTGAGGCACTGGTGTGCCCCATCGAGGCAGGGCTGGACGGTATCCCGGCTCTCCCTCTCACGCCCGATCAGGCAACAGCGCTCCGCCAGGGTCGCGTTCTGCTTGGGCAAGCCGCGAGCGACGGTCTTCACTTCGCGACGCTGGACGCTGTTCCCGTCGCGCTGGTCGAGGCCCGGTCCGGAGCGATCCGGGTCACGCGCGGCTTTCAGTTGTAAATCCACCCGATACCGCGAAGGACGTTATTGTGACGATCACTGCTGAACGCAAGACCGAAATCATCGCCGAAAATGCCCGTGCCGAGGGTGATACGGGTTCGCCCGAAGTCCAGATCGCGATCATCACGACGCGGATCACGAACCTCACCGAGCATTTCAAGACGCACAAGAAAGACAATCATTCGCGGCGCGGCCTGCTCATGCTCGTCAACAAGCGCCGTTCGCTGCTCGATTATCTCAAGCGCGTCGATGTCGATCGCTACACTGCGCTCATCACGAAGCTGGGTCTTCGCAAATAGTCGCAAAGGGCGCCTGCAGGCGCCCTTTTTCATTCGTCTCACATCCGGTGGGGCATTGTGGGGCTCGAAAACGCTCCGACCGCTTGCAGACCGGACGTCTGCAAAACGCAGAGGCCCCCGCAGCATCGGGCTCGCGGGTCCGAAGGAAAACAGATGTTCAATGTAAAAACAGTTGAAATCGAGCTGGGCGGACAGACCCTCAAGCTCGAAACGGGCAAGGTTGCCCGCCAGGCCGATGGCGCGGTCATCGCAACGCTCGGTGAAACAGTGGTGCTTTGCGCCGTGACGGCCGCGCCCCGCGTGAAGGAAGGGCAGGATTTCTTTCCGCTGACGGTCAATTATCAGGAAAAATATTTCGCTTCGGGCCGGATTCCGGGCGGCTTCTTCAAGCGAGAGCGCGGCGCGACCGAAAAGGAAACGCTCGTCTCGCGGCTGATCGACCGGCCGCTGCGTCCGCTGTTTCCCGAAGGATTTTACAACGAGATCAACTGCATCGCGCAGGTTCTCAGCTATGACGGCGAGAATGAGCCCGACGTCCTCGCGATGATCGCGGCATCGGCGGCAATGACGCTTTCGGGCGTGCCGTTCATGGGCCCGATCGGCGGCGGGCGCGTTGGCTATGTGAATGGCGAATATATTCTCAACCCTACCGATGCGCAGGTTGCCGAGGGCGAACTCGATCTCGTCGTCGCCGCTACCTATGATGCGGTGATGATGGTCGAATCGGAGGCAAAAGAGCTTTCCGAAGACGTCATGCTCGGTGCCGTCCAGTTCGCGCACGCCGCTTGCAAGGATATTGTGAAAGCAATCA
This sequence comes from Sphingomonadales bacterium, assembly GCA_031424175.1. Taxonomy (GTDB): domain Bacteria; phylum Pseudomonadota; class Alphaproteobacteria; order Sphingomonadales; family Sphingomonadaceae; genus Sphingomonas_O. The sequence goes on from JANPGY010000030.1 coordinate 12,717, forward strand.
TAAACCTTGCCGAGCAGGCCGCGAAGGATCCGTGGGAAATGGCGCCGCAGGCCGATCTGTCGGCGGCGAAGGCAAAGCTCAGCGCCCTGATCGGCGCGGACATTGCCGCCGCGTACAAGATGATCGAAAAGTCCGAGCGCGCCACTGCGCTGAACGCGGCGCGCGACAAGGCAAAGGAAGCGTTTGCCGATGCCACCCCGCAGGACCAGATGGCCGCGAACAAGCTGATGAAGAAGCTCGAGGCGGAAATCGTCCGTGGCGCGATCCTGAGGGACGGCACGCGGATCGACGGCCGCACGACGACGCAGATCCGGCCGATCGTCGCCGAAACGCATTTCCTTCCCCGTGCGCACGGCTCAGCCCTGTTCACGCGCGGCGAAACGCAGACGATTGCAAGCTGCACGCTGGGAACGAAGGAATCGGAGCAGATGATCGATGGCCTGACCGGCCTCCGCTATGAGCATTTCATGCTTCACTATAACTTCCCGCCCTATTCGGTTGGTGAAGTCGGCCGCTTCGGTGCACCAGGTCGTCGCGAAGTCGGCCATGGCAAACTCGCATGGCGCGCGCTTCATGGCGTTCTGCCGTCGAAAGAGGAGTTTCCCTATACGATCCGCCTCACGAGCGACATTACCGAGAGCAACGGATCGTCATCTATGGCGTCGGTCTGCGGCGGCTCGCTGGCGATGATGGACGCGGGCGTGCCGATCACGCGCCCGGTTTCAGGCATTGCGATGGGGCTGATCCTCGAAGGCAAGGATTTCGCCGTTCTTTCGGATATCCTTGGCGACGAAGATCATCTGGGTGACATGGACTTCAAGGTCGCCGGTACGTCCGAAGGCATCACGACAATGCAAATGGACATCAAGATCGCGGGCATCACCGAAGAGATCATGCGAAAGGCGCTCGAACAGGCGAAGGAAGGGCGTGCGCACATCCTTGGTGAGATGGCCAAGGCACTTGGCGAAGCGCGTTCCGAACTGTCGGCACACGCGCCGCGCATCGAAACGCTGCAGATCGACAAGGCGAAGATCCGCGAAGTTATCGGCACCGGCGGCAAGGTGATCCGCGAGATCGTCGCATCGACGGGTGCCAAGGTCGACATCGATGACGAGGGGCTGATCAAGATCAGCTCGTCGGATCCTGCGCAGATCGAAGCGGCGCGCGCCTGGATCCTCGGCATCACCCAGGAAGCCGAAGTCGGCAAGATCTACAACGGCAAGGTCGTCAACATGGTCGACTTTGGCGCATTCGTGAACTTCATGGGTGGCAAGGACGGCCTCGTCCACGTGTCTGAAATCCGCAACGAACGCACCGAGAAGGTGACCGACGTCCTGAGCGAGGGCCAGGAGGTGAAGGTGAAGGTGCTCGAGATCGATCCGCGCGGCAAGGTTCGCCTGTCGATGCGCGTCGTCGATCAGGAGACCGGGGAGGAACTCGAAGATACGCGGCCGCCCCGCGAAGCGCGCGAAGGTGGAGACCGGCCGCGTGGTGGCAGGGACGATGGGCGGGGCCCGCGCCGTGACGGCGGCGGCGATCGCGGCCCCCGGCGCGAGGGCGGAGCAGACCGTGGCGATCGTGGACCCAGACGCGACGCCGGCAGCGGCGGCGGCGACGCACGTCCACGCGGCGAAGGCGGCGGCTATGGTGGCGGGCGCGAACGCACGTCCGCCGTCCCGGACGACAATGGCCATGTGCCGGATTTTCTGAAAGCCGACTGAGCGGCGCCTCAAATCTGGCGCAGCAGAAGGGGGGCAGCGATGCTCCCCTTTCTTGCATCCGCACCCAAAGGACTGTGTCCGCCCCAGAGGGGAAGGCTTTCATCGGGTTCGGCGCAAAGCCTGTTCCCTGTCAGAGCCCTGTATCGACAGCGTGAAGCACCAGCCCGACGAGTCCGCCAACGACGGTGCCGTTGATCCTGATAAACTGCAGATCGCGTCCCACCGCACTCTCCACCCGGCCGGTGATCGTTTCCGCATCCCAGCCGCGTACTGTTTCACTCACCAGCTTGACGATGCCGTCGCCATAACTTGCGGTCACGCCCACCGCGGTGCGCCGTGCAAAGCGATTGATCGTCGTGCGCAGACCGGGATCATCCTGCAGCGTCTGGCCAAGCTGTGCCAGCGTCTCACCGAACCTGCCGGCGAGGACGCGGTCGGGATCGCGCGCGGCCCGCAGCATTGCAACGCGCGCGGCCTCCCACAGGCCGTCGAGCCAGCGGCGCATCGCGGGGTTTGCCATGATCTCGTCGCGAAGCCGCGCCACCCTCGCGCGCATTTCTGGATGCTCCTGAAGGTCGATCGCGAGACGGGCGAGCCCCTCTTCGGCCTTGGCGCGCAGGCGGTGCGCCGGATCCTCGGCCATGTCCGCGAGCATCCGGTTCAGCCCGTCGATGATCTTGTTCGCGACCGTTTCATCGAGCCCCGTCCAGCGCAGCACCGAGCCCGCGCGCTCATGGACGATCTCGCGGATCATATCATCATTGGCCTCGAGCGTTTTTGCCGCCCATTTCACGATGCCGTCGATCAGCGGCCGGTGCCGTCCTTCGGCGATCGCGGCCGCAAGCGCCTGTCCGAGTAGCGGCGCAAGATCGAGATCGGCGATACGGTTTGAAATCGCCGCTTTGACCATCCCTCCGAGCCGTTCGGGATCAAGCGCACCGAGCAGGTCGGCGGCAAGCCGCGATGCACCCTGTTTCAGCCGTCCACCGTGATCGGACGAGGCACTGAGAAACCGCCCTGCCGCCGCCGCCGTGTCGATCCGCCCCATGCGCCGCGCAACGACCTGCGGCGTCAGGAAATTATCCTTCAGGAAGAGAGCGAGCGTATCGCCGATCCGGTCCTTGTTGCGCGGGATGATCGCGGTATGCGGAATCGGCAGGCCGAGCGGATGCCGGAACAGCGCGGTGACCGCAAACCAGTCTGCCAGTCCCCCGACCATCGCCGCCTCGGCGAACGCGCGGATGAAGCCGATCGCCGGATGCACCCCCTCATTGATCCGGCTGACGATATAGACCGCGGCCATCGCCAGAAGCAGCCCGGTCGCCACCATGCGCATCCGCCCCGCCCCGCCCTGCATGGGGAGCGTGAACTGCAGACGTCTGTATGCACCATGAAACGGAAACGCGGTCTCTACTCCGCCGGTTGCGCGGCGACACGCGGGCCCTTTTCGCCGCCATTGGTCAACACGCGCCTCAACCACGGCCCGACGCGCTGTTCGATACCGACGGCAAGGCTGAACGTGGCAGGCACGATGAGCAAGGTCAGCAATGTGGATACGATAAGCCCGCCGATCACGGTCACGCCCATCGGCGCGCGGAAGCTGCCGTCACCCGTCAGCGACAACGCGACAGGAACCATGCCGGCAACCATCGCAACCGTCGTCATGACGATCGGCTGGGCGCGCTTGTGGCCTGCGTCCATGATTGCCGCCCGCCGTTCGACCCCCTTGTCGATTTCTTCCAGCGCAAAATCGACGAGCAGGATCGAGTTCTTCGCAACAATGCCGAGCAGAAGCAGCATCCCGATCATCACCGGCATCGAAATGGCGTCACCGGTGAGGCGGATCGCAAGGAAACCTCCCAGCGGTGCGAGCAGCAGCGATCCCATGTTCACGAACGGGGGCATCACCCGCTTGTAGAGAAGCACCAGCGTCGCAAACACGAGGAGAATTCCCGTGATGACGGCGATGATGAAGCTTTTGAAAAGCTCGCCCTGCCACTTGGCCTCGCCAAGGGTGAGCTGGGTAATGCCTTGAGGCAGTTTCTTCAGCGTCGGCAAATTGTCGATCAATGGCATCACATCGCCCGACACGAGGCCCGGTGCCAGATCCGCGCCAAGGCCGACCCGGCGGATCTGGTTGGTGCGACTGATCGAGACCGGACCAGCCCCGAAACTGATATCGGCAACCACCTTGAGCGGGACCGATCCGCCCGTGCTTGTCGGAACAGGCAGATTCTCGATCGTCGACAGGCTGCGCCGCGATTCCTCGCCCAGGACGGTGCGGATAACGACCTGCCTGTCATTCAGCGAAAACTTTGCGCTGTTCTGATCGATGTCGCCAAGCGTCGCGATGCGGATTGCCGAACTCAGTGCCTGGGTCGTCACCCCGAGATCGGCGGCAAGCTGCTTGCGCGGCGTAATGATCAGTTCGGGGCGCTGAAGGTCTGCGTTGGTGCGCGGCGCGATCAGCTTGTCTCCCAATCTGGATTTCATTTCATCAACCACGCGGTTGGCCGTGGCGTTCAGCAGGACCGGATCGTCTCCGCCAAGGAAGATGTTGACATCGCGACCGCCGGTGCCCGGCCCGCCGCCGTTCTGCGACTGGAAGCTGACACGCGCGTCAGGGATGGCGTTGAGCTTTGGCGCCCAGCTCCGCTCGAATGCAATGCTCGTCCGCGAGCGCTCCTCTTTGAGCGTCAGGAACACGCTCGCGCTTCCAACCGAAATGCTCGAATAGGCCGATCGGACCTCGGGCGCATCGGCAAGCATGTCGCGGACGCGGTCTGCGACGGATTCGGTCTGCTTCAGCGTTGCGCCGGGTGGCAGATATATCCGCACACGGCTGAAATCATTGTCCTGCGCGGGCTGGAAGGTGAAGGGAATGCCATAGGCGGCACCGATCGTCACCGCAAAGGTGAGCACGCTGATCCCCAGAATCCACGTCCTGTGGTCGGCAAGGCGCGCCCTGAGGCGCGCGCCCATGAAGCCGAACCACCTGGTAAATTGGGTAAACCGGGCCTTCAATGCCATTCCTGCCAAAAGCCAGATCAGTGCCGCGGCTGCCACACCGGCCGCAAGCCCGAGCACAAAGCCGAGGACGAACCCGCCGATCATCGCCAGCACAAGAAGGATGGCAGACGACAGCCCAAGCGCGAACACCGAAAACATGCCGCCCAGCGCCCCGAATAGGCCGGAAAGCCCGACCAGAACCGTCAGAATGCCAAGGACCGGCGTTCCCCCGACAGGTAATATTGCGGCGCGCATCGCCTTTGC
>JANPGY010000031.1:0-6615 GCA_031424175.1 Sphingomonadales bacterium
CTCGTCGAGCGCTTCTTCAGCAAGCTCAAACACTTCCGCGCCATCGCTACCCGCTACGAAAAACACGCCGAAAACTATCTCGCCCTCATCAAGCTCGCATCCGTAAAAATCTGGATGCGCTTTATGAGTCGGTAACCTAGAGCGAGGAGCTTGTCGCTGATCGTCGATTGCCTCTCACCAAGAGCTGTCACGATCGCTTTCAGGCCACTGGTCAGGCCATCCCGGGGGAGCAACTTTTAGCGTGAAGCGCTCAATCGTGGCGTAGCCAACCGTACAAAACCGCAAATTATTCTACACAGTTTCTGCACAGGCGGAACTGGACAAAATTTCTCTATATAGATCAATAGCTTAAAACATTCCGATTGTTTGGTCGGGACGACAGGATTCGAACCTGCGACCCCCACACCCCCAGTGTGATGCGCTACCAGGCTGCGCTACGTCCCGACCGGAGCCAACGCCATAGGTAAAGGCCAGCATGGACGCAACCCGCCGGGTGACGATAGCGCTGTCCTACACCTATCCGTTCCGCTTATGTTCTGATTCGTTTCAGCCAGGGGAGTGAAGGCGTGGAGATCAGCGAGCTTATCGATGGTGCGATCAGCCGCGAGGGCGGCTATGTGAACCATCCCGCTGATCGCGGGGGCCCGACGCGCTGGGGCGTCACCGAAGCCGTGGCCCGTGCGCACGGCTATGGCGGAGACATGCGCGCCTTTCCGCGCGCCGAAGCGGCGCAGATTTACGAGCGGGTCTACTGGCTCAGACCGGGATTCGACCGGATCGCGCCGCTTGCCCCCGCGGTTGCCGCCGAGCTGTTCGATACGGGCATCAGCATGGGGCCGTCGGTAGCGGTCGCGTTTCTCATCCGCGCGCTCAACGCGCTCAACCGCGGCGCGCGCGATTATCCCGATCTGGCTGCGACGGCGCGCGTCGACGATGCCGTGATCGCAGCGCTTGGCGGCTTTCTGGACCATCGCGGGAGCCGGGGCGAAAGCGTGCTCGTCAAGGCGCTCGAGGCGCTTCAGGGGGAGCGCTACCTCGATCTTGCCGAACGCCGCCCGCTCAATGAAGCTTTTCTCTACGGCTGGCTCGCGAACCGGCTCGGCTGAGCAGCTCTCCAACAAGGATTGATCCGATGCCTCTTATCGATGCCCTGATTTCACCCGTCGCCGCGCTGATCGACAAGCTGATTCCCGATCCCCGGGCGCGCGACGCGGCAAAGCTGGAACTTCTCCGGATGCAGGGATCGCAGGAGCTCGACGTCATCAGGGCGCAGATGTCGGCGATCATCGCCGAGGCGCAAGCGACCGATCCGTGGACGAGCCGTGCCCGGCCGAGCTTTCTCTACGTCATGTATGTGCTCGTCCTGTGGGCACTTCCCATGGGGGTGCTTTCCGCATTCGAGCCGGGCATGGCAAAAGACATATCGGCGGGAATGACCGGCTACCTGCGCAGCATCCCGAACGAATTGTGGACGCTTTTTGGCACCGGTTATCTCGGCTACACGGCGGCGCGTTCATGGGGGAAGGCGAAAGGCGTCGAGAAATAGCCGCGACGGGGCAGGTGTTGCATTCGCAATGCGGCCTGCCCACCTGACGATCCATGAGCGGAACGGACGGTATCGGATGGCACGGGACGACGATCGTTTCGGCGCGCAAGAACGGAAAGGTCGTCATCGCCGGCGACGGGCAGGTTTCGATGGGGCAGACCGTGATGAAGCCCAATGCCCGAAAAGTGCGCCCGATCGGCGACGGATCGGTGATCGCGGGATTCGCGGGCGCGACAGCGGACGCGTTTACGTTGCTCGAGCGGCTTGAACGCAAGCTCGAAGCGCATAACGGGCAGTTGATGCGCAGCGCGGTCGAACTTGCCAAGGACTGGCGGACTGACAAATATCTGCGCAATCTCGAGGCACTGATGATCGTCGCCGACAAGGACGTGACGCTGGTCCTGACAGGCAATGGCGATGTGCTCGAGCCTGAAGGTGGAATCGCGGCGATCGGATCGGGCGGCAATTATGCGCTCGCGGCCGCTCACGCGCTCGACGAATATGAGCCCGACTGCGAAACGCTGTGCCGCCGCGCGATGAAGATCGCAGGCGAAATCTGCGTCTACACCAATGACCGGCTGACAATCGAAAGCCTTGAAACCCGAATCTGAGCTTGCCTCGATCGACCGGATGACGGCGTGAACAGTCGTCGTTCGATCGGGGCAGGCGACCGGCTCTTACCCCCTGACCCTGGATATAGGAATGAATGACAGTTTGACCCCGAAGGCGATCGTGGCGGCTCTCGATGCGCATATCGTGGGCCAGGACGATGCCAAACGTGCCGTCGCCGTGGCGCTGCGCAACCGCTGGCGGCGCCAGCAGCTCCCAGCCGATCTGCGCGACGAAGTGAGCCCGAAAAATATCCTGATGATCGGCCCGACGGGCTGCGGCAAGACCGAGATTTCGCGGCGGCTGGCAAAGCTTGCCGACGCGCCGTTCGTCAAGGTCGAGGCAACCAAGTTCACCGAAGTCGGCTATGTCGGCCGCGACGTGGAGCAGATTGCGCGCGACCTCGTCGAGGAAGCGATCCGGCTCGAAAAGGAACGCCGCCGGGTCGCGGTCAAGGATAAGGCCGAGGACGCGGCGATGGCGCGGCTGCTCGATGCGCTGACGGGAAAAGGCGCGTCGGAAGCCACCCGCCTCGCGTTTCGCCAGCGTTTCGAGGATGGCTCGCTCGACGACAAGGAGATCGAGATCGAGCTGGATGCCGCGCCGCAGATGCCGTTCGAGATTCCGGGCGGTGTTAATATGGGCATGATCAACCTGACCGAGATGATGTCGAAGGCGATGGGAGGCGGCCAGCAGAAGCGGCGGCGGATCGCGGTACGGTCGGCATGGGACAAGCTGATCGAGGAGGAGGCGGACAAGCGGCTCGATCAGGATGAGGTCAGCCGCGCGGCGCTGGCGGATGCCGAGGCCAATGGCATCGTTTTTCTCGACGAAATCGACAAGATCGCGGTTTCCGATGTGCGGGGCGGTTCGGTAAGCCGCGAAGGCGTGCAGCGCGATCTGCTTCCGCTTATCGAGGGAACGACGGTCGCGACGAAATACGGGCCGATGAAGACCGATCATATCCTGTTCATCGCATCGGGCGCGTTCCATGTCGCCAAGCCGTCGGACCTTCTTCCCGAGCTTCAGGGCCGGTTGCCGATCCGCGTCGAGCTGAAAGCCCTTACCGAAGCGGATTTCGTGCGGATCCTGAAAGATACGCGCGCATCGCTCGCGGATCAGTATCGTGCGCTGCTCGGCACCGAAGGCGTGACGATCACCTTTGCCGACGATGGCATTGCCGCAATCGCGCGGATCGCCGCCGAGGTGAATGCAAGCCTCGAAAACATCGGCGCGCGGCGCCTTTCGACCGTCATGGAAAAGCTGCTCGAGGAAGTCAGCTTCGAGGCGGAAAGCCGTCAGGGAAGCACGCTGCTCGTCGATGCTGCCTACGTCGACGCCCAGCTGGCGAGCGTCGCCCGCAATACCGATCTGTCAAAATACGTGTTGTGAGCTTCAGGGCCCTGGCTGACCGAACCGGCTAAGTGAGAGGGTGACGATCACGGTGCGCTGGGGAGCACGACCGCACGAAATTCATGCTCGGGTGCCAGCCACCTTTTTGCCGATGCCTTCAATTCGGCGGGGGTGATGCGCGCATAGTCGCTGCTGATGCTGGCAAGGGCATCTGCCTTGGCAGGCGTGAAGCTTACGCCGCCAAGCTGGTTCAGCCAGAACTGGCTGCCCGTCGATGCACGCGCGATCAGCTCGCGGAGAGGACCGACCGCACGCGCGAGCTCGTCGGCGCTGACTGGCGTCGTGATCAGTTCGGCTGCGATCGCGCGTGCTATCGCAAAGAACCTGTCGGCTGCACCCGGCTTGAGTTGCGAGATGACGACGACGCTGCCCGCGCTGTTCATGCCGGTCGGCCAGTTCGATGCAACGCTTGGTGAATAGGCCGCGCCTTCTTCGCCGCGCAGCCGGTCGAACAGCCGGTCGTTGAAGATCTGCGTCAGGATATCGAGCTTGCGGCTTTCGTAGATATTGGTGATGCCGCCTGCCGTCGGCCATGCGAGAACCGCCGCCGTCTGATCTGCCGGGCCGTTATGCCTCAGCACCAGAGGCGTCTTATTCGGCTTCACGCCCGGCGATGCCGGACTGACGACCGGCTGGGCAGGCCGTGGCGGAAGCGCGCCAAAAGTCGCCGCGGTATCGGCGATTGCCTTTTCGACGTCGATATCACCGAAGATGGAGACTTCGATCGGCCCTGCCGCAAAGATCGGCTCGAACTGAGCGCGAAACGCTTCGGGGGTCAACGCAGCGATCTGATCGCGGCTTGGCGCGGTCCAGCGGGGATCACCGCCGTGAAGCAGCCCCTGAAGATCGCGGTTGAGCACGGCGACGGGCGACGCGCTCGTACTGTCGTATCCGTTCATAAGCGCGGCACGGATGCGCACCACGGGGGCTGAATCCCAGCGCGGGAAGGCAAGTTTCGCGGCCATCAGCTTGAGCTGGTCCGCCAGATCGGCCGGGCGCGTGGTGCCGCGCAGGACGAACGCATCGTCATCGATGCTGAAATCGAGGTTGATCCGGCGGGCGCTGGTCAGACGGTCAAGCGCTTCCTGATCGAGCGTTCCGATCCCCCCTGCCAGCAGGGCGCCATCGGCGGCAAAGGCAAGATTTGGTTTGTCCGACGGCAGCGCCTGCAAACCCGCGCCAAAGCGGACGGAGACGAAAACCCGCCCGGTTTCGGTTGGTCGCGCCAGCAGGATGAGCTTGACGCCATTGGCGAATTCGGCGGTCTGAAGGCCCACGCTGTCGATGGCGCCGCGTTTGACCACTGTGCCGGGGGTTCCGAGGCCTGGCAGTTGATCGAAGCTGACGGTTGCCGATCCCTGCATCGCCGGTCCGGCGCGCACCGTTTCGGTGACTGCCTGTGCAAAACGCTTCGCTGCCGACGGATCGGCCGCGGGAAGCGAAAGCAGCCCGCGCAGCGGCGTACCCCTCATCAGCTTTTTCATCGACGCCAGAATCGCTTTCGGCGTCAGCCGTGCCTTCATGTTCGAAAACACGTCACGCGCGACTTCGGGGCTTGCGACGGTTTCACGGATGTTGACGGCTTCGACGAGATTGTCGGCCAGTTCCCCGCCGCTGTCGTTGACCGAAGTCTCGACGCTCTGCTGGAGCGCGGACGCGAACTCGTCGGCCTCGCGGTCGATTTCATCCTGCGACGCGGGGTTGGTCGCCGCCTCGGCGATCACCGCGCGAACATCGCGTAGCGCTGCGTCCCATTTTCCGTCGAGCGGAACGATCTGGATGAACGTGCCGTCAACCGAGCGCGCGACATCGTCCTGAAAAAGCTGCGCCGTCAGGAAACTGCCGCCGGCGCGGGCGCGGCGTTCCAGACGCCGGTTGACGATCCGCGTCGCCAGATTGTCGATCAGCTTGCCGCGGTTATACTCGATCGTGTCATTTTTCTGGAACCATGGGCGCATCACGCCAAGGTTGATCAGCACGGGCAGACCCGGTTCGACGATGACGCGGGTGCGCGGCGCGCGGGGATCGGGCCTGCCAAACCCCGGCAGTGGGGGGGCGGTGCCCGAAGGCTTCCAGTCGCTGAAATATTTGCGGATAAGCTGTTCGAAAATCGCGGGATCGGCATCCCCTGCGATCACGATCAGCGTGTTCGACGGCCGGTAATAGCGATCGCGAAAGGCCCGCAATGACTGCGCGGTCGCAGCTTCGATCGCCCTGGTTTCTCCGATTGTCGAGCCTTTGCTGAGGCGCTGTCCGGCGTAAAACACTTCGCCGATCGCATCGCCGAGGCGCTGCTGCGGGCTGGCCCGCTCGCGCTGTTCGGCAAGGATCGTGCGCCGTTCGGTATCGACCGCGGCAGGGGTGATGTTCGGAGCGGCGATCATGCCCGACAGGATCTTGATGCTCTCGTCGACTCCCTCAAGCGTCGCGGAAGGAAGATCGAGTTTGTAGATCGTCTGCGTCGGCGTCGTCGAGGCGTTGGTATCCGATCCGAACGTCGCGCCAAGCCGCTGCCAGGTGCGGATCGCCTCGCCGTCGGCAATATAACGCGAGCCGCGAAAGCTCAGATGTTCGTTGAAATGCGCAAAGCCCCGTTCACCCGGCTGTTCGGCCAGCGATCCGGCATCGATCGCCACACGGATCGATACCTGGCGTGGGGGAACGCCGTTGCGGCGGACGGCATAGCGGACACCATTTTCAATTTCCCCGAAAACCCATTCGCGGTCGGGGGGAATATCGCTGCCACGATAGAGCCAGGGAACATCCGCGGATGCCGGTGCGCTCGTGGTGGTTGCGGTGCCGGTCTTGCCGATCGGCCGCGCGGTCGAGGGGGCAAACTGGAACGCCAGTGAAACAAGGACAGCAAGGCGCAGAATACGCAACAGATCAAAACGCATTGATAGACACTAGGTCATACACTCATAAATCACTAGCCATTTGCGTCGAGTTTTGATTCAAGCTTCGTGAAGGAGTTTGGAGATGAGCGCACGTCGCTATGAGTTGTCGGACTTTGAGTGGTCGGTGATCGAGCCGTTGTTGCCGAACAA
>JANPGY010000032.1:0-38874 GCA_031424175.1 Sphingomonadales bacterium
CCCCCCCCCATACATCCACGCTGTCCCCCCCCCCTTCCCCCCCTCTCTTTTTGGGCGTTTTTTTTTTTATTTAACTCCGGGGCTCCCCGCGCCCCCACAACAAACCCCCGGCCTGGGGGGGCGCGCCCCCCCCCCCCCCCCCCGCCAGTTGTCAGGCTGACTGAAGATTTACAGCCGACGTCTTGCCGCGCTTGTCGGTTTCCAGCTCGTAGGAAACGCGCTGGTCCTTATCGAGCGTGCGCATGCCGGCACGTTCGACGGCCGAAATGTGGACGAACGCGTCGCCACCGCCATTTTCGGGCGCGATAAAGCCATAGCCCTTGTCTGCATTGAAGAATTTTACGGTTCCGGTGATCATGATCGGTATCCTTGTCCGAAGTGTGACGGGCATGAGGCACATTGCGCGCACCATCCCGGCGTCGTGAAGCGAAGAGAGGGACAAGAGGCGCGCGTGGCCATGGGCCGCAGCAGGTCGATCATCCGTCGCAAGCGACGTTCAGCATCGCCCATATAGGATAACGTCAACGTTTTTGCAAAAGTGGCCCGAAACGCAGAACCAGCAGCCCGGCGATCGCCGACAGCAGCGAGCCGGCGAGCACGCCGATCTTGACGGCGTCGGCCTCCAGACGCTGCGGAAAGGCGAGGCCCCCGATGAAGAGGCTCATGGTGAACCCGATGCCGCACAACAGGCTGACACCATAGATCTGCAACCAGCTCGCATGTGCCGGACGGGCACCGAGGTTCAGCCGCACGGCGATCCAGACACCGCCGAAGACACCGATCTGCTTGCCGAATACCAGGCTGGAGGCGACTGCGAGCGGCAGCATCTCAAGGGGGGAGGTGCCATCGAAAAGCGCTACGCCGGCATTGGCGAAGCCGAACAGTGGCACGACCCCAAACGCGACCCAGGGATGGAGGCCGCTTTCCATGCGGTCCAGCGTAGAGGCATCGCGGACCACGGGCGTCTGGGCGGTCGGAACCGCCATCGCGGCAAGGACGCCCGACACCGTCGCATGGACGCCCGAGAGAAGCGTGAAATACCAGAGCACGGCAGACGCCGCAAAATACCAGCCGGGGTGACGGACACCGCCCCGGTTCATCGCGAACATAGCGCCGAGCACGGCGGCAGCTGCAAGCAGCGGAACAATGTCAATGCCGGCGGTGTAGAATAGTGCGATGATCGCAACTGCACCGACATCATCGACGATCGCGACCGTTGTCAGGAACAATCGAAGCGATACGGGCGCGCGTTGGCCGAGGAGCGCAAGCAGGCCGAGCGCAAAGGCGATGTCGGTAGCCGCGGGGATCGCCCACCCACCTGCCAGGGCAGGATCGCTGCGCGTGGCGAGCAGGTAAATGGTCGCGGGCACTGCCATGCCGGCTCCCGCTGCGATGAACGGCAGCCGCCGCTCAGCCCAGCGCGACAGATGCCCGCCGTTGAATTCGCGCTTGATCTCAAGCCCGACGAGCAGGAAAAAAAGGCTCATCAGCCCATCGTTGATCCACAGATGAGGGGTCATGGGCCCGAGCTTTCCTGACAGCACCGGGCCCGCCGTGGAATGAAGACCACGAAAATAGGCGTCGGCGAGCGGCGAATTGGCGACGACAAGCGCGAGTGCGGCCACGGCAATCAGCAAAAGACCTCCTGCGGCTTCCGAACGAAGGAACCGGCGCGTGGCCATGCGCGACCGGGTACTGAGGATGCTGTGCAGGGGATTGAACATGGCGACGCCCGTATCATACGGTCGAGCAAGCCCGTCGATCAATTTCGGGTATGTGCGCCGTCGCCGCACTTTCAGCCATCCAATGCAAACAGTCCGATCGCGAGATTCAAAAATTTAAACAGTTCCGCGACTTGACCTGATGGTTCAATTTTCCAACCATGCAAAAATCGATTCGCTGTCCGGGGGGATGGATTTTGTCGCCGCTTTTCGATCTGCCGATGGCAGTGAGCAAGGAACTTGCGCTATTCGCGGCGGCGGGCTTTCTGATCGGGGGCGCCGGAGATCTGGTCGTAGATCTGATCTGGCTTGCCCGTTCGTCCTGGCGTGGCGTCACCGTTTATCGCCGGCATCGGCGGGCCAATGCGTCGACGATAGTGCCCCGGCGGCCGGGCCGGATCGTCATTTTCGTGGCCGCATGGGATGAATCGGCTGTGATCGGCCAGATGCTGACACGGGCCTGCTATGCGCTTGGCGACGCGGACTGGCTCCTCTACGTCGGTATTTATCCCAACGACCCCGCGACCGCCGCTGCTGTCGCTGCTGTCGCTGCGACCGAACCACGTATCCGTGTAACAACCGGCCCGCGCTCAGGGCCAACGACCAAAGCCGATTGCCTCAACACGCTCTGGAAGGCGATGACCGCCGATGAATTTTCCCAAGGTTGGCGGGCAAAAGCGATCGTGCTGCATGACGCCGAAGACGTGATCCATCGCGGAGAGTTTGCGGTTTATGACGCGATGATCGAGCGCTTTTCCCTCGTTCAGATTCCCGTCCTGCCGCTTCCCGATGTCACCTCACGCTGGATCAGCGGGCATTACATGGACGAGTTCGCTGAAAGCCATGGCAAGGCGCTCGTGGTTCGCGAAGCGATCGGTGCCGCCATCCCGTCGGCGGGCACCGGGTCCGCTTTCGGCCGGGCGACGCTCGGCCGCATCGCCGAGGAACAGGGCGGCCTGCCTTTCAATGGCGAAAGTCTTACCGAAGATTATGAACTCGGCCTGCGTATCGCGCAGATGGGAGGCCGTGCCGCCTTTGTCCGCCTGCCTATGGCTGCGGGTGGTGCGATGGTCGCGGTCCGGGCGCATTTTCCCAATACTCTCGAAGCCGCGGTGAGGCAAAAGGCACGCTGGATGGTCGGCATCGCGTTTTCGGGCTGGGATCGGCTCGGCTGGCGACAGGGTTTTTCGGAGAACTGGATGCGTGTGCACGATCGGCGTGCTCTGATCGCGGCACTGGTGCTGCTCGCCGCCTATGCGGCAATGCTCCTCGGCTTTGTGCTGGCCGTCGCGACTGTGCTGGCGGGGGGCGGAATGCCACCTGTCGATCCCATGTTGCGCTGGGCGATCGGAGCGAGCTTTCTTCTGATGATCTGGCGGCTCGCCATGCGTTTCTGCTTCGTCACCGCAAGCTATGGCTGGCGCGAAGGGCTGTTTTCAATTCCCCGCGCCGTACTCGCCAATATCGTGGCGATGATCGCTACGCGCCGCGCGCTTTCAATCTATCTCCGCCTGCGGCGCGACGGCGTCGTCCGCTGGGACAAGACAACGCATTTCTTTCCTTCGTCGGTCACGGCAGATTGAGCGGGACAAGCCGTCCCATTCGTGCGGCAGGTGTCGTCATGTTCGGCTGGGTGGTGATGCGTGCGGCAATGCTGACCGGGCCCGCACCCGCCATTGCATTTCAGGACAGGCCCGGGCCCGCCGGTCCTACGCAGATTTCCAGGTCCGCTGCCACTGCCACGTCATCAGCATTCGATGACCGTCTGCCATTCCTCGGACGATTACATGCGGTTGTCAGCCTTCAGGCGCAGGCTCTTACAAGGCACGCGATCCACGCCATTGTCGCCTCACTGCCCACCACGGCCACGGCCATTCCCAATCTTCCAATCAAAAAACCTGTGCGCCTGGTGCTGGCGAGCGATCTCCAGACACCCTATGCGCCCGCGACAGCGCCGGTCAGTCAGGCTGAAGGGGTTCCTTCATCACCGCGGCGCGACCGGTTCCAGCTTTCCGCATGGGCGCTGATCCGCGACGCCGCTGTATCGCGCGGGCTGGTTCCAGGCGGCACGCTGGGCGGATCGCAGATCGGGGCCCGCGGGTGGTTCGAACCGGGGCCAGAGGGCCTGGCGCTCACGGCGCGGGTCTCGAGCCCGCTCGCAAGCCGCTATGGCAGCGAAGCGTCAGTCGGCCTTGGTATCAGAAAAGGCAATTTCGGGGTGATCCTCGAGGAGCGGCTCCCTCTCGACGCGGCGAGCAGTCCCCGCCCCTCGCTGACGGCGTTTGGCGGGGTCTCCGACGTTCGGCTACGGGGCAAACTCCGCCTCGATGCCTATGCGCAGGCTGGCGTTGTCGGGCTGCAGAAGCACATGGCGTTTGCCGATGGCTCGATGCGCATCGAGCATCCGCTTGTCGGGAAAGCCACGCGCCTGTCAGCCGGCGCGGGCGTCTGGGGCGGCGCACAAACGGGCGTCACGCGGCTCGACGTCGGGCCTCAGATTGTCGCGCGCCTGCCGGTTGCAGGCGGCGCGCTGCGCGCGGCCGGCGAATGGCGCTTCCGTGTCGCAGGAAACGCCGATCCGGGATCGGGGCCCGCGCTCAGCATCGGCATGGATTTCTAGACGTCCTGCCCTTTCCCCGAGGCGCGCAGACGGGTAGTCCCGGTGATCATGAACATCTACCTGCCGGTCGCCAACCTTTCGGTCAACGCGCTCGTCATCGTTCTGCTCGGTGGTGGGGTGGGCATACTTTCGGGAATGTTCGGCGTCGGCGGTGGCTTCCTCACGACACCGCTGCTCATCTTTTACGGCATTCCGCCAACTGTGGCCGCGGCGTCGGCGGCAACGCAGGTGACGGGCGCAAGCGTATCGGGTGCGATAGCGCACTATCGGCGGGGCGGGGTGGACGTGCCGATGGGTGCGGCGCTCGTCGTTGGCGGCATCTTTGGCGCGCTGGCAGGTTCGGTCATTTTCCGCTGGCTGCAAAGCGGCGGGCAGATCGATACGGTCATCGCGATCATCTACGTCGTGCTGCTCGGCACCGTCGGCACGCTGATGGCGAGGGAAAGCTGGGCGAGCATCAGCGCATCCCGGCGTGGCGAAATGCTGCCACCCAGAAAGCGCCGCCATCATCCGCTCGTCTCCAGCCTTCCGCTTCGCTGGCGCTTTTACGCGTCGGGCCTCTATATTTCACCGCTTGCGCCGCTGCTGCTCGGTTTTGTCACGGGTATTTTGACGGTATTGCTCGGCGTCGGCGGCGGATTTCTCATGATCCCCGCGATGGTTTATCTGCTGGGCATGGCGACACGCGTCGTGGTTGGCACGTCGCTGTTTCAAATCCTGTTTGTCACCGCAGCATCGACGATGGTCCATGCGATGACGACCAAGGCGGTCGATATCGTCCTCGCCGTGCTCCTCCTCGTCGGCAGTGTGGCAGGCGCGCAGATCGGCGCGAACTTCGCGCAAAAGGCGCGGCCCGATTATCTGCGACTGGTGCTCGCCGGGATCGTGCTCCTGGTGGCCCTGCGCATGATCATCGGGCTCGGTATCCGTCCTGATGAGATCTATACGGTGCAGCTTTCATGAAGCGGGGTTACGCTTTTCTGGCCGGCGCTTTCCTGATTGCGGCCGACGAGCCCGTGCTCATTCCCGATGTTTCGCAACGGCAGATAGAAATTCAGTATAGTTTTACCGGTGCCGATCTTCTGCTGTTCGGTGCGATCATCTATCCCGGAGGCCGTGTGCCTGACGGACGGACCGACATTGCCGTGGTGCTCAAGGGGCCGCCGCAATCGGTGCTGGTCCGCGAAAAGCGCAAACTGGCTGGGATGATCTGGGCCAATGCGGACAGTACGCGATTTCGCTCTGCACCGACATATTACGCAATCGCCTCGTCGCGGCCGCTTTCGACTCTTATCGACGAACGCACGGCGGCGATCTATGAACTCGGCCTGCCGAACATCCACCTGTCCCCCGCGAGCGGTGCCGAACCCGACGAACAGCGACGTTTTCTGGCGGGGTTCGTCGATCTGCGCCAGCGCACCGGGCTTTACGACAGCCGCTCCTCGGCCGTCGAAATCCGCGGGGGCGTTCTCTACCGTGCCCGCCTTGTCATTCCCGCGCGCGTGCCGGTGGGGCGCTACACCGCCGAAACCTTTCTGATCCGCGACGGCAGGGTAATTGCAGCGGCGACCCGCGATATCGAGATCCGCAAATCGGGATTCGAGCGTTTCGTGGCGACAGCAGCCCAGCACTGGCCGTTTGCCTATGGCCTCGTCGCCGTCATTCTTTCCATCGGCTTCGGCTGGGGTGCCAGTCTCGTGTCACGGTCGCGCGGCTAGCGCCCCAATACCGGCAGGTTTATTGCTGGCACCTTGCGCGCGGGCTGCCTAAAGGCGGCTCAGCCCGTTCAACTCCGGAGACAATTTCATGGCCGAAACCCTGACGCTCACGCTGGACACCGGCACAGTGACCATCAAACTGAGACCCGATCTTGCCCCCGGCCATGTCGAGCGCATCGTGAGCCTTGCCAATGACGGCTTTTACGATGGTGTCGTCTTTCACCGCGTCATCGATGGCTTCATGGCGCAGGGTGGCGACCCCACAGGCACCGGCATGAGCGGATCGTCGCTTCCCGATCTGAAGGCTGAATTCAATGCGGAACCGCATGTACGCGGCGTCTGTTCGATGGCCCGGTCATCGGCACCTGACAGCGCGAACAGCCAGTTCTTCATCTGCCTTGCCGATGCGCGCTTTCTCGACAGGCAGTATACTGTCTGGGGCGAAGTCACCGGAGGAATGGACGCCGTCGACGCGCTTCCCAAGGGCGAGCCGCCCCGCACGCCGGGAAAGGTCATATCCGCCAGAGCCGAGTGAACTCGGCCAGGACGGCGTCAAGGCGCCGGATCAGCCCGCATCGCGTCTACCAGCCATTCGCGGAACAGGTGCACCGGCCTTGCTTCCAGCGCACGGGGTCGGCAGACGAACCAGTAGCTGTAGGGACTTTCGACCTCCGCCTCGATGTCGAACAGCCGCACGAGCCGATCGTCATGCGCGTTCAGAAAATGCGATTCGTGCATGAAAGCTACGCCGAGGCCCTGCGCCGCGGCATCGAGCATCAGCTGCCCTGAATCATATTGATCGACCGCCGCGGGCTCCAGGTCGCCGCGACCGATCGCCAGGCGCCACGCGTCAAAGGTTTCGGGCATGTCGCGGTGGATGAAAACCGTCAGATCGCTCAACTGTTCGGGTCGGACGATCGCACCGGGGCCAGACCGGAAATGTTTCGATGCAATGGCGTAGACCTTGTTGCGATCCAGCCGCACGGCGACGAGTGCAGGATCGATTTCGCGCGCGAGCACGATCGCGGCATCGATGCCGTCACCCAGGCGTGACGCGGCATAGGGCGCAGTGTCGATATCGATATGAAGCGCGGGATGTTTGTCGCGCAATTCGGGCAGGCGCGGAATCAGGCGCTGCGCGGCGAACAGCGGCAGCACGCCGAGGCGCAGACGCATCAGATCGGGTTGGCTGCTCGCCAGTGATTCGATCGCATCCGAGAGCTGGTCAAGCGCCGGGGCAACGAGGTGCAGCAGCCGTTCTCCATCGGCATTGAGCCGCATCATCTGGTGCCCGCGGTTAAACAGTTGCCGACCCACAAAGCGTTCGATCGACTGGATGCGGCGGCTCAGCGCGGGCGACGACAGCGACAGTTCTTCGGACGCGACCTTGATCGAGCCGGTCCGTGCGACAATCACGAACGCCTCAACACCGGACAATGAGGGGAGACGACGCATAACCAGGCCCGCTTTGTACTGCGCAACCCGGATAAGCCCGGATGTTGCACATCTGCAATGATGCCATCCACGTGTTAAGTTTCAAGGTGCAATATCTGCAACGGTGCTTTTTCTATTCGCACTTGCAACATTTTATGCTGCGGTGCACCTAAGACGGGCCTTTCAGGCATCCTCTCCTAAACCTTTCAGGGGCTGGCCATATGGTCGGCCCCCTTTTTTTGCCCGGCTGCCTTCGCGTCCGCGTTGATTTCCGGGCGCTGTCACATCGTCGGTTGATGGCTGGAACGGCCGATCGCCTTCAGATCAGCGCAGCAATGCCGTCGTCGATTTCGCCGATAAGCCGTCGAGCGGCGCGCCGTGCAAAGCGCAGTGTTTCGGCCTTTCGCCGCCCCGGTGCGAGCGGCACGACGGGAGCTTCGCGCACGATAGCCGCGTCATAGCGATCGGCGACGATCAGCCCGGCGCGCTCAGGCCTGCGATCTGCCCGATCGAGCAGCGCTGCAAGATGGTGCGGAACCGCCCAGAAAAACCGGTCGCAATGATCGAAATAGTCGGTAAATTTGACATCGCCGAGCAGATCGGCGCGCGATACCTTGATCTCGACGATCGTCACCTGTCCCTTGGGACAAAGCCCCATCAGATCGGCGCGTCGCCCGTTCCCGAGCGGTACCTCCCCCACCGTCACGCATTCGTGACGCAGCAACAGACGCGTCGTTCCGCGCGCCACGTCTGCGGCGATCAGCGGATGTTCGATGACAGCCAGGTGAGCCATGGCACCTGCTAGAACAATCAAGGAACAATCGAAAGGGCCACCGGTCGATCAGCGGTAGAAAACGTGATTTCCGACTGACGCGATCGCACGTTTGCCCCAACCGGGTGAAACGCCGCGCGCATGAAAGTACAAAGCATCGGCGGCAGGCCCCTTGTGAAGGCCCTTGATCGCAACCTGCGATACGCCGACCGCGTCGCGCCACTGTGCATTCGTCCTCACCGCGGGAAGCGAACCACGACGGACGAAGGAAAACTGGCTCCGCTGCTTGATGACGCCACATAAGGTCGCAGCGAATCGCCCGGACTGGGCACGATTCATGATGACCCTAGCAACTGCCAGCTGTCCGGCGAGCGGCTCACCCTTCGATTCAAAATAGACAGCCGTGGCGAGGCAGCGGATTTCGCTGTCGTCAATGCCGTCAGACGCATTCGCACGGACCAGAGAATCAAGCGATTCGACGCCCGACGGAGTTATCATCACCGGATCGGGCAGCACCACATGGGGATAATCAGGCTCAAGATCGATCTGCGGAAGCACCAGCGACGGGCCGGATATGGCGGTATTCGGATAAACCGTGGCGCCAAAAGCATTGTCAGCGACAAGGATCGCAGCACCCGCGACGAGGCAGGGAGCAACAGCCGCTAAACTTGCCGCACGTATATAACTCAACATTCATTCTTCAGTCTTTGCGGCGGAATGACCATAAGCCGGGCTGGCGAAACAAAATGAAGCCCCGGTCGTTCATCCGACTGCGACCCGCCTTATCCCCAAACATCGAGGTTTGCAGCAGCAGCGCATTGATCTGACTGCGGCTTGGGATACCGGGCCATGGCGGTCAACCGCCCGTCCCTGTATCAGCGGCGAAACGTTCGGCATTCGGGATGTCCAGTTCGATGATCCAGAGATCGGGATCAGATCGGCGGCGTCGTCCGAGATAATCGAGATAATTGCCCGACTCGCGTGCTTCCTGTGGTCCGATATCCTGCCAGTCATAGGATCCGTCGGACGCGAGCAGCCGTTCACGCAGCGATGTTACTCTGCCCCGATCGGCACAAAGGAGAAGGATTGACCCGCTATCGGGATCACCTTTGGCAACGACCGTCGCATGGCCACCCTCATTATTTACCCTCCGGATCAGCGCGCTGGCAAGAACGCCGCTGGCAAGCCGCGAGGTCACGCAAACGCTTGATCTGATATCGTAAACCGTATTGTTTGCGAGCGTGACCGCATCGTCTCAGGCTGCATCACGTGCTTCTCCAGTTGCGACAAGAGCATGAAGCGCATCATCGTTCGCCGCGCCGCGCAGCTTGGCGACCAGTATCCGGTTGCGCAGTGCGCGGCTGACCTGCGCCAGGGCCTTGAGGTGATCGGCACCGGCATCGACCGGCGACAGCAGCATGAATACGAGATCGACCGGAAGATCGTCGATCGCTGCGAAGTCGATCGGATCGGCAAGCTGCACGAATACCGCGACGATCCGCTCGAGCCCATCGATCTTCCCGTGTGGAATGGCGATGCCGCCGCCAAACCCCGTCGATCCCAGCCGCTCGCGCTCGCTCAGCCGTTCGATCACGAGCGGCTGCGCAATACCATATGCAGATTCGGCAAGCTTGGCGAGCTGCTGGAACAGGGCTTTTTTACTCGCCGCCTGCAGGCCGGCGACGACCGATCCCGGCGCAAGGAAATCACTGATCTCGTTCATGTCCACGTCCGAACTCTTGGGGGCGCACGTCGATGCAAGATCAAGCCGCGCGTTGCGGTTCGACCCAGCCGATCGTGCCATCGCCGCGCCGATAGACCATATTGAACGTGCCCGTCCCGATGTTTTTGAAAAGCAGGGCAGTGGTGTTGCGCAGATCGAGCATCATGACGGCATCCGAAACACTTGCGTCGGGCACATCGACACGGGTCTCGGCAACGATCGCCGGAAAGTCGCTCGGCTCATCCGTTTCGCCCTCATCTGCAAACAGCGTATAGCCCGCCTCGAGTGCTTCGGCGCTTGCGCCGTGCGGGCCCTTGTGATCCTTCAGCCGGCGCATGTAACGCCGCAACTGGCGTTCGATTTTCTCGGCAGCGCCCTCAAACGCCGGATGGGCCTCCATCGCACTGTTCGAACCCTTGAGGATCACGCCCTGCATGACGTGCGCGACGATATCGCAGGAAAAGCCGTGGTCGTGCGCACCCCTGCCAAAGGTAATATGCGCCGATATGGCCCGCGAGAAATATTTGTCGGCGATGGCCTGAAGCCGATCCTCGACATGCGTTCGCAGCGCCGCGCCGGTATCGACCTGATGGCCCGAAACGCGAATGTCCATGCGACTTCTCCTTTGCTGATTGGTTGCCGGTCAGGCGGCGGGTCCGGTCTCGTCGAAGCGCCACAGCGGATCGACAAGCGTGCCGACGAATGCACGGTGGCGAACGCGCTCGTCGTCGCTCGCCCGACGAGAGCGCGGCTGCCGCCCCGTTACCAGCACCGCACCAAAGCTGGGCGCGGGCACGACCATTGGCTTTGGCATCTCGCCGATCGCGAGACCGATCTGCCGTCCCCCGGTGAGTTCGATATAGACCTGTGCGAGCAGTTGCGCGTCAAGCAGCGCCCCATGATTGACACGGTGGCTGCGATCAATGCCATACCGGCTGCACAGGGCATCGAGGCTGTGCTTGGCGCCCGGATGCCGCGCCTTGGACAATGACAGCGTGTCGATCATCCGTGACAGCGGAATATGCATGCGGCCGCATCCGCCGAGCTCACTGTTCAGAAACCCCCAGTCGAACATGGCATTATGCGCGATCAGAGGGCTGTCATCGAGGAAATCGAGCAGATCCTCGACATGTTCATGAAATGCACGCTTGTCGGCGAGGAATGCATCGCCGAGGCCGTGGATTTGCTCGGCAACGCTCGGCATCGGCATGCCGGGATTGAAATAGGCCTGGAATACCCTGCCCGTTTCGACCCGGTTGATCAGCTCGACGCAGCCGATCTCGACCATGCGATCGCCCGTCCGGTGATCGAGGCCGGTCGTCTCTGTATCGAAAATGATTTCACGCACAGCGCCTTTATCCGCCTTCGGGTCGCCTCAGGCAAGCGAGGAGTGCCGCGACCTGCGCCTGCGTCTCGGCAAGCGACATGCCGGTATCGATGACATGATCGGCCAGCGCGCGCTTCTCGTCATCGGGCATCTGTCGTGCGACAATCGATTCGAACTTCGCCTCGGTCATGCGGGGCCGCGCGAGAACGCGGGCTTTCTGAATTGCGGGTGGTGCCGAAACCAGGACGACGGCGTCGACACCGGCCCGGCCGCCTTTTTCCAAAAGCAGCGGAATATCGAAGACCACCAGTGGCGCATCGACATGGTCGGCCAGAAAGGCCACGCGTTCGTCTGCCACCGCGGGATGGACGATTGCTTCGAGCAGCGCGAGCGCCGCCGTATCGCCGAACACGCGCCGCCCCAGTGCGTCGCGATCGAGCCCGTCGGGGCCAGTACTGCCCGCAAATGCAGATTCGATTGCAGGAAGCAGGGCTCCGCCGGATTGTTGCAGCCGACGCACGACCGCATCTGCATCGAAGACGGGAATGCCGTGTTCGGCAAACATGGCTGCCACGGTCGATTTTCCCATGCCGATCGACCCGGTGAGGCCCAGTTTGATCACCGGACAAGCATCGCGCGCAGTGCCGGGTCATGCTCGCGGGGCGGCGCGACACCGAAAAACAGCTCGAACGCAAGGGCCGCCTGCCCGATCAGCATGTCGAGACCGTCCACCCTCTGCAGATCATGCGCCGAGGCCGCTGCGAGCAGCGGTGTCTCAAGCGGCGTATAGACAATATCGTAGACGACGGCGTCAGCGGCAAGCGGGGCGAGATCGGGTGCATAGCCCGGCTGGCCAGCCATGCCGAGCGATGAGGCATTCACAAGGAGGACAACCGTCGGCAGCGGGGCGTCGAGCGTCTGGACAGATCCTGTCAGTCCGAACCGCGCAAGGAGCGCTGCCGCTTTGAGCGGAGACCGCGCGATCAGCGTGACGGGCCCGACGCCGGCTCTGGCAAGCGCGAACAGAACGGCATGGGCAGCCCCGCCTGTCCCGACCACGGCGACCGGCTTTCCCGCAAGCGGAACGTCGGCCAGCGGCGCAAAAAAGCCCGCCGCATCGGTATTGGTGCCAATGACGGTGCCATCGGGCTGGCGCAGCACCGTATTGACCGCACCGATCGTGCCGCGCACGTTCCCCGGGTCGTCAACAAGCGCCATGACGGCGATCTTGTGCGGTACGGTCACGTTGCAGCCGCGCCATGCCGGATCGCCACGACGCGCATCAAGATAGGCGGCAAGCTCCGGCGAGAGGACATGGCATGTCCGGTAATCGCCGACGAGCATCAGTTTTTCGAACCAGAAGCGATGGATTAGCGGAGATTTCGAATGGCTGACGGGATCGCCAATCACCTCGGCATAGGCCGTCGCCGAACGTGCGCCGGGAAACATCATGACGGGAGCAATCGACGAACCCGCAGCCAGTCGAGCAGCGGCAGGAATGGAAGGCCCAATATGGCGAAATGGCTGCCTTCGATGCTGGTGAACAATTGTGCTCCCATCCCCTCGATCCGATAGCCGCCCACACAGCCCGCGACTGCCGCCCTTTCGCGCGCGACATAACCGGCTATGAAATCTTCGCTCAGCGGACGCATCGTAAGCCTGACAGTCTCGATATGTCGCCACACCGGCGCGCCTTGCTCGCAGGCGACAATAGCGCTGAACAGCCGATGCGTGCGTCCCGACAGCGCGCGGAGTTGATCGGCGAGCACGTCGCCCGGCCCGTCGCCCGGCTTGTCGCCCGGCTTGTCGAACATCCGGCCATCATCCAGCGCAAGCGTCTGATCGCAGCCAAGGACCAGATCACCCGGCCGCCTCGCGGAAACGCGCCGCGCTTTCAGTTCGGCAAGCGCGTCGGCAAGATCGCGCGCGCCGAGCCCCTGCGCGCGGAGCGATGCTCTGACGGCCTCCTCATCGATTGCCGCACCCTGTGTTTCAAAGGGGATTTCGGCCGCAGCGAGCATCGCATGCCTCGCCGGGCTGAGCGAAGCGAGAACAATCGTCATGCCGTAGTCTCGCGCGCGCCGTATAAACCGATGATTGCAGCGGCTGCCTCTTCGATCGAGCGGCGCGTCATGTCGATCACCGGCCAGCCATTGTCGGCGAAAAGCCGACGCGCAAACGCTACCTCGCGCGCGACCGCCTCGCTGTTGACGTAATCTGTTTCAGGCGTCTGATTGAGCGAAAGCAGGCGATTGCGGCGGACGGCGATCAGGCGATCCACGCTGGTGATCAGCCCGACGACAAGCGGTTTTTTCAATCGGAAAAGCAGTTCGGGCGGTGGCGATTCCAGAACAAGCGGAATATTGGCGACTTTGTAACCGCGATTTGCCAGATAGATCGATGTCGGCGTCTTCGACGTGCGCGAAACACCGGCGAGGATGATCTCGGCCTCTTCCCAATTCTCCCAACCGACGCCGTCGTCATGCGCGATGGTGAACTGGATGGCATCGACCCGCTGGAAATAGGCGGCATCGAGCGCATGCTGCCGTCCAGGACGCGCCTGCGCTGTCTGCCCGAGGACATTGGAGAGCGCATCCATGACCGGATCGAGCGGCGCGATAGCCGGAATGCCGAGCGCGTGACACCCTTTTTCCAGTTTCGTCCGCATATTGGCGTTAAGCAGGGTGAACAGTACCGGCCCGGGAAATTGCCCGATTTCAGAAAGAATGCGTTCGATATGGCCTTCACTGCGAACCATCGGCCAGAAATGCTTGAGCACCTCTACCCCATCGAACTGGACGAGCGCGGCTTTCGCCATCATCTCGAGCGTTTCGCCGGTGGAGTCCGACAGAAGGTGGAGGTGGAGCCGCGTGGTCACATCGGGGCTGTGCATAAGCCAGGGGGTTTTGACTAGGGCAGAACTGTCGATGAAATGCGGATGCTTGGAGCTCCCCGATGACGTTCCGCACACCCTCAGCCTTATCCACAAGGGATAAAATGCGACTGATGCTGTGGAAAACGGGGATGTTCCAGGGGACTCGGCGGCATGCGGCGAGTCAAGTGCCCAGACGATGTTGGCAGTTCGGAGCGAAAGCGATAAGCCCCGACAAACTCCGACCTACAATATTCAACAACTTTCTTAATATCTAAATAAGGAATGAGACCCTGAGCGACGCTTCGATTGCGGTAAAACCGCTGCTCGATGTCCTGAACGGCAAGCGGATCCAGCCGCCGCCCGTCTGGCTCATGCGCCAAGCGGGGCGTTATCTGCCCGAATATCGTGCCCTGCGTGAGAAGAAGGGCGGCTTTCTCGAGCTTGTCTACGACAGCGAAGCGGCGTGCGAAGTGACCATCCAGCCGATCCGGCGATTCGGGTTCGACGGGGCCATCCTGTTTTCGGACATTCTGATCGTGCCTTATGCCATGGGACAGGATCTGTGGTTCGAAACCGGCGAAGGGCCACGTCTTGCGCCAAGGCTTGCCGATACCCCGCTATCGGCGCTGCAACCCCGGCCAGAGCGCTATGATGCGGTTTATGCCACCGTCGCGCGGGTACGCGCTACACTGGGCCCGGCGACAACGCTGCTTGGCTTTGCCGGAAGCCCGTGGACCGTCGCGACATATATGGTTCACGGTCAGGGCAGCAGGGAACAGGCCGAGGCGCGCCGGTTTGCCTATCGCGACCCTGCCGCGTTCGGCCGACTGATCGACGCGATCACTGTAACGACAGTCGATTATCTGACAGGGCAGATAGAAGCGGGCGCGGATGCAGTACAGCTTTTCGACAGCTGGGCAGGCAGCCTCAGCCCCGCGCAGTTCGATCGCTGGGTCATCGAACCCAATCGTGCGATCGTCGATGCGCTGCGCGAGCGCCACCCCGGTGTGCCGATCATCGGTTTTCCCAAAGGTGCTGGCGGCAAGCTTGCGGCCTATGCGCAGGGAACAGCGGTCGACGCACTCGGGATCGACGAGACGGTCGATCCCTATTGGGCTCATGCCAGCCTGCCCGAAGGTTTGCCAGTCCAGGGCAATCTCGATCCGCTTGCGCTGATCGCCGGGGGAACCGTGCTCGATGAAGCGATCGATGCCATCCGCGATGCTTTTGCCGAACGGCCACACATCTTCAATCTCGGCCATGGTATTCTGCAGGATACTCCTGTTGCGCATGTCGAGGCGCTGCTGAAGAGGCTGCGCTCATGACGGGATTTCTGGGAGATGCCTATCCGTGGGTGAAGGCGGCGCATGTCATCTTCGTCATTTTCTGGATGGCGGGGCTTTTCATGCTGCCGCGATTCTTCGCCTATCATCTCGAGACGCCCGCCGGATCGCCCGAGAATGCAAATTGGGTCGCGCGTGAACGGCGGCTCACCTCGATCATTCTCAATCCCGCCATGATCGCGGTCTGGGCGCTGGGCCTTGTGCTGGTGCTCAGTAGCGGCGCCTATCGCGAGGGCTGGTTTGTAGCTAAGTTCCTGCTCGTCGTTCTGCTGTCGGGCTATCATGGCTGGCTGGTGGCATTTGCAAAAAAGCTCGAGCGCGGCGAAGCCGGCGTTTCGGGCAGGACGATGCGGCTGCTCAACGAAGTCCCGGGTATCGCCACAGCGCTCATCGTCGTTCTGGTGATTGTTAAACCTTTCTGATCGCTTCAGCTCTTCCGGTTGACTCGGGGAGGGCGGGTATTTAGTTCCCGATGAACCGGCTATCGATAGCCGGAATCCAAATCAGCGTCAGTCCTTGATTCGCTGCCCGGCATCGCTGCCGACCATTTTTCCCGGAAATTTCGATATGCATCTTAAAGATCTGAAAAAGAAAAAACCCGCAGAGCTGGTCGAGATGGCCGAAGGGCTCGACGTCGAAGGCGCATCGACGCTGCGCAAGCAGGATCTGATGTTCGCGATTCTCAAGGTTCAGGCCGATAACGGCGATGAGATCATGGGACTCGGAACAATCGAAGTGCTGCAGGACGGTTTCGGCTTTCTGCGGTCACCCGAAGCGAACTATCTTGCCGGTCCCGACGATATCTATATCTCACCCAACCAGGTGCGCCGCTACGGTTTGCGCACCGGGGATACCGTTGAAGGGGTGATCAGAGGGCCCCGGGACGGTGAACGTTATTTTGCGCTGGTTGATGTCACCTCGATCAACTTTGACGACCCTGATGTGGTGCGTCACCGTGTCAATTTCGACAATCTGACGCCGCTTTATCCTGATTCCAAGCTGAGCCTCGATACGCTCGACCCGACCGTCAAAGACAAATCTGCGCGCGTGATCGATATTGTCAGCCCGCAGGGCAAAGGGCAGCGCACGCTGATCGTTGCGCCGCCCCGCGTCGGCAAGACGGTAATGCTGCAGAATATCGCCAAGGCGATCACCGACAACCATCCCGAGGTGTTCCTCCTCGTTCTTCTCGTCGATGAACGGCCGGAAGAAGTTACCGACATGCAGCGGAGCGTAAAGGGCGAGGTTATCTCGTCGACATTCGACGAACCCGCGACCCGCCATGTTCAGGTGGCCGAAATGGTGATTGAGAAGGCCAAGCGTCTGGTCGAGCACAAAAAGGATGTCGTTATCCTGCTTGATTCGATCACGCGGCTTGGCCGCGCCTACAACACGGTCGTTCCGAGCTCGGGAAAAGTGCTCACGGGCGGCGTCGATGCGAATGCCCTGCAGCGGCCGAAGCGTTTTTTCGGCGCGGCGCGTAATATCGAGGAGGGCGGCTCGCTTTCGATCATCGCAACCGCGCTGATCGACACCGGCAGCCGGATGGACGAAGTGATCTTCGAAGAGTTCAAGGGCACGGGAAACTCCGAAATCGTTCTCGACCGCAAGGTAGCCGACAAGCGTATTTTTCCCGCTCTCGATGTCGGCAAGTCCGGCACGCGCAAGGAAGAACTGCTCATCGACAAAGGCAAGCTTTCGAAAATGTGGGTGCTGCGCCGTATCCTCATGCAGATGGGGACGACCGATGCCATGGAGTTTCTTCTCGACAAGATGAAGGATTCAAAGACGAACGAAGACTTCTTCGACAGCATGAATTCTTGAGCCAGGCGGGGTCGGCTGATGGTGTTCGAGATCTCTGCGGCGTTAGCGACCGGAACCGAGCCGATGTCGCTGTCATGGCTGTGGAGTCACATCGTCAACGACTTTGCCAACATCGGCACGCCTTCGGCGCTTGCGGCGTTTGCAACCGTCGTCCTGCTCGATATCGCGCTGGCTGGAGACAATGCGATCATCGTCGGCGCGCTGGCTGCCGGCCTTCCGCCAGCCCAACGCAAAAAGGTCATTGCGATCGGCATTCTGGCGGCATTGCTGCTGCGTATCGTGTTCGCGGTGGCGGTGCTTTACGGGCTTGAAAGCTTCAAACATTACGGTCTGGTACTCGGCGGTGGGCTGCTGCTGATCTGGGTTGCGTGGAAGATGTACCGCGAACTCACACCGAGACCCGACGCATCGGACGGGGCCGGGGGCGGAGAAACGTCAGACATCGCGCCTGCCAAAAGCTTTGCCGCAGCCGCCTGGGCGGTCGCCGTGGCTGACGTGTCGATGAGCCTGGATAATGTCCTCGCCGTTGCCGGGGCTGCTCGCGAGCATCCTGGGATCATGGTGATCGGGCTGGTGCTTTCGGTTGCCCTGATGGGGATCGCCGCCAACATCATCGCGCGTTATATCGAACGCTTCCGGTGGATCGCGTGGCTTGGGCTCGCGGTGATCATTTATGTGGCAGGCAAGATGATCTGGGAAGGCTGGCACGACGTTATGCCGTTCGTCAGCCAGATGATTGGTGCCTGATCCACATCGCAAGGGGGAAATCGCGTGAAGATCACAGTTGATGTCGATTGCACGCCTGAAGAGGCGCGCCGGTTCATGGGGCTTCCCGATCTGTCGCCGGTGCATGACGCCTATGTCACCCGCATGGTCGATACCGTGCAGAACGGCGTCACACCCGATGTGCTGGCGGGTATGATGAAGAGCTGGGTGCCAATGGGCGACACAGGGATGAAACTGTGGCAGACATTGCTCGAACAGGCGACCAGCCCGACCAAGGGCTGACGGCGGCGTCCACGATCTTTGCACTTTCGAGCGGCCAGCCCCCGGCCGGCATAGCCGTCGTACGGATCAGCGGGCCCGATGCCGGCGGGGCGCTGACTCTGCTGACGCGACAGCCATTGCCGACATCGCGTCACGCTGCCGTCTCGGCATTGCGCGCGCGCGATGGCAGGATACTGGATCGTGCACTCACTTTGTGGATGCCGGGGCCGGGGAGCGCAACGGGCGAGGATATCGCCGAACTTCATCTTCACGGTGGGCGTGCGGTGGTTGCTGCCGTCATCGCCGAGCTGGCGGCGTTACCCCGGCTGCGCCCTGCAGAACCCGGTGAGTTCACGCGGCGGGCGTTTGAAAATGGCCGGATCGACTATACCGGCGCCGAAGCGCTCGGTGATCTGTTGCGCGCCGACACCGAGGCAGAGCGACGAAACGCGATCGCGCAGATGGAAGGCGGCCTCGCCCGGCTGGTCGGACTGTGGCAGGCAGGCCTCATCGACCTGTCGGCGCGGATCGAAGCCGTCGTCGATTACAGCGATGAAGATGGGGTCGATGAATCGATCCTTTCGCTTGTCATGGCGGATGCTGCTGACGTGCGCAAAGCGATCAATGACGCGCTGGCGATGCCGCCCGCCGAGCGGCTGCACGACGGGTTCCGCATTGTCGTCGCCGGCCGACCCAATGCCGGCAAGTCCAGCCTGATCAATGCGCTGTCAAACAGGGACGCGGCAATTGTTTCACCCGAGGCGGGAACGACGCGCGACGTCATTGAAATACCGCTCATCTGGGACGGCATCGGCGTGATCCTGACCGATACGGCGGGCTTGCGCGACGATCCCGATAATTCTGTCGAGGAGATCGGTATTTCGCGCGCGCGGGCGGTGGCCGCCGTTGCCGACATTGTCTTGGGTCTCGATGACTCGGTAGCGGACGGGGACAATGTTCTGAGGATCAGAGCAAAGGCCGATCTTGGGGGTACCGGCAGTGCGCTGGCTGTATCGGCACGAACGGGCGAAGGGCTGACGGCGCTGAAAGCTGAATTGACGGCGCGGATGCGGGACATGCTTCCACCCCCTGACAGCATCGCTATCAACGCACGGCATCGGGCGGCGTTGCACGAATCACTCGTGGCACTTGATGAGCTTGAAAACGAGATCGACATCGTGTTGCAGGCGGAATGTCTGCGAGTGGCGCGCCTGGCTTTGGACAAGGTGACGGGGCGCGGCAATACCGAAGCGATGCTCGACGCCCTTTTTGCCCGCTTCTGTATCGGAAAATAATGTTCCACGTGAAACGGCTTTGACAGCGGCGCCGTGTTGTTCTTATCGGGTGCGATGAATTTTGACGTGATCATCGTCGGTGGGGGTCATGCCGGTGTCGAAGCGGCCTGTGCGTCTGCCCGTAGGGGTGCGCGCACGGCACTGGTGAGCGACAGGATCGGCACCATCGGCACCATGTCATGCAATCCGGCAATCGGGGGTCTTGGCAAAGGGCATCTTGTTCGTGAGGTCGATGCGCTCGACGGAATCATGGCGCGCGCCGCTGATCGTGCCGCGATTCACTACCGGATGCTCAATGTCTCGAAGGGCAAGGCAGTTCAGGGGCCACGAGTCCAGGCCGATCGGTCACGGTTTCGAGACGCAATCCACACGATCATTGCAAACCAGCATAATCTCTGCCTAGTCGAAGGTCATGCCGCCCGTCTCCTGCTCGGCGCGGGCGCAATTGCAGGACTGGAACTGGACGAGGGCGCCGTGCTTTACGCACCTGCTGTCGTGCTGGCCACCGGCACATTCCTGAATGCCCGGATGTTTCGCGGCACGGATCGCGAGGAAGGCGGGCGCGTCGGTGAACCTGCGGCGCTCAGGCTTGGCGATCAACTGCGCGGCCTCAGCCTCCCGCTTGGTCGTTTGAAGACAGGGACACCGCCCCGGCTCGATGGCCGCACAATCGACTGGAGCCGACTGCAGCGCCAGCCATCCGATGAGCATATCTGGTCGTTTTCGCCGATGGCCGGACGCTGCCTGCCGCAGCTTGCCTGTTTCATCACGCGAACCAATCTCGCGACGCACGCGCGGATCCGTGCGGCGGCCGACGAATCACCGCTTTTCAGCGGCGCAATCGAAGGACAGGGGCCGCGCTATTGTCCGTCGATCGAAGACAAGGTCGTCCGGTTCGGCGACCGTGACGGTCATCAGATCTTTCTCGAGCCAGAGGGGCTCGACACCTCGCTGATCTACCCCAATGGGCTGTCAACGTCGCTATCGACACGCACGCAAGAGGAAATGCTCGAGACAATCGCCGGACTGGAGTCGGCGCGGATCGTTCAGCCGGGCTATGCTGTCGAATATGACTATCTCGATCCGCGCGCCCTCGATCATACGCTTGCGTCGCGAGCCATAGGCGGCCTTTTCTGTGCAGGGCAGATCAACGGAACCACTGGCTATGAGGAAGCGGCCGCGCAAGGTCTGGTAGCTGGTGCCAATGCAGCGGCTCATGCGATGGGTAAAGAGCCACTACTGCTGGACCGGGCGTCAAGTTATATCGGCGTCATGATCGACGATCTCGTTCTGCAAGGGGCGAGTGAGCCTTATCGCATGTTGACGGCACGCGCCGAATATCGACTTCAACTGCGCGCGGACAATGCCGCAACCCGCCTCACCGATATCGGCATAGCCCTGGGTTTGGTCGACAGCGAGCGGGCGACATGGTGGGCACGTCGCAAAAGTGAGCTGGCTGAGGCCCATGATGTCATGGCAGCGAAACAGGATCAGGCGCGCCGCGAACGGTGGACGGGTCGTGATTTCGCGCAGGTTGATCCAGCGCTTGCAAAGACGCCGCTCGATGCGCTCGAAGAGGTCGCCGAAGATATTTTCTATGCCCCCCATGTTGCGCGGCAAAAGGCAGAACAGGTTGCTCTGGCACGAAGCGGGGCCGTCACGATTGCGGTCGACTTTGATTTTGGAACGGTGCCGGGGTTATCGAACGAGATGGTCGAGCGGCTGACGCTGGCCCGGCCGGCCTCGATCGGTGAGGCGCAGCGCGTTCGTGGTATATCACCTGCCGCCCTGGCAGCAATCCTCGTCGCCTCTCGTCGTGCCGCATGACGCCAAGGCAGACGGTCGAGAAGGCGTTAGGCGCGCCCATTTCACGTGAAACATTCTCCTGTCTCGAAGTGATCGTGAATCAGGTCATCGCTGAGAACGCCCACCAGAATTTGATCAGCGCCAAGTCGGTGGATGCGATCTGGCTGCGCCATGTCGCCGATTCCATCCAGCTGCTTCGTTATGCCGATCGCGGACCGTGGCTCGATCTCGGTACGGGCGCTGGTTTTCCCGGCCTGATCATTGGCGCCACGGTGGAATTTCCAGTCCATCTCTGTGAAAAGCGGCGACGTCGTGCGGCTTTCCTCGATGCAGTCAGCACCGCGGCCTCGCTCGGCAATGTAACAGTGCACGGTGTTGGCGCTGAAGCGCTCGATTTGCCGGCAGCGGCGGTCATATCGGCGCGCGCGTTTGCCCCGCTTGATACGCTTCTTGCCGCAGCACACCGGTTTTCGACCGATCGGACGATCTGGGTACTTCCCAAGGGACGAATGGCCGCAGCAGAGCTGGAATCGGTCCGCCAAATATGGCAGGGAGACTTTCGACTGGAGCCAAGTTTGACCGATCCTGACAGCCACATCATCGTCGCCACTCAGGTTCATCCGCGGACAAAACGATGATCGTGCTTGCCGTGGCCAATCAAAAGGGCGGCGTCGGCAAAACGACGACGGCGATCAATGTCGCCACTGCGCTTGCAGCCACCGGTTCTCGCGTGCTCCTTATTGATCTGGACCCTCAAGGCAATGCATCGACCGGCCTCGGCATTCCGCCGTCCGCACGAATCCGATCCTCCTATGAGCTGCTGACCGGGGATTGCACGCTGAGCGACGCGGTCGTGCCGACGCGAGTGCCGCGCCTCGAACTTATCGCGTCGACGGTCGATCTGTCAGGCGCGGAAGTGGAAATGGTTCAATATGAAGATCGCACGCATCGCCTTGCCAAGGCTTTTGCAACGGTGCCGACCGCTCGCTGGGACATGGTGTTGATCGATTGCCCACCGTCGCTCGGAATGTTGACAATCAACGCCATGGTTGCGTCGCAATCGCTGCTCGTGCCTCTCCAGTGCGAATTCTTTGCGCTTGAGGGGCTGTCGCAGCTCCTGCAGACGGTCGAGCGCATCCGTGCCAAGTTCAATCCACGCCTGTCGATCCTCGGGGTAGCGCTCACGATGTACGATCGGCGCAACCGCCTGACGGATCAGGTCGCCGAAGACGTTCGCGCATGCCTCGGCAATGTGGTGTTCGAAACGGTCATCCCGCGTAACGTCCGGCTGTCCGAAGCGCCCAGCCACGGCCTGCCAGCGCTCATCTACGATATCCGCTGTTCTGGATCGGAGGCCTATATGGCACTGGCGCGCGAACTGATCGGACGGCTGCCCGAACCGGCCGTTGCAGCATGACCGGGGCAGGCACCGACGGACAGCGCGAATCAATCGCGCCGCGCCGCAAGCCGCCCGCGCTGGGCCGGGGTCTTTCAGCGCTCTTGGGGGATGCAGCACCGGGGCCGGGCAATGACGCGGGGGCATCCGGTATCCGCGTGATCGCGGTGGCCGACATTTCGCCTCATCCCGATCAGCCCCGCCGCCATTTTGACGAGGCGGCGCTGTCCGAGCTTGCCGATTCGATCGCCAAGCGGGGCTTGCTCCAGCCCATCGTGGTACGCCCGCTGGGAGACAGGTTTCAGCTCGTCGCCGGGGAACGGCGCTGGCGCGCGGCACAGCGCGCAAGACTTCACGAGATACCGTGTGTTGTAAAGGAAATCGATGAATCGACGACGCTCGAAATCGCGCTGATCGAAAACATCCAGCGAGCCAATCTCAACGCGATCGAAGAAGGCGAGGCCTATCTGCGTCTGATGCGCCATTTCGGCCACAGCCAGGAGGCCGTTGCACAGCTGGTGCACAAATCCCGCAGCCACGTCGCCAATCTGATGCGGCTGCACGATCTGCCCGCGCCGGTGCGCGCGCATGTGGCCGGGGGACGGCTGAGCATGGGGCACGCGCGGGCATTGCTCGGCGTTGAAGCAGCCGAGGCGCTCGCTCACGATGCTATTGCCAAAGGATGGTCGGTCCGCGAAGTCGAGGCGGCAGTCCGGCGGTTCAAGGCACCGCGCCGCGGTGCCGGGAGATCACCAGATCCGTCAACACGCGACGCCAATGCCGATATCGCCCTGCTCGAACGCCAGCTCGGCGATCTTCTCGGACTGAAGATTGCCATTTCGCACAGGGGAACCGGGGGCAGCGTCACTCTCAGCTATGCGACGCTCGACCAGCTCGACCTGATTTGCCAGCGCCTCAGCGGCGAGCCGATTTAAGGCGCGCTATCTCAGCCGTTCGGCTGCGCGGGCAATGGCAACGAGCTCTGCCACGGCGAGGACGTCACCCGCCGTACCCGAGGTTCTCAGGGTGGCATCGAGGGCGAAAATCTTTCGGCCTGCGATCCGGAGCCGGGCAGCATCCCACTGCGCGATCTGTCGGCCTACAGCATCCCGCTCCCTGTAAAACAGCGACTTGCCCGCCGCAGCCATCACGGCGGCGGGTCGTGCCCCGGCATCGACGTCACTGCGTAGCCGCGCCAGCACCGCTATCCGCCGTGCGATTGCCCGCAGCACTGGAACGGGGCTTGTTGCCGAGCCGACGAGCGCGGCAAGTTCACGGGCCAGGTCGCCAGGGCGACCGTCCATCACGGCATCGACCAGCGCGCCGGTGTCCAGCTCATCCAGCCCGGCGCCAAGAGCATCCAGCGTTGAATGATCGACCCGGCGCGGCCGATCAGGAGCGGCGTCGAGGTAGAGCGAGAGCTTTTCGATCTCGCGTTCCAGCACGGCCCGATCACCAAGGCAACTGGCCGCGAGCCGCGCTGCTATCTCACGCGACAGGTTGAGCCCCTGCGCGCGACCCATGGCGACGGCAATATCCAGAAGATTGCTGCCCTCTGGCTTGAAGCTCTGGCAAGCCAGCACGCCAGGGTCATCCAGCACGCGCTTGAGCAGCATCGAAGCAGGCTTGAGAGCGCCTGCAATCAACACGACAGGATTGCCACCAGCCGCACCCGTCAGGAGAGCGTCGACGGCTTCAGTGCACTCATCGCCCCCGGCAATCCGGATGAAGCGCCGGTCGCCGAACATGGCAATCGCCGATGCCTCATCGCTCAGACGCGCCGGATCGTCCCTCAGCGCTGCGCCATCGAGGTCGATGCGCTCAGCGCCCGCACCCATTGCCCGTTCCAGACGAGCCGCAAACGCGCGCGAACCCGATTCATCGGGGCCGTAGAGAAGAAACAGCCGAACATCGCCGCTGGGCGCATCGAGCGCGCGCGCCATCTGATCGGCCTTGACCTTCACCGGCTTTCGGAGCGCGTCGCATAAAGCGCGACCCGCGCCACAATCTGATCGGCAACGATCGCTGCAAGCCTTTCGAGCGCACTATTTTCGGCGGCGATCGTTCCGTAATCCGAAGAAACGACATCGATCCCGGCATCGGAACCGGCGGTCGCATCGAGGACGACGGTGCCGTCGGCGGCATCGACAAGCTGGTAGCGCGC
This sequence comes from Sphingomonadales bacterium, assembly GCA_031424175.1. GTDB lineage: Bacteria > Pseudomonadota > Alphaproteobacteria > Sphingomonadales > Sphingomonadaceae > Sphingomonas_O. The sequence goes on from JANPGY010000032.1 coordinate 25,006, forward strand.
GCGCAGCGTGCGGCGCTCGCGCGTGACCGCAGTGTCCCGCCTGACGCCGAAGCCCTCGATGCGGTCGTCCAGTGCTACCTCAAGCCGGTAGCGAGCCGTCCCTTCCGCGCCGAGCCGACCGGTCAGCGCGTTTCGAACCAGCCACCCGCTCCTGCCGTCAATCGGCATGACCGTGATTCCGCTCAGTGTCTGGGCAACAGTACCCGCCGATCCGCCCGAATATAATGGCTTGAGCCCACATCCGCCCAGAGCGAGCAGAAAAGTGACTAACACAAGCCTCATGCGACGATATTGACGAGACGATCGGGAATGACGATCACCTTTTTTGGCGCAACGCCGTCGAGAAGTCGCATGATCTTCTCTGACGCGAGCGCACGGGCCTCAAGTTCCGGGCGACCAAGCCCCTTGGCGACGACAAGCGTATCGCGCAGCTTGCCATTCACCTGGACGGCAATCGTCGCCTCCCCGTTGGCGAGCAACGCTGGATCATGGTCCGGCCATTCAGCTTCGGCGACCAGACCTTCCCCGCCGAGCGCAGCCCAGCCCTCCTCGGCAAGGTGCGGCATCATCGGCGCAACGAGCTTTACCAGCGTGACAATCGCGTCCGTTCGTGTCGCCGTGCCCGGTGCGCGTTCGATCGCGTTGACGAGCTCGTGAATCTTGGCGATCGCCTTGTTGAAGGTCAGCGCCTCGATATCCGCCCCGATCCCTGTGATCGCGCGGTGGAGCGCCCGCTCCAGAGCCGCGTCACCGCCGATCGCGCCCGCGTCATGATCGCCGAACAGTCGCCATACGCGATTGACGAAGCGCCACGTCGCCTCGATCCCCGTCTCGGTCCATTCAAGATCGCGCTCGGGCGGGGAGTCACCGAGCATGAACCAGCGCAGCGCATCGGCACCATAGGCATCGAACATGGGTTCGGGATCGACCACGTTCTTTTTTGATTTGGACATCTTCTCGGTGCGGCCGGCCGACGCGGGTTCGCCTGTCGCGATGACCTTTCCATCGACGACCTCTTGCGGAGACAGCCAGTTCCCTGTCGCGTCGCGGTAGGTCTCGTGCGTCACCATGCCCTGCGTGAACAACCCGCGGAACGGTTCAACAATGCCCAGCTTGCCGATGCGCTCGAGCGCGCGGGTCCAGAAACGGGCGTAAAGCAGGTGCAGGATCGCATGTTCGACGCCGCCGATATATTGCCCGACGGGCAGCCATGCCTCGGCCTCGGCCCGATCGAACGGCTTGTCCTTGGGCTGGCTGGCAAAGCGGATGAAATACCAGGACGAATCGACAAATGTGTCGAGCGTATCGGTTTCACGCAGCGCGGGTTCGCGGCATCGGGGACAGGCGACATGCTTCCACGTCGGGTGCCGGTCGAGCGGGTTGCCGGGCGTGTCGAAATCCACGTCGTCGGGCAGCACGACCGGAAGCTCGGCAAACGGCACCGCCTGCACGCCGCAACGGCCGCAGTGGATGATCGGGATCGGCGTTCCCCAGTAACGCTGACGGCTGACGCCCCAGTCGCGCAGCCGATACTGCGTCTGCCTTTCGCCCCACCCTTCAGCCTCGGCGCGCGCCGTGACGGCGTCCTTGGCCTCATCGACGGTCATGCCGTTCAGAAACCCGGCGTTTACGATCATGCCGGTGCCGGTATAGGCAATGTTTCCCGTGAAACACGGATCGACCTGATCACCATCCGCCACGACGCGACGAACCGGGAGATCATATTTGCGGGCAAAATCGAGATCGCGCTGGTCGTGTGCAGGAACGCCCATCACGGCGCCGGTGCCATAATCCATCAGAACGAAATTGGCGACCAGAACGCGAAGCTTCCGTTCGCGATCGAATGGATGATCGACGGTCAGGCCGGTATCATGGCCGAGCTTTTCGGCCTTTTCGATTTCGGCCGCGGTCGTCCCGCCCTTGCGGCATTCGGCAATGAACGCCGCAAGTGCGCTGCTGCCTGCCGCCAGGCGTGTTGCGAGCGGATGATCGGCCGCAATCGCGATAAAGGAGGCACCGAAAATCGTATCGGGGCGCGTCGAGTACACCGCAATATTGTCCGCGATACTGTCCGATCCGCCTGTGACAGCGAAGCGCAGCTGCACGCCCTGCGATCTGCCGATCCAGTTTGCCTGCATCGTGCGAACCTTGTCGGGCCACCCGTCAAGTCCGTCCAGCCCGTCGAGAAGATCGTCGGCAAAGTCGGTTATTCGCAGAAACCATTGGCTGAGGCTCTTTTTCTCAACGGGAGCACCCGAGCGCCAGCCCCGCCCATCGATGACCTGCTCGTTGGCAAGCACGGTCATATCGACCGGATCCCAGTTGACCGACGATTCCTTGCGGTAGACCAGCCCTGCTTCCATCAGTTCGAGAAACAGCGCCTGTTCATGTCCGTAATAGTCCGGTTCGCAGGTCGAGAGCTCACGGGTCCAGTCGATCGACAGACCGAGGCGTTTCAGCTGCGCTTTCATCGCCGCGATGTTCTGCCGCGTCCATGTGCCGGGATGCACCTTTTTTTCCATCGCGGCATTTTCCGCCGGCATGCCGAACGCATCCCATCCAAGCGGATGCAGCACGGCATGACCGGTCATCGCACGATAGCGCGCCAGTACGTCGCCCATGGTGTAGTTGCGGACGTGGCCAACATGAATACGCCCCGATGGATAGGGAAACATTTCGAGGACATAGCATTTCGGGCGCGGATCGCTGGCAGGTGGCGTGATGAAAGTGCCGCGTTCCTCCCAGACTGTCTGCCAGTGCGCATCGGCTTTCAGCGCGTTGAAGCGCGTCTCGGTCACGTTCTTATCCGGCAACGGCATTCCGTCGCAGGTCGCGCGCTTTGGTCAGAATAACATCTTCCAGCTTCTGCACGGTGGCTGCCTGGACGGGCGCGTCGATCCACTGACCACTTGTGAGGAGCTGGCGCGACGCGGCAACGCGCACCGCGTCCGCGCGCAGGTCGCGGTCGAGAATGGTCACGGTCAGCTTCATGCGCTCGTTCGACGCGCTCGGGTTCACATACCAGTCGGTCACGATCACCCCGCCGTTCGAATCGGTCTGGAGAAGCGGCATGAACGATACCGTGTCGAGCGCAGCGCGCCAAAGATAGGCATTGATCCCGATCGTTGTCACTTGGCTCGCTGCGAGATCCGCCCGCGGGCGTTCTTTCTTGCTACAGGCTGATGTGGTCAGGATCGCGATAATCGCGGTCGCTTTCAAGATGCGGCGGACCATGGAGTTCCTTGGTGCTGGAGCGCAAAGCGCGGGCTGTCTCGGCGATATACGGGCACGCGGCTGCCCGCAAGTTGAACAGGCGGCCGCGACGCGACCCAAATCAGACGCTGTGCGCCAAATGCAACACCTTGTTCATAAAAATATGCCATAGCTGGCAGCGGGGATCGTTTGCGCTACACAGGCGCTCTCGTTTGACAGGAGTTTTCGCGGTGAGGTTCGGGCGTGTCATGGCGGTGGTATGCGGAAGCGGCGCGGCGGCATTTGCTTTTTCGTTCACGCCTGCGCTTGGCGATCCGGGCGACACACGCGTGATCAGGCCCCGCGCTCCGATATCGATGCGGGGTAACATCGGAACGTTCACGCCGGCCAATGGGGATCCACGCCTTGCTGCCGTTCTGGCGCGCAGCCGCCTTGGGGCAAGCGGCTTCCGGTTTACGCCGGCGACGATCAGCGTGCGGCTGAACCGCTCGGTCACGGTAGCCGTGCGCACCCGGGACGCTCCCGTTACAAATGATCGGCTTGCTCTCGTAAGTCCGTCGCAAGGCGCAGCCGGTATGAGCGCGCTGTCACCGATCGCCTATAATCTGGGGGTCGCCGTGGGCTGGCGACGGTTCGCAGTATCGGGCGAAGTTGAAAAGATCGATCTGGGTACGTTTGGAGGCCGGGAAGCCGTCGATGTTGGCCTCAGCTATAATACGCGCAAATTCAGCACGCGTGTTGCGGTTGGCGCTGACGGCGCGACGCGCGGGACGCCGCGCGGGCTTGCTGTCGGAACGGGCGGCTATACGTTCGACGTTGGCGGCTCATACCGGCTGAGCCGCAATCTCGACTTGACCGCGGGTGTACGCTACCGCGCCAGCGAGCGCGACCGTCTCGCATCGCTGGCGGACAACCGCAGAGACAGCCAGGCGGTCTATATCGGAACGGCGTTCAAATTCTGAACGCGTCGATCGCCGCCCACCCAAAAGCGGGCGGCAGGCCTGATTTCCTGTATCGCCGCTGATTCATGCCGCCGAGGAGGATGGTCCGGGGCCAGCCGGTGCCTGCAATCTGGCGGGCACGCCTGAGACCCAGCGGCATGGCGCCCGGGTGCGAGCGTGTTGCATGGACGGGCGAGACGAAAATCAGATCTGCCCCGGCGCGAAGCGCGGCGTTCCGTTCGCGCACCGAGTGAACGGCACAGGTTCGTATCCCGCATGACCGTCGCGTCGACCGATCATGCGCACCATCGGCACCCCATTGGCGCGCCAGTGCCGGCCGGCCGGCCAGCAGCAGGACATGGCGGCCGGCCCGGGCGTGACGCGCGACCCTTCGGAAAAGCGCACGCCGTGCTGCCCGCCCGAGAGAATGATGGCGAAAGACGATGCCGGCCCGGTTTGGCAATGCAGCCATCGCACTATCAAGATCGGGCATCCGTTCATCGGTCATCAGCCAGATGCGGGGCAACGGTTGGCGGCGGCACATGATGGTGCCTATAGCCTTCATCATGGAAAATGCAGCCAGGCGTCTTGCCGATGTTCGTGACCGTATTGCGCGTGCTGCCGGGCACGCCGGCAGGCACCCCGCCTACATCGCGCTGGTCGCGGTTTCGAAAACCTGGCCGGAAGAGGCGGTCACCCCGCTGATTGCGGCAGGCGCTCGCCTGTTCGGCGAGAACCGGGTGCAGGAAGCGGCTGCCAAATGGCCGCCACTGCTGGAGGCGCATGACGATGTACGACTGCATCTCATCGGACAGCTGCAATCGAACAAGGCCGAGGATGCCGTCCGGCTGGTGCATGTGATCCACGCCGTCGACCGGTCGTCGCTCATCGCGGCGCTGGCCCGCGCGATGGACCGCGTGGGGCGAAGACCTGACTGTTTCGTGCAGGTCAATCTCGAAGGGTCCGCAGGCAAGGGCGGTTGTCCTCCTGAAGGGCTTGGCTCGCTGCTGGATGATGCCCGTGCCGCGAACCTTCCTGTCATCGGCCTGATGACCGTACCGCCGCTCGGGCTCGAGCCGTCGCCGTGGTTTGCGATGCTCGCAAAGCTGGCGCGCGATCACGGACTGGCCGGCCTCAGCATGGGCATGTCAGGCGATTACGAAACCGCAGTAACGCTGGGAGCGACTCACGTGCGCGTCGGTTCGGCACTGTTCGGTGACCGCCCCTAGAGCTGATGCCCCGTCCTGTCGCGCTTGGTTGCCAGATATTGTTCGTTGTGCGGGTTGTGCGCAACCTGATGGGGAACGCGCTCGATCACATCGATGCCCGCGCCGGTCAGCCCGGCGACCTTGGCCGGGTTGTTCGTCAGCAACCGGATTTGCGGCTGCCCCAGAAGCACGAGCATCCGCGCCGCAACACCAAAATCCCGGGCGTCAACGGCAAATCCCAGACGCAGATTGGCATCGACCGTGTCGAAACCCTGATCCTGCAGTTCATAGGCGCGCAGCTTGTTGATCAGGCCGATGCCGCGCCCCTCCTGGCGGAGATAGAGCAGGATTCCCCAAGCCGACGCCGCGATCTCGCCGAGCGCTGCGTGCAACTGCGGGCCGCAGTCACATTTGAGCGATCCGAGTACGTCGCCCGTCAGACATTCGCTGTGAAGACGGACGAGGGGAACGGAACCATCCGGTCGGCCGATGACGAGCGCGACATGCTCCCCGATGGTTTCGGGGCTGCGAAACGCGACGATTTCCGCATCTTCGCACGCGGCGACGGGCAGGCGTGCGCGGGCGACGATGGCAAGACGTTCGGGCGCTTCATAGGCGGTAATGTCGGAGCGGTTGAGATTTACATCGGCGTCCCCGTCTCCGCCGATAAAAAAGGCAGGAAGCAGCCCGGCGAGGCGCGCGAGGTCAATCGCGGCGCACGCGTCGGACGCATTGGCGGTGCGGCGGGTGGCGAACGGGCCCTTCATCGGAAACTGCAGATCTGTGGCGGGATCGGCGAGCGCACGCACCGCTGGAAGGGTCAGCCATCCGGTCCGGGCAACGGTGACCGGCGCGTCGCCATCGCCAGCTGCGATCTGGTTCGTCAGCTTCAGTGTCGCGGCCCGCGACGCCGCAAGGAGAATGTCTGCATTGTGCCCGGGATCGAAAAGGTGAAGCCGCGCCTCGTCGGCCGTCTCGATTGCGAGAAGGCGCATCGCACCAATCCTGACCGGCCAGCCGCGGCGTAGCGCGTCGATTGCGCGCGCGGCCAATCGGGCATCGCTCAAAACGCAAACTCGGTGACGAGCGGGACATGGTCCGAAGGCTTGTCCCAGCTCCGGCAGGGTTCATGGACATGATGGGAAACTGCATGCCGGGCGGCATCCGGCGTGGCCCACATATGATCGAGCCGCCGTCCGCGATCCGATGCGGCCCAGTCCTTTGCGCGGTAGCTCCACCATGTATGGAGGCGCGCGGGTGGTGGGCAGAAGCGCCGCCCGAGATCGACCCAGTTCGCGGCCGCCTGAAGGCGCGCGAGAGTTTCGATCTCGATGGGTGTGTGGCTCACCGTGTCGCGCAGCGCCGCATGGCTCCACACGTCGCATTCGAGCGGCGCGATGTTGAAATCGCCGACGAGGACCGTTGGACCGGCGAGCGCGCTGGACCAGTCGGCCATGCGCGCCAGGAAATCCAGCTTCTGGCCGAACTTCGGATTCAGATCGCGGTCGGGAATGTCGCCGCCCGCAGGAACATAGACATTCTCGAGCCGGAGGCCCGCAAAGGACGCATCGGCAAGGCGGACACCGATATGCCGCGCTTCGCCGTTCGCCTGCCAGTCGAGCCGGTCATCCTCGACGAGCGGGATACGTGAAACGATCGCCACGCCATGATGCATCGGCTGACCGTTCAGAAACTGATAGGTGTAGCCGCGCGCGGCAAACGCAGCCGCGGGAAAGACACCGTCGACCGCCTTGGTTTCCTGGAGGCACAGGATGTCGGGTGACTGTTCGTCAAGGAACCGTTCGACGACCCCGAGCCTGAAACGCACCGAATTGATATTCCACGATGCGATCCTGAGCGTAGCGGGCATGTATTGCCTGTAACCTCGCCGAGCCTCCGGCGCCAGAGCGGGCGGTTGCCGATCGATCCGCGTCGCTCGACTTCAGATTATAGCGTATCGTGGTGGAACAGTCCAAGGCCCCCGCTCCGGGGGCATGGAGCGAGGGCCGACCGGCGTTCGTCACGCAGGTGAGCCATCAGGCAAAAGGGCAGGCAACAGGGGAAATCCCGCCATCAGGCGCCCGTGGCTTCGCCGTGTTGATAGGTGTTCGCACCTGTCAGCGTGATGAACGGATCCATCAATTGCGGGTTGATGGACGCCGCGGATCGCGCCATGTGAACGCCCTGTCGCTGACCGGCGCATTGAAGCGCTGATCGAACAGCCGGACCGATGTGCGTGTTCCCTGGGCATCGAGGGCAACCCAGCCCTGAAGCCGCAGGCCTGCAGGTGCCGAGCCATCGCGCGCGAATGCGAGGGTAATGGCACCATATTCAGGATGACGGGGGTCGCGCGCGCTGGCAAGCAGAATGCGCGGATCATCCGACGGCATGATCGTGGCAAAGCGCGACAGATCACGCGATGGATCGAGCAAAATGCCCAGCGGCGAATTGCCGATCGGCCAGCGGGAGACCTGCCGGACCGAATAATCGATGAACGTCAGTGCTTTTCCATCACCGACGATTAGGATCGGCACGCCCGCCTGATATTGGAAACGGACTTTGCCGGGACGCTTGAGCTGGAGCGTGCCGTTGAGCGTCTGTCCCGCGCGATCGGTCTGGGTAAACCGTGCCGTCATGGTCGTCACCGCCCGAAGGTGCGCCTGAACCGCTGCGAGGTCTCCCGACTGAGCCAGGGCAGGGCCTGTAAGGAGCGTGGCGAGGCCAGCCAGTGCGATACGGATGAGCATTGGGTATTCCCGATAGCCGATGGAAAAGCGGATAGCGACATTCGGTGATACGATCGATGAACGGCCGCGCATCAGTCCGGGTGGGATGCTGTCGCAGACGGGCTGGTCCGCCGGGAACTATAATGGCCGTCCATCGGTATCCATCAGTACCTCGCGCCGTCCGACATGATCGGGGCGCGAAACCAGATTGTCGGTTTCCATCCGCTCGATCAGGCGCGCGGCGCTGTTGTAGCCGATCCGGAGCTGGCGCTGGAGCCATGAGGTCGAGGCTTTCTGGCTGCCCGCGACGAGCTGCACGGCTTTGCGGTACAGCTGGTCTTCGGGGCTGTCGTCGCCCGACGGCGCACCATCGAGGCTGAAGCCGCCATCCTCGGGCTCCTCGGTGACGGCCTGGATATAGTCGGGCCTGCCCTGCGCCCGCCAATGCTCGGCCACGGCGCGGACCTCCTCGTCGCTGACGAACGGGCCGTGCACGCGGACGATCTGCTTTCCGCCGGGCATATAGAGCATGTCGCCCTTGCCGAGCAGCTGTTCGGCACCCTGTTCGCCGAGGATGGTGCGCGAATCGATCTTGGACGTCACCTGAAAGCTGATCCGCGTGGGCAGATTGGCCTTGATGACGCCGGTGATGACGTCGACCGAGGGGCGCTGCGTCGCCATGATGAGGTGGATGCCCGCCGCACGCGCCTTTTGCGCGAGCCGCTGGATGAGAAACTCGACCTCCTTACCTGCGGTCATCATCAGATCCGCCAGCTCATCGACGATGACGACGATCTGCGGCAGCACTTCGAACTCGAGTTGTTCTTCCTCGTAAAGCGGTTGGCCCGTTCCGGCGTCATATCCCGTCTGGACGCGCCGACCGAGCCGCGTGCCTTTTGCCTTTGCCTGACGCACCTTGTCGTTGAAGCTGGCAAGGCCCCGCACCCCGACCGAGGCCATCATGCGGTAGCGCTCTTCCATCTGCTCGACCGCCCATTTGAGCGCCCGGATCGCCTTGGCGGGTTCGGTCACGACAGGGGCAAGCAGGTGTGGAATATCCTCATAGCTCGACAGTTCGAGCATCTTGGGATCGATCATGATCATCCGGCACTGATCGGGGGTCAGCCTGTAGAGAAGCGATACGATCATTGCGTTGAGGCCGACCGATTTTCCCGATCCGGTCGTGCCGGCGACGAGCAGATGCGGCATCGGCGCGAGATCTGCGATGACGGGATCGCCCGCGATATTCTTGCCGAGGATAATCGCCAGCCCCGACTGATCCTCGAACGCGGCACTCGCCACGAGTTCATGTAACACCACCGGCTCGCGCCGCGCATTGGGCAGTTCGATGCCGATGACGCTGCGCCCCGGAATTGTCGCTACGCGTGCCGAAAGCGCAGACATGTTGCGCGCGATATCATCCGCGAGCTGGACGACCCGGCTTGCCTTGATGCCCGCTGCCGGCTCCAGTTCGTACATCGTCACGACGGGCCCGGGACGGACTTCGACGATCGACCCTTTCACGTGAAAATCGTCAAGTACCGTTTCGAGCAGGCGCGCATTGCGTTCCAGCGCCGCCTTGTCGAGCATCGGGCCCTGCGACGGCGGGGCGGGGGTCAGCAGGTCGATCGATGGCAGGACGTATTTATCGTGGAATGCGAGGCCGCCCTGGCGCGGCTTGTCAGCTTTCGCCTTTGACGCTGCGGCGGAACGATCGGCAATGACGGGGCGAACGCGCGTATCGCTCGTTACAGGCGACGCTCGAGGGGCCACCTCGCTCGCACGCGGCGCGATGCCAACCGGGTGCAGGGGCTGTTCGCTTTCGCCACGTCGGCGAAGCAGGAAAGCGCGCTCGGTTTCGTCCAGGTCGAGGCTTTTTGCCCACAGGAGGATACCAGCCAGCGCCAGCAGGACGATCGCAATCCATACCGCCGGTCCGGAAACCGACTCGGGCAGCGATGACAGGACCGCGCCGATGAGACCATTCCCGGCGATGCCGACGATGCCGCCCGTCCCCGCCGGAAACGTGATCATCGCACCGGGGCGAAACAGCGACAGCGCAATGGCGACGAGCGCAATGCCCGTGACGGCAAGCGACAGCCGCCGCTTCCAGCCACTGATCGGCACATCGCGCCACAGTCTGAACGCGGTAATGACGATGACCGGCAGGATGAGCCAGATCGCCGGGCCGGTCATCGCCAGAAGCGCGTCGGCGAGATACGCACCCGGCGTTCCCATCCAGTTATGCGGCGTGCCGCCCGCAGCGGTGCTCAAGGCATGATCGTTGCGGTCATAGGACGCCAGGGCGAACGCCGTGAACAGGCTGCCGGCCAGCAACCCGGCGGCCGCGCCCAGCGCGCCACTTCGCGCTGCGCCGCGCTTCACGCTTTCCTTCAGGCCTGGACGGATGGCGACCGCGCGACTGCTCATGGAAGATCCCCGCGCGCCACGCGCGTTTCGTCCGCAGAAATCGCAGTTGGGGGACTCGCCGTCAAGATACCGGTGCGATAGACCGCCGCCATGCAAGAAACAGATGTCCTCATCCTCGGTGGCGGGCTGGTCGGCCTGACAACGGCACTCGCGCTCGACGCGCATGGTCTGTCCTCGATCGTGGTCGATCCGGTCGATCCTGCAAAACAGGCCGGCCCAGGGTTCGACGGGCGCGCCTCGGCGGTTGCGTCGGCGAGCTGGCGGATGCTCGAAGCCATTGGCGTGGCCGATGCGCTCCGCCCGCACGGCTGCCCGATCAGACAGATCATGGTACGCGACGGGGTTAGCCGCGAGGCGCTCGATTTCACGCCCGGTGACGAAGCGCTTGGCACGATGATCGAAAATACCATCCTTCGTCGTATCCTGCGTGAGCGTGCGGCGGCAGCCCGGCACGTTATGCTGAAAACGCCGGGACGGGTGGTGGGCGTCGTGCGCGGTCCCGCCGGCGTAATGGCGACACTTGACGACGGCACCGAAGTCCGTGCCAGCCTGCTGGTTGTGGCCGAGGGTCGCAATTCGCCGACGCGCGAAGCGGCCGGGCTGCGAAAAGCGAACTGGCGATATCCGCACGTCGCGATCATTTCGGCCTTTGATCACTCAATCCCACATAACAGTACAGCGCATGAGATATTCTATCCCGCAGGCCCGTTTGCGCTGCTGCCCATGCTGCCGGGCACAAGGTCCGCACTTGTCTGGACGGTCGATGAAAAGGACGCCCCCGGCGTGCTCGCGCTTTCCGACCACGCTTTTGCCGTCGAAGCAGAAAAACGCACCGGCGGCGTGCTCGGCGTGCTTTCGAGCGCGGCCCCGCGATCGTCCTGGCCGCTCGGGTTTCACCATGCCGCAACGGTCGCCGCCGAGCGACTGGTGCTCGTGGGCGACGCTGCGCACGGCATTCATCCGATCGCAGGGCAGGGCCTGAACCTGGGCTTTCGTGACGTCGCCGCACTCGTCGAGGTGCTCGTCGACGGATCGCGCCTCGGCCTCGATCTCGGAGACGCGCAACTCTTGTCGCGCTATCAACGCTGGCGCAGCCTCGACACATTGGCGGTGACCGTCGCGACCGACACCCTCACCCGCCTGTTCGGGGTCCGCGGGCATGCTGCCCGCTCGATCCGACGGTTCGGGCTCAATGCCGTTCAGCGCATCGGGCCGCTGAAAAGCTTTTTCATGGCCGAGGCGCGCGGCGAGACCGGGCGGTTGCCCAAATTGCTCCAAGGCGTTTCGATCTAGACGATCACTGCAGAGTAACCCGGTCCTCGCCGCCATAGCGGCTGAAAAACTGGAGGAGCTGAACGATCAGGTCGGCGCGATCGGCGAGCGAGGTGGCTTCCAGCAGCGCCTGTTTGGCCGCCGCATCGAAGGGTGCGATCTGCGCGATGCCGTTGACGAGCGCTTCGTCGTCGAGCCGCGTTACCGCTTCCCAGTCAACCGCATAGCCCTGGGCATCGGCAAATTTGCGCGATTCATATTCAAGCGCGGCGCGGCGCGAAAGCGCGAGATTGACGTCGCTCGGATCGGACTCTTCGATCTCGGCCTCCACCTGCCGGAACGGCGTGGTAACTTCGAGCTCGCGGCGCAGGCGGAACCGTGCGATCCCTTCGAGGACGATATTATAGCGCCCGTCATCCATCGCCTCGACGTGCGCGATCCGGCCGAGACAGCCGATCTCGTAGAGCGGCGGACATTCGCCCTCGCGCAGTTCGCGCATCACCTTGGGCTGGATCAGGCCGATCCGCCGGTCGCGCGCCATCGCGTCAGAGACAAGCGCCCGGTAGCGCGGCTCGAAAATGTGCAGCGGCAGGTGCATCCGCGGGAACAGCAGTGCGCCGCCGAGCGGGAAGATCGACAGCCGCTGGACGGTTGCAAGCTCGTTCATGTGAACAGGACCGCCGACAGCCTGCGCCGCTGTTCCTTGACCCATGGATCCATCACACCGACGACCTCGAACAGTTTGAGCAGTTGCGCCTTTGCCGTGCCATCGTTCCAGTCGCGATCAAGAGCGATCATCGCAAGCAGGTGATGCGCCGCACCGTCATTGTCGCCCGCCGCCATCATGCCATTGGCGAGTCGCAGACGCTGTTCGTGATTCTCAGGATCGGCCGCAACCTCCGCGGCAAGAGACGTCAGATCCGCGACGGGCCTTGCATCGCGCGTCAGTGCAAGCGCCGATTGCGCGCGCGCGATTTCAGGATCCCGGGCGAACTGTGGCGGCAGGTCAGAAAGGACGTCCGCCGCCTCGTCGATGCGCCCGGCCGCCGTCAGCGCGCGTGCCAGCCCGGCGGTCGCGGCGGGCTTGTCAGGTGCCATCTCGACGATCTGCGCGAAAATTCCCACCGCCCGTTCGGGATCGCCGCCGGCAAGAATCTCCTCGCCCATCGCAATCAGCGGCTCGATTTCGGCCTCAAGCGCCTGACCCTTGCCGCTGATGGGGAGCTTGGCGAGGAGCTGGTCGATGGTTCTGGCGATCTGCGCTTCGGTACGCGCGCTGGTAAGATCGGCGACAAGCTGGCCCTGGAATACGGCATAGACGGTGGGGATCGACTGGACGCGGAATTGCGCCGCAACCGCCTTGTTCGCGTCGACATCGATCTTTGCGAGGATCACGCCCCTGTCCGCATAGTCGGCAGCGATTTTTTCGAGCAGCGGTGAAAGCGCCTTGCACGGCCCACACCATTCGGCCCAGAAATCGAGAATGACGAGGCTTGTCATCGACGGCTCGATCACATCACGCCTGAACGCCTCGATGCTTTCGCGCTCAGCGGCGCTCATTCCAAGTCCCGGGGCCAAAGTCGCCACATAATCCTCCGTCTACACTGTGTTCCTATGTGGGGATTTGCACGGCCCTGCCAAGAGGCAAGCGCAGGGTTGCATCGCTCTCACACTCCCGCTACGTACAGCGCCCTACCCGGTGGGCACACCCCACCGATGGCGCTCGAGCGGGCGTAGCTCAGGGGTAGAGCACGACCTTGCCAAGGTCGGGGTCGAGGGTTCGAATCCCTTCGCCCGCTCCAGTTTTCTCGAAGAAAACCAATTAATCGCACCTCGTCTATCTCGCGATGCCATGGTGACAAAAGCCCTGATCGCTGCCCGCTATCCAAATCGTCACCGAGCCAAATCTAGCTCAGGTCTGGTCGGAGCGGTCTCCCACTGGACTTGTACCGGTTTCATGCCGGTCAGCTATCTCACTATGCCATCTTGGCTTCGAACGCGAGCGGGCTGATGCCGCCCAGATATGAATGGCGGCGATGGGTGTTGTAGAACCCGTTGATGTATTGAAAGATGGCGGCT
>JANPGY010000033.1:0-14351 GCA_031424175.1 Sphingomonadales bacterium
GACAGCGAAGGCGCGGAAAGGCGCAATCAACCGGCGCAATGGCACGTCGAAGAAGACGATGCTGACGGGCACGTCGAAGGTGACGTTGGATGTTCCACGCGACCGGGCGGGGACGTTCGACCCGAAGCTGATTGCCAAATATCAGCGCCGCTTCCCGGACTTTGATGACAAGATCATCTCGATGTACGCGCGCGGCATGACGGTGCGTGAGATCCGCGGGCATCTCGAGGAGCTTTACGGCATCGACGTGTCGCCCGACCTGATCTCGACGATCACCGATGCCGTGCTGGGAACGGCCGCCGTGCAAGTGGAGCGAGGCAAAGACGCAGTTCGCCGTCATCTTTGGCGAAAGGTTCGTCAGCTGATGACGATATTTGGCCCTGCGCACAAGATATCGCACAGTCCCTAATGAAGCTCGCCGACTATCTGGCACCGGACTTTCCGGGGCAGAGCCGTGTGCTCCCCGATCTCTACTACAACCGCCACCGCGATTACGACCCCACCACAGGCCGTTACATCCAGGCCGACCCCATCGGCCTCGACGGCGGGCAGAACAGCTATGCCTATGCGGGGGGAATCCCGTCAACTTCATCGATCCGATGGGATTGGCTCCAAAGGACAAGTGGTATGGTTATAATAACAGCATATTCCGAAACTGGTTGCATAGATGCTGGAAGCGAGGCTGGGATCCCGATGCTACTAAGGACGAACTCGCAGAGGCGTTTGATGAATGGAACAGGATAGGTAGGCCTGGCGACTGCGGTAATCGTCCGCCTGGACCAAGTCCCGCGCCGCTGCCTGCTGAAAATCCGCCCTGTGACAAGGATTGCCAGAACAAGGTCGCAACAGTTTTTGTAGGGACTGCGGAAGTATATATCATATATCGCCGCATTAGAATGATCCCGTCTCTTGTAATTCCACCTTTCTGGCCAACAATACCAGTAAATGCAGCCGTGTCTTGAGGAGGTTAGTGTGATGGGTGGGCATCGTTATACCGTTGAATTCAGATTTTCCGGAGATCCTATTGATATGGAGCGGATTTCACGAGAAATTATGCTTGAGCCATCTACTTGTCTACTTCCTAGTATAACGGCGACTGGCCGGAGGCGTGGTGCAGTTTGGGGGTACGATGGCTATGACGCGCAGGGATTCCTTGATGGGTGGAGCAGCCTAGAGGAAGGGCTTGCCTTTCTTTTGACAGACTCGATACAAAAATCTGCATCATTCGAGAGCTATCGAAAAACTACGAAAGCATATGGTGGTGCGGACATTTTCAATCCTCTTTCGACGGAGGCCCGCTTTTGGGAATAAATATTATCGATGGTCTTCATAAGTTTGGTGTTCCAATTTTTATAGATAACTATTTGTCAAAATAGTTTCTTTCTGGATTACCGACTGCAATGCGCAGCATCGCAGCCCCGACGATCCGGGGAATGACTCCAAATGGTCAGGCCAGCACTTGCAGGCCGTGCTTCTCGACTATGGCGAGCAGCTTCAAAGCCATGCCACTGGGACGCTTGGCCCCGGTCTCCCACTTCTCGACCGTGGACTCGCTGGTGTTGAGGTATCGCGCGAACACGGGCTGGCTGACCTTGTGGGCTTCGCGCAGGCGCTGAATGTCCCGGGGTGCATAGGCGGGCGGCACGGACAGGCACGCTGCGTCGAAATCGCGCATGGTCGCCTTGGTGATCGCGCCCACGCGGTGCAGCGCGCGTGCCGAGCCGTGGATCGCCTCGAAGGCGTCGCTCTTGTAAGCCTGCTTGCTCATCATCGTTCCTCCAGCTTGCCGAAATCCCTATCCATACGAAAATCCTGGTCCGCACAAATCTCGATCCAGTCCTTGCCTGCGATCAGCGCGGTGACCTGTTCTGCCGTCAGCGCCGCATAGCTCTTGGCCAATGCGCGGAACGCCCTCAGCTCGTCGTCCTCGATGTTGGCCCGGTCCTGCTTGGCGAACAGATACTGGTAGACCCAGAAGCTGCGTCCGCGCGCCAGGATGATCGAGCGATACTGGTTGTCTGACAGGCGCTTCTTGAACACGCCGCCGCCCAGATCGTCCGCTTGACCCGCTATCACCTGCGCGATGGCCTTGCACAACATCGCGTCTGAAATCCGCGCCTTCTTTGCCGCCTTGGCGAACCATGCCGACTTGAAGGCACGAGGGCGAGCCGGATCATACACATGGCGTGTATAGCACCGGGTGCTACACAATGCAAGGCGCGCCGCGCTGCCTGCCTTATGCGGTGCAGCATGATGTGATGCAGGATGACGCGCGGGACAATCTGGTGAGCAATACCGACCCGAAGTTGGTGACGACGACATATGTCCGCAACGGCTTTGGTGATGTGATTCAGGAAGTCTCGCCCGATCGGGGGACGAGCACCTACTGGTATGACGCCGCGGGGCGGGTCACCCGGGCGAAGGACGGTCGCGGGCAGATCGTGACCTACACGCGGGATTATCTGGGGCGGGTGACGAGCCAGGTGCCCACGGGAAAGCCGGCCGAAGCCATCACCTATTACTGGGATGCCGCCGGCCTGGCAGGCAGCTATGGTGTGGGGCGGATGGGCAGGATGGTGGATGGCTCGGGGACGACGCGTTTTGGCTATGATCACCGCGGCAATATGGTTGTGCGGCAGCAGGCGATCGGCGGCTCGGCGTCGGCGCAGCTTGGCTACACATATGATCTGGCGGACCGGGTGACGCAGATCGCCTATCCCTCGGGCCGGCTCGTGCGCTATGGCTATGACGGCAGGGGCCGGGTGAGCGGTGTGGAGACGAAAGCATCATCGGCGGTGACGGCGTGGACCCGGGTGTCGGGCAGTTATGGCTATGAGCCGTTCGGGGCGGTGAAGGCGGTGGTGCTGGGCAACGGGCTGAGCGTGGCGAATGACTGGGGCAGTGACGGGCGGCTTGCGTCGCGGCGGCTGTACCGCACGGGCACGGGCACCAGCCTGTCATGGCTGGCTTACGGCTATGATCTGAACGACAATGTGACCGCGATCCGCGACCGGCTCGACGATGCGAAGTCGGTCTATTACGGCTATGACCTGAACGACCGGCTGACGCTGACGACCATGGCGGTTGCACGACCGGTCACGGGCACGACGACCTATGGCACTGCGCCGGGGACCAACCGTCTTGCGACGGTGAAGGATGCGTCGGGCACGCGGATGCTGCGCCATGATGCGCGTGGCAATCTGTCGGGTGAGAGCCGTCCCGGGGGCGTGAGCGTCGGCACGGTCTATGACGGCTATGGGCGTCTGACGGGCTACACCCGCGGCGATGCGGGATCGCGGGTGTTCGTCTATGACGGGATGGACGACCGGGTGGCGATGAGCGCGCCGGGGACGACGGGGGTGCGGCGGTTCGTCTATGCGCCCGACGGGCGTGTGCTCGGCGAATATGGCGCGAGCGCATCGGATGTGAAGGCGGAGTTCATCTGGGCGCTGCCGTCAGCGGCGAACGGTGCGGCGAACGACAATGCGTTTGGCGGTGACGACGGCACCGGCGGTTACATGCCGCTGGCGGTGGCGGTGCCCGGCAGCAGCGGGGGCGGCGGCGCGACGGTTCTCAACTGGGTGCACGGCAATCATCTCGGCGTGCCGGTGGTGACGACCGATGCCGCGGGCAACGCCGTGACGAAGCCCGCCGACTATCTGGCACCGGGCTTTCCGGGGCAGAACGGCTTCATGGAATCGTTTAATGGTCGCTTGCGCGACGAGAGCCTGAATGAGCATCTGTTCCCATTGCTGGCCGCAGCGAGACGGATCATCGAGCCATGGCGGACGGACCATAACAATGTGGGTCCGCACAGCAGCCTTGGCGGGTTGGCACCCGCCGAGTTTACCAACCGCCCCCGCCAAGGGCATATGGACACCAAAGCTAAGTTATCAGGGGCCAGAAAAAGGGGAGCAGGTCACAGCCCACCCTTTGCCGGGAAAGTAAGTGTCATCACATTGCCCCCTACCCGACCGACCACCGGCCCAATCGCATCCGACAACGATGCGGCATACCGACCGCCTCCGAGCAATCGCATCATCCAGCGACGGTGTTTCTTAGGCTTGCCTGCCTGTTCGATATCCTGCTCGAGGATGAGCAAACCATCTGCGGCAATCCGTCCGCGACCGTGGCGCGGACCGGGCGGTGAGGGCCGAACATGATCTTGAGCGAACCGACGCCCTCAGTGTGACCGAGAAAGAAATTCTCTGGCCTGAAAATCAAAGCAGAGCCTTCCTGTTGGCTGCCTGCTTGAGCACTCACGGGAATGCTGACGGATATCGATACGGCCGCGAGCGAAACGCCGAACACGAACGGCCAAGATCCAATCATCGGACAAGAATCTGCTCGGGACTTTGATTGCTGAGGCGACGCCGTCAATTGCGGGCTTCGGTGGATCACCAGAAGTTGCTCCCCGGGACGCCCTTGAACGGCCCGACGACATCGGGCGTGATCCAGCCCCCATAAAAGCCGCCGGGTTGCGGGACGACGGCAATGTCATCGACGAGACACTGATCGAACGGCGCGGCATAGAATGCGATGTAATCCCGCAGGATCGAAAAGTCGCGGGAGGGCTCGGGATAACTCCATCCGACATCGCGGAAAACCGAACCCCCGGTTGTGACGGTCCAATAGACGGCATGTCCTTTCCACTCGCAGAACGAAGTTCTGTTGGTCATGGTCAGGTGCCCCATCGCGATGTCGGCCTGCTGGATATAATAAGTCGGTGGATGGCTGGTTTCGAGAGTGCGAACGGCAGCCGTCGTATCGACGAGCACGATGTCCCGGTGAATGATCCGGATGCGACGGGCGGTTGGTTCGGCTATCGGCGGGCGCGGATATCGCCAGACGCTTTCCTGGCCGGGCGCAATCGGATCGGGTCGAACGGGTGGCATCGTTTGTCCTTCACAACAAGGCACGTGATGCACATAAGGATTTGGTCGACTTATTTCAGCGACAACCCGGAACCTAACTATGCACATCGGGATCGTTGGCGCAGGCTTGGCCGGGCTTTCGGCGGGCACTGAGCTTGCCAAGGCCGGTCACACCGTAACGATGTTCGACAAGGGGCGCGGGCCCGGCGGCCGCATGGCTACGCGCCGGGCGCAAACTGACGCAGGGGAAGCGCAGTTCGATCACGGCGCGCAGTATTTTACTGTCCGGGATGCGCAGTTCGCGGCGCAGGTCGAACAATGGGCTGCGGCAGGCCATGCCGCGCTCTGGCCCGCCGCAGGCGATGGCGCCTGGGTCGGGACGCCCGCGATGAACGCGCCGATCAAGGCATTGGCAACGCATCTGGACGTGCAATGGAATGCGCGCGTCGAGGCGATCGAGCGCGACCAGAACGGCTGGATTTTGCAGTGCGAGCAGTCTGGCAGTGCGCGCTTCGATGCACTGATCCTCGCCCTCCCGGCAGAGCAAGCTGCGGAAATGCTTACACCGATCGACGCGAACCTCGCGACGCTTGCAGCAGGCACACTCTCGGCGCCCTGCTGGACCGTCATGGCGGCGTTCGGCAGCCCCGTGGCGCACGACGCCGATGTTTTGCTCGCCGATGGCGGCCCGATCGGCTGGGCGGCGCGCAATTCGGCCAAGCCAGGTCGGCACGGACCCGAGGCATGGGTCATCCAGGCGACGCCCCAATGGTCAACCGGTCATCTTGAGGATGTGCCGGGTAGCGTTGTCAGCGACCTGATCGCCGCATTCGCGGCGCGCACCGCCGCCCTGCCAGTGCCACTGTCGGTAACCGCGCACCGGTGGCGCTACGCCCGATCAGGGAGCGCGGGCGGCGCGCTTCGCTGGGATGCGCCGCGGAAGCTGGGGTTGTGCGGCGACTGGTTGCTTGGGCCCCGGGTCGAAGCGGCTTGGCTGTCGGGCCATGCCCTCGCCCACGCCATCTGCGCATGAGCACCCCGTTGATCGGACGCCTGCAGCTCGACAAGGTCGTCAAGAGCGTTCCGGGCGGGCGCGTCCTTTTCCGCGACCTCGATCTGACGGTCGAAAGCGGCGAGCTCGTCGCAATCCTCGGCGAATCCGGGTCGGGCAAGTCGACCCTGCTAAACGTCATCGCAGGCCTTGACACGATCGACGCCGGAAATGTGGTCATCGAAGGCCAGTCGCTTGTCGGGCTCGACGACCGTACGCTGACTGCCTTACGCCGCCGCCACATTGGCTTTGTCTTTCAGGCGTTTCACATCCTGCCCTATCTCGACGTCTTGAAGAACGTCGCGCTGCCACTCGCACTTGCCGGCGGCGATCCGCGCGCCGCCAGCATCGAAGCGCAACTAATGCTAAGAGCTGTCGGTCTCGGCGACCGCGCCGAGTCCTTCCCGCGCGACCTGTCGGGCGGCGAGCTTCAGCGCGTCGCGATCGCGCGCGCACTGGTCCACGGCCCCGCGCTGATCCTGGCCGACGAGCCGACCGGCAACCTCGACCCCGAGACTGCCGCTCTGGTGATGGACTTGTTTGCGAAAGCGATATGCGAACGCGGTGCCGGGGGTATCCTCGTCACGCATTCGGCAAGTGCTGCTGCCGTCGCCGACCGCGTGCTCCGCCTCACGCCGACCGGCCTCGTCCGTGGCTGACCAGGCGTTCGCGCTGAACCCGGTCACGCGCTGGCTGATCGCCGGTGACTGGCGGCAGCACCCGGCGCGGATTGCCACGGCGGTCGTTGCGATCGCGATCGGCGTTGCCCTGGGCTTTGCCGTGCATCTGGTGAACGCGTCGGCACTGGTGGCGTTCGGCCAGGCCGTGCGGACGGTGAACGGGGCGGCCGATCTGCAGGTCCGGGCTGCCGGGCCGCTGGGTCTCGACGAGATGCTTTATCCCAGGGTGCTGGCAATAGTGGGGGTGAGCGATGCCAGTCCCGTCGTTGAGCTGAAGGTGACGGGCGGCACGCGAGGGAGGGCGACACTTTTGGGGATCGACGTCCTGCGCGCGGTGAACGTCACGCCGACGCTCGTCGGCCTGCCGGGTACCACTTCGCAGGTGGGCGCCGAAGACGTGTTCACCGAAGACGCGCTGTTCGCCTCGCGCGACGCGCTTTCCGCGCTGAAAGCCAAGGTCGGCGACGCGGTCACGCTGACCGCCAACGGACGGCGCATACCGTTTGTCGTGCGCGGCCAGTTGCCGGGGGTCGCGGACGGACAGCGGATTCTCGTCACCGACATCGCGACGGCGCAGTGGCGTTTCGGACGGCTTGGGCGCATCAACCGCATCGATCTGAAACTTGCCGACACGGCGCGGCCCCAAGAGATGCGACGCGCAATCGCGGCCCGTCTCCCCGCCAGCGCGCTGGTGAGCGACAGCACCGACACCGCCAATCAGGCCGACGCGCTGTCGCGCGCCTATCGCGTCAATCTCCAGATGCTGGCGCTTGTCGCGTTGCTGACCGGCGCGTTCCTTGTCTACTCGACCCAAAGTCTCGCGGTTGCGCGGCGCCTGCAGGGGTTCGCACTGCTGCGGACGATCGGCATGCAGCGCAGTGACGTGCGCACGCTCGTCGCGGTCGAGGGCGTGCTGACCGGCATCATCGGCGGCGGGATCGGCATCGGCGGCGGCTATCTGCTCGCGGCAGGCGCGCTCGCGCTCATCGGGCCCGGCCTTGGCGGGATGGCATTCGATTCCGTCGCGCCACAGATCGTTGTCGAACCGCTCGCGGCGCTCGGGTTCTTCGCACTCGGAATTGCGGCTGCGGTCGGGGGCAGCCTCATTCCGGCAATCAACGGCTCACGCGCGGCCCCCGCTGCCGCGTTGAAAAATGCCGGCGATACCGCCGACCCGCGCGACGTGCCGAAATGGCGTACACCGCTGCTGTTGCTCGTGCTCGGTCTTGGTGCTGCGTTCATGCCGGCGGTCGCGCAGCTACCGCTGTTCGGCTATCTTTCGGTCGCGTTGCTGCTCGGCGGCGGCATTGTTGCGATGCCTGCCGTTGCGCGCTGGGCGCTCAAGCCGCTGGCGCGCCGGACCCGTGGCTTCCTGCCGCTCGATCTCGCGGTGCAGCATCTTCATGGCGCACCCAACGCCGCGGCGATCGCGCTGTGCGGCATCGTCGCGAGCACGTCGCTGATGACGGCCATGCTGATCATGGTCACGAGCTTTCGCGGTGCCGTCGATCAATGGCTCGGCGACATCCTCGTCGGCGATTTGTATCTGCGTGCCGACCCCGGCCTAGGCGGCTTCGATTTCGAAGCGCAAACGAAGCTGCGCGCTGTGGATGGCATTGCCGACATCGCCTTCAACCGCCAGCTGCCGATCACGCTTTCAGCCGACCGACCGTCGATGACCCTGATCGTGCGGAAAGCGGGTGCGGCGCAGGAACGCGCGATTATGATCGGGCGCGAACGACCGCCCGCGCCGAATACGATTGGCGTATCGCTGTCGGAGCCCGCGGCGCGCCTGTTGCACCTGCAAGTCGGCAACACGCTGATCTTGCCGATCGCGCCTGACGCCAGGTTCAGCGTGACGGGCATCTGGCGCGACTATGCCCGACAACAGGGGGCAATTGCGATCGACGACGACGCCTATACGACACTCACGGGCGACGCCGTGCGCGACGACGCCGCGATCACGCTAAAGCCCGGGGCCGACCCTGCCGCCGTGCGACGCGCGTTGATTGCGACCGTGCCCGCCGAACTCCGCGATGGCGTCCAGATCGCCGAACCGGCGACGCTCCGGCGCTTTGCTCTTTCGCTGTTCGACCGGAGTTTTGTGATCACTTATGCGCTTGAGGGGATCGCCATTCTGGTCGGGCTCGCCGGGGTTGCGGCGACGACATCGGCGCAGACGATCGCCCGGACGCGCGAATTTGGCATGCTGCGGCACATCGGGCTCGCGCGGGCCCAGATCGTCGCGATGCTGGGTGCGGAAGGCGCGCTGCTTGGCGGTGTCGGCGGTATCGCGGGGGTGACGCTGGGCATGGCAATCGGGCAGGTCCTGATCCACGTCATCAATCCGCAGTCGTTCAACTGGACGATGACAACGCGCTTGCCCGTCGCGACGCTGATCACCGTGATCGTCGCGCTCATCGTTGCGGCCACGCTGACCGCGATCATTGCCGGGCTTCGGGCCGCCTCGGCCGATGCGGTGCGTGCCGTGCGGTCGGACTGGTGATTGCCCGGCTCGCCCGAATGCTCGGTGCGCTGCTGCTCCTTGCGGCTGCAGCAGCCCCCGCACCCTATCCGGTCGTGACCCCGGGGCGCAGTTTCGCCTTCCCCACCGATCACGGGGCGCATCCCGATTTTCGCACCGAATGGTGGTATGTGACCGGCACGGTGCGCGCCGAAAACGGGCACCAGTTCGGCTTTCAGATCACCTTTTTTCGTGTGCGGCCGCGCCTGAATGCCGCCAACCCGAGCGCGTTCGCCGCGCGGCAAGTGATCTTCGCGCACGTGGCCGTCTCCGATGGGCAAGCAAAGCGCATGCTCCACGACAGTCACAGCGCGCGCGTCGGCTTCGACATTGCCGGTGCGAGGCTCGACGACGGCGATGTCGCACTGCGCGACTGGCGCCTGGTCAGGCTTTCGAATGGTCTCTGGCGCACGCGCGTCGCCGCTCGCGGCTTCGGGTTCGACCTGACGATGAAGCCGACGCAGCCCCCACTGCTTCAGGGCACGCGGGGCTATAGTCGCAAGGGGCCCGATCCCGCCGATGCGAGCTATTATTACTCGGTCCCGCAAATGGCCGTGGGCGGGCAGATCAAAGTCGGCGATACGGCGCATGACGTGTCGGGGAAAGCCTGGCTCGACCGCGAATGGTCGTCGAACTATCTCAATCCTTCTGCGATCGGCTGGGATTGGACGGGCCTCAATCTCGACGACGGCAGTGCACTGACGCTGTTCCGCATCCGCCGCGCCAACGGCTCGAGCCTGTGGGCGGGGGGCAGCTACCGCGATGCACAGGGCCGCCTGACAGCGCTGGCACCCCGTAACGTCGCGTTCCGCACGCTGCGCCGCTGGCGATCACCGCGCACGGGCGCGATTTACCCCGTCGCTCAATCGGTAACGGTGAGTTTGCCAACCGGCATCAAAACGCTGTCGCTATCGCCCTTGTTCGACGATCAGGAAGTCGACGGGCGGCGGAGCGGGCTGCCTGTTTACTGGGAAGGTGCGGTGAAAGCGCCCGGTGCTACCGGCTATCTCGAGCTTACCGGCTATGTCGCGCCTTTGCGAATGTGACTTGCCGCGATTGCCGGCTTACTTACCCTCACATCCGCACGATCCAGTTCCGTCCCGGGTGCACGGTTTATCAACGCCGCGGGCAACGGTCCGACGCGAAAGGCATTACGCCTCGCTTTGATCAGGTCAGGCATCGGATATGCAATTCTAAAATGGGGACGGTTGGATTGCGACCACGCCGTCCTTACAGCCACCCCGCGCGCCGGAAGCGCAGGTAGAGCCCGCCGCACAGCGCCGCCATCACGCCGACCACAATGAAATAGCCATAATGCCAGCGCAGCTCGGGCATGAAATCGAAATTCATTCCGTAAACACCCGCGATTGCGGTCGGCACTGCGAGTATCGCTGCCCAGGCGGCAAGCTGCCGCGTAATGATGCCCTGCCGCTGCTGCTCGAACAGACTCGAAACCTCGAACACCTGGGTAAGCGCATCGCGTAATCCGTCCACTGCCGTCCCGACGCGTCGCACATGATCGGCCACGTCGCTGAAATAAGGGCGCGTGACGGGATCGATGCACGGCATTTCCAGCCGTTCGAATTTAGCCGCCACCTCGCCCATCGGCCCCAGAACCCGCTGAAAGCGCGTCAGCGTCCGTCGCAGCGCGAACAGGCGGAGCAGCTGGGCCCGGTCGGGCGCAGCATCAAGCGTCGAATTCTCGATCGCCAGAACCTCTTCCTCGATCGCATCGACGATCGGAAAATAGCCGTCGACAACGAAATCGAGGATCGCGTGAAGCACATAATCCACCCCGTGCGACAGCATCAGCGGCGATGCCTCGACGTGCTTGCGCAGTTCTGTATGCGCGCGCGCCGATCCGTGGCGCACCGTGATGATATGATTGGGCCCGACGAAAATTCCCGTTTCGCCATAGGCGATGTCGGTGCCTTCGAGCTTTGCCGTTCGCGCGACGACAAAGAGCTGGGCGCCGTAAACGTCTACCTTTGGAAGCTGGTGCGCCATCAGCGCGTCCTCAACCGCGAGCGGATGGAGATTGTAGCGCGATGCGACTGCCGCCAGTTCCTCTTCGGAGGGTTCGAAAAGGCCGATCCACACAAACGCCGACCGATCGTCGGCAAATTCGATGTCCTCGTCGATCGAAATGTTGCGGATGCGTTTGCCGTCGCGATAAAGTGTCGCGGCGACGAGCGTCACGCCTGCCCCCCGTCAACCTTCGGAAACACCCTTCCGGGGCTCAAGAAATCGCTGTTGATCCGGGTGGTCATCGGCTCTGCATTGGGCCAGGCGACGGCCGTGTAAAGCCCCCAGTGGGGCACGTCGCGCAGTGGCGCATAGACAAATCATGCGCTAGGGTGACGCAATATAATTTCGCCTGTTCGGGAGAGTGATGTGACCGACCTGTTCGAAAACCCCCTCGGCCTCGACGGCTTCGAGTTCGTGGAGTTCGCCGCGCCCGAAAAAGGCCTGCTCGAACGTGCGTTCGACGCGATGGGCTTTGCAAAGATCGCGCGTCACCGGTCAAAGGACGTCGAGCTGTGGCGGCAGGGCGGCATCAACCTGATCGCAAATTACGAGCCGAAATCCCCCGCCGCCTATTTCGCCGCCGAACACGGGCCATCCGCCTGCGGCATGGGATTTCGCGTGCAAAATGCGGTGCACGCCTATGCCGAAGCGATCGCGCGCGGTGCCGAACCGGTCGAAACGCGCACCGGGCCGATGGAACTTCGCCTGCCCGCGATCAGGGGCATCGGCGGCTCGATCATCTATCTGATCGATCGCTACGCCGGAAAGGACGGGACCGATCAGCTTTCAATTTACGATATCGATTTCGATTATCTGCCCGGCGTGGACCGCAACCCCGAAGGCGCGGGCTTCCGCCTGATCGATCATCTTACCCACAACGTCTATGGCGGCCGCATAGCGCACTGGGCGGCATTCTACGAGCGTATCTTCAACTTCCGCGAGATCCGCTATTTTGACATCAAGGGCGAATATAGCGGGCTTACATCAAAGGCGATGACCGCGCCCGACGGCAGGATCCGCATTCCGCTCAATGAGGAAGGCGCGGGAGGCCGGGGCCAGATCGATGAATATCTGCGCGCCTATAATGGCGAAGGCATTCAGCATATCGCGTTCATCTGTGACGATCTGATCGGCTGCATAGACCGGCTGATGGCGCGCGGCGTCCCGCTGATGGCACCACCCCCGGCGACCTATTACGCCCAGATCGACGAGCGTCTGCCGGGCCATGGCGAGCCGGTGGAAGAGTTGAAGACACGCGGCATCCTGATCGACGGATCGACGGAAGGCGGAGACCCGCGCCTCCTCCTCCAGATTTTTGCGCAGGCGCAAATCGGCCCGGTCTTTTTCGAATTCATCCAGCGCAAAAAGGACGAAGGGTTCGGCGAAGGCAATTTCACCGCGCTGTTCAAGTCGATCGAGGCCGATCAGCTCGAGCGTGGCGTCCTGGAGACGGCGCAATGAGCCCGCCGTTCAAGCTCAACAGGATCCACCATGTCGCCTATCGCTGCCGTGACGCGAAAGCGACGGCGGACTGGTATGCCGCAAATCTCGGCATGACATTCCAGACGGCGTTCAGCGAGGATCACGTCCCCTCCACGGGCGCTTACGATCCCTATATGCACATCTTCCTCGATTGCGGGGGCGGGAACGTCATCGCGTTTTTCGAGCTTCCCAACCAGCCCGATATGGGGCGCGACGAAAATACGCCTGCCTGGGTTCAGCACATCGCCTTTCAGGTCGATGATTTCGAGACGCTCAAAGCCGCGAAAGCCCATCTCGAAGCCAATGGCATCGATGTGCTCGGCCCGACATTTCACGGCATTTTCCGGTCGATCTATTTCTTCGATTTGAACGGCCACCGTCTCGAACTCGCCTGCGACATCGGCACGGCGGCGCAATATGCCGAACTCGAACGCGTCGCCCCGCTGATGCTCGAGGAATGGGCCACGACGAAAAAGGCACCCCGTCACGCCGACTGGCTCCATGTCGATCCCGGCTCGCTGGTCGAATGAAACGGGTGGCCAAGCAGCAGGAAAACACATGAAACTAGCCTCACTCAAATCGGGCCGTGACGGCCGCCTCGTCGTCGTCTCCGACGATCTTGCCTGGTGCGCGGACGGATCGCACATCGCGCCCACGCTGCAGGCAGCGCTCGACGATTGGAGCCATGCCGCGCCTGCATTGCAGTCGCTCGCCGAAGATCTGGCGCATGAGGCGATACCGATGATGCGCTTTCATGAGCGTGATGCCGCCGCCCCCCTGCCCCGCGCCTATCAATGGGCGGATGGGTCGGCCTATGTGAACCATGTCGCGCTCGTGCGGCGGGCGCGCGGGGCCGAACTGCCCGAAAGCTTCTGGCACGATCCGCTCGTCTATCAGGGCGGAAGCGACGGCTTTCTCGGTCCGCGCGATCCGATCCCGCTGGCGGACGAGGCCTGGGGCTGTGACATGGAGGCAGAAATCATCGTGGTGACGGGCGATGTGGCGCAGGGCGCATCCCGCGATGAGGCACTTGCCGGCATCCGCCTGATCGGCCTCACCAATGACGTATCGCTCCGCAATCTCATTCCCGGCGAACTCGCCAAGGGCTTTGGGTTCTACCAGTCGAAACCGGCATGCGCATTTTCGCCCGCCTTCGTCACGCCCGATGCGCTCGGGGATCGATGGGCCGAGGGAAAGCTTCACGGCGCGCTGAACGTCGACCTGAACGGAACGCCGTTCGGCAGGGCCGATGCGGGCGAAGACATGACGTTCGATTTCGGAACGCTTATCGCCCATCTCGCAAAGACGCGTGCGCTGGGTGCGGGAACCATCATCGGCTCGGGCACCGTGTCGAACCGCGATGCCGATGGCGGGCCGGGTAAACCGGTAAGCGAAGGCGGCGTCGGCTACAGCTGCATCGCCGAGCTGCGCATGATCGAAACGATCGCGACGGGCACCCCGGCAACGCCGTTCATGAAACACGGGGACAAGGTGCGCATCTGGATGGAAGACGAGCGCCACCATCCAATCTTCGGGGTGATCGAACAGACGGTGCGGGGCGTGTAATGACCCTAGGTCATACACTCATAAATCACTAGCCATTTGCGTCGAGTTTTGATTCAAGCTTCGTGAAGGAGTTTGGAGATGAGCGCACGTCGCTATGAGTTGTCGGACTTTGAGTGGTCGGTGATCGAGCCGTTGTTGCCGAACAA
>JANPGY010000034.1:0-79080 GCA_031424175.1 Sphingomonadales bacterium
ACCGCAACCGCCGCCTCGCCAAGGACTTCGAACAGACCATCGCCTCGGCAACCGCATGGCTGTTCATCGCCTCGATCCAGCTCTTCGCACGCCGCATCGCAAGACCACCAATTCACACCAGATAATTATGAATCAGACTCTTAAAATTTCCGGGATCGGACAGTCCAGGTGAGCAACTTTGGCCAATCCTGCAGACGTTGCGCGTTAGAAGGGCATTCTTATATCCGCTTTTAGGTTGTTTACTCGCAGTAAGCTAAGACTGAAACATCCTTGAAAGCAGCCATCAGCGATGCTCTGCTAATGACTTTATAACGCGCGCGGCCAATCGCTCCCCCACTTCGTCTTTTACCATGCGGTCCCAGCTTTCCACGCCATCCGCCGTCACGATGTGCACGGTATTTGCGTCACCGCCCATCACGCTTTGGCCCCCGGTGCCCGACACGTCGTTCGCGACGATCCAGTCGCAGCTTTTGCGCGTGAGTTTGGCCTGTGCGTTTGCGATCACATTTTCGGTTTCGGCGGCGAAGCCTACAAGCAGGCGGGGGCGCTGTGGGCTGCGCGCGAGCGTAGCGAGGATATCGGGATTTTCGACGAGGTGCAGGAGCGGCGGCGTGCCACTGCCGTTCTTCCCGATCTTCTGCGCAACGCTTTCCACGCGCCAGTCGGCGACGGCAGCGACGAGGATCGCGGCATCGGCCGGGAGCGCGGCTTCGACCGCGGCGGCCATTTCACGCGCTGTCTCCACGTCGATCCGGGTGACGCCCGCCGGGGTGTCGAGCGCGACCGGCCCCGCGATCAGCGTGACCCGCGCGCCTTTTGCCGCAAGCGCCGCGGCGATCGCAAAGCCCTGTTTGCCCGACGATCGATTGGCGAGATAGCGCACCGGATCGATCGGCTCGTGCGTGGGGCCCGCGGTGACGATGACGTGCGGCGCCGTCACCATCGCGCCTTCACCGGCCCCAGCACTCAGCCTGCCAGCCTTTCCAGCGCGGCGGCAAAGATCGCATCGACGTGCGGCAGCCGTCCGGATCCGAATTCGCCACAGGCCATGGTGCCCTCATCCGGCTCCATCACCGTCACCCCGTCCTCGCGCAACTGGGTGACGTTGCGGCGCGTGGCGGCGTGCTGCCACATGCGGACGTTCATCGCCGGGGCGGCCAGCACCGGCTTGTCGGTCGCGAGCAGGAGCGTCGTCGCCAGATCGTCGGCATGTCCATGAACCATTTTCGCCAGCAGATCGGCGGTGGCGGGGGCAACGATCACAAGGTCTGCATCGCGGCTGAGCGCGATATGCCCGATCTTCGATTCGCGCTCGAGATCCCACATGCTCTGGCAAACCGGCTGCTCGCTCAGCGCGCCGAGCGTGAGCGGCGTCACGAATCTTGCGCCCGATTCGGTCAGCACGCAGCGGACGGGCATGTCGGCACGCCGGAACAGCCGGATCAGCTCGCAGACCTTATACGCAGCAATACCGCCGCCAACGATCAGGAGGATGCGCTTGCCCGGCATGATCGCTGGCATGACGCCGGGAGCGGCCGTAAGCAAGCCCGCAGGCGGTTAACGGGTGTACCGGCTGCCCGATGCGCGCGCTGAATCACAGCAGCATGCCGACTCCGAGCCCAACCGCTGCTGCAATCATTGCGACGAACCCATAGCGCCACAGCCCGCCGATCAGCGCGCCGACGCCCAGAATGTCCGCAACGGGCGGTATGGGGGGCGCGCCACCTTCGACAGGCACCATCGCTTCGAGGCGGCGGATGGTATCGGGCAGGCGGCCAAGCGTACGCATTCCTTCGACAAGGGCGTCGGCGAGCTTTGCTTCGGGGCCCAGCTCGCCGCGCAGCCAGTCGCGCACGAACGGCTCGGCCGTTTCCCACATGTTGATCGCGGGATCGAGCGCCGACGCCACGCCTTCGACCATCACCATCGTCTTTTGCAGCAGCAGCAGGTGCGGCTGGGTCACCATGTCGAAATCGCGGGTGATCGCGAACAGGCTGTCGAGCATGTTGCCGACCGACATGTCCTTGACCGGCAGCCCGCGCATCGGCTCGCCGACGCTGCGCAATGCCGTCGCGAACTCGTCGATATTATGATGGGCAGGCACATATTGCGCCTCGAAATGGATTTCGGCGACGCGACGGTAATTGCCGGTGATGAGGCCGTGAAGGATTTCGGCGAGCCAGTAGCGCGCTCTTCGATCGAGCCGCCCCATGATGCCGAAATCGATCGCGACCAGCGCGCCCGATCGCGTCGCCATCAGGTTTCCCTGATGCATGTCGGCATGGAAAAACCCTTCGGCGATTGCCTGGCGCAGAAAACCCCTCACGAGCGTGCCGGCAAGCGCGGGGCGGTCGATCCCGGCCTGATCGAGCGCGTCGATGTTGCTGAGCTTGATCCCGTCGATCCATTCGAGCGTCAGCACCGTCCGCGCCGTGCGCCGCCAGTCGATCGTCGGAATGTGAAAGCCGGGCTCGGCCGTCATCGCTTCGGCAAGCTCGGAGGCCGACGCAGCCTCGCGCCGCAGGTCGAGCTCGCGCATGGTCCATTGCCGGAACGTCGCGATGGTCAGGCGCGGTCGCAGACGGGCAAGCTCGCCGCCCAGCGCCTCGGCCTGCGCCGCCGCCCATTCATAGGTTTCGAGCGCCTGCGCGAACTCATGCTCCACGCCGGGCCTGATCACCTTGATGGCAACGGTGACGCCATCGGTCGTGATGCCGCGGTGGACCTGCGCGATGGAGGCCGCGCCGACCGGTTCTTCGTCGATGCTCGCAAACAGGCTCTCGATCGGCGCGGCAAGGCCTTTTTCGATCGCCGTGCGGATGATGGGGAAGGGAAGCGCGGGAAGCCGGTCCTGCAAGCGCTCCAGATCCCGTGCGGCATCCTCGCCGATCAGATCAGGGCGCGTGGAAAGGGCCTGACCCAGCTTGATCGCGGCCGGCCCGATCGCCTGAAACGCATCAGCATAGCGCGGCGTTTTCGGAACGCGCGCGCCGATCCGCGCGATCCGGACGAGACGGCGGAGCTGCGGCGGCGTTTTCGGATCGCGCTCGATCCCGCGCAGCGCCCCATGTCGTGCGAGCGTGCGGCCCCACCGGACGAGCCGCCACAGATGCGTAGCCGACGACGTCAAATCTTCCAGCCCGAATGGATCGCGACGAGGCCGCCGAGCATCGGTTCGATCCTTGTCCGCACGAAGCCGACGTCGGCGATCATGCGTTCGAACGTCGGCATGTCGGGAAAGCGGCGGATCGATTCGACCAGATAGCGGTAGCTGTCTTCGTCATTGGCGATCATCTTCCCAATCTTGGGCATCACGCGGTGCGAATAGGCATCGTATATGTCGCCAAAGCCCGGCCAGAGCGTCGTCGAGAATTCGAGCACGAAAAAGCGTCCGCCGTATTTCAGAACACGATGCGCCTCGCGCAGCGCTGCCGGAATGTCGGTGACGTTCCTGATCCCGAAGGCAATCGTATAGGCATCGAAGCTGCGCGAATCGAACTGCAGCGCCTCGGCGTTCGCCTCGGTCCAGACCAGCCCGTCTGTTCCGCGTCGAAGGGCGCGCTCGATGCCCACCTGAAGCATGTCGGGATTGATGTCCGCCACCGTGATCGCGGCACCCGACGCCGCCATGCGAAAGGCGATGTCACCGGTTCCGCCGGCCATATCGAGGACATGCTCGCCCGCGCGCGGTTTTACGCGGCGGACGAAGCGATCCTTCCACAAACGGTGCATGCCCGCCGACATCGCATCGTTCATCCGGTCGTAATTGCGCGCGACATTGGTGAAGACGGCACCGACGCGGGCGGTTTTCTCGTCACGGGCTATGTCTTGATAGCCAAAGGATACAGTCTCGCTCATAGGCGCGGCTCTAGCTTGGGGTTGACCCGGCGGCAAACGCATCCTGGCTGGAATCGAGCCTGACACGATCGGATTATCCACGATGATTGGCATGATGGCGTTCACTGGCGGCGGCGCGCCATAGATGCCCGAACTCCCCGAAGTCGAAACCACCGTGCGCGGGCTCGAACCCGCGCTGCTCGGGCAGCGGCTGACGCGCGTCGAGACGCGACGGGCGGACCTGAGGCGGCCATTCCCACCCGATCTGCGCCAGCGGCTGACCGGGGCGCGTGTCGCGGCACTGCGCCGACGCGCAAAATATGGCATCATCGAGACCGATCGGGGCGATTCGATGGTTTTCCACCTCGGCATGTCCGGCCGGTGGCGCCTCGATGCCGGCGAACTCGGGCCGCATGATCATCTCGTGATCGAAACCGGAGCGGGGCGCGTGCTTGCACTGAACGATGCGAGGCGGTTCGGCTCGGTCGATCTGGTGCCAACGGCGGATATAGAACACTGGCCGGTTTTTGCCGCGCTCGGCCACGAGCCGCTTGGGCCGGATTTTACGGCAGCGTATCTGGCCCGGTC
The DNA here is from genome assembly GCA_031424175.1 of Sphingomonadales bacterium. Taxonomy (GTDB): domain Bacteria; phylum Pseudomonadota; class Alphaproteobacteria; order Sphingomonadales; family Sphingomonadaceae; genus Sphingomonas_O. The sequence continues at coordinate 4,426 of JANPGY010000034.1, forward strand.
GTTCGAAAGCCGCAGTGCGCCGGTCAAGGCCCTGCTGCTCGATCAGCGCATCGTGGCGGGCCTTGGCAATATCTATGTGTGCGAAGCGCTGAACATGGCCGGAATTGCGCCCACGCGCCCCGCCGGACGTATCGCGGGAGCGCGTCTCGAGCTGCTCGTCAATGCGGTTCGCGACGTGTTGACAGCGGCGATCGCCGCCGGGGGATCCACATTGAGGGATTATGTTCGGCCCGATGGGCAGCTCGGCTATTTCGCAAAAGACTGGCGCGTCTACGGGCGCGAGGGCGAAACCTGCCCGTGTGGAGGAACGATCGTCCGGCGGATCGACGGCGGCCGTTCCACCTTTCATTGCAGACGGTGCCAGCGATAGCGTTGACCTTTTCAGGCAGTTTCGCTAGGCGAGTTGCTCGATGGCGCGGTTCTGACCGTGCTCTTTTCCGATTTTACGACAGACGAGGCATAAATGGCGAACACGCCACAGGCAAAAAAGCGCATTCGTCGCAACAATCGGCGCGCGGAAATCAACGGTAATCGCATTGGCCGAATCCGCACGTTCGTTAAGAAGGTCGAAGGCGCGCTGGAAAGCGGTGACAAGGCGGTTGCTGCGGCTGCACTGGCGGCGGCGCAGCCGGAAATGGCACGTGGCGTCGCCAAGGGCGTGCTGCACAAAAATACCGTGTCGCGCAAGATTTCGCGCCTCACAAGGCGCGTCGCCGCGCTGGCCTGACCGGGACTGTATACTGGCTTTACAGGGCCCGCCGGTTATCAACCGGCGGGCCTTTTTTCTGTTATGCACCCGTTCCGGAAAAAGCCAGCTTTTCCAGCGATTCGCGCATCTTTCCGGCAGCGCGCCGAGCAATATAGATGTTTATTATCAATAACTTAGCAGGTGAATGACGGATTCACGCCGCTTTGTCGAGTCAACCGGCTTTATTTCAGTTTTTTGAACGCAAGGCGCTTGCACGCCGCTTCCGGACAGCCCAGAAATTGGCTTCGGCAACAGGCGAATCGCCCGGTCGATAGGGGTCAGCGAACAACTTTTGGGCTGCGGCAGGGCATATGTCTCGCCGCGTTCCTGGGTACTTGTCTGTCACCCGATGGCCAAGGATACAGCTCTGGGAGGCATGATTGGCTGCGGTTATTGACATGGGCGGAACGGCGGATGCGAATGAAGCATGGTCGAAAGTACGCGAAGGCCTCCGCCGGGACCTGGGAGCACGCAGCTTCGATACCTGGCTCTCCCGAATCCGCTTCGGCAGTTACTGCCGCATCGATCGCACCGTCACTCTCGTCCTGCCCTCGGCCTTCATGGCGAACTGGGTGTCGAGCAATTTCGCGGACAGGCTGAAACTTGCCTGGATTCATGCGTTCCCAGACGTCATCGCGATCCGGATCGTTGCCGATCCAGGTAGCGCCGCGACTGCGACGCCCGACGAATTGCCCGTGACCGAGCCGGAGCCCGCGTCGGCCGCACACGATCGCTCGCAGGGTTTCGACCCGCGCCTGACGTTTCAGGCGTTCGTATCCGGGACTGGCAACCGGATTGCGGCGAATGCGGCCCGCGCGATTGCCGAGGGCGGGCCGATGCGTTTCAATCCGCTGTTCATTTATGGCGCGACCGGTCAGGGGAAGACGCATCTGCTGCACGCGATCGGCCATGGCTACACGCAGCGCAAGCCGCAGGCGCAGGCCATCGTGATGTCAGCCGAGCGTTTCATGGTCGATTTCGTCAATGCCATGCGCGCGCGGGATACCATGGCTTTCAAGGCGCGGTTGCGCTCGGTCGACCTGCTGATGATCGACGATTTCCAGTTCATCGCGGGAAAGGAAACGACGCAGGAGGAATTCCTCTATACGATCGATGAACTGATGTGCGGCGGGCGGCGGCTGATCATCAGCGCGGATCGCAGCCCGCAGGAACTTGACGGCGTGGAAGGCCGCATCCTTTCACGGCTGACGCAGGGCCTGGTGGTCGATATCCAGCCCGCTGATTATGCGCTGCGCCGCGCTATCCTCGACGCCAAGCTTGCCGTGATGGAGGGTATTTCGGTGCCGGCGGCGGTACTCGATCTGCTGGCGGGCCGGATCGCATCCAATCTGCGCGAACTCGAGGGCGGGCTCAACCGGCTTGTGGCCTATTCGTCGCTACAGGGCCGCGTAATCGACGAAGCCTTTGCCGAAGACGTGCTGGCGGATATGTTCCGTGCAGGCCGGAAGCGGGTGACGATCGATGAGATCCAGCACCACGTCTCGGCGCATTTCAACATCCGTCAGGCCGAGATGGTATCGGCACGTCGCGCGCGGGCAGTGGCCCGGCCGCGCCAGATCGCCATGTATCTTTCGAAACAACTGACGCCCCGCTCGCTCCCCGAGATCGGCCGCCGGTTCGGCGGACGCGATCACACGACCGTGATCCATGCCGTCAGGCAGATCGAAAAGCTGCGCGCCAGCGACAGCGAGATCGACAGTGACGTGCGCACCTTGCTTCGCACACTCGAAGGCTAGAACACGTGCCTTGCGGTGGCTGGCTCCTGTCAGCGCGCGGACCGATGCATCGGTTCACAGCACAATCGCCTCATGGCGGGGGACCTGATGTTATGTTGTATCGTTCTCCGCCTTGTGGTAGTCCACATGGACGTTGAGGAGCCGTACATGGTCGGGAAATTGTTGTGCGCAGGGCATATCGACCGCGCGGCGGTAATGCTGTCCGGCCTGTGCATGGTGCACTGTATGGCGACGATCGTCGCGCTGGGGCTGCTCTCGTCGGTCGGTGCATGGCTCGGCAATCCGGTCATTCACGAAGCCGGCCTCGCATTGGCGACGGCGCTTGGTGCGCTGGCGCTGATCGGCGGCATGGCGACGCATGGCGCGCACCTGCCGATCGCGATCGGCGGCTCGGGTCTGGCCATGATGGCGCTGGCATTGATGCTGCCGCATGGGGGCGGTGAGGCGTTGCTGACGATCGGAGGGGTTTCGCTTCTGGCGCTTGCGCACATGGTCAACCGCCGCGCGCTCAGGGAGCAGGGCGCGGACTGAACCTTTACCCCGGGTGTCCGCCCTCCTATCTCGGTACGATGGCAGCACACGCGCATACGCTTCATCATGGTATTCCGCTTGCCGAGGCTGCGCAGGTCGCATTCGAGGCATCGGGCGAACAGTGGACTGCGATGCGCGCGCGCATATTCCAGATCCTCGCCGCGTTCGAAAAGCCCGCTTCCGCCTATGACATCGCCGAGGCGATCTCCACTGCAGAGGGACGGCGGATCGCGGCGAACAGTGTATATCGCATTCTCGACCTGTTTGTCGCGGCAAACCTTGCCCGCAAGGTCGAAAGCGTGAATGCCTATGTCGCCAACGAACATCCCGATTGCGTGCATGACTGCATCTTCCTGGTCTGTGACAGGTGCGGCACGACAACGCATATCGATGACGACGCACTGACCAGGCGCGTGCGTGCTGCCGCCACAGACACTGGGTTTTCCGTCGCGCGCCCCGTGATCGAGGTGCGCGGCTCGTGCGCCGCCTGCGCTGAAACTCATCGCGCAAGCGCCTGACGGCAGCATGAAAACAGGGCTTAGATTTCGCGGCACACGTCGCTATGCTACACGCCATGTCCAGCAATCCAGACACGCCGTTGCTCGATACGGTCGATAACCCCGCCGATCTGCGGACACTTCCGCGAACCGATCTCCGCCAACTCGCCGATGAACTTCGTGCGGAAATGATCTCTGCTGTCGGCACGACCGGCGGTCATCTAGGATCGGGGCTGGGCGTGGTCGAACTGACCGTTGCCGTCCATTACGTGTTCGACACGCCGAACGACAAGCTGGTGTGGGACGTTGGCCATCAGGCCTATCCGCACAAGATCCTTACCGGGCGGCGATCGCGGATCCGCACGCTGCGGCAGGGCGGGGGGCTTTCGGGCTTCACCAAGCGCAGCGAAAGCAAATATGATCCGTTCGGCGCGGCGCATTCGTCGACGTCAATTTCGGCGGCGCTCGGTTTTGCCATTTCAAACAAATTGTCTGGCCTGCCAGGCAAGGGCATCGCCGTTATCGGTGACGGATCGATGTCTGCCGGCATGGCCTATGAGGCCATGAACAATGCTGAGCAGGCGGGAAACCGGCTGGTCGTCATCCTCAATGACAATGACATGTCGATCGCCCCCCCGGTCGGCGGGCTTTCGGCCTATCTCGCGCGGATCGTATCCAGCCGCGAATTCCTGGGGCTGCGCGATCTCGCCCGGCGGCTGGCGCGCAAGCTGCCGGCGCCGCTGCACAAGGGCCTCAAGAAAACCGATGAGTTCGCCCGCGGCATGGCGATGGGCGGAACTTTTTTCGAAGAGCTGGGCTTTTACTATGTGGGGCCGATCGACGGCCATAATCTCGATCAACTCATCCCGGTGCTTGAAAATGTGCGCGACGCGGCGGAAGGTCCATGCCTCGTCCATGTCGTGACAAAGAAGGGCAAGGGCTATGCCCCGGCCGAAGCATCGGCAGACAAATATCACGGCGTCCAGAAGTTCGATGTTGTCTCCGGCGTCCAGGCCAAGGCGCCCCCCGGCCCGCCGAGCTACCAGAATGTGTTCGGTGAAACACTTGCCAGGCTCGGTGAAACGGACAGGCGGATCGTTGCGATCACCGCGGCGATGCCGGGCGGGACGGGCGTGGACAAGTTCGCCAGGGCGCATCCGGATCGCGCGTTCGACGTCGGCATCGCGGAACAGCATGCGGTGACGTTTGCGGCGGGCCTCGCCGCACAGGGGATGCGGCCGTTCTGCGCCATCTATTCCACCTTTCTCCAGCGCGCCTATGATCAGGTCGTTCACGATGTCGCCATCCAGAATCTTCCCGTGCGCTTTGCGATCGACCGGGCGGGGCTGGTCGGCGCGGATGGCTGCACCCACGCCGGATCGTTCGACGTGACCTACCTCGCCACGCTGCCCAACATGGTGGTGATGGCACCGGCCGACGAGGCCGAACTGGTCCATATGACATACACCGCCGCGCTACATGATTCGGGGCCGATCGCCCTGCGCTATCCGCGCGGGAACGGAACGGGCGTCGCCTTGCCCGACGTGCCGCTGCAGCTCGAGATCGGCAGGGGCCGGATCATCCGCCATGGCAAGAAGGTCGCGATTCTTTCGCTGGGGACGCGGCTCGAGGAATCGATGAAGGCGGCAGAGGCGCTCGAGGCCAAGGGCCTCAGCACCACCGTTGCCGATCTGCGCTTCGCCAAGCCGCTCGACGTAGCGCTGATCCGCAAGCTGCTCACCAGCCATGACGTCGCCGTAACCGTCGAGGAAGGCAGTATCGGCGGGCTGGGCGCGCACGTCCTCACGATGGCGAGCGACGAAGGGCTGATCGATGCGGGGCTGAAGCTGCGCACGCTGCGCCTGCCCGATGTTTTCCAGGATCATGACAAGCCCGAGGTGCAATATCGCGAAGCCGGGCTGGACGCGGACGGCATCGTCGCGGCGGTGCTGAAGGCACTGCGCGTAAACTCGGTGGGCGTGGTGGAAGAAGCGCGCGCCTGACACCGGACGGTCGTCGTCTGCCCTGTACTGCCCGTGCCGCTCAGCTCCGCGCCGGGGAAAGAGTGCGCATCGCGGCATCGTACAGGCCCTGAACCTTGCCAATCGTGCGTTCGCCGATGCCGTCGATCAGCCGGTCGAGCAGCGTCATCCCTTCGCGCCATTCGCCCAGCCCCGACGCGGCATTGAGATGGCCGGCGTCGCCTGCATCGACAAATGCGGCACCCCAGTCCTTCGCCATGTCATACTGGCGCTCGATCGCGGCATAGGGATCGTCGCGGCTGGCGACGACGATCGTCGGGAACGGCAAAGGGGCTTTTGGATGCGGCCCGAACTCACCGGCCACCTGCTGAAGATCGGCATGGCCGACATCGGGTGGCGCGACGAGCAGTGCCGACGCGACCGGCCAGCCCCATGGCTGGGTCGCAAGCGCGGCCCACCACGCGACCGTCAGGCAGCCGAGGCTGTGCCCGACGAGCACGACCGGCGATCTGGCCGAGCGTATGGCATGGTCGAGTTTCGCAACCCTCAGATTGCGGCGCGGTGCGTTCCACATGCCAAGTTCGGAGCGCTGGGCGTCAGGGCGGATACGTTCCCACAATGACTGCCAGTGCAGTGGCCCGCTTCCGCCCAGACCGGGGACAGTGATCACGGTCGCGCCGCGATGTTCGGAAAAGCTCATCACCACCTCTCCTCATGTCCGTGAAAAGCCGCGCACCCGGCCGGGGAGCAACCGTCCGGGCGTGCGGCTTTCTTTTGATCGGGAACGAGAAGCTTATTCCTATCGCCGCAGTAGGCAATAGCGACCGGGCCAAGATGTTTTTGGGTTGCGTCAAGCAGTGCTTTGAGGCGTAGCGACGCGATGGCCAGAATCCGTGCCGATCAGCGCCTCGTCGAACTGGGAGAGGCCGAAAGCCGGTCGCGGGCGCAGGCGCTGATCCTGTCGGGCAACGTTTTCCTTGCCGATCGGCGAATCGACAAGGCGGGGCAGGCCGTTTCCGACGACGCACTGTTGACGGTGAAAGGCCGCGATCATCCCTGGGTGTCGCGCGGCGGCGTCAAGCTCGCGCATGGCCTCGATCATTTCGGCTGGGAGGTGAGCGGTGCCGTGGCGATGGACGTCGGCAGCTCGACGGGCGGATTCACCGATGTTCTGCTTACACGCGGCGCTATGCGGGTCTATGCGGTAGACAGCGGAACGAACCAGCTCGCGTGGAAGCTGCGCAATGACGTGCGCGTGATCGTCCATGAGCGGACGAGTGCGCGTATCCTGACGGCAACGCACATTTCCGAGCCGATCACGCTGATTGTCTGCGATGCAAGCTTCATCGGCCTGGCCAAGGTGCTGGAGCGGCCGCTCACCTTTGCCGCGCCCCACGCACGGCTGATGGCGCTGATCAAGCCGCAGTTCGAAGTCGGGCGCGAATCGGTGGGAAAGGGCGGCGTCGTCCGCGATCCGGTGCTGCATGCGTCGGCCTGTGACGGCGTGCGCCACTGGATCGCGACGCAGGGCTGGACAGTCGACGGGATCGTCGAAAGCCCCATCACCGGACCGGAAGGCAACATCGAGTTTCTCATCGCGGCGCACCGTTCGGCGGGTATATTGTGACGGCAACATGCTCATACGGTGGTTGTAGCGCCAGTTTCTGCTGAGCGTGGCTGTCGACGTTTGACTGCATCCATGCGGTCAATCTAGGGGCGTTGCATGTCGGAAATTGCATCGCGCGGCCAGCTCCGCATGTCGTTCGTGCGGTGGGCGCTGGTGACCGTCCCGGCGGTAATCCTGCTTGGGTTCCTTTCTGCCGGGGTCAGCGGATCGGGCGCGACGGGGAGCTGGTATGTTGCGCTGGAAAAGCCTGTGCTGCAGCCGCCGGGAATCGTCTTTCCGATCGCCTGGACGATCCTCTATACGCTGATGGGCCTCGCCCTTGCGATGATCATTACAGCCCGGGGCGCAAGAGGCCGCGCACGCGCCATCGGGTTTTTCGCGGCGCAACTGGCGGTAAACCTGATCTGGTCTCCGGTCTTTTTCGGCATGCACCGCATCTCGCTCGCGTTCCTCATTCTCACTTTCATGTTCGCGCTGAGCCTCGCGACAGTCGCTGCTTTCCGGAAAGTCCGCCCGCGTGCTGCGCTGTTGATGCTGCCCTATCTCGCGTGGATCGTGTTTGCGGGCTATCTCAACTGGGAGATCATCCGCCTTAATCCGAATGCCGAAGCCCTTGCGCCAGGGGGAGCGCGCACCCAATTCGATCTGAACTGAGCAAGGACTTTTCAGATGCAAACCGAAAACAAGCTTTTTGACGATTTTACCAAATTCCTGAACGGTGCTGCCGGTACCGTTGCCGGGATGGGCCGCGAAGCCGAGGCTTCGTTCAGGGAGCGGATGAAGGAATGGCTCGGGGGGCTCGATTTTGTCAGCCGGGATGAGTTCGAAGTGGTGAAGGCGATGGCCGCGGCAGCGCGCGATGAAGCCGATGCCCTGAAAGCCAGGCTCGATGCTCTCGAGGCCAGAAGCGGGCGTTAATAGAACGCCATGTCCGGACTCCGGCGCCCGAAAAAGACACGAAGCACGGGCACAAGCGTACCCAGCAGCCGACGATGGGCATCGGTATCGCCATCCAGGCTGGCGATCATCATCAACCGGAGAGCAGCTTGGTCAGTCTGCACGTCGCTTCCTGATATGTTTCTTTCCTTATGGTGGCTACCGGCCGCATTTATCCACATATTTTACCGGCGCTGCGCTTGCCTTGCCGCGAAGTGGAGGCCACGTCCCGCGCAATGAGATTGGCCGCGATGGACGAAGATGCAAACGGCAGCGAACCGGTCGACACGCTCGAGACGTGGTTCGATGCCCATGGCTGGACGAACGAACGGGTTGGCGACGACGAAATCGTCGCCTCGACGGCGGGCGCGTGGGGCAACTATGAACTGCGCGGTGTCTGGCGCGCTGACGATGCCGTGCTCCAGTTTCTCGCCTTTCCCGATGTGCGGATCGCAGACCACCAGGCGGCGGCGATTCACGAAACCATCGGGCTGATCAACGAAACCCTGTGGCTCGGCCATTTCGAATATTGGACCGGCAATGGCAGCCTGCTCTATCGCCACGCGGTCTTGCTGGGATCGGACGAGCAGCTGCTGACGCTCGATCAGGCGGAAACGCTGATCGAGACGGCGGTCGATGAGATCGACCGGTTCTATCCGGTTTTCCAGTTCGTGATGTGGGGCGGCAAATCGCCGAAGGACGCGATTGCGGCGGCAATGGTCGAGACGCGTGGCGAAGCCTGAAACGCTCTGGCTGTTCGGCTGTGGAAACATGGCCGGCGCGATGCTTTCGCGATGGCTTGATACGGGCATGCAGCCAGGCGACGTGACTGTCATCGATCCGGCGCTCCCCGTCTTCGCGGGCGTCAGAACGCTCGGCGGGCGGCCGCACGAGCCGCCGCCCGACTTGCTGCTGCTCGCGGTAAAGCCGCAGATGCTCGTCGCCGTTGCGGATGATGTGGCGCACATTGTCGGCCCGGCCACGACGCTTCTGTCAATCCTTGCCGGTGTGCCACTCGCCCGCCTCGAGGAGCGTTTTCCGCACGCGGGACAGATCGTCCGCGTCATGCCCAATATGCCGGTGCGCATCGGCAAAGGTGCAGTGGCGCTTCATGCGCCCCGTGCCGCGCGTGCGTCGCTCGACGCGCTGTTCGCGCCGCTCGGCATCGTCGAATGGATCGATGACGAGCACTTGTTCGACGCTGTCACCGCGCTGTCGGGCAGCGGCCCGGCCTTCCTCTATCGATTTGCCGGGGCGCTTGCCAAAGGGGGTGCGGCGATGGGCCTCGATGCCGAACAGGCAGACCGGCTCGCCCGCGCGACGGTCGAGGGCGCGGCGCTGCTTGCTGCGCAGTCGGCGGAAACGCTGGACTCACTCGCCGACCGTGTGGCCAGCACGGGCGGCTCTACTCGCAAAGGACTGGACATTCTCGACGAGAACGATGCGCTGGCGGTGCTGGTCGAAAGTGCGCTGAAAGCGGCGGAGACGCGCAACCGCGAGCTGTCGGGCTAGCTTTCACGCGACAGGTCCAGCACCAGCGCACGGTCTTCGGGCGGCACCAGCCCTTCGAGCACCTGCCAGAAGCCGGTTACGGCCTCCTGTCCCGCGCGCGCATAGGCTGCTGAGAGGCGTTCGCGGAACGCTTCAAACAAGGCAGCTTCGAGCGCGGTGCCCGCATCCGTCAGACGCAACCGCTTCTGCCGGCGATCGAACGTCCCGGTCGTGGTCTCGACGAGCCCCCGCATCGTAAGATCGCCGAGCACCCGCCCCAGCGACTGTTTGGTGATCGCCAGCAGCCGGAGCAGATCACCGACGGTAAGCCCCGGCGAACGCGCGACGAAGTACAGCGCCCGGTGATGGGCGCGGCCGAGGCCCTGTGCGTCGAGCACGGCATCGGCGCTGCGCGTGAGGTGGCTGTAGCCGAAATACATCAGTTCGATGCCCCGCCGGATTTCAGGTTCGCGAAGGAACAGCGGGGAGGCGCGGCGCGTCGGAAGAAATGGGCCAGTCATGTTGACCTGTTCTGCCCTTATCGATAAGCTGGCGCAATGGAATTCAGTTACATCCCGCACCCGTCCCCGGTCGATGCAGACGATCGTATCGCGCGGATCGCAGAGCCCGGCTTTGGCCGCGTATTTACGGATCACATGGTCACCATCCGCCATAGCGAAGGGCGCGGCTGGCACAGTGCCATGCTGCAGGCGCGTGCACCGCTGACGCTCGATCCGGCTACGGCAGTCCTGCATTATGCGCAGGAAATTTTCGAAGGCATGAAAGCCTATAAGCACCCCGACGGCAGCATGGCGCTGTTCCGGCCTTATGCGAATGCTGCGCGCTTCAACCGATCGGCCGCGCGCATGGCCATGCCAGCAATTCCGGAGGATGTCTTCGTCGGTTCGTGCGAACAGCTCGTGCAGGCGGATCGTTCATGGATGCCGGCGGGGGAGGGCGGATCGCTCTATCTGCGCCCCTTCATGTTTGCGAGCGAAGCGTTCCTCGGTGTCAAACCGTCGGCGGAATATCTTTACATGGTCATCGCCGCTGCATCGGGTGCCTATTGGAAGGGGCCGGCACGCCCGATATCGGTCTGGGTGTCGGGCGACTATACCCGCGCCGCGCCGGGCGGGACCGGCAGCGCTAAATGCGGCGGCAATTATGCCGCCGGCCTGATCGCGCAGGCCGAGGCGACCGCCAACGGCTGCGATCAGGTCGTGTTCCTCGATGCGGTGGAACGGCGTTTTGTCGAGGAACTGGGCGGCATGAACGTTTTTTTCGTGTTCGATGACGGCAGCGTGGCGACGCCCCCCATCTCGGGTACGATTCTCGAAGGGATTACGCGCGCATCACTCATGCAGCTCGCGCGGGATGAGGGCCTGGATGTCCGTGAAGAGCCTTACAGGATCGATCAGTGGCGGGACGACAGCTGCTCGGGTCGCCTGCGCGAGGCATTTGCCTGCGGCACGGCAGCCGTCGTGACCCCGATCGGGCAGGTGCGTAGTGCCAATGGAGACTTTACCATCGGCGCGGGCGGGCCGGGGCAACTCACCGAGCGGCTGCGCGAGCGGCTGACCGCAATCCAGCGCGGCACGCAGGCCGATCCGCACAAATGGGTGCATCCGGTCGTCGAGGGCTTGGCAAGCGGCGCGGCGGCCCGCTAAGGCAATGCCCATCCATGCACTGGGGCGTCGCCAAGCGGTAAGGCAGCGGCTTTTGATGCCGCCATTCGCAGGTTCGAATCCTGCCGCCCCAGCCACGCCATACACGGCCATTACGCCGTAGGTCTAAACGGAAAGGGTTGCAGTCATCACGCGGCGTGCGCGACTCGCAGCGGCTCGAGCGGGCGGATATCCTCTGCATGCGCCCAGCATAAATCGTGAAGCCCGAGGGTGCGACCGTCGTGCGAAAGGATTTCGATCCTGCGGATCGGCTGGTTGTCGCACAGGTCGCACAGCACGGGTGACGACTGGACGCCCGATTCCCACTTTTCGCCCCACTGGCGCAGTGCGAGCATCGCGGGAAGGAGTTCCGATCCCTTTTCGGTAAGGCGATATTCGACCTTGCGGCGGTCATCTGCCATCGGCTCGCGCGAAAGGATGCCGTGATCGACGAGCCGCCCAAGGCGGTTTGCAAGGATGTTGCGGGCAATGCCGAGCGTCGACTGAAACTCCTCGAAATGATGTAGTCCGTTGAAAGCAGCGCGCAGGATCAGGAACGACCAGCGCTCGCCCATCGCTTCCAGCGCCGCGGGCAAAGCGCATTGCGCCAGCGCGCCCAGATCTTCTTTCAGCTTTCCCATCCTGTTGATCAGCCTATCGTAATCCGCATTTCACACAAGCACCGAAAAATTATTGCGGCACGGCATAGGTTTTTAGTTGCAACGCAAAACCTAACAGGCTAGGTAGTGATTCGCAACTCATTTGCGACCTTTTTTTGACACTTTTATCCTGAGGAGCCTTGCCATGGTTCGCATCCTGTCAACCGCCGCCGCGTCGGTCATGCTATTCGCGGCTGTTCCCGCCGCTGCCCAGGCACCGGCATATCGCGCCATTCCCGCTGCGCCACTCGCGACCGTCCAGAACGTCGTCGCGGGCGATACATTGTGGAAATGCGCACCCGGCGGATGCACTGCGACGACCGCAGCTGCCCGCCCCGGCATTCTCTGTGCCCAGGCCGTGAAGAAAGTCGGTCGCCTCGACAGCTTCGTGGTCGATGGAACGGCATTTGGTGTTGACGATCTCGCCAAGTGCAATGCCAAGGCAAAGGACGGTGCCGCGGCGCTCGCACGAAACTAGTGGTTTTCCGGGCCTTCTAACATTTGACCCGTAAGGCGACTTTTCGCGGCGCGTCATCTGAAAAGGTGGCGCGCCGCTTTTCGTTGCGGGCAGGAAGCGGGTTCCTTAGAGAGCGGCAGGTGCAGCAGCCGGTTTTTTTCGACGCGAGTGGCAGGCGTGATCTGTGGTCGAAGCGCGCGCTCGCCAGCATCCTGTTCCTGCTTTTTGCGGCGGCCATCGGCCTCGCGCTCACGATCGCGCTGGTTCCGGTTGACCGGGCGATCTATCCTGTCGGCGAGCGCAGTCAGGCGCGACCCCTCAGGGAAAAGATTGCGCATGTCCGGCCCGACATCGGGAGGTGGCTTCCTGTCGGCGAGCAGCGATCGGGACTCCCGGTTTCGGTCGGCTTCTATGTTCCATGGGATCCCGACAGCAGGCTGTCGCTACAGCGCAACATCGGCCAGCTCGACTGGATCGTGCCCGCGCTGGCGAGCGTCACCGACGGTGGCGCAACACGAACCTATCTGCCCGATGCTGCATTCACTCGCGTGATCGATCGCTCGGCAAACCATCCACATGTGCTGCCGATGATCCAGAACGCCCGCGCCGACCGCTGGGACGGCAATGGCATGGCCGCGATCCTTGCGGACCCGGGGCGTCGCGCTGCTTTGCTCGACTGGAGCGAGCAGATTATCATGCGCGAGCGTGGCAGTGGCATCGTCTTCGATTTCGAGGAACTGCCCGCGAGCGCGCTTTCGTCTTACCGCATTTTTCTGAAGGAGGCGCGCGGGCGATTGGCAGCAAAAAAATGGCTCGTTACCCTTGCCGTGCCGATCGATGATACCGACTGGGATCTGCCTGCTTTCGCAAGCGTCGCGGACCGGCTGTTCCTCATGAACTATGACGAACATTCGCCGGGCAATGCGCCCGGCCCGATCGCGTCGCAGGCCTGGTTCGTGGCCAATCTCGACCGCGCTCTCGCAAGACTTCCGCAGGGCAAGGCGATCGTTGCCATTGGCGGCTATGCCTATGACTGGGCGGGTGGTCACGGTGACAACATGACCGTCGAAGAGGCCTGGCTCGCCGCAAACGACAGCGGCACGAGGATCGCGTTCGATCAGGCAAGCGGGAACGCGACCTTTTCCTATGCCGATGACGATGGCACGGCGCACGTCGTGTGGATGCTGGATGCAGCGAGCGGATGGAACCAGCTGCGCGCGGCGCGGGCAAAGGGGGTGAGCGGCTATGCCCTGTGGCGGCTGGGAGCCGAGGACTCCGGCTATTGGACAGCGCTGGCAGCGCTCCGCCGTGGCGGTGTGCCCGATCTCCGCGCTATACGCTCGGTCGGGAACGTTGACGTCGAAGGCACGGGCGAATTGCTGCGAATCGAGGCAACGCCGCGTGTCGGCAGGCGAACGATGCGGTTTGATCGCACCGGATTGATCCGCGACGTCCGGTTCGACAGCCTGCCGACGCCCTATGTCGTGCGGCGTGGAGGGAATCGGCCCGGTATGGTCGCGCTGACATTCGACGATGGGCCTGATCCCGTCTGGACCCCGAAAATTCTTGATATCCTCGAGTCAAGGCACGCGCGCGCGACGTTTTTCGTCATCGGCGAGAACGCGCTGATGAGCCCCGGGCTGCTCGACCGGATACTGGCGGGCGGAAGCGAGATCGGAAACCACAGCTATACTCATCCCAATCTCGCCGAAGTTTCTGACACGGGCATCAAGCTGGAGCTCAACGCAACGCAACGGGTTGTAGAGGCCTATACCGGGCGTTCCCTGCGCCTCTTTCGGGCACCCTATTTCGGCGATGCCGAGCCCACGACTTCGGACGAGCTTCAACCGGCGCTTGTCGCCCAGCAACGCGGCTATCTGAACGTCGGGCTGCACGTCGATCCCAATGACTGGCAACGCCCCGGCGTGCAGGCGATCGTCGATCAGACGCTTGCCGGCGTGGCGCGGAGCACTGCCGATCAGCCGACCCGCATCGTTCTGCTCCACGATGGCGGGGGTAACCGGGCCCAGACGGTCGCGGCGCTGCCGGCGATCATAGATGGCCTCCGAGCACGCGGCTTGACGCTTGTCCCGGTGTCCGAGCTGGCCGGCTTGCCACATGACGTCGTGATGCCGAAGGTCGCGGGCTGGCAGCTCGTACAGGTTCGGGCAGATATTGGCGTGTTCCTGTTCGCCGCGGGTCTGCTCTGGCTGGTCAAATGGCTCTTTTTTGTTGCCATCACCCTTGGCATCGGTCGCGCGGTGCTGATGACGGGGCTTGCCCTGCGCGCGCGCCGCAACGAATGGCACGGGCCGGCACCCGCTGTCGATCCGTCGCGCTTCGTCTCGGTGCTGATCCCTGCGTTCAACGAGGAACGCGTGATCGTCGGATCGGTGAAGCGCGTTCTGCTGAGCGAGGATGTGCAGCTCGAGGTGATCGTAATCGACGACGGATCATCGGATGCGACGAGTGAGGTCGTGAGAAAGGCATTCGAGAATGATCCGCGGGTTTACCTGTTGACGTTGGAGAACGGGGGAAAGGCCGGGGCGCTGAACGGTGCGCTGGCGATTGCCACGGGAGACATCGTCATCGCGCTGGATGCCGATACCCAGTTCGAAAAGCTGACGGTCGCCCGGCTTGCGCGCTGGTTCGCCGATCCCCGGATTGGTGCGGTTGCGGGCAACGCAAAGGTGGGCAACCGGGTCAATATCCTCACCCGGTGGCAGGCGATCGAATATGTAACCGCGCAAAATCTGGAGCGTCGCGCGCTGACCCAGTTCGATGCGATCACGGTGGTTCCGGGTGCCGTCGGTGCCTGGCGTCGCGCGGCGCTCGATGCGGTGGGCGGCTATCCCGTCGATACGCTTGCCGAAGATCAGGATCTCACCATCGCCGTCCAGCGTGCGGGCTGGCGAGTGGGCTACGACACCGAAGCCATCGCGTGGACCGAAGCGCCGGAACGCTTTGCTCCGCTTGTCAGACAGCGTTTTCGCTGGGCCTATGGCACGCTGCAATGTCTGTGGAAGCATGCGGCGATTTTGCGCGATCGCCGCCCCCGCGGGCTGGCACTCGTCGGCATTCCCCAGGCCTGGCTCTTCCAGGTCATTTTCGCGATGATTTCGCCGATTATCGATCTTGCATTGCTCGTCAGCATCATCGGGACGATCGCGCGCGTTCAGCAGCATGGCTGGGCCCAGACGCAATCCGATGTTCTGACAATGGGACTTTACTGGCTCGTGTTCGTCAGCATCGACGTGCTGTGTGGCTGGGTCGCTTTCCGGCTCGACGATCGCGAGCGCCGCTACCCCGCGGTGCTGCTTGTCGCGCAGCGTTTTGTCTACCGGCAGCTTATGTACTGGGTCGTCATCCGGGCCCTCGGCGCGGCGCTGCGCGGGCCGCGCGTCAGCTGGGGAAAGCTTGAACGAACCGGTCGCGTCGCCGTTCAGGCGTGAGCAGCCTTGCCATCGGGCCTTTTCCTCCCCCATCATGGGCATCAATGCTGCGCCAGTATGAACTTGTAGAGCGGGTCAAATCCTACGATCCGGGTGCCGACGAGGCGCTGCTCGATCGTGCCTATGTGTTTTCGATGGCCGCCCATGGCAGCCAGAAGCGCGCGTCCGGCGATCCCTATTATTCTCACCCGATCGAAGTTGCGGGCATCCTGACCGATCTGAAGCTCGACGACGAAACGATCGCGACGGCGATCCTTCACGATACGATCGAGGACACCGTCGCCACGCATCAGGATATTCTGGCGAAGTTCGGACCCTCGATCGCGCGGATGGTCGACGGCGTGACCAAATTGTCGAAGATCGAGGCGCAGACCGAAAACGAGCGCGCGGCGGAAAATCTGCGCAAGTTCCTCCTCGCAATGTCGGACGATATCCGCGTGCTGCTGGTGAAGCTCGCCGATCGGCTGCACAATATGCGCACGCTTCACTTCATTCCCGATGAAGCGAAGCGGCGGCGGATCGCCCGCGAGACAATGGATATCTACGCCCCGCTCGCCGAGCGGATCGGCATGTATGAATTCATGAACGAGATGCAGACGCTCGCGTTCAGGGAACTCGAGCCCGATGCCTATGCCTCGATCACCAAACGGCTTGAACAACTGCACGCGGGCGGCGGCGACCAGATCGCACGGATCGGATCGGGGCTGAAGTTGCTGCTCAGCCGCGCGGGGATCGAAGCCGATGTTTCGGGGCGTGAGAAGCACCCCTATTCGATCTGGAAGAAGATGGCCGAGCGGCACATCAGTTTCGAACAGCTTTCAGACGTGATGGCATTCCGCGCGATCGTGCCCGATGCCGATGATTGCTACCGCGCGCTCGGCACCATCCACCGGCGCTGGCCGATGGTGCCGGGGCGGTTCAAGGATTACATCTCGACGCCCAAGCGCAACGGCTATCGCTCGCTGCACACCGCCGTCATCCATTCGGAAAAGATGCGGATCGAGATCCAGCTCCGCTCGTCTGAAATGCACGCGCAGGCGGAATATGGGCTTGCGGCGCACTGGAGCTATAAACAGGGTCAGAAGCGCCCGGATCTGCCCAAGCGCTGGATCAGCGACCTCGTCGAAATCCTCGACAATGCCGACACGCCCGAAGAACTGCTCGAGCATACGCGGATGGCGATGTATCAGGATCGCATCTTCGCGTTCACGCCCAAGGGCGAACTGGTGCAGTTGCCCAAGGGATCGACGCCGATCGATTTCGCCTATGCCGTGCACACGAGCCTTGGCAGCGAAGCGGTGGGTGCGAAAGTGAACGGGCGGGTGGTGCCGCTGCGCACGCCGATCGACAATGGCGATCAGGTGCAGATTCTGAAATCGAAAGCGCAGGAACCGCAGCCGGCCTGGCTGAACTTTGTCGTCACGGGAAAGGCGCGGGCGGCCATCCGGCGTTTCGTGCGTCTGAAGGAACGCAGCGAAAGCGTGGCGCTCGGGCGCAAGATCTATGACGAACTCGTGCGGCGCCTGCCTGCGTCGCTGGGTGCCGACGCGCTCGATGCGGCGCTCAAAAGGCTCAAACTCGCAAGCGGGGATGCGCTGATGGAAGCGATCGCGCGCCGGACGCTCGACGATGCGCAGGTGATGGAAGCGCTAATGCCAGGGTCTGCCGGGGGCGATACTGCAACCCGTGACGTGCCGCAGCAACGCGAAGCCATCTCGGTCAAGGGACTGACGCCCGGCGTTGCTTTCGATCTGGCCGAATGCTGTCACCCTGTTCCGGGTGACCGGATCGTCGGCCTTCGTCGTGCCGATGAGGCAATACTGGTGCATGCGATCGATTGTCCCGAATTGGCCGATGGGTTCGATGCCGACTGGGTCGATCTTGCCTGGGGTGACGGTTCGGACGGCGGCACGGCGCGGCTGTGTGTCGTCCTCAGGAACGAACCCGGGTCGCTTGGCGTGATGGCGGGCATTTTCGGCCGCCATAAGGCGAACATCCTGAATCTGAGGCTCGAGGCGCGCGATACCGGCTTTCACACCTTCACCGTCGATCTGGAAGTGCATGACCTTCAGCACCTGACGCGTATCCTTGCGGCGCTCCGCGCTGTCGATGCCGTCAGCCAGGCCGAACGGGTTTAGTCATCAAGCCGACACAGAGCGGGCGCATCGCCGGGCGGGAAGGGAGAAAGATCATGATCCGCATCAATCGCCGCCAGTTGATCGCTACGTCTGCTTTCGGAGTCGGCGGACTCGTCTTGCCGGGGGGCTGGGCAACCGCTCAGGCACTGTCGGCCGCACGCGGCTTTACCCATAATGTCGCGAGCGGCGAGCCGGACAGCGATTCGGTGCTGCTGTGGACGCGCTTTGTGGGCGAGGGGGCAAGCGCGAGACTGGCGGTCGAGCTTTCCGCTACACCCGCTTTCGCCCGCATCGTCGGCGGAGGCGAGATGATCACCGGGCCATGGCGGGACTGGACGGTGAAGATCACGGTCGACGGACTGATGCCGAACCAGCGCTATTTCTACCGCTTCGTCGCGCCGGATGGATCGAAATCGCCGGTGGGGCGGACGAAAACGCTGCCCGTGGGTGCGGTGCCCAGTTTCGCCATCGGCGTCTTTTCATGTTCCAACCTGCCGGCAGGCGCGTTAAACGCCTATGCCCATGCGGCTGCCCGTGACGACATCGATCTTATGCTGCACCTCGGCGATTATCTCTACGAATATAAGCGCGGTGGATATCCGGCGGACAGTCCGCGCTGGGATCTCATCATGCCGCAGACCGAGACGGCCAGCCTCGCCGATTACCGGCTGCGCTTCCAGAGTTATCGTTCAGACCTCGATCTGCAGGCACTTCACAACCGGCACCCGATGCTCATGTCGCGCGACGATCACGAAACGGCGAACGACAGCTGGGAAGGCGGCGCGGAAAATCATCAGGCCGATGAAGGCGATTGGAACGCGCGGCGGGCTGCGTCGCTACAGGCCTATCGCGAATGGATGCCCGTCGACGATCTGCCCTATAAAAGCTATGATATCGGTAGGCTTGCCACGCTGTTTCGCACCGAAACGCGGCTGCTTGGACGGTCGAGGCAAAGCGAAGTGGCTCCGCTGTTCGCGACGACGGACGTGCCCGCCGCATTGTCGAAGTTCAAGGCCGGCGAGTGGGCCGATCCGGCGAAGACCATGATGGGATCGAGCCAGGAAAGCTGGCTCGCGCATCGGCTGAAAGCGTCGGTCTCGGCGGGCAAGCCATGGCAGGTGGTCGGCGTCGGCACGATTGTCGGTGAAACCTATGCCCCATCGGACGCGCTCGGCTGGACCACCGCCGGTTCCGATGCGCAGGTAAAGGCCTATATCCGCGCCGGGGTTACGCTGGCGAAGGCGGGCCTTCCGTTCAACATGGATGAGTGGAGCGGCTATCCGGCGGCGCGGGCGCGGATGTTGGGCGCGGCACAGCAAGCCCGGGCCAATCTGGTGATACTTTCGGGCGATAGTCACAATGCCTGGGCTTATGAGCTGAAAAACGGTGGCAGACCGGCAGGCGTCGAGTTTGCAGGGCATGCTGTGACATCGCCGGGCTATGAAGCGTCGATCAGGACGGACCCGAACGTCGTCGCCGCAGCGTTCGTCCGTGCCAGCCCTGAGCTCAAATGGTGCGATACAGCGCGGCGCGGCTATATGCGTCTGGCCTTGACTCACGCAAGCGCAACAAACGAATGGGTATTCATGGAGACGATCGCGGCACCCAGCATCGCTACACAGCCTTCGCACAGGATGCGCGTCCGCGCCGGGGCCGCCACACTGGAGACGGCATAGGCCTTGACGTCCGACACCGCTTCTATCGAGCGCGTTGCGCTGGTCACCGCCCTGAAGCGCGTGGCGGAGGGGGATCGCGCCGCACTGCAAGACGTATATCGCCGCACGTCGGCGAAACTTTATGGCGTGGCCCTCCGTATATTCCCCGAGGGAACGGACGCGGAAGATGTGTTGCAGGATGCATTCATCAATGTTTGGCAGCGCGCGGGCAGCTTCGATCCGGCGCGCGCAAGCCCGATCACCTGGCTCGTGACGATCGTGCGCAACAGGGCGATCGACCGGCTTCGCGCGCAAGGCAAACGGGTGACGACGCCTATCGAACTTGCACCCGAAATTGCCGATGACCGCCCCGATGCCGAAGCCTGCCTGCTGCGGGCAGAGAGCGACGCGCGGATCGTCGCGTGTATCCAGACTTTGCAGAATGGTGACGCGACGCTGATCAGGACGGCATTTTTCGAGGGCGCAACCTATGCCGAGATCGCGGCGCGTGCATCGTCGCCTCTGGGAACGATCAAGAGCCGTGTCAGGCGTGCGCTGATCAGGCTCAGGGAATGTCTTGGGTGACGGACGAGGATGATATCCTCGCCGCCGAGTTTGCGCTCGGACTGCTCGATCCCACCGAAGCGGAGGTCGTACGGGATCGCGCCCGGCTCGACGGACCCCTGTCGCTGCGTATCGCGTGGTGGCGCGATCAGCTCGCCCCGCTGGCTGGCGAGGCCGAGGTTTTGCCCCCTGCGGGAATGTGGCCACGGATCGCGGCGGGAATCGGCGCCAACGACAATGGCCCGGTAAGCGCGCGTCGCTGGAAATGGGTGAGCGGCGGGCTGGGCGCGGCGGTTGCCATCCTGCTCGGCGTGATCGTACTGCGAACGCCATCGCAGGAACCGCTGACGCCGCCCGCCGTCGCTCCCGCGCCGTCGCGATCGCTGGTTGCAAGCCTTTCGGGGGCGGACGGGTCCGCCGTTACAATCGCCTATGACAGTGATCATTCACGGATGCTGGTAACGCCCGTCAGTCTCGATTCCAGAGGAGGGGATGCCGAACTCTGGCTGATCCCTGCCGGTGCCACGGCACCGGTATCGATGGGCGTGATCGATCCCCGGAACGCGGCCAGCCACAGCGTCGCGGCGGCTCATTCGCGGCTGCTCGCGCCAGGCGCGGTCTTCGCAATCTCGCGCGAGCCCCGCGGTGGATCGCCGCGCAAAGGCCCGACCGGACCCGTCATCGCAAGCGGAAAAATAATCCGCGTCTGACGCATCCTTCGGCAATTCTCTGCGTAATTGTTACGGCGGCAACAATTTCGGCCGCGCAAAGATCCTAACCGGAGATAATTTCATGAAGAAGATCGCGTTTCTGACGGCACTTGTCGTCTCGATTGCGGCCGGGCCTGCCGTCGCGGAAAACCCGATGGTCGGCGGAGCAGCCATGTATCCGACGAAGAACATCGTCGAAAACGCCGTGAATTCGAAGGATCACACGACGCTGGTGGCCGCGGTGAAGGCCGCTGGTCTCGTCGACACGCTCGCCGGTCCGGGGCCTTTTACCGTTTTCGCGCCAGCGAACGCCGCTTTCGCAAAGCTGCCTGCTGGTACCGTTGATACGCTGGTCAAGCCGGAGAACAAGGCAACGCTGACGTCGATCCTCACCTATCATGTCGTCGCAGGGCGTATGACGAGCACCGATATCGCCAAGGCGATCGAAGCTGGCGGCGGCCGCGCGATTCTGACCACCGTCAACGGCGGAACACTGACCGCGTCGATGATGGGCGACCGTCTGACGCTGACTGACGCCAAGGGCGGCATGAGCCATGTAACGATCGGCGACGTCATGCAGTCGAACGGCGTCATTCATGTTGTTGACACGGTTCTGATGCCTTAGCAGCCGCTGCTGCAGCGCGATCCGGCTTGCATGAGCCGGACCTCCGGGAGGGGGCGGCCGTGATCCCCCAGTCACCCCCGTTCCCTCCTGGAGCCTTTATACGGCAAGAGTTGAGCTTGAAATCCGGCGCGCTTGGGTGTATCGGCCGCGGCCTGTGCCACCGCCCAAGGGCGCGCGGCGATGCCTTTTGATACCGGAGCTGTCTTTTTTTATGCAAATCATCGTGCGCGACAATAACGTCGACCAGGCGCTGCGGGCGCTCAAGAAAAAGCTGCAGCGTGAGGGCGTGTATCGCGAGATGAAGCTTCGCCGCCATTATGAAAAGCCGTCGGAAAAGCGCGCGCGTGAGCGTGCGGCAGCCGTGCGCCGTGCACGCAAGATGGAGCGCAAGCGCGCCGAACGTGACGGCGTCAAGTAGATGAGCGACGTGACTGCAGTGCCACTGAGGCCGATCGCCAAGGGCAGCCTGGTGCGGTTGTGGGTCGGCATCGCTGCTGCAGTGGGTGTCGCGGGTGGCCTTGCCTGGGCAGGCACGTCGCAGACGATTGCGCCGGGGCTGTGCAGCCGCGCGGATTTCACCGGCCCGGCTCCCGTCACCACCCAGTCGGGCGTGATTTTCCAGACAGTGACGGCAGGCAAGGGTGCGAGGCCCGCCGATACCGATGTGGTGCTTGTCAATTACAAAGGCACGCTGCGCAACAAGACGGTGTTTGACCAGAACCAGCGGACACCGCTTCCCGTTGCTGGAATGATCCCCGGCTTTACCGAAGCGCTGAAGATGATGCAGGCCGGCGGGAAATACCGGTTCTGCATTCCCGCCAAGCTCGCTTATGCCGAAAAGTCACCGAGCGCGGCGATTCCGGCCAATTCACCGCTGTTGTTCGACGTGACCCTGCTCGACTTCCGCAGCCAGGCTGAAATCCAGGCGATGCAGCAGCAGATGCAGTCTCAGGGCGCCGCTCCCGCGCCGAGGCCCTGACAATCAGCGCGATGCGCGCACCGGGCGGAGACTTTCTGCGGTCCGCCCTCCACGCAGGGCCATCGCCCAGCTGAACGGATTCCACCAGCGGCCTGATCCGTCGAACGACAAGGTGATGAATTCGGCGCGACCGCCAATGTTTTCGAACGGGACCGGCCCGCCAAGACCGCGCCGCCATAGAGGTACCCGGCTGTCTGCGGAATTATCCCGATTATCGCCCATCAGGAAGACGCGGTCGGGAGGTATCGTCATCGGCGGCACGTCATCGACATCGGGGCGGTAGCCCATGTCGATGGTATCATAGCTGCGCCCGCCCAGCGTTTCACGCACCACGGGTAGCAGGCAATAGTCGCGCCCGTCGGCACCGCGAACCTTGCGGCCGGGATAATCTTCTTCGCGGCATGGCTGGTTCGCGTCGACGGCAATGCGCCGGTTGCCGAGCTCGACCCGCTTCACGGGCGCGCCATTGAGCCAGATCGTGCCGCCACGCATTTCGAGCCGGTCGCCGGGCAGCGCGATCACGCGCTTGATATAGTCGTCGGTGCTTCCGGGCGGGGTCAGGATGACGACATCGCCGCGCTCGGGAAGGGCTCCTATGATCCGTCCCGGACGTGGCGGAATGAGGTGGAGCGTGGCCGAAACCCACGACCAGCCATAGGGGTATTTGGAGACGACGAGCCGGTCGCCCACCAGCAAGCCCGGCACCATCGATTCGCTCGGAATGTAGAATGGCTTGGCGATCAGGCTCTGAAAGCCGAGTATCGCGACCGCAAGCAACGCAATGCTGCGTGCCTCGGCGGCCCAGTCGATCCGCGTCCCTGCAGGGCTTGGCGCGGCATCGGCCGCAAGGGGACAGGCATCGGCGGTATCGGGCGTCACGCAGGAACCTTTGGCACGGCCTCGATGATCACGAAGGCCTGAGCCCATGGGTGATCGTCCGTGAGCGTCAGATGAATGCGCGCGTCATAGCCATCGGGCATGATCGCGTCGAGCCGTGCCCTAGCGCCGCCTGACAGTTCAAGCGTCGGCGCGCCCGAAGGGGCGTTGATGACGCCGATGTCACGCATGAAGACGCCGCGCCTGAAGCCGGTTCCGACGGCTTTTGAAAACGCCTCTTTCGCGGCAAAGCGCTTGGCATAGGTTCCTGCGCGGGTGAACGGCCGTTTCGACGCTTTTGCCCGCTCGGCTTCGGTGAAGACGCGGGCCTCGAAACGCACGCCAAAACGGTCAAGCGAACCCTGAATCCGCTCGATATTGCACAGGTCGGATCCAAGGCCGATGATCACGCCACCCACCATTGCATTTGCGGACGAACGGGGCACGGGCGCTTCATCCGCGCGCCGCATCCATCAGCGACCGCATTTCGCGAATGCTCGCGTCGAGTCCGATGAAAATCGCTTCGCCGATCAGGAAATGCCCGATGTTCAGTTCAGCGATCTGCGGAATTGCAGCGATTGGCCCCACATTGTCGAACGTCAGGCCGTGGCCCGCATGTGGCTCGATACCATTTTTGACGCACAGCGCGGCAACATCGGCGAGCCTGCGCAATTCATCGCCGCCTTCATCCCCATGCGCGTATTTCCCCGTGTGCAGCTCGACCACCGGCGCACCGAGGCGAAGCGCTGCATCGACCTGACGCAAATCGGGCTCGATGAACAGGCTGACGCGGATCCCCGCATCGGTCAGCCGGGCGACCAGCGGGGCGAGCGTGTTGTGCTGGCCCGCCGCATCGAGCCCCCCTTCGGTCGTGCGCTCCTCGCGCTTTTCAGGCACGATGCACGCGGCATGCGGGCGGTGGCGCAGCGCGATTTCGACCATCTCCGCGTTCGCCGCCATTTCGAGGTTAACCGGCAAGCTGGTGCGCCCCATCAGCGTGAAAAGATCGTCATCGCGAATGTGCCTGCGATCCTCACGCAGGTGGACGGTGATGCCGTCGCCGCCCGCCGCCTCGACCATCCTGACAGCACGCAGCGGATCGGGATGCAGCCCGCCGCGCGCGTTGCGGATCGTCGCCACATGATCGATGTTGACCCCGAGGCGAAGCGTCATGCCGCGCGGCTCCCCGGCTTGACGGCAGCAAGAGCAGCGAGTTCGGGAGGAAGCGCGTCGGCCGCATAGCTCGGCACGTCGAGCCGGATGAGCGGGGTGAACGGGATGCCCAGGTCGACGGTTCCGTTCGAACGGTCGACGAGCGCGCAGGCGGCGACCGCGACACCCCCTTCCGCCGCGATGGCGCTGATCGCCTCGCGCGAGGAAAGGCCGGTGGTCACCACATCCTCGACCATCAATACGCGCGCCCCAGGTTCCAGCCCGAACCCCCGCCGCAGGCGAAATACACCGTCGGGACGTTCGAGAAACATCGCCTCGACGCCAAGCGCACGGCCCATTTCATGACCGATAATCACGCCGCCCATCGCTGGAGATACCACTACGTCAACCGGGGTTGCAATCTTTGCAGCCAGCGCGCGGGCGAGTCGC
This sequence comes from Sphingomonadales bacterium, assembly GCA_031424175.1. Taxonomy (GTDB): domain Bacteria; phylum Pseudomonadota; class Alphaproteobacteria; order Sphingomonadales; family Sphingomonadaceae; genus Sphingomonas_O. The sequence goes on from JANPGY010000034.1 coordinate 29,376, forward strand.
GCGGCGCGTTGCGGGTCCATAAGAACACGCGCGCACTGGAGGTAGCGCGGGCTGTGCAGCCCCGACGAAAGAATGAAATGTCCTTCCAGAAGCGCGCCGACGCTACGGAATTCGTGCAGCACGTCGTCGTCGGTCATCGCTTGTTTCCCGGCATGATGGTTCCGCCCCCGTGGCCTTTGATGCCGTGATAAGCGGCCATAGCCGACCGCACAATCGGCCAATCCGCAAGGCTTGAGGCAGCGGCCCCGGGCGTCTATACGCGGATGCCAACGGCAGTGCGGCTATCGTGCCAAACACGCCTGCTCCAAGGGAACGCACCTCCGCAATGCAACCGCTGAAGACTGTTATTCTGGCGCTGGCGATGGTTCTGGCACCGGGTGCCATGGCGCAGACGACCGCGCCTGCCGAAGCACCGACGTCGGCGACATCACAGGGCAAAGTCGGCAGGGGCGATCCGGCGATCGCCGCCGAGCTGCCTGCGGTATCGAAATCGAGCCAGCAGACGCCCGACACAACGATCGGTCAACCGATTCCAAATGGCTATGAGCTTCAGCCGCAGGTGACCCCGGTCGGACGTCAGGCGCGCTGGATGCACGACTGGATCCTGATGCCGACGATCGTGGGTATTTCGATTTTGGTGCTGATGCTGCTGCTTTACGCATCGTGGCGCTACCGGGCCAAGGCCAATCCGGTGCCGTCGAAGGTGTCGCACAACACCACGATCGAGGTGATCTGGACGCTTGCGCCCGTTGCGATCCTGCTTGTCATTGCGCTCTTCTCGTTCGATCTGCTCCACGCGCAGCAGAAACCGCCTGGAAAGAATGCGATTACCATCAAGGCAATCGGCAACCAATGGTACTGGTCGTACGAATATCCGGACAATGGCGGCATCGAGATCACTGCGAACATGCTGCCCGAGGCCGAGGCGAAGCGGCGTGGCGAGCCTCGGCTGCTAGCGACCGACAACCGGCTTGTCCTGCCCGTCGGCGTGCCGATCCGGCTGCAGACGACATCGAATGACGTGATTCACGCCTTCGCCGTTCCCGCTTTCTGGGCACAGATGGATGCAGTGCCCGGGCGCATCAACGAAACGTCGTTCACGGTGGAGCGTCCGGGTGTCTATTACGGCCAGTGCAACAATATCTGCGGCGCGCGCCACGCCTTCATGCCGATCGCGATCGAAGCGGTAAGCCTGGCCGAATTCAACCGCTGGGTCGTCGCGAAGGGTGGTAATCCGAAAGGTATGGCCCCTCGTGCCGTCGATACCGTCCCCGGCAGCGCACCTGTTCCCGCTTTGGCAAATCCCGGGGCGGCCGCCACTGTTCCTCCTGCTCCCAAGAGTTGATCCGATGAACGCAATCACAGCCAATACCGCCACTTTCCAGGCGCTCGACACGCGCGACGAGGCTTATGAGTCCGCACATCTGCCAGGCTTCTTCCAGCGCTGGTTCATGTCGACGAACCACAAAGATATCGGCACGCTCTACCTGATCTTCGCCATCGTCGCCGGCGTGATCGGGGGCGCGATTTCCGGGATGATGCGGCTCGAGCTCGAAGAGCCGGGCATTCAGTATCTCACCGGCTGGGTCGGTTCCGGTGCCAGCCTCGATCAGGCCTATCATCTGTGGAACGTGCTCATCACGGCGCATGGGCTGATCATGATCTTCTTCATGGTGATGCCCGCGATGATCGGCGGCTTTGGCAACTGGTTCGTTCCGATCATGATCGGCGCGCCCGACATGGCGTTCCCGCGGATGAACAATATCTCCTTCTGGCTGCTCGTGCCGTCATTCGTTCTGCTTCTGGGATCGACATTCGTGCCCGGCGGCACGGGCAATGGCGCTGGCGTGGGCTGGGTGATCTATCCGCCGCTTTCGTCGGTCGGCTCTCCCGGACCGGCGATGGACATGGCCATCCTCTCGCTTCACCTCGCGGGGGCTTCTTCGATCCTCGGCGCGATCAACTTCATCACGACGATTTTCAACATGCGTGCCCCGGGCATGACGCTGATGAAGATGCCGCTGTTCGTCTGGTCGATCCTCGTTACCGCATTCCTGCTGCTGCTCGCGCTGCCGGTGCTGGCGGCGGCGATCACGATGCTGCTGACCGACCGTAATTTCGGCACGACGTTCTTCGAGCCTTCGGGCGGTGGCGATCCGATCCTGTTCCAGCATCTGTTCTGGTTCTTCGGCCATCCCGAAGTCTACATCATGATCCTGCCGGGCTTTGGCATGATCAGCCAGATCATCTCCACCTTTTCGAAAAAGCCGGTATTCGGCTATCTCGGCATGGTCGGGGCGATGGTGGCGATCGGCGCGGTCGGGTTTGTCGTCTGGGCGCACCATATGTTCACCAGCGGCATCTCGCCCAACTTGCGGCTTTATTTCACGGCGGCAACGATGGTGATCGCCGTTCCCACGGGCATCAAGATCTTTTCGTGGATCGCGACGATGTGGGGCGGATCGATCAGCTTCAAGACCCCGATGATGTGGGCGCTGGGCTTCATCTTCATGTTTACCGTGGGTGGGGTTACCGGCGTCGTGCTCGCCAACGGCGGCATCGATACCTATATGCACAATACCTATTACGTCGTGGCGCATTTCCATTATGTGCTCAGCCTTGGTGCCGTCTTCTCGCTCTTTGCCGCATTTTACTACTGGTTTCCGAAGATGTCGGGCCGGATGTATAACGAGGCGCTGGGCCAGCTTCATTTCTGGAGCTTTTTCATCGGCGTGAATATTCTGTTCTTCCCTATGCATTTTCTGGGACTTGACGGCATGCCGCGCCGTATCCCTGATTTCACCGAGGCCTATAGCTATTTCAACTGGATCGCGACGCAGGGCTACAAGATCATGGCGGCATCGATGGTGGTGTTTTTCGTGAACATAGCTTGGTCGCTGTTTGCCGGGCGCAAGGCTGGCGATAACCCTTGGGGCGAAGGGGCGACGACGCTCGAGTGGACGATTTCGAGCCCGCCGCCGTTCCACCAGTTCGAAACGCTGCCGACAATCCGCTGATCACCATGACCCCCTCCTCCGTCGGGGGGAGGGGGAGGGATACCGAATGACCGCGACTGCCCTTTCCCCCGCGCTTCCCGCCGACTGGCGTGACTTTTTCGCGCTGACCAAGCCGCGCGTCATGCGATCGGTGGTGTTTACCGCAGCCTGTGGCCTCATCGCCGCGCCCGTCAGACTGCCGTTCGTGCTCGGCTTTACTGCGGTCCTCGCCATTGCGATGGCGGCAGGCGCAGCCGGTGCACTCAATCAATGGTATGAAGCCGATATCGATGCGCTGATGAAGCGCACCGCGAACCGCCCGCTCCCCGCCGGGCGGATGGATGCCGGAACGGCACTGCATTTCGGTGTGGGGCTCGGCGGATTTTCGGTGCTGCTGATGGGTTTTGCGCTTAACTGGCTGGCCGCGGCGCTGCTTGCCGGTTCGATCCTGTTTTACGTCATCGTCTATACGATCGGGCTGAAGCGCCATACGCCGCAGAATATCGTGATCGGTGGCGCAGCGGGTGCGTTTCCGCCGCTGATCGGCTGGGTGGCGGCGACGGGGCGGCTCGACGCATTGCCGCTGATCATGTTCGCGATCATCTTCCTGTGGACGCCGCCGCACAGCTGGGCGCTCGCTCTGCTCATCCGCGACGATTACGCCAAGGGCGGCGTACCGATGATGCCCGTTGTCGCAGGTGCGAAGCGGACGCGGATCGAGATGCTGGTTTATGCGGTGATGATGGCCGGCGCCGTGATGGCGCCATGGGCACTTGGCATGGCAGGGCCGGTTTATGGAGTCACCGCCGGGCTTGCTTCGACGGTATTCGTGGCGCTGGCCGTCTGGGTTCAGGCCGCCGCCGCGCCCGAGCCCAGAGCGATGAACGCCGAACGGTGGCTGTTCGCCTATTCGATTTTTTACATCCTCGCGATCTTCGCGGCGCTGGCAACCGACCGTATGGTGTTTGCATGAACGACGGGGAGTTTCAAAGGCGCCGCAGGCAGCGTGCGCTCCTGACCGCGTTCCTCCTGGCAGGAATCGCGGCGCTTTTTTACTTCATCACGATTGCGCGGATCGGGCAGGGAGCGGCAGCGGGGTGAACACACTCGCGCACGATCCGAAACTGCGCACCGCATGGTCGATGGCGGCGATCGTTGTGGCCATGATGGCGCTCGGCTTTGCCAGCGTGCCGCTTTACCGGTTGTTTTGTGCAGTTACCGGTTACGGGGGAACGACCCAGCGCGGCGGAGTCGCGACGCGTGCGGTGGCGGGCAAATCGGTTGTTGTCCGTTTTGATGCGAACCGGGCACCCTCGCTGCCGTGGGATTTTCGGGCGGAGCGGCCGCAGCAGACGGTCGATATCGGCTCGCGCAACATTGCGTTCTTCATGGCCAGAAACCTCACTGACCGCCCGGTGACGGGGCAGGCGTTGTTCAACGTGACGCCGATCAGTGCGGGCGTGTATTTTCACAAGATCCAGTGTTTCTGTTTCAACAACCAGCTGCTCCAGCCGGGCGAAGCTATCCGCATGCCCGTGACGTTCCAAGTCGATCCCAAGATCGCGACCGACCCCGATACGAAGGACATTGAGGAGATTACGCTCAGTTACACCTTCTACCCGGTGGACGGCGCCTGACCGCAAAGCTATTTGAGCCGCCAACAACCCGTCGAAGAGAAAGCCCGATCGCAATGGCTGGTGCCAAAACCCACCAATATCACATCCTCCCCCCGAGCCTCTGGCCCTTCATGGGCGCGATGTCTGCGCTTGTGCTGGCTGGCGGCAGCATCATGTGGATGCACAAGATGGTCGGGGGCAGCGCAACATTCGGTGTCGGGATCGCCCTGATCCTGGCGACTTTCTATCTGTGGTGGCGCGACGTTGTGCGTGAAGCGCAGGCAGGTGATCACACGCCGGTCGTCTCGCTCCACCTGCGCTACGGCATGATCCTGTTTATCGCATCCGAAGTCATGTTCTTCGTGGGATGGTTCTGGAGCTGGTTCAATTTTTCGCTGTTTCCCGCCGCGCTCGGGGTGAGCGAGGGCACGGTAACGGTGGGCGAAGTTGCAGCGCAATGGCCGCCCAAGGGGCTCGAGGTCATCGATCCGTTCAGCTTTCCGCTGCTGAACACGCTGATCCTGCTCTGCTCGGGGACGACAGTCACCTATGCGCACCATGCCCTGATCCACGGAGATCGGCGCGGCCTTATTCGCGGGCTGTGGGCGACGATCATTCTCGGGGCGATATTTTCGACGATTCAGGCCTATGAATACAGCCATGCGCCCTTCAGCTTCGCCGGCACAAACTATGGCGCTGCTTTTTACATGTCGACGGGCTTTCACGGTTTTCACGTCCTCGTCGGCACCATCTTCCTCGCGGTCTGCCTTGCCCGCGCTTACAAGGGGCACTTCACCTCGCGCCAGCATTTCGGTTTCGAAGCGGCTGCGTGGTACTGGCATTTCGTCGACGTCGTGTGGCTGTTCCTGTTCGTGACGGTTTACGTCTGGGGCGGCTGGGGCGCGCCGATCCACCGGGGGTGACGTCGCGCTGGCACCTCGCCCAGATCAATGTCGGCCGACTGGTCGGCGAGCCCGGGGATCCGCGCGTCAGGCCGTTCATGGATGCGCTCGACCGGATCAATGCGCTCGCCGATGCCTCGCCCGGTTTTGTCTGGCGGATGCAGGGCGAAAGCGGCAATGCCACTGACATCCAGACGACCGACGATCCCCGGTTCATCGTCAACATGTCCGTCTGGAAGGATGCGCAGACGCTGTTCGATTTCGTCTACCGCAGCGGGCATACACCCGAAATGGCGCGCCGCCGCGATTATTTCGAGCGGTTCGAGGGTGCCTATCAGGCGCTGTGGTGGATCGAGGCGGGCCATGAACCGACCATCGACGACGGGCTGTCGCGCCTGTGGCGGATCGATCGTTACGGCCCGACCCGCCACGGCTTCACGTTCAAGGCCCGTTTTCCCGCGCCGGACATGAGCGGTGCGCCGATCGACATGAAGCCCGATCCGTGGTGCATGGGGCGTGCCTGAACCGATCGCGGCAATGCGCAGCGCCGTTTTCGGCCTCTGTCCCAGATGCCAGGGCCGAACGCTTTTCGCGGGACTGCTTGCCTTTGCGCCCCGATGCGTCGTTTGCGAACTCGACCTTGCACAATTCAACGTGGGGGATGGCGCGGCGGCATTCGTCACGCTCGTCGTGGGCGGGCTGGTCGTGGCAGGCGCGGTCGGGCTTCAGGCAAGCCTTGCTCCGCCGATCTGGGTGCAGCTTGCGGTCTGGCTGCCCGTAACGGTGGTCGGCGTGATCGGTGCCCTGCGCATCGCCCGGGCAGCGCTTCTCCAGGCCGAATATCGCACCGGCGCGCGCGAGGGGCGGCTGCAGTGAAACGCCTGCCGGTTTTCGCCACGATTATCGTCACGATCGCCGTGCTCGCCATGATCGCGCTCGGCGTGTGGCAGTTGCAGCGGGCGGGCGAAAAGGACGCGCTGATCACCCGCTTCGCTGCCAACCGCAACCATCCGCCGCGCGCCTTTCCGTTGCTCGCGCCGGTGCCCGACGATGCGATGTTCCGGATCTCGCGCGTTACGTGTCTGCGCGTGGTTTCATGGCGGGTCGAGGGCGGGCAGACGCCGTCGGGCCGGGCCGGATACCGCCATATCGCGTCATGTGCGACGGCGGGCGCGGAAGGGCCGGGCGCATTGATCGACATGGGGATTTCGCCCGATCCGGCTTTCAGGCCGCAATGGACCGGCGGTGCGGTTGACGGGATCATCACGACCGAGCCCGAGCACCGAAGCCTGCTCGGACGGGTGTTCGGCAGTTCGATGCCGCTGCGCCCGATGCTCGTTGCCGACAGACCCGCACCGGGCCTTGCTGCGAGCAATCCGCCCGATCCGTCGGGCGTGCCGAACAATCACCGTGGCTATGCCGTGCAGTGGTTCCTGTTCGCGACTGTCGCGCTGCTGATCTTCGCCGTTGCGGTGCGGGGACGGAAACCGGGCTGAGGATCAGCGCGCGACGCCGCCCGCCGCCAGAACCGCCAGCGTCACCAGCTCGCTCGCCGTACTTGCCATCGTCGCGATCTGGACGGGCTTTTCCATGCCCACGAGCATCGGCCCGATGACCGAATCGCCGCCGAGTTCGCGCAGCAGCTTGGCGCTGAGATTTGCCGATTGCAGCCCGGGCATGATGAGCACATTGGCGGGCCCCGAAAGCCGGCTGAACGGATAGTTCGCCATCACGCGCGGATTGAGCGCAACGTCGGGCGGCATCTCACCTTCGAACTCGAAACTGACGCCGCGCTTTTCCAGAACGGTAACGGCACCGCGCAGATTGGTGAGGAAGCTGCCTTCGGGATTGCCGAACGTCGAATAGCTGAGAAACGCGACGCGCGGCTCATGGCCCATCGCGCGCGCAACGGCGGCGGTCCCCTCTGCGATGTCGGCGAGCTGTTCGGCGGTCGGCCGTTCGTTCACCGTCGTGTCCGCCATGAAAACGGTGTGCGACTGGCCGACGAGCACATGAACGCCGAACGGCGTGCGCCCCTCTGCCGGATCGATGACGCGGCGGATTTCACGGATCGACTGACCATAGGTTCGCGTCGTCCCCGTGATCATCGCATCGACTTCACCGAGCTTCAGCATCAGGCTGGCAAAGACGTTGCGTTCCTGATTGACCATGCGTTCGCATTCGCGGCGCAGATAGCCCCGGCGCTGGAGCCGGTCATAGAGCTTGTCCACCATCTGCGGCACCAGCGGCGAATGGCGACTGTTGTGGACTTCATACTCGAGCGGGTTGCTGACGCCGAGCGCCTTCAGCCGTTCATGAACATCGTCGCGCCCGACGAGCACCGGAATGCCGTAACCCCCCTCCTTGAAGGCGATCGCGGCGCGCAGGACGACTTCCTCTTCGCCCTCTGCGAAAACGACGCGCTTCGGGTGCGCACGTGCGCCTTCATAGGCAAGGCCGAGCACCGAAGTGGTGGGATTGAGTCGCGCGCGCAGCTGGGCGCGATAGGCATCCATGTCGGCGATCGGGCGCGTCGCGACACCCGAATCCATCGCCGCCTGGGCGACCGCCGCCGATACGACTTCCATGAGGCGCGGATCGAACGGTGCCGGGATGATATAGTCGCGGCCGAACGTGTGGGCCTTGCCGCCATAGGCCGCCGCCACTTCCTCGGGCACCTGCATCCGGGCGAGTTGCGCAATGGCATGGGCCGCGGCGATCTTCATCTCTTCGTTGATGGCAGTCGCGCGCACGTCGAGCGCGCCGCGGAAGATGAACGGAAAGCCCAGAACATTGTTGACCTGATTGGGATAATCCGAACGGCCGGTGGCGATGATCGCATCGGGGCGCACCGCCTTGGCAGCGGGGGGCGTGATTTCCGGATCGGGATTGGCCATCGCAAAGATGATCGGCGACCTTGCCATTTTTTCGAGAAAGGCCGGGGTCAGCGCACCTTTCGCTGAAAGGCCGAGGAAGATATCCGCGCCAACGAGTGCCTCTTCCAGCGTCCTGGCGTCCGTTTTCGCCGCATGTGCCGATTTCCACTGGTCCATCGATTCCTCGCGACCCTGATAAATCACGCCCGATCGGTCGCACATGATGACATTGTCCGCCCGCACGCCCATCGCCTTCAGCAATTCAGTGCAGGCAATGGCGGCGGCACCCGCTCCGTTGACGACGACCTTGACGTCCTTGAGTTCACGCCCCGTCAGCATCACCGCGTTGATGAGGCCCGCGGCGGTGATGATCGCGGTGCCGTGCTGATCGTCGTGCATGACGGGTATCTTCATGCGCTCTTTCAGCGCCTGTTCGATGATGAAGCATTCGGGCGCCTTGATGTCCTCGAGGTTGATGCCGCCAAAACTCGGCTCCATCAGAGCGATCGCCTCGATCAGCGCGTCGGGATCTTCGGACGCAAGCTCGATATCGATCGAATCGACATCGGCGAAGCGCTTGAAGAGAACGGCCTTTCCTTCCATCACGGGCTTGGAGGCGAGCGCCCCCAGATTGCCGAGCCCGAGGATCGCCGTGCCGTTCGAGATGACCGCGACGAGATTGCCCTTTGCGGTGTAGTCATAGGCGGTTGCCGGATCCTCGGCGATCGCGCGCACCGGGGCGGCGACGCCGGGCGAATAGGCCAGCGACAGATCACGCTGCGTCGCCATCGGTTTCGAGGCGATGATCTCGATCTTGCCGGGGCGGCCGCTCGAATGGAACAGCAAAGCCTCGCGTTCCGAAAAGTGCAGATTGGCTTCATCCGACATAAGTCGCTCCCGATGGCGTTGCGCCGGTCCCTAGCGTAACGGACGGGGCCATGTCGAACGCCGCCACCCCGATGATGGAGCAGTATCACAGGCTCAAGGCAGAAGCGCCCGACTGCCTGTTGTTTTATCGGATGGGCGACTTTTTCGAACTGTTCTTCGATGATGCGAAAACGGCGTCGGCGGCGCTCGATATCGCGCTGACGGCGCGCGGCGAGCATGACGGCGCGAAAGTGCCGATGTGCGGTGTGCCCGTGCACGCGGCCAATGCCTATATCGCGCGGCTCATCAAGGCGGGGCACAGGGTCGCGATCGCCGAGCAGGTTGAAAGCCCGGCGGCCGCAAAGGCCCGGGGCGGCAAGGCGATCGTGGCGCGCGCCATCGTCCGCGTCGTGACGGCGGGCACGCTGACCGAGGATGTGCTCCTCGACGCCAGGGCATCGAACTGGCTCGTCGCGCTGTTCGATGCGCCGGACAGCATCGGTCTTGCCGCGGCGGACGTTTCGACGGGACGGCTCGAGCTGACCACGCTTGCGCCCGGCGGCCTCGACGCGGAGCTTGCCAGACTTGCGCCTTCGGAAATCGTCAGTCCGGCGTCGGAAGACGGGCCCGCGCCACGCTGCGTTCCAGGTTCGGGATATCAGATTGCCTCGTTCGAAGCGGCAGCCTTTGATCCGGCGAAGGGAGAGGCCCGGCTGCGCGCCATGCACGGCGTCGCGACGCTCGACGGTTTCGGCGCGTTCACCCGCACAGAGCTTGCCGCTGCCGCCGGGCTGCTCGCCTATCTCGATCATGCGGGGAGGGGGACGATCCCCTTTCTGTCGCCACCCGTCAGGCGCGGCGCGAGCGACCATATGGCGATCGACGCGGCGACGAGGGACAGCCTCGAGCTAACCTGCTCCCAGTCGGGCACGCGCAAGGGAAGCCTGCTCGATTGCATCGACCGGACGGTGACGGGCGCCGGGGCGCGGATGCTCGGGCTCGATCTGTCGGCACCGTTGATGGATGTCGCGACGATTGCGGCACGTCACGATCTGATCGGCCATTGGGTGGGTGATGGCGGCGCGCGTTCGGGGCTGCGATCGACGCTGCGGGCCATCCCCGATGTCGCGCGGGCGCTGGCGCGGCTCTCGGCGGGGCGGGGCGGCCCGCGCGACCTTGGCCAGCTGCGCGACGGACTGAACGGGGCATGGACCCTGCGCGAAACGCTCGCGCGCGTAACGGACAGGCCCCTGCTGCTCGATACGCTGATGCCCATGCTGGGTGGCCATGGGATGCTGATCGAGCGCCTGTCGCGTGCACTCGTTCCCGAGCCTCCGGTCGACGCCACGGCAGGGGGCTATATCGCGGGGGGATATGACGCCGCGCTCGACGATCTGCGCGACGCCGGTGGCCTGGGGCGGCGCGAAATGGCGGCGCTCGAGGTGCGGCTGAAGAACAGCACTGGCATAGCGGCGCTCAGGATCCGCCACAACGGCGTGCTCGGCTATCATATCGAGGTGCCGGCGCGGAGCGCGGATGCGCTGATGACGCCCGATTCGGGATTCACCCACCGCCAGACGCTGGCGGGTGTTGTGCGCTTCAATGCGCCCGAACTGCACGAGGTCGCGCTGAAGGTTACGCAGTCGGGTGCTCATGCGCTGGCGGCGGAAGCAGCGCATCTCGAAGAGCTGATCGCACTTGCGCTCGAGTCCGCCAACCGGATCAGCGCAACCGCCGATGCGCTGGCGCGCCTCGACGTGGCCAGTGCCAACGCCGAGCTGGCGGCACAGAATGACTGGTGTCGGCCGACGATCGTCGATCATCCGTGCCTTGACATAGAGGGCGGCCGCCATCCCGTCGTCGAGGCTGCCGTGGCAAAGGGCGGTGGCCGCTTTATCCCCAATGACTGCGCGCTGTTCTCGCACGACCGGCTGTGGCTGGTGACCGGCCCCAACATGGGCGGCAAGTCGACCTTTCTGCGTCAGAACGCGCTGATCGCGATCCTTGCCCAGTCAGGCTGTTTCGTGCCCGCCGGACGCGCGACGCTGGGGCTCGTCGACCGCCTGTTCAGCCGTGTTGGCGCGTCTGACAATCTGGCGCGCGGACGATCCACCTTCATGGTCGAGATGGTCGAGACGGCTGCGATCCTCGCGCAGGCCACCGAGCGGTCTTTCGTGATTCTCGATGAAGTGGGGCGGGGGACGAGCACCTATGACGGGCTGGCGATTGCCTGGGCCGTCGTCGAGGCGGTGCATGAGGCCAACCGCTGCCGCTGCCTGTTCGCGACGCACTATCACGAACTCACCCGCCTTGCCGAAACGCTTGACGCGCTGAGCCTGCACCATGTCCGCGCGCGCGAATATAAGGGTAATCTGGTGCTGCTGCACGAACTCGCGGCGGGGCCGGCGGACCGGAGCTACGGCATTGCGGTCGCGCGGCTGGCCGGAATGCCGCATCCCGTGCTCGCCAGGGCAAAAGCCGTTCTCGGGAGACTCGAAGCGGGCCGGGCGGCGACCGGTGGTCTGGCGGCAGGGCTCGACGATCTGCCGCTGTTCGCCGCGCTGGTGGAGGAAACACCGCATGACGCGCTCAGGGCGGCGCTCGATGCCATCCAGCCCGATGCGCTCAGCCCGCGTGATGCGCTCGAGGCACTTTACCGCCTGAAGGCGGTGGCGGCGGACGACGCGACATCTTACGCATTGCGCCGATCCGTCTGACGTCGCACGGTGATTGCCCAACCGCCGCCGACGCGGCGGGCGAGGAGAGGCACGCGCATGAACGGGTTCGATTTCGCGCTGGGTGAAACGGCGGACATGATCCGCGAGACGACGCGGCGCTTCGCGGCGGACAGGATCGCGCCGATCGCTGCGGAGATCGATGCCGCGGATCGTTTTCCGATCGAGCTGTGGCCCGAGATGGGCGCGCTCGGGCTGCACGGCATCACCGTCAGCGAGGACGACGGCGGCCTGGGGCTCGGCTATCTCGAACATGTCATAGCCTGCGAGGAAGTCGGCCGCGCCTCAGCCTCGGTCGGCCTCAGCTACGGCGCGCATTCGAACCTGTGCGTCAACCAGATCGCGCGCTGGGCGACGCCTAACCAAAAGGCGAAATACCTTCCCAAACTGATCGGCGGTGATCATGTGGGCAGCCTTGCGATGTCCGAAGTCTCCGCGGGCAGCGACGTGATGTCGATGAAGCTGAAAGCCGATGCGGTTCAGGGCGGCTATGTGCTGAACGGCACAAAGTTCTGGATCACCAACGGGTCTCATGCCGATACCCTTGTCGTCTATGCCAATACGAGCGGCGGCGGTCGCGGGCTGACGACGTTCCTCATCGAAAAAGACATGGACGGCTTTGGCATCGGCCAGAGAATCGACAAGATGGGAATGCGCGGCTCGCCCACAGCGGAGCTGGTGTTCGACGATTGCTTCGTCGGCGAGGAGCAGGTGATGGGCCCGCAGAACGGCGGCGCCGCCGTGCTGATGTCGGGCCTCGATTACGAGCGCACCGTGCTGGCGGGCATTCAGCTCGGCATCATGCAGGCGTGCCTCGATACGGTGATTCCCTATCTGCGCGAGCGCAAACAGTTCGGCAAACCGATCGGAACCTTCCAGTTGATGCAGGCGAAGGTCGCGGACATGTATGTCGCGCTCAATTCGGCGCGCGCCTATGTCTATGCGGTCGCCCGATCGTGCGATGCCGAGCGGACGACGCGTTTCGATGCGGCCGGCGCGATCCTCCTCGCCAGCGAAAATGCGGTGAGAGTGGCCAATGAGGCCGTGCAGGCACTGGGCGGGGCGGGGTATACGAAGGACTGGCCGGTCGAGCGCTATTTCCGCGATGCGAAGCTGCTCGATATCGGTGCGGGAACGAACGAGATCCGGCGGATGCTGATCGGGCGCGAATTGCTGGGCGCAGCATGAGTGCCCCCGTCCTGCCGACCGGCTACAGCGCCGACGACGCGACGACGAAGGCGCGGGCCGCGCACAATCGCGCCCTGCGCGATGAACTTCGCGAAAAAGTGGCACGAGCAGCGCTCGGTGGGCCGGAGGCGGCGCGGCACCGGCATGTGTCACGCGGGAAACTCCTGCCGCGCGACCGTGTCGAGCGGCTGCTCGATCCGGGATCGCCTTTTCTCGAGATCGGGCAACTGGCCGCCAGCGGTCTTTATGACGATGAGGTGCCCGGCGCGGGGGTGATCGCAGGCGTCGGCCGTGTTTCGGGGCGACAGTGCATGATCGTCTGCAACGATGCGACGGTGAAGGGCGGCACCTATTATCCGCTGACGGTGAAGAAGCATCTGCGCGCGCAGGAGATTGCGCTCGAAAACCACCTGCCGTGCATCTACCTCGTCGATTCGGGCGGCGCCAACCTGCCGCATCAGGCCGAAGTCTTTCACGATCGCGATCATTTCGGCCGCATCTTTTTCAACCAGGCGAACATGAGCGCGCGCGGCATTGCGCAGATCGCATGCGTGATGGGAAGCTGCACGGCGGGCGGGGCCTATGTGCCCGCCATGTCGGACGAAACCGTGATCGTGCGCGGGCAGGGGACGATCTTTCTCGCCGGGCCCCCGCTGGTCAAGGCCGCCACCGGCGAAGTGATCAGCGCCGAGGATCTGGGCGGCGCGGAGACGCACGGGCGCAGATCGGGCGTGGTCGATCATGTTGCGGAGAATGACGATCACGCACTGACGATCGTTCGCGATATCGTTTCGCACCTGGGGGCGGTCCACAAACCCGATCTCGACCTGAAGGAACCGCGCCCGCCGAAATACGATGCGGAAGAGCTCTACGGCATCATCCCGGATGACGTCCGCGCGCCCTATGACGTCCGTGAGGTGATCGCGCGCATTGTCGACGGCAGCGAGTTCCACGAATTCAAGGCGCTCTACGGCAGCACGCTCGTTTGTGGTTTCGCGCATATCTGGGGAATGCCGGTCGCGATCCTCGCCAATAACGGCGTGCTGTTCAGCGAGAGCGCGATGAAGGGCGCGCATTTCATCCAGCTCGCGCAGCAGCGCGGCGTGCCGCTCCTGTTCCTTCAGAACATCTCGGGCTTTATGGTCGGCGGGAAGTACGAGGCAGAGGGGATCGCAAAACATGGTGCCAAACTCGTCACCGCAGTGGCGACGGCGACCGTGCCCAAAGTGACGGTGCTGATCGGCGGCAGTTTCGGTGCCGGAAATTACGGCATGTGCGGTCGCGCCTATTCACCGCGCTTTTTGTTCACCTGGCTCAATGCGCGGATCAGCGTGATGGGCGGCGAACAGGCGGCGAGCGTGCTGGCGACGGTCCACCGTGATGCGGTCAAGTGGAACCCGGAGGCGGCCGAAGCCTTCAAGGCCCCGATCCGCCAGAAATACGAAGACGAAGGCAACCCTTACTACGCAACCGCGCGAATGTGGGACGACGGGGTGATCGATCCGGCACAGACACGGGATGTGCTGGGGCTGGCGTTTGCGGCGTGCCTGAATGCGCCGGTTGGGGAGGGGGCACGTTTTGGCGTGTTTCGGATGTGAGGATAGGGCGATGCGGATAGCTGGCTTCAACACGAAGCAGCGAATATTGCTCGGATCGGCTGCGTTGACGATAGCCGGGCTGCTTCTGGCTCAAATTAATCAAATTGGCTTGGACGATGCGAATTGGCTTGCAAAGCGCCAGTTTACTCAAATTTTTGTCGAGGCCTTCGAACGGTCAAAGCCGCCTAGGCTCGAAATTGACATGGGTATACCGATGGGGCCTGCCACCGAGGCACTAGCTTGGAAATCTGCTTTCATGATGGTGCTTTTATCGATGTCGAAGCGCACGGCAGGTTTTGAAGACTCGCCAGCAGCCGATACCCTGTTGGCCAAAACCGCAGTCGAAGTAGCTTATGCAAATGATAGGTTTCAGGCAGCGGTGAAAGGTAGCGGTCCAGCCAAGCTGAAGCCAAATCCACAAGAAATGCAAAAATATTTACATGAGGTTGTTGCCTGCCGATTCTCGGTCACAAAAAGCATGAGCATGTTGGCTCGTAACGCAAAGCACCCGCTCGATCCGATTTTTAAAATTATCTCCTCAGAATTTCCTTTCGGCGGCACGACGCCCGACGAACGAGAAAATACTTATGGGCCCGTTGCTCGCAATATCATGCGAGATCTGACTCGATGATCCAATCCCTCCTCATCGCCAACCGGAGCGAAATCGCCTGCCGGATCATCCGCACCGCGCAGGCGCTCTTGCTTGCGGATGCCTCGCGGCTTAGCTTGGCAGCATGAAGATCAAGGTCCGCATTCACGAAGCCGAAGAAGGCGGGTTTTGGGCTGAGGTTCCGGCGTTGCCCGGTTGCGTGTCGCAAGGTGAAACGCTCGATGAAACGATTGCCAACGTGCGCGAGGCGATTGCGGGCTGGCTCGATGCCGACGTCGCGCCGCCGGTGCCCGGGCGCGGCGAGCAGGTGCTTGAACTGGCCCTGTGAAGGCGGTTTCTGGCAAGGGTTTTGCGAAAGCGGTTGAGCGCAAGGGGTGGACCTTGCTTCGCGTCGCGGAGAGCCACCATATCTATGGCAAGGTGGGTGAGGTCACCCGTCTTTCGATCCCGATCCACAGCAATAACGCGCTCAAGCTTGGTTTGCAGCGGAGCTTGATGAAAATCGCGGGATTGCAGGAAAGCGACCTTTAGGAGCACCGGGAGCATATGATCCAATCCCTCCCCATCGCCAACCGGGGCGAGATTACCTGCCGGATCATCCGCGTCGCGCAAATCCTCCCCGAGCTTGTCTCGGGGAGGGGGACCGCCGCCGCAGGCGGTGGTGGAGGGGGATGCGATGCTTAACGATGTCGCGCCAAAGCCCGAACGAGGCGGCGTCGCCAAAGCACGTAAGCTGCGCAAGGAAATGAGCTTGCTCGAAGTTCTGTTGTGGCGTTTGCTCAGGGGCCAGCCGCATGAGGTGAAGTTCCGGCGTCAACACCCCAGCAGTCGCGTCCGGATCGATTTCTTCTGTTCTGACGCCCGACTGGCGATTGAGATCGATGGCATTTCTCACGACATGGGAAACCGGCCGGATCGTGATCCTCTTCGCGACGCTTGGCTGCACTTGGAAGGGATCGATACGTTACGAATTTCGGCGAGGGATGTATTGCGCGACGCGAGTGAAGTTGCCGAGGGCATCATTGCGCTGGCGCGATCACGCTTGCCCCTCCACCACCCGGCTGTCGCCGGGTGGTCCCCCTCCCCGAGACAAGCTCGGGGAGGATTGGAAGACAGACCATGATCGCCTCCCTCCTCATCGCCAACCGGGGCGAGATCGCGTGCCGGATCATCCGCACCGCGCGGGCGATGGGTATCCGCACGGTCGCGGTCTATTCCGACGCTGATGCGAAGGCGCTTCATGTGCGGCAGGCGGATGAAGCGGTGCATATCGGGC
The DNA here is from genome assembly GCA_031424175.1 of Sphingomonadales bacterium. GTDB lineage: Bacteria > Pseudomonadota > Alphaproteobacteria > Sphingomonadales > Sphingomonadaceae > Sphingomonas_O. The sequence continues at coordinate 46,040 of JANPGY010000034.1, forward strand.
CGTCACCGGCGCGCGAGAGCTATCTGGTGGGGGAAAAGATCATCGCCGCCGCGCTGGCTACCGGAGCGGACGCGATCCACCCCGGTTATGGGTTCCTGTCGGAAAATGCCGGGTTCGCGCAAGCCGTGATCGACGCGGGGCTGATCTGGGTCGGCCCGGCCCCCGCGAGCATCACCGCCATGGGGCTGAAGGATGCCGCCAAGGCGCTGATGGCCGCGGCGGGCGTGCCGGTGACGCCCGGCTATCTGGGCGCGAATCAGGATCCCGCTTTCCTCGCCGAACGCGCCGCCGGGATCGGCTATCCCGTCCTCATCAAGGCGGTTGCCGGTGGCGGCGGCAAGGGAATGCGCAGGGTCGATGCGGCGGGCGATTTCGCTGATGCGCTCCAATCGTGTCGACGCGAAGCGAGTGCCGCATTCGGCAACGATCATGTCCTGATCGAAAAATACATCGAGCGCCCGCGCCATATCGAGGTGCAGATCTTCGGCGACACGCATGGCAACATCGTCCACCTCTTCGAACGCGACTGTTCGCTCCAGCGCCGCCACCAGAAAGTGATCGAGGAAGCCCCCGCGCCCGGCATGGACGAAGCGACGCGCGAACAGCTCTGCTCGGTGGCGGTGAAGGCGGCAAAGGCGGTCGATTATGTCGGCGCGGGCACGATCGAGTTCATCGCCGACGCATCGGACGGCCTGCGCACCGACCGGATATGGTTCATGGAAATGAACACGCGGCTTCAGGTCGAACATCCGGTGACCGAGGAGATCACCGGTGTCGACCTCGTCGAATGGCAGATCCGCGTCGCGGGCGGGGAGCCGCTGCCGAAGCGGCAGGATGAGCTGAACATCAACGGCTGGGCGATGGAAGCACGGCTCTATGCCGAGGATCCGGCGAAGGGGTTTCTGCCGAGCCCAGAGCGGATCGGTCACCACGTCATTCCCATGCCACACGGCATTGATGTCCGTATCGAAAGCGGGCTGAACCGCACGGACGTTATTTCGCCCTTCTATGATCCGATGATTGCCAAGGTCATCGTGCATGGCAAAGACCGCGCATCGGCCATTGCAGACGTGGCGGAGGTCTGTTCCGGTATCGAAATTGCGCCTGCCAAGACCAACGCCGGATTTCTGACCCGGGTGCTTTGTCACGCGGACTTCAAGGCGGGCGGCGTGACGACGGCCTTCATCGAAAACAATCTCGAAAAGCTGACCGATCTCAGTGCGATGACCGAACAGTTGACCCGCGACGCTGCAATAGCATTGCTGATTCAAAGCATCTCCCCTAGTGGGGGGAAAAACTATGGATCGGTGGCCAGTGAACTCGAAAGTGTAATAACCGGCGATCCGTGGAACCAGTGCCTTGGCCTGCGCTTGAACCGTGAGCCTGAACTGTCAGCGTCATTCTTCGTTGCGAACAGGCGGCAGATCATCACGATGAAGGGTGACTGGACCGAGGAGTTCGTGTCGAGCGAGCCGGCACCCTCCGGACTTTATGTGTTTACGGACGGCGAGTGCCTGACCATATCGCAAAGATATGGCGCATCCGGCGCAGGACAGTCGATGGGCGACGGCGCCATCCTCTCCCCCATGCCCGGTCGGATCATTGCGGTCGATGTTGCGGCAGGCGACAAGGTGACCAAGGGCCAGAAGCTCCTCACGCTCGAAGCGATGAAGATGGAGCATAGCCTGACTGCGCCGTTCGACGGGGTGGTGGCGATGCTTGATGCCGAAGCAGGTGCGCAGGTGCAGGTCGAGGCGCTGCTGGCGCGGATCGAGGCTTTGGAACCCGCGCCCTGAATGTCAGAATACCGAATAGTCGCCGCGTTCGCTGATCGCCTCGTCAGCGATCAGCCGCCGATAGTGATCGAACAATGTATCGCGCCCCGATGACGGCGTGGCATCGGCATCGTAGCGCCCGGTCGCCGGATCGAGGACGAGCATCGATTCGGTCGCATAATAGCGCCCGATCCGCGCGAGTTCGGCTTTTGCCGCGCATATGCGTGACGCGCGGCCGAGCACCGAAAGCAGCGTGATGATCACGTCGAGCAGCGCCACCGGAACCTCTCGGACCTTGGGCTCACGCCCCAGCATCGCGAATAGTGCCGCGGCCTGATCGCGCGGTGTGATCGCAGGGCCCGGGCCACCGATGGGGAGCATCGCGCCGCGCCGCGCCGGATCGTCGAGGCAGTCGGCGATGAATGCGGCGAGATCGCGGTCGCTGATCGGTTTGCAGGCGGTCAGTGTGCCATCGCCGAACACCAGAAATGCTTTGCCGCGCCGCACGCGCGCCACCTGCCCCGACAGCGATTTGAAAAATGCAGTGGGGCGGACGATCGTCCAGTCGATGCCCGATGCCTGGAGTTCGGCTTCGAACGCGAGCTTGGCATGCTGGAATGCAAGCGCCGGCCTCTGAACGCAGATTGCGGAGAGAAGCACGAAATGCGCGACCCCCGCCTGCTTTGCGGCCGCGAGGGCATTGCACTGCGCGCGGTGATCGATCGCCCAGGCGTCTGCGGGTGCGCCGGTGCGCGACGCAAGGCATGAGATGACGGCGTCGAAGCGCCCGCCCCGAAAGCCGTCGCGTGTCAGTGAAATTGGGTCGGTCACGTCGCAGACCCGCACCTCGGCCCCCTCGATCACCGTCGGCATGCGGGTCAGGCACGTCACGCGATGCCCCCGCGCCACGAGCTCATGCGCCACTGCCCCGCCGATCGTACCCGTCGCGCCGAGGAGCATCACGCGTTTTGCAGACGGTGCCATCGCGGCTGATTGACCCGCGCGGGCCTGCGCCGCAAGGGGGCGACGATGCGTTTCTTTTCGGACAATGCGGCGTCGGTCCACCCGGCAGTGCTCGCCGCCATGGCAGCGGCAAACAGCGTCGATACCGCTTATGACGGCGATGCTTTGAGCGAATCGCTCGACGCCGCATTCTGGCGCCTGTTCGAAACGCCGGTGACTGCGCTGTGGGTGACGACCGGAACCGCGGCGAACGCGCTGGCGCTGGCCGCGATGTGTCCGCCCTATCGCGGCATATTGTGCCATCGGAATGCGCATATCCATTGCGACGAAGCTGGCGCTCCCGAATTTTACTCAGGCGGTGCCAGGCTGCTGCTGATCGACGGGCCGGGTGCCAAGCTGACGGTCGAAAGCGTCAGAGCGCGGCTGGACGGCATTGCAGACAGTGTCCACCGCACTCAGGCGGTGGCGCTTTCGATCACCAATGCCAGTGAATATGGGGAAAGCTATACGGCCGCCGTAGTCGCCGCGCTGAGCACGCTGGCAAAGGCGCGGGGGCTGCGTTTCCATATGGACGGCGCGCGCTTTGCCAATGCGGTCGTCCACAGCGGTGCATCGCCTGCCGATCTTACATGGCGCGCCGGGATCGATGCACTGAGCTTTGGTTTCATCAAAAACGGGGGAATGTCCGCCGAGGCGCTGATCCTGTTCGACCGGGGGCTTGCCGACGAAATCCGCGTGCGGCGCAAGCAGGCGGGGCATCTCAATTCAAAGGGGCGCTATCTTGCCGCGCAGTTGCTCGCACTGATCGAGGATGATCGCTGGCTGGCGAACGCGCGCGCGGCAAACACGGGTGCCGAGCGCATCGGCTGGGCCGCGGGGGAGCGTCTGCTTCATGCGGTCGGCGCGAACGAGGTTTTCGTCGCGCTGACTGCGGCAGAGGCGGCACGGCTGCGTGCGCAGGGCCTGGACTTTTACGACTGGGCGGCGGGAGAAGCGCGCTTCGTCGTCAGCTGGGATCAGTCCGAAGCGCAAATCGACGCGCTGGCAACGGCGCTGGCCGCGTTGTGAGCGACGCGCCATTCCTGAAAGCGCGCGTTCTCATCCCCTTTGCAGTGGCAACGCTGATCTGGGGCACGACATGGATCGTCATCCGCGACCAGCTTGGCGCGGTGCCACCCAGCTGGTCGGTCGCCTATCGCTTCATGGTCGGCGCGTTCGCTATGTTCGCCTATGGCGCGATCCGGCGCGAAACGCTCGTACTGCCGCGTAGCGCATGGGGATTCATCCTGTTGTTCGGCATTGCCCAGTTCGTCCTCAACTTCAATTTCGTCTATCGCGCCGAACATTATATCACCTCGGGCCTTGTCGCCGTGGTGTTCGCGCTGCTGCTGGTGCCGAACTCGCTTCTGGCGCGGATCTTTCTGGGGCAGCCGGTCAGGGGGCGTTTCCTTTTCGGATCGGTGATCGCGATCCTCGGCGTGGGGATGCTCATCCTGCACGAGGCGCGGATGGACGTGTCGAGCGGACGCGCGACGATGATCGGCGCAGGGCTGACGATTGCGGGCGTGCTCTGTGCATCGATCGCCAATGTCATGCAGGGGACGGCGCGGGCCCGCGCGCTGCCGATGACGGCTATGCTCGCCTGGGGCATGCTGGTCGGCGCGGTGGTCGATGCGGGCTATGCCCTGCTGACGGCGGGCGCGCCGGTGTTCGACTGGCGGCTCAATTATGTGCTGGGCATTCTGCATCTCGGCGTGCTCGCCAGCGCGGTCGCCTTTACGGCCTATTTCGCGGTGATCCGCGCCGTCGGGCCGGCGCGGGCCGCCTATTCGGGCGTGACGGTGCCGATCATCGCCATGTTCATCTCGACGCTGGTCGAGGATTATCGCTGGTCATTGCTTTCAGCGGTCGGCGGCGCGGTCTCGCTGATCGGCCTGCTCGTGGCGCTCAGCGCAAAGCGAGGCGTCGTCGCGCGCTAGTGTGCGAAGCCCGGCCCTGAAATCAGGGAAGCGGGGTGACCAGCCAAGGGTGCGTTTCGCCTTGCCATTCGCGATGCGACGGTTTTCCGCGTAAAATGCGCGCGCCATGGGAGACAGGCTTTCGAGCGTGGCGAACGCCGGCGGCTCGACATCGAGCAACGCTGCCGCCTGTTCGATGACCTGGTTCTGGTCGCATGGAAAATCGTCGGAGAGGTTATAGGCTCCCGCTGGTGCATCGAACCCTGCGATCACGCCCGATACGATATCGTCGACATGGATGCGGCTGAACACCTGGCCGGGCAGGTCGATGCGATGCGCCTTTCCGTCGCGCAACCGGTCCAGCGCCGACCGGCCGGGGCCATAGATTCCGGGCAGGCGAAACACGCGCGCCCCCAGCCCGAGCCAGTCCGCGTCCGCGCTATTGCGATCAAGGCGGCGTCCCGCGATCGGGGTGGTCTCGTCGACCCAGGCGCCGCCGGCATCGCCATAGACGCCCGTCGAGGACAGATAGCCGAGCCAGCGCCCGTCGAGCGCATTGCGATAGGCGTTCAGAACCGGATCGCCATTCGCACCGGGGGGAATGGTAGAGACAATATGCGTCGCCGCCGCCAGCGCGGGCAAGACCGATGGACTGTCGTCAAAGCGCAGGCCAGCGCGCCCTGTTCCGGCAATCAGCCACCCCCTTGCACGCAGCGTCTCTGCGAGGCGTCCGCCGGTATAGCCCAGCCCGAAAACAAAAAGGCGCGTCAGCTTGCTTCCCTTCCGGCGTCAGAACAAGACCGGTCGCTCATCACCCCGAAGATTGCTATCCGTCAAAACGAGCGTTCGCAACGGCTCGCGATTTTCTCAAGTAGTGCTAAGGCACCGCGATGCTCGATGCCTCATCACCGGCCCTGGTGCCGCACGCGATAAAACGCGAAGACTATCGCGCCCCCGACTGGCTCGTTTCCGACGTTGCGCTTGATTTCACGCTCGATCCTGCGGGTACGCGGGTGCTCGCGACGCTTTTGGTCGTGCGCAATGGCAATCATGACCGGTTGCTGGTGCTCGATGGCGAGGGTCTGCGCCCGCTGTCGGTGACGGTCGACGGCGCAGCGAACGACCGATGGCACCTCGAGAACGGCAGGCTGGCAATCGATCTTCCCGCCGACGCCCACAGGATCGAAACCGAAGTCATGCTCCGCCCCGAGCGCAATACGCAGTTGATGGGGCTTTATGCGTCTGGCGGGCTCCTTTGCACGCAGTGCGAAGCGGAGGGTTTTCGCCGGATCACCTTCTTTCCCGACCGGCCCGACGTCCTCAGCCGCTATGTGGTGCGGATGACGGCAGACAGGACGCGTTTTCCGGTGCTGCTGGCCAACGGCGATCATGTCGGCAGCGGCGATCTGCCCGACGGCCGCCACTGGGCGGAATGGCGCGATCCGTTTCCCAAGCCCTGCTATCTGTTCGCGCTCGTGGCAGGCGAACTGGCGGTCAATGCGGACCGGTTCACCACGATGAGCGGTCGCTCTGTCGATCTGGGCATCTGGACGCGTGCCGCCGATGTTCCGCGCACCGCGCATGCGATGATGGCGCTCAAACTGGCAATGGCGTGGGACGAGCGCGTCTATGGCCGGGAATATGATCTCGACGTTTTCAACATCGTCGCGGTCGATGATTTCAACTTTGGGGCGATGGAAAACAAGGGACTGAATGTCTTCAACTCGCGCTATATCCTGGCTGACCCCGACACGGCGACCGATGCGGATTATGACGGCGTGCTGGGCGTCGTCGCCCATGAATATTTCCACAACTGGTCGGGCAATCGCGTCACGTGCCGCGACTGGTTCCAGCTTTCGCTGAAAGAAGGCTTTACCGTCTTTCGCGATCAGCAGTTCTCCGCGGATCAGGGATCGGCGGCGGTCAAGCGGATCGAGGATGTCCGGCTGCTGCGCGCCAGCCAGTTTCCCGAAGATGCGGGACCGCTCGCGCATCCCATCCGGCCAGACAGCTATATCGAGATCGGCAATTTTTATACCGCGACGGTCTACAACAAGGGCGCGGAAGTGATCCGCATGCTTCACACCCTGCTGGGGCCGGATGACTTTCGAAAGGGAACCGACCTGTATTTCGCAAGGCATGACGGCCAGGCGGTGACCTGCGACGATTTCGTGGCGGCGATGGCCGACGCAGGCGGGCGCGATCTGTGCCGTTTCGCGCGCTGGTATTCGCAGGCCGGAACGCCGCGACTGACAGCCTCCATGTCGTCTGACAAGGGCACCGCGCGCGTGGTTCTGTCGCAGGCGATACCGCAGGCCTCGGCGAAGCCCGCCATAGGCCCGCTGACCCTGCCGGTGCGGCTATCGGTATTCGATCGCGCGACGGGCAAAAGCACGGGAGAGCGGCTCGTCATTCTCGAGGATTCGGCGATGACCGTCACGATCGATGGGGCGGGCGCGGATCCGGTGCTGTCGATCAACCGCGGTTTCTCTGCGCCTGTCATCATCCAGACCGACCGCACGAAGGACGATCTCGCATTTCTTTCGGCTCATGATGACGATCCGTTTGCGCGGTTCGAGGCGCTGCAGCAGCTGATGCTCGATACGCTGACCGCATCGGCGATGGGAGCGTCGACGGATCATGCGCCCGTGATCGATGCCATCGGCGCGATGTTCGCCGATGGGACGCTCGATCCCGCTTTCGTGGGCGAGGCAGTGCAGCTTCCCACCGAAAGCTTTATCGGAGACCAGATGCCGATCGTCGATCCGGAAGCGATCGCGTTGGCGCGCGAAGCGCTGCGCCTTGACATTGCGACCGTCCATGCCGGCGCATGGGAACGGCTGCACGACGGTCTTGCGGCCCCGCAGTTCGAATATTCGCCCGGTGCGAAGGGCAGGCGGCGGTTGCGCAATGCAGCGCTCGGCTATCTTGCGCTCGCCGATCCCGCAGCAGGGGCGCGAAAGGCTTTCATGCAATTCGAAACGACCGACAATATGACGGATCGTTACGCCGCGCTAATGACGCTTGCCAACGGCGACTCGCCCGAGCGGGTGGCGGCGCTTGCGGCTTTTCATGCGCGATACAGGGACGATCCCCTGACCCTCGATAAATGGTTTCAGGTCCAGTCCATGGCAATGCGCAGCGATACCGTCGATGCTGTCGCCGCACTGGTTGGGCATCCGGCGTTTTCGATCGGCAATCCGAACCGGTTCCGCGTGCTGATCGGCGGGTTCGGGCTGAACCAGCGCTGGTTCCACCAGAGCGATGGACGCGGCTATGCGCTTTATGCCGATCAGGTGCTCGCGCTCGATCCGGTCAACGCGCAGACGGCAGCCAAGATGATCCCGCCGCTCGGGCGCTGGCGGCGCTTCGACGGGGATCGTCAGGCCCTGATGCGCGCGCAGCTCGAACGGATGCTGGCGCAGCCAGGGCTTTCGAAAGATGTCTTCGAGCAGGTCTCCAGATCGCTCGGCTGAACCGGAAAGACGCTGAATGTCACTTTATCATGTTTACACCGCGCATCTTCATGCCGCGCTCGACCGGTTGCCGCAGCTTGCCGGGCTTGCGCGCGACACCGTGACCGTCGAGCCGCCGCGCGATCCGTCCCACGGCGATCTGGCGACCAATGCGGCAATGGTGCTGGCCAAAGGCGCGGGGATGACGCCGCGTGACCTCGCGGGGGCGCTGACGCCTCTGCTCGCGGCGGCACCCGGCGTGACGGGCATCGAAATTGCCGGGCCGGGCTTTATCAATCTGCGGCTCGACGATGACGTCTGGCGTCGCGAACTCGCAGCAATTCATGCCGCCGCCGCCGATTACGGCCGCTCAAGCCTTGGCGCCGGTCAGATGGTCAATATCGAATATGTATCGGCCAATCCCACCGGGCCGATGCACATGGGCCATTGCCGCGGCGCGGTTGTCGGCGATACGCTGTCGAGCCTGCTCCAATTCGCCGGTCACCGGGTGATACGCGAATATTATGTGAACGACGCCGGCGCGCAGGTCGACGTGCTCGCCCGGTCGGCGCACGTCCGTTATCGCGAGGCCCTCGGTGAAGCCGTGGGGGCAATTCCAGACGGCCTGTATCCTGGCGATTACCTCGTCCCGGTCGGCCAGGCGCTGGCCGCAGAGTTCGGCTGTGCCTGGGTGGGCAAGCCCGAAGGCGACTGGCTCGCGCTCTTCCGCACGCGCGCGGTTTGCGCAATGCTCGACATGATCAAGGCAGATCTCGCGCTGCTCGGCATCCATCACGATGTGTTCGCCAGCGAGGCCGATGTCCAGGCTGCACGAAAGCCCGAGGCAGCCGAGGCGGTTCTGCGCGCGGCCGGCCTCGTTTATGACGGCACGCTCGAAGCGCCCAAAGGCGAGTCGGACCGCGATTGGGAGCCGACAACGCTCCCGCTGTTCCGTTCGACGCAATTTGGCGACGACCAGGACCGTCCGATCCGCAAATCGGATGGCAGCTGGACCTATTTCGGCGCGGACATGGCCTATCACTTCCAGAAAAGCGAAAAAGCCGATGCCCTGATCGATATCTGGGGCGCGGACCATGCGGGCACGGTCAAGCGCATCCGGGCGGCGGTGAATGCGCTTACCAGCGTCGGGCGAGGGACGCCAAAACCCTTTGACATCAAGCTGATCCAGATGGTGCGGCTGCTCCGCAACGGCGAGCCGGTCAAAATGTCCAAACGCTCGGGCAATTTCGTGACGCTCGCCGAAGTGGTCGAGGAAGTCGGCAGGGACGTCGTCCGCTTCACGATGCTGGCGCGCAAGGCCGACGCCCAGATGGATTTCGATTTCGCCAAGGTGGTCGAGGCATCGAAGGACAATCCGGTCTTCTACGTTCAATACGCGCATGCCCGCATCCGGTCTATCGCGCGCCGGATCCTTACCGAAGACATTGGCGGAACGGTCGATCCGGCAAGGCTGGACATCGAGGACCTCGCGCTCGTCAAAATCGCCGCGCAGTTCCCGCGGATCGTCGAGTCGGCGGCGCAGTCGCGCGAGCCGCATCGCCTCGCTTTCTATCTTTACGATCTCGCGGGAGCGTTTCATGCTTATTTCAACATGGGCAATGATCGGCCGGAACGGCGGGTATTGATGGCGGGAAATCCCGATTTGACACGGACGCGTCTTTTTCTTGTCGACGCGGTCGGGCAGATTATCCGAAATGGGCTGGCAGTCATGGGCGTGACCGCAGCCGAGGAGATGTAACGATGACCGATGTCAACAATGACGGCACAGCGGACGAACCCGATCGCCTGCCGTGGCTCGAAGCCGTCGAGGACGATGACGAAAGTGTCTCGACCGGCAAGCTTGCAGCGTTCCTGATCGCGGCCCTGCTGGCACTGGGTGCTGTTATCGGGGGGGTGGCGTGGCTGCGCGGGCATCAGTCGGGCGTGCAGGGTGACGGCAAACTTATCGCCGCAGCCGAAGGTGACTATAAGATTCGGCCCGATGCACCCGGCGGCATGAGCGTCGAGGGACAGGGCGATACGGCGTTCAAGGCCTCCGAAGGTGACGCTCCAAAGGGCAGGATCGATCTGAATGCCACGAGCGAGACGCCGGTCTCGGGAACCAGGGCGCCCAAATCCGGCACCCGCCCGGCACCCGTCGGCAGGAGCGCAAGCGCACCGATGCCGGCAAACAGCGGCACGCTTGTCGCCGCGCCGCCCGCCGCCCCCGTCATCCGCCCGGGTGCGGTCAGCAGGGCCGGTGGACTGGTGCAGCTCGGCGCCTTCAGTTCAGAGGCGAAAGCGAACCAGACCTGGGTGTTGCTGGTGAAGCGCTATGCGTATCTGGCACCGCTGGTAAAATCGGTCGAGGCCGCAAAGATCGACAGCGGCACCATCTACCGGCTGCGCGCCAATGCGGGCGGCGATGCCGGCACCGTGTGCGGCAAGTTGCGCGTCGCCGGCGAAAGCTGCCTGGTGGTCAATTGAACATCAGCGGGTTTGCTCTGCCTGTGTCCCCGATTTAGGTGACGGGCATGAGCCCAGTCATCTACGGCCTGTCGGGACCGGAACTCACCGCCGACGAGTCTGCTTTTTTCCGTGATGCCGATCCTGTCGGCTATATCCTGTTCGGCCGGAACAGCGTGAACCGCACGCAGATGCAGCGCCTGACCGATTCACTTCGCGCCCTGTCCGGGCGGAACGATCTGCCGGTGTTGATCGATCAGGAGGGCGGCCGTGTGGCGCGGATGAAGCCGCCCGAATGGCCCGCCTTCCCGGCAGCAGGCATATTCGACCGGCTTTACGATAGAGCACCCATTTCAGCGATCGAAGCCGCGCGTGCCAATGCGACGGCGCTGGCGCTCACGCTGGCGGAGGTCGGGGTCAACGTCGATTGCCTGCCTCTGCTTGACGTTCGGGTGCCCGAAACGCATCCCGCGATCGGCGATCGCGCGCTGGCAAGCGACCCGGTGCGGGTCGCTTCGCTCGGTCGCGCCTTTATTGAGGGCCTGCGCGACGGCGGCGTCGTCGGTGTAGTCAAGCACATGCCGGGGCAGGGGCGGGCAGTGGTGGACAGTCATGTTAACCTGCCAGTCGTCAATGCCGACGATGCGGCGCTCGACGCCGATCTCCTGCCGTTTCAGCGTCTTGCCGATGCGCCGATGGGAATGACAGGGCATATCGTCTTCACCGCATGGGACGCGGCACGCCCTGCAACGGTCTCACCGTTCGTCATCGAATCGATCATCCGCCAGCGCATCGGGTTCGACGGGCTGTTGATGAGCGATGATCTCGACATGAAAGCGCTGGACGGACATGTTGCGGACCTTGCGCGCGACTGCCTTCACGCGGGCTGCGATGTCGCGCTCAACTGCTGGGGGCGGATGGACGAGATGATCGCCATCGCGAGCCGGCTGCCAACGATTACGGACCGGGCTCATGAGCGATTAACCCGTGCAATGGCCACGATTGACGGTAATCGTCAGCCGGGCGACATGACCGGCCTGATCGCAAAGCGCGATGCGTTGCTGGCGCTGGCGTGACGGTAACGGACTGGAAACGCCGACAGAAGACGCCTAGATCGGGAAGCATTGTCAGGAGCTGGTCCGATGGGTCTGTCGATTACGCATTTCATAATCCTCGCGGTCGTCGCGGTTCTCCTGCTTGGCGGCGGACGGTTTTCCGCGATGATGGGCGATGTCGCCAAAGGGGTCAAAAACTTCAAAAAGGGCATGTCCGAGGAAGACTCGGCCACCACCATGGCACCGGACAAGCCAGCGCCTCTGATCGAAAACCGCACGGCTGCGGAAATCATCGCCGAGTATGAAGCGAAAAAGGCGGCATCGGCGCGCGACGGATCGGCCGGATGACATGGCGTTGTCGGCATTGAAGGCTTAGGACAGCCCGCATGTTCGACGTCGCACCCTCTGAATTCCTGCTGCTTGCGATCGTCGCGCTCGTCGTCATCGGACCAAAGGATCTGCCCAAGGCGATGCGTGTCGTCGGGCAGTTCGTCGGAAAGGCGCGGGGCATTGCGCGACAGTTTCGGTCGGGCTTCGACACGATGGTGCGCGAAGCCGAACTCGCCGAAATGGAAAAGAAATGGCAGGCGGAAAATAAGCGCATCATGGAAGAGTATGCACCGGCGCAGCCAGCCGACACCGGGGGGCAGCACCCCTTGCCCGCTCCATTGGCCGATGCGCCTGACACCACCCTTGATGTGCCTGTAGCAGATCATGCCATCGATGCGCCGCGCCAATCATGATCGACGCCGCCGAGATTGATGCAAGCCGCGCGCCGTTGCTCGATCACCTCGTCGAATTGCGCCGCCGCCTGCTGATCTCGTTCGGCACGCTTGCGATCGCTTTTGCCGGCTGCTTCTATTTCGTCCATCCGATCCTTGATGCCCTCGTCCAGCCGCTGCTCGCCGCGGGACAGAAAAAGCTGATCTATATCCAGCTTTTCGAGGCGTTTTTTGTCCAGTTGAAAGTGGCGTTCTTTGCCGCGACGATGGTCTCGTTTCCGATTCTGGCCAACCAGCTCTGGCGCTTCGTCGCGCCCGGGCTTTACCGCAACGAAAGACGTGCGGCCCTGCCGTTCCTGCTTGCCACGCCGGTGCTGTTCACGGCGGGCGCGGCGCTCGCCTATTTCATCGCGATCCCACTCGCGCTCCGCTTCCTTCTGAGCTTTTCGGGGGATCTGGGCGGTGTCGAGCAACAGGCGATGCCCGCCGTCGGTTATTATCTCGATTTCGTGATGAAATTCATGTTCGGGTTCGGCATCGCCTTCCTGCTCCCGGTCCTGCTGATGCTGCTCGAGGCGGCGGGGATCGTCACGCGGGCACAGCTCGTCACCGCCCGGCGCTATGCGATCGTGGGCAATTTTGCGATCGCCGCGGTGCTGACGCCGCCTGACATCGGTTCGATGCTGCTTCTCGCCGTCCCCCTGACGATCCTGTATGAACTGACGCTGGCGATCACATGGCTCACCGCCCGTCGACGCGCGAAAAATGCCGGAAGCACCGCATGAAATTGTGTGAGTTGCGGCCCGATCCGTCGCTGGGGGGGAGCGCAACGGACCGGGCCCTATTTCGGACGGCGAGAGCGGGGGGCAAAAGGTCGCCGTCCGCCAGTCAGAATGCCTCACCCGCGCCTTGGTTCCGGCCAAGGCGGGATTATTTTTTCAGGACGATGTCAGTACCGGAACCACAATGGAATAGCCGCCGAGTCGTGCATCATAGACCAGCGGCGACCTGAGCTGGCGCGCGAGACCGTCGATCACGCGCGAATATCGCGGCACATTACTGTCCGGCCGGTCGGCTACCTTGGCCAGCGCCGCTGACGCCACGGTCAGCACCACATGCCCGTTCATGTCCCGCGCGAGCACAATCCGGATCGGGTCTTCACGAGACTCGAGAATGGAAAGTTCGACAAGTTCGGTGATCAGAAAGGCTATGGGCATGGCAACGTCCTGTGACACGCGCACCGGCAAGACGGTGACCGTCACTGGCGGCGCGCCTCCCGATGCGGCAAGACCGGTGCGCAGGTTTGAAGCGAGCTCGCCGATCAGTGCCTTGGCGCTCACGCCGCCGCTTTCCTCGAGTTCGGCATAATGATTGCGGTGCACGATTGCGAGTGCATCGACGCGGCGCTGGATTGATGCATAGGCATCCGCCACCGGCCCCGCCGGCACGCCGCGGGCATGCAGGCTGATCAGGCTGGCTACAACCTGAAGATTGTTTTTGACACGGTGATGCACCTCGCGCGTCAGCTTGACCTGATCGTTGAGCGCCCGTGCGATCCGGGCTTCGTGCGTGGCGATCGTTTCCCCCGCCGTATTGAACGTTTCAGCAAGTTCACGGATTTCACGCGCCGGTGTCCGCAGTTCAGGCATGGTGAGGCGCATACCCGGTTGCATGCGGGCGATGCTGGCGCGCAGGCGCAAGAGCGGGCGGATCAGCAGATGATCGGTGACGAGGAACGCGATCACCGCTGCCGAGGCCCACATCAGCAGCGGCAGAAATGCCTGCAACGCTTCCAGCGCGCTGAACGGGATGCGCGCAGCCCGGATGCCGAGCGACAGGCCAAGCATACCCACTGGTGCCAGAAAATCATTGGCCGAGGCTGATATTCCGGCCTCGCCTTCCTGGATGACGAGTTGACGGCTCCCGTCAGTGAGCGTGACCGACGATATTCCGGACAGCCCGATCGGGCGCACAATATCGCCGACTGACCTGGCCGAGTAACGCAGCACGATCGCGCTGCGCTCATCCGGGTCGCGGATTTCGATCAGAATGCCGTCGTCGAGGAATGACAGAACCGGGTCGGCATCTGCTAAAGCTTTGGGCATCGGGGGCGGTTTGAAGCCCGGCGAGGTGCAGGCAACAGAACGATCGGGGCCATAAAGGGCATATGACGGGCGCGTTGCCATGCGGGCGGCAAACATCATCTCGATCTGGAAACAGGCTATCCGTGCACCCTCCGGCGTGCCGGCCGATCGCACTGCCGCGCGGCTGACGGCCAGATCGGCCCCCAGTTCCGACGAAAACTTTCGCGTTGCCTCGCTCACGGCCGTGCTCAGGTCAGCGCGTCTTTCGTTGTCCGCCGTGCGGCTTGTCTGGATCGAGGCAAAAAGAGCGACCAGCCCGAGCGGCAGCAGCGCCGCTGTCATGATCACGAAAATCTTGACCCCGGTGGAAAGGTTGGCAAACCGTCGTCGCACCGCCTCGGGCACAGTTTCATGCCGCAGCACGGCGGATCCGTCAGTCAAGCTTGCCGAGCAGATCCAGCAAATCGGCCGGCACATCTTCCTCAACGGTTTTCTGATAGGCGCTGCGCAGGGCGGCACCAACATCACGCTCGTCACCTCTACCCTTGGGCCGCGAAGGCGGCGTTGCTGGGGGCGCAGCTTGGCCCTCATCGCTTTCAGTGGCCATCAATCCCCGCATTTTCTATGCACTTGCAAGCGGCACAATGCCGCAAGATAACCGCACATGAAACCAAATGTGCTGTCATTGGTTCCCAATCGACGATACCAATTTATTTTCGTTTCCGAAACGGCTTGTTGTTTTGGCCACTGAGTTGCGGTCGAGCCTTGCGGGAATGCCATGGGAGGGATTTCACATCATGTCGCTCGGCCAGCAGCTTGCTCCGCATCTCCCGTTCCTCCGCCGTTATGCGCGTGCGCTGACCGGCAGTCAGCAGGAAGGTGATACTTACGTCCGCGCGACGCTTGAAGCGATTGTGGCGGCACCTTCGGAATTTCCGCGCGACGTCGATGTCAGGCTGGGACTTTACCGAACGTTTCAGGCGATCAGGGATTCATCGGGCGGGCTCGCTGATATGGAGACCGCAGAACGGCACGATATTGCCGGTGCCCGGCTGGCGCGCGTGACTCCGCTTTCACGTCAGGCATTGCTGCTCACGGCAATGGAGGGTTTCACGCCCGAAGAGGCCGCCTACCTGCTCGATCGCGAAACCGACCATGTCGAGGCCCTCGTCGATGATGCGCTTGCCGAAATCGAGGCGCAGACGCGGTCTGACGTTCTGATCATCGAAGATGAACCGCTCATTGCGATGGATCTGGAAACGATCGTCCGCGATCTCGGTCATGAAGTCAGCGGCGTGGCCGTGACGCGTGACGAAGCGGTTGCCGCGGCGCGGGCGCATCGTCCCGGGCTCGTGCTGGCCGATATCCAGCTTGCCGACGATTCGTCGGGCATCGATGCAGTAAAGGATATCCTGGGCGATTTTTCAGTGCCGGTTATCTTCATCACGGCATTCCCGGAGCGTCTGCTGACGGGCGAACGCCCGGAGCCGACGTTCCTCATCACCAAGCCGTTCCAGCGCGCCACGGTGAAGGCGGCGATCGCCCAGGCGCTTTTCTTTGACACTGCGACGGTTCCCGCCTGACCGGCTTCATTCGTTTCGAGCACGTGACGGAACCGCAGGGTAATCGTTCGCGTTAATTGATAGCAGTTCATGCGGGAGCAGATATGGAAGAGCCGCCGATCAAAGTGACCGCTGACGATGCGCGTGCCGGATCGACCCCGCATATCGTGCGATATGTACTTGGCGCATCGCTTGCCCTTATTGTCATTGTCTTTCTGGTGCTTGGTCTTGCAAAGCAGTTTTGACATCGAAGACGGAAATGACGGGGATGATCCGCCGCACGTCGCGCTGTCTGATTCCGACTTCAAGGCTCAGCTTGCGCTGGTGATTCCGCAACTTCGTGCATTCGGGCGGTCGCTGTCGGGTGACCGCGATCTTGCTGACGATCTGGTGCAGGAAACCCTGATGAAGGCGTGGGGTGCCCGGGCCAGATTTCAGGCCGGCACGAACATGCGCGCGTGGACGTTCATCATCCTGCGCAACCTTTATTTCTCGCAGGTGCGCCGCCGCCGGTTCAAGGGGGAGTGGGACGAGCTGACCGCGGAACGCATTCTTGCGGCCCCCTCATCACAGGACAAGCATGTCGAACTGGGCGATGTGCAGCGCGCGCTGCTCCAGTTGCCCCAGGCGCAGCGTGAAGCGCTGATTCTCGTCGGGGCAGGCGGTTTCGCCTATGAAGAGGCTGCGGAGATCTGCGGCGTGGCGGTCGGCACGATCAAAAGCCGCGTCGCACGGGGGCGTGTCGCGCTTGAAGCGGCCATGGCCGATCCGGCGCTTCCGTCACGACGCGATCACGCGGTCGATAATGTTGGCGGCACGGCGCTCGACATGATCATGTCCGAGGTGGACGCACTGAGCAACGGGCACTGACAGGCAGCGGGACGGGGATCGGCTCGGGCATGGGCACGCGGTCCAGCCAGCTTATCAGTTTCACGATATCGTCGGGCAGCGCCGCAGTGCACGCAGGGAATAACAGGCGCAGCGCCGCGCCCACGCCGTCGGACCGGGCGGCTATGGCTGCCGCTTGCCCGTCGCACTGCGGAAGTTCGGTACTTACCATTGACGTTCAACGTGATAGGAAGCCGAATGTTTCGCCGGTTCCTGCAGTGATGGGCGTTGCGCGGGACGGGATTGCCGATGCCTTGCGGCGCGCGAGGCACTATTCGCCATTTCTAAACGGCGCGCTGGCGCGGCAGGGCGACCTGGCGGCCATGCTTGACGATGGCGATCTGGCTGCGGCCCGGTCCGCCGCCCTCGACGTTACCGAGCCGCAGCCGGGGAGACGCCTGCGCCTGATGCGCGACCGGCTCGCCCTGGTCCTCGCGGTTGGCGATCTGGCCGGGCATTACGAACTCGAAGCCGTGACTGGCGCATTGTCCGCGTTCGCCGACGTCGCGCTTGATGCCGCAATCACCGACGCGATTTGGCTTCGGTTTCCGGGTGCGGATCCGGCGGGGTTTGCCGCTATTGCGCTTGGCAAGCACGGGAGCCGCGAGCTCAACTACTCGTCGGATATCGACCCCGTCCTGATTTTCGATCCCGAAACGCTGCCGCGTCGCGCGCGGGAGGATCCGGGTGACGCAGCGGTGCGGATCGCACGGCATGTCGTCGATCTGCTGCAGAAGCGTGACGGCGACGGCTATGTCTTTCGTGTCGACCTGCGCCTTCGCCCTTCGTCCGAAGCGACGCCACCCGCCATCCCGATCGATGCCGCGATCGCCCATTATGAATCGAGCGCACTCGCGTGGGAGCGCGCGGCCTATGTGCGCGCCCGGGCGGCGGCCGGCGACAAGGCGCTTGGCGAGCGATTTCTGTCCGCCATCCAGCCTTTCGTCTGGCGGCGCAGCCTCGATTTCGGAGCAGTGGGTGAAATGCGCGGGCTATCGCGGCTGATCCGTGCGCACCATGCGGCGGGGCAGACATTCGGCCCCGGCTTCGACCTGAAACGCGGGCGCGGCGGCATCCGCGAAGTCGAATTTTTCGTCCAGAGCCAGCAGTTGATTCATGGCGGCCGCAATCCCGAACTGCGTGTTCCCGGAACGCTTGACGCGATTGCCGCGCTCTGCACCGCCGGGTTCATCGCCGCCGAGACCGCGCGGTCGCTCAGCGTCGCCTACCGGCTTTACCGGACGATCGAGCACCGGCTCCAGATGGTCGAAGACCGTCAGACGCACAGTCTTCCCGCCGGTATCGCGCTCGACCAGGTGGCCCGGCTGCATGGCCTTGACGATGGCGCGGCATTGCTCGCGCACCTCGCCCCGCACGTCGATTATGTCGGTGCGCTTTATGACTCGCTCGATGGGGAGGACGCGCCGCAGACGCTGTCGTTCGAAGGGTTTCCCGATCCCCCGGTCGCGGAGCGACGCATTGTGGCCTGGCGCGCCGGCGGCTATCGCGCGATGCGCACGGCACCTGCGCAGGCCGCCATGGAAAAGCTGCTTCCCGGGCTGCTTGCATCGTTCGGCTCAGCCCCCGATCCTGCAGCCGCACTCATGGCGTTCGACCGGCTGCTCTCGGCGTTGCCGACCGCGCTCAATCTGTTCACCCTTCTTGAGGCGCAGCCGCAACTGCAGGCGGTGCTCGTGGCGGTGCTCAGCCATGCGCCGGCGCTTGCCGGAGCGCTGGCCGCCCGCCCCGCATTACTCGACCGGCTGATTGACGCCAGCGCGTTCGATCCGGTTGGCGGCGTCGATGAACTGGCAGCGGAGATGCAGTGCGGCGGATCGCTCGAACACCTGCTCGACCGCGTTCGCCTGCTCGTTGCCGAACATCGCTTCGCGCTCGGCATCCAGATCGTCGAGGGGGCGTCGGATCCGGTCGCCGTCGCGGCGGGCTATGCCCGGGTCGCCGAAGCCGCGCTGGTGAGCGTAGCCGAAGCGGTAACTGATGAGTTCGCCGCGATGCACGGGCGGGTACCCGATTCGGAACTCGTCGTCCTTGCGCTCGGGCGTTTCGGCGGGGGCCAGCTTACCCATGCGTCGGACCTCGACCTTGTCTATCTGTTCACCGGGGATTTCCAGAGCGTCTCCGACGGTGCCAAACCGCTGGGGGCTACGCATTATTACAATCGTCTGGCCCAGCGGCTGACCGCGGGACTGAGCGTGCCGACGTCGGTCGGTGCTCTCTATGACGTCGATACCCGGCTGCGGCCGTCGGGTGCGCAGGGCCCACTTGTCGTTTCGCTCGAGTCGTTCGCGCGTTACCAGCACGAAAACGCCTGGACCTGGGAGCATATGGCGCTGACGCGCGCCCGGCCGGTTTACGGTTCCCCCTTCGCCCGGCAGGCCGCGCGCGCCGTGATCGATGACGTTATTGCAAAACCGCGCGATCGGCTCGCGCTGCGCCGCGCGGTCGTCGAAATGCGCGGGGAAATCGCTGCCCACAAGCCGCCGCTCGGCGCGTTCGACATCAAGCTGGGCGCAGGCGGTCTCGTCGATTATGAATTCGCGCTGCAATTCCATCAGCTGGCGGGCGATCTTCCGTTCAATGCGTCCTGGCCTGCTCTTGCCGATCCCCATGCGCTGCTGACGCGCCTGCTCGTCACGATGCGGCTCGTGTCGCCGTCGATGGATGCACCGCCCGCCGTTACCCGACCGATCGTCGCGCGCGCCTGCGCAGCAACCGACTGGGACGAATTACTTGATCGCCTGTCGCGGGCGAGGCAGGAGGTCGGCGCGGCATGGGCCGATGTGGTAGAGGGACGATCATGATCGAAGCAGGGCAGTCGGCACCCGATGCAGTATTCGAAACGGCTGACGGCCCCCGGCGCATCGCCGATTACTGCGGCAGGCCGTTGGTGCTTTATTTCTACCCCAGGGACGATACGCCCGGCTGTACCAAAGAGGCGCAGGGTTTCAGCGCGCTGGCACCCGAGTTTGCCGGGCTTGGCGTTGCGGTTGTCGGAATCTCGAAAGATTCGGTCGCCAGTCACCGGAAATTCGCGGACAAATACGCACTCGCGGTATCGCTGGGCGCCGACACGGACGGCAGCGTATGCGAAGCCTTTGGCGCATGGGTCGAAAAATCGATGTATGGGCGGACCTATATGGGGATCGCGCGGGCGACCTTTCTGATCGATGGCGATGGCATCGTGCGCCAGGTCTGGCCAAAGGTTAAGGTGCCGGGTCATGCCGAGGCCGTTCTGGCGGCCGCGCGGGCACTTGGCTGAGTCAAAAGGTTAATGATCGCGAGCCTTTCTCGCGCTGCACGGAATTCATCGGCTCACCGCGCGAAGGGTGCGGTCCGCCCCGTCGGCTACCTGTATCCATTGCCTGCGCGTCGATCGCGCCGCATGCCTGCGATGCCGGGTCGAAAAGGGTGCTTCGAGACGGACATAATGACAAATCCGTTGGGTCGCCCCCGGGGAAACGAATGACCGCTGTATCGCTTTTCGGGATTGACGGGATGATGCCGACGGTCCGTCGCCTCGTCCGTCCGCGGGATATCTTTCTTCACGACGGAATGGCGATGCGGCGTATCCACCTTTCGATCCGGAACCAGACGGTTGCAGCCGCGGCTTTTTCGGTCTGCCTCTTGCTGAGCCTGTTCGCGATGCTCCAGATTGTCGGGACGACGACGGGGCTGGGCCGGTCCGCCGATCGCAGCGCCCGGGTTTCGCGGATGAGCCGGGATGTGGCGTCGATGCAGTCTGACATCGTGCGCCTTCGGGCCGAAGCAGCGGCCCATGCCGCTCGGATTGAAGCGCGACAGGCTTTTCTCGCTGCCGTCCTCACCGGCAAGGGCAGTCCGGTGCTGCCGGCAGGGTTGACCGGCACGTCGGCAATGGCCGCGCCGGTGGTTGCGCCCTATGCGAGGGTAGAAGGGCAGCAGACAGCGCTCGCGGCGCTGACCCGCCGGCTGTTCGAGCAGCGCTATGCCGAAACGAGCGCATCCCTGCGCAAGCTCGGCATCAGACCTGAAATGGGGCGCGGCGGTATGGGCGGGCCTTATGAGCCGATCGACGCTGGCGGCGCGAAGTCTGCGGCGCGCCCCGATCCTGTGTTTCGCGCGCTGTTCCAGTCGTGGAAACGGCTCGATCAGCTTCAGCAGGGTGTCATCTCAATCCCGTCGCAAAAGCCTGTCGAGGTGATGGAATTCACCAGCGGCTTCGGCGTTCGCAGCGATCCCTTCCGGGGCGGTGCCGCGATGCACGCGGGGGTCGATATTCCCGGGGCTAGCGGCACGACGATCTATGCGACGGCAGACGGCGTCGTGCTTCGTTCGGAACGGGCAGGGGGCTATGGCAACCTCGTCGAGATCGATCATGGTCGCGGGATCCAGACGCGTTATGGTCATCTGTCGGCGTCGCTCGTAACGCCTGGCCAGCGCGTCCGGCGTGGCGATCCGATCGCGCGCATGGGCTCGACCGGACGCTCGACGGGGACGCATCTCCATTATGAAGTCCGTCTTGACGGCCATGCCGTCAATCCGATGCCGTTTCTTCAGTCGGCAAACTACCTCGCCGCGATGCAGGCGCGCGGCAAAACGGCGATGGGTGGGCCCGACCAATAGAGCTTGGGCAGTAAACCGGTATCGCGGTCGCGTCTTGCAGCGGTGCCGCGCTGCGCTTACCTCGGGTTGATGGATATTGTTGAACTGACCCCTTCGGCCGCGGCGCGCATCGCCATGATTGCGGCAAAACAGGCAAGGCCTGCCATCCTTCGCCTTGCCGTCGATGGCGGGGGCTGTTCGGGATTTCAGTACAGATTTGCACTCGCCGACGGTGTGGAAACTGATGATATGGTTGCCGAAAAGGACGGCGTCCGGCTGGTCGTCGATCCGGTCAGTCTCGATCTGGTCAGCGGCGCAGCGGTTGATTTTGTCGAGTCGCTGGGCGGTGCGGCGTTCCGCGTGACCAATCCCAATGCGGTGAATGGCTGCGGTTGCGGATCGAGCTTTTCGGTTTGAGAATCGTCACCTACAACGTCAACGGGATCAAGGCACGACTGCCGCGACTGCTGGAGTATCTTGCCGAACGGTCACCCGACGTGCTCTGCCTGCAGGAGCTGAAATCGAGCGACGAAACTTTCCCCGAGCGCGAAATCCGCGATGCGGGATATGGTGCAGTATGGCACGGGCAAAAGGGCTTCAATGGCGTTGCCGTGCTAGCCAGGGGCGAGGATCCGGCCGAGGTTGCGCGCGGATTGCCGGGGGATGCGGACGATGCCCACAGCCGCTATCTCGAGGTCGAGATAAGCGGGGTCATTGTCGCCAGCCTTTATCTGCCGAACGGTAATCCGCAGCCTGGCCCAAAATTCGACTATAAGCTGTCATGGTTCGAACGGCTCAATGCCCGGGCGGCGGCGCTGCTGTCCACCGAGCGGCCGACCGTGCTGGCCGGCGATTACAATGTCGTGCCGACCGATGACGATATCTGGCGTCCCGGAGCGCTCGGTGACGATGCGCTTGTCCAGCCCGCGAGCCGCGCCGCCTTCCGCCGACTTGCCGCGCAGGGCTGGACTGATGCGTTGAAGGCCCGTCGGCCGCATGCGCAGCAATGGACATATTGGGATTACCAGATGAATGCGTGGCCGCGCGATGCGGGTTTCCGGATCGATCATTTCGTGCTCAGCCCGGAGGCCGCCGACCGCCTCGTCGATGCTGGTGTCGATCGCGACTACCGGGGCCGCGAAAAGGCAAGCGATCACGCGCCGACCTGGATCACCCTGTCGCTTTAAAGCGACTTTTCATAAAGACGGTAGACTTTGTTGATCTTGCCGTCGATGGCTTCGCCAACCGAGCGCATCGGCCCGTTATCGTCGAGGACCCAGCCGAATTCTCCGCGGCTTGCGCCAAACTTGGTGACCGCGTCACGGCGGATGAGTTCAATCAGCATGAAGGCAAGCTGGCTCGCGAGGCGCGTCGCCTGCAGGGATTTCCTTACACCCATCAGCGGCACGCGCATCGTCCGTGCCTCCGGCGCGCGCAACCACCAGAGGAGCTTTGCCCAGTTGAACGGAAAAAGCGTGCCCCCATAGCCGATCAGCCTTTCGTTCAGATCGGGAAGGGTGATCATGAATGCCACCGGTTCACCATCCACCTCGGCGACACGGACAAGGTCTTCGTAAACGATCGGCTTAAGTTTTTCCCCGACATAGGCAATCTCGCTGGGGGTGATCGGCACGAAGCCCCAGTTTTCACTCCAGGCGTCGTTCAATATGCCGAGGATCAGCGCAGCTTCGGCTTCGAAATTCCCCTTGTCGACCCGGCGGATAACGATGCGCGGATTTCGTTCGCCCGACGCGATGATCTGCTGGACGAGCGGCGGAAAACCGGTGTTGATCGGGATTTCATAGGTCAGCAGATCCTTGACGCCGCGATATTCCGCCGCCTCGATCCATGTTGCATAGCCGGGCATGTTATGGCCCATCATGACGGTGGGCGGGTGGTCATGCCCCTCGACGAGCAGGCCGGGCTCATCCCAGATCGAAATGGAAAGTGGCGCGATCACGCGTGTCATCTCCCTTTCACGCAGCCATTGTTCCGCTCGGTCGATCAGCGCCCCAGCGGTTGCGGCATCCTCGGCCTCCATCATTCCCCAGTTGCCGGTGCCCGGCCCCATCCCCTGTTCGGGCGGCTGCGCCAGTGCCAGATGGTCGATATGCGCCGAGATGCGCCCGGTCACGCGGCCGTCGGCCTCGGCAAGGAAAAGCTGCGCGATGCCATGTTCGAACCACGGATTTTCGCCCGGGGTGATCAGCCCCATCACCTCGCTCTTCAGGGGCGGAACCCAGTTCGGATCTCTGGCATAAAGACGAAAGGGAAGGTCGACGAATGCCTTTTTGTCGGTCTTGCTGACGACGGGGCGTATGGTTGTCACCATGCGAAAGGCCTTTTCAGTTCCGAACAGATATTTCCGCTGCTATGGCCTGAATGCCGAGCCGGCAAGCGGACGAGATTATGGCTTCTGGAAATGCCGCGACGCTGCCACTATATTGATGTAGCGCGAGGCACATCATGACGACAGTTGCACTTCCGGCCGCTCTCGAAAGCGATTTTGCGGTACGCCAGACCGCCGCGGGTCTGCATGAGCGCATTCCCGACGATGTCATGATGCTTCGGAAGGCCGCTGAGCTGACGCGCGACATCAACACGGCACGACCGCTGATCTACTGGAGCGATTTTCTCGGGTCGGCGGTGATCGGTTATGCTGCGCTTGCAGCAGCTGTGACGCTGGGCACCGGTGCAGCGCTGGTTGCCGGCCTTGTCGCGGTGATGGCGCTTTACCGCGCCGGCAGCTTCATTCACGAGCTGACGCATATCCGGCACCGCGAGGTGCCATGGTTCCGCTTCGGCTGGAATGCGATCGTGGGTATTCCGCTGCTGGTGCCATCGTTCATGTACGAAGGCGTTCACACGCTCCACCATATGCGCGTTCGTTATGGCACGATCGATGATCCTGAATATCTGCCGCTGGCACTCATGAAACCGTGGACCTTGCCGCTGTTCGTTCTCACATCGGCGCTGGCCCCGGTCGCGCTGCTTGTGCGATTCGGTGTTCTGACGCCGCTGTCGCTGTTTTCGTCCCCGCTCCGCCGGTATATCGTGGCGCGGTTTTCGGGACTTCAGATCAACCCGAAGTTTCGCCGTCGCGGCCCTGAGGGTGAATTGAAACGTCAATGGGTCTGGCAGGAAGCGGGCGCGAGCCTTTGGTCGGTCGCGCTCATCGCCGGAGCGGTGTCGGGTGCCATTCCGCTCCGCGTGTTCCTGATCGTGCTGGCGATCGTCGCCTGCATTATGCTGCTGAACCAGATCCGCACGCTGGTTGCCCATCTCTGGGAAAACGAAGGTGAGGCTATGACGGTGACGGCGCAATTTCTCGATTCGGTCAACGTGCCCCCGCCCGGCGCGCTTCCGGCGCTCTGGGCACCCGTAGGCCTGCGTTATCACGCGCTTCACCATCTGCTGCCGGGCCTGCCCTATCATTCGCTCGCCGAGGCGCATCGGCGGATCGGGGCCGCTCTTGGCCTGGCGTCGCACTATCACAGGGCCAGCTACGTCGGCCTCTGGCACCTCGTGGCCCGTCTGGCGGCGGGCACGATGCGGGGTGCTATTGCTCCTCGGTCCTGATCAGCACGGCTTCGCCGATCAGCAGGAAAAGGAGAAACGGTCCCCAAGCCGCCAGCAACGGCGGATAGGCACCGAGATTGCCCATGGCGAGCCCGAAATTGTCCGCGACGAAATAGGCAAAACCCAGTGCCATGCCGAGGACGGCACGCACGAACAGCCGACCCGATCGCGCAAGCCCGAACCCCGCGACCGCGCCGAGCAGCGGCATCAGGATCGTCGCCAGCGGCCCCGACAGTTTGTGCCATAATGCGGCCCTGAGCGAGCCCACCGGGCGACCGGCGGCCTCGAGATCGACGATCGCCTGTTGAAGTTCGGGGAAAGACAGACCCGCAGGATCGACGTTCGACAGGGTCAGTTGATCCGGACGGATCGTCTGGCCGACGCGGAGCGACGTACTATGCGTCAGTGCTCCCGTCCGTATGTCGAACCGGCGTGCATCGGCCAGTTGCCAGCCGCCCCCGGGGGCAGACCGGCCCTGCGGCGCTTCGATGAAGTCGACGATACGCCCGCCAGCCCAGTTATACAGGGTGACGCCATCGATCCGGGTCGCCGCGCCGCGTCCGACAACCCGGTCCACGTGCATCAGATCGTCGCCTTCACGCACCCAGACGTTGAGCTGCGCCTCCCGGCCGGTCGGGATCGTCCTGAAACCGGTCGCCTCCCAGCGGTCAAGCGTTCCCGACGCGCGTGCCACGACGCGCTCGTTGAAGGCGAAAGCCAGCAAAGCGATGATGAAGCTCGCGACGAATAACGGGGCAAGCACCTGATGCGCTGAAAGCCCGGCCGCTTTCATGGCTATCACTTCGCTGTTCTGGTTCAGCGTCATCAGCGTCACGATGGTGGCCAGCAGGACGCAGAATGGCAGAAACCGCTGTGCCAGCTGCGGTACGCGCAGCGACACATAGGTCCAGATTTCGGCATCGCCATTTCCCGGCACCGCCAGAATCTTGGCGCTTTCGCTCAACAGGTCGAGCACCTGCAAAACGAGGAGCAACACTGTGAGCACCGCGAATGTCCGCAGCAGAAACAGCTTTGCCACATAAACCGTGAGCGTGCGTGAGGGAAAAAAACCGCCCATCAGGCCGCCGCCGCCCTGCGCCAGAACAGCGTCCGGACTGTCTTCAGTGCTTTTGCGAGCGCGCGCTCGAGGCGGCCGATCGGTTGTCCGCCGGGCACAAACGCCAGCGTATAATACATCCACACGATGAGCCCCGCGAAAAGGATGAAGGGCACCCAGAGCGCGGGCAGCGGATCGAGTCGCCCAAGCGCCCCCATCTCTGCGGCATATTCGCTGATCTTGTAATAAGTGACAACCATGACGATCGCGAGCAGCGCACCGACGCCCGATGTCGAGCGCTTGGGCGGGACGGCGAGCGAGACGGCAAGCAGCGGCAGCATGAGCATCATGGCGACCTGCACCATCCGGAAGTGAAATTCGGACCGCGCTTCGTTCCGCTTCACCGTTTCGGTAGTTCGATCACGGCCGAGCGCGATCAGTTCGGGGAGCGTCGATTCGCGATCCTGCACGCCCCGCGCGCGGAAGCGTTCAATCCGGGGCAGGTCGATCGGCAGATCGTGACGCTCGAACGTGAGCACGCGGGGCACTTTGAAATCGGGCGCGTCGTGGATCAGCGTGCCGTTCTGGAGCCGCAGAATGATGACATTCCTGTCGTCGGTTCCCATGAACGTGCCGTGTTCGGCCGCAACGGCGAGGCTGCGCCCGCCCGCCTCTCTGGCATTGACGAAAATGCCGGAGAGTTTGCGCCCCCTGTCGCTGCTCGCCTCGATCCTCAGCGTCATGTCCTTGCCCAATCTGGTAAACTCGCCGACCTTGATCGATGCGCCGAGCGCTCCCGATCGCAGATCGAAGCGCAGCCCCTCATAGGCATAGCGCGACCATGGCTGGATAAAGCCGACAATCGCCAGATTGAGCAGCGCAAAGGCGACAGCGAACATGAACGGGACGCGGAGGAGCCGCCAATAGCTCTGGCCGACCGCCAGCAGCACATCGAGTTCGGAAGATATCGCAAGTTTGCGGAAGGCGAGGAGGATGCCGAGCAGCACACCGATCGGAATGCCAAGCGACAGATATTCGGGGAGCAGATTTGCGAGCATCCGCCAGACGACGGAAACCGGTCCGCCTTCCGCCGCGACGAAATCGAACAGCCGCAACATGCGATCGAGCACGAGAAGCATCGCCGCAACGAGCAGCGACGAAACCAGCGGAACGAAGATGAGGCGAGCGATATACCGGTCTGTCGCCGAAAAAAGCGTGAGAATAGGTTGCCGTCCTTCGCGCCGTCTGCCCGGCCCTCGATTGCGGCCTAGCATGATGAGCGTGGTTGACCAAATCGACGGCCACAGCAGGTTCCCCGTGTCAACATTATGTTGACTTTGCCGCCCGCAACGTTAGCGGCACGGGGCTTCGGCGGTGCCACCGCCAGGTCTTGGCTGCCTCATACGGGCCATTAACGAACGAAAGGACTATCCCCATGCGGCACCGTGTCGGCGGACGTAAACTTCAGCGCACATCATCGCATCGCGCGGCCCTTTTCCGTAACATGGCGGCGGCACTCATCAAGCATGAGCAGATCACCACGACGCTTGCCAAGGCGAAGGAACTGCGCCCCTATACAGAAAAGCTGGTGACGCTGGCCAAGAAGGGCGGCCTTTCGAACCGTCGCCTTGCCCATGCGCGGCTGCTCGACGATGCCCAGCTCGTCAAGCTGTTCGATGTTCTGGCGACGCGTTATGCGGATCGCGCCGGCGGCTATACCCGTATCGTCAAGGCGGGTATCCGGATTTCGGATGCAGCCGATATGGCAATCATCGAATTCGTCGATCGCGACGTTTCCGCAAAGGGGCAGGATTCGGGCCCGGTGATGGATACGGAGGCGTTCGACGAGGCGGCGTGATCGGGCGCTTGTCCGGCGGTTGCGCGGAGAATAGAACGGGGCGTCGGTCTTTCCCCGGAGCTTGGCTTGAAACACGCTATCGTCTGTGTGCTCGGCCTGCTCATCCCGATAGCCGCGTTGGGGGCCGCACTGGAGCCCGCACTGGGAGAAGAACCGCTGCATTATCCTGAAACCAGGCAGGTCCCGTTTGTCGAGACGCAGTTCGGCGAGGCAGTGGCCGATTCCTATCGCTGGCTTGAGGATGACGTCCGCACTTCACCCAGCGTTGCCTCATGGGTGGCCGCGCAAAATGCCGTCAGCAATGACTATCTGAAAACGCTACCCGGCCGGGACATTTTTGCCGCGCGGATGCGAGAGCTGTTCGATCATGAGCGCATGGGCGTGCCGAGAAAGGCGGGCACATCCTATTTTTACACCCGGAATACCGGGCTGCAGAACCAGTCGACACTGTGGGTACGCGAGGGGATGGCCGACCAGGCCCGGCTTTTGATCGACCCCAATGGCTGGGCCGCCGACGGGGCAACGGCGCTGGCCGAATGGACACCTTCCGACGACGGGCGTTTCCTTGCCTATGCCGTGCAGGACGGGGGAACCGACTGGCGTATCGTCCGCGTAATCGATGTCACCAGCGGCAGGACGCTTTCCGACGAAATCCGCTGGGTGAAATATTCGGAGAGCGTGGCATGGAAAGGCGACGGATCGGGTTTCTTCTACTCGCGCTTCGCAGCCCCGGCGCCGAGCGCGGCATTCCAGGCGACGACGACCGACCAGACCGTTTATTTCCATGCCATCGGCACGTCGCAGGACGAGGACAGGACGATATACGCGACGCCCGACAGGCCCGAATACGGTCATGGTGCGCAGGTTACCGACGATGGCCGCTATCTTGTCATTACATCGTCGAAGGGAACCGATCCGCGCAACGACGTGTCGGTCGCCCGCATAACGAAAGCAGGCGTTGGGCCATTCACGCCGCTGGCGACCGGCCTTGCCGATGACTGGACGCTGGCGGGGACGGTCGGCTCGCGGTTCTGGTTCCGTACTGACAGGGATGCGCCACGCGGCCGGATCGCGGTCGTCGACGTCGATGCGAAGCCGTTGCGTTTCGATCCCGTCGTGCCTGAAACGGCAGATACGCTTGTTGGCGCGTCGCTTGTCGGTGAGCGGCTGATTCTTGCCTATCTCGGTGACGCCAAGTCCGAAGCCGCACTTTATGAACTGGATGGCAGGCGCGTGGGGGCCGTCACGCTGCCCGATATTGGAACGGCCGGGGGGTACAGTGGAAAAGCAGGCGACGGCGAAACCTTTTACAGCTTTTCCGGTTTCACCCAGCCCGCAACGGTTTACCGCTATAACAGCGAGACCAATCGCTCGAACCTGTTTTTCGCGCCCGATCTGTCTTTCGACCCCGCGGCTTATGAAACGAACCAGATCTTCTACCCGTCAAGGGACGGCACGAAGATACCGATGTTCATCGTCTCTCGCAAAGGCCTGGCAGGTCCGCGACCGACGCTGCTCTATGGCTATGGCGGGTTCAACGTATCGGTTACACCCGGGTTCAACGCGGTGCGGCTCGCCTGGCTCGAGGCGGGTGGCGCACTCGCGATCGCCAATCTGCGCGGCGGCGGCGAATATGGGAAGGAGTGGCACGATGCGGGTCGGCTCCAGCGCAAGCAGAACGTATTCGATAATTTCATCGCCGCGGCGGAATGGCTGATCGCACAGGGGATCACATCGAAGGAACAGCTGGCGATCCAGGGCGGATCGAACGGGGGGCTGCTCGTCGCCGCGGTCGTCAACCAGCGCCCCGATCTGTTCGCGGCGGCGCTTCCCGCCGTCGGCGTGATGGACATGCTGCGTTTCAACCGCTTCACGGCGGGGCGATACTGGACCGACGATTATGGCGATCCGGCGGTCGAGGCCGATTTTCGGGTGCTGCGCGCCTATTCGCCCTATCACAACCTGCGCCATGGCGTTTCCTACCCCGCGATTCTGGTCACCACGGCCGATACCGACGATCGCGTGGTGCCCGGACACAGCTTCAAATATACCGCTGCATTGCAGGCCGCCGATCTGGGCCACAAGCCACGCATCATCCGTATCGAGACGCGATCGGGCCATGGCAGCGGCAAGCCGATCGACAAGACAATCGCCGAGGCTGCCGATCAATGGGCGTTTGCGGCACGATGGACGGGGCTGGCAGTCGGCGGATCGGCGGGCAAAGCCGTCGCTCGCTGACCGGCCCGATCACCTGCTCCGCCTGTCAGAAAGTTACCATCTTGATGGCTGACAGGTCCGGGCCACTCCGCTAGGCGAGGCCATGTCTCAATCATTCCCCGCGCATTCATCCGCCATATTGATTGTCGATTTTGGCAGCCAGGTTACCCAGCTCATCGCCCGCCGCGTCCGCGAGGCGGGCGTCTACTGCGAGATCGCGCCATTCAACGCCGCGGAAGCCGCTTTCGACCGGTTGAGGCCCTGCGGGATCATTTTCGGGGGAGGCCCCGCATCGGTGACGCACGCAGGCAGCCCCCGCGCGCCGCAGCGATTTTTCGAGTCGGGCATTCCAATTCTCGGCATCTGCTATGGCCAGCAAACGCTTTGCGCGCAGCTTGGGGGACGCGTGGGCACGACCGAAAGTCGCGAATTCGGACGGGCTTTCCTGCGCGTCGATGAAAGCTGCGTTCTCTTCGACGGGCTGTGGGCATCGGGCGAGAGCCATCAGGTATGGATGAGCCATGGTGACAAGGTCGAGGCACTGCCACCGGGCTTTCGCGTCGTCGCAACATCGGAACGCGCGCCGTTCGCCGTGGTGGCAGACGATGCGCGGCGCTTTTATGGCACGATGTTCCATCCCGAAGTCGTCCACACGCCCGATGGGGGCAGGCTGATCGCCAATTTCGTGCGCCATGTCTGCGGCGCGGCCGGCGATTGGACGATGGCAGGGTATCGCGCGGCCAAGATCGCCGACATTCGCGCGCAGGTGGGTGACGGGCGCGTCATCTGCGGCCTTTCGGGCGGCGTCGATTCCGCCGTAGCGGCGGTGCTGATCCACGAGGCGATCGGTGAGCAGCTCACCTGCGTCTATGTCGATCACGGCCTGATGCGGCTGGGCGAAAGCGAGCAGGTCGTCGCCCTTTTTCGCGAACATTACGGCATACCCCTCATCCATGTGAACGCCGAAGCGCAGTTCCTGAACGGGCTGAAGGGCCTCGCCGATCCCGAGGCGAAGCGCAAGTTCATCGGCAGGACGTTCATCGATGTGTTCGATGCGGAGGCGAGGAAGATCGGGGGCGCCGATTTTCTCGCGCAGGGCACGCTTTATCCCGACGTCATCGAAAGCGTGAGCTTTACCGGCGGGCCCAGCGTCACGATCAAGAGCCACCACAATGTCGGCGGCCTGCCCGAGCGGATGAAGATGGCGTTGGTCGAACCGCTTCGCGAACTGTTCAAAGACGAGGTGCGGACGCTCGGCCGCGAACTCGGCCTTCCCGAGATATTCGTCGGGCGGCATCCTTTTCCCGGCCCGGGCCTCGCGATCCGCATTCCTGGCGAAGTGACCCGTGAACGCTGCGATGTGCTGCGCAAGGCCGACGCCATCTACCTTGAGGAAATCAGAAACGCCGGGCTCTATGATGCGATCTGGCAGGCATTTGCAGTCCTCCTGCCGGTGCGCACCGTCGGCGTGATGGGAGACGGGCGAACCTATGAAAACGTCTGCGCCCTGCGCGCGGTAACGAGCGTCGACGGCATGACCGCCGACATCTACCCGTTCGACGCGGGCTTCCTGAGCCGGGTGGCCACACGCATCGTCAACGAAGTCGAAGGGATCAACCGGGTGGTCTACGACTATACCAGCAAACCCCCCGGAACAATCGAGTGGGAATGATTTTTGCCCATCCGGGGGTATCCGAAACTACGCCACGGTACGATCTAACTCTCTGAAATAAATAAATATTCCGGTCAATATCTATCGGGAGCTATCGGTGGGCGTGGATCACATATGGCGGCCTCACTGACGGACCTCGCCCCCATTGATCAACCGGAGAATCGAAAGTACCGTCACTGGCACTGAGGCTCGTGACGGTACTTTTTCAGTTGTAAGACACTGAAAAGGAAGCGAAGTTGACGCCGTAAGCCTCCGAAAAACGCGTGACGGTACTTTTCGCGAGGTGGCTTAGTATGTTGACGGACGCAGCACTTAAAGCTCTCAAACCTAGAGACAAAATGTACAAGGTCACCGATCGGGACGGCATGTATGTGCGTGTCGCGCCGTCCGGGGCCATCTCTTTCAGGCTCGACTATCGGCTGAACGGTAGGCGGGAGAGCGTTTATCTCGGCAAGTACGCGCGAGATGGCATCTCGCTCGCCCGGGCCCGGGAACTATGCCTGGACGCGCGCCGGGCGATCACCGAGGGCCGGTCTCCTGCCATCGAGAAGCAGCGGGAAAAGCGCCGGATCAAGGAGGCCAAGAGCTTCGGCGAGTTCGGGGAAAAGTGGCTGGTCAACGCGCCGATGGCTGATAGCACCCGCGCAATGCGCCGCTCGATTTTCGAGCGCGAACTGCTGCCGGTATGGCGGAACCGTTTGCTAACGGAGATCGTGCCGGACGACCTGCGCGCCCATTGTGCCAAAATAGTGGAACGGGGCGCGCCGGCGACTGCGATCCATGTGCGCGATATCCTGAAGCAGATCTACGGCTTTGCGATACTCCACGGTGAGAAAGTCGCGAACCCCGCTGATGACGTCGGGCCGGCCTCGATCGCCACCTTCACGCCCAAGGACCGCTCGCTCTCACCGACCGAAATCCGCATCATGCTCAAGCAACTGGAGCATGTGGCAACGCTGCCGACGATCCGCCTTGGCATGAAGCTGTACTGGACTTGTATCGGTTTTGTGCCGGTCGCTTGAGAGCATAATGCTCGTTCAATGAGGCCTGCGAGATGATCAAGCATACAGAAGAGTTCAGGCGGGAGGCGGTGCGGATTGCGCTGGCCAGTGGGTTGCCGCGTGAGCG
>JANPGY010000035.1:0-14881 GCA_031424175.1 Sphingomonadales bacterium
TGAGCTGCACCCGGTTTCGTGGACACCAAGATAAGGTGTTTTTGGAACCGGAGGGTGATTATGCGACGACGGAAGTTCAGCCGGGAGTTCAAGCTCGAGGCGGTGAAGCTGGTATTGGAGCGGGGCGTTTCAGCAGCGCAGGCAGCGCGCGAACTGGACGTGCATGCGAACGTGCTGCGCAAGTGGATCCGCGAAGCGGAAGGCGATCCGGGATCGGCTTTTCCCGGCCACGGCAACATGAGGCCAGAGCAGCTTGAGATTGAGCGGCTGCGCCGCGAGCTGGCCCGGATGAAGGCGGAGCGCGACATCCTAAAAAAAGCGGCGGCCTACTTCGCGAAGGACTCGATATGAGGTTCGCCTTCATCGCGAAGCACCGGGGGATCTGGCCTGTATCGTGGATATGCGAGGCGCTCGGGGTCTCGCGCAGTGGCTTCCACGCCTGGCTGGTGCGTGCGCCGAGCGTGCGTTCGCGCAGTGACGAGGAGTTCGGCGCCAGGGTCCGCGCAAGCTTCATCTCCAGCTATCGCACCTATGGTGCACGCCGTGTCTGGCATGATCTTCTGGCCGAAGGCCTTTTATGCGGCCTGCACCGCGTCGAACGGCTGATGCGCGTGCAGGGTCTCAAGGTCGCCCCCGGCGGCGCGGTCTGCCCAAGGACGAAGGCCAGCGATCGGTGATCGCCGGCAACGTGCTCGATCGTCAGTTCACCGCCGACGGGCCGAACCAAAAGTGGGTGGCAGACTTCACCTATATTTGGACCGCCGAGGGGTGGCTCTACGTTGCGGCCGTCATCGACCTGTTCTCGCGCCGCGTCGTTGGGTGGTCGATGAGCGACACGATGACGGCGCAACTGGTCACCGATGCACTGGTCATGGCGATCTGGCGACGCGGCAGGCCCGATGCCCTGCTGCACCACTCGGACCAGGGCCGCCA
This sequence comes from Sphingomonadales bacterium, assembly GCA_031424175.1. Classification (GTDB taxonomy): domain Bacteria; phylum Pseudomonadota; class Alphaproteobacteria; order Sphingomonadales; family Sphingomonadaceae; genus Sphingomonas_O. The sequence goes on from JANPGY010000035.1 coordinate 934, forward strand.
ATATACCAGCGAACAGTTCCAGCGCCTGATGGTCGATAACGGCGTCACCTGCTCGATGAGCCGGTCGGGCAACGTCTGGGACAATGCCGCGATGGAGAGCTTCTTCTCCTCACTCAAGACCGAACGGATCGCGAGAAAAACATACCGTTCGCGCAATCAGGCACGGGCAGACGTGTTCGATTACATCGAACGCTTCTACAACCCGACACGCAGGCACTCGACCTTGGGATATCTCAGCCCCATGGACTTCGAGAAGCAGGCTAATGTAGCCTAACCCAGTGTCCGCAAAACCGGGTGCAGCTCAGACATGCCTAGAGCCGAAACGCTTTTCCTACAGGCCCGACAGCGCCGCACCACAAGGACACAGCGATCGAAAGCTCGCTGCCACCCCTGGTTCACGGAGCACCCCGATGCGTTTCCCGTCTCTCCCGTTCAAGTCGGCGCGCGCCGTCGACTATCTGCTTCCCGCAATCGCCGCAGTCGCTATCGCGACAGCGGCGCACGCCGGTGCCCATATTCCTACCCCACATTTTACCCCACACTAGGTGTGCGCTGGTATGGAACATGAAGAGAACATGAGAAATGACATGATGTCAAGAAGTGGCTGAAAATCAGCCGCTTCTGAGACATTTTGGGATGCTATGAAATTGGGAAATGGTGGACAGGGCTGGATTCGAACCAGCGTACCCTTGCGAGAGCAGATTTACAGTCTGCCGCCTTTAACCACTCGGCCACCTGTCCACAGTCTGAAGCGTGGAAGGCTTCAAACGAGCGGGCGCAATGGCGAATACGCTCTTGCCTGTCAACGCGAACAGACTCTAAGCGTTTTCTGATGCGCAGAGGGGCAAGACAATCGCAGCTGGCGGCGGGCCGCACGCGTTTCTGGGGTCGGCATGCGGTTATCGCCGCGCTTGCGAACCCTGAACGCGTCGTCCGCAAGCTCTGGGGAACACGCGACGCCGTCGCGCTGCTCGATCTGCCGCCGGTGCTTCCGGTCGCATTCGCCGATGTTGCCGATCTGGGCCGGATGGTGCCGCACGATGCACCGCACCAGGGCCTGGTGATCGAAGTCGATCCGCTCGAGGATATCTGGCTGGGCGATCTCCTCGAACAGGGCGCGGACAACAGGCGGCCGCTCGTGGTGCTCGATCAGGTCACCGATCCGCACAATGTCGGCGCGGTGCTGCGCTCGGCTGCGGCGTTCGATGCGCTCGGCATCGTCACGCAGGATCGCCACGCACCGCCCGAATCGGGATCGCTGGCCAAGGCGGCGTCGGGCGCTTTAGAGGTCGTCCCCTGGGTGCGCGTCGTCAACCTTTCGCGCGCGCTCGAGGAGGTCGCCGAGGGCGGATTCTGGCGCATCGGCATGGCGGGCGAGGCGAAGGCGACGCTCGACGAGGCGCTCGGCGGCGGCAAGGCGGCGATCGTTCTGGGGGCCGAAGGGGAGGGGCTTCGGCATAATGTCGCGCAGCACTGCGATCTGCTTGCGCGCCTGCCGATATCGCTCAAGGTCGAAAGCCTGAACGTTTCAAATGCGGCGGCGATCGCACTTTATGCCGCGAGCATCAGGGAAAAATAGCCTCAGAAATCAACCTTGTCATATTCGGGAGGCGGCGTGATGATACCCATCCGTTCGGCCAGCATGGGCCTGAAGCTGGGCCGCGATTTCAGCCCCGCATACCAGTTGCGCGCCTGCTCATGGCCGCGCCAGTCGATGCCGCCGAGATAGTCCGCAACCGAGATGTGCGCCGCGGCCGCAAGATCGGCAAGACTCAGTTGCGCACCGCCGAGCCAGTTGCGATGGTCGAGCAGATAGTCGGCATAGTCGAGCATCCCGTTTGCCGCCTTCATCGCTTCGCGCAGCACATTGGTGTCGGGCGTGGCGCGATGCACGATACGTTTCAGCATACGTTCGTGCATCAGCGGCTCGACGACGGCACCGAAGAATTGCTGATCGAACCATGAAACGATGCGCCTGATCTCGGCGCGGTTGACGGCGGTGCCCGATATCATGGGCGCGGCGGCCACCGTCTCTTCGAAATATTCGCAGATCGGGCCCGAATCGATCAGCGTGATGCCCTTGACGCGTTCGACGACCACCGGCGTGCGCCCGGCAGGGTTGAGATCGATGAACTCGTCGCGCCGTTCCCACGGATGTTCCTTGACGAGATCATAGCCGACACATTTTTCGCCGAGCAGCAGGCGCACCTTTCGGGAAAAGGGGCAAAGCGTGAATTGATGGATCAGCCACATGCTGCGATGCGATAGGCCAAGCCCTCGAAAACGGAAAGGGACTCGTTACCGCTTATCTTCGTGCGCCGTGACGACGGGAGCCTTTCCCTGTGTCCGCTGACGCGTTGATGAGCGTCTATTCGGCCGCCACCGCGCGTTCCGCATCGTCGAGCGGGAAGGGCAGGCGGGTGAGCATTTCCTTTGGGCAGACCTGCCAGAAGCTGCCGCGCCACCGTTGCCAGTCGTCAAGAATGGCATTCGACCATTTGCTGTCCGTTGCCAGCGCATGTTCGGCGACCAGCGCCTTTGCCTTCGCTTCCCACCATGCCGATGCAAAGCGCTGCCAGACGATCGTCTCGCCATTGGCACGCCGCACGAAGCTGCCATCGACGTCGAGTACGAAGGCCATGCCGCCCGACATCCCCGCACCGAAGTTCTCACCGGGCGTACCGAGGACGACGGCGGTGCCGCCAGTCATATATTCGCAGCCATTGGCGCCGCAGCCTTCCACGACGACGTCGGCTCCCGAATTGCGCACCGCAAAGCGCTCGCCGGCGCGTCCGGCGGCGAACAGCTTGCCCGATGTCGCGCCGTAAAGAACGGTGTTGCCGATGATCGTGTTTTTGTGGCTTTCAAGCGGCGAAGAAACCATCGGCCGCACCGTGATGATCCCGCCCGAAAGACCCTTGCCGACATAATCGTTCGCATCGCCGAACACCTCGAGCGTGATGCCCTTGCACAGAAAAGCGCCGAGACTCTGCCCCGCGGAGCCGCGCAGCCGCACCTGCACATGATGATCGGGCAGAGCGCTCATCCCGAAGGCACGGGTGATCTCCGCCGACAGGCGCGTGCCGACCGCCCGGTGAGTGTTGCGCACCGTATAGGTAAGCTGCATCTTTTCGCGCCGATCGAATACCGGGCCGGTATCGCGCAGGATCTGGGCGTCGAGGCTGTCGGGCACCGCATTGCGTCCGCCCGCTATGTTGAAGCGCCGCTCGGCATCGGGCGCGTCGACTTTCGCGAGCAGCGGATTGAGATCGAGATCGTCGAGATGCTCGGCCCCGCGGCTGACCTGGCGCAGCAACTCGGTACGCCCCACCACTTCGTCCAGCGATATGCACCCCAGCCGCGCGAGAATCTCGCGCACTTCCTCGGCGATGAAAGTCATCAGGTTGATGACTTTTTCGGGTGTTCCGGTAAACTTCTTGCGCAGCCGCTCATCCTGCACGCACACGCCCACAGGGCAGGTGTTCGAATGGCACTGGCGCACCATGATGCAGCCCATCGCGACGAGAGACAATGTGCCGATGCCGAATTCCTCCGCACCGAGGATCGCGGCGATCACAATGTCCCGCCCCGTTTTCAGCCCGCCGTCGGTGCGCAGCTTCACGCGGTGGCGGAGGCCGTTGAGCGTGAGCACCTGGTTGACTTCGCTCAGTCCCATTTCCCACGGCGTGCCGGCATATTTTATGCTCGTCTGCGGCGACGCGCCGGTGCCCCCGACATGGCCCGCGATCAGGATGACGTCGGCATGCGCTTTCGCCACACCGGCGGCGACGGTGCCGATGCCGGCCGAACTCACCAGTTTTACGCATACCCGCGCCTTGGGATTGATCTGTTTCAGATCGTAGATGAGCTGGGCAAGATCCTCGATCGAATAGATATCATGGTGCGGCGGCGGCGAGATCAGCGTGACGCCCGGCGTCGAATGGCGCAGCTTTGCGATCAGCTCGGTCACCTTGAAACCGGGGAGCTGCCCGCCCTCGCCGGGCTTGGCACCCTGCGCGACCTTGATTTCAAGTTCCTCGGCGGCACCCAGATATTCCGCCGTCACGCCAAACCGGCCGCTGGCGATCTGCTTGATCGACGAATTGGCGTTGTTGCCGTTTGCATAGGGCTTGTAACGCAGACTGTCTTCGCCGCCTTCGCCCGAGACTGCTTTCGCGCCGATCCGGTTCATCGCGATTGCGAGCGTTTCGTGCGCCTCGGGTGAAAGCGCCCCCAGCGACATTCCCGGCGTGACGAAGCGCTTGCGGATTTCGGTAATCGCCTCGACGCTCTCGATCGGCGCAGGCGTCTTTGCAAAGTTGAATTCAAAAAGATCGCGCAGATAGATTGGCGGCAGATCACGCACGCCGCGGGCAAATTGCAGGTAACTCGAATAGCTGTCCGAATTCACCGCCGTCTGCAGCAGGTGCATCAACTGCGCCGAAAAGGCGTGCGGCTCCCCCCCGCCGCGCTGGCGATAGAACCCGCCGATCGGCAGCGTCGTCACCCGCGCATCAAATGCTGCTTCGTGCCGCTCAAACGCGTTTTGATAAAGCGAGACATAGCCTTCGCCGGAAATCTTTGCCGGCATGCCGGGAAACAGATCGTTGACCAGTGCGCGGCTCAGTCCGACCGCCTCGAAATTATAGCCGCCGCGGTATGAGGAGATGACTGCAATTCCCATTTTCGACATGATCTTCAATATGCCGTCGCCGATTGCGGTTCTGTGCCGCGCGAGACAGGCGTCGAGCGTCATGTCACCGAACAGCCCGCGTGCCTGCCGGTCCGCGATCGCGGCTTCGGCAAGCCATGCGTTCACCGTCGTCGCGCCGACGCCGATCAGCACCGCGTAATAATGTGTATCGAGGCATTCGGCCGAGCGGACGTTGATGCTTGCATAGGATCGCAGGCCCTTGCGCACGAGGTGCGTGTGCACCGCCGCGGCCGCAAGTATCATCGGGATACCGATTTTTTTCGCATCAACATGTTCGTCGGTCAGGAACAGCTCGCTGCGCCCCTCACGGATCGCCTGTTCGGCTTCGTGGCGCGCCCGTGCAATGGCGGCACGCAACGCTTCGGGGCCGTCGCCCGTAAAGGTGCAGTCGATCGTCGCGGAGGAGGGGCCGAAATGATCCTGAAGGCGCAGCCATTCGGCACTCGTCAATATCGGCGTATCGAGCACCAGCACCTGATCGCGCCCGCCGTCGGCATCGAGGATGTTGGCGAGATTGCCGAAGCGCGTCTTGAGGCTCATCACCTGCCGCTCGCGCAGCGAATCGATCGGCGGATTGGTGACCTGCGAAAAATTCTGCCGGAAAAACTGGCTGATGAGCCGGGGCTTGTCCGAAATGACCGCAAGCGGGGTATCGTCGCCCATGCTGCCGATGGCTTCCTTGCCATCTTCGACAAGCGGGGACAGGATCAGCTCCATGTCTTCCATGGTCATCCCCGCCGCGACTTGGTGGCGCAAGAGCTCGGCACGTTGCGGATAGCTGACGCCTGTCGGGCACGAACCCAGATCGCCAAGCGACAGGAAATCGGCCACCATATCGGCATAGGGTGCCTCGGCGGCGATCTTGTCCTTGATCGCGCGGTCTTCGTAAAGCCTGCCCTCGGCAAGATCGACCGCGATCATCTGCCCCGGGCCCAGCGCACCCTTGGCGATGATCGTCGCTTCGGGAACCACGACCATGCCGGTTTCGGAACCCACGATCAGCAGATCGTCGTTCGTCAGCGTGTAGCGCAGCGGTCGCAGCGCATTACGGTCCATGCCGGCAACCGCCCAGCGCCCGTCGGTCATCGCGAGTGCAGCCGGCCCGTCCCATGGCTCCATCACGCTGGCAAGATAGGCATACATGTCTGTATGGGCCTGCGGCATGTCGGCCCGGTCCTGCCACGCTTCGGGGACGAGCATCGTCTTTGCCGTCGGAGCGTCGCGCCCCGAACGGGCAATCGTTTCGAACACAGCGTCGAGCGCGGCGGTATCCGAAGCGCCCGCCGGGATCACCGGCTTTATGTCTTCCGAATGCTCGCCAAACGCGAGGCTCGCCATCCGGATTTCGTGGCTTTTCATCCAGTTCCGATTGCCGCGTATCGTGTTGATCTCGCCATTGTGCGCAAGGCAGCGGAACGGCTGCGCCAGCCACCATTGCGGAAAGGTGTTTGTCGAATAACGCTGGTGGAAAATGGCGACGCGCGACGTGAAGCGATCGTCCTGCAGATCGGGATAGAAAACCGACAGGCTTTCAGCGAGAAACAGCCCCTTGTAGACGATCGAGCGCGCCGACAGCGAGCAGATGTAAAAGCCCTGGATCTGGGCCTCGATTACCTTTTTCTCGATCCGGCGACGGACGAGGTAAAGCGTCTTTTCGTAATCCTCGATCGGCATGGCGTCGGAGGGTGGCCCGGCGACCATGATCTGCTCGATCTCGGGCCGGGTTTCCTGCGCCTTGCGGCCGATTACCGAGGCATCGACCGGCACCTGTCGCCACCCGTAGATGGTGAAGCCCGCGTCGATGATCTCGGCTTCGACGATCGTCCGGCACGTCTCCTGCGCGCCAAGGTCCGTGCGCGGCAGGAACACCATGCCGACGCCGAGCCAGCTCTGGTCGATCGGCCTGTGCCCGCTCGCGACGATGGCGTCGGCGAAAAAGGGCAATGGCAGATCGACATGCAGCCCCGCGCCATCGCCCGTCTTGCCATCGGCATCGACCGCGCCGCGGTGCCACACCGCCTTCAGCGCATCGATCGCAGAGGTGACGACGCGGCGCGAGGCGCGTCCGTCCGTCGCGGCGATCAGGCCGACGCCACAGGCATCGCTTTCAAACTCGGGGCGATACATGCCATGTTCGGCAAGGTAGGCGCGCTGGTCAGATGCGGACATGCTTACTTGTCTTTCTTGCTTTCAGCATCCGCGCGACCGAGCGCTTCTGCCGCAGCTTTTTTCAAAAGCGGGGCGGACTTGGCTTCCATGACCGGCCCTACTTTTGACATGAACAGCATAAGGGCAACCTGATCCTTGGCGTCGACAGCGCGTTTCGCCGCGATCAGATCTTCAGTGGTAAGCGTTTCGCGGTAGCTATCAGCGAGATTGCCTTCCCACTCAGCACCGTAGCTACCAACTGCCTTCTGCACTTCCACGGCAAGCAACGCCTGCGATCGTTCAGCGCCGATTCTTGCGGCAATCATCTGCGCAGTCGACGTCGAAGAAAGCACCCGCAAAAGGAATGATCTAAACTGATCCTGTGCGCCCATATCGCGCGCTATCGCCGACGCTAGGTCATCTACTTTTGTGTTTGGGCCCGGCGGGGCAGCCGTATTACTTGTTACTTGCGCCTTGACCGGCAAAGTGAGGAACACGCCTGCCAAAAGTAATGCAGAAGGCTTTTTCACGCCGCGATTCTCTCGGTCTTTGCCTTGGCCTTCAGCCAGGCGTGCATATGTTCGCTCACGTCGCGGCCGTCGCGGATCGCCCAGACGACGAGGCTTGCGCCGCGCACGATATCGCCCGCCGCGAATACGCCGTCGAGGCTCGTCATCATCGTCTTGTGATCGACGCGGACGGTGCCCCAGCGCGTCACGCCCAGATCGGGCGCGCCGAACAGCCTTGGCAATTCCTCAGCATCGAAGCCCAGCGCCTTGATGACGAGATCGGCCTCCAGCATCTGCGCGCTGCCCGGATCGGCTTCGGGCGCGCGCCGTCCGCTCGCATCGGGCGCGCCGAGGCGCATCCGCGCGGCGCGCACGTTCGAAACGCTGCCCCCGACGTCGCCGAACGCCTCGGGTGCGGAGAGCCAGAAGAACTGCACGCCTTCTTCTTCCGCATTGGCCACTTCGCGCTGCGATCCCGGCATATTCGCACGATCGCGGCGATAGAGGCATTTCACCGATTTCGCGTCCTGCCGGATGGCGGTGCGCACGCAATCCATCGCCGTGTCGCCACCCCCGATCACGACGACATTCTTGCCTTCGGCATTGAGCACGCCCCCGATTCCGCCAGACCCGTCGAACGCAGGCACGTCGTCGCCAAATCCCTTGCGGTTGGACGCGATCAGATAATCGAGCGCCTCCACGATCCCGTTGTTGCCGACGCCGGGCGCCCTGATCGCCCGTGCCCGGTAAACCCCGGTTGCGATCAGAATGGCGTCATGCCTCGCGCGCAGATCGTCGAGACTTGCATCGTCCCCGATATTGAAACCGCGGTGAAAGACGATGCCGCCCGCCTCGAGCCGATCGATCCTGCGCATGACAACGGGCTTTTCGAGCTTGAACCCGGGGATGCCGTAAGTCAGCAGCCCGCCCGCCCGGTCGTGCCGGTCATAGATATGCACATCATAGCCGTTGACGCGCAGATATTCGGCCGCTGACAGCCCGGCCGGTCCCGCACCGATGATCCCGACCGACTGGCCGCGGGGAGGGCCTGCGACAAGCGGTTCGACCCATCCGTTTTCCCAGGCGGTATCGGTGATGTATTTTTCGACCGAGCCGATCGTGACCGCGCCATGCCCGGAAAACTCGATGACGCAATTGCCTTCGCACAGCCGGTCCTGCGGGCAGATCCGCCCGCAGATCTCCGGCATCGTCGACGTCGCGTTGCTGAGTTCATAGGCCTCGCGCAGCCGCCCTTCCGCGGTCAGCCGCAGCCAGTCGGGGATGTGATTGTGCAGCGGGCAGTGAACCGAGCAATAGGGGACGCCGCATTGCGAGCACCGCGCCGACTGTTCCCCGGCAGACGCGGCAGCGTAGCGATCGGCAATTTCGGCAAAATCTTCCATGCGCGCAGCAGCACTGCGCTTGGCCGGATAAGCCTGCGCCTTGTCGACGAACTTGAGCATCGGATTGTCTGCCATGGACAAACGCTGCCACGGTCGAAACAATCGGTCAACCTGTCAGGTAAGCCATACTGACCTTTGTCTGCCTCCCTTGCGCTATGCGCAGACAGTTCGTTGGCTGGGCGCAATCTATTATGACCGGTTCGGCCTTATCTGGTCGAAAGCCAGACCAATGCAGTCATGCCAACGACGATCCTGTACCAGGCAAATGGCGCAAAGCCGAAGCGCGTAACGATCTTCAGAAACCCTTTGACGACCGCGAGCGCAACGACGAACGACACGACGAACCCGATTGCGATCAGTTCCAGGTCATGTGCGGTGATTGCGTCGCGGTGCTTGTAGAGCTGCAATACCGTCGCGCCCGCCAGCGTCGGGATGGCAAGAAAGAAACTGAAGTCGGCTGCCGTGCGCCGGTCGATGCCCAATGCCATCGCGCCCATGATCGTCGCGCCCGATCTGCTGACGCCCGGCACCATGGCAAGGCACTGGATCAGCCCGATCTTGACCGACTTGCCAAAACCTACCCCCGCTATTCCAAGCACATTGTTCGTCTTCGCCGTCCGTTCGACGACAAGGATTGCCAGCCCGCCGATGATCAGCGCCCATGCAACGACGATGGCATTTTCAAGAAGCGCCTCGATCTGGTTTCGTAACAGCAGGCCCAGCACGACCGCAGGAACAAAGGCGGTCAGCAGATTGCGTACGAACACGACCGACTGGCGCTCCCATCGTGTCAGTCCGCGCAACACAGCCACGAAGGTGCGCCAGTAGATGACGACAATGGCAAGGATTGCGCCCGGCTGAATCGCGATGTTGAAAACGCTCCAGCGCGCGGCATCATAGCCGAGCAGCTCGGTCGCGAGGATCAGATGCCCTGTCGAGGATACCGGGAGAAATTCGGTCACGCCCTCGACTATACCGAGGATGACGGCGGTCAGCAGATCGTTCATCAGGCAGAATGCCCGGCGGAAAAGCGGCCGTGCCGGCGGTATCGCACCAGCCATCCCTCCGCCACGGCCTCCAGCGGCGTCGGCGTCACGCCGAGCGCGCCAAGCCCGCTTTCGTGCGCGACATTATCCGATTGCAGCATGCGCCACTGATCATTCGTCATCGGTGCGCCGGGCATCCAGCCAAGGGTGGACGCCATGAACCCGGCAATCGCATCGGGCACGGCGATGAATCTGCGCCTGCGCCCGGTTGCCGCCGCAATCCACCGGTTCAATTCGGCCATGCTCAATATTTCGGGGCCGCCGAGTTCATAAATCCGCCCGCCATGCGTGCCCGGATCGCCCAGCGCCGCGACGATCGCCTGCGCCACGTCACCCACATAGACCGGCTGAAACTTCGTTATGCCCCTGATGACAGGCACGACGGGCAACATGGTGATAATCTGCGCGAAGCGGTTAACAAAGCCGTCCTCGCGCCCGAAGACGATCGAGGGCCGCAGGATCGTCGCTGCCCGGAAAGCCGCACGGACGGCGGCCTCGCCATAGCCTTTCGATTTTCCATAGGCCGATGCGCTGGCCGGATCGGCACCGATCGCCGAGACATGGACCAGAGACGCGACGTCGGCAGCAGCCGCTGCTGCGGCGACGTTGCGCGCGCCCGTGACATGAAATGCCTCGAAATCGCCCTTCAGAATGCCGACGAGGTTTACGACCCCGTCCGCCCCGGCGACCGCGCGGTCTATCGTCTCGCGCCTGCGGATATCGGCGGCGATGAACTGCGTCTGCCCAAGGCCGCCCTGTGGTTTCAGATACCAGGCCTCGCGCGGATCGCGCGCCGCGATGCGGACGCGGGCACCGGCCCTGAGCAGCGCCTGAACGGTGTAGCGCCCCAGAAAGCCGCTTCCGCCGATGACCGTGATGAGCCTGTCCCGCATCGTGCGGCCCTTGCCGTTCCGATCCGCGATTGACAAGCGCGAACGCGCGCCGCTAGGGCCCGCGACCTACCCGGCAGCAATGCCCCGTGCCCAGATGGCGGAATTGGTAGACGCACCAGCTTCAGGTGCTGGCGCTCGCAAGGGCGTGGAGGTTCGAGTCCTCTTCTGGGCACCATTTGTTCTCCTGAGCAACACGCGAAACCATGGACAGAATGGCAGAAATCTGCCAGTCTTGCCCTGGCTCCGTTCCGTGGAGTTCAATCCGGTTTCGTAGAGTTCCGCCGCAAAACGGGCCATAAAATTCGTGGAATGCCCGGAATTCCGGGCCATGGTTTTGCCCGAATGCGAGCGAAAAAAATGCGGTCGGCGAGAAGCCCCTGCGGAACGGTTGTTCAACCGAAGCAGGAGAATCGCTCATGGCTCTCACCGATGTGCAAATCCGCTCGCTGAAACCGGCGGGCAAATCCTACAAGATCACTGACGAACGCGGACTGTATCTGGAGATCCAGCCGGGCGGGTCGAAGCTCTGGCGCTATAAATATGGCTACATGGGCAAGGAGAAGCGCATCGCGCTGGGGCGCTATCCGGAAATCGAATTGGCTGAAGCACGACGCAGGCGCGCCGAAGCCCGGGACAAGCTCGACAATGGCGTCGATCCTTTACTCGAACGGAAGCGCGAAAAGCTCGTCGCGTCCTTCAACGCGACGAATACCTTTGGCGGCATGGCGAAGGAATATCTCGAAAAGATGGTCGGGGACCAACGCGCGGAAACGACGATCACCAAAGCCACTGGCTGCTGGAAAAGCTGGAGCCTATCGCTGATCGCCCAATTAGCGACCTGAAACCGGTCGATGTTCTGGCCGCGCTCAAGCGGCTCGAAGCGCGCGGGAAGTATGAAACGGCGCGCCGGTGCCGTTTCTTTGCGAGCCGGGTCTTTCGCTACGCAGTGGCGACGGGCCGTGGCGAGACCGATCCGACCGCAATGCTGCGCGGGGCGCTGGTGGTGCCTCGAACAACCCATCATGCCGCTTTGCTCGAGCCGAGCGAAGTCGGTGGACTGCTGCGCTCGATCGATGCCTATTCCGGTCACACGGTCACACGGTCACACGGTCACCCGGATCGCGATGCAGATTGCGCCGCATGTCATGGCGAGGCCGGGAGAGCTGCGCATGGCTCGCTGGGCGGAGTTCGATTTGGACGAGGCGGTCTGGAAAATCCCCGCGGAGCGCATGAAAATGCGCCGCCCGCATGCCGTGCCGCTGTCACGACAGGTACTGGCCTATCTGGACGAACTCTGTTTGCTGACCGGGCCTGACGGATACGTATTCCCTGCCTTCCACAGCTTCAAGCGCCCGCTTTGCGAGAACACGATCAATCAGGCATTCCGCCGCATGGGCTATGCTGTCGGGGAAGTAACGGCCCACGGTCTCCGCACAACGCCGTCAACGCTGCTGAATGAAAGCGGAAAGTGGAATCCGGACGCTATCGAACGTTCGCTTGCCCATGCCGACAAGGACGCGGTTCGCGGCGTCTACAATCGCGGCAAATAGACCGAGCGAGTCGCGATGCACCAGTGGTGGAGCGACTATCTTGATCGCTTGCGCAGCGGTGATGCGGTTGACCCCATGAAGCACGATTGTGCCGATTGACCACTGTCTTGCTGGCCGGGCGACAATCCATTTTGCATGGAGTCAGTCAAGGCCCGCCAAGTGTGCATGCCGAATGAGGCAGAGGCCTGGCAAGCGCAATTTGAGCGTAATACCCGACAACATTATCCGCTTCAATTGCCAAACGGACATTGAAGCGGACATTGTAGCGGTCACGGGAAAGTGATAAGGATTGAAAAGAGACAGAAAACGTTGAAAGAGCGCTCAAAGCTCATGGCAATCAAAGCGGACATTGATGTGGTGGATCGTGGAGAAACTGTCTCTTCGATGCAGCCCATGAAAATTGCCGAGGGCTCGCCACGCCGCACTCAGTCGCTCGATCTGGCCGTCGAACTTGTAGACAAGTCGGCGGCGTTCCGAAGTAGCCTTCCCCCCGGTATCCGGACGGCGCTCGCCAACCTCGTCCGGGCGATGAACTGCTATTACAGCAATCTGATCGAAGGCCATGATACGCACCCGATCGACATCGAGCGAGCGCTTCGCAACGACTTCAGCGCCGATGCCGCCAAACGCGATCTCCAGCTTGAAGCCAAGTCGCATATCGAAGTTCAGCGATGGATCGATCTTGGCGGCCTGAAGGGGCGCGCAGTCAGTCGGGACGGGCTGATCGAAACACACCGCCGGTTCTGTGAGCATCTTCCCGATACGATGTTGTGGATCGCAATGCCGAACTCCTCTGAACGAGTTCCCGTCGTTCCAGGCGAACTGCGCAAGCGCGACGTCCAAGTCGGGCAGCATATCGCCGTCAGTCCCGGCGCGGTGCCAAGGTTTCTCGATCATTTCAAATGGGCCTATTCGCGCCAGAACCGCAGCGATGCGATTGTTTCATTCGCAGCAGCGCACCATCGGCTGCTGTGGATTCACCCGTTCCTCGATGGCAACGGGCGTGTCGCCCGGCTGATGTCGCATGCGATGCTGCTCGACGCACTCGATACCGGCGGCGTCTGGTCGGTCGCACGCGGACTTGCGCGCAATGAATGGGCTTACAAGCAACATCTCGCCGCGTGCGACATGACGCGGCGGAACGATCTCGATGGACGTGGTAATCTCAGCGAGGAAGCGCTCGCGGAGTTCACCGCCTTCTTCCTGCGCACCTGCATCGATCAGGTCGATTTCATGTCTAGCCTCGTCGAACCGGCAAAGCTGCGCGCGCGCATCCATCGCTGGGCAGCTGAACAAACCGAACTGGGCAACCTGTCGCCGCAAGCCGTGAAAATCATCGATGCGGTCCTGTATCGCGGGGAACTGCCGCGCGGTGACGTCGAAGGCATTGTGGGCACTGGCGACCGGCAGGCACGGCGGATCACGGGGACATTGATCGATCTGGGGGTGCTGACATCCGCAAGCTCGAAAAAGCCGCTGCACATTGCTTATCCCGCGACGCTCGCGTCGCAATGGATGCCTGGCCTGTTCCCAGCAAATATCCACTAGGCTCAGGACCTATAAAAAGGATTTCCAAGACGGCGTCGATCTGATTCAGTGGCGGTGCTAAGGAGGCGCTACCAATGAGTGATCTGATTTGGTTGTCGGAGGCGCAGATGCGCCGGATCGAACCGTATTTTCCGCTG
>JANPGY010000036.1:0-17463 GCA_031424175.1 Sphingomonadales bacterium
TTCGCTGTCCAGATGATCGTCCAGCTCGGCGGCCAGCATCCGTTCCGAAAGCGCCTTCTTCAACTCATCAAGCAAACCGTCCCTTGCAAACAGCTCGCCCGGATCACGACCAGCCAGCAGCTGGTCCAATACGTCCTTGTCGATCGCCATATCGATGGTCCTTTCCACTCCATCCCATTGCCCCGGGCACAAAATTGCCGACGGTCGCGCCCGAGCAATTGCCGAGCGAAGCCACCAGCCACGCCGTGCGCGAGTGTCTCGCCGTGCTCGACGATGCGGCGTTCGGCGGGGCGACGCCGGTCCCACCGAAGCAGCTGGCGGTGGCCGATCCCGCTGCCGGGTGGACTGCCGCAACACGCGAGCGTGCCTTCTTCGCCTACTCGACCAACTATCTGATCGACCTCGAGCATGCCGTGATCGTGGATGTCGAGGCGACGACATCGATCCGCCAGGCCGAGGTGACCGCCCAGCGACGCATGATCGAACGCGCCCACGACCGGTTCGGCCCGTGGCCCGAGCGGCTCGCCGCCGGTGCCGGATACGGCTATGCACCCACCGCTTGCCCTGCGGGGACCGAACGGCGCAAAAGACCAGCCTATCTTCGCTGCCACCACCCAAACCTGCGCAAGATAGCCAAGATCATCCCAATGCCGAGACAACCGGTCTCCGCCTGACGCGGAAGGACCCAGCTCGCTCCAGTGACATCACGCTATCAGGCTGCCCCATCGCCCACGTCTTCAACACAATCGCCCGACTTAGGGACGTTCAGCTCAGCTTTTTGTTTTTCTGAAACCCGCCGTTCGCTGAACGAGCGCTTTTCGACGAAGGTCGGCCGTTTGCTAACTGGCCGCTTTCCTCAGAAATGGATTTGAAGCCGACACCTCAAAGTTCGTTCGTTTAGTTTCCGTTGTTCCACGCGAAGGCAAATGCCCGCGTGCCGGGGTCGATCCCCGCCAGCATCATGCCCTGGCCGCGCGATTGATGGCGGTCTTCAATTGGCGGGTCCGACGGGTCGCGCAGCTGGATGAGCAGGGTTGTGCGAGCCTCGCTTGATATGTTCATCCCCGACCCATGAACGGTCAAATAGTTTGTTATGATCGCATCGCCCGCTTTGGCGGGGACAGCCGTTGCCCGCCCGATTGAATAGTCCTCAACCGGTAAATGATGATCGTTGCCGAGCGCCGGAATTGGCCCTAATTTATGGCTTCCCGGATAAACGCACAGGCAGCCCTTTTCGACCGGCGCGTCGTCAAAATGGAGGATGATCGCGATCATCGAATGGTCGCGGTGTGGGAAATACGGATAGTCTTGATGCATCGGAAACGGAGAACCGCGTTCGGGCGGCTTGATGAACATCTTGTTGTGATGAAGTTGGACGTTAGGGCCGATTATGTCGGTGCAGATCGCGGTCAGCCGCGGGTCGACCATCAAACGCGTGAACGCTGCCGATCTAAAATGGACATCGTGACTGTGTTCAATCTTCGTCCCTGCACCACGCTGGCTCTCCCAGGTCGCGTCGGTCTCGCCTTGTCGTGCGGACAAGGCATGGACCTCAGCACGGTAGAATGCCGCCTCGGCGGGCGTCAGCAACCCTTCGATGTGAAGATAGCCACTGTCGGCGTAGAATGCCTTTTCTTCGGCAGTCAGATGGCGACCGGTCATATGGTGTTCCTATCTGTTACTACCGTGAAGGCGTGCCAGCGGGCGCAACGGGTCGCGCGGTTGCACAGTCTTGCGCGCCACCGGACCGAGCCTCGCCAGCGCCTCAGGCAAGGGCCGGTGCCCGAAGCGCACTCGATCCCATGCCGAACCGTAGCGATAGACGCTGATCCGCCGCTCACTCGCGTTCGTGCGCTTAGCCGACCCGTGACACAGCGCATCAACGAACAGCAACGCGTCGCCCGCCTGCATGTGAACCTCGATCGCGCCCCCGACATCGTCAGCCGAGCCCCCACCGTCGTCCGACCACTCATGCGCGCGATCGCGGCGCAGGAAGGCGGGGTGGATCAAGTTCGACGTGTGCGAGCCCGGAATGATCATCGTCTCGCCGTTGCCGGGGCCTATGTCAGTGAACGCAATCAGCACGTTAACCTCCCCGCACACGAAGCGCCCCCTTGATAGCGATAGCCGGTACGGCTCGCGGTTTCATGCCCGCCGGCATGGATCGGGATCGCGTCGCCTGCGCTCCGGATTGTGAAGAAATTCTCGTCGATCGCAAGCGGGCCCTGGTAGCGGTCGGACGTTTCGTGCACACCGATGAAACGATCGAGCAGATTGAGCACGCGCGAATGGTCGATCATTCGTTCGAAGACGCCGCCAAGTTCATACACCTGCTGATAACTGATGCCGCGATGCTCGGGATCATCCTGGCGCTGCACCCAGCCGTGCCAGCCACCGCGTGGCAGATCGCTTGGGATTGCGCCGATCAGTGCGCTTTCGGCCGCAATCTCGTCCGCCGATAGCAAGCTCTCGATCAGCAGATACCCGCGCAGGTCGAACAGATATTTTTCGATCGCCGTTGGCGCGGCAGAGCCGGAGAACGCCGGTGCAGGCGGCACGATGGCGTGATTGTCGTACGCCACGATGTCATGCGCCCGTCTCGGCCCATGCCAGCGCAATTGCGGCGGTCCAGCTAAAATCGTCGCCGCCCGACGCGCCGCCGTCGACGGGGCTGTACGCCTCCATGAACCCGGTCGTCGCGATCAGGTCGAGCGTGTCGGCGCGGACCTTCGCTGCCCAGCGGTCGTGACCCGCTTCAACGAGGCCGGTGCCGATCATCCAGTTGACGACCGCCCAGACGGGGCCGCGCCAATAGCGGACCATCTGGAAGCCGGGATCTTCGGGATCGAGGCTCGGCATTAGATAGCGCACCTTGCCCGCGATGCGCTCGATATGCGCGAGCATCGCCGCATCCATCGGCGCGTCACGCAATCCGGCGTAGAAGCTGAGAAACGAGGCGCTGGTGACGAAGCCGGAACTGCGCCCGGTAATGACGTCGCGCGAGCACCAGCAGTGTTTGGCGTCGTCCCAAAGATAGCCGATGCCCGCCTCGCTTCGCGCGATCATCGCGCGCAGCTCACCGGCCTCCGCGTCCCGCCCAAGCAGTTCGGCAAGCCACAACAGATCTCGGTTCGCGCGCAGCAGGATCATCGACAGCCCGACGTCCGCCACGCGGAACGGGCTTTCGCGCGCGATGCGCTTGTGGTCCCAGCCGGTGCCGCGCCCGAACTGCACGAGCGCGAGGTAGCGATCGTATTCGATTTTGGTCGGCCGCATTTTGTGGTCGAGGTGCCCGGTGTCGCGGCGCGTGTAATCGCCCACGTTCGAAACGTCGATCGGCTCGCCCGGCGCGTCCCACTCGGGCGAATTGTCGCGACCGGTTTCCCAAGGGTGCATCGTCACGACGATCCCGCGTCCTTCGAAGTCACGGACATCGCGGAACCAGCGGTGATACGCCATGAGCTTAGGGAAGAGCACTTCGAGCCGCGCGCGAGATGCGCTCGCCGGTGCGCGATGCCAGATTTGTCGTGCTGCCGTCGCCGCAACCGGTGGCTGAGTGATGCCCGAGGTGCGCGGGTGGGTGCCAGATGCCCAGACATCGGGCCCGGGAAAATAGCCCTCATCGTCCTGCCAGAACACGATGTGCGGAACGAAGCCATCGGACCATTGCGAAGCAAAAAGCGTTTCCAACTCGGTCCAGGCGCGGTCGGGGTCGTAAGTCGCAAAACCGATCGCGACGAATGCGGAATCCCAGTTCCACTGGAACGGATAGACCCGCCCGTTGGGCACCGTGTAGCCGCCGCGATCATTGGCGACGAGGATATCGCGGGCCTCCCGGTCGAGATCCTGCCTGGTCTTCGTCGCCATGGTACGCCTTTATTCAAATTGTCGTGCTAGAAGTTGAACGTAACCCGGCCGCTGATCCGGCGCGGCAGCACAGGACGACCGACGAAATAGGCACCCCCGACTGTCTGCGCGACGTCCTGTCGCGGCGATCCTTCGGTCGTGGCGTCGGTATTGAGCAGGTTGAACACATTGATGCCGATGCGCAGGTTCTTGCGGCCGCCAAGGTCGATTTTATACCCGGCATCCAGATTTACCACATTCCAGCCCTTGAGTTCGATGGCGTTGCTCGATGCGGTGTAATTATCGCCGGTATAGTTCGTGAAAACCGACGCATCGAGGCCGCCGTCGTCATAGTAGAGCCCGGCGTTATAGAGAAGATTCGGCTGCCGCTCGAGATCCTTGCTGACGTTGGCCGGGGTCGTGTCGAACGCGGTGTAGTTCGACTGCTGCAGGGTCAGGTTGCCGTTGAAGCGGAGATTATCGACGAGCTTCAGGTCGAGCGTCGCCTCTGCGCCATAGGACCGCGTGCTGACGAGGTTGACCCGCTCGGTGAAGCCGCCCGCGCCGTCGTTGACGAACAATACCTGCCGCCGGTTGTCGAGTTTGGTATAGAAGCCCGCTGCGGTAAAGGTGAACGCTGACTCGCTGACCTTGATGCCGAACTCGGCCTGTTTGATGATTTCCGCAGAGAATGACTGCGGCACCCCCAGGGTATTGAAGGTAACCGAGCGGAGTTCGGGGAAGAAATAGCCGCGCGAGGCATTGGCGTAGACGCTCACACGGTCACTGACTTTGTAGAGCGCGCCGACCGCGAGAGCCCATTCATCCGTCGAAACCTTGCCCGTCTGAAAAATGCCGTTGCCCCAGATGACGTCGCGCAGCGCGGTCGACAGATCAGGCGTCGTGCTATCGGTGACAAAGGTCGCCGTGCGTTCGCGGCGGATGTTGCCCTCGAACTTTTCGATGCGGAACCCGATGTCGAAATTAAACGGCCCGGCCTCGACTTGATCGGCAATATAGCCGGCATAGCGCTCCGCCGTGTGACGGTTGTTCACATAGCCGGCACCGGCATTGAGCAGGCCGTTGCGCGATACGATCGTCTGCGCGCCGCTGACCGGATTGGTGATGACGAGATTGATGAGCCGCGGCATGTTGTTGAATTCAGCGAGATAGGTTGTCGTCACATTGACGTCGCTCGCCTTCGTGTCGGCATAAAAGCCGCCAAGCGTGACCTTGTGATCGGCGGCGCCTGTCTGGAAGCCGGCGGTCAGGTTCAACTCCGCGGTAAAATCGGTCACCGGCCGCTCACGATCGGTAAAACGGTTGGCAAAAACGATGCTGCTTCCAGGCACCGCGCCGCCGCCGACGAAGCTGAACTGGGCGTTGGCGGGCAGTCCCAGATTGCGGTTTTTCAGAAAGCTCGCCAGCGTCTCGGGCACATTGACGAGGCCGTCGCCATCGGACCAGAGGCCAAAGCGGTGAGCATATTCCGAATACTTGACCTTGCCGTTGATCCCGAAATTCTCACCGAAGCTCTTGTCGAAGGCGAGCGCAACCTGACCCCCTTTCGTCTTCACGCCATCATTGATGCGTGACGTGAACTGACCGGCGGGCGTTGCAAAGCCGAGTGACGGGCCAAAGTTGTTCTGAACCGAATAGACTGTCTCGCCGTCATTGCCGGGCAGGCGTTCGCGTGTCGTTCCGCTGAGCGGGATCGGCAGATAGAACTGGACTTTGTCATCCATATACTGGCCGTAGAGCGTGACCGATCCGCTGTCGTCTGGAAGGGCATATTTCAAATTGCCGCGAACCTGATAGCCTTCCGATTTCAGGTTGGTGCGGATCGGCCCCTCGTCGTAGCGGTAATAACCCGAGACAGCATAGAACAGGTTCGAGCCGAGCGGCCCGCTGATCGCAAGGTCGCCGCGGTACCGTTCCCTTTGCGCACCCTCGAACTGCGCAGTCCCGCGAAACTCTTCGTCGCCGGTGCGGCTGATATAGTTGATCAGGCCTGCGACCGACCCTGGCCCAAACAGGTTGGAAACGCCGCCCCGGACGAATTCGAGCCGCTCGATCGACAGGTCGTTGCGGTAATATACGTCGAACGCCGACGAGTTGAGACCGAAGTTCGAAAGCACGGTGATGCCGTCATACATCAGCGGCGTGAACTGAAACTGGCCGCCCGAAGGAAGACCACGCACGAAGACGTTGGTCGCCGCCTCTCCGCCGCCGCCGTCGGCCTTGATCGACGGCACGCTGTTGAGGATGTCCGCCTGTCCCGATGCGGTCAGCCGTGCAATCGACTGCGAACTTAAAGACGTTACGGCCAACGGCGTGTCGAGCGCAATGCGGGCGCGGCTTGTGCCGGTGACGATAATTTCAGGGGCTGTTTCGCCGGTTTCTTCCGGTGCTGCTGGAACTTGTGCATAAGCAGCCGATGAAATCATTGCGGTGACCGCGATCCCGGTGGCCAGAACAGCCCGTAATTTGCGCGCGGCGGTTGCGGTAATCATCGTGTTTCCTCCCCATGCGGCGGGTGGTCCCGCGCTAAATTGCCGATACGGCTTGATTATGCGATTTCGTGCGCCCTAGCCGATCAGATGAGAAGCCCATGTGACGGCAACAATCTGTTGCCGATAATGCAACGATACGATACCTCGGGAGACTGGGGGAGGATTGTCTATGCTCGATCTGGGCGATCTGATGGTGTTCGTTAAAACCGTAGAAACCGAAAGCTTGACGAAGGCGGGTGCTCTGCTCGGTCTGCCGAAATCGACAGTCAGCCGCCGCGTTTCACGCCTTGAAGAATCGCTTGGCGTCCAGTTGCTCCATCGCAGCACGCGTGCGGTGACCGTCACCCAGGACGGTGCTGTGTTCTTTGAATATTGCCTCCGCTCGATCGGCGTGCTGCGCGATGGCGAACGCGCTTTGCAGAGCCAGCAGAACCATCCGCAGGGCGTCGTGCGCGTAGCCATTCCGTATGTTCTGGGCCAGAGCCTCATCGGGCCGCTGCTCGCGCGCTTTCTCGAACGCTATCCCGACGTGCGGCTGGTTGGGGTGCTGACCGATGACGCCGTGGGGCTGTTGCGCGCCGGGTTTGATGTGGCGCTGACGGAAGGACCGCTTGCCGATTCCGGGCTGATAGCGGTCAAGCTCGGAACGACGGAATGCGGCGTGTTCGCCGCTCCCGGTTATTTCGAACGCAAGGGATCGCCGCAAAGCCATGTCGAACTGCCGCGCTTCGATCTGCTCGCGAGCGGCAATACTGACCGGCGCCACAAATGGACGCTGCACAATGCCGAGCAGGTAGTGACGGTCGAGTTTCTGCCAAAGCTTGTCTGCAATGATCTGATCCTGTTGCGTCACGCCGCGCTTTCAGAGCTTGGCATTGCCAGCCTGCCCGCCTTTCTGTGCAAACATGATCTGGCGGAAGGGCGGCTCGTCGATGTGCTGCCCGGCTGGCAGACGCCTGACTTAAGTTTCTTCGCCGTTTTCGCCAATCCCAAGGGCGTGCCGGTGCGGGTCAGGACGCTGATCGATTATCTGGTCGAGACACTACGTCCTACCCTGTCCTGGGAGGTCGATTCTGTTGCAGACAGCGCAACACAGCGTTCCGTCATTTAGACTTGGCTCATCCAGCGCAACGCGTCACCCTGCGTCCATGCCGCCATCAGAGCGGTGAGCAAGGGAGGCCGATATCACCAGCACCGCATCTGCGATGTCAAACCGCGCCGTGCTGCGCCAGCTGTTCGCGCGCGCGCTGGATGCTGTCACACCTGAAAATGCGATGCCTGCCTCGGTGCCAATGTCTCCGCATGGCCGAACCGCTGTCATCGCGGTCGGTAAGGCGGCCGCCGAGATGATGCGCGTGGCCCAGCGCCGTGCGGCTGTTCCGCTTTGCGGCATGGTCGTCACGCGCTACGGCCATCTGCCGGTCGGCGGCGCGGCATGGCCCGGAGTGGAAGTCATCGAGGCTGGTCACCCTTTCCCCGACGAGAACAGCCTCCGCGCAGCAACCCGCGCGTTGCAGATCGCCCATGAACTCGAAGCCGGAGACCGGCTGGTCGTGCTCCTGTCGGGCGGCGGGTCTGCGGTGCTCGCCGCGCCGGCGCCCGGTGTTACGCTTGCCGACAAACAGGCCATGACGCGCGCCTTGCTGGCCAGCGGCGCGACGATCGCGGAGATCAACTGCGTACGCAAGCACCTGTCGACCGTGAAGGGCGGGCGGCTGGCCGTGGCTGCCGGTGCGGCGCAGGTCACGACGTGGATCATTTCCGACATTCCCGGCGACGACCCTTCGTTCGTGTCATCGGGCCCGACTGTCGCCGACCACACGACACTCGATCAGGCGCGCGATATTCTGACGAAATACGATATCCCGGTGCCCGTGCCGATCGCCAGGGCGCTCGACGATCCGGCCAATGAAACGCCCGATCCCGATGCGCTGGGTCTGGCTGGCGGGGAGACCGTGATTATCGCGTGCGCGCGCGATGCGCTGGGCGCGGCCGGTGAGCTGGCGCGCAGCTATGATTACATGGTGACCGATCTGGGCGATCAGTTGCAGGCCGAGGCCAAGCATCTGGGTGCCAGCCATGCCGCACTCGCCCGACGTCTTGCGCGCGACGGCCAGCGTCGCGCCATTATTTCGGGAGGCGAAACGACGGTCACCGTCGTCAATCCGGCGGGACGCGGCGGTCGCAATCTGGAGTATCTGCTGGCGATGGCTATTGCACTCGATGGTTCGCCGGGCATCACGGCTTTGGCCTGCGACACCGATGGGATCGACGGCACCGAAGACGCGGCGGGGGCGATGATCTTTCCCGATACCATCGCACGGGCCCGGCAGCTGGGGCTGGACCCTGCAGCATATCTCGCGCGCAACGACGCCTATCTCTTTTTCGACCGGTTAGGCGATCTTGTGATCACCGGGCCGACGCTGACCAACGTCAACGATTTTCGTGTCATTCTGATCGATCCTGACGTCGCGGGGTCGCAAGCATGAGCGACACGCGAGCACCCGAACGGCGGCTCCCTCGAAACAGTTTTGACTACGCATGGGTATTGATCGGATTGCTGTGGCTGGTGGCGTTTTTAAACGCCGCCGATCGTTCGATCCTTATCGCTGTCATGCCGTCGATCAAATCCGAATTCGGTCTCAACAACACGCAACTTGCGCTGCTCAACTCGTTGTTTTTCTGGATCTATGCTGTCTTCGCCTTTTTGTCGGGGCGGATGGGCGACAGCGTCCGGCGGTCACGTATCATCATCTACGGCCTCATCTTCTGGAGCATGGCAACGGGCCTTACGGCATTGTCGACCGGTTTTGCGATGCTGCTTGCCTTCCGCAGTCTCGTTGCCATGGGTGAGGCCACATATTATCCCACTGCCACAGCGCTAATCTCCGACTGGCACCGGCCCAAGTGGCGCAGCCGTGCACTATCATTGCACCAGACCGGCGTCTTCGCGGGAGCCGGGCTGGGCGCCTTGTTCGCTGGCTTCCTCGCCGACAAGTTCAGCTGGCATGCGCCCTTCGCGGTGTTTTCGCTCGTCGGCATTCTACATGCCCTGATTCTTTGGCGCTTTTTGCGCGATGCGCCGATCGAGACCGCGCCGATCGCCACGAGCGAGCCATTGGGGGTCGTATGGCGCATCAAGCCGGCGGTCATGCTGTGCGTCGTCTTCTTCCTGGCCAATGGTGCGTCGACCGGGGTGGCGGTCTGGGCCCCGTCCTATGTGTTCGAGGAATTGAAACTCGACCTCGCAGGCTCGGCGCTGGTTGGCTCTGCCACCATCAACATCGCGGGTTTCCTGACCGTGCCGTTCGGCGGGTTCCTGGCCGACTGGATGGCCAGGCGTACGCCCATAGGCCGCTTTTTCACGCTTGCCATCGGGCTGACCCTGGCGGCGGGCCTGTTGCTGCCGCTGACTTCGATGACGACGGCAGGAGGCGTCAGCCTTGTTCTCATTGCGACGAGTTTCGGCAAGGGCATCTTCGACGGGTGCATCTATTCCGCGATGCATGATGTCGTCCCGCCACATGCGCGCGCGACCGCCGTTGGGGCGATGACGATGATCGGCTTCTTCGGCGCCGGGATTACCCCGATCTTCGTCGCACAAGCCGCCGAAGTGTTCGGCATGGCCGCCGGGATGACGTCATTGGCCGTGCTTTATGCGCTCGCTGTCATCCTGATCCTGGCGATGCAGCGGTCGATCCGCCGCGCCGTCGATGCCAATGCCGCCGAGGCGCACGCGTGAAAGCGTTGGTCCTAACGGGGCCGCGCACGCTGGCCTTCGAAGACACGGTGCGTGGCGTGCTCGACGCAAACGAGGTGCGTGTTCGGACGTTGTATTCAGGTATCAGCGCAGGAACCGAATTGACGCAGTACCGAGGGACGAGCCCATTCATGGACCGAAGGTTCGACGAGACTACGAGGATGTTCGTCGAAGGCGAGGCGCCAAGCTGGCCCTATCCGGTCAGGACTCTCGGCTATGAAGAGGTCGGTGAAGTCGTCGAAGTTGGCCGCGACGTCGAGGGTGTTCGGCTCCACCAACAGATTTACGGCACCTGGAATCACCGGACCGAGGCAGTCCTCTCCGCCAACTATGCGCGCGAGCGAACGATGCCTGAAGGTGCGGATCCGCGTATGGGAATTTTCAGCCATATCGGTGCCGTCGCACTCAACGGCGTCCATGATGCGGGCATTCGGCTTGGCGACACCGTTGCTGTGTTCGGTCTCGGCGTGCCCGGACAGATTGTCGCCCAAGCCGCGCGGGCATCGGGCGCACAGGTGATTGTCGTCGACCCCGACGAAGCGCGGCGGCGGCTTGCGCTCGACCTCGGCGCGCACATTGCACTTGCCCCTGCCGCTGCGGAAGCGATCAAAGAGCTGACCGGTGGGCGCGGCGCAGACGTGTGCATCGAAGTCTCGGGTGTGGCAGCTGCGCTGAGCGATGCCATGCGCAGCGTGGCCTATGCCTCCCGCGTCGTGGCGATGGGGTTTTATCAGGGCGAAGTTGCCGGGCTGAGGCTGGGTGACGAATTTCACCACAACCGGATCGAACTGATCAGCTCGCAGATCTCGGGCGTTGCACCCGCTGCCAGCCATCGCTGGTCGAAGCCGCGTCTGTGGCGCACCGCCGTCGAGCTCCAGGTGCAAGGCGTGTTCGATCTGTTACCGCTCATCACGCAAAGCATACCGTTCGACCAGGCACCGGCCATGTTCGCGCGCCTCGACGCCGGGGAACCGGGAATCTTGCAGGCCGTACTGGAATTCGACCAGTGAACCAATTGCGCGTCGGCATCATAGGGTGCGGCGGGATCGCCGTCCGCCACGCGGAGTCAGTCGCTGCCTTGCCGCAAGCCATGCAGCTAAAGGCCTGTTGCGGCCGCGATTTGTCGAAAACGCAAGCGTTTGCGGCGAAGTATGGAGGCGCGGCGTTCGACGATCTCGATGCGATGATCGACGCCGGGATCGACCTGGTCATCGTCACGATTCCACCCTTCGCGCGTACGGGGGAAGTCGAGCGGCTGGCGGTACGCGGCGTCCATCTGCTGGTGGAAAAACCCATCGCGCTCGATCAGGCTGCTGCCGACGCAATGGTTGCGGCAGTCGAGGCTAGCGCGGTAACCGCCGCGATCGGGTTCATGTACCGGCACGGCGAAGCGGTAAAGGCGTGGCAGGCCGGCCATACCGGGCGCATCGGCATGATGACCGGCGCGTTCCAGTGCAACGCGCTTCATGCGCCTTGGTGGCGGATCGAAGCTCAATCGGGCGGCCAGATCCTGGAGCAATTGCTTCACCTGATCGATCTCGTCCGCCATTTCATGGGTGAGCCCGACACCGTCTATGCGCGGCGCGCGCGGCTGTTTCACGCTGAACCTGGCTATGACGTCGAGGACGTGTCGTCGATGATTTTTGGCTGGGACGACGGACGGATTGCTACCCTCAACGCCAATAATATCGCCGTGTCGGGCATCTGGCACAAGGAATGGTCGCTGTTTGCGGAGAAGCTTACTGGTCGCTTTACCGGCTGGAACGACGCCGAATTTCGCGCATCGGATGGTAACGCGGTGGATTCGATCATCGCGGGCGAGGTCAGCCCGTTCGTCGCGCAGCTTGCCGACCTTGCAGGCGCAATCCGCGACGGGCGTCCGCCGCTCGTTTCGATGCGCGAAGGCGCGACTACGCTTCGCCTCGCGCTCGCGGCCCGCGAGGCGGCCGACGAACGCCGTGAATTCCGGCTCACCGATGTACGACGCTGAGGCGCTGAGCTTTGCCGCGCGGGGTATTGTACTTGACGGTTTGCTGCCACTGATCGATGGCGATGTTCCCCAACATGGCGTGCCGATCTTTGCGCCTGGTTCGGTCATATGGCCGCTTGCCAAGGGGCGCTTCGTCCTCAAGATCGAACTTGGCGACCCCCTCAAACTCACCTGCCGCATCGAAGGTGCCGAATGGCCGCTCGCCAGTCTCGGACTCAGGTTTTCAAGGGTGAGCGGCGTCCGGTGCTACCTCCGCAACGGATATCAAAGCTGGGACGGCAGCTTTTTCATCGGTCCGGGAACGGCACCCGGGGACGGGCCCCCGGGCAAGGCACCGACATTGGGCTTCGCGCTTACCGCTCTGCTGCCTTACAGTGATGGCGCCCTGGTGTTGGGGTTCGAGCGGCACGACCGGTACCAAACGAGGTTTCACTTCGGGGGTACGAACGAAGAAATGCTTCTTGAGGTCGAAACGCTTCTCGACCGCACGGGGCAGGTCGAGGGCGAGACGCTGGTGATGTTCGAAGGTAACGCCGTCGAACCTGCCCTGCGCCGATGGTCGCAGCTTGTCGCAGCGGTTTCTTCCCCGCCCCCGCGTCTCCGGCAACGCCGGATCACCGGCTGGTGTAGTTGGTACAATCACTATGCGATGATCGATGAGCCGACGATCCGCGCCGAACTGGAAAGCTGTCGCGCCTTTCGCGACACCTACGACGTGCCGCTCGACGTGTTCCAGATCGACGACGGCTTCACGCCCGAAATGGGTGACTGGCTCGACGTGAAACCGCAATTTCCGTCCGGGATAAGGCCGTTACTGGCGGATGTCGCTGCGGCCGGGTTCATCCCAGGACTTTGGATTGCACCCTTCATGGTCGGCAATCGCAGCAAGTTGTACGCCGCACACCCCGAATGGGTCGTGCAGGATGCCAGCGGCGGCCCGCTTGTGCAGATGAAATTCTATGGCGAGTTTCGCTGGCACAAGCGCAGCGAGGAATACTACATCCTCGACATTACCCATCCGGATGCAGCGGCATGGATCGGCACGGTCTTCCGCACCTGGAGACGGCAATGGGGCGCTGGTTACTTCAAGACGGATTTCATGCTGTTCGGCAGCGAGCATGGGCCAGACCGCGCGGTCTGGCACGAGGCGGGGCTTTCGCGGATCGCGATCTGGCGCCGCATGGCTACGATCATCCGGGAGGCCATCGGCGACGCGCTGTGGCTCGGTTGCGGCTGTCCGCTGTGGGCATCGGTCGGGCTTGTCGATGCCGTGCGCGTTGGACGCGATATCGGCGTTGCCTGGGAGGGTGAGTATTTGGCGGAAAGCCTGTTGCGCGACCTGGCCACTCGCCATCATGCCAATGGCATTCTCTGGCAGGCCGACCCCGACTGTGTGCTGCTGCGCCATCGCTTCCACGATATGACGGATACCCAGATCACCTCGCTGGCGAATTTTGCCTGCGCGAGCGGCGGCGTGCTGATGACAAGCGACACGCTCGCCGCGCTAACACCCGAACGCGCCGAAATCTTTGCCGATATTTTGCGCGCACACGCGGCAAGCGCAGACTTTCCGGCGCTCGGGCAGCATGGGCCCGTCCTTTACGCCGCTGGCGGACGGCATTTCGTCTTTAATACGGCAGCCCGGCCGGTGGACTATGCAGGGCAAACCATCCCCCCATTTGCGACGATCCGGCTGTGACGACACGCCACCTCGTCGACCTGAAGCTTTTGCCATTGATCGACGCGACACCGGTGGGCGCAATATCAGACGATGTTTTAGGCCGTGTTGACAAGAGGGTTTCCCAAAACGGCTCCGGTTCTGACCTAAGGCTGCTCTTTGGGGGCAGTGATGGATCGCGGAGACTTATCGAACGCGGAGTGGAAACTGATCGGGCCCCTGCTGCCGTCTGAGCGAGGACGGTAAGGACAGCCAGCCGACGATAACCGATTATTTCTCAATGGCATGCTTCACGTGCTGCGGGTCGGCTGCCCGTGGCGCGACATGCACGAGCGCTACGGCAAGTGGAACTCGGTCTATGTCCGGTCCCGGCGCTGCCCGCTTTTTGGACCCCAATGACCCAACTCTGCTGATCTCTTGCGCGAACTTGAAGGAAAAGGCCCGGGCCGTCTCCGCAAGAACATGAGAAGCGACCGAATGTTTCAGAAGTGCCTGAACTCAGCTGCTTCTGAAGCATTTTGGGATGCCAAAAAAATGGGAAATGGTGGACAGGGCTTCCACCGAATTATCTACCTAACCCGTTCTTATCGAACGATAAAAATGGTTAGTCGAAAGGTCCTACCCCACACCTTACCCCACAGATTCCAAAAATGGGAACCAAACTTGGCCTGAATCGAACCTGTTTTCGGGCTCCTATTTGGGCACATTTGAACTCAAATTCGACAACTGATTCGGTTGTCGGCTGCATGCTCAAATCGCCTCCGACTTTTCCAGATTTCCAGAAATACGGTTGACAGAAATGGGCGGCAAGTTAATTCGATGAATATCGAACCATCGGAGTGGTGCATGGAAGCGAAGGAAGCGGTCGACGCGTTGGGTGCGCTTGCACAGGATCACCGGCTGGCGCTGTTCCGGTTGCTCGTGCAGGCAGGTGCCGATGGCCTTGCGGCGGGCGCAATTGCCGAAGCGTTGCAACTCCCCAACAGCTCGCTCTCGTTCCATCTCGCCCATCTGACCCGCGCCCGATTGATCCAGCAGCAGCGGCACAGCCGGTCGCTGATTTACACGGCAGACTACGCCGCGATGAACGAACTTGTCGGATATCTCTTGGAGAACTGCTGCGGCGGCGCAGCGTGCGATTCAAATGCCGCCTGCGCGCCAGACAAGGTACCAAGTTCAAACGGTGCCTCAGAAAAGAAGGCAGCCCGGTCATGAACGAACGCATCTACAACGTGCTCTTCTTGTGTACCGGCAATTCGGCACGCTCGATCCTGGGCGAAGCGCTGCTTAACCGAGACGGCAAGGGCCGCTTCCGCGCGTTCAGCGTCGGCAGCTTTCCGAAAGGCGCGGTCCATCCGATGGCACTCGACGTCCTCGGCAGTTTGGGGTTCGACACAACCGAGCTGCGATCGAAGAGCTGGGACGAGTTTGCCGGGCCTGATGCACCCGTGTTCGATTTCATTTTCACGGTTTGCGATGCCGCTGCTGGTGAGACTTGTCCGATCTGGCCCGGTCATCCGATGACGGCGCATTGGGGGATCGAAGACCCGGCGGCTGTCGAAGGTGACGGGCAGCGCGCGGCGTTCCTGCGGGCCCTTCGTTTTCTGCAAAACCGGATCAACCTGTTCCTTGCGCTGCCATTGTCCTCGCTGGACGACATGGCGCTGCGCCGACGACTGCGCGAGATGGCAACGGCGAAGGCGCAATGAACCCCGAATCGGTCGCGACTTCGTGACCACCGACATCGTCATTTATCACAACCCCGACTGCGGCACCTCGCGCAATGCATCGGCGATGATCCGCAATGCGGGGATCGAACCGCACGTCGTCGAGTACCTCAAGACCCCGCCCTCGCGTGCGCTGCTGGTCCAGCTGATCAAACGGGCCGGGATGCGCGCCCGTGATCTGCTGCGCGAAAAGGGCACGCCCTACGCCGACCTCGGCCTCGGCGACGAAACGCTGAGCGACGACGCACTGATTGACGCGATGGTGGCGCACCCGATCCTGATCAATCGGCCGCTGGTGGTATCGCCGCTGGGCGTGAAGCTGTGCCGCCCGTCCGAAGCTGTTTTGGACCTGCTCCCGGCCAACCAGCAAAGCGCGTTTGCCAAGGAAGACGGCGAGCATGTCATCGACGAACGCGGCCAGCGGGTCGCCTGATGCTCCTTGCCGTTTTGATCTTTGTCGCAACGATCACGCTCGTCATCTGGCAACCGCGCGGCCTCGGGATCGGCTGGAGCGCGATGGCAGGCGCGCTCGTCGCCCTTCTGGCCGGGGCCATCACGCTTGCCGACGTGCCCGTGGTCTGGGGCATTGTCTGGAACGCGACCGGGGCATTCGTCGCAATCATCCTGATCAGCCTGATCCTCGATGAGGCAGGCTTCTTCGAATGGGCCGCGCTCCATGTCGCGCGGTGGGGCGGCGGCAATGGCAAGCGATTGTTCTCGCTCGTCGTGCTGCTGGGGGCGGCGGTCTCATCGCTGTTCGCCAACGACGGCGCAGCGCTCATCCTGACGCCCATCGTCATCGCCATGCTTCGCGCGCTGGGCTACGGCACCAGGGCGACGCTCGCGTTCGTGATGGCCGCCGGGTTCATCGCCGACACTGCCAGCCTGCCGTTGGTGGTGTCGAACCTCGTCAACATCGTGTCCGCCGACTTCTTCAAGCTCGGCTTTGCCGAATACGCGCTGGTCATGGTGCCGGTCGATCTCGCAGCCATCGCTGCCACGCTTGTGGCGCTGCTCCTGTTCTTCAGCCGCGACATTCCGGCCAATTACGATCTTACCCAGCTTCGCACTCCCGGTGCCGCAATCCGCGACACCGCAACATTCCGGGCGGGATGGGTCGTGCTTGCACTGCTGCTCGCCGGGTTCTTCCTGCTTGAGCCGCTCGGCGTGCCCGTCAGCGCGACCGCCGCTGTCGGTGCGCTGGTCCTGATCGTGATTGCCGGCCGTGGGCGCGTCATCGAGACGGGCAAGGTCATTCGCGGCGCACCGTGGCAGGTCGTCGTCTTCTCGCTGGGCATGTATCTGGTCGTCTATGGGCTGAAGAACGCCGGGTTGACCGATTACCTCGCCGTCGCTCTTGATCGCACGGCGCAGGGCGGCATCTGGGGCGCGGCATTCGGCACCGGCATCATCGCCGCATTGCTATCCTCGATCATGAACAACATGCCGACCGTGCTGGTCGGCGCGCTGTCGATCGATGCTACGCACGCGACGGGCGCGGTCAGGCAAGCGATGATCTACGCCAATGTCATCGGTTGCGACCTGGGGCCGAAAATCACGCCTATCGGCTCGTTGGCGACGCTGCTGTGGCTGCATGTCCTCGGCCAAAAGGACGTACGCATCGGATGGGGCTATTATTTTCGGGTGGGGGTCACCCTCACGATCCCGATCCTGCTGGTGACGCTTGCCGCGCTGGCAATTCGGCTTAGCCTTGGCTGATGCCTGTCCGCACGCTTCTCGATCCCGATCATCTGCCCGCGCTCGATCTTCGCTATGTTCACCGTCGTCCGGCAATCGGCCTTGGCCCCAATGATCCGGCACCGCGCATCCTGCTGCTTTATGGTTCGCTACGTGAGCGCTCCTATTCGCGGCTCTGCGTCGAGGAAGCCGCGCGGTTACTCCAGTTCTTCGGTGCCGAGACGCGCATTTATGATCCGTCGTCCCTGCCG
>JANPGY010000037.1:0-90702 GCA_031424175.1 Sphingomonadales bacterium
CAGCGGAAAATACGGTTCGATCCGGCGCATCTGCGCCTCCGACAACCAAATCAGATCACTCATTGGTAGCGCCTCCTTAGCACCGCCACTGAATCAGATCGACGCCGTCTTGGAAATCCTTTTTATAGGTCCTGAGCCTAGAACAAAGTTAATTATGAAGGCCGTCGGATCGAATATGTCACGTGCGCGCACAGGGGATCGTCCGGGAACTGCGTCGCGTGATCGAAATCGAGTTCGGGATGACGGCGCATGCCGAGGCGGACCATCAGCCGCTGCGATGCGGTATTTTCGGGTACTGTGACGGCCCAGACTGATCGAACGTCAAGCTCGGTCCATGCCCAGTCCAGTGCCGCATGCGCGGCCTCAAATGCATATCCCTGTCGCCAGGCATGATGGGCGAGCCGCCAGCTGATCTCGATCCTGCCGGCGAGCGGGGTATCGGCGGGGCCGGGGTTCAATCCGCAAAGCCCGAGCAGGACTGCGTCCGAGCGCCGTTCGAGCGCCCAGAAACAATGCCCGAACAGCGATTGGTTCCGGTTCTCGCCCGAAACAATCCGCTTCGCTTCGGTCCGCCCAGTGAGCGGCCCCAGATGCGCCATCACGCGCGGGTCGCGTCCCATCGCATGCAAGGGGACTATGTCGCGTGCGCGCCAGGTGCGCAGCACGAGCCGATCAGTCTCGATCCGGAAATCATCCACCCAAAAGGCGGGCCGCATGAGCCGCATGATAGCTTAGCACGCCCGAACAGCCAGCCCGGCGAAAAGCGATCAGGGTTTCGAGGACGAGGGCGTCGCGGTCTCCCGCGCCAGCCGCTGCCGCCGCCTCGATCATCGCATATTCGCCTGATACCTGATAAGCGAAAACGGGCACCTCGAACCGCTCTTTCACCCGCCGGACAATGTCCAGATAGGGAAGTCCCGGCTTGACCATCACGCTGTCGGCCCCCTCGTCGATGTCAAGCGCCACTTCGCGCAGCGCTTCCTCGCTGTTGGCGGGATCCATCTGATAGGTCTTCTTGTCGCCTTTGAGCAGGTGCCCCGATCTGACGGCATCGCGAAACGGCCCGTAGAACGCCGATGCATATTTGGCGGCATAGGCCATGATCTGCACATTGACGTGGCCCCCGCTTTCGAGCGCTGTGCGGATCGCACCGATGCGGCCGTCCATCATGTCTGAAGGGGCAATGATGTCTGCCCCCGCCCCCGCCTGGTTGAGCGCCTGTTCGACGAGCATGTCCGACGTTTCGTCATTCAGGACATAGCCCGCGCCATCGACAAGTCCGTCATGCCCATGCGCCGTATAGGGATCGAGCGCCACATCGGTCAGCACCCCGATTTCGTCGCCCAGCGCATCCTTGATCGCCCTGATGGCGCGGCACATCAGATTATCGGGATTAAGCGCTTCTTCGCCGCGTTCGGTGCGCAGGGCGTGCGGTGTGTTCGGGAACAGGGCGATGACGCCGATGCCGAGCCCCCTCGCCTCTCTTGCGCGGTCAACGATCGCATCGACCGACCAGCGCGATACGCCGGGCAGCTTTGCGATCGGTTCGGCGACGCCCTGCCCTTCGGTGATGAACAGCGGCCAGATGAGATGTTCAGGCGCGAGCGTGGTTTCGCGGACGAGAGCGCGGCTCCAAAGGGTCGAGCGAGTACGGCGGAGGCGGATCGATGGATACATGCGCGGGGGTTAGACCGTGCCTGCGCTGGTCTGCAAGGGTTCGGCCTGTGCGCTGTCGCAATTGGCCCGCGCCATGGTTGCCGGCGGCCCCATCCGGGCAGACCGCCATCCGCCATGGCGATAATAGAGGATCGCAAGGATCATCGTGACGGCCGAGCTTATCGAAAAGCTGTACCAGATTGCGTCAACGCCAATAACCGGCCGGAACAGCAGCGCGGTGCCGATGCGGAACGGGAGGAGTGACACGGTGAGCATGATCAGCGGAGCCCAGACAGCTCCGTTCGCACGCACCGAACCGAACAGCGTGAACGTGACGCCAAAAAGAATGATGCTCCACGTGGCGAGCCAGTTGATATGCACCGCGACCGGGATGACCGGCGACGTCCGGGCGACGAAAAGGCTGAAGAACTGGATATCGAAAAGCGTGAGGATCGCCACGAGCGAGGTCGTCAGAATTAGGCTCACGCCAATCCCGGCACGGGTGATCTGCGAAACGCGATCCCACCGGTTCGCGCCGATGTTCTGCGCCGTCATCGCGCTCACCGCACCACCCACGGCCATTGCAGGCATGGTGATGTAGTTCCAGAGCTGCTGCGTAACGCTATAGGCGGCGACGGTGATCCACCCTTCGCGGTTGATCAGCCCCATCATGACGAGGCCCGAGCCGGACAGCACGAACATCTGCACCGTCATCGGCACCCCCTTGGTCAGGATGATCCGCAGGATGGGCCAGTCGGGCACAAGATAGACGAGTTCGGCACCGCGCAGTCGCACCGGCTTGTCACTGAGATAGATGTGAAGCAGCAGCCCGACCAGCGCGACCACGGTGGCGATCAGCGTTGCGATCGCGGCACCGGCAATGCCGAGCTCCGGGAACGGGCCGATGCCCGCCATCAGCAGTGGATTCAGGATGATGTCGAGCGCGACGTTGATCAGGCTCCAGATCAGCGGCGTCACCGAATCCCCCGTACCCCGCAATGACATGCCAAGCAGCGTGAAGGCAAAGGCAGGCGGCATGGAAAGAAAGATGACGCTCAGATAGGTCGAGGCGAGCGGCCGGGCCTCGGGCGGTGTTTTGAGCAGTCCCAGCAGCGTATCGGCTTCGCGATAGCCCACCACCGCGATGATCAACGCCAGCGTCAGGAACAGGCCCGCGGCCGAGCCGACAATGCGGCGAACACCGTCGATATCCTTTCGGCCATAGGCCTGGCCGATGAGGATCGTCGCCGCCATGCCGAACCCGAAGAGCGACGCATACATGAGGAACATGACGAGCGTGGCGTTCGACGAAGCGGCCAGCGCTTCCGGCCCCAGAATATTGCCGATCCAGATCGCATTGACCGAACCATTGAGCGACTGGAGAATGTTCGCGCCAAGCGTCGGCAGCGCGAAGGCGAGCAGCGTCCGGTTGATCGGACCGGTCGTGAGATCCCGTCCGCCGCGTGGCGAGGCGGGCTGGGAGTGGGGAGGAGATTCGCTGTCGGCCACCGGCGCTCCCTGCCGCAAAAACATGTGCGGCGAAAGCCGGTTGGAAGCGTTACAGGAGCGATATGGTATCCCTGCCCAGCACCGCCACGCTCATCGTCAACGCGAGATCGCGGCGCGGAAGGGATTTGTTTGAACGCGCGCGCGTGTCGCTGACCGCGGCGGGGCTGACGCTCGACGCCGCCCATGCGCTCGACGATCCGGCAGAACTCGCTCCCATCGTTAGGGCGGCGGTGGAGGCGGGTACGGCGATGGTGATCGTCGGCGGCGGTGATGGATCACTATCGTCCTCGGTGGATTTTCTTGTCGGTAAAGACTGCGTGTTCGCGCTGCTTCCGTTCGGCACGGCGAACAGTTTTGCGCGCTCGACCGGCATTCCGCTCGATCTTGCCGGTGCCGTGAACGTGATCGCAAACGGCAGGCGGGCGCGCGTCGACCTCGGGATGATCGACCATGATTATTACGCAAACTGCGCCGCCATCGGCCTTGCGCCGCTGATCGCGGAGACGATCCCGCATGGGCTGAAGCGATGGCTCGGGCGGGTCGGCTATCTGAGCTGGGTCGCTGTTTCGCTCTACCGGTTCAGGCCCTTCACGCTGATCGTCGATGGCGAGGCCATGGAGGCGACCGAAGTGCGCATTGCGAACGGCGCGTTCCAGGGTGGCACCGCGCTGATCGACGAGGCGCATCCGCAATCGGGTGAAATCATCGTTCAGGCGGTCAGGGGGCGAACGCGGTTCGGGCTGATCAAGTCCTGGACGGCGTCGCTCCTCCGGCTGCCGCACCGCCATGCGACGACCCGCGAATTCCACGGGGCAGAAATGCGCATCGAAACGATTCCGCCGATGCCGGTCTCGATCGACGGCGAAGTGCTTGCGCATACCCCCGTCACCGCGCGCGTGGCCCCCGGGGTCATCGAAATGGCCCTGCCCGCGATCGATCCACCAAGCGCACTACCGGGCCCGCCGTCACCCTGAACACGTTTCAGGATCCAATTATTAGCCGAGACTGCCGGTTGCGCAATGAAATGGATGCTGAAACGAGTTCAGCATGACGGCACTATCAGTCGTGGAGCTATCCCAGCCGCGCGAGGGCCGCACGCAGCCGTTTGGCCTCGGTAGATTTCTCCGCATGATCGGCGCGCGCTTTTTCGACCGCTTCGGGCTTGGCGCGCTCGACGAACACTGGATTGGCGAGGCGCGCGGCGAGGGACGACGCTTCCCTATCGGCAGCTTCGGCCAATCTGGTGAGGCGGGCGCGTTCGGCGTCGAGATCGATGATGCCTTCGAGGGCAACCACCAAGGTCGCGCCTGGTACGGCAATTCTCATCGCTTGAGCGATCTGCGCAGGCTCTGTGTCAATATTCACGCGACCGACGCGCTCAAACATTGATCGTGCGCTTGGCAGACGCTTCCAAAGCAAGGATTGTACATCCTCGACATGCGCGTTCAAGCGAAGGCCAGGGGGTATCCCGGCTTCGTTTCTGGCGGCACGGACGGCGACGATCGTTCGGATGATCCAGTCAAACTCTGCGCACACGTCAAGAGCTTCGCCGTCGATGGTGGCAATAATCGAATTGGCTTTGGCCTCCGGCTCCGGCCACCGCGCTGCGATCAGCCCGTAATCCCGCTCATCTATCTTGTCCCAGAGTTCCGCCGTCACGAACGGCATGAACGGATGGAGCATCACCAGTATCTGGTCGAACACCCAGCCCGCGACGGCGCGGGTCTCGTCGTCGAACGCGCCTTTCACGAGTTCGATATACCAATCGCAGAATGTGCCCCATGCGAAATGATAGATCGCATCGGCCATCGCGTCATAGCGCAGATCGGCAAAGGCGGCGTCGAGCTTTTCCAGCGTCTGGACGACTTGGCCGATGATCCATTTATTGACCGCAAGCTCTGCGTCGGGTGCCGCAACCGTGGTGCTGGCGCCGACGCTATTGCCCTGCAGGAAGCGCGCAGCATTCCAAAGCTTGGTCGCGAAATTGCGATAGCCTTCCACGCGCTTTTCATCGAGCTTGATGTCGCGCCCCTGCGATTCCATCGCGGCAAGGGTGAAGCGCAGGGCGTCCGCCCCGTACCGGTCGATCAGGCCGAGCGGATCGACGGTGTTCCCTTTCGACTTCGACATCTTCGAGCCATCGGGCGCGCGCACCAAACCGTGGAGATACAATGTCTTCCACGGCGCTTCTTTCATGATGTGCAAGCCCTGCATCGCCATGCGCGCATCCCAGAAAAACAGGATGTCGAAGCCCGAGATGAGCACGTCGTTGGGATAATGCCGCGCGATCTTTGGATCAGAATCCGGCCACCCCAAAGTACCGAACGGCCAGAGTGCCGAGGAGAACCATGTGTCGAGAACATCCTCGTCCTGTCGCAGGATCACCTCCGCGCCGGCCTGTGCCTGCGCTTCGGCTTCGGTAGCTGCGACATAGATCTTCCCGTCGTCGCCATACCAGGCTGGAATCCGGTGCCCCCACCAGAGCTGGCGCGAGACGCACCAAGGCTGGATATTCTCAAGCCATTGAAACCACGTCTTTTCCCATGTCGCCGGAACGATCCTGATCGCGCCGCTCCGCACCGCCTCGATCGCAGGCCCGGCAAGCTTTTTTGCATCGACATACCATTGATCGGTCAGCATTGGCTCGATCACGACGCCCGACCGGTCCCCAAAGGGCTGCATGATCGTCTTGCTCTCGACGCGGAGCATCAGCCCCTCGGCATCGATATCGGCGACGACTGCTTTGCGCGTCGCGTAACGATCGAGTCCGCGATACGCCTCGGGCACAAGGTTCAGCGCATCGATCTCTTCCGCCGTGGCCGCTTCACCGGCGGCGATCGCCTGCGCGCGCGCCGCAGCTTCGGCGTAAGGCACGCCGTCCGTCCGCATCGCTGCCACTTCATCCATCAGCCGATAAAGCGGAATGCCATTGCGCTGGGCGACGCCGTAATCGTTCTGGTCATGAGCACCGGTTATCTTGACCGCGCCCGAACCGAAGTCGGGATCGGGATAGTCATCGGTGATGATCGGGAGCAGCCGACGCTGTGCTTTCGGCCCCACCGGGATTTCGCACAGCTTGCCGACGATCGGCGCATAGCGCGCGTCGCCGGGGTGAACCGCGACCGCTCCATCGCCCAGCATCGTTTCGGGCCGCGTCGTCGCGATGGCGATATAGTCACGCTCCTCTTCGAACAAAACCGCACCGTCCGCGTCGCGCTCGATATAAGTATAGCTCTCACCGTCCGCGAGAGGATATTTGAAATGCCACATATGGCCATCGACTTCGCGTGCCTCCACCTCGAGGTCACTGATAGCGGTCTTGAGCGCCGGATCCCAGTTCACCAGCCGCTTGGCGCGATACAAAAGGCCTTCATTGTAAAGATCGACGAACACCTTGATTACGGCCTTCGAAAAGCCCGGATCCATCGTGAAGCGTTCATTTTCCCAGTCGCAGCTCGCCCCCAGTCGGCGGAGCTGGCGCGTGATCTCGCCGCCACTCTCGGCCTTCCAGTCCCAGACCTTCTGCACGAATTCATCGCGTGAATAGTTCGTCCGCCGGTCCTGCCGTTCGGCCATCTGCCGCTCGACGACCATCTGCGTCGCGATTCCGGCATGATCGGTGCCCGCCACCCACAGGGCGTCCTTGCCGCACAGCCGCGCGTGGCGAACGAGCACATCCTGCAACGTAATGTCGAGCGCATGGCCGATGTGCAGGCTGCCCGTGACATTGGGCGGCGGCATGACGATGGTGAACGGCTCAGCGTCTGGCCGTGCGGGGCGAAACGCACTGGTTTCCTCCCAATGGTCATATAATCGCGCCTCGATTTCGGCCGGGTCGAATGTCTTGGGGAGTTCGGTCATCGTGCGCGGCGTCTAGCCGCACCCCCGGCATCAAGTCGAGGGTCTAGCCGCGCTCGGTAATCCTCTGGATTTCACGCGCGACGAGCCGCTCCACAATGTCAGGCAGTTTCGCGTCGAGCCATTCGGTCAGCATCGGGCGGATCATCTCGCGGACCAGCCCTTCGAGCGTGTCGCTCCCCGCAACGCCGGGCTTGACCACCAGCGTGGATAGCGCCGCGATGGCGGAACGGCTAACCGCAACCGCTCCGTCAGAAACGAGCGCCGGACCGTCTGCGGTCTCGCTGGGGGGTGCTGGCGAGTGTGTGCGTTCACCGGCCCCGACTTCGGTGGGAACAGCTTCGGTCAGTTCGAGCACGTCCGGCTCGGAGGCCGGCTGCGGTGCGGGCTGCGACGTCGCAGCAGCAGGTGTGATGACGCGTTTGGGCCGCTGCGTCGAAAGCGATGCCTCACTGTCCTCCGCTATGATGCGCTTGATCGATGACAGTATCTCTTCCATCGATTGCTCGTGGCCTAAGTCACCCATGATCCTGCGCCCCCCCGTCAAGCATGACGATTATTTCGGCCCGACCAAATCCGCCGTTTGCGCGGGCGTGTCAACCGTGCGGGCGGATTGGGCCGTCGGCGTCGGGTCCTCATCCCAATCCCAGATGATCCCGCGAACGCGGCGATAGTTTACCGTCGGATCGTAAAGCGCCCCGCCATCGAGCCCGAGATCGCGTGACTCGGCCTGGCCCATCGCGGCGAGAAGCGTAAAGCCCGCGACATAGGCGTTGCGCCGCGCCGAGACGAGATTGACCTGCGAATTGAGCAGTTCCTGTTCGGCGTTGAGGATATCGAGGATCGTGCGGTTGCCCACGCTGTTTTCTGCACGGACACCTTCAAGCGAGAGCGTGTTCGCGTCGACCGCGGTCTGCTGCGAAACGATATTGGCATTGGATGCCTGCCAGCTTGCATAGGCGGCGCGCGTTTGCTGGACGATATTCCGTTCGGTCTCGATAACCCGTTCGATCGCCTGTGATTCGAGCGCCTGATTCTGCCGGACCTGCGCGGCGGGCAGCCCCCCCTGATAGAGAGGGATGCTCGCCTGGACGCCGATCGCAGCACTCCTCGCGGTGTTGGGAGAGATCCCTCCGAACACGCCTGCGCCCAGCGAATTGAGATAATTGAGATAGCTGCCGCTGCCCACCGCCGTGACGGTGGGCAATCGTCCCGCACGCGCGGCTCTGGCATCGAAGCGGGCCGCGTCGCGCGTGCGCTGTGCGGCCAGCAGCGCGGGATTATGATCGACCGCTACGGTTACCGCCGTGGCGGGTGAAGCGGGCAGGTTCGGGAGTGGCGGCGGCGGCTCCAATTCTCCCGGAACGTCGCCAACCAGCGCGACAAAGCGCTCGCGACTTAAGATGAGGTTCGACTGCGCAAGCTCAAGCTGCGCCTGTGAAAGCGCCAGCCGCGCCTGCGACTGCGCAACATCGGTGCGCGTCAGGTCGCCGACCTCGAACCGGTCGCGCGTCGCCTGCAGATTGACTTGCAGCACGCTGACCTGCTTGCGATTGAGCGACACGATCGCCTGATCGCGGATGACATCCATGTAGGCCGCGACCGTATTGGCAAATACGCTCGCCTCGGTATCCCTCAGGCTGGCGCGCCCCGCTTCCACGCGCGCCCCGGCACCGCGCGCAGCGTTGCGAACGGCTCCGCCCTGGTAAACCGGAACGGAGAGTGAAAGCCCAGCCGTCGCCTGGCGGACCGGCGCGGCAAAGCTCGCCGCGTTGCGCTCGAGGTTTTCGGTATAGCTGCCGTCCACGCTCAGCCGGGGCAGGCCACGTGACCTTGCGATAGGCACATTTTCGTCGTTCGCACGCTGCTGCGCACGGGCGGCGGTCAACGTCGGGTTGGTCGCGTAAGCCTTTGCCAGCGCACCGCGAAGTGTTTCCGCCGAAGCGGTTGCGGGTGTAGCAATGGCAACGGCTGCACCGGCAAGCAAAAGGATGCGGAAGCGGCTGTCAGACACGTGTCGGAAAATCCTCGTAAAAACCTAGAAGGAAAAACTGTGCGGACGGGCGAAACCGGGCAGCGTCACGATTTCGGCATCGGCGAACGCGGCGAGGCCAAAGCCCGTCCCGCCACGGCGGCCCTTGGCAAGACGCGTTACCCCTTTGTCGACGATACCCGTCACCAGACGACCGTCATGAGCCAGCTGATCGATCAGCGCCTGCGGCACCTGCTCGACCGCGCCGTCGATCACGATGACGTCATAGGGTGCGTTCGCCGCCGCGCCCCGTGCGAGATCGCCGGCCACGACCTGTGCCCCGGAAACGCCGGTATTCAGAGGGCCGACAAGCCGTTCATCCGATTCCAGCGCGGTCACCACGGCACCCAGGCTCAAGGCCAGCGCGGCGGAATAGCCGGTCGCGGCACCGACGATCAGCACTCTGTCACCGGGATCGATCGCGGCCGCGTTGATCAGCCGCGCGGTCGCCAGCGGCGTATTGAGCGCCCGGCCATCGCCCAGCGGTACCGCGAGATCGGCATAAGCCAGATCGCGCCGCTCCACGGGGACGAAATCCTCCCGCTGCACCGCACTCAGCGCGGCGATCACGCGTGGATCGTCAACGGCAACGGTTCGCAGCTGGTTTGATACCATCGTGCGGCGAAGCGACTCGAAATCTGCAGATGCCATGCTGACGGACATGAGCGTTGTGATTCCCCCTCGCAATACGCGAATGCCATAACTGTATTGTTAACGCAATACAGTGATGGGATCCAGCGCCTCCCTACCGATGGTGCGTGCGTCCGCCAAGCGGCTCCTTCCTTGACACGGCGCGGTGCCACGCGCACACGCCAGCCGCCCCCGAGGCCCGATGGCGGAGTGGTGACGTAGAGGACTGCAAATCCTCGCACCCGGGTTCGATTCCCGGTCGGGCCTCCATCGTAGGCTGGCGGCAGGCGGGCCTGCGAGCGGGTTTGCAGGGGAGCGACGACGAGGCTTTGCGTTGGCGCACCGCGGCATTAAGCGCGAAGCATGACGACCCCCCTGCGCCTCTACAACAGCCTGACCCGCGACCTCGAAGAGTTCACCCCGATCGATGGCAGGACGGCGCGCGTCTACACCTGCGGCCCGACCGTCTATAACTATCAGCATATCGGCAACATGCGTGCCTATGTCTTTGCCGATACGCTCGGGCGCGCGCTGCGCTTCAAGGGCTATATGCTCGAACACGTCATCAACATCACCGATGTCGGCCATCTGACGTCGGACGCCGATGCCGGCGACGATAAAATGGAAAAGGCGGCATCGGCACAGGGCAAAACAGCGTGGGATATCGCAGCATTCTACCAGGCCGATTTCGAGAACGACCTCGCGCGGCTCAACATTCGCAAGCCGGAGCATCCACGCGCCACAGCCTATGTCGATGCCATGATCGACTGGGCAAAATCGATCGAGGCCGGTCACTGCTACCGGCTGGAAGGCGGACTTTATTTCGACGTATCGACTGTCCCTGACTATGGAAGCCTCGCGCGTCGCGTCACCGATGACGGAATCAGCCGCATCGACCCCGTCGCCGGCAAGCGCAATCCGCAGGACTTTGCAGTCTGGCGCACGACGCCGCCCGGCGAGGCGCGCCAGATGGAATGGGATTCGCCCTGGGGTCGCGGCGCGCCCGGCTGGCACCTAGAATGTTCGGTGATGAGCCGCGCGCTGCTCGGCTTTCCCTTCGATATCCATACCGGCGGCATCGACCATCGCGAGGTTCACCACCCGTGCGAAATTGCACAGAATCAGGCGCGCTGCCCTGACGGCGGCACTGGCGCCCGTATCTGGATGCACAATAATTTCCTGATTGACCGCCGCGGGAAAATGTCCAAATCCAGCGGCGACTTCCTCCGTCTGCAAACGCTGATCGATCGCGGGTTTCATCCGCTTTCCTTTCGGCTGATGTGCCTCCAGGTGCATTACCGAAGCGAGATGGAGTTCACGTGGGAGGGGCTGCTCGCCGCGCAGACGCGGCTTAAGCGGCTGGTGATGAGAATTCAACGTCTCAAGTCTATTTCGCAAGAACTTGATCCGTCGGCAAACAAGGCTGAAGTAATCGCACTTATGGAGCCAAATCGGGGCGAGGAAACATCGGGTTTGACGCTTGGTCAACTCGATCAGGTGTTTACTGACGATTTGTCAGATGACTTGAACACACCGGCCGCCTTATTTGCGCTCGACGAAATGGTTTCTGGGCGTTTCGAGACCGACTCCCGGCTAGAAGCGATCATGCGGGTCGACCATGTATTCGGCCTCGAACTTTTGACGTTACGACGTGCCGATCTCCGCGTCCGCCCCGCCAGCGCAACCTTTACCGGCGCCGACATTGAAACCCGCCTCGCCGAGCGCAAGGTTGCTCGGGCGTCGAAAGACTTCACAAGGTCCGACCGGATCCGCGACGAACTTGTGGCCGGGGGCGTCGAGGTCATGGACGGCGACCCGCTGGGCTGGGACTGGAAACCGGTGGTTGCCTAGCGGTACCGGTACGGGTCGTCGCTGCGCAGGCTTGGCGGCAAAACGGTCTGGAAAACTGCAAAGGCGTCGTGATATGGCGGTTCAGGCCGTCCGGCCGATGGTGCGCAAGGCTCCCTGTGAGCAGCGGGCGGTGCCGTCACTGGGTCGATCGCTTTCAACTGCACGCAGGCAAGCCTGCCTGTGCTCTCTGCATGGAGGCGGGCAAGCCGATCAGGACAGTTAGGGCTACCTTGACTAACGTGGCCGTGACCTGCGGTGGCGTTGATAAACACCAGCCAGCAACCGTAAATAAGTAGATCGATAAGCTGGTCGCACGTTGCCGTCGGCCTATCGTATCACATGCATTACGATCTTGT
This sequence comes from Sphingomonadales bacterium, assembly GCA_031424175.1. Classification (GTDB taxonomy): domain Bacteria; phylum Pseudomonadota; class Alphaproteobacteria; order Sphingomonadales; family Sphingomonadaceae; genus Sphingomonas_O. The sequence continues at coordinate 11,893 of JANPGY010000037.1, forward strand.
TGCGACTTCGTAAATATATAGTTTCACTGGGGGTGGTTATCCATGTGAAACTACTAGCTGATTATTTGGCTACAGGAACGGTGATGTCATGAAACGGTTTTCACTTTTCGTGGCAACAACGCCACGCCAAGGAGAGACAAAATGGCTCAAGATGGACGCGGCGAAGTCCAGGATCCCAAGAACGACGGACGCCTCAAGGAAAACGAAGGTGGCCAGCATGGGCAGGGACAGGTGAAAGATCCCAGCAATGACGGACGTCTCAAGGACAATGACGGCGGCCAGCAGGGTCAGGGACAGGTCAAGGATCCCCGGAACGACGGGCGCCTCAAGGAAAATCGCTGAGGCATAGCGGGCTGCCCTTTAGGAGGCGCAGCCCGCACCTTCATCGGACCATTTGGGTCTGCATCCGAAGGTGACATTCGGAGCCATCTGCGGTTTCCTTCCTCCCCTTCCCTGTGTCCATGCCAACGGCGCGGTTGCGCACAGGCCAGAGCAAACGTGCTCTTTCATCATTTGGCGATTGCTCTAAATCCCGGAAGGGAAGGAGAGCGAACGCGTGGCCAGTCTGTCAAAGAGCCGAATTGCACTGATCGCCACCGCCGTCTTCGCGCTGGGCACGGTCGGTGCCTCGATGATAGGCAGTCGATCGCCGCCCGCCCCGGTATCGACTTCGGGCAATAATTCCGATGCGTCCGACCCGCGCCCAGAAACAGTAATTGCCCAGGTCGAGACTGCGCTGAAAAAAAATCCGGGTGATGCGCGCGGCTGGCGGGTTCTCGGGTCTGCCCGGCGTGAGACAGGCGATTTCGCCGGCAGCGCCGTCGCGCTGCGCAAGGCCGTGGCGCTCGAGCCGGACAATGCCGAGGGCTGGGCGCTGCTCGGCGAAGCCATCGCACTGTCGTCGCCCCCGCCGATGTCGGTCGACGCGCGCGATGCCTTTGGCAAGGCGTTGAAAAAAGACCCGCGTGAACCGCTTGCCCGTTACTACCTCGCCGTTGCGCTCGACATGGATGGCGATCATCGCGGCGCGATCGAGGACTGGTTCGCGTTGCTAAATGTCTCTCCCCGGGATGCGCCCTGGATTCCCGAAGTGCGGCAGGCCATTGAACGGGTGGCTGCCGCCAACAGGATCGACGTTGGCAAGCGGCTCGCCGCCGCCGCGAAACCCGGGGCTCGAACCGCGCCCGGCACGGCGGCCGATGCAAACCGCGATCGAGATGTCATGGTCAACCAGATGGTCGATGGCCTTGCGCGAAAGCTCGCGGCCAATCCCCGCGATATTGACGGCTGGTTGATGCTCATGCGCAGCCGGATGGCACTCGGTCAGCGAGCCGAAGCCAAGAAGGCTCTGTCAAGTGCAAAGGCAGCTAACCCCGCAAGCGTCGCAACGCTCGACAAGGCCGCTCGCGACCTGGGCATATAGCCTCCTTTGGATTGCAACGCCGCGGCTTTGCGATCATAGCTCCGCCATCATGGCAAGCAGCTGGACCCCTTCTTCCTGGCAGGCGCACGAAGCCCGCCAGCTTCCGATCTACCCTGACGCGTCGGCGGTGAAAGCCGCGACTGACTTGCTCGGCACCTATCCGCCGCTGGTCTTTGCGGGGGAAGCACGCGATCTGACCGAGGCGCTGGCACGCGTTTCGCAGGGTGAGGCATTTCTTCTTCAGGGTGGCGACTGCGCTGAAAGCTTCGCCGAATTTCATCCCAACAATATCCGCGACACCTTTCGTGTGCTGCTCCAGATGGCAGTCGTCCTCACATTCGCGTCGAAACTACCGACCGTGAAGCTCGGCCGCATGGCGGGCCAGTTCGCCAAACCGCGTTCGGGGGACATGGAAACGCAGGGCGGCGTGAGCCTGCCGAGCTATCGTGGCGACATCGTCAACGACATCGCTTTTGATGAAATGGGGCGCGCGCCCGATCCGTCGCGGATGGTAAAGGCCTATAATCAGTCTGCGGCTACGTTGAACCTGCTGCGCGCCTTTTCAAACGGCGGCTATGCCAATCTCCATCAGGTTCACGCATGGACGCATGATTTCATGGGCCGCAGCCCATGGACGAAGCAGTACCGCGACGTGGCTGACCGCATCGGCGAAGCGCTCGACTTCATGAATGCGTGCGGGATCAATCCCGATACTGTTCCCCAGCTAAAGGGTACGCAGTTCTTCACGAGCCATGAAGCGCTTCTGCTTCCCTATGAGGAAGCGCTGACCCGGCAGGATTCACTTACCGGACGATGGTACGATACCTCGGCTCATTTCCTCTGGATCGGTGACCGGACGCGGTTTGAAGGATCGGCGCATGTCGAATATCTGCGTGGCATCGGCAATCCGATCGGTATCAAATGCGGGCCCAGTCTCGAGCCCGATGCCCTGATCCGCATGCTCGACACGCTCAATCCTGTGCGGTTTGCGGGGCGAATCACCCTTATCACCCGCTATGGGCATGACAAGATCGAAGCGGGTTTGCCCGCGCTGATCCGTGCGGTTCGCCGCGAAGGTCATCCTGTTGTATGGAGTTGCGATCCGATGCACGGAAATGTCATCAAGGCCGCCAATGGCTATAAGACGCGGCCTTTCGAGCGCATTCTGGCGGAAGCGCGAGGCTTTTTTGCGGTTCATCGCGCGGAGGGCAGTTTCGGCGGGGGCATCCATATCGAGATGACGGGACAGAACGTCACCGAATGCACCGGCGGCGCGATTGACGTCACCGAGATGAGCCTTGCCGATCGTTATCATACGCACTGCGACCCCCGGTTGAACGCTGCCCAGGCGCTCGAGCTGGCCTTCACCCTTGCCGAGATGCTGAACCAGGAGCTTGCCGAGCGCAGGAGAGTTGCGGCCTGACGGAAAGAAGCGGCGCGTTCGGCGTTTACTGCAGCACGGGCAACGAGCCCGCAGCACGCAGGAGAGTTTCGATGTCCGTATTCGACAAGGTTGTTGCCGCTCTAACACCACCCGAAACCGACGCCCAGCGTGCGGATGCACGTGCCGCCGCCGAAAATATGGCGGCGCCGGGCGATTGGTTGTCGATGGTGCTCGATCACCACCGCCAGATTGAATCGGCATTTGATGCGGTGCGCGATGCCGGCCCGGGCGAGCGGCGTGCCGCGCAAAAGGAACTCGCGGTCATATTGACCGGTCACAGCATTGCCGAAGAGTCGGTTCTGTATCCGGTGCTTGCGGAAGAGAACTCACTGGGCGGTGCTGCCATGGCCTATCAGGAGCAGGCGATGGCAAAGGCGCAGATGGCGATGCTCGAGCAGCTCGACCCCGCCACGCAGGACTATCTCGACAAGCTGGAGCATATCCGTGGCGCTGTTCAGCACCATGTATTCGAAGAGGAAAGCACCTGGTTTCCACGGCTGAAGCAGGATGCGCTGCAGGCCGACCAGATGACGCTGACCCAGCGTTACCAGGAAGAATTCGAACGGTATACCGGAGGCAGATCGGGCGGATCGACTGCCAGCGGCGGCATGGACGACAGGATGAACGACGGCACTGGCGGCTATGCGCAGACCGGCGCTCAGATGCCAGGTGGTCAGGCGCAGGGTGGCCTTGGAGTATCCCCCAGCATGGATACCCGGACCACACCGGCAGGCCTGACAAGCGGTACTTACTGACCCTTGACGGGGGCCGCGCCTTTCATCACATGCAATGGAGCGCATGGCGCGGCCCCTTCGTCTAGCGGTTAGGACGCGGCCCTCTCACGGCTGAAACACGGGTTCGATTCCCGTAGGGGTCACCAGCATTTTCGGAGTGCCGGACACGCGGTTTGCCTGATGGTTGTCGAATAAATGGTTCAATATCGCCACGCGCTTGCTGCATGTTGATCCACCGAAACGGCAAACACACGCCGGAGAGGCTGGCGGACCCGGCTCAACTATTTTCGGAACCCCTGTAAACACCGCCACGTAGAAATCGCGCAGCAGCGCTAGCGTCTCTCCGGGCTCGGGCTGTGGCGCATAATAGGAAGACGACCGCTGATCGAAGGCAGGCGGCATCGTGGCACCGGCTGCAGAGAACTGCAGGCACGTGAGTCGGCTCCCTGTCTGACCCGCTTGTGCGACACCCTTGCAGTGCGCCTTGGCGGCAGACGTCGGAAACCCGTTATCTATCGGTGATTAGACCGCAAAAATGGTCGGCGGTCCTGTCTCCCCGACCATCGTTTGAGGTTTGAGGGACGCCTCACCGAAGAAAACCACGGGCTTTTGACGCCTTGCGGCGGACGCAGCGAACATCCGCATACCTGCTCACGACCCGGTCGGGATGCTGCAGGCTGACGCCCATGGCGGCTACCACGAGCTTTAAGCCACCGAGTGCCTGCTGCCCGCCGCAGCATAGCGCGCCGTTGATGCTCTCGACGTGGGAACGACAGCTCATCGTATCGAACTTAGTCGCCGTGGTGAAAGGCGATCGATTGCCTGATCCCGGTGCAACCCTTTGTCGATCCCGGGCGGAACGTGGCCCGGTAGCGGATCCCGCTCCCCGCCCGGACCCCGGCATCGCGAAATACGAATGGCGGATAGGCGATGATTGCCCGTGTATCATTCGCTCTCCCGTCAGGAAGAACATCCTGTTCGAGACGAACCCAACCGTCAAATCCCCATCGTTGTGCCTCCATCGGAAAGGACTGGGAGTTGACATTCGTGCGGTCGATTGCGGGTGGTATATCGAGCAGTGCACATTGATCGGCCGATAGTCCGGTCCGGGCGAATGCCGCACTCGCGCCTTCAGGATTTTCTGCGGCCGACTGAAGATTTGCAAGTTGCAACAGTGCTGCGGTTCTTAACGGATCACTGTCACCAAGGCGCGGATCGTCAACCACGGCCTGCACCAGCGTAATCGCATCGTGCGCTGGCGCTTGCTGATAGGCAGCCCGCGCAATCGCCAGACTCAGAACGCCCGAAACCACGGGATCGGCCGCCATTGCAGGCTCCGCCAGCAACGCACGCAGCCTCGCACGACAACCGTCAATATCGGGGCGTCTGGTTAACTGGGTACAGGCCAGCCGATAGGCAAGCGCTGCCCGCAACCGGATCGACGCCGTTGAGGGCAGGCGCGAAAGGGCGCTTTTGAGCATCTCTGCGCTTTCTTCAGGCGATGTTGCGTCATTGACCGCAACAGCAACCATCAATGGCGCGACCAGACTATCGTCCGGGTTGGCAATGCGCCTGGCAAGCTCAGCCTTCACTACCGGTCTGGCGGCGGCATCGGATCGAAAATCGGGAATGACCGATGCTGCTCTGCTGACGAAATCAACAATGAGGTCTTCAAGTGGCGCGTCGAACGAGCGGCGCTCGACTGCGTTCGTGCAGCGCAGCTCCACACGCGTCAAAACTTTGTAGAATGATGGAATTTTTGCGATCTTTTCGGGGCGCCAGCTCCAGCCTTTCACCGCGGTGGCGAATATCCGGGCACCCAGGGAACTGGGCCGCGACATGTAGACGGTGTTTGCATAACTCACCGCGCCATTTTCATCGATTCCAAATTCCACGACGGCAAGATCGTCAGGAGCGAGCGCGCCTTCGCCGCCGCACGTCGGGGGGTCCATCGAAGATGCCGAACCGAACGGCGATTGCGCAATCCGGCCCTGACCGGTGTAGGCCAGATATTCCCGCGCAGCCTCAGGCTTCCTGTTCAGCAAAGCTGCAATCGCAAGGTCTGATCGCGTAACCACCTCCGCCAGCGAGACCCGCATGTCGAGGCCGCCCTGTCGCAAAAGCGCCTTTTTCAGCAATGCAAAGCCTTCGGCATTTTGCCTGCGATTGAGCATCAGCCGGGCGCTCAGCGTGTCGATCTCCGCCCGCGTCGCTTTCTCCAGCTCAGGCATGGTTGCCGCCAGCGACTGAATCTCTGCGGCGTAAGCGACCGGCACGTCGCCCTGATCGAACATCGTTGCGCGCAGCCCGAGCAGAGCGGCACCGAGACGTCCGGCAGGGGTTTTTTCCCCCTGGTGCAGATCGGCGGCAATGGCGGCTGCCGCTGTGAGATCGTTCTGACGAAGGAGCACCCGCGTAAGCTCGCTCTGCGCATAGATGCGTTCCACCTTCATCGCCGGATCGTCAGGGACAATGGCGGCAATGCCCGAACGCAGATCTCGGGCTGCGCGCTCGTTCAGCCCTGCATGCGAAAGCGCGACACCACGGCGCAGGTTGATCGATGCGCGTACCAGTGCCGAAGCCTTTGACCCGAGACGCCCTTCGAGAGCGTCGAACAGATCGATGGCCTTCTGCCAGTCCTTTGCCTCATAAGCCGCTGTCGCAGCGTCAAATGCCGCCTGCATGCTCCCGGCTTTTGCAGCAACGGGTTTGGGAACGGGGACAACGGCCCGCGGGCGCACTGACAGATTGAGCAACCCCAATCGCAAAGCCAAGAGATATCATATAGCCCCCTGTTCGGTTAATGAAGCGGGGGTAAGGCACCGTGTCATGAAACAAAAGCGGATTTCCAAATTGTTCGCGGGACTGGCGATGATGGCTGTTGCGGCGGCCGATGCGCGCCCGGAACGCGATGCTTTTGAACTTCCATCGTCATCGCTGGTGCTTTTCTGGGCCGCTTGGTGCGCACCCTGCCGCGCGGAAATCCTCGCGTTCCCGCAGCTTTCCGCCGCCGCAATGCCCCGTCATGCGCTGACCGTCGCCGTGGAGGATAATCCGCAGAGCCGGGCGATCCTCGCCGTTATACCAATAGAGCGCGTTCGTTATTCGCGTGAGCCGCTGCCGGCGCTTTTCCGCAGGCTCGGCATCAAGGGACCGGTAGCGCTTCCGCTGGCGTTGATGACCAATGCCAGAAGTGACATCTGCGCCACGATTGCCGGTGGCGCTACCGTTGCTGCCATCCAGCTTGCGGCCCGCCAGTGTGCGGCTGCGGATCAGGCCGCCCGTCGGTAATCCTTGTAGCGCGCGCGGAGTTCGGCTTTCATGATCTTGCCGGTGCCCGTGTGGGGCAGGCTTTCGACAAACAGAATTTCGTCGGGCAGCCACCATGTCGCGACGCGGGCCGAAAGATACGCCCTGATGTCCGCCGGCGAGACGTCTGCATCGGGCCTGGGCACCACGAGCAGGATCGGGCGCTCGTCCCATTTCGGGTGAGGGACGCCGATTGCCGCCGCCTCGGCGACGCCGGGGCAACCCATAGCGGCATTTTCCAGTTCGACTGACGAAATCCATTCACCGCCTGATTTGATCACATCCTTGCTGCGGTCGGTGATCTGCATCGTTCCATCGGGGTGGAGGATCGCCACGTCTCCGGTATCGAACCATTGTGAACTGTCCACGGCATCGGAATCGGCCTTGAAATAGCGCTTCACCACCCATGGCCCCCTGACCTGGAGATTGCCCGATACGGTGCCGTCACGCGCCAGCACATCGCCATTCCCGTCGACGATCCTGAGTTCGACGCCAAAGGGAACCCGCCCCTGCCGGCACGCTTCGTCGATCTGCTCGTCGAAGCTCAGCGCATCCCATCCGGCAGATGGCGCACCCATCGTTCCGATCGGGCTCGTCTCGGTCATCCCCCAGGCGTGGTTGAGGCGGATACCCATCGCCATCAGCCGTTCGATGATCGCGCGCGGACATGCCGAGCCGCCGATCGTTACCGTGCGCATCCTGCCGAGGTCTGCTCCCGTGGCATCGAGATGGGCGAAGATGGCAAGCCAGACAGTCGGCACGCCCGCCGAGTGCGTGACGCCCTCGTCGATGAAAAGCCCGTGGAGCGTCGGTGCATCGTTCGTCACTGAAAACACGAACTTCACCCCAGCGGCCGCCCCGGCAAAGGGCAGTCCCCAGCTTGCCGCATGAAACATCGGCACGACGGGCAGGAGCACCGCGCGCGGCGACAGATCGAACACGCTCGGCGCGATCTCCGCCATCGCATGAAGCATCGTCGACCGATGTTCGTAAAGCACGCCCTTGGGATGGCCGGTCGTCCCGCTCGTATAGCAGAGCATGCACGGATCGCGCTCATCGCCGTCGTGCCAGTCATAATCGCCCGACTGGGCATCGAGCAGCGGCACGAAATCGGTGTCGAAACAGATGAAGTGCTCGACGGACGTGAGCTGCGGCTTCAGCCGTTCGATGACGGGCGCGAACTGCGCATCGTACAGCAGCACACGGTCTTCGGCATGGTTGATGATGTAGATCAGCTGTTCGTCGAACAGGCGGATGTTGATTGTGTGGATCACGCCGCCGCATCCGATCACGCCATACCAGGCGATGAGGTGCCGGTGGTGATTCATGGCGAACGTCGCCACGCGGTCTCCCGGCATGATCTGCATCGCGTGCAGTGCCTGGGCAAGCTTGCGTGCGCCGCGTGCGATTCCTGCCCAGTCGGTGCGCTCGATCGTGCCATCCGCCCATCGCGTCACGATCTCACGGCTGCCGCATTCGCGTGCGGCATGATCGATCAGGTGCGTCACCCGCAGCGACCAGTCCTGCATTCCTCCGATCAACATCGCCATTCCACTCCCACGTCAATCCCGTGCCCGGCCGGTTGCTGCGGCTTCGGATCCGCCTATCTTCATGCCAACCCCAACCGGAGCAAGCCCATGATCGAACTGCACAGCTGGCCGACGCCCAATGGCATGAAGATTGCCGTATTTCTTGAGGAAGCCGCGATCCCGCACAAGGTGTTTCCGGTCAACATCCAAAGGGGCGAACAGTTTGCGCCCGACTTCCTGGCGATTTCACCCAACAATCGCATTCCTGCGATCCGCGATCTCGATCCGGCCGATGGCGGCGCCCCGATCAGCGTGTTCGAAAGCGGGGCCATATTGCTCTATCTTGCAGAAAAGACCGGACGGTTCGGCGGCACCGATCTGCGCTCGATTACGACGGTGCTTCAATGGCTCATGTGGCAAGTCGGCGGGCTTGGCCCGATGCTGGGCCAGAACGGACACTTCAACATCTACGCCACCGAGAAAATACCTTATGCGATGGAGCGCTATGTCAGCGAGTCGCGTCGCCTTTATGGTGTGCTCGACAGGCAGTTGGCCGGGAGGGCGTATATTGCCGGCGATTATTCGATCGCCGACATGGCCTGCTACCCGTGGATCGTGCCCAATGCGGCGCACCAGATCGGCATAGAGAATTACCCCAATGTCGCGGCATGGTTCGAACGGGTAAAAGCGCGCCCTGCGGTTGCGAAAGCCTATGCTGAGAAAGACGCGATCTACCCCGAAGGCGATGCGCCGATGAGCGATGCCGAACGGGAAAAGTTGTTCGGGATCAAGCCGCCGTCCTGATCGTCAGCCGACGAGTCGCAACCCTTCTTCCCCCTCGCGGGCGAGCGTTACTGCGGTCACGCCGGGAAGAGCATCGATTGCGTCGGCGAGTTCACCGTCGATCAGGAAATTCCGCCCGAGAAGGAGCGTCGCCTCGCGATTGCCGCCAACGTTGACGTGGATCAGAACCTCGCTCCGGCCACCACGCGCCGGTGCCAGCAGACCGGCGACCGCAATCACTGCGCTTTCATCGGCAAGCGAGATATCGGCCTTGAGCCGCGCCGCGCCCGCCAGCCCTTCGAGCGGCTGGATGCGCCGCACGGTTACGCGCGGCGTGTCTTCTCCGGGCTTGCGATCGAGCTCGACCGTCAGCAGTCCGCATCCGCCGCTGCGCCCGGCTTCCTCGATGTCCTTCGACGCGATCTCATCAAAGCAGCTTCCCGTAAACTGCCCGCTGGGATCGGAAAAAGTTGCCATCAGATAGCGGTTGCCACGCGCCGACGTGCGAAACCGGACGTCCTCGACAAGTACGGCCATCGTCGCCACCGTACGCGATCCTTCCGCCGATGCGGGTGCCGTGCAGAGGCTGGCAAAGCTTCGCGCGCCATGTGCGGCCGTCACATGGGCATAGCGATCGACGGGGTGGGCAGAGAAGTAAAAGCCAAATGCGTCCTTCTCGGCTGCCATTCGCTCGGTCAGCGTCCACTTTGCGCTGCGGGGGAGCTGGATGGCCGAAACCTGCGCGCCGCTCCCGCCGAACAACCCCCCCTGCCCGCTCGTCCGGGCGGATTCCGCAGCATTGGCCACGGCAAGGATCGTTTCGGCAACGGCAAAAACCCCTGCGCGATTCGGCTCGAGACAATCGAATGCACCCCCCCCAGCAAGCGCCTCGATCTGCCGCCGGTTGAGCAGTCGCGCACTGACGCGATTGGCGAAATCGTCGAGCCCAGAAAAATCACCGTTTTGAAGGCGTTCGACGCAAAGCAATTCCATCGCCCCTTCACCCACCCCTTTGAGCGCGCCCAGCGCAAAGCGCACGGCAAGTGCATCGCCGTGGCTCTCTACACTGAAATCGGCGGCGCTGCTATTGATGCAGGGCGGCAGCGCGTGCACTTTCATGCGCCGCATATCCTCTGCAAAGATCGCCAGCTTGTCGGTGTTCGAAAGATCATAGGCCATCGACGCTGCAAAGAAATCGGCGGCATAATGAACCTTGAGCCAGGCGGTCTGATAGGCGAGCACCGCATAGGCGGCGGCATGGCTTTTGTTGAAGCCATAGCCGGCAAACTTGTCGATCAGGTCGAACAGCTCGCTGGCGTGTTTTACGCCGATGGAATTGGCCGCGCAGCCGGTGACGAAACGGTCACGCTGGGCATCCATTTCGGCCTTGATTTTCTTGCCCATCGCGCGGCGGAGCAGATCGGCCTCACCGAGCGAATAGCCGCCCAGGAACAGGGCGGCCTGCATCACCTGATCCTGATAGACGAAGATGCCGTAGGTCTCGGCAAGAATCGTGGCGAGCAGCGGATGCGGATATTCTATCGCCGCGCGTCCATTCTTCCGGTCGCCGAACATCGGAATATTGTCCATCGGGCCGGGCCGGTAAAGCGAGACGAGTGCGATAATGTCTCCGAATGCGGTTGGCTTCACGGCGGCGAGGGTCCGCCGCATCCCTTCGGACTCGAGCTGGAAAACGCCGACAGTGTCGCCCTTTTGCAGCAGCGCATAGACCGCCTCGTCGTCCCAACCGAGCGCATCGAGATCGGGACGATGGCCCTCGCGCGCCTCGATCAGGTCAAGCGCCCGCTGGAGGACGGACAATGTTTTAAGACCGAGGAAATCGAACTTTACCAGTCCCGCCGCTTCGGCATATTTCATGTCGAACTGGGTCACCGGCATGTCTGAACGCGGATCGCGATAAAGCGGCACGAGCTGTTGCAGCGGCCGATCGCCAATGACGACGCCCGCTGCGTGCGTCGAGCTGTGACGTGGCAATCCTTCGAGCTTCATCGCAAGATCGAACAGGCGCCTGACGTCGGGCGCGTTGCGATATTCGCCTGCCAGTTCGGACACGCCGTTCAGCGCGCGCTTCAGATCCCATGGATCGGTCGGGTGATTGGGCACGAGCTTGGCAAGCCGATCGACCTGGCCGTAGCTCATCTGGAGGACGCGCCCGACGTCTTTCAGAACCGCGCGCGATTTCAGCCGCCCGAAGGTAATGATCTGGGCGACGTGATCGCGGCCATATTTTCCCTGGACGTAGCGGATCACCTCTTCGCGCCGGGTTTCGCAGAAATCGATGTCGAAGTCGGGCATCGAAACGCGGCTGGGGTTGAGGAAACGTTCGAACAGAAGGCCGAGCTTGAGCGGATCGAGATCGGTGATCGTCAGACTCCACGCCACGACCGATCCTGCACCCGATCCGCGCCCGGGTCCAACAGGGATTCCCTGTTCCTTTGCCCATTTGATAAAATCGGCGACGATCAGGAAATAGCCAGGAAAACCCATGTTGATGATAACGTCGAGCTCGAAATCGAGCCGGTTGCGATACGCTTCGGGTTCGCCCACGCCCGCCTTGGCAAGACGCCGGGAGAGCCCGGCATGTGCATCGACACGCAACTGCCTGGCTTCGGCTTTCGGATCGCCAGCCAGGCTCGGCAATATCGGTTTCCGGCTGGGTGCGGCGACCGCGCAACGCTGTGCGAAGACCAGTGTATTGTCGAGCGCTTCGGGCAGATCTTCGAACAGGCGGCGCATCTCGTGCGCGGGCTTGATCCATGCGTCGGAAGATGATTTCACCCGCTCGTCGCTGTCGATATAGGATGATGATGCTATGCACAGCATGGCATCGTGCGCGTCATGAAAATCGGCCTGTGCATAGCATGCCGGATTTGTCGCGATCAGCGGCAGATCGCGCCCGTCCGCCATTGCGATCAGATGCGGCTCGGCGGCGGACTCGGTCGGGTCGGATCGCCGCCCAAGCTCGACATAGAGCCGACCGGGAAAGAGCGAAACGAGCCGGTCGGCATAGGCATCGGCCGCGGGCTGCTGCCGTGCTTCGAGCAGCCGCGCTAACCCGCCCTCGCGCCCACCGGTCAGGCAGAGCAGGCCGTTCGAATGCGCTGCCAGTTTGTCGAAATCGACGTGTGGCACCTCCGCGATCGGGCGATCGAGATGCGCGGCGGAAACCAGCGCGCACAGATTGTCATACCCCGTCTCATCCTGTGCGTAGAGGGCAAGCCAGTCATAGGCGGGCACGGCGGCATCGGGCCGTTTGACGGACAGGAACGTTCCGATAATCGGCTGGACGCCGTTCTTCCTGCAGGCTTCGGAAAAAGGCATCGCGCCATAAAGCCCGTTACGGTCGCAGATCGCGACAGCAGGAAATCCCATCGTGCGCGCCCGCCCGGCGATCTCCTTCGGGTCGATCGCCCCTTCGAGCATGGTGTATGACGAAAAGATCCTGAGCGGAACGAACGGCGCGTGCGGCATGGTTCTCCTTGCGGCACGGCACGGCGATTCGCAAACGGCGGGGTGCCAAGATTCAGGGGACGTTAAATGCTCGCTTATACAGCGCAACGAGAGTCCCGGAGTTTCAATGCCCTCTGCCGTTCCCGTCTTTGATCGCGCCGCACTTGACGGGCTTGCGGCGGCCTATCCGCTGACGCCCGTGGTCGTGCGGCACGCGCTCTGCGGGCATCCCCTGCTGGCAGCGGCGACATTGCGTCGGGCGGCGGTGCGGATGAATGCAGCCCATGTGGAGGCACGCTTTGCCGCGGCCGCGATCGGTGGCCCATTTGGCGAACGGCATCATGACCCGGGGGCAGACGGATGGATCATGCTGCGCTTCATCCATCAACTGCCCGAATATCACGCGATCCTTGCCTCGGTGCTCGCCGAGCTTGATCCGGTCATCAGACCGAAGACCGGCGCGGCGCAGGACATGCGCGGCTTTGCCTTTGTCTCCGCGCCAGAAACGGTGACGCCGTTTCACTTCGATCCGGAGTATAATCTGCTGTTCCAGATCGCCGGGACGAAGCGCTTTGCCGTTCATTCGGCCGCCCTGCCCTGCCTGCCCGAAAAATCGGATCGGATGGTCCACATCGACGGGAACAATATTCTCGCATGGGATGAAAGCGCTTCGGCTCACACCAAGATCTTTACGCTCACGCCTGGCGATGTCCTGTTCGTGCCCTATAAGGCCCCGCATTATGTTGTCGTCGATGATCAGCCATCGGTCTCGCTTTCGCTGACCTGGCAGTCGGACTGGACTTATGCGCAGCGCTGCGCGCACCGGTTCAACGCGAGGCTTTCACGCTGGGGGCTGGTTGCGCCCCCCCTGCCGCAATGGCCGCGGACACCGCTGGTCCGCGCACTGGCTGGTCGCGTTCTCGACAGGCTCGTCCCGCTGTGAGCAGTGTCTGCACCGTCCGTACCTTGTCGCCATCGCAGGTCGGTCCTGACGAACGCGACGCCTGGCAGGATCTGGCGCTTCATGCCGGTGACGCCGCCAATGTCTTTCTCGAGCCCTGGTTCCTTCAGGCCGCGCTGACCCAGTTCGACCCGGACGGCGAAACGCGGCTTCTCGTCGCCGAGGACAGCGACGGGCGCTGGCATGGCCTGATGGTCGTCGCGCGCGCGGCATATCTCGGGCGCAGGCCCATGCTGGGCCTGGCGTCGTGTGTGTGGAGCCATCCCAACCAGTTTCTCGGCACGCCGCTGCTTCGCAAAGGCAGCGAAGAGGCTTGCTGGCGGGTGCTTCTGGAAGCGCTCGACGTCGCGGGCAGTCGGCGGATCGCACTGACCATGCGGAACATTCCGGCCGACGATCCCGCGATCGGCGCATTGCACTGTTTCTGCGCCAGCACCGGACGCCCCTTTCGCATCGTCAGCCGTACGAAGCGTCCGTTTCTCGACCTTGTCGATGACACCCGCAGGACGTTGAACCCGAAACGAAGTGCGCGATTGCGCCGGCAGGCCGGCCGGCTCCAGGCCGATCATGGCTATGCCTTCGAAACGCTCGGGTCGGCGTCCGATGTCGCGGCATGGACCGATGAGTTTCTGATGCTCGAGAGCGGCGGATGGAAGGGTGTGGCGGGATCGGCACTCGGCTGCGATCCACGCACCACCGCACTGTTCCGCGCGGCGATGCGAGACGGGTTTGACGCGGGGCGCCTGCATGCTCACAGGATCCGGGCCGGAGGCCGCGTGATTGCCATGATGACCTATTTCGTCCGCGGCGGGCGCGCCTATGGCTTCAAGGCATGCTATGACGAGGCGTTCGCGGCCTATGCGCCCGGACTGCTGCTGCTCCAGGAAGTGATGCGTCGCCTCGACGCTCCGATCCTGTTCGATAGCTGCGCCGATGCGATCAAGGGCGGACTCGGCGATATGTGGACCGGCAGGCGCGAAATCTTCAATATCTGCGTTGCGCTCGGCCGCGGCCGACACAGTGGCTATAAAGCCACCATGGCTGTCCTCGACGTGTGGCGGGCGCTCAAAACGGTCGCACCTAAAGCAGTTTCTCAATCGCCGGCCTGATGTTGTCGGGCTTGTCGGTCGGCGCAAAGCGCGCAACGACCCTGCCCGCCCGGTCGATCAGGAATTTCGTGAAGTTCCACTTGATCGACTGACTGCCGAACAGGCCGGGTTTTTCCTTTTTCAGAAACCTGTAGAATGGATCGGCGCCGCTGCCGTTGACTTCGATCTTGGCGAGAAGGGGAAATGTCACATTGTAATTCAGTGAACAGAAACTGGCGATTTCATCGGCGCTCCCCGGTTCTTGAGCACCGAACTGGTTGCACGGAAAGCCCAGCACGGTCAGTCCCCGCGGCCCATAATCGCGCACCAGCGCTTCCAGCCCTTCATATTGCGGCGTGAATCCGCATTTCGATGCGACATTGACCGCAAGGAGCGGCCCTTCGATGTCTGCCAGGTTCAGCATCGTGCCGTCGGGCCTGCTGACCGTGAAGTCCTTGGCGCTCGTCATGAAACCCTCTCCCTTAGCAGGCCGGAAATGGCGGGCAGCCACATCGCCTGTCAGGTGACGACCTTGATCCCCAGCTCGCGCAGCTGCCGCGCGGTTGCCGGCGCAGGGGCGTTCATCATCAGATCCTCGGCTTTCTGGTTCATCGGAAAGACGATGACTTCGCGGATGTTCGGCTCGTCCGCCAGCAGCATCACGATCCGGTCGATCCCCGGCGCGGAACCCCCGTGAGGCGGAGCGCCCAGCTTGAACGCGCCGATCATGCCTGCGAAACTGCTGTCCACCTCGACCTGCGTATAGCCGGCGATCTCGAACGCCTTGTACATGATGTCGGGCCGGTGGTTCCTGATCGCCCCCGACGACAGCTCGATACCGTTGCAGACGATGTCATACTGATAGGCAAGGATGTCCAGCGGGTCTTTCGTCTCCAGCGCGTCCAGCTCCCCCTGCGGCATGGAAAAGGGGTTATGGCTGAAATCGATCTTCTTCGCGTCCTCGTCATATTCGAACATCGGGAAATCGACGATCCAGCAGAATTCGAAACGGTTCTTGTCGATCAATCCCAGTTCGTTCCCGATCCGTGTTCGGGCGAGGCCCGCCAGCCTGGCGGCAGTCGCTTCGGGGCCTGCCGCGAAGAAAATGCCGTCGTCATGGCCCAGCCCCAGTGCCGCGATCAGTGAACGGGTTTCGGACTCGCCATGATTTTTGGCGATCGGCCCGCCGGGCTCCCCGCCCTTTTGCGTAATGTAGCCAAGGCCCGCATAGCCCTCGCCCTGTGCCCAGCCATTCATATCGTCGAAAAACTTCCGGCTTTTGCCAGCGGTCCCCGGCGCGGGAACGGCGCGGACGACCTGCCCGTCCTCCACCATCGAAGCAAACCGCCCGAAGCCCGAGCCTTTGAAATGGTCCGACACGTCGGTGATCGTGATCGGATTGCGCAGATCGGGCTTGTCGCTCCCGTATCTGAGCATCGCTTCGCGGTAGGGGATGCGCGGGAACGGTGCCGCGCTGACCGTGCGGCCATTTGCAAATTCCTCGAACACGCCGTGGAGCACCGGTTCGATCGCGGCGAATACATCGTCCTGCGTCACGAAACTCATCTCGAAATCGAGCTGGTAGAATTCGCCCGGAGAGCGGTCTGCGCGCGCATCCTCGTCGCGAAAGCAGGGTGCGATCTGGAAATAACGGTCGAAACCGGCAACCATCAGCAGCTGCTTGAACATCTGCGGTGCCTGCGGAAGCGCGTAGAATTTGCCCGGATGAACCCGGCTGGGGACGAGATAGTCGCGCGCGCCTTCCGGCGAACTCGCGGTCAGGATCGGCGTCTGGAATTCGGTGAACCCCTGCGCGATCATCCGTTGCCGGATGCTGGAAATCACGTGCGACCGGAGCACGATGTTCCTGTGCAGACGCTCGCGCCGAAGATCGAGGTAACGATATTTGAGCCGCGTCTCCTCGGGATATTCCGCATCGCCGAACACCGGCATCGGCAGTTCGGCCGCTGCCGACTGCACGCAGACCGTGCTTGCCCGGATTTCGATCTCTCCGGTCGGCAAGCTCACGTTCACCGTCTCGGCCGAGCGCGCGACCACCTCCCCCGTCACCGTCACGACGCTCTCGGCCCGGAGCCTGTCAAGCACCGCATGTGCCGGTGAGTCGGTATCGGTCACGATCTGCGTGATGCCGTAATGGTCGCGCAGATCGACAAACAGCAGGTTGCCATGATCGCGTTTGCGGTGGATCCAGCCCGAAAGGCGGACCGTCGATCCGACGTCGGGCGCGCGCAACTGGGCGCAGGTATGTGATCTGTAGCTGTGGAGAGTCATGCCCGCGCTAACACAGGCGCAGGCCGGCAAAGTCAAGCAACAAGCCCCGCTTTGACGTGATCGGGCAAACGGGCCCCTGCCCGATCCACCGGGCGCGCAGGCCGTTCGTTTCGCCCCTAAACAATTTGCCCTGAATAGCGCGGGCAGTATAGCCGTTATATGCAGATTCAGCCGCTGATCGAAGATACCGCGACACTGGACAGCTTCTGCGCGCGCGTGGCCGCATCGGATTTCATCGCGGTCGATACCGAATTCATGCGCGAGAACACGTTCTGGCCCGAACTTTGCCTGATTCAGGTGGCAGACAGAAATGAAGCGGCGGCAATTGATCCCATGGCACGCGGGCTCGATCTTGCACCTTTGCTGGAATTGCTGACCCATAACCATCATGTCCTGAAGGTTTTTCACGCCGGCGGACAGGATATTGAAATCATTCATCATCTCACCGGCAAGACGCCTTTTCCGCTGTTCGATACGCAGATCGCGGCGATGGCGCTTGGGCAGGGTGAACAGGTGGGCTATTCGAACCTCGTCGATCAATGGCTCAATCTTCAGCTCGACAAGGGTGCGCGTTTTACCGATTGGGCGCGCCGACCGCTCGACAGGCGCCAGATCGACTATGCCATCGGTGATGTGACGCACCTTGCACGCATCTTTCCGATGATGCTTGAAAAGCTGATCAAGACGGGGCGAGGCGACTGGCTGGACGCCGAAATGGAACGCATCGGTGACCCGAGAAATTATGTTACCGAGCCCGAGGATGCGTGGAAGCGCGTCAAGATTGCCAGCCGCAAGCCCGAAGTGCTGGGGCGTCTGCGTGCGCTGGCTTCGTGGCGCGAGCTTGAGGCGCGGTCGAAAAACCTGCCCCGCGGGCGCATCGTCAAGGATGAAACGCTCGCCGATCTAGCGCTGCACGCGCCCCGCACCCAGGGCGATCTGGCGAAAGTCCGCGGACTTTCACAAAGCTGGGGCGGCAACGACATTGGCGGGCGGCTGATCGCGGCGCTTGAAGGCGCGGCGCCGATGCCCGCCGAACTGATGCCGCCGCGCGAGGAAAAGCGCCCGGGCCTTGGCAAGGATGGTGCGCTGATTGCCGATCTGCTGAAGCTTCTCCTCAAAATCCGGGCCAAGGAATCGGACGTCGCGCCGCGCCTGCTTGCCCGCAACGACGAGCTGGAATTGCTGGCGGCGGGCGTTCGCGACGATCTGGCGATCCTGACCGGTTGGCGTTTCGAACAGTTCGGCCGCGACGCTCTCGATCTTGTCGAAGGCCGTCTGGCATTCGCCGTCACTAACGGACGTCTGAAAATGACGCGGACCGAAGGATAAGACCGCGCGGGCGGATCCGGCAGGCGCGGCGCGTAACGCGGGCGTCAATCCCGGCGGTTGCAGACCACCGGCGCACGGCCGAAAACAAGGGCAAGCTGCCTGTGTCGCCGCTCCACCGCCTCACCGTAAAGCGCGCGCGCACCGTCGCGCAATTCCAGCTGTAACAGTCCTTCTGCAAGCGACAGGCCAGTCTCGCCAAGAGGCCCGGCCACCCCGCCGCTCAGCCTCTGCCCGAGCCGCATCGCCAGCCCCCAGCAACTGGCGCGGGCGCGATCATGTTCTGACGCAAGAGCAGCGATCAACGGTGGCGGCGTCATCCCGCCGCCGAAGTTCACATAAAGGGCCTGCGCGATCATGGCCCTTCCCCGCGCATCGATCCCCACCCAGTTGCCGTGCAGCGCCACATCGACCCCGCGTTCGGCGCGAAACTCCGGATTTGCAGCCCATGCGACGTCTCCCAGCAGGCATGCGGCATGGCGCAGACGCGCGATTGGAAGATCTTCGTCCACAAAGAGCGGCGCGATCCACCGATGGAGCAGATCGCCATGTTCGGTGAACCGTCCCTGCCGTGCGCCCGCCGCGCGGGCCGCTTCGATCAACGGATCCTGCTCTTTCTCGCTGTCGTCGAGCGCGGCGAAAAGCAGCCCCTCGCGAAGGCCATAAGCCGATGTGATCATCGTTGACGAATCGAGCTGGCGCACAAGCGTCGCCAGCAGGGAGGCAGCGTCGGCAAGGGCCGGTATGCGCGTCGATGAGATCGCCTCGATCGCCTTCAGGTTCTTCCGCCCGATCCGCGAGACCGCCCGCACGAGGCGCACCGCTGCCTGCGCAGGCATCGTGTAATGATGCAGCACGGGAAGCGGCCAGTCTGTCAGGTGCATGTGGAGGCGCGCAAGCGCCCGCCACGAACCGCCAACGAGGTAGAAGGGCAACCCCGGCTCGGCGGCCCAACCGCCCTTGGTAAGCGCTTTTTTCACGACCCGGTCGAGTGACCCGCGACCCTTTGTGCGGATTGCCGGCAGCCGCAGCACGCCGAGCGGAAGGGACAGCCTGTTCGTGATCGTGCCCGCCTTGATCCGCACCAGTTCGAGGCTGCCGCCGCCGAGATCGCCGACAATCCCGTCGGCATCCGGAATGGCGGAAATCACGCCCATTCCGGCACCATGCGCTTCGGCTTCGCCAGACAATGTTTCAATCGACAGTCCGATATCGCGCGCTTTGCTGATCAGCGCCGGGCCATTTGTCGCATCGCGGACGGCGGCGGTCGCCACGGTGCGAACATTTTCGATACCCATGGCGTCGGTCACTGCCTTGAACCGGGCAAGTGCGCGTATCGTGGTGCGTATTGCCGCCGGATCGAGCTTTGCCCCGTGTTCGATCAAACGCCCGAGCCCCGCCATCACCTTTTCGTTGAAGAGGATCGCGGGTGCGCGGCGGGGGCCGTCGTAGACGACGAGCCGAACCGAATTGGAACCGATGTCGATGATCGCCCGTGGCGGCTGCATCGCGATCAGCGTCGCCCGATGCTCAGCCGGGGTACCGAAACGGTCGATTCAAGTGCTGCGCCACGGCCCGAAAGCGACGGGTTCGTCATGAAATAACGGTGCAGGTTGAATGGTTTGCTGCCAGGTTCCTGGCGAACATATTGCCCATCGGGCTGCAGTTCCCAGCTCTGCTCGCTATCGATCAGATTGGCGACCATGACCTGATCGAGCACCTGATCGTGCACCGTCTGGTTGCAGATCGGCAGCATATATTCCACCCGCCGGTCGAAATTACGCGGCATCCAGTCCGCCGAAGAGATATAGACCCTCGCATTGTCATTGGGCAATGCACGCCCGTTGCCAAACGCCCAGATGCGGCTATGTTCGAGGAACCGCCCGACGATCGATTTCACGCTGATCGTCTCGCTGAGCCCCGGAACGCCCGGACGCAGGCAGCAGATACCGCGGATAACCAGCTCGATCGGCACGCCTGCCGTCGATGCTTCGTAGAGCTTGTCGATGATGTCGGGATCGACGAGCGAATTCATCTTGGCCCAGATGCCGCCGTTCTGCCCGGCGCGGACGTTGGCGATCTCGGCATCGATCAGCGCGACCAGCGCCTCGCGCAGGTGGATCGGGCTGAGCGTCACCTGCTCGAGCGACTGCGGCTCGACATAGCCGGTGATGTAGTTGAACATCTGCGCTGCATCGCGCGCGATCGCGGGATCGGCGGTAAAAAAGCTCAGATCGGTATAGATGCGCGCGGTGACCGGGTGATAATTGCCCGTGCCGAAGTGGCAATAGGTGCGAAAACCGCCCGCTTCCCGCCGGACGACCATAGAGACCTTGGCATGCGTCTTCCATTCGATGAAGCCGTAGACGACCTGCACGCCCGAACGTTCGAGTTGTGACGCCCACAGGAGGTTCTGCTCTTCGTCGAACCGCGCCTTCAACTCGACGATCGCGGTGACGGACTTGCCCGCTTCCGCCGCGTCGCACAGCGCGCGGATCACCGTCGGCTGCTTGCCGGCGCGGTACAGCGTCTGCTTGATCGCGACGACATCGGGATCGGCTGCCGCCTGATTCAGGAATGCCAGCACGACTTCGAAAGTTTCATAGGGGTGGTGGACGACGATGTCCTTCGCGCGGATTGCCGCGAAACAGTCGCCGCCATGCTCCCGCACCCGTTCGGGGAAGCGCGGCACATAGGGCGTGAACTTCAGGTCGGGGCGGTCCTCGTCCGCCAGCGCCTCCAGCGCGCCGATGCCGAGCAGCGCTTCCTTCTCGACGATCAGCGCATCGCCGCCGCCGAGTTCGCGTTTCAACAGCGCCTCGATGTCGGCGCTCATGCCCGTTTCGAGATCGAGCCGGATGACCCGGCCCCGCCGCCGCCGCATGATCGCGGTGCGGAAATAGCGAACGAGGTCTTCGGCTTCCTCCTCGATTTCGATATCGCTGTCGCGGATAATGCGGAACACGCCAGTATCGCGAACCTCATAACCGGGAAACATCGATCCCGCATAGCGGCGCAACAGGCTCTCGATGGCGATATAATCCGATCGCTCGCCGGGAAGCCGCACGAACCGCGGGACGGTTGGCGGGATCATCACCAGTTCGCGGATCGATTCGCCGTCAGACAGGCGGCGCAGATCGAAAATCAGGCTCAGCCCGAGGTTGGGAATGAACGGAAACGGATGCGCCGGATCGAGTGCCTGCGGGGTCAGCACCGGGAATATCTGGTCGCGAAAATGCTTGTCGAGCCAGATAGTGGCATCGTCAGGGACGTTATCGGGGCCAACCACGCGGACACCGGCCTGGGCGAGCTCGGTAACGAGATCGAGCCAGATTGCCTGCTGCGAATCGGTCAGCAGATCGGCGTCGGCGGCGAGCGCCGTGAGCTGCTGCGCCACCGTCATCCCGTCGACCGACATTTCATCCACATTGCGCAAGAGCTGGCCTTTCAGGCCCGCCACACGCACCATGAAGAATTCGTCGAGGTTGTTCCCCGATATCGACAGAAACCGTAGCCGTTCGAGCAGCGGATGGGCACGGTTGGTCGATTCCTCAAGCACCCGGCGGTTGAACGCCAGCCAGCTCAGCTCGCGATTGAAATATCGTGCGTCAGCCATATGCCCTGCCCCTATCCCGCGCCGGTGACGGCGTCGACCTTTTGGAGCACTTCGCGCGCAAGCGGCACCGTTACTGAGCGACGTGCGGCGAGAGACGCAGCGTCGAGCGCATCGACAAAGCCGATTACGGCATGATGGCTGCGCTCGATCCGTGGCGTCACATAAGCGATCACATCGGGGTTTGCCGCGAGCCCGCGGCGCTCGAACAACCGAACGACGAGCTTTGCGACGAGATCTTCATCCGGTGGACCGATGGCCACATGCGGCGTCGCGGCCAGGCGTGAGGCGAGATCGGGCAAGGTGATCCGCCAGCCCGGCGGCGGCAGATCCGCAACGATGACGAGCGGCCGCCGCGTTGCCTGTGCGGTGTTCCAGGCGTGAAACAGCATGTGTTCGTCATGCCGCTCGGCATCGTCGATCAGCACGCCGCCTGTCCGCCGTACGACGCTCCGCGCAAGGATGCTCCGTCCCGATTTTCGCGGACCGCTCAGAATCGTGACTGCCAGCGGCCAGTGCGCCGGGGACCGGAAATGCCTCACCGCCGCCTCGTTCGATGGGCTGACGATGAAAGCATCTTCGGCCTCGTCCGCCGGCCAGTCGAGCGGCAGCGCGATCTGGCTCACCCGAGCTTCCTGATGTCGGGCCTCATGGTGCCGGGATGCGTCTTATCCGCAGGGAACCGTTGCCCTGCTCCACACGAAAGCCTCGCGCCTGAAGCGCGAGCCGCAGCGTTTCGAGGTCTCCGGCAAAGCTCACCCGCATGACCGATGTTCCGCCCAGCGCGAGGCTCGAGGTATTGGCGGAGCCAACGCCGGGAATGGCTTTCACCGCACTTTCGGTCGCGATCACCGCGCTGACGTCGGGGGTGTCGAACTGGACCGTATAGGTTGAAATCGATCCGGCCTGAGTTAACGACTGCAGGTGTGCCGTATCGTCTGCGGGCGTATCCTTCTCTCCTTCGGCCTGGTTGACCAGCGCGGTCGCCACCACAGGAGTCTCGATGATCAGCGATGGATCGGGCCTGAGTTGTCCACTGGCAAACGCGAGCGCATAGATCCGGTCGATGCGCCTGATGCCTTCGTCGAGCATCGCGGGGAGCGCGTCGCTCGTCGCTGCGCGCAGCGAAAAGCTGTCGAGAAGCACATTGTCAGGCCCGTGCCGCGCGCTGAACCTGCCGATCACCGGGCCACCCGGCCACAGCCGCTGCAGCTCGACAACCGGAATCAGCACATCGGCAGCGCCATATTGATCGAGCAACCCGCGCCACCAGCGCCGCTCGGGGCGCTGTGCCTGCCCGGCCGTCAGCAGCAGCGGATCGGCCCCGTTGCCGACGGGGCGGACATAGTCGACCGTGCTGTTCCCCGCCCTGAACCGTGCCCAGGCCTTTTGCCAGTCGGTTTTCGCCTCGAAGCTGTGCGGCCCCCCGCCCGACCACTCGACAGGCAGGACAAGCATGGGCGCGGAGCGGAAAAACCTGCCCGATACGCCAAGGATTTGTCCGGCGCGCGCGCGATCGAAAAGCACGCCGAGCTTTGCCACATAACGCTTCGGGCCGATCTGCTCGTCATCGACGACCACTGCCGATACGATTCCGTCAAGCTGGGCGTCGTTCAGCTTTGGTGCACCGCCATTGCTGCCATGCGTCCTTTCCCACAGCAGCGCCCAGGCCCTGCGCTGCGCGATCCGCCATGCGCCCAGACGGGCCGCATCGGCCGTCGGTGCAGCAACGTCGACGTCGATGCCCGACACTTCGAAACTGCCCGATGTGTCAATCGGCGGAATGCCGCGATCGCCCCCCTCGATCTGGGCGGTAACCGCAACGGCCAGCCCCAGCAGTCCAAGCAACGCGACGGCAGAAACGGGGATCATCCTCACGGTGCGCCTTTTGGCGGGAACCATGTGGAAATCCAAGCGCGTTGTGCCTAGGGCCTTGGTGATGACGGGATATACTTATGAACGGGCGGGCGTTTCCATAGCAGCGGGCAATGCGCTGGTTCGCGCGATCGCGCCGCTGGCCAGAAGCACCCGGCGCGCGGGTGCCGATGCCGAACTCGGCGGGTTCGGCGGATTTTTCGATCTGAAAGCCGCCGGGTTCAGCGATCCGCTGCTCGTAGCGGCGAACGACGGGGTTGGCACCAAGCTGAAACTGGCCATTGAATCCGGGCGGCACGACGGGGTGGGCATCGATCTCGTCGCGATGTGCGTCAACGATCTGATCGTCCAGGGGGCAGAGCCGCTGTTCTTCCTCGATTATTACGCCACCGGAAAGCTCGACAGCGATGTCGCACTCGCTGTCGTCGCCGGAATCGCGGAGGGGTGCAGACAGGCCGGCTGCGCCCTGATCGGTGGCGAAACCGCGGAAATGCCGGGCATGTATGCCGAAGGTGATTATGATCTCGCCGGCTTTTGTGTCGGCGCGGTCGAGCGCTCGCAGGTGCTGACCGGGGACAGGGTGGCAGAAGGGGATGTCATTCTCGGGCTGGCATCGTCGGGCATTCATTCGAACGGATTTTCGCTGGTGCGCCGGCTCGCGGCGGATCGCGGGTGGAAGCTCGACCGCCCCGCCCTCTTCGACCAGGAAATCCTGCTGATCGATGCGCTGATGGCGCCCACGCGCATCTATGTGAAGCCGCTGCTGCCGCTCGTGCGCGCAGGCACGATCCATGCACTGGCGCATATCACCGGCGGGGGTTTGCTCGAGAACATTCCGCGCGTGCTGCCCAACGGGTTGCACGCAACGATCGATGCCGATGCATGGTCACAGCCGCGCCTCATGGCGTTTCTGCAGGCACAAGGGACTATCGAACCCGGCGAGATGGCGCGCACCTTCAACTGCGGCATCGGTATGGCACTGGTCGTCGCCGGGGACGATGTCGCGCAGGTCGTTGCGTCGCTCGAAGCCGCCGGAGAGATCGTGCTGCCGATCGGCCTGATCGGCAGGGGCGTCAGGGGATGCACCGTAAAAGGCAGCGCCGGGACATGGAGCGCGCGTGCCGACTGGTCGGTCAGCCACAATGGCTAGGGCCCGCGTTGCCGTGTTCATCTCGGGCCGGGGCTCCAACATGGCGGCGCTGATCTATGCGGCCAAGGCGGACGCCTCCCCGTATGACGTCGCGCTGGTCGTCAGCAACACGCCCGATGCGACGGGCCTGAAGCTCGCCGAAGCCGAAGGAGTAGCGGTTGCCGCGCTGCCTGCGACCATGAAGGCTTTCGTTGCCGCCGCCGACGATTTGCTGGCCGAACATCGCATCACGCATATCGCGCTTGCCGGCTTCATGCGCATCCTGCCGCCCGCTTTCGTCGCGCGATGGGAGGGCCGGATCCTCAACATCCACCCGTCGCTGCTGCCGAATTACAAGGGCCTCGACACGCACGAACGCGCGCTTGCGTCAGGCGACACGGTCGCGGGCTGCTCGGTCCATCTCGTGACGGCCGAACTCGACGCCGGTGACGTCCTCGGCCAGACCGAAGTCGCGATCCTGACTGGCGATACGCCCGAGACGCTGGCCGCGCGCGTGCTGTTTGCCGAACATCAGCTCTACCCGCGCACGCTTGCCGCCTATGTGTTGCGCGAGACCGATCCGGCGTGGATCGCCGCGCGCCTCGGCGAACTTGCGCTCGCGCTTCCCGAAACCAGTTTCCGCAAGGCCCACGGCTCGCCTGCGTGGCGCGTCGGCGGCGACAGCGGCAAGTTCTTCGCGATCCTGTTCAACCGTCATCATGGCGAAGAGTTTGTTGGCGTCCTCGTAAAGACCAGTGGCCAGGATGAAATGGCGGCGTTGATCGATGCCGATCCCGAACTGTATTTCCGGCCCGCCTATTACGGCCCCGCAGGCTGGATAGGACTGCGTCTTGATCATGCGGCTGTCGATTGGGACCAGGTCCGCAACTGGCTTGCGCGGAGCTGGCGGGCCTGTGCGCCGAAGCGACTGACGAAACTGATCGTTGCGGCCGAGGCATTTTGAAACTTCTGACGACGAATGATCGGCTGTGTGCCGTCGGGCTGGCCTCGTCTGCGGGTTACGTCGATGCGATCGGCTTCATCGCAACGCACGGATTTTTCGTCTCATTTATGAGCGGCAATTCCACCCGGCTCGGCGTGGGATTCAGTGATCGGGCGGGCGTGGCGCTGACGGCATTTGGCCTGATCGTCAGCTTTTTCGCGGGTGCGGTGATCGCGACGATGCTCAATCGGCGACGCCCCCGTGTCGGTGCGCGCACCTTGCTCGTCATTATTGCGCTTATGATTGCAGGTGCAGCAATTTTGATCCCTCGCGGATTTCCGAACATGGGCCTTGCGCTCATGGCGACCGCGATGGGCGGCGTGAACCTGGTTCACGAACGAGACGGCGAGGTCCGCTTCGGCGTAAGTTACATGACCGGCGCGCTCGTCAAGGCCGGACAGGCGCTCGGCAATCGGCTTGCGGGCGACAGACGGGCCGATCTTTTCCCCTATCTCCTGCTTTGGACGGGCCTCGTCGCCGGTGCCGCACTCGGTGCGCTGGCCTATCCCGTTTTCCAGGCGCATGCACTTTGGCTGCCTGCCGGAACAATGGCGCTCCTCGCCGCGCTCAAGGATGGCAGCGCGCGTAACGCGGCGTAAAGGTCTCAGCCCAAACCAAAGTCCACGCGACAGCAGACAGTTCAGCCGACAATCTCTTCCGGCTTGAAGAAATAGTCGATTTCGATCGCGGCATTTTCGTCGCTGTCCGAACCATGGACTGTATTGGCTTCGATGCTTTCGGCCAGCTCCTTGCGGATCGTGCCGGGCTCGGCGTTCGCGGGATTGGTGGCGCCCATGATGTCGCGGTTCCGCTGCATGGCGTTTTCGCCTTCGAGCACCTGCACGACGACCGGGCCGGAAATCATGAACTCGACCAGATCGTTGAAAAAAGGCCGTTCGCGGTGAACGGCGTAAAAGCCCTCCGCCTGCTCGCGCGTCATGTGGATACGCTTCGACGCAACCACGCGAAGGCCGCCGTCTTCGAGCATCTTCGTGACTGCGCCGGTCAGGTTGCGGCGGGTGGCATCGGGCTTGATGATCGAAAAGGTCCGTGTCGCGGCCATGGCTGGTCGAGGCTCCAACTGCGGGGATAAGGGGATTGAGCCGCCTCTAGACGTCTCGCCTGCCGGGCGCAACATTTCGCTGCTCCCCGTGCTGCCAGCCGGTGATCGACTGGCCCACGATCATGTTCAGCGTTCGAAATTGTCCGCAATGAACCGGTCAAGCAACCTTACGCCATAGCCGGTCGCGCCCTTCTCATGCGTGGTTCCGGCTTTCGATGCCCATACCATTCCCGCGATATCGAGATGCGCCCATTTGACGCCATCATCGACGAAACGCTGGATGAACTGCGCGGCCGTGATCGATCCCGCCTCGCGCGGACCGACATTCTTCATGTCGGCGATCGGGCTGTCGATCAGCTTGTTATAGGCATCGCCCAGCGGCAGTCGCCACAACGGATCGCCAACCGCTGCGCCCGCCGCCTGGAGCTGCGCGGCAAGGCCGTCGTCATTGGCGAACATGCCGCCATATTCATGGCCCAGCGCCACGATCATCGCGCCTGTGAGCGTCGCCAGATCGACGATGATTTTCGGTTGCAGGTTTTTCTGCGCCCATGTGATGGCGTCGCACAGCACCAGCCGCCCTTCGGCATCGGTGTTGATCACCTCGATCGTCTGCCCCGACATCGAGGTGACGACGTCTCCCGGCCGCTGGGCATTTCCGTCGGGCATGTTTTCGACAAGGCCGCAGACGCCGATGACATGCGCCTTCGCCTTTCGCGTGGCGAGCGCGAGCATGGCACCGGCAACCGCCCCTGCCCCGCCCATATCCCATTTCATGTCTTCCATGCCGCCCGGCGGCTTCAGTGAGATGCCACCCGTATCGAACGTCACGCCCTTGCCGACGAACACCACCGGTGTTTTCTCCGCGCCGCCCGTCCCGTCCCAGCGGAGCACGAGCAGCCGCGATTCGCGTCGCGAACCCTGCCCCACGCCCAGCAGCGCCCCCATGCCAGCTGCGTGCATCGCATCTTCGTCGAGCACCTGGATATCGACACCGGCCCGCGCCAGCACGCTGCACCGTTCGACGAAGCTTTCGGGATATATGATATTTGCTGGTTCGGTCACGAGTTCCCGCGTCAGCGAAACGCCGTCGATGACCGCGCTCACCCGGCCCCATGCCGTTTCGATTCCCGGACTGGCGTTGACGATCGTCAGCGTCTCGAGCGTCGGCTTCGATTTTTCCGGAAGTCTCGTACGATATCTATCGTGGCGCCATGATCGCAGCACCGCGCCACCGGCGAGGCGGGCCGCGCTTTCCGCAGGCGCGCCGGTAGCATCGACGACGAGAGCGGTCGTCCCCGATGTCAGGAGCCTCGCGGCCAGCGCGCCACCCGCTTTCTCAAACTCCTCGGGCGTGCCGTTGCCAAGGCCCGTGAGGATGACCCGCCGTCCCCCGGCCCCTTCGGCAAACACATGCTCGGCCGTGGTTCCAGCCTCGCCGTCAAAGCGGGCACGTCCAGCGGCAATTGCCAGTCCGGCACGGGCCGGGTGACCCGCGATCGCCGCGGTCAGCCCGTCTTTGGGCACGAGCATCGCCACGTCGGACGCGTCGGCGGGAATGGAAGAAACGAAAATCGCGCGCATATCGGAAAAACTCGTAGGGAACGGACTCTCACGCGCTGTTAGCCCTCCGCCCGCCAAGCGCAAGGCTCCACCCGTGATTGTGCACGCCGGGCGATTGCGCCAGCATGGCCGTGATGCGATAGGAACGGGCGCGAGGGTTGGCAGCGCGGGCTTTCCGGCTCGCTGTACAAGGGTCTGTTGTGGCGCGTTTTCCGGTGTTGATGGGATTGTCGGTGCCGTTGGCGCTCGCCAATATCGGCACGGCCCGTGCACAGGACGTCAGCGCAGCGCCAGTGGCAAATACCGAAAACCAGGTCGATTTCGCGGCTGATACCATTGAATACACCGATGATTCGGAAACCGTGACCGCGAGCGGCAATGTCCGCATGACGAACGAGGGGAACTCGATCCGCGCCGACCGCATCGTGTGGAACCGGCGCAGCGGCGAAGTTCGCGCGACGGGCAATGTCGTCGCGGTCAATCCGGGCGGCGATAGCATCTATGGCGACAATATCGTTCTGACCGACACACTCAGGGACGGAGTCGTCAACAATCTTCTCCTCGTCCTGACCGATGGTGGTCGGCTCGCAGCATCGCGTGCGATACGGAAAAACGATGTCACGACACTGGATCGGGCGGCCTATTCACCCTGCCCGATCACCGACAACAAAGGGTGCCCGAAAAAGCCTTCATGGCAGATTTCCGCGGTGCGCGTCGTTCACGATGCCGTGCGCAAGCGCCTGACCTTCTATCGTGCCCGGCTCCAGCTATTCGGTGTCACGCTCGGGGTTATCCCCGTTTTGAAGACGACGATCGGGGGCGAAGGATCGTCGGGCCTCCTCTTTCCCGATTTTCAATACACGAGGGCCAACGGCTTCGAGATCGCCCTGCCCTATTATTACCGGATCGCTTCGAACCGCGACCTGACGGTAACCCCACATATCTACAGCGCCGCCCTTCCCGCGATCCAGGCACAATATCGTGCGCTGACAAATAATGGGGCCTATCAGATCAGCGGTTTTGCGACCTATGGGTCGAGGCTCGCGATCAACTCGACGACCGCCACGCGCGATTTTCGCGGCTATCTCGACGCGAGCGGCCGTTTCCAGCTCAACCCGGAACTGAGTGTGAGCAGTTCGATCCGCCGGGTTACCGATCGGACGTTCCTGCAACGTTACGATCTGTCATTCGACGATCGTCTGCGCTCGATCGTCAATATCGAGCGGATTGATCGGCAAAGCTATTTTTCGCTTCAGGGCATTGCGGTTCAAACGCTCCGCGCCAATGACGTCCAGGGCCAGATCCCGATCGCACTCCCCGCGATCGACTATCGCAGACGCCTTGCCGATCCGGTTATGGGTGGCAGCGTGCAGTTTCAGCTCAATGCGCTCGCGCTTAGCCGCGTTGGGGGGCAGGACAGCCGACGTGCGTTTGCCGCCGCACGCTGGGATTTCCGCCG
The DNA here is from genome assembly GCA_031424175.1 of Sphingomonadales bacterium. Taxonomy (GTDB): domain Bacteria; phylum Pseudomonadota; class Alphaproteobacteria; order Sphingomonadales; family Sphingomonadaceae; genus Sphingomonas_O. The sequence continues at coordinate 41,958 of JANPGY010000037.1, forward strand.
ACTGACCGACTGGGGACAGGAGCTGTTACTCACCGGCTATGCCCGCGGCGACATTTACCACAGCGATGAAAATCTCAGCACGAAGACCCCGCTGTATCGTGGCTTGCCCGGCTTCCAGGGGCGTGGGGTCGCGGCGTTTGCGGCGGAAATGCGCTGGCCGTTCATCGGCGCTTTTCTCGGCGGTACTCAGCGCCTGACGCCGCGCATCCAGATCGTCGCGACGCCGCCTTCGCGAAACCTCTCCATCCCCAACGAGGATGCCCGCGCGATCGACCTCGAAGACAGCAATCTGTTCGCGCTGAACCGGTTTCCCGGCTATGACCGGTGGGAGGATTCGAGCAGGGTCACCTATGGCGTAGATTATGCCTATGACCTTCCGGGGATCGCCATCAGCGCGAACGTCGGGCAGAGCCTCCGCCTCAATGCGCGGCCGAGCATTTTTCCTGACGGCACCGGGCTGACCGGCCGAACATCGGACATCGTCGGCCGCGCGACCGTAAAGTACGGAAGGATGGTGAGCTTCACGCAGCGCTTCCGGCTCGACAAGGATAATCTGGCGATCCGCCGCAGCGAAATCGATGCCACCATTGGCACCGACCAGAGTTTTGCGACTGTCGGCTATCTTCGGCTCAATCGAAACATCGGCCCGCAGCTCGAGGATCTTCGCGACCGCGAGGAGATTCGCCTTGGGGGACGTCTGCAGATCCTGCGTAATGTCTCGCTGTTCGGTTCGACGACCATCGATCTGACCGATGCAGCGGAGGATCCGACCAATCTGGCTGACGGCTATCAACCCGTCCGTCACCGGATCGGCCTGGCCTATACCGATGACTGCCTTGACATGGGGTTCACCTGGCGGCGTGATTATGGCTCAGCAGGCGATGCCAGACGGGGAAACAGCTTTCTGCTCAGGCTGGCGTTCCGGGGTCTTGGCCGCTAAGCGTGCGTTCAGCGACGCGCGGTCATACTCCGCACCAATTACTTTCACGATGACGGAAATCCTGCATTGACGATCCAGTTCCGCCGCCTGCGCACGAATTTCCGCTGTTTTCTTGCCGCAATGGGCTGCAGCATCACAATCGGGGCGGTGGCGCAGACAGTTCCCGATACCGGCGACGTATCGAGCGTCGCCAGTCTCAACCTGCCTGGCTCGGTCACGCTTTTCGGAAAATCAGACCCGCATCTTCGCAAGGCGACGGCGATCGTCAACGGCTATGTCGTCACCGGTACTGACGTGGATCAGCGGCTTGCGCTCGTCATCCTCGCGAACCAGGGCAGCATATCGGATGAGGAGCGCGAGCGTTTGCGGCTGCAGGTGCTGCGCAATCTTATCGACGAGACCCTGCAAATCCAGGAGGCCAAGGCGCACGATGTCGAAATAGCGCCAAGCGAAGTCCAGCAGAGTTATGAGCGCGTTGCCCAGCGCTTCAAGCGGACGCCCGAGCAGATGTCTGCCTATCTTCGCCAACAAGGCTCTTCGGATCGATCGATCAAGCGGCAAATCCAGGGAGAACTCGCGTGGAACCGGCTGTTGCGCCGCCGCATCGAGCCGACAACCAACGTCAGCGAGGCCGATGTGCAGGCGATCATCGAGCGGATGAAAGCGTCCAAGGGAACAAAAGAGTTCCACATCGGCGAGATCTATCTTTCATCGACGCCTGAAAATGCTGCCGAAGTTCAGGCCAATGCCCGCAAGATCATCGATCAGGTCCGTCAGGGTGGCTCGTTTGCGGCCTATGCGCGGCAGTTTTCGGAAGCCTCCACCGCTTCCGTCGGCGGCGATCTCGGCTGGGTGCGCAGTGCGCAGCTTCCCGACGCACTGGCACAGGCGGCACAGGAACTGTCGGTCGGGCAGGTTGCCGGCCCGGTTGCCGTTCCCGGCGGTTTCTCGATCGTCTATCTCGTTGATTCGCGACAGGTTCTGATGGCGGATCCACGCGATGCGATCCTGAATCTCCGCCAGATATCGATCAAGTTTCAGCCAGGAATTGCCAAGGCGCAGGCGACGGCGCGGGCCGAGGGCTTTGCCAAGGCAACACAGGCAATGCAGGGCTGCGGCAAGGCGGCGGAGGTTGCCGCCTCGCAAGGGGCCGATATCGTCGACAATGACCAGGTCAAGGTTCGCGATCTGCCCCCGGCGCTCCAGGATATCATGATCAAGATGTCGGTAGGACAGGTGACGCAGCCATTTGGTTCGCCAACCGAAGGGGTCCGCGTCTTCGTGCTATGTGGTCGCGACGAGCCGGCGGATGCCGGGCTGCCGACTGCCGACGAGGTCCGTGGCCCGCTTGAAGAAGCGCGGGTCAACCAGCGCGCGCTCCGGTATCTTCGCGATCTGCGACGCGACGCCGTGATCGACTATCGCTGACATGAGCGTCAATCGGCTTCCGCTGACCGTAGCGCTCGGCGATCCGGCAGGCATCGGGCCCGAGATCATCTGCAAGGCATGGGCATCCCGCGACTGTGCGGGGATCGCCCCTTTTTTCGTTGTCGGCGATCTGCGCGCCATCAAAGCCGTCTGGGGCGGGCCTGTCGAGCGCATTGAAGATCCGTGTGAGGCATCGGCTCTTTTCGGACGGGCCCTTCCAATCATGCAGGTCGAGGATGCTGGAGACATTGTCCCCGGCGAACCCAATTTCGAAGGCGCGCGCTGTGCGCTTTCGGCGCTCGAGCTTGCAACGGGCATAACGCGATCGGGCGCGGCGCGCGCGCTGGTCACCGGGCCGGTTTCCAAGGCGCAGCTTTATTCGATCGGATTTACTCATCCCGGGCTGACCGAGTTCATCGCTGAACGATTCGGCGTAGCGCGGGACAATACTGTGATGATGCTCGTCGGGCCGACACTCAGGGTGGTGCCGGTAACGACGCATCTCGCGCTCGCCGATGTGCCGGCCGCCCTCAGCATCGAGATGATCGTATCGAAGGCACGTACGACGGCGCGCGGATTGGAAAAAAACTTCGGCATTGGCAATCCGCGCCTGGCCGTCAGCGGACTGAATCCCCACGCCGGCGAAAATGGTGCATTGGGCCGCGAGGAGATCGATATCATCGGGCCTGCGATCGAAATGCTGCAGGCCGAGGGAATCGTCGTGAGCGGGCCATTTGCCCCCGATGCGATGTTCCATCCGCGCGCGCGTGCCACCTATGACGCCGCGATCTGCATGTATCATGATCAGGCGCTGATCCCCCTGAAGACTCTGCATTTCGACGAAGGCGTGAACATGACGCTGGGCCTTCCGATCGTGCGGACCGCGCCCGATCATGGCACTGCGTTCGGCATTGCAGGGCAGGACAGGGCCGATCCGGGCGCGATGATCGCGGCTCTGCGGCTGGCCGATGCCGCCGCTGATACGCGCGCGGCCTATACCTGCCCCCAGGCGGCTTGAGCCGCGAACGCCCGCCGCTGCGTGATGTCATCGCGCGGCACGCGCTGAACGCATCGAAGGCGCTGGGCCAGAACTTCCTGTTCGACAGCCAGTTGCTCGCGCGGATCGCCGCCATTCCCGGCGATCTGCGCGGCGCTTCAGTCTATGAAGTAGGCCCAGGCCCCGGCGGCCTGACCCGTGCGCTGATCGATGCCGGTGCACGCGTAACGGCGGTCGAACGCGACGCGCGCTGCCTTCCGGCGCTGGCCGAACTCGCCGAGACTGCCGAAGGCCGACTGCACATCGAGAGTGGTGACGCACGCACGATCGACCTTGCCGACGTCATCGAGCCGGGCGGCCATATCGTCGCCAATCTTCCCTATAATGTGGGAACTGCACTGCTCGTCGACTGGCTCGGCGGGGAACAATGGCCGCCACGCTGGGGATCGCTCACCCTGATGTTCCAGCAGGAAGTCGCCGAACGGATTGTGGCGACGGCCGGCAGCGCCACCTATGGCCGCCTTGCCGTTTTGTCGCGGTGGCGGACACGTCCGAAAATCGCCATGCGGGTTCACCGATCGGCGTTCACGCCGCCGCCAAAGGTGATGTCGGCCGTCGTTCACATCGTGCCGGATGCAGCGCCCGCTGGATGCGGACCCCGGGACATCGAGCGGCTGACCGCGGCGGCATTCGGCCAGCGGCGAAAGATGCTGCGCCAGAGCCTCAAGGGTCTTTCCGGTGCTATCGGTGCGCTTGAGGCCCTGGCTATCGACCCGTCGCGCCGGGCAGAAACATTGTCCGTCGCCGAATTCGTCGCGATCGCGTGCGAGATCAGGGCTTCGAGGGAACCGTGACTGGCGGCGGCGCAGCCTGAGCCGATTGCACCGGCCCGCGCGCGATCGCTGCCGCGAGCGCCGCCTGCTGCGGGCATCGCGCCACGCACAGGGCATCCACCCGCGCAAGATTTTCGCGAGCCTTGGCAAGTGCGCCCTTGGCTGCCATCGCTTCGCCCTGCCCCGCCAGCGCGACCACATTGTCAGGTTCGAGCAGCAGCGCTTCGCGATAGAGGCGGATCGCCTTTCCGTTCAGGCCCTGTCGCGAAGCCACGCGCGCAAGAGCAAGGAATGCGTCACGGTTTTTCGGATCGACGGCGAGCGCAGTCTCAAGCAGATCGTTCGCGACATCGAACTTTCCGGCCGCCGCCGCTGACTCACCCTGACGCTGCAGGGCAACCGACCGCGCGTCGACGACGGTGCCCGGCCGTTGTCCATGGCTGACGCTTGAAACGGTGGCAAACAGCGCGGCAAGGGCAATCGCCGGGGGCGTGAGGCGCATCAGTGTCTCCAGAACCATATCAGGTTCGAAAAGCTAGCACGGGCTTTTCAGCCGCGCGACAAAAAATCCATCAGTATTGTCCCGCGACGGCGTAAGCGTGCGGGTGCTCTCGGCGGTCCACGCCGGGTGCCGCTCGAGGAATGCACCGGCCTGTCCCGACCCCTCCTCATCGATGAGCGAACAGACGGCATAGACAAGCACGCCGCCCGGTTTGACCAGTGTTGCACCCAGATCGAGGAGATAGGCCTGGAGCGCGGTGACAGCCTTCAGGCGAGCCGCGGTAAGCCGCCAGCGCAACTCCGGATTCCGCCGCCATGTGCCCGAACCGGAACATGGCGCATCGACGAGGACGCAATCGGCGGAAACCCGCAAATCTTCAAGCGCCGACGCTTCCTGCCCCGGATTGAGCAGCCGCGCCTCGATCATCTGCGCACCGGCGACGGCTGCGCGCGGGGCAAGGCGCGAAAGCCGACCGCGATCCGTGTCACAGGCATAGAGCCTGCCCCGCCCGGCCATGTCGGCCGCCAGCGCCAGCGTCTTGCCGCCTGCCCCCGCGCACAGGTCGATCACGGTCTTGTCCGGCCTTGCCGCGCAGCTTTCCGCGACAATCTGGCTGCCTGCATCCTGCACCTCGACAAGCCCGGAAAGATCGGGACGATCGGCGAGCGCGATCCGCTCGGCGAGCCGCACGCCATTTTCGGTCCCGCCGATGGGCCTGGCGCCAGGCAGGAGTTGCAAGGCAACATCGCGCGTGGCTTTCAGCGTATTGATGCGCAGATCGAAGGGCGCGCGGCCGAGCAGCGCCTCATGCTCTTCGGGCGGAACAAGATGTGAGAGCCATGCGGGCAACAGGCGCGGCGCGCTTCCCCGCTCCGATTGCCCGATCGCAGGTGGCGCGTAAGGCGATCCGTCGAACAGCACGGCCAGCGCCGGATCGCTGGCAGCCAGCCCGATCATCGCCTCCCGACCCGATCGCGGCACGTCTCCGAAGCGGCGGATGGCGCGATAGATCAGGTCGCGGACGGCGCGCCGGTCTCCCGATCCCGCAAACCGCCTTGTCCTGAACCAGGTGGCGATGATGGTATCCGCCGCCGGGCCGTTGTCGCGCACCGCGGCGAGGATGATGTCGAGGATCTCAATGGCCGACTGAACCCGGGCGGCGGGCGTCATCGGGTCGGGTAATTCGGGGCTTCGCGCGTGATCATAACGTCGTGCACGTGGCTTTCGCGAAGGCCAGCGTTGCTGATCCGCACGAATTTCGCGCGTGCGCGAAGGTCGGCGATTGTCCGTGCGCCGGTATAGCCCATCGCAGCTTTTACGCCGCCGACAAGCTGGTGGATCACGTCACGGGCCGGACCCTTGAACGCCACCTGACCCTCGATCCCCTCCGGGACAAGCTTCAGATGATCCTTGATATCCTGCTGGAAATATCGGTCAGCCGAGCCGCGCGCCATAGCACCCACACTTCCCATGCCGCGATAGCTTTTATACGCACGTCCCTGATATAAAAAGGTTTCGCCTGGCGCTTCTTCTGTTCCGGCCAGAAGCGAGCCGATCATGACGCTCGAGGCGCCTGCGGCCAGCGCCTTGGCCAGATCGCCCGAGGTACGCAGCCCGCCGTCGGCGATCACCGGGATTCCGGACTTCGCGGCTTCCTCTGCTGCGTTCATGATCGCTGTGAGCTGCGGCACGCCGACACCGGCGACGACGCGTGTCGTGCAGATGCTTCCCGGCCCGATCCCGACCTTGATGGCGTCTGCCCCCGCCCCGATCAGCGCGCGCGCGGCCTCGCCCGTCGCCACATTGCCCGCCACGATCTGGACGCTGTTTGAAAGCTTGCGCACGCGCTCGACCGCGGCTGAGACCAATGTCGAATGGCCGTGCGCGGTATCGATTACGATCAGGTCACATTCCGCGTCGATCAGTGCTTCGGTCCGTTCGAAACCGGCATCGCCCGTCGTCGTCGCGCCGGCGACGCGCAGCCGACCGGTGCCGTCCTTGGTGGCGCTGGGATACGTCACTGCCTTTTCGATGTCCTTGACGGTGATCAGCCCCACGCAGCGCCCGCCGTCATCGACAACGAGCAGCTTTTCGATGCGCCGCGCATGAAGCAGCCGCCGCGCCTCCTCCTGCGATACCCCGGCCCGGACCGTGGCAAGATTTTGCGACGTCATCAGCTCGCTGACGGGCTGGGCAGCGTTCTCGGCAAAGCGGACGTCGCGGTTGGTCAATATGCCCACAAGCCGTCCCGATGCCTCGACGACGGGAATCCCGGAGATCCGGTGCCGGGCCATCAGCGCGCGCGCCTCACCCAACGTCCCGTCGGGTGCGATCGTGATCGGGTTTACCACCATTCCGCTTTCAAAACGCTTCACGGCGCGCACTGCCGCCGCCTGCTCATCGATGCTCAGGTTGCGATGCAGCACTCCGATTCCACCGAGCTGCGCCATGACGATCGCCATGTCTGCCTCGGTCACGGTATCCATAGCCGACGAAAGGATTGGTATGTTCAGCGCGATCGATCTGGTGAGTTGGGTGCGCGTATCGGCCTGGCTGGGCAGAACATCGGACGCGCAGGGCTGCAGCAGAACGTCGTCGAACGTCAGGCCGAGCGGAATGTCATGAGCCAAATTGTCGCACTTTCGGCAGAGGTGAAGTCGAATCGTGCGCTTTCCCGTATCCCGCGCGTAAGCAGATAGCCAGCGTGGGCACCATCGGCTTTTCCGAACCGGGCCGCGTCCGGCGGTTGGAACCCGTCGATTGTTCTTGGAGCGCGTTCGCGGTCCGCTTATGCGCGGAACGGGAAAGCGGGAGTTCGCCATCATGGAAGTCGCCGTACTACTGATCGTCGTGCTTGGCGTCGTCTACGTCGCCATGGCCGTAAAAATGGTCCGGCAGGGCTATCAATATACGATCGAGCGATTCGGCAAGTTCACGACCGTCGCCCAGCCCGGCCTTACGCTCATCTTTCCTTTCGCCGATCGCATCGGCAGGAAAGTCAACATGATGGAGCAGGTGCTCGACATTCCGGGGCAGGAAATCATTACCAAGGACAATGCGATGGTCGCGGTGGACGGCGTCGTGTCTTTCAGGTGCTCGATGCCGCCAAGGCGGCTTATGAAGTCAGCGACCTGTATCTCGCGATCATGCAGCTCGTGACGACGAACCTGCGAACGGTGATGGGCAGCATGGACCTCGACGAGACGCTGTCCAAGCGCGACGAGATCAACGGCCGGCTGCTGAACATCGTCGATCTCGCGACCGAAGCCTGGGGCGTCAAGATCACACGCGTCGAGCTGAAGGATATCCGCCCGCCCGCCAATATCGTCAACGCGATGACCCGGCAGATGAAGGCCGAGCGCGAGAAGCGCGCGACAATTCTCGAATCCGAAGCGGCGCGTCAGAACGACATAAACCGGGCCGAAGGGCAGAAACAGTCCCGGATCCTTGAAGCCGAAGGTCGCAAGGAAGCCGCCTTTCGCGATGCCGAGGCGCGCGAGCGGTCTGCCCAGGCCGAAGCAACCGCTACCAAGATGGTGTCGGATGCGATCGAGAATGGCAGCGCGCAGGCCATCAACTATTTCATCGCACAGAAATACGTCGAAGCCGTCAGCCAGTTTGCCACTTCGCCGAACGCCAAGACCATTCTCTTTCCGGTCGAGGCAACCAACCTGATCGGGACGCTTGGCGGGATCGGCCAGCTTGCGCGCGATGCGTTCGGCAACGATCCGGCCGGGCAAAGATCCCCGCCGGAGCCGCGCAGGCCGGGGCCGTTTGGCGAGAGGCCGTCATGAACGCCGCGCTCTGGTGGCTTATCATCGGTGTTGCCCTTGCAATCGCCGAAATCGTTGCGCCGGGATTCTATCTGGCCTGGGTCGGGCTGGCGGCGCTCGTCACCGCGGGTGCGGCCGCGGCATTCGGCTTCGGCTTTACCGCACAGGGCATCATCTTTGCGGGTGCTTCGTTCGCGACTGTCTGGGTGGCGCGCGCCTATTTTCAGCGCGTCCCGATCCTGAGCGACCACCCATTGCTCAACGATCCGGGTGCGCGGCTGATGGGGACCATCGTCACGGCGGTGGAGCCGGTTGATGAAACACATGGCCGGGTGAAGGTGGGAGACAGCGTCTGGTCGGCCCGGGGCGCGAACGCGGCAGTGGGGGCAAAGCTGCGGGTTACCGCTATTGACGGCGGCGTTCTGATCGTCGAGGCCGCTTAAGACGGCCCGCCACATATTTCGGCGAATACGCGCAGCGCGCTCTGACCGCCGACATGATCGACAATTTCGGTCGGTTTGTGACTGGAAAGGCCCGTTTCCGTAGCGGCGTCGGCAACAGTATCACCCGATTGCGCGTGCGCGACGTTCAGTGCCGCAATCGCCTGCTCAACCTGTTCGCCGGAAAGTCCGACGTTACCGGCAAGCGCCGCGACATCGATTTTGCCCGTTACCTGCGCGAGCAGTCCATCCAGCATTCCCATTACGATTTCTTCGAAAAACCTGCCGTTTCGGGCGGCTTGGAGACGTCCGGTCGTCGCAAAAAACCAGACAGTTGCCGTGCGGCGGGGCTCCCCTTAGAATCATGACGTGACCGCGACTATCGCCCTCATCGATGACGACCGCAACATCCTGACTTCGCTTTCGATCGCGCTGCAGGCGGAGGGCTTCGCAACCCGGCTGTACACCGATGGTGAAACCGCACTGAAGGCACTGATCGAGAATCCGCCCGATCTGGCGGTTTCGGATATCAAGATGCCACGCCTCGACGGAATCGAACTGCTTCGGCAGCTGCGGAAACAGTCGATGCTCCCGGTCATCTTCCTGACGTCAAAAGACGATGAGGTCGACGAGGCACTGGGACTGGACGCTGGCGCGGACGATTATGTCGCCAAACCATTTTCGCAGACATTGTTGATCGCGCGTATCCGGGCACTTCTGCGCCGTGCCGAGCTCGTCGGCGAAAACGGCGGCGTGTTCGAAGGAATCGTCGCGGAACCGATCGTGCGCGGTCGGCTCTCGCTCGATCCCGAACGCCATCTCGTGCGCTGGGACGGCAAGGCCGTGACACTTACCGTATCGGAATTCATGATCCTCGAAGCTCTCGCGGTGCGGTCCGAAGTCGTAAGGAGCCGAAGCCAGCTCATGGATATCGTTTATCAGGACGACGTATACGTCGATGACCGTACGATCGACAGCCATATCAAGCGCATCCGGCGAAAATTCCGCGCGGTCGATCCTGAATTCGATGCTATCGCGACGCTCTATGGTGCCGGATACCGTTTCACCGAGAGCTGAAGCGCGGTTCCGCCTGAGCGGCTGGGCCGAGCGCGGCTCGCTTACGCGGCGCATCCTCGCGGTGAACGTCGTCGCGCTGGTGCTCACCGGCGCCAGCCTTTTCTATCTCGATGGTTTTCGAACGCGCCTGATCCAGGAACGCAGGATCCAGGAAGAAAGCGAGCTTCGCATCGTCGCCGCCGCGCTGGCTGCGGCACCGGCACCGTCACGGCGCAAGATGCTGGACGCGGTCGCCCGTATTTCCGGCGATCGACTGCGCGTCTATGACAGGCGCGGCGTGCTCATCCTCGACAGCTGGGCAACCGGACCGCGAAGCTTTCGCTTCGTCGACCCCGCAAGCCAGGACTTGCAGCAGCATGCGGCCCGCTGGCTCGATGCCGTCATCGACCGGCTCGTCGTTGCCCGCATCCCGCTTCCCTTTGTGGACCAGGGGCGCGCGCCGGCATCGAACTGGCCTGAAGTCGTCGATGTGATGCAGGGCGGGCAGATCGCGTCGCGCGTCCGGCTCGCGCCCGATCGAACGATCGTGACGAGCGCGGCCGTGGCGATTGGTGACAAGCGCAACCTCTTCCTCCTCAGCGTCCAGAACCCGAAAGATGTGACGAGGCTGATCCGCGAGGAGCGCTTGCGGCTTGCGATCATCGTGTTCACGTCACTGGCACTCTCGGCGGCGCTCTCGGTCTTTCTGGCGCGCACCATCGCGCGGCCGCTGCGGCTGCTCGCCGTCGCTGCACGACGCGTCCGCCTTGGCCGCGCCCGCGACGTAATCGTACCGCGTCTCCCGGAGCGCACGGACGAGATCGGGCTTCTTGCACGATCGGTATCGGATATGGCGCAGGCGTTGCGGGAGAGGATCGACGCGATCGAGTCGTTCGCCGCCGACGTGACGCATGAACTGAAAAACCCGCTTGCATCGCTGTCGTCGGCCATCGAGGCGCTGAACCGCGTCGACGACGTCGCCGTGAAGGCGCAGCTTACGACGATTGCCTCGCAGGATGTGCGCCGTCTCGATCGGCTCATCTCCGATATTGCAGACATTTCGCGCCTCGATGCGCAACTCACCCGTGCCCAGTTCACGGACGTGGATATTGTGGTGCTTCTCGAACGACTGATATCCGATCATCATGCGCGAACGCAGACCCCACCTTTTCTGCGGATGACGACGGACGACGGGTTGGCAATCGTAACGGGCGACGCGGCGCGGCTGTCCCGCGTGTTTGAAAACCTGATCGATAATGCGCTCAGCTTTTCGCCCCCCGATGGCGTCGTCCGTCTGAGCGTCACGACAGATACCGACTGGGTCAAGGTTCTCGTCGAGGATGAGGGTCCGGGAATTGCTCCCGCCGCACGCGATGTTATCTTTGAACGTTTCCACTCGGACCGCCCCGAGCCCTATGCTTTTGGCAGGCATTCAGGCCTCGGCCTTGCCATCGTGAGGACCATCGTCGAAGCACATAACGGAGCGGTTGCGGTAAGCGAAAGACCGGGGAAAGGCGCAGGTGCCTGTTTTGTCGTGCGATTGCCGGTCGCCGGAACGGGGAGCGATACGGCGTGACGATTTTTTCTTCCGATCGGCTGCACGCATCGTGCGTCGCGATCGGCAACCGGGCGGTGCTGATTGAAGGGTTGTCTGGATCGGGCAAGTCCGATCTCGCGCTGCGCCTGATCGATCGAGGTGCAACCCTCGTCAGCGACGACTATGTCGTTATCCGGAGGGAGGGGAACCGGCTGCTTGCCAGCGCGCCCCCCGCCCTTGCTGGCAAGATCGAAATCCGGGGATTGGGAATTGTCGGAATGGCGAATATCGATGCCATCCCGGTTGCGCTTGTCGTCAGTATCGGTGGCCCGGTCGAGCGGCTTCCCGAAGATGGTAGCTCGCGGGCCATTATCGGCATTGACGTGCCGCATGTCGCGCTGGTCGCGCTCGAGCCATCGGCGCCGATCAAGGTGGAATGCGCGCTCCAGATGAAGGGACTTGTCTTGCAATGAAGCGTCCGGGCCGCATTCTGCTTGTCACAGGCATGTCGGGTGCAGGGAAATCGACCGCTTTGAAGGCGCTGGAGGATGCCGGCTGGGAAACGGTGGATAATCTTCCCTTGCGTCTCCTCGACAATCTCATCTCGATCCGGCTTGCCGAAGGGGCAAGTGGCGGCCGACCGCTGGCATTTGGCATCGACAGCCGCACGCGTGGCTTCGAGGCCGCGGCGATCGTCGAGCGGATCAAGGCCCGGCGCGATCACGGGGAAGATATCGGCACGCTTTTCCTCGACTGCGGCGGCGTGGAGCTTGAACGCCGCTTTTCGGAAACCCGCCGCCGCCACCCGCTCGCGCTCGACCGTCCGGCGCGTGACGGCATTGCGCGTGAACGCGAGCTCGTCGAACCGCTGCGCCGATGGGCCAATCACGTCATCGATACCACGGCGAGCACGTCCAACGATTTGCGCCTTCAGATACGGATCCGCTTCGGAGACGAGCACGCCAGCGCCCCCACGCTGACAATTGCCTCTTTTGGCTTTGCACGTGGCGTTCCGCGCAACGCCGATCTGATGTTCGACATGCGCTTTCTGCGCAATCCGCACTGGGTGGAGTCTCTGCGCCCGATGAGCGGGCTCGACGGTGCCGTGGCCGACTATGTCGCCGCCGATCCGGCCTATGCCGATGCCCTGTCCCGGATCGAAGACCTTCTGCTGTTTCTGCTCCCGCGCTATCAGGCCGAGGGCCGGGCCTATCTGACGGTTGCCTTTGGCTGCACGGGCGGACGGCACCGTAGCGTCCATGTCGCCGATCGCGTGGCGACACGGTTGCGTGAAGCCGGATTTTCCCCCACGGTCACACATCGCGATCTGCGCAGTCGGCCCGATGACTCGACCGAAGGCGTGAACCGCGACGGGGACGCGCATGACGCGGAATTGGACGAGATTGGGCCGTAATGATCGGTTTGGTATTGGTGACGCATGGGCGCCTGGCGACCGAATTTGTCGTTGCAATGGAGCATGTCGTAGGACCGCAGCGCGCAATCGAGCCGATCTGCATCGGCCCCGATGACGACATGGAGGGTCGACGCGCCGACATCGCGCACGCTATCGTATCGGTCAATGGCGGGCGCGGCGTCATCGTCCTGACCGATCTGTTCGGTGGCACGCCGTCGAACCTGGCGATCTCTCTGATGGAGCCCGGCCGGATCGAAGTCATCGCGGGGATCAATCTTCCCATGCTCATCCGGCTCGAGGGTGCGCGGCGGACGATGAATGTGCGCGATGCCGTTGCCGCCGCACGGGAGGCGGGCCGGAAATATATTTCGGTAGCCTCCGAAGTGCTTGGCGAGCAGGCGGCGTGACGATGTGGTCATGATCAGTCGGGACGTGCTGATCTCGAATCGCCGGGGTCTCCATGCCCGCGCCAGCGCAAAATTCGTGACGCTCGCTGTCACGCTGCCGGCAAAGGTCGACGTATCGAAAGACGGCAGCGGGACTGTGGTCGGCTCGTCGATCATGGGGCTGATGATGCTCGGTGCCGCAATGGGCGACGTGATAACGATCAGCGCCGACGGGGACGGGGCCGAAAAGTCGGTCACGGCGCTGGTGGAACTGGTCGAGAACAAATTCGGCGAAGAGTGATGGTCCGGGAAATCACGGGCTTTTCCAACCCGTTGGTCAAGCAGGTCCGCGCACTCCGCGACAAGAAACATCGTCGCGCCGAGGGGCGGTTTCTTGCCGAAGGACTGCGCATCCTGACCGAGGCACTGGACGCGGGAGTAGCGCCCGAATCGCTGTGGCGCACCGTCGAAAGCGCCGGTCACCCGCTCGTAAAGCGGCTGGAAGCATCGGCGGGGGCGGTATTCGAGACTTCGCCCGAGATTTTGTCAAAGCTTTCGGGCAAGGACAATCCCGGCAGCGTAATCGGCATCTATCGCGAACGCGAAACCCCGCTCAGTGCCGTCGATCGCCATGCCGCACCGATATGGATCGTTGCCGAACGCCTGCGCGATCCCGGTAATCTCGGCACGATATTGCGCACAGGCGATGCAGTCGGCGCCGGGGGACTGATCCTGATCGACGATTGTGCCGATCCATTTTCTGTCGAGGCCGTGCGGGCGAGCATGGGCGCGATCTTCACCCAATCGGTCACCATGGCGCGCTGGCCGGACTTTATCGCATGGCTGCGTGCGGGAGCAGGGCAGCTCGTCGGAACCAGCCTCGATACCCGGACCGACTATCAATCGGCACGCTATGCAGCGCCGACGTTCATCCTCGTCGGCAATGAGTCGCAGGGCCTGCCGCGCGCTTATGCGGATGCGTGCGACCTGCTGGTTAAAATGCCGATGTGCGGCCGCGCCGACAGCCTGAATGCGGCTGTCGCAACGGCAGTCATGGCCTATGAAGTCCTGAACCAGCGGCGGGGGGTGGCAAAGCGCCAGTGACGATCGACACGCATTTGCAAAACGCCCGGCATGCACAGCAGGCAGGCGATCTGGTTACCGCACAGATGCAGCTTGAGGCCGCGCTGGCGATCGCACCCGGCCATCCGGCTGCGCTGAATTCACTGGGGGTCGTCATGCTGACTCGCGGCGACATCGCCCGTGCGACCGATCTGCACAGGCAGGCGACTATCGCCGATCCCACGTCGCCTGTTCTGTGGCTGAACCTTGCAAAAGCGCAGCGCGAGGCGGGCAACGACAGCGGCGAGGCCGCGAGCCTCGACTCTGCTCTCGCGCTCGATGCCCTTTATTTTCCGGCGCTTGTCCGAAAGGCTGAGCTTTGCGAGCGGTGCGGCGATACCGTCGCAGCGATGCGTCTGTGGCAGGGCGTTATCGCCACCGCACCCGTAAGCGACGGTGCCGACAAAATCCTGGCTCACGCCCATCGTTTCGTCCGCGCGCAAACAGCGCGATTCGTCGACACGATCGACGCCGTGCTCGCAGATTCCCGCGCCGGCGCAAAAGGATCGCTGCGCCGCTTCGACGCGGCGGTTAACTACGCAACGGGGCGGCGAAAGATTTTCGTCCATGATTGCGCCGGGGTTCATTTCCCGTTTTTACCGGCCGACGAATTTTTCGATCGATCGCACTTCCCATGGCTGGGGTCGCTTGAAGCCGCCACGCCCGCGATCCGCAGCGAACTCGAAAATCTTCTTGGCACCGGGGCGCCAGGCTTTTCGCCATATGTGCAAATGTCTTCGGGCACGCCCGGTAACAAATGGTCTCCACTCGACGGGCAGATGGCCTGGAACGCTTATTACCTCTGGCATTACGGGAATCCTGTTGCCGATGCCCAAGAGCGCTGCCCGGCGACCATGGCCGCGCTTTCCAACGTGCCGCAGCTTCGGCTGCCCGGTCGCTGCCCCAGCGCCTTCTTCTCAATTCTTGAGCCGGGCGCACATATCCCCGCACACACAGGCGTAACCAATATCCGCACGATCATCCATCTGCCGCTGATCGTGCCTGACGGTTGCAGTTTTCGCGTCGGCGGAGAGACGCGTGAATGGCGCGCAGGCGAGGCATTCGCCTTTGACGATACGATCGATCATGAGGCTTGGAACAGAAGCGGCGAGCCTCGCGCGGTTCTTATCCTTGACGTCTGGAACCCATATCTGAGTGCTGAAGAGCGCGACATGCTTGCGCTTTTTTTTAAGACAGCTGACGCGCAGGGGCTCGGGACAGGGGCGGTCGAGGCGTTTTAGAGCGGCCGGCGTTATGGTTTCTCATTCATCTGAACTGAATCCGTGTCGGCACGATCTGTGTCAGTCAGAACCCGTGTCAGGTTACTTTCCTCTCGCGACGCGACGAGCTTGACCATCGGCCTCGATGAAGTCTCAATAATCGGCAGGCGCTCGATCCGTTTTCCGCCCGTATCGACGCCGAGACGCTCGAACCGTTCGGCTGAGGTCAGCACGTTGGATTCGAGGCTGCCGACAAACGCATTATAAGCGCCGATCGCGGTATCGAGGTTTTTGCCAAGCTTCGAAACATGCCCACCCATCGTCAGGAGTCGCGCATAAAGCTCGCGGCCGAGGTTTCCGATTTCCTCCGCCTGTCTGTGCAGCACTTCCTGCCGCCACATGCCCGCCATTACCTTCGCTAGAGCCAGCATGTTGATCGTCGCCGCCATCACCACGCCGCTGCGGAAGGCCGTTTCGATCAGATCGGGCGCGCGCTCTGCGGCCGCGGACAGGAAATGCTCGCCTGGAACGAACATCACGACGAAGTCGGGCGACAGATCATATTGCTTCCAATAGCCCTTGCGCCCGAGATCAGCGGCATAAGACCGCATAGCCATGACGTGTTTTGCCAGCAGAGCGGCACGTCGCTCGTCATTCTCTTCGTCGAACGCTTCCTCGAAATGAACGAGCGGGCATTTGACGTCGACGACGATGCATCGCCCGCCCGGAAGATTGATCACGCAGTCGGGACGGAGCTGACGCTCGCCGTCGCTCACACTCGGCTGCAGCGTGAAATCGACATTTTCCGAAAGCCCGGCGGTTTCGAGGATCGTTTTCAGCTGCTCTTCGCCCCAGCGCCCGCGCGCCTTGGGGCTCGATTTCATGACGTCGGCAAGGCGTGATGCCTCACGGCGCACGCGATCATTCGATGTCGCCAGTTCGCCGACGGCCTGCTGAAGCGCGCGATAGCTTCCCTCGCGCTCTTTCTCGACACGCGAGAGGCTTTCTTCATAGCGCTTCAGCGTCGTCTCGACCGGCTGCAGTAATGCCTTCAGCCCCGCCCCTGCGCTTTCCTCGCTCTGCCTGAAACGGGCATCGGCGCGATCGAGGAACTGGCGTTGCGCAGCTTCGAGCACCTTTGCCCCCGTCGCTTCGAAATGCGTCGCGAGCAGTTCGCGTGCCTCGTTCACCGCCCTGAGCTGCGCTTCGTGCGATCTGCTGACCGCCTCGCGCTCAGCTTCCAGTCCCGCTATACGCGCCGTTGCGAGCGACCGTTCCTCGGCCGCTTCGTCAAGCTGACGCTGCAATTCCGTCGCCCGGTCACCGTAAACGCGCGCGACGGCAAGCTCCCCGCGCAGTTTCACGACGCCTCTGCCAGCGACAAGCCAGCCGATCAGCAGGCCTGCCACGATCCCGGCAATGACTGCGAAAACGGCGTAATCCGGCATGAAAACGTCCCTTGCTCATTGGGAACCGTCATCGGCACCCAAAAGAATCGGTAAGGGTCGGCCCCTTTCTCCCGAACATAGCAGGAACGCGGTGGATGGGAACAGTCGTTTGTCTCTTGGCCGGAACGATCAAGCCAGCGGTATCACGCGGCTTTTTTCAGCTTTGCAAGCTTTTTCAGGATCATCTCCCGCTTCAGGCGGGACAGGTGATCGATGAAAAGAATGCCCTCCAGATGATCCATTTCATGCTGGAGAACCGTGGCCAACATGCCTTCGATACGCTCGTCGTGCTGCACACCGTCCATATCCATCCAGCGCGCATCGATCGCTGTCGGGCGTTGGACATCGGCATAGTGATCGGGGACGGACAGGCATCCTTCGTTGTAGACACTGATATCCTCTGCGGGATCGCGCAGTTCCGGATTGATGAACACACGCGGATCGTTAACCGTCGCTTTCGTGCCCGCTTCGTCCTCCACCTGCTCCTGCAAGTCGATCACCAGCACGCGCCGGGCCACGCCGACCTGAATTGCGGCAAGGCCGATGCCCGGCGCATCGTACATTGTCTCGAACATATCGGCCACCAGTCGGCGAAGATCGTCGTCGAACGTTTCGACGGGTTCTGAAACAACGCGCAGTCGCGGATCGGGTGCTTCGAGGATCGGAAGAATGGCCATCGGTCAAAATTAGGATCGGCATGCGGCAGGGTCAAGCGGTGGCGGATCTCAAGCAATCGGCCGACGTGCGCGGAGCGCCTGTGCGAGCGTGCCATCGTCGAGGTAATCGAGTTCGCCGCCAACCGGCAGCCCATGTGCAAGCTGGGTGAGACGAACGGGGAAGCGCCCGAGACGGTCGGCGATGTAATGAGCGGTCGTCTGCCCTTCGAGCGTGGCGTTCATTGCAAGAACCACCTCGTCCACGCCGCCCTGTTCGATTCGCCCGACGAGGCGATCGATCGTCAGATCTTCGGGGCGGACATTGTCGAGCGCGGACAGTCTGCCGCCAAGCACATGGAAACGACCGGGAAAGAGCCGGGACCGCTCGAGCGCCCACAGATCGGACACATCCTCGACAACGGCAATGCTACGGCTATCGCGGCGCGGGTCCGCACAGATGCCGCAGGGGTCGAGTGTATCGAGATTGCCGCACGTCGAGCATGTCAAAAGCGCGGCCGATACCGTCTCGAGCGCGCGGAGCAACGGCACGAGCGCCCCTTCCCGTCGCTTCATCAGATGCAGCACGGCGCGGCGGGCGGAACGCGGACCAAGGCCCGGCAGTCTTGCCAGCGCCTGGGTCAGCATTTCGATTTCAGCGGAAGCCATAGGCCACGAGATAGGCCAGATCGCATGGAAAAGCATCCCTTGACGCCAGCGTCAGCCAAGGGCTTGGGGCGGGGACCGTCTTCGACTACCAAATCCAGCCATGCGTATCGTTTTCATGGGAACGCCCGATTTCGCCGTGCCTTCGCTCGAAGCGCTGGTGACCACGGGGCACGAGATCCTTGCGGTCTATACACAGCCCCCCCGCCCCGCCGGGCGTGGCAAGGCGCTTTCACCATCTCCCGTGCAGCGGCGGGCCGAAGCGCTCGGGCTTGCGGTGCGGCATCCGGTTTCGCTGCGCGATCCTGCCGCGCAGGCCGATTTCGCGGCGCTCGGCGCAGATGTCGCCGCGGTGGCCGCCTACGGGCTGATCCTGCCACGCGCGATCCTCAATGCGCCCGTGCTCGGCTGCGTCAACGTCCACGCATCGCTGCTGCCGCGCTGGCGCGGAGCGGCGCCGATCCAGCGCGCGATCCTTGCGGGGGATGAAAACACCGGCGTGACGATCATGCGGATGGAAGCCGGACTCGATACCGGGCCGATGCTGGCACGCGTCGAGACGCCGATCGCGGCAAAAAATGCAGGCGCGCTGACAGCAGAGCTGGCGCGGATGGGTGCTGCGCTGCTCGTCGAAGTCCTCGATGATTTTACAACCCGTGCCGCCGTTGCCCAACCTGATGACGGCGTGACGCATGCGCCGAAGATCGACAAGGGCGAAGCGCGGCTCGATTTCCTCATTTCGGCGCATCAGGCCGTGCGCCAGGTGCGCGCCCTTGCGCCATCCCCGGGCGCTTTTTTCGAGTTCGCGGGCGAGCGGCTGCGCATCCTCGATGCGGTGGCGGAAGTCACGCATGATCCGGTGCGTCCGCGGACGGTGCTGGATGCAAGGCTTGCCATCGCATGCAACCCGGGTGTGCTGATCCCGTTGCTGGTGCAGCGCGCCGGGCGCTCGACGATGACGCCCGCCGATCTGTTGCGCGGCTTTGCAATCCCCCCCGGCACGGTTTTGTGACCACCCGTTACAAGCTTACGATCGAGTTCGATGGCCGTCCCTTCATGGGCTGGCAGCGCCAGTCGCACGGGCCGAGCGTGCAGGCCGCGCTCGAAGCCGCCGCGTCTGCCGTTGCCGGCCAACCGGTCGCCGTTCATGCGGCGGGGCGGACGGACGCGGGGGTGCACGGCCTCGGCATGGTTGCCCATATCGATGTCGCAAAGCCGCTGACGCCCGATCGCCTGATGGCGGCACTGAACGCGCATCTGCGGCCGCAACCCGTCGCAGTGGTCGCCTGCTCGCCGGCGGCGGCTGATTTTCATGCGCGATTCTCGTGTCTTGGGCGGCACTACGAATATCATATCTTAAACCGGCGCGCCCCCCTCACGCTCGATGCGGGATGTATGTGGCGTGTGCCCGCCGCGCTCGATGCGGAGGCGATGCACGCCGCGGCGCAGCATATGGTCGGCCGGCATGATTTCACGACCTTCCGGTCGGTGCACTGCCAGGCCGACAGCCCGTTGCGCACGCTCGACCGGCTCGACGTGGTTCGCGACGGACAGCGCATCACCGTCCACGCCGCGGCGCGCTCGTTTCTTCATCACCAGGTGAGATCGATGGTCGGCTGCCTTGCGCTTGTCGGGCGAGGCAGGTGGAGCAGCGACGATCTGCGGCATGCGTTGGAGGCAAGGGACCGTGCCGCACTCGGATTCAACGCGCCGCCTGATGGCCTTTACTTCGTGCGCGCGGATTATCCCTGAAGGCCGAACACACGGGCCATCGCCTTTTCGAGCATCACGAGCTGCCACAGAAGGCGGCCATGATCGCGCACGCCACTTTTGTGCTCGATGCTGATCCGTGCGAGCACCTTGGGGTCGAACCAGCCTGTGCCGGCAAGCGCCGTCGTCGTCACGCGCTCGGCTTCGCCGGAAAGCTCGCCACGGAACCAGCCCGATATGGGCGTCACAAAGCCCATTTTGCGGCGATAGAGAATGTCATCGGGCAGGTATTTCCGCATCGTGCGCTTCATCAGCCATTTGCCCGTCCCCCCGCGCAGGCGCATCGAGGGCGGAAGCGATGCACCAAACTCGACAAGGCGATGGTCGAGAAGCGGCTCGCGCGCCTCGAGGCCGACGGCCATGCTCGTGCGATCGACTTTCGTGAGGATGTCGCCGGGCAGCGCGATCTTGAGATCGGCATATTGCGCCCGGTCGAGCGGATCGCGCGCGGGCGCGGCGCGCATGGCGGCGACGATCCGGTCTTCCGCGCGATGGCCCTGCAGCTGGCGCACGAACGCCGGGCTGTACAGCGCGGCGCGCGCCTCGGGCGTGACGACGCCGACGGCGCGGGCATAAGCCTCGTCGCCGTCAAGGGCGAGCGCCTGAAACGTCGATTTGGCGCGAAAACTTCGGGGCGCCCAGTCGGCTTTGGGATAATAGCGCCCGAGCGTGCCGAAGATTGCCCGGCGTGGCCCCGGCGGGACCAGCGCGCGAACCCGCTCTTCCGCGCTTTGAAACCGGTATCGGCGGTAGCCCGCGAAAATTTCGTCTGCACCATCGCCGGAAAGTGCGACCGTCACGATTTCACCCGCAAGCTGACACACCCGCCAGGTTGGCAACGCGGACGCGTCGGCAAAGGGCTCGTCAAAGGACGCAGCAAGCGCATCGATCGCCCTGAAATCATCAGCAGCGACAGTGCGCTGGCGATGCTCAGTGGCGAACCGCCTCGCAACGGCTTCGGCATAGGCGGTTTCATCGTGCGCGGCGCTGTTAAACCCGATCGAACAGGTCTGCACGGCGCTCCGTGAAGCCTCCGCCATCAACGCGACGACCGACGAGGAATCGACGCCGCCCGAAAGAAATGCGCCTAGCGGCACATCGCTGACCATCCGGGACGTCACCCCATCACGCAAATGGCCGAGCATCTGCGCTTCGAGATCGGCTGTGGATCCCGTCGTCCGCCTTGAAAAGTCCACATCCCACCACTGTACCGGCAAGGGCAGCGGCCTGCCCCGTTCGAGCTTCAGGAAATTCCCGGCGGGCAGCTTGCGCACCCCTTCGACAAAGCAGGCATCGTCGGGGATATAGCCGAGCGCGAGATAATCCTCGATCGCCTGGTGCGATGGTTCGCGGCGCAGCGCAGGGTTTGCGAGCAGGCCCTTCAGTTCAGACGCGAATGCCACGCTGCCGTCGGCAAGCTGCGTATAATGAAGCGGTTTCACGCCCAGACGGTCGCGCGCGATGAACAGCGTCGCTGTAGCTGCATCATGCAGTGCAAAGGCGAACATGCCGTTGAGTCTGGAAAGCAGGCCTGGTCCCCATGCGCGCCACCCCTCGATCAGAACTTCGGTATCGCTGTCGGTACGGAATACCGCCCCGGTCGCCTGGAGCGCGCGGCGGACGTCACGAAAATTGTAGATTTCGCCATTGTAGGTGATGCTGATCAGGCCGTCGGCCGAATGCATCGGCTGCGCGCCCCCCGAAAGATCGATGATCGCGAGGCGGCGATGGCCGAGACCGACACCCCGGTCAGTCCACACGCCCGATCCATCGGGGCCGCGATGCGCCTGCGCGTCGGTCATCTGCCGGATCCGCGAGGGATCGACAGGTTTTGCGGTGCCGATGTGGAAAAGGCCGGCAATGCCGCACATTGCTCAGCGCGCTCCGGCCTGGGCAAAAAGCCTGTCGGCGCGCACCTGCGGGTCGCCAAAGGATACGAGGAAGGGCTGGAGCGCCTCCCGCGCAGGCGTATCGGGACGATCCTCAGCTGAGACGATGATGACCGCGGCGCGCTGGTCTCCACCGAGCAGGCGGCGTTGAAGGGTCTGCAGCTTCACCGTCATCGTATCCCCCGTGGCACCGTTGCCGAGCAGGTAAAAGCTGATCGCCGTCCGCGCCAGCTTCCCCGCGCCCATCAGTCGTTCGGCCCTCGCCCCCGCCGGTGCTGGAAGTTCGCCCGCCCATTTCCAGCGCCCTGCCGGATCGATAGCACCCTGCCCGAATCCGATGATCTTGCGCCCATGGCCCTGCCAGCCGTAAAGTGCGATGGCGATATCGACGACATGGCCGTTGCTGTCCTGATAACGGCCGTATAGGCGGTGGTCCGCTCCGTCGAAGCGCGCGATCCAGGGCGTGGCAGGCTGGGACGTCACCCGGCTCCAGCCCGCGAGGACGGGAAGCGCGACGGGATTGGGCAACGCAGCCCGCCCGGCCGCGATCACGGTATCCGTCCATATTATCGGCATTGTCGCGATCCCCAGCGCGGCGAGCGCGACCGGGATCGTTTCGGCCTTTCGCCACGCGCCGATGGGCATCTCCACAAGCCACGGATCGGTCGGCCTGCGATCGAAAAAGCGCCAGCCCGCCGCCATGATGAGCATCATGACGATGGCAAAAAAGAACCAGCCGTAGATGACATGATCATAGCCGGTCGCCACGTCGACGGACGTCAGATGCGCGGCATAGATCGTCGAAAAGGCGCGGACGCCGTTTGCGATGACGGGCACGACAATGCAGAGCGCCATGAAGGCGGCGCGCCGCCGCCAGGCGCGGAAGCAGACGTTGGCGACGAGCGCGCCATAGGCGACCATGGCAACAAGAAACTTCACCCCCGAACAGGCTTCGGCGACTTCGAACCAACCCGCATCGGTCGTGATGAACACGCCATCGATCTGAGCTTTCAGGCCGGTGACGTGAATGAGTGCGATGACGATCTTTGCCGTCATCGTCTGCAGCATGGGCACAAATTCGTCGCCGAACGGCACGAGGAAGATGAGGTAGAATACCGGAAAGAGCAGGGCACGCGTCGCGTTGGGCCCCAGAATCGTCAGCACGCTTGCCTGCACGGCAAACACGAGAGCGGCATGGCGGACGACCGATACACCGGCTGCCTCGCCCATCAGCCAGGCAAAGGCGGCAAGTGCGATGATCGCGAGGCCCGGTGCCCAGGCCTGCGGCGCAATCGGTGCAACTTCGTGGCGACGCTGCCATATCAGCCAGCCCGTGATCGGCATGATGAAAAGGCAGTGCTGGTACGTCGATGCGTTGACCCATTGATCCGCCATGGCGACGGCGTCTGCGTGGAAGAGCAGCACCATGCCGGCGATCGTCGCCGTGAGCGCGAAGAGGTGCGAACGCCACGAATCCCGGTGCGTATCTGGGGCTGCCAGCAATCCGGCCTCTGGTGTGGCGTCATGCAGCGCTGCGCCTGCCGCTTGCACCACTTGCACGGGGGAACCTTCCCCGGGCAGGAAAAGCATCTCGGTTTCACCGGCTCCGCTCATGGCGCGACGATCCTGCCGAGCGGCGCGAGCTGGGCGCCCCAGCCATAGGCGGCTTCCATGCGCGCGCGCGCTGCGCTGCCGATCTTTTCTGCCTCCATGCGGTCGCGGAGGAGCGCGACGACTGGTGCCACCGGATCGGCGGCGATGATGAAGTCGCGTCCGTCCCCGGCATCGATACCCTGCGCCGCTTCGGGCGAAAGGACGACCGCCCTGCCCATCGCCATCGCCTCGAGCACCTTGTTCTGGACGCCGCGCGCAAGCGCAAGCGGGGCGACCACGGCCGAGGCGGCTGCGAGCCATGGGCGGGTATCGGGAACTTCGCCGGTTACGATGACATGGTCGCAGGCGAGGGCCGTGACGGTCTTGGCCGGCGCGCGCCCCACGACTGCGAAAATTGCATCGGGAACGGCCTCGCGAATGCGGGGAAGATCATGTCGGGCAAACCGGATTACGGCCTCGACATTGGGACCATAGTCCATCTGGCCCGTGAAGACGATCAGGCCGCTGGCGGTCGCCCGGCTGCCTGCACCACGATATTGTCCGGCCCTGTGCGCGCAGTGATCGATCGAGAAATACTCAAGGTCGATCCCGTTGCCGACTGCAACCGCGGGCAGCCCGCTGCGTGCGGTGAACAGCTCGGCCTCGGCCCTGCTGACAAAGATCGAGCAATCCGCCCGTCGCGCCGTCGCGGCCTCAAAAGCGGCAAGCCTGCGGGCCTCGCGTTCAAGCAGCCAGCCCGTCGGCGTGCGTCTTCCCCGGCCCTGTTCCTCGAACTTTGCCGAATCGACATCGACGAAATCCATGATGAAGCGACCCCGCCAGTCGTCGGGAACATAGGCCGCCATCTGGCCCGAAAAGGCGTAGACCGTGGCAATCGTCCCGCCCGCGAGCAATTCGTTGACCGTGTCTCTCAGCGATGGAACGGAGAACATCTCGACGGAGGCCGGGCGCCCGCTGGTAAATGACGTAAGCAACGCCCCTGCCCGTCCGCGCGTCCGCACCGCCGTGTTCACCGATGCAGCGACACTTTCGACCATCGCCACATGCTGACGGTCCTGCGCGCTGTCTAGCGGGGTGACGACGTGCACGGGGCCAAGCTCTGCCAGCGCGCGGAGCACATGCCATGATCGGATGCGATCCCCCCGGTCCGGCGGATAGGGCAGCCGATGGGCGAGAAAGAGTATGGCGTCGGGCGTCACCCCAGCCCCCGCGCGATCATCGGGCCGAGGGCGTTGGCGAGCGGAAGCGGCAGTCGCCGCCAGACCGCGACCTTGCGGCTGTATCGTGCGTCCAGCGGATTGATCGAGCGCGGCTTGCCGATGCTCCGTTTTGCATAGCTGAGCGGGATGCCGGCAAAACCCCAGTTGTGCTTGAACGCGGCCGCCCCGGTTCCGGCCTTCGAGCGACCGAAATCGAACCGCGCACAGCCCCGCGCGCGGGCATGGCGCATGAGCGCGAAATACATCATGTCATTGGCGCGGGCCGATCGCGCCGCCGCCGTGCCGCCGCCCCAATACGGCATCACCGTTCCGCGCCAGTAAAGGCTGAGGACGCTTGCCAGCGGGACGCCGTCGCGGCGCACCGTCAGCACATCGGCATCCATCGCATCGAGCACGGCATCGAACAGCGCGCGCGGGAACACGGGCGTGCCGAGGTTCCGGACGCTCTCTGCATAAACCGCGTAATGGGCGCACCGATCCCCGATATCGACAGTAAGGTTGTTGCCGAGCGCACGGCGCACTTCGGCGCGCTGCTTTCGCGGAATGGCGAGGAGTTCGGCGTCGTCATCGGCAGCCAGATCGCGGACAAAGCCAAGATAGGTCTCTGTATCGCGTTCCCATCCCTGCGGGATGATGCCACCGCGCAGCTCGAGCGTCGGGCAACTCAGGCGCTGCGCAAGTGCCGACGCCGCCTCGCCCAGCGCGTCTGCAGTGCGCTGATCGTCGGCGAGTATCCCGCCATTAACGGCAAAGCCGCTCGAAACCAGCGCGCGGCCAAAGATCGGCGAATGGATCTCGTTGAGCGGCAACAGCCCGTCGTCGGCGATCAGGACATGCGCCTTCTGGCGACACCCTCTGGCGACGGCCCCGATCCATGCGCGGCTGTGAAACGGCGTCGCCGCATCGTGCCGGGCGATCAGGCCGTCGATCAACGCGCAGTCGGCCGCCGAAAAGGGATCAGCGAGGCGGATCTTCACGGCGTCACCGGTTTCGCGGCACCTGACCACGGCAGGGGCTGGCTCTTCGTCGGGAGCCGCGCTTCCGCCACCACCTCGTCGATGCGACCCCATTGAAAATCGGCGATCGCAGCGCGCAACTTGTCTGCCATCGCGCCGAGCCCGGTATAGTGCCGCAGCTTCGATCTGAGCGACGCATTGCCGACGCGCGGCTGGCCCGGATCGATTTCCCACGGGTGAAAATAGAAAATCGCCGGTTGATGCCCTGCATTGGCCTGACGAATCGCCCAGGCGGAAAAGCGGTAAGGCAGCAGGCGGAAAAAGCCGCCGCCTCCGGCCGGGAGCGTCCGGCCCAGGAAGCGGGCCGTCGTCACCGGAAGCTCGATCAATTGGCTCCGGTCTACCGGACGAAACGCAAAACGCGGCGCCTGAGGCCAGCCGTAATGATCGTGTTTTACCGGCGCGACACTCGAGGAATAGCTGTAGCCCTGATCGGCAAGAACCGCGTGTGCCCACGGGGTTCTGGCGTCGATCGAAAAGCTTGGCGCGCGATAGCCGGTGACGATCGTGCCGGTGGCATCCTCGAGCGTCTTCCTCGTGCGGTCGAGATCGGCGGCGAACCGGTCGGGTGTCATGGTAAAAACGCGCGCATGGTCCCAGCCATGGCTGGCGACCTCATGCCCGGCATCCACAATGCGGCGCATCAGCGCGGGGTAGCGATGCGCCACCCAGCCGAGCGTGAAAAACGTCGCCTTGACGCCGGTCTCGCCGAACAGCGCGATGACCGCTTCGGTGTTGCGCTCGACGCGGCACTCGAGCGTATCCCACGCGCTGCGGTCGATCACCTTTTCAAAAGCGCCGACATGAAACCAGTCCTCGATATCGACCGACAGTGCATTTCTCACCGTTGTGCTCCCGCGCGTCAGGCGGCGGGCGCGCGCAGCGCCGGCACGTCGCGCTCCACCCAGTCGATGAGCAGCGTCAGCACGCGGCGGAGCGCCGCTTCCTGCTCGATGAGCTGGGCCTCCAGCGCCGCGACGCGCGCCGCAAGCGCAGGGTCGGCCGCTTCGGCATTGGCGGCGGGGGGCCAGGGCGGAACCGCGCTGGCGGCGGCCAACGGCTCGGCGTTCGACGGGTCGGCGGCGGACGGCTGCGGAACATCATCTGCCAGATCGGCAACGACGCGCGCGATCAGCCCCTCGTCGATGGTATCTGCATCCTCGATCGCGCCCATGAGCAGTGCGCGCGTCGCCACCGTGTTCAGCTTGCGCGGAACGCCGCCGCTCGCCTGGTGAAGTGCATCGCACGCCCCGTCGGTGAAGGTCGGCCGCCCCGCCCAACCGACATGCCTGAGGCGATGCTCGAGATAACCACGCGTCTCGTGACACTCCATGGGGTGCAGATGATGCGTCGCGATCACACGCTGGCGGAGCTGTTCGAGGCCATCGGTTCCGGCGAGCCGATCGCGGAACTCGGGCTGGCCGAGCAGGAAAATCTGCATCAGCGCGTGACTGCCGGCCTGAAAGTTCGACAGCAGCCGCAACTCCTCGAGCGCCGAGACGGACAACGCCTGCGCCTCATCGATGACGACGAGCGCACGGCGGCCACCGCGCCCCGTTTCAATCAGATGCCGCTCGATCCAGTCCAGCATCTGCGCCTTGGCGACGCCTCCGGTGGCAAGGCCGAAGCCCTGCGCCACGAGCCGGAGCATGTCGTCTCCCTCAACCTGGGTGGAGACGATGCGGATGGCAGCGACGCGGGCGGGATCGATCTTGGCCATTAGATGGCCGGTCAGCGTGGTTTTGCCCGTCCCGATATCGCCGGTGACGACAATAAACCCTTCGCCCTGTGCCAGGCCATAGCCGAGATAGGCCATCGCCTTCTTGTGCGTGCCGCTCTCAAACCAGAAATCCGAATCCGGGGTTAGTTGAAACGGCGGGGCGGCAAGGCCGTAGTGATCGGTATACATCTCTTCCGTTCCCTAGAAGCTGTAGCGCGCGCCGAGCTGTGCCGCACCGAGAAGGCTGCCCTGCTGCCCATCGACCTTGGTCGAGTAGACGCCGAGCGAAGCCGAGCCCGTCAGGCGGCGGCCAAAGGTGCGGGAATAGGAGCCGGTAGCCCCGGTTCCGATGACATCGGGCGTACCCGCCAGTCCCGAATTATACCAGTTGATATAAACATCGCCGTTCAGGACCGAATTCTGATCGAGCCTGCGCTGGACATAGGCCTGTGCGAAGACGCTCTCTTCGATGTTGCCGTCCGCTGCGGAAAGTACGCCGCTGGAAGCGAAGAAGCGGCGGGTTGCGTAGCCGACACCGGCTCCGGTCGACCAGCCGCCATGCGAATAGCGGATTACCGCGTTCACGCCGCGCGATCGATAGGTGCCGTTTGCCAGACTTTGAAGGACACCGCCGAGGCAGTTGCCCGCTGCGCCGCCCGATGCCCCATAGACGCAGCCGGTAAGCTGTCCGCCGAACGGATCGCGCGCGACAGTGAACTCGGTGGGCAATGCCGCGATCGCCGCATTGACCTGCCGACCGAACGTCTGAATGCCGTCATAAGCGGTAACATCGAGCGCAAAATCGTCGCTCGGCTGGTAAGTGCCGGCAAAGGTATAGATCGTGCTGCCATAACGCTGTCCGACACGCGCCTCGGCCGATGTGCGGCGTGACGGTTTCCACAGCACACCCGCATCCCAGATGAACCCGTCTGTCTCGAAGGCGAGCTTGCGTGGACTGCTCGTGTCGGTCCGGTAGCGGCCCTCGCTGTCAACCACGGGCTTACCGTTCGCGTCACGCACGGAATCGCGGTAAGTCGAGGTGATTTTTTCGTATCCCGCTCCGCCGACGAGCGCCACCGTCGGCGTGATCGGCACCGTGACGTCCCCGCGCAGCGATTTTCCCTCATAGCGCTGATCGAGCTGGCCCGCATCTTCGCGCTCATAAGTGCCATTGATGCGCCAGCCGAACGGCAACACGCCCGGCCCCATCCCCGCATAGGCATTCGCCAGATGGCTCGACGAATCGTCGAATACGCCAGGATCGGACTGGCCCGATACAAGGCCCCGGGACTTCACATCGACCTTGGTATAGCCAAAGCGGTAAAGCGCGCCGATATCGACATTGCCGACCCGCGTGGCCAATGTCGGCCCTGCATAGACCGAATAGAGCTGCGATACGTTCGACGGATTGCCCAGAAACAGGTTTGGTGCCGATCCGGTAAAATCCGTCCGCGTCCGCGTCGCCAGCGCACCGGCCTCGATCGTCAGCAGGTTGGGCACGGCCATGACGTTTGCACGAACCAGTCCGCTGTGCACATCGTCATCCCCCAGATCGCCCCAGCCGAACCGGTGGAGATATTGGTAGGACGCTCCCAGATTGACGCGCTGGCTGGAAATCGTTGCGTCTACCCCCGCCGAGACCGTGGTGCTGCTGAACACCTGGTTATCGCCGTTCAGTTCGGTGAATACCGACTGATCCACCGCGATATAAGGCGTGACGGTCGAGCGCTTGCGCCCCTGTGCCTGTGCCTCAGGGGCAAAAACTACCGCGCATGTCGCGCCGAGGATGACGAGCGAGCGCATCATTGCTTTTCCTGTCCGTAATAGGAACCGAAGCTGCGGGTGCCGCCTGCAAAGCTGACGGCATTCAGTAAAAGGCTGATCCTGGGGCAGCCATCGACAAGCGCCAGCGCGTCCTGCAGTTCGGCCTCGGTCGTACGGTCGGCGCGCACGACCATGAGCACCTGCCCGACGTGGAGGGCCAGCACCGATGCCGGAGAGGCCGCAAGAGCAGGCGCTGAATCAAAGATCACAATGCGGCTGGGATTGCTGGTGGCAAGTGTTTCCAGAACCGCCTTGGTTCTGGCGGATGCCAGCAGTTCGGTATCGTCGCGGGCCGCGGTGCCCGCCGTCAGCACGGAAAGCTTTGCAATGTCGGTGCGCAGAACCAGGCTCTCGATGTCGATACGCGGATCGCCAAGCGCGTCCATCAGGCCTGCGCCGCCTTCGAGGCCGAGGATCGATGCGACTTCGGGCTTGGCCACGTCGGCATCCACGAGCAGCACTTCGGTGTCGCGCTCACTGGCCAGGCTCAGCGCCAGATTGACAGCGCAAAACGTCTTGCCTTCATTGGCCTGTGCCGAGCAGATGAGTATCATGCGGCCACGCTCGAGCGGCTCACCCTTTGATCCGCCATTGGCGTTGAGGATCAACTGCCGCTTGACGAGGCGGAACTCTTCGACAAGCACTCCGGGTGCGGAATCAGGGACGATAAAGCCACGCTCGCGCAAGCGATCGATGTTGACTTTCACCATCTGGCGGTCTGGCACGGGCGGGCGCAGCACCGGTTGCGCGAGATCGCTGCGGGTAACCATCCCGGCGTCTGGCGCGCGCGCCGCAACGTCCGGATTGCGCCGCGGGACGTTGGCGGGTGCCACTACAGGCGGACGGACGGCCCTGGCAAAATCATAGATCTTCGCCGCACGCTCAATCAGCGAACCGCCATCGGCCTTTTTGTTCATCGCCGTGTCCTTCATGCCGCAAGCCCCTGCTGCACGAGGTCGACGACGATCAGCACGGCGTAGAGACCAGCGAGTGCAGCCGATCCGCCGTAGAAATATCTGAGCTGCCTTGCTCGTTCGGCCTTTTCGCTGCGCGTGATGACTTCACCGATCGAACCGAGCACGGGCAGTCCGCTGGCGGCAGCAAGATGCGGCGCCGTTGCAAAAGTGCGCTTCAGCTGGCCGACCGCAAATGCCGCGCCGGCCCCGCCCCCGGCAGCAACGATCAGGACAAGCGTAAGAAGCAATCCGCGATTGGGCGCTGCCGGTGACGAAGGGGTCGACGGGGGATCGATCACGCTGATCTTGACTGAGTTGACGGTACTTTGCGCCTGGCCGCGCAACCGGACGTCTTCACGATCCGTAAGCAGTTTGTCATACTGCGTTTTGAGGACGACGTAGTTGCGCTCGGTTTCGGTCTGTTCGGCGGCAAGTTGCGGGTTCGATGCCTGGTTTGCCACGACCGAGTTGATCTGCGCCAGCAACGTCGATTTCTGTGCCGCAAGCGCGTTCGCCACGGCCTGTTTTTCCGCCTGCATCGACCGCAGCGAAACATACATGGGGTTTGGCGAGGCGGTACCCGCGATCGTACGCGAAGCTCCGCGGTTCGAGACCGTGCGGGCCAATTGCTGGCGGAGGGCGATCATATCGGGGTGAGCATCGGTCCAGCCGCGTGCCGCGCCCTCGGCGATCTGGCTTCGGATCGAATCGGCGCTGCCGTCTCCGCCACCGGAAATGGTCTGTCCGGGCGTTTGGATCATTGCAGAGGTTCCAGCGAGTTGAGCGTTGACCGCCGAAAGCCCGCTTTGCGCGGCGGCGAGGTCGCTTTCGATCCGCGCCAGTTGGGCGCGCGCGTCGTCGAGCCGCTGATCGATCGGCCCTGCGCCCGGAAGGACGGCCGCGAGCCGGTTCTGAAATCCGGCCCGTCTGGCTTCGGCCGCGGCAAGTTGCTGCGAGCGCGTTGCAATCTGCTGATCGAGAAAGCGCAGGGCCTGCCCGGTCTCGATCCGACCGCCGGACAGGCTGCCATCGACGAAAAGATCGATCATCTTCTGGACAATCTGGCGGGCAATGCGTGGTTCGGATGCTTCGGCGGTAACTTCGAAAAGATTGTCCTGGGTAGTCGTTATCTTGATTTTTTTCGAAAGACCGGCAGCGATCGCTGCCACCTCATCGTCAGACTTCGCATCCTTGCCGATACTGGTCGCCCGAACGATCTTCTGCAGATTTACCGCAGACGTCAGCGTCTGCCGGACTTGCTCTACCGCCTGGGCGCGGTCGTTCTGGGTGATACCGACAGTGTCGGGAAGCAGCGACGCCGACTGCACGACGATCTTCGCCGCCGATTGATAGCGCGCAGGGATCAGGCTGACGACAAGCCAGCCAAGAAGCGCAATTCCCCAGGCAACCGCGAGCACCAGCAGGCGACGCTTCCAGATGCCGTGCAGGCCGACAAGGATTTCGTCATAAAGTCCGCTCACGACACATGGGTTCCCATCAGAACGCGCTGGACGGGATGATGATGACATCACCCGGCTCGAGCTTGACGTTGGCCGAGCTGTCACCCTGTTTCAGCAGCTTGTTCAGCCGCAGCTTGTATTCGATCTGTGTGCCCGACGCGCGGTCAGCGCGGATCAGCCGGGCGCGGTCACCCGCCGCGAACTCGCTCAGCCCGCCGACCGAGATCATGGCATCGAGCAGCGTCATATTTGCGCGATAGGGCAGCGAAGCCGGTTTCTCGGTCGCGCCGATGATACGGATCTGCTGCGAAAACGTACCCGAAAAATTATCGATCATGACGGAAACCCGCGGATCGCGGATATATTTCGACAGCTGGACCCTTATGTCCTCACTCAGCTGACCAGGCGTCTTTCCGACAGCCGACATATCTGAAATCAATGGCGTGGTGATCCGCCCATCGGGACGCACCTGAACCTTCGCGCCAAGCTCGGGATTGCGCCAGACAAAGATCGTCAGCTGGTCGAGCGGGCCGATCACATATTCCTCGCTCGGCGAATCGCCTTCGCTGTTCACGAACGCGGCTGGCGGCAGTTCAGTGCTGACCGAAGACCCTCCGACACAACCCGAGAGCGCTATCGAAGCAAGGCTGACACCCATCAACAACTGCGAAGCACGCATTACTGTCACCTCTCTCCATCGATCCCGATGTCCGCGCCTGCCGTAATGAGGTGCGCGAAACACCCGATCCACCAATTTTGTAGGCGGCAAGAGGTGAATATAGCGTTTAGCTAGCCGTTTATCAGTATTTCGGCGGCAGGAAGGTGGCCGAGGAACGCCGACGGGCTGGCGCTTGCGCCATAGGCACCCGCCATGAAGACCGCGATCGTGTCACCCGCCTCTGCCCGCGGCAGAGAGACGCGATCACCCAACCTGTCGAGCGGGGTGCACAGACAGCCGACGACGTTGACCGTTTCCTGTGGCTGCGCGCCATAGCGCGATGCGACCGCGATCGGATAATTCCGGCGGACGACCGTGCCGAAATTGCCGCTCGCGGCGAGCTGATGATGCAGCCCGCCGTCGGTGACCAGAAACGTTTCGCCGCGGCTGTGCTTGCGATCGATCACGGTGGCCAGGTAGACGCCGCACTCGCCGGCGATCCATCGTCCGAGCTCGACGGCAAAACATGCCTCGGCGAGGATTGCAGGCCGGTCGTCGAGGACGGCACCCAGCCGTGCGCCGATGCCGATGACATCGACCGGCTCTTCGCCTGAAAAATAGGGAATGCCGAAACCACCGCCTATGTTCACAAGGGGCGGCGTCTGCCCAACCGCATCGGCGAGCACGCCCGCCAGCGCAACCGCCGCCGCCTGCGCCGCCTGGATGGCGTTGCCGTCGAGCGCTTGGCTTCCTGCAAAAATGTGAAAGCCGCGCCAGTCGGCGCCCTGCGCGAGAAGCTGTTTGGTGAGTGCGGGCACACGTTCGGCATCGATGCCAAAGGCTGCCGCGCCCCCGCCCATTTTCATGCCGCTGCCCTTAAGCGCGAAATTGGGATTGACGCGAACGGCAAGGCGCGGCGTCTGGCCGAGCCGGTCCGCGATGGCCAGCGCGCGCGTGGCCTCGCCTTCGGATTCGAGATTGATCGTCACGCCTGCCGTGATCGCGGCTTCGAGCTCGGCGTCGCGCTTGCCCGGCCCCGCGAAGGACATATAGCTCGCCCCTGCCGCAGCAGCCACGCGCAGCTCACCGCCCGATGCGATGTCGATGCCGTCGACCAGCGGCACCATGGCGCTGACGAAAGCAGGCAGAGGGTTCGCCTTCATGGCATAATGAATGCGGACGTCGGCAGGCAGTGCGCCGCGCAGCGTGCCTATTTTTTCGCGGACGATCGAGAAATCGTAAACGAAGCAGGGTGTTTCAGGCGCCGCCGCGACAATCTCGGCCATTCTGGTCGAATCGAACCAGCGCGGGATCGTCCCGTGCGGCTTCACCGCATCACCTCGGCTTTCAGCGCCGCGCGGTCGATCTTTCCATTGGCATTACGCGGCATCACAGCGCGCCAATCGACGGTTCTGGGCTGCATGTGCGATGGCAGCTCGCGCCTCAGCCAGGCAAGCAGCGCCTGCGTATCGCCATTGCCCCGCACGACGATCCGGATCGCCTGCCCCAGCGATGGATCGGGAACGGCGTGGGCAACAGCCTCGACCACCGCACCGCTGGCGAGCGCTGCATCCTCGATTTCAAGCGGGCTGATGCGATGCCCAGACGATTTGATCATCTCATCGTCACGACCGACAAAATAGAACAGCCCATCGGCGTCGCGCCGCACCGTATCGCCCGACCAGACCGCCATGCCGCCATTGTGCGACCAGGTGGGCGCGGGTCTGAAGCGCGCCGCCGTCCGTTCGGGATCGCACCAATAGCCCTGGGCGACGAGCGGCCCGGCATGGACGAGTTCGCCCGGCTGATCGGCGGCTGCCTCGGTCCCGTCAGGCGCGACGACCATCACCTCGGCAAACGGAATCGCGCGACCCATGGACGTCGGATGCGCCGCAACGAGAGATGGATCGAGATAGGTAGAGCGGAAAGCCTCCGTCAGCCCATACATCGGGACGACATCAGCATGGGCGAATGTCTGGTGCATCCGATCGATCAGCGCCGGGGTGAGCGCACCGCCCGAGTTGATGACGCGGCGTACGCTCGCGCCGGCACCCGTCGGCCAGTCGGCCTCGACAAGCTGGAGCCACAGCGGCGGTACGGCCCCGATCGTCGTGATCGCTTCGTCGGCAACGGCCCTGATCACATCTTTCACGACAAGATAGTCCAGCGGCATGACCGAAGCGCCGGCATACCAGGACGAGAAGATGTTGTTCTGCCCGTAATCGAAGCCGAGCGGAAGAAGCGCCAGCGTCCGATCCTGCGCCGTCAGCTTCAGAAAGCTCGCGACGCTATGCGCGCCGAGCCAGAGATTTGCGTGGCTGAGCATCACGCCTTTGGGCCGCCCGGTCGATCCCGACGTGTAGAGGATCGCGGCCAGATCGCCGGGTGCGGCAGATGAGGCAGGGAGCGCGTCCGCGGCCGGAATGTCCGTCCAGAGGACTCCCTCACCCACGTCGCCGGGTTCGAGCGACGCTGCGCGTGCCGGTGCCGTCAGCAGCAGCGATGCACCACTGTCTGCCATGATATGCGCCACCTGGGCGCGTTTCAGCACCGGGTTGACCGGAATATGCACCAGCCCGGCGCGCGTGGCCGCCAGCGGCATCAGGCACGCCTCGATGGTTTTGGGAAGCCAGGTGGCGACGCGCGCGCCAGTGGGCAGACCGAGCGTGGCAAGTCCCCCCGCCATGCGCGCCAGCCGCGCCTCGGCATCGGCATAGGTCAACGTTACAGCTTTGCTAACCAGCGCCGGCGCATCAGGAGATCCGCAGCGCAGGAGATGGTCGATCGGGCTGGTGACAAGTGCTGGCCGGTTCAATTCTGCTCCTGTATTTGCTGGTTCGGCCGTTGACGGTATCTGATTGCGACGGGGATTAGCCTCTTGTGGGTAAAGGGTGAAATTTTCGGTAATCTCGTCGATGCACGCGGCAGTGCAGCGGGAAGCCTCGATCGCGCCACACAGCCGCGGTTGTTCGACCGGATCGAATGGTTTGAGCGGACGATGGCGCATTGCCCCCCCGCCCGCCATGTTTTGGGTGCGCGCGCGAGGCTGGAGGGATGCGATGGCTGGCTGATGCTTGCGCATGACGGTGCCGGGCGGGCGGTTTCGCTGGGAAGCTGGTACACGTTGCGCTTTGCCCCGGTGTTTACAGGAACGCCCGACGTTCGCGTGAAACGTGCGTTGCTGACTGCGATCGCGCGGCGGATCACCAAGCGATTTTTCATGATCCGCCTCGCGCCAATGACGAAAGAGGATTGCGCCATCGTTGCCGCGGCGTTCCGGCGGTGCCGGTGGAACGCGACCATAACCGCAAAAACCGGCAATTGGCGAATCGACGTTTCAGGCCGATCTTTCGCCGATTACTGGGCGGACCGGCCGGGCGAGCTCCGCTCTACAGTGAAGCGCAAGCGTGCCAGATCGGGCATGACCGTGACGATCCACCGTGATTTCGATGACGAGGCATGGGCCGATTATGAGCGTATCTATGCCGAAAGCTGGAAAGGCGAGGAAGGATCGCCCGCATTCGTGCGCGATATGGCACGGGATGCGGCAGCCCATGGGAGCCTGCGGCTCGGCGTCGCACAGATCGATGGAGAGGCGGTCGCGGCGCAGCTTTGGACTGTCGAGAACGGCGTCGCCATCATCCACAAACTCGCCTACCTGCCCGCCGCGTCGGAACACTCCCCCGGCAGCATCCTGAGCGCGGCGATGTTCGAGGCGGCGATCGACACCGACCACGTCGATCTGATCGACTACGGGACCGGAAACGATCGGTACAAACAGGACTGGATGGACAGCCGGATTGAGCTCTTCACCCTGACAATGCACAATCTCAGGTCGCCGCGCGGGATCGCGGGAGCGGTGGGGACAAAAATGGCGGCGCTTGTCGCGACGATGCGTAGCCGTTAACCATGCGCAACCTTTTCGCGGTCAGATAAGGCTGGCTTGGATGTCGTCGGAGTGACAATGCAGGCCGAAAGGACGAGGATCGAGACGGTGGTGCGCGCCATATTGCGCGACGTCCTGTCGCTTGATGCCGCACAGGTAGCCGGCTTTGACGCCGATACCGAATTGTTCGGCGCACTCCCCGAACTCGATTCGATGGCCGTTGCGGGACTGCTCACCGAACTTGAAGACAGGCTTGGCATCGTGATCGACGATGATGATGTCGATGGTGATCTCCTCGCCACGTTCGGTGCGCTTACCGATTATGCGCTTTCGAAGGCGCGGTGATCGAAAGCTATACCTGGCGCGGCGGCAGCGAATTTCTTTTGCGTCATGGCGCAGGCGCACGGATCACCCTGCTCGTGCTGCCCGCGCTGTTCGAGGAAGCAAATCGCATGCGGCGCTTCACAGTCTCCATGATGCGCGAACTCGCGGCGCGCGGGATTGGCAGTGTGCTGCCCGATCTGCCCGGAACGGGTGAAAGCCTGACGACTATCGCCGATACCAGCCTTGGCGATTGGTGCGACGCGGCGGCGGCGGTGGCGGACCGGATCAGGGCAGATGGGCAGCGCTGTTATTCGATCGCGATCCGCGGCGGGGCCTTGCTCGACGGGGTGGCGGATCGGGGCTGGCGGCTCGCACCCGAAACGGGAGATCGGCTCCTGCGCGACATGGTCCGTGCCACGGCACTGACGTCGGGTGTGAAAGCAGGCGACATCGATGCCCGCGCCCGCGTCGAAGCGGTCTCGCTGGCAGGCAACACGATCTCGCCCGAACTTTATACGGGACTCTCGGTGGCCATGCTGCCGCATAGCGATCGACGGGTGGCACCGCTCGCTGACGACTGGCCGCGCCTGTGGCGGGCAGCCGAACCCGGCGACGACCCGGCCATGGTGACGGCGGCGGCAGACGATATCGTATCCTGGGTGGCAACATGCGACGCCTGATCGCATTCGACTGCGCAGGCGCGACCTGCGCGGGAACGCTCGATGAGGGTGCTGGCGGATCGGGACTGCTGATCGTGGCGGGCGGCAACGAGATCAGAACCGGAGCGCATCGCGGCATGGCGCGCCTCGCGCAGGATGTCGCCGCACGGGGCTATCCGGTATTCCGCTACGACCGGCGCGGGATCGGTGACAGCGAGGGCATCAACGGCGGCTTCGCTTTGAGCGGACCCGATATCGAAGCGGCCACCAGCGCATTCCGCGCAGCGGCGCACGTCACGCGGATCGTTGCTTTTGGAAACTGCGATGCGGCGACGGCGCTCGTCATCCATCGTGGCCCTGCTCCGATCGACGCGCTGGTCCTTGGAAACCCCTGGGTGATCGAACCGAAGGACGACCTTCCTCCCCGGGCTGCGATCAGGGATCGCTATGCACGGCGGCTGCGCGATCCCGAAGCCTGGAAGGCACTCATTTCGGGGAAGGTGAACATCGCTGCCGTCGCGCGCGGACTTGGGCGGATCGCCTTGCCCGCGAAGGACGCCGACCTTGCAACTGCCTTCGCCCAGGCGCTTATTGCGAGACCCCTTCCGACGTACATCCTTCTTGCTGCGCGCGACGGCACGGCACTTGCCTTTACCGACGCATGGCAGGGAACCGCCTTCGCCACGGTCCGCACAAAAGCTGATATGAGACTGGAAACGATCGACAGCGATTCGCACAGTTTTGCCAGCGGTGCCGACCAGGCGACGCTGACAGCCGCGCTCATCGCAGCACTTGGCGGCACGGCAAATGCATGATCGCCTTGCGCGCGCCCCTGCCCCCGTTATGAGCAGCTGATCATGACACTCCCGTCCATTTTCGCAAACCTCCGCCTGCCGGTCATCGGCTCGCCGCTGTTCATCGTTTCCGGTCCCGATCTCGTGATCGCCCAGTGCAAGGCTGGAATCGTCGGTTCCTTTCCGGCGCTGAACGCCCGGCCGCAGGCACTGCTCGACGAATGGCTCCACCGCATCACCGAAGAGCTTTCGGCGTGGAACCGCGACAATCCCGATAGCCCTGCCGCTCCGTTCGCCGTCAATCAGATCGTCCACAAATCAAATGACCGGCTCGAGGCCGATCTGACGACCTGTGCCAAATGGCAGGTGCCGATCACGATCACGTCGCTCGGCGCGCGCGAGGATCTGAACACAGCGGTCCACGCCTGGGGCGGGATCGTGCTTCACGATGTGATCAATGATCGCTTTGCGCGAAAGGCGATCGAAAAGGGGGCGGACGGGCTGATTCCGGTTGCGGCGGGTGCGGGCGGCCATGCCGGCGTCCAGTCGCCCTTTGCACTGATGAGCGAGATCAGGGAATGGTTCGACGGGCCGGTCGCGCTGTCCGGTGCCATCGCCAACGGCCGTTCGGTCCTCGCGGCACAGGCAGCGGGCGCGGATCTGGCCTATATCGGATCGGCCTTTATCGCGACGCATGAGGCAAATGCCGACGCCGGTTACAAACAGGGGATCGTCGACGGGCGGGCGGCCGACATCGTCTATTCCGATCTCTTTACCGGCGTCAGCGGAAACTATCTGCGCAAGTCGATCGAAAATGCGGGGCTCGACCCCGACAACCTTCCCGCGGGCGACTACAAGACAATGGATTTCGGCGGCGGAAATTCTTCGAAATCAAAAGCGTGGCGCGATATCTGGGGCTCGGGCCAGGGCATCGGCGCGGTCACCGCTTCGCAGAGCGTCGCCGATTTCGTCAAGAAGCTGACCGCTGAATACCACACGGCAAAAGCGGAGCTTGACGCCAAGACCCGCTTTTAGATCATTGCCATTCCGCCGTTCACGTGCAGCGTCTGCCCCGTGACATAGCCCGCCTCGTGGCTGGCGAGATAGGCGACCGCGGCGGCAATATCGTCACTGCTTCCCATCGCTCCGGCCGGGATCCGTGCGTTCAGCGCATCCTTCTGCGCATCGGCCAGGCCGTCAGTCATCGCCGTGGCGATAAAGCCAGGGGCCACGCAGTTGACGGTCACGCCGCGGCTCGCGAGCTCCTGCGCCACTGATTTGCTCATCGCCACGAGCGCGCCTTTCGATGCGGCATAATTCGCCTGCCCGGGATTGCCCGTGGTGCCCACAACGCTCGTTACCGATACGATCCGCCCGAAACGCGCTTTCATCATCGGTTTGGCCGCGGCGCGGATCAGGCGAAAGGCAGCTTCCAGATTGACGCGGATCACAGCGTCCCATTCTTCATCCTTCATCCGCATCACGAGATTGTCGCGCGTTACGCCGGCGTTGTTGACGAGGATATCGAGCCTTCCCCCCAATGCCTCGAGCGCACGGGGAACAAGCCCGTCCACCGCCACGGGATCGGACAGGTCGCAGGGCAGGATCATCGATCCCGCTATCCCGGCGGAAATTGCACGGAGCGCCTCTTCGCGCGTTCCCGACAGGGCAACCGTGGCCCCCTGCGCAGCAAGCGCCCGCGCGACCGCAGAGCCGATGCCGCCCGAAGCGCCGGTCACGAGTGCGGTCATGCCCGAAAGGTCGAACATCGTCAGAGATCCTTTGCCAGTTCTTCAATATCGGTCATCGTCACGACGCCCCGGTTCTTCGCGTCAGGTGCGATCCGGCGGATCATCGGCCCGAGCACCCTGCCCCCGATCTCCACGAATTCGGTCACCCCCGCCACGATCATGGCTTCTACGCTTTCGCGCCAGCGGACAGTGCCCGTCACCTGATCGACGAGCAGCCGCGCGATGGTGGCGGGATCGGTCACCGCGGCGGCCGTCACATTGGCGTAGAGTGGAACGAGCGGTGCCTGGATGCGCACCGCGTCGAGCGCCTGCTCCATCGCGCGGGCCGCCGGCTCCATCAGGGCGCAGTGAAATGGGGCGGATACGGACAGCGGCAGGACGTGCTTCGCGCCATAGCTGCGCGCAATGTTCTTGGCGCGGGCGATCGCCTCGAAATGTCCCGAGATCACCACCTGTCCGGCACCATTATCGTTGGCCGCCTCGCATATCTGGTCCTGCGCCGCCTCGTGCGCCAGTCTCGTCGCAGCTTCGAAGTCGAGGCCGATCAGCACCGCCATCGCCCCGACGCCGACCGGAACCGCTGCCTGCATCGCAGCCCCACGCCGGCGCAAAAGGCGTGCGGCTGTCGGCAGGTCGAGGCTTTGCGCGGCGCAAAGCGCCGAATACTCGCCGAGGCTGTGTCCGGCGACACACGCGGCCTGTTCGGACAGGCGGAACCCACCCTCGCGCGTGAGAACGGCAAGGACCGCCATCGAATGCGCCATGATCGCCGGCTGGGCATTCTCCGTCAGAGTAAGCTCCTCCTCTGGCCCTTCGGTCATCAGACGGAACAGATTTTGCCCCAGTGCATCGTCGACTTCCTGAAAAACGCTGCGCGCCGACGCGCTGGCGGCTGCCAGCTGACGCCCCATGCCAACGCTATGGCTCCCCTGCCCAGGGAATATAAAGGCGCGCATCAGGAAGGTCTCCGAAGAAGGATGCGGCGCGTTAGCAGCATTGTCAGGGTTGCCAAGACCTGCCCTTGCGGCCATAGACCGTGCCGGAAGATGGCCGGAGGGGCGTATCCGCAATGCGCGGCGCCAGCGATCGGCATGGAAGGATAGGCAACAATGGCTCTTTACGAGCATGTATTTCTTGCGCGGCAGGATCTGGCGCAGGCACAGGTCGATGCTCTTGCAGAGACCGCAACCAAAATCATCACCGATAATGGCGGCCGGATCGTCAAGACCGAAAGCTGGGGGCTGCGCAGCCTCGCCTATCGGATCGCCAAAAATCGTAAGGCACATTATGTGATGCTCGAGTTTGATGCGCCGACCAATGTCGTGCTCGAGCTTGAGCGCCAGATCCAGATCAATGAAGACATCATCCGCTACATGTCATTGCGCGTGGATACGCACGAAGCCGGCCCATCGGCGATGATGCGCAAGCGCGACCGGGACGCCAGCGGTGACGGGCGCCCGCGCCGCGACGATGATCGCGGGGACCGTCCGCGCCGCGATCGTGACGATCGCCCGCGCCGCGACGATGCCGAAGCGGCTTAAGGAGTTTATCAGTCATGGCCCGCCCCTTTTTTCGCCGCCGCAAAAGCTGCCCCTTTGCCGCAAAGGATGCCCCCACGATCGATTACAAGGACGTCCGCCTGCTGCAGGGCTTCGTCTCCGAACGTGGCAAGATCGTACCGTCGCGCATCACCGCCGTCAGTGCCCCCAAGCAGCGCGAACTCGCCCGGGCGATCAAGCGCGCGCGGCACATCGGCCTCCTCCCCTATGTCGTGAAGTGATCTGAACGATGGAAATCATTCTTCTCGAACGCGTCGAAAAGCTCGGCAAGATCGGTGACGTCGTCACCGTAAAGAACGGCTTTGCACGCAACTACCTGCTGCCAAACAAGAAGGCGCTGCGCTCCAACGCTGCCAATCTGAAGCTGTTCGAAGCGAACAAGGCAAAGATCGTCGCCGACAATGACGCGCGTCGCACCGCCGCCGAGGTAGCGTCGAAGGGCGTCGATGGCAAGGCGGTGACCCTGATCCGCCAGGCGTCGAACACGGGCCAGCTTTACGGGTCAGTCGCCGTGCGCGATCTCGTCGATGCGCTCGAGGCCGACGGGGCGAAAGTCGGCAAGAACCAGATCGTGCTCGACAAGCCGATCAAGGCGATCGGGCTGTACGAGGTCAGGGTGCAGCTTCACCCTGAAGTCGCGGTGACGGTGAGGATCAACATCGCCCGGTCGCCCGAGGAAGCAGAGCTTCAGGCGCAGGGTGTCGACGTGATGTCTGCCATGTTCGAAAAGGACGAGGCGGGCTTCACCGAGGATTACGATCCGAATGCCGAGCCGGGTGAGATTGCGGTCGATGCTCTGGCAGAATCGGCAGCCTGATCGCGAACGTCTGAGGTAAGGAAAAAGGGCCCGCCGGAGCAATCCGGCGGGCCCTTTTCGTTGGTCAGGCCATCGCGCCTGAGGCGCTGCCCGCGCTGGTATTCTGCTGGTTGCTCGATCCGCCGAACCCGAACGCACTGCCGCCGCCCTGCTCCTGACTATCCTGCTGTTGACCGCCCTGGCCTTGCAGATCTTCCATCAGGCAGTTGTGCAAGATCTGCTTGGCCTGCTGCGCAATCTGCTTTTGCTGCTGGCACGCCTGATCGAAGAACTGCCGCGCCTGGCTGTCGGCATTCTGTGCGTAGATTTCGCAATTCTCGATGCCTTGCAGCGCATGATAGAGCACCGAAACGAGCTTATAGGTCTTGTTGTCGGTGCCCGTATCCTGGCCCGAATTGCCGGACATGCCGGCCGATGTGGTGTTTTCCATGATCGCTTGTTCCTCTGCTCGACCCTCTCTCACGGGGCAACGATTCAACGGGATGGGGGCCATGCCGTTCCCGTCGATTCGGGGCGGGAACGACCGAAAACCGAACAGTAAGACGTTCGGGCGTTGGTGATCGGAAGGGCGCGCCGCGCGCCCCCCTTTCGGCTGCCGGCAAAGGCAGGCGCTCAGGACCCGAAGAATTTGGCAACCGTATATTCAACTAGGCGCACCGCGGCTAAGCCGCGTCGTCGGTCCTCGCGGAAGCGAGGCCGTCCGCGAGCGCCGCGAGTCTTGAATTAGCGTCGCTAATTCATGCCGCGTCGCTCAGAATCCCATCAGCTTCAGCACTTCCGCCCGGCTGCGGTGATCTTCGAGGAAGCATCCCAGAAGCCGTGACGTCGTCATCCCCACGCCGTGCGTGCGTACACCGCGCCCGGTCATGCAGCCATGCTGCGCCTGGATGATCACGGCGACGCCTTGCGGATGAAGATTGTCCCAGATGCACTGCGCGACTTCGGCGGTCAGCCGTTCCTGCACCTGGAGGCGGCGCGAATAGCCGTTGAGCACCCGTGCCAGCTTCGAGATACCGACGACACGATCTTTGGGCATATAAGCGATCGAGGCGGTGCCCACGATGGGGGCCATATGATGTTCGCAGTGCGACTGAAATGGAATGTCTTTCAGCAGCACCAGCTCGTCATAGCCGCCCACTTCCTGAAACGTGCGTGACAGGTGATAGCCGGGATCCTCGCCATAACCTTCGCAATATTCCTTCCAGGCCCGCGCGACGCGTTTGGGCGTGTCGAACAGACCTTCGCGATCAGGATTTTCCCCCGTCCATTCGATCAGCGTCCGAATTGCGTTTTCTACATGCTCAGGAACCGGGATCTTCGATGCTTCGCCATTGGGTTCGTTGTGATTCGCGCTTGCCATTCTGATGCGCCTAAACGGCTGCAGCGATCTTGGCTAGGCGCAGCCCTGCGGCGTACATCGACAGTCGAACCGGTAAATGTCATGACGGGGCATTGACCCGCACGCCCCGTGCAAGCAAACACGTTCGACAAGGCGTCATCGAACGTTGGCCTACCATCGCACTGGGCCGTTAAGGGAGAGATTTTTCATGCGAGATATCAAGTTTTTCGGGGCGTCTGCCATTGCCCTCATCGCTGCATCGTCGCCCGCGTTCGCGCAGACTGCCGTGCCGCAGGACGCCACACCGCAGGTTGCCCCTGCCGATGACGTAACCGGAAGCAGTGACATTATCGTGACGGCATCGAAGCGGGCGCAGACGCTCCAGGATACCCCCATATCGGTGGCGGTCACCACCTCTGAAAGCATTGAGCGGTCGCAGGTGCGCGATCTGCTCGACCTGCAGACACTGGTTCCTTCGCTGAAGGTCGGCCAGCTCCAGAGTTCGGCAAACACCAACTTCATCATCCGCGGCTTTGGCAACGGTGCCAACAATTTCGGGATCGAGCCTTCGGTCGGCGTGTTCATCGACGGCGTCTACCGGTCGCGTTCGGCGGCACAGATTGCCGATCTCCCCAATATCGAGCGGGTCGAGGTTCTGCGCGGG
Organism: Sphingomonadales bacterium; assembly: GCA_031424175.1. Classification (GTDB taxonomy): domain Bacteria; phylum Pseudomonadota; class Alphaproteobacteria; order Sphingomonadales; family Sphingomonadaceae; genus Sphingomonas_O. The sequence continues at coordinate 86,293 of JANPGY010000037.1, forward strand.
CCGCAGTCGACGTTGTTCGGCAAAAACGCCTCGGCGGGCATCATCTCGATCATTACCGCAGCGCCGAAGTTCGAATTCGGCGGCAATGCCGAGGCGTCATACGGAAATTTGAACGCCGTCATCCTGAAAGCAGGCGTCACGGGGCCGCTGTCAGATACGATCGCTGCAAGCATTTCGGGAAGCTACAACCGGCGGGATGGCTATATCCAGGATCTGTTCATCGATCAGGACGTCAACAACAGGAACCGCTTTGGTGTTCGCGGGCAGTTGCTGTTCCAGCCAAATGCCGATTTCAAAATCCGGGTGATCGGCGATTACGACCAGATCGACGAGCGCTGCTGCGCCGTTGCAAACCTCGTCAACGGGCCGACGGGCGCGCTGGTTCAGGGTCTTGCAGGCGGCCGTGGCCTCGTGCCCGACAGCCCCTATGCCTTTACGACATATAACAACTTCGCTTCGATCAATGACATCAAGAATTACGGCATATCGCTGCAGGGCGATTACGATCTGGGCAATGCGGCACTGACGTCGATCACCGCCTATCGCAAGGTCGATTCTTACACCAATCAGGATTCGGACTTTTCGGGCGCGGACCTGATAGGGCGGAACGACGCGGCAACCAAGATCGATACCTTCACGCAGGAAGTGCGTCTGGCGACGAGCTTTGACGGTCCGCTCAATTTCCTTGCCGGTGCATTTTATTTCAATGAAAAAGTGAACCAGAAAGCTGTGCTCGCCTATGGAACGCAGTTTCGCCCCTTTGGAGATGCGCTGATCCGGGCCGCGACCGGAAATGCGCTGAACGTGGATCGGCTCGAAGCCACCTTCGGCGCGCTTGAGGGAGATCCCACGCGCTATACCGGCACGTTTTTCCGGGCAGGCGAGGGGCAGGATCAAACCTACCGGCTCGCCGATGAATCCTACTCGTTTTTCGGGACGGTCGATTTCGAAATCGTAAAGGGGCTCACCTTCACTGGCGGGCTCAACTATACGGTCGACAAGAAGCGGCTCAATCTCAGCATTCCGAGCACCGATGCTTTCGCCCAGATCGATCTGGACGATCCACGCTATGCACCGTTCCGCAATCAACTGCTGTTCGGTGGCGCGCTCGGCCAGGGCGTCGGAACAGCCCTGGGTCTGGGCCGACCTGCGACTGCTGCCGAGATCAATGCATTCGCGGCGTCAAACAACGCCGTCTTCAACGTGATTGCTGCCGGGTCGCAGGGTTTTGCAAACGCCAATCAGGACAATCCGGCGGCTAACCCTCTGGCGGGCCTGCGCGGTCTGCAATTCTCGCCCCCCGTCACGGGCGTTCCCAATGCCGTGGAGCCGGGCCGCACCAACGACGACAATCTGTCCTACACGCTGCGGCTTGCCTATAAGGCGTCGTCCAACCTGAGCCTCTATGGCACCTATGCTACCGGCTTCAAGGCAAGCTCGGTCAACCTCTCACGCGACAGTCGGCCATCGCCAGCCGCGCTTACGGCGTTACGGACGGCTGGTCTGGCCACCGTCAACCTGACGTCGGGCAGCCGCCTTGCCGGTCCCGAAGATGCGACAGTCTATGAAGTGGGCATGAAAGGAAGCTGGCCGGGATTCGCATTCAATCTCGCGGTTTTCAAGCAGGTTTTGAAAGGCTTCCAGAGCAATGTGTTCCAGGGCACCGGTTTTGTGCTCGCCAATGCGGAAAAACAGTCGACCAAGGGCTTCGAGCTCGATTTCAGCCTCTCACCGATCCGCCGGCTGGATTTCACGGCATCGGTGACCTACCTCGATCCGGTCTATGACAAGTTCACGCTTGGTTCGGCAGTCAACCCGCAGACCAATATTGTCGGTCCTGCCGATCTGACAGGTCTCAGGCCGATCGGCATTTCAGAGTGGTCGCTTGCCGTGGGGACAACCTATACGCAGCCGCTGAGTGGCGACATGAACCTGATCCTCCATGCGGACTATAACCATGACAGCGCCTTTCAGATCATTCAGGGCCTTCCCTTCAAGGCCAGACCTGAATCGCTGAATGCGTCGCTCGCGCTCGAGCTGTGCAAAGGCCTGGAGATTGCCGTCTGGGGACGCAACCTGACCGAGCCGAAGTTCAATCCCGTGATCTTCCCCTCGGTCGCACAGGCGGGCAGCCTTTCAGCCTATCCGAGCGGCCCGAGAACCTATGGCGTCGTTGCGCGCTACGCTTTCTAGCTGTGATCAGGGCGGCGGTCCCGGCAAGGGCCGCCTTCCGGTCGCCGGATACGTTTGCCGATAACGGGCAGCCCGCCTTGGCGCGCCCGGCGGCGATGCTATAGAGCAACCCGCGTGCCCCGGTAGCTCAGCAGGACAGAGCAACGGTTTCCTAAACCGCAGGTCGGGAGTTCGAGTCTCTCTCGGGGCACCATTTGTTCTTTTCGGGGTTTCCCGAAAATGCTCGACAAACCCCAGAAAAGCGCCGATAATCGGGCTGTGGCGTCCACTTTGATCCCAAGTGATTTGCTGAAATCCAACGGCCATCTGGGGCCACGGTTGGGGCCACGAAGAACAACCCTAAAACCCGTGGCCCCAACATGCCCCTGACCGACATCGCAATCCGCAACGCCCGCGCCAAGGAAAAGCCTTATAAGCTGACCGACCAACGCGGCCTTTTCATGCTCGTCCAGCCTTCCGGCGCAAAATTGTGGCGATACAAATTTCAGCAGCACGGCAAGGAGAAGAAGCTTAGTCTTGGCATCTACCCGGACGTCTCGCTGGCAAAGGCCCGCAAGCTGGCCGACGCCGCGCGCGACCGCGTTCTGGACGGCAACGACCCGGTGGCCGAGAGGAAGTTACAAAAGGCAGCGGCGGTTCTCAGCGCCGCAACGACCTTCGAAGGCATTGCCGAGGAATACATCGCCAAGACCGAGCGCGAAGGCCGGTCCGAGGCGACCGTCTCAAAGTCCCGATGGTTGCTCGACATCGCACGTCCGCTCATCGGCACGCGACCGATCGCCGATATCAAACCGATCGAGGTGCTCGCCGTTCTTAAGAAGCTGGAGGCGCGCGGCAACCTGGAGACGGCCAAGCCCATGCGCTCGTTTTCGAGTCGCGTGTTTCGATATGCAATCGCGACAGCCCGCGCCGAGAACGACCCGGCTTCGTTGCTGATCGGCGCGATCAGCGCGCCAGTGCGCAAGCATCATGCCGCGATCGTGGAGCCGGTCGAAGTCGCCAAGCTGTTGCGCGCAATCGACGGTTACACCGGGCAGCCCGTCACGCGCATCGCTCTGTCGCTCAATCCCCATGTGTTTGTTCGTCCTGGCGAGTTGCGCCACGCCGAATGGAGCGAAATCGACTGGGAAAAGGCGGTCTGGCATATCCCGGCGAACAAGATGAAGTCGCGTGTCGCGCATGCCGTGCCTCTATCCCAGCAGGCCGTCGCATTGCTGCGTGAGATCGAGCCACTGACCTGTCATTCGCGCTATGTCTTTCCGTCGCTGCGGACGCCAAAGGAGCCAATGAGCGAAAACACAATCAACGGCGCATTGCGCAGGCTCGGCTATTCGGGCGACGAAATGACTGCTCATGGCTTCCGTGCGACGGCGAGCACGTTGCTCAACGAAAGCGGCAAATGGCATCCCGACGCCATCGAGCGTGCGCTAGCGCACAAGGACAGCGACAATGTGCGCGCTGCTTATCATCGCGGCGCGCACTGGGAGGAACGGGTCCGCATGGCGCAATGGTGGAGCGATTATCTCGACACGCTCCGCGAGGGTGCGACGGTCATACCGATCACACGCGGCCGACGTTGACCGGGCGAAGTTCGCAAAGTTTTGCGACGTTCGACGGTCGAGCCATCTAACGCTAAGCGGCAGTTCGTTCATTGAGGCGGGGGAAGCACTCGATAATAAAAATCTATAATATCGTCGTCACCCCCGGAGCTTCTATGCCAGCTGTTGGTAGTCTTTAGTTTGAACTGAATCTCCATTCGCTGACCGATTTGAGCATCAGCCAGCGTTATAACTGCTCTCTGGCCATCGCCTCTATCGATAGGTCGGGTCTTAATCCACCAGGTAACAAAGTAGTCATTAGCGTCGAAACTCGGATCGACTTCGAGTTCAATAATCAAAGTGTCGCCGGGATAAAGACGTTTATGCGACGGGGTGGATAGGTCTTCCCCTCTATAGTAGGACTCAGAAAGGTTAAAATACCCTGCATTACCCAAGCTGTCGGAGTACGATATGAAAGTAGGGACGTAGAACTCTTTCGCCATTTCTGTTGCCTGAAAGTGAGCCTTGACGCTGTCGGCTAGGCTCAGGACCTATAAAAAGGATTTCCAAGACGGCGTCGATCTGATTCAGTGGCGGTGCTAAGGAGGCGCTACCAATGAGTGATCTGATTTGGTTGTCGGAGGCGCAGATGCGCCGGATCGAACCGTATTTTCCGCTG
>JANPGY010000038.1:0-43853 GCA_031424175.1 Sphingomonadales bacterium
GACAAGGCCCCATAGAATCGCACCGAAGAACGGTGCCAGCACCCAGGCCATGGCAAGCGTCGAGGCAACGACAAAGGCGAGGAAGACGCGCTGTTCGAGCGCTTCGACAGGGGTGGCTTCTTTCATATCGCCAAACCCCTAGCGCATTTTTCGACCATCGGAAGCAGACGGCTTGCCCAGAAAGAAACGCCGTGCGGATCGGAGATCAGATCCTGACGCACCTCGAGGCCAAGATAGGGTATGCCCGTTTCTTCGCCGTGACGGTTCATCGTCGTGTTGAGGAGTTTCCCTGAATAGGGCTGCTGGTCACCGGTTATGATTCCAGCGGCCTGTAACAGCGGGATCGCAATATGCGCGGCTTTTGCATCGATATTGTAGAGCACGCCCACTTCCCACGGCCGCTTTTCAGCGGGGCGTTCGGCAAGCCTCGGCGTGAAGCTGTGGAGCGACAGAAGCATGGCGGGGCGCTCGGCGATGATCCGCTTCGAAATGTTATCGTGATAGGGGCGGTAATAGCGTGCGATACGGTCTGCGCGGTCCGCGTTCGCGTTGCCGATCCTCACCCCGTCGCTCATGAGCGGGATCAGCGCGGGTGCGTCCTCGTCACGGTTCATATCGATGACAAGGCGCGACAGGCCCGGATGAATCGCCGGATAGCCAAGCGCTCCGGCCAGCGCGAGCGCGCCGATATCCCATGCGATATGCGTTTCGAGCAATGCCGGATCGAGACCCAGATCGATATCGGCAGGGACATGATTTGATGCGTGATCGACGATAGTCAGGATCATCGCAGCACCGATGCCATATGCCACCACGCGGCGGGCACATCGGCGGCGGCACGGTTGCGTGCCTCGATCGATGCGAACAGCGCAAAGCAGGTCGCCCCCGATCCCGACATGCGGAATGTGGTAACGCCATCACGCGCCGCGAGCCAGTCGAGCACGTCGCCGATCACCGGCACCAGCCTCCGCGCCGGGGCCTCGAGATCGTTTCGTCCGTCGCGCCAGTTCGCAAGTACGCCGCGATCTTCCCCGTCCCAGGCCCTAAATACCGTGGCGGTCGACAAAGCCGTGCGCGGGTTGACGAGAAGGACCGGCGTGCCAGTCACCGCGGCGAGCGGCGTGAGCAGTTCCCCCACGCCCTCACCCCGCGCCGTCCGAGAGAGCACGCATGCGGGAACATCGGCACCGAGCTGGCGCTGGACGTCGACCGATGGAATCGGCCTCCCGGACAGACCCGCCAACAGCCTGAGCGTCGCGGCGGCATCCGCCGATCCCCCGCCGATCCCCGATGCCACGGGGAGGTTCTTCGTCAGGTGGATATGCGCCGGCACGCCGATTGCCCGGGCGGCGCTCAGGACAAGGTTGTCATCAACGCACAGCCCTTTGGCGAACGGACCGTCGATGGTCAGCAGCGTCGTGTCTGCCAGACTCGCGGATAGAAGATCGCCATGCGCGCAGAAAGCAAACGCTGTTTCAAGTTCGTGATAGCCGTCGGCCCGCCGGGCGCGGACGTGGAGCGCCAGGTTGATCTTGGCATAGGCGATCTCGGTCGCGGGTGTCAGCGCAGCCACCCCTGTGCTTGCACCAGTGCAGTCACATATTGGGGTAATTTGGCCCACCGCCGCCCTCCGGCGTTACCCAGACGATGTTCTGCGTCGGATCTTTGATGTCGCACGTTTTGCAATGAACGCAGTTCTGCGCGTTGATCTGAAGTCGCTGGCCGGTCGCGTCGGTCGCATCCTCGACATATTCGTAAACCCCTGCGGGGCAGTATCGCTGTTCGGGGCCGGCGAATTCCGGCAGGTTGATCCGCGTGGGGACGGTCGCATCCTTCAGCTTCAGGTGAACCGGTTGATCCTCGGCATGATTGGTGTTCGACAGGAAGACCGACGAAAGCTTGTCGAAGCTCAGCACGCCATCAGGCTTGGGATAGGCGATGGGCCTGGCATGATCGCGCCTCAAAAGTGTCTTATGGTCGGGGTGGTGCTTCATGGTGATCGGCAGGCCGATCTTGAGCGTGCGCATCCACATGTCCACTCCCGCGATGATCGTACCGAGCGTGCTGCCAAATTTTGCGACCGCCGGTTCGGCATTCCGCACCTTTTTCAGTTCGTCGCCGATCCAGCCATCGCGCACCGCTGGCTCATAGTCGGCGAGTTCGTCATTCGCACGGCCTGCCAGCATGGCCCGATGAGCGGCGTCAGCGGCAAGCATCCCCGACTTCATGGCGGTGTGGGTGCCCTTGATCCGGGGCACGTTGACGAAACCCGCCGAGCAGCCGATCAGTGCGCCACCGGGAAAAGCGAGCTTCGGGATTGATTGCCAGCCGCCCTCGTTGATGGCGCGAGCGCCATAAGAGACGCGCCTGCCACCTTTCAGCATCGCCGCAATTTCGGGGTGATGTTTCCAGCGCTGGAATTCCTCGAAAGGCGAGAGATAGGGGTTCCGGTAATCGAGCGCCACGACGAAGCCGAGGGCGACCTGTCCGTTTGCCTGATGATAGATAAACCCGCCCCCCCAGGCGTCGGTCAGCGGCCAGCCCTGGGTGTGGATCACGCGCCCCGGAACATGATTTGCCGGATCGACATCCCAAAGCTCCTTCAGCCCGATTCCATAAACCTGCGGCTGGCAGTCCGCCCCGAGATCGAACTTCGCCTTGAGCTGTTTGGTCAGGCTGCCCCTCGCACCTTCGGCAAAGAACGTGTATCCGGCATGGAGTTCGAGCCCGGGCTGGTAATCGGCCTTATGGCTGCCGTCGCGCGCGACGCCCATGTCTCCCGTCGCCACGCCCTTTACCGATCCGTCGTCATGGTAAAGGATTTCAGCCGCCGCAAAGCCGGGAAATATCTCGACGCCCAGCGCTTCTGCCTGTTCGGCAAGCCAGCGACACAGATTGGCGAGCGAGCCGGTGTAGTTCCCCCTGTTCGAAAGCAGCGGCGGCATCAGCGCGTGCGGAAGGCTCGTTTTTTTCCCCGGGCCAAGTACCCAGTGCCAGTTGTCCGTGACCGGCGTCTCCGCCATCGGGCAGCCCTGTTCGCGCCAGTCGGGCAGCAGTTCGTCAAGCGCCCTCGGGTCGATCACGGCGCCCGAAAGAATGTGCGCGCCAATTTCCGATCCCTTTTCAAGGACAGAGACCGAACGGTCGCTATCGCATTGTTTCAGCCGGATGGCAGCAGCAAGGCCCGCAGGGCCGCCGCCGACAATCACAACGTCATAGGGCATCGATTCACGGTCGGTACGGGCTTCGATCATGCGCTCTTCCTACACACCACTGCGCTTTGGCGCGCTGGCTAAACGTCTTGTCCCCCAAGCGCCTTTCAAAGATTGACGCCCGCGTCAACGTTGCGATGCTTCCGACGTAGATGGGAATGGTCGCCGCACAATCGCAAGAGGCACTGATCGCGAGCGCGCTGCGCTGGTGGCGCGATGCAGGCATCGACACGCTTGTCGACGAAGCGCCGCGCCAATGGCTGGGGGCTTCCCGGCCTGCCGTGCGTGCTTCTGTCAACGTCGAGGCTGTAGGAGAGGTTCCGCACGACCCGAACCCGGTCTTTTCCACGCGCGGGGCGCTGATCGAATGGCTGATGACGGCATCTGACGTGCCTGAAGGCGGATCGACCAGACGTCGGGTCGGCCCGTCCGGGTCGCTCGCGTCCGGCCTTATGGTGCTCGTCGATTTTCCCGAACTGGCCGACAGCGACGCCGGACATCTGCTGAGCGGTGAGATTGCCCCCCTGTTCGAACGGATGCTCGCCGCAATCGGGGCCGACCGTGCCGGGGTCTATGTGGCAAGCATCGCGCCGGCACGGCCCCCAGGCGGACGGCTTGTCGGAAAAACGCTCGAAGCGCTCGCCCCGCTGGCCCGGCGCCACATCGAGTTCGTGGCACCCGCACGCCTGTGGATCATGGGCGCGGCGGCGAGCCGTGCAGTGCTCGGGATGAGCGATCTCGAAGCGCACGGAAAATTACACAGTGTTAAGCTTAACGGGGTCATTATCGATGCCGTGGTAACCGCCCACCCACGCTTTCTGACCGACCAGGACAAGAAGCGTCGCGCGTGGAAGGAAATGCAACGGCTAATAGCGAAAGACCAGTCATGAGGTATTGGGCGTGAGCTCTAAATTGGCATTATTTCCGCTTCTCGTCGTGGCAGTGGCAGTCGCGTCGCCGGGGCGTGTGCGGGCCGCACCGTCGGCTCCCGCCCCCGCCACAACATTGCTCCAGGCCGATATACGGCTACCCGTCCAGCTCGGCCCGAACGCCCGCCAGCAATATCGTGAAATATTTGCCGCGATCGACGCGTCGAACTGGAGCGATGCGAGCGCGCGGCTGGACGCGATGCCGACCGGTCCGCTGCACCCGTTGGCACGTGCGCTCCTGTTCCTTGGCAAGGGCTCTCCGAAAATTGAGGCGGCACCGCTTGCCGCGCTCGCGATACAGGCACCCGAACTCCCGCAGACACCCGCGCTTGTGCGGCTCGCATCGACGCGCGGCGCAACCATGGTCCCCGCTCTCCCACAGGTTCGCCAGCTTGTCTGGCTGGGCACGGCACCCCGCCGGACGCGTGCTGCCACCACCCGTGACGATCCGGCGGCGAATATGGTCGCCGACCAGATTCTTCCGCTTATCAAGGACGACAGGCCGAGCGATGCCGAAGCGGTCCTGGTTCTGAACGGGGACCGGCTGTCCCCTGCCGCGCTGACCGAGTGGCAGCAGCGTGTCGCCTGGTCTTACTATCTCTCCGGAAACGATGCCGCGGCGCGCAGGCTGGCTGACATCGCCCGTCGGTCGAGCGGCGAATGGGCGGCACAGGCCGATTGGGTTGCGGGGCTGGCGGCATGGCGGCAGAAAGACTGGAAAGGCGCATCAGAAGCGTTTGACGCGCAGACGCGAATGTCGACCGATCCCGAAATGGTCGCGGCTGGCCATTATTGGGCCGCCCGGGCCGACATGGGGGCACGGCAACCCGATCGCGTGCAGCCGCATCTGCGCGCCGCCGCCCGACTGAACGAGACCTTTTACGGAATGCTCGCGCAGGCAGCGATGGGGCTGACCCCTCCGCATGACGACAGCGGTGCGATGAAGGTGCGCAATGTGGCCGAACTCTCCAATGTTCGTGCGGCACTTGCCCTTGCCGAAATCGGACAGCTCGACCGGGCCGACGAACTGATCCGCTGGCAGGCGCGCATCGGCCTGCCCGTCGATCATGCCACGCTCACGTTGATAGCGGGCAGGATGAACCTTCCGGCAACGCAGCTCTGGCTCGCGCATAATGGCCCCGCCGGCGCGCGCACCACTGCCGAGGGGCGTTACCCGGCACCCGAATCATGGACACCGCAGGGCGGATGGCGGGTCGATCGCAATCTCGTCTTTGCCCATGCGCTTCAGGAATCACAGTTTCGCGTCAATGTGACCAGCCCGGCCGGGGCGCGGGGCGTGATGCAGGTCATGCCCGCCACAGCGCAGGGCATTGCCCGCCGCAAGGGGCTGCCGACAGTCGGTTCGCTGCTGGCACCCGAAACAAACATGGAATATGGCCAGAGCTATATCGAACAGCTGCGTGACATGACTTCGACCGGGGGTCTCCTTCCCAAAGTCATTGCCGCCTATAATTGCGGCCCGGCACCGCTCGACCGCTGGAATGCGCGAGGCGAGGCGCTCAACCGGGATCCGCTGCTTTACATCGAATCGATTTCCTACTGGGAAACGCGTGGTTATGTGACGACGGTGTTGCGCAACTACTGGATGTATCAGCAACAGGCGGGGCAGAAGACGCTGAGCCGCGATGCACTCGTTCAGGGGCTCTGGCCCAAGTTTCCGAGATCGGGAGCGCGCCTGCTGGCGAGCGCCGATGCTCAATGAGCAGCTTTGCCATTGTGCCCGGCGCAGCGTAAGGCATGATTGACGACGGGGCATGATTGACGACGCTGCCTTTTTCCGCCCCGTCCGCATCGCAGTGCTGACGATATCCGACACGCGTACTGCCGCTGACGACGGTGCGGGCAATGCGCTCGTCGGTCGTCTTGAAGCTGCGGGTCATGTTCTTGCAGGGCGGGGTATCGTGAAAGACGATGTATCCGCGCTGCTTGCACAGCTGCATATCTGGATCGACGATCCGGAGATTGATGCGATCATCACGACAGGCGGCACCGGGCTGACCGGTCGTGACGTTACGCCTGAGGCGCTTTCGCAACTCGGCGGCAAGGATATTCCCGGGTTCGGCGAACTTTTCCGATGGCTGTCGTTTCAGAAGATCGGCACCGCGACGATCCAGTCGCGCGCCTGTGCGGTCGTTGCGCGCGGAACCTATGTGTTCGCACTCCCGGGCTCGACGACGGCCGTGAAGGACGGCTGGGACGGCGTTCTCGCGACGCAGCTCGACAGTCGCAACAGGCCCTGCAATTTCGTGGACCTGATGCCGAGGCTCAACGAGCGATAACGCAGGCGCATCGCCGTCAACCAAACCGCTTTTCCCTAGCTAATGTTCTTTGTTTGTTCTAGATTAGCCAGATGGCTCTGCAGTCCTGCCCCCATTCTCGTCCGCACCGCGGTGCAACGGTCAATGAAACGCCGGTCCGCTTCAATCTGCCCGCACGTGAAGACGATGGCGACTGGCTTGACGCGCGCGGCGCGATCGATGGCGAGGCGGCAGCGCCCTGCACGACCGTCACGGTCGAGCGTGCGAGGACGATCATCAGCCGGAACAGGTCTCCCGACGTGCCTTTCGATCGTTCGCTCAATGCCTATCGGGGTTGCGAACATGGCTGTATTTACTGTTTCGCCCGTCCGAGCCATGCGTATCATGATCTTTCGCCGGGCATCGATTTCGAATCGAGGCTGTTCGCCAAGCCCGATGCCGCGACGCTGTTGCGCGCAGAGCTTTCCGGTACCGGCTATCGCTGCGCACCGATCGCCATGGGCACGAATACCGATCCCTATCAGCCGATCGAGCGCGACTGGCGGATCACGCGGGCATGTATCGAGGTACTTGCCGAGACCGATCACCCGCTGATGATCACCACGAAGTCGGATCGCGTCGTGCGTGACATCGATCTGCTCGAACCCATGGCGGCAAAGGGCTTGACGTCGGTGATGGTGTCGGTCACGTCGCTTAATCCCAAAATCGCAATGACGCTCGAACCGCGCGCTCCCGCGCCGCACCGTCGCCTGCGCGCAATCGAGGCGCTGGCGAAAGCAGGCATCCCGGTTCAGGTCTCGATCTCACCGCTGATCCCCGCTATCACCGATCACGAAACCGAAGCGATCATGGCAGCGGCGGCGAATGTCGGCGCGACACGCGCTTCGTTCATTCCTATCCGGCTTCCGTGGGAAGTCGCGCCCCTGTTCCGTGCATGGCTCGAAGAACATCATCCCGGTCGTGCCGGAAAGGTCATGTCGATCATCAACGAAATCCGCGGCGGGCGGGACAATGATCCCGATTTCGGCAGCAGGATACGCGGCCGCGGGCCATGGTATGATCTGATGCTTGCGCGATTCAATCGTGCAAAACGCAAACACGGGTTGGACTGCGAACGGATCATACTCCGCAGCGATCTGTTTCGACCTCCCGCGGGGGCGCAGGGCCAGCTGTTTCAGAACAGCGCGGCCTGCATACCGAACCCTGCGTGACGCTGAGAACTGTCCCCGATTCGGGATACCGGCTCGGAAAAGCCGACCCCACGCAGTCCCGGCTATAGCGGCTATTTCTTGAGCGTAAGCCCGCCGAAGCGCTTGTTGAAGCGGGCGACCTGGCCCCCGGCGTCGAGCATCGAACCCTTGCCGCCCGTCCATGCCGGATGCGACGTCGGATCGATTTCGAGAGTCATCACATCACCCTCCTTGCCCCATGTCGTACGGGTCTGGAACTCGGTGCCGTCAGTCATCTTGACGGTGATCATGTGGTAATCGGGGTGAACGCCGGTTTTCATCGTCTTGCTTTCCAGGAGTGGCTGGTTCCGACCAGCCTGCGAAAGGAGCCCCGCGATTAGCGATGGATGACGCGCCCGACAAGGGCATGAGGCGGATTGTTATGCCCCGAGCACTTCCGCATGCGAGAAAGCTGCGCGCAATCAGGCAGGCGGATCGGCGATCATCGCAGTGAAATTGGCTTCGGCGGCGCATTTGCCGTCGATCAGCGCGCGGCCGGCAAACTTGCATACCGTGCTGCGTTTCTGCACGAAACTGGCCTCGAGCCGCAGCAGGCACCCCGGCTCGACCGGCTGGCGAAACTTCGCGCTGTCGATCGCCATGAAATAGACGAGCTTTCCCGATCCGGCGAGGCCGAGTGATTCGACTGCCAGAATCCCCGCTGCCTGCGCCAGTGCCTCGACGATGAGGACGCCGGGCATGATGGGGCGACCAGGAAAATGGCCGGCGAAGAACGGTTCGTTGATCGTCACCGCCTTGATCGCGACGATCCGCTCATCGACGACGAGCTCTTCGACGCGATCGACCAGCAGCATCGGGAAGCGATGCGGCAGGGCCGCCATCACTCCCCCAATGTCGATCTGCACTTTTAGCGGCCGGTGGCGGCCGGCGTGGTCGCGGCGGGCGCAGCGGCACCGCCCGGCTGCCACGTCGCGGGCACCGCGATGCTGACGTTCGGCACCGTCTTGTTCAGCTCGGCCGTGATTGCCGCCGTGACGTCGGCAGTGGGTGAAAACAGCACCGTTGCCTGGGGAGGCACGACGACCCCGACGCTGCGCGCTGCCATCACCGTCTTGGCGGCGGCGGAGAGCTTCGCGGTAATCTGTTCGACGGCAAAAGCACGGGCGCGATCGAACGGTTGCGACAGGCGCTGCAATTCAGCCTGAGCGGCCTGCTGCTTTGTCTGAATGGTGGCATATTGTGTCTGCAGTGCAGCCTGATTGGCGTTCGGCACCTTCTGCGCGGCCTGAAACGCAGTCACGAGCGTCTGAAGTTCGCCCTGAAGCACCTTTGACCGCGCCTCGACCGCGGATATCGGGGCGGCATAGGTCGATTTGATCTGGGCCATAGCACCGGCATAGGCCGCGCTTTCCGCGACCGCCTTGTCAAGGTCGGCAACGGCAACGCCGCCGACGGCCTGCGCGGCAGCGATGGTGGGGAAAGCGACCGGGGCGCCAAGCGCGGCGGTGGCAAGCATGAGAGCCTTGAACATGGTTTTCATCAGAATTGTGTTCCTACGTTGAATGAAATCGTTTTGGTGCGATCGCCCGGCGATCTGAGCAACACATGTGATATGTTGATACGGAACGGGCCGAACGGCGAATTCCAGTCCACCCCGAAGCCGACCGCGACGCGCGGGCGCGGCGTATTGCCCAGAAAGCGCTCGAGATAGGGGCCAATCGCCTGCGTCGCGAGCGAATTGGTACTGGTGCCGGAGCAGGTCGTGGCACCATTGGCGATGCTGCCGACCGGACATGCAGTCACAACGGACTCGTTGACCGTCGTCGTGGGGTCGTCTGGAGTGACATATTGCAACGCGCCCGCTGAGTCTCTAACCGTGCGCTGGATCGGCTCAAAAATACCGTCGCCATTGTCGTCGGCGAATGTCGTCAACTGCGGCGCACGCACGCCCCACACTGCGCCAACATCGAGGAAGATAGATGGACGAAGGCCAAGTTCCTGCGCGCCCGAGCCCAGCGGGATCTGGAGCTCTGCGCGGCCCCGATAATAATAGCGGCCGCCGATCGCATCGTCGCTGATCTGGTTCTGATCGGTGACCAAAGTCTGCGACGTCACCTTGCCCGTTTCGTCTCTAACAGTGTTGTAGGGAATGCGCTGGACACGCGGGCCGATGCCCCGGATATCGAAGCCGCGCATCTGCGGTTCACCAAGGAACCAGCGATCGATCAGGCGAACCTTGTCGATCCCCGCGCCACGGTCACGCTCGAACGAGACGATATGCCCCGCCTCCAATGCAAGCGACGCGATAAACCCACGACCGAGGCCCCAATATTTCGACGCATCGACGCGAGACTTGAGATAGCGCACATCGCCGCCGAGGCCGGCAAAATCCTGACTGAAGATAATGCGCTGCCCGCGGGAGGGGCGGATGTAGTTATTGAGATTGTCGAACACGAGGCTGTAGCCGATCGACGACGTGGTACGATTACCGATTGCGTCGCACAGATAGCGGCCTGCGATGAGCGGATCACAGGTATCGAGCCTTCCAGTGCCATTGGCATCGTAGAAATAGGTATTGCGATCGAGTGTCACATTGTCGCGGCTGATACCGAACCGTCCCGCCGCAGAAATAAATTCGGTGATCGGCACACCCGTGCGCAGCTGGAAACCGGTCGTTACCTGCTGGTAGGTCCTGTTGCGGTCGCCACTCTGGTTGAAGTTGAACGAGTTCAGATCGCGGCGAAAAATGTCTCCGCCCAGCGCGATGTTCTTGTCGAGCAGATAGGGCTCGGTGAATCCCAGCTCGACCGATTTGGAATAGGTCGAATAGTTGACCGAGGCACGCAGTTCCTGGCCCTTGCCGCGAAAATTCCGCTGCTTGATCGACGCGCTCACGATGAACCGTTCGAGCGAGGAGTAGCCCGCCGAAAGCTGGAGTTCCCCGGTCGACTTTTCCTCGACATTTGCCTGCAGCACGATGCGATCGGCGGCAGAACCCTGCGTCTGCGTGATTTCAAACTTGTCCTGGAAAAAGCCGAGCGACTTTATCCGGTCTTCCGAACGCTTGACCGAAAAACTGTTGAAGGCGTCTCCCTCCGCGACCCGGAATTCACGGCGGACCACCTTGTCCTGCGTCAGCGTATTGCCGTTCACATCGATCCGCTCGATGTAGACGCGCGGGGCATCGGCGACGCGAAACGTGATGTTCATCACCTTTGCATCCTTGTCGCGCTCGAACTGCGGATCGACCTGCGCAAAGGCATAGCCCAGCAGGCCTGCGGTCTTCGTCACATTCTCGACCGTATCTTCGACGAGCTTGGCGTTGTAGAAATCGCCTTTCCTCATCGGCAACAGCGCCTTGACGGTGCCGGCTTTGAAATCGCGGATCTCGCTTTCGGCCAGAACGTCTCCGATTTTGTAGCGATCGCCTTCCTCGACGACATAGGTGATGATGAAATCGCGCTTGTCGGGCGTCAGCTCTGCAACGGCGGAGACCACGCGAAAGTCGGCATAGCCCTGCGTCAGATAGAATTGCCGCAGCTTGCCCTGGTCATAGGCGAGCCGATCGGGATCATAGCTGGTTCCCGAAGAGAAGATCCGCGTCAGCCCCGTCTTTTTGGTAACCATTTCGCCCCGCAGGCGACCGTCGCTGAACACCGTATTGCCGATGATGTTGATCGCGCGGACCTTGGATTTCGGCCCCTCGCTGATTTCATAGACGACGTCGACGCGGTTCTGGTCGAGCATGACCATTTTCGGCTCGACGGTTGCGGCGAAACGGCCCTGGCGTCGATAGAGTTCGATGATCCGGTCAACGTCCGCCCTGACTTTCGACCGGGTAAAGATGGTGCGCGGCGCAAGCTTCAGTTCCTTGCCGAGCTTGTCTTCCTTGATCCGCTTGTTGCCTTCGAAAACGATGCGGTTGATCACCGGATTTTCGCGAACGATGATCGTGATCGCCCCATTTTCGTCGCGGATCTGGGCGTCGGAAAAAAGTTCGGTGCCGAATAGATCCCGGATCGCCTCGTCCCCGGCTTCCTGCGTGTAAAGGCCGCCGATACGGAGCTTCACATAGGAGCGGACGGTTTCGGGCTCGATGCGCTGCGATCCGGTGACTGTGATCGACGTGATCGTCATCGCGACCGGCGGCGCGACCGCGGGCGGCGCAGTCGGCGGGGAGGGAACCCGCGCAGGCGCGACCGCAGCGCGCTGGGCGAGCGCAAGCGAGGGAATTGTCCCCAGCGTCGTTCCCAGCAGCAGGACCGAAAGGTTACGGCTGCGTCGCAGGATATTGGCCGAATTCTTGGCTGTCACGCAGTCCCGCCCCTGATCATAAAGTAAAATGCTGAAGCGCCCTGCCCGATGCAGGCTAGCCGATCAACCCGCCCAGTCGAGCCCAGAGGCCGAGATCGTTCGCCGTCACGAAAACCATGAACGCAAGAACGAGCGCCAGACCACCACGAAACGCCCATTCCTGCGCCTGAATCGGCAGCGGCCTCCGCCGGACAGCCTCGGCCGCGTAAAACATGAGATGTCCGCCATCGAGTGTCGGGATTGGCAGGAGATTGATGAACCCGAGATTTATCGAAATCATTGCCATGAAGCCGATAAAGTCGCCAAAACCGAATGTCGCGACCACCGCCGATACTTTGGCGATCTTTACCGGACCGCCGAGTTCGCGCACCGATCGTTCGCCAAAGACGATCTGGCCCATCCGCTGGATCATTTCGCGCACCGAGACGACGGTAAAGCGGATGCTCGCACCGGGCAGTTCGGCGAGCGAAAGCTTCACCCGCTCCACCTTTCCAGACATGATGCCAAGGATCCCCATCGGCAGCTTCGCGCCTGTCAGGTCGGTCATGATGGTGCTCCGCGGCGTCGCCGATACCGAGAACGGGACCGCACCCCGCAGGATATCGATCCGCGTCGCCAATCCGGCCCGAACCTGCACGAGCGTCGCGATTTCCTCATAGCGCGCGATCGGCTGGCCTTCGATCGCGACGATCCGGTCACCGACCCTGAGTCCTGCCGCGGCGGCGGCGGTTCCGGGCTGGACAGCGCCAATCACGGGGGCCACGCGCGGCTCGCCGTAAAAGCTGAACAGTCCGGCAAGAACGATGACGGCAAACAGGAAATTGATCGTCGGCCCCGCAGCAACGATCAGCGCGCGCTGCCACACCGTTTTCGACTGGAACGTCCGGTTGCGCTCTTCAGGTGGCATTTTGAGCCAGTCATCGGAGGCCTGGCTGACCGGCGACATGTCTCCAGCGAAGCGGACATAACCACCGAGCGGAAGCCAGCCGATCTGCCATCGTGTTCCGCGCCTGTCGGTCCACTGCGCCAGCGCCTTTCCGAAACCGATCGAGAAGACGTCAGCCCTGACGCCGCACCACCGGCCGACGAGATAATGGCCCATCTCGTGAATGAACACGAGCGGAGAGATCGCCAGCACGAAAAACAGGATCGACCAAAACAGGCCGGTATCGGTCATCAAAGGGTTCGGCCTTCCATCACTTGGCCCGCTAGGCGGCGTGCTTGGGCGTCAATACCGAGCACATCTTCGATGCTGCCCGGCGTATCCGGAACATAGCGGCTCAGCGTCTCGGCGACAATGGCTGCAATATCGAGAAAGCCGGTCCGGCGCGCGAGGAAAGCCGCGACTGCTATTTCGTTCGCGGCATTGAGGACGCATGGCATTGCACCGCCTGCTTCCATGGCATTGCGGGCGAGCGTCAGCGCCGGGAAGCGCTCGAGATCGGGCTCCTCGAAATCGAGTCGGCCGACCGCCGCGAGGCTCAGCGGCGCTGCGCCCGTTTCCATCCGGTCTGGCCATGCCAGCGTCGAGGCAATGGGAATGCGCATGTCGGGCGATCCCATCTGCGCGAGCACCGATCCGTCGATATACTCGACCATCGAGTGAACGACCGATTGGGGGTGAAACAGCACGTCCAGCCGCGCGCTTTCAGTGCGGAAAAGATAATGCGCCTCGATCAGTTCGAGACCCTTGTTCATCATCGTTGCCGAGTCGACCGAGATTTTCGCGCCCATCGCCCAGTTGGGGTGCCTGATCGCCATTTCGGGCGTGGCAATGCGCATCTCATCGATCGTGGCACTGCGAAACGGGCCGCCGCTCGCGGTCAGGATGATCCGCCTCACCGCCGCCGCGCTGTTGCCGGCAAGGCACTGGAAAATGGCATTATGTTCTGAGTCGACGGGCAACAGGGTCGCGCCTGACGCGATTGCCGCGTCCATCATCAACGGGCCGGCCGAAACGAGCGATTCCTAGTTGGCGAGGGCGACAGTCCTGCCGCATCTGAGCGCCGTCATCGTGGATTCCAGCCCTGCACAACCCACGATCGCCGCCATCGTCCAGTCGGCCCCGGACCGGGCCGCCTGCGTTACCGCATCGTCTCCGCTCGCGATCTCGGTCGACGTGCCCTGCAGCGCCGTCACGAGTTCGCCGTGCAGCGACGCATCGCCGATGACCGCCAGCTTGGCACCCGTTGCCCGCACCGCCGCTGCCAGCCCCGCGACGTCGCGATGCGCCGTGAGCGCGATAACCTCGAACCGGTCGGGTGCGCCGAGGATCAGATCCAGCGTCGATTGGCCGATCGAGCCAGTCACGCCGAGAATCGAGACGGTGCGGCGGTTCAACGTGCAACACCCAGCAGCCATGGGAAGACAATTGCGACCGGCAGCAACCCGTCGATGCGGTCAAACAGGCCGCCATGACCGGGAATCATAGCGCCCGAGTCCTTGACGCCCGCACGCCGCTTCATCCAGCTTTCGAAAAAATCGCCGGCCTGCGCGATCACGGCAATCGCGGTTCCCAGCGCAAACGCAGTGGCAAGGGACATGCCCGGTTCATCGTCCCTTCCGCGTGCGCCGGTTATGCGTTCAAAGGCGAGCATGACGATCGTCGCGCACAGTGCGGCACCGATCACGCCCGCCCAGGTTTTAGAGGGGCTGATCGCGGGCGCGATCTTCGGTCCGCCAAAGGTTTGCCCGAAGATGTAAGCGCCGACATCGGTGCCCCACACCGCAAAAAACAGCCAGGCCGCCATCAGAAAGCCATCCTCGGCCGTGCGCACGCGCCACAGGCTGTAAAGCGCCAGCGCGATGTAAACGGCCCCCGACCCGATCCAGACCGCGCGGGTTGACAGGGCGGGCGTCATCGCCAGCGTCAGCCGCCACCATTCGCGCAGCACCAGTCCGCCGCCGACGATGAGCAGCGCGGCATACCATGGCCCGCCGAGCCACAGGGTGATGAGGAGTGCGACCGCGAGGATGCTCGCCGAAATGATGCGCTTGCCCAACTCGGTCAAAGTCCGCCGAACCTTCGCTCGCGCGTGGCGTAAGTCCTGAGCGCGGTTTCGAGTTCGGCGCGGCCGAAATCGGGCCACAGCGTATCGGTGAACAGCAGTTCGGCATAGGCCGCCTGCCACAGCATGAAATTGGAAAGCCGCTGCTCGCCCGATGTGCGGATAAGAAGATCGACCGGCGGCAGTCCCGCCGTATCAAGATGTGCCTCGAGTGCTTCGGCCGTGATCGCCGCCGGCGCATGGCCGGCAAGCGCCCGCGCTGCACGGACGATTTCATCCTGCCCGCCATAGTTCAGGCCGACGACGAGCGTGTGCCCGGTGTTTGTGGCCGTCCGCCTCACCGCACCATCGATCATCTCGACCAGATCGGCCGCAAGGGCCGTGTGATCGCCGATGACCCTCAGGCGCACATTTTCCGATGCCAGTTCATCAAGGTCGGATCTGATGAAATGGCGGAGCAGCCCCATCAGGTCGCTGACCTCCTCGGCCGGACGACGCCAGTTTTCCGATGAGAATGCGTAGAGAGTCAGAACCTCGATGCCGAATTCCCGCGCCGCACGGCTCACTGTCCGGACCGCCTCTATCCCGCGGCGGTGGCCGGCAACACGCGGGAGCATCCGCTTTTTGGCCCAACGCCCGTTGCCGTCCATGATGATCGCGACGTGGCGCGGGATGCCCGCCACCGCGCTTTGCGGTGCCGCCGCAATGGCGGTCGCCCCGCTCACTTGCTCAGGATTTCCTTTTCCTTTGCCGCCGCTGCCGCGTCGATTTCGGAAATGGTGCTGTCGGTCAGCTTCTGCACATCGGTCTCGCGCCTTTTTCGATCATCCTCGCTGACTTCGCCCTTCTTCTCGTCTATCTTGAGCGCGTCGTTTCCGTCGCGGCGCACGTTACGCGCCGCAATGCGGGCCTTTTCGGCATATTGGCCGGCAAGTTTGGCAAGCTCCTTGCGGCGCTCCTCGGTCAGATCGGGGATCGGCAGACGGATCGTCGTTCCGTCGACGATCGGATTGAGCCCGAGACCGGCGGAGCGAATTGCCTTTTCGACGGGGCCGACGTTCCCCTTGTCCCACACCTGCACCGAGAGCAGCCGCGGTTCGGGCACCGATACGGTCGCGACCTGGTTGAGCGGCATGTTCGCGCCGTAAACCTCCACCGTGACTGGATCCAGCAGGTTGACCGACGCCCGCCCCGTGCGCAGACCAGCGAGATCGCTCTTCAGCGATTCCACCGCCCCATGCATGCGGCGTTCAAGATCGGATTTGTCGTAAGCAGGCATATCAGCAGTCCTCTTTGCTCTGGACGATCGTCGCTACGCCTTCGCCGCACAGCACACGGGCAAGATTGCCCTGTTCGCGGATGTTGAAGACGACGATCGGAATATCGTTGTCGCGACACAGCGCCACGGCCGAGGCGTCCATCACCTTCAGATCGTCGGCGAGGACACGGTTGTAGCTCACGGTCTCAAAACGCCGAGCACCCGGGCTTTTCTTGGGATCGCGATCATAGACACCGTCGACCGACGTGCCCTTGAACAGCGCATCGCACTTCATTTCTGCAGCCCGCAAAGCAGCGCCCGAATCGGTCGTAAAATAGGGGCTGCCGACGCCCGCTGCGAAAATGACGATCCGGCCTTTGGCCATATGGCGTTCGGCACGGCGGCGGATCACCGGTTCGCATACGCTGTCCATCTGGATGGCTGACTGGACGCGTGTCTCGACGCCCAGCTGCTCTAGCGCGTTCTGCATCGCCAGTGCGTTCATGACTGTCGCCAGCATGCCCATATAATCCGCCTGGGCACGGTCCATTCCTTTGGCAGCACCTGCCATCCCACGGAAGATATTGCCGCCGCCGATAACCATGCAGATCTGTGGCCCGGCATCGCGCGCCGCTTTCACTTCCGCTGCCATCCGCGCGACGGTATGGGTATCGATGCCGAACTGGCCATCGCCCATCAGCACTTCTCCCGACAACTTCAGCAGAATGCGTTTGTAGGGCGGGCGGCTCATGGCGCGCGTTGGCTTTCTTTGGAGGACCTGCGGCGCACCCCTTAAAGAAGGCGTACGCCGCTGCCAAGTCAGGCAGTCGGCTCGGGCTGCCCCACACCGCTCGCGGCAGCAACTTCGGCAGCGAAATCGCTCGTCTCGCGCTCGATACCCTCGCCAAGCTGGAAGCGGACATAATCGACGAGAGCGATGCTGCCACCCGCTTCGTTCGCAGCCGCTGCGACGACGTCGGCGACCCTCGTCTTGTTGTCCATGACGAAGATCTGCGACATCAATGCGTTTTCCTTGCGGAACTTCGCGATCGCGCCATCGACCATCTTTTCGATAATTCCGGCTGGCTTGCCACTTTCGGCTGCCTTTTCCATCGCAATGGCACGCTCACGGGAGACCAGCGCCTCGTCGAGCCCGTCTTCATGAAGTGCCGAGGGGCTGGCGGCGGCGATATGCATCGCAAGCTGCCTGCCCAGCGCCTCGATCTTTTCGGCGGGCGCGTTGCCCTCCAGTGCGACGAGAACGCCTATCTTGCCGAGCCCCGGCGCGGCGGCATTGTGCACATAGCTGACGACCGCGCCCTCATTGACTGACACCAGGGCGAGCCGACGTAACGATTGGTTTTCGCCGATCGTCGCGATATTGGCGGTGAGCTTTTCTCCGACGGAAACACCGCCCATCCGCGCAGATTTCAGATCATCGACGCTGCCGACATTTTGATGCAGCGCCAGTTCAGTTACGTCGCGAACAAACGCCTGGAACTGATCGTTCTTGGCAACGAAGTCGGTCTCCGAATTGACCTCGACGACCGCGCCCTTCGTGCCCGATGTGGCCACCCCGACAAGACCCTCGGCAGCGGTGCGCCCGGCCTTTTTTGCAGCCGTGGCAAGACCTTTTGTCCGCAGCCAGTCAACCGCGGCTTCCATGTCGCCATTCGTTTCGTTGAGCGCCTTTTTGCAGTCCATCATTCCGGCTCCGCTCGTCTCGCGGAGATCCTTCACCATTGCCGCAGTGATTTCGGCCATGTTCATTTCCTTCACGCTTCATGCGTGCAGGAAACTGGCGGTTGCGCCGTCTCCTGCCCGCCATCTTCACCGATCCATCGCGACGCAGCCGTCAGGCCGCCGCAGAGTCGCCGGAAGCCGCTTCCAGCGGAGCCGTTGCAACGTCCGCGAGTGCGGGTTCGACAGGAGGCTCGACCATCGCCCCGATATCCTGTCCGCGCGCCTGGGCAGCACGACCCTGATCACGTGTGGCCGCGGCGCTGAACGCTTCGCAGTACAGGCGGATGGCGCGACTGGCATCGTCATTTGCGGGAATCGGAAAAGCGATACCATCGGGCGACACGTTTGAATCGAGAATCGCGACAACCGGAATGCCGAGAACATTGGCCTCCTTGATGGCCAGCTCTTCCTTGTTCGCATCGATCACGACCATGACGTCGGGGATGCCGCCCATGTCACGGATACCGCCGAGCGAAAGCTCGAACTTGTCCCGTTCGCGGGTGAGCTGGAGCACTTCCTTCTTCGTCAGGCCGGTGGTGTCGCCGGAAAGCTGCTCTTCCATCGTCTTGAAGCGCTTGATCGAGTTGCTGATCGTCTTCCAGTTGGTCAGCATGCCGCCCAGCCACCGGTGATTGACGAAATGCTGCCTAGAAGCCCGCGCAGCCTCCGCGATCGGTTCCTGTGCCTGACGCTTTGTGCCGACGAACAGAACCTTGCCGCCCGCGTTGGCCGTCTGCGTGATGAAATCGAGCGCGCGTGCCATCAGCGGTACCGACTGTGACAGATCAAGGATGTGAACCCCGTTTCGCTCGCCGAAAAGATAGGGTTTCATTTTCGGGTTCCAGCGGTGCGTCTGGTGCCCGAAGTGCGCGCCGGCTTCCAGCAGCTGGTGCATCGTGACGACAGGTGCCGCCATAATCATGTCTCCTTACCCGGTTGGACCTCTGGGAAACGATGACCCGAACGCAAGATCCGAGCACCGGTATGGTGCTTCCCATGTGGAATAGGCCGCCGCCCTAGCCGCCTGGGGGCCGCTTGACAAGCGCAATAGGCAGAACATAAAGCGAACATGGAACGGCAGTGCCTGATTTGCGTTGCCTGTGGATAAGTCGGGAGATGAAACGATGGTCGCGATACTTTCCTTTATTACGTCATCAGCCGTCGCGGTTTGTGGGGTTTTGGTGATATGGTCGACCTTGCGTGGTCAGGGTGAGAGAATTGCGGCCGTGCTTGCCGGTGGCTTGCCAACAGGTGAAATACTCCCCTTTCCACCGCAGCCGCGGAGTGCTGCGCGGATCGTCATGCTGCAACGTTCACCGCTGGCGGGATGGCGCGTTGCTGCTTGACTCTGGCATAGCTGCGCACGCCGAAAGGGATCAGCGCAAGATAGACGAGACAGACCAGGCTGAGTGTCGGCCAGGGAGCTGACAGCAGCGCGCCGAAGGAAATGCCGACGCCGGCAAGCGCCTCGAGCCGGATATGACGGCGCAGCCGCAGCGATCCCCAGCTGAAGGTCGCGATGTTGGAAATCATCAGGAACGCGACGAAAGCGATCCAGGGGCCGGTCAGAAACGGGGATGTCAATTCGAGCTGTCCTGTAGCGAGCCAGAGATAGACGGGCAAAAGGGCAAGGCCCGCCGCGGCGGGCGCAGGAACGCCGGTAAGGAAGCCGGCCGATTTGTGCGGTTGATCGCTAACGTCGATCGCCGCGTTGAAACGCGCAAGGCGAAGTGCGGCACAGACCGTATAAGACAGTGCGAAAATCCACCCGTAGCGCGGCAGATCGCGCAGCGACCATAAGAAAATGACAAGTGCCGGCGCGACTCCGAAAGCGATGACGTCCGAGAGCGAATCGAGCTCCGCGCCGAAACGGCTGTCAGCGCGGAGCAGTCGCGCGATCCGGCCGTCGATCCCGTCGAGTACCCCGGCGATGATGATCGCCGCCAGCGCGAGCTCCCAGTTTCCGTCGATCGCGAAACGCACTGCGGTCAGTCCCGAACAGAGCGCAAGTGCGGTAACCGCGTTCGGGGCGACGCTGCGCAGCGGAATGCCGCGCGAAAGCCGTCGGCCGGGCGGTTTCATTGACTGAAGCCGCTCGCCGGTTGCCCGTTCCCGATTAGCGCGAGCACGGTTTCACCGGCGACGGTACGCTGGCCAAGCGCAACCCGGGGCGCCGCCTCGGGCGGAAGATAGACATCGACCCGACTGCCAAAGCGGATCAGCCCGACGCGCTCTCCCGATGAGACATAATCGCCGATACGCGAAAAGGCCACGATGCGCCGCGCGACCAGCCCTGCGATCTGGGTAAACCCAAGCTGTACGCCATCCGCGCGCTCGATGAGGATGTGCTGCCGCTCATTGTCTTCGCTGGCCTTGTCGAGGTCTGCGTTGACGAATTTACCGGCAATATAGCTCACGCGCGTTACCCGGCCGGCGATCGGCGCGCGCTGGATATGCACGTCGAACACCGACATGAAGATCGAGACGCGGGTGCGGTATTCCTGCGTGATGCCGCCCTCGCCCGCCAGTTCCCGCGGCACGGCGACCGTCTGGATCAGCGTGACGAGCCCATCGGCCGGCGCGATAATCAGATCGTCGCCGTGCGGCGTGGTGCGCACCGGATCGCGAAAGAACGCCGCCACCCATATCGTCACGATGATCAGCGGCCAGGTCAGCATCGGGACCGTCAGCCAGGCAAGGAAAACCAGCCCGGCGCCGATCGCCACGAACCTGCGGCCTTCGCGATGGACGGGGGGAAATCGCCATTTGACCGCGGGCATCGCGGCGTCGTTCGGAATTTGGGCTGTCATCACTATCTTCTAGGGTCTGGGCGCGGGCGGGGCAATGCACCCGACCGTGGTTGATTGCGCCGCCCCGCCCCTCTAACGCCGTCGCTACGCCCTTTCCCATGGAGCCGCCTGCGCGATGCAAAAGATCAAGGTGAAAAATCCGGTCGTCGAAATTGACGGCGACGAGATGACACGGATCATCTGGGAATGGATCCGCGAGCGCCTGATCAAGCCATATCTGGACGTCGATCTGCATTATTACGATCTTGGCATCGAAGAGCGCGACCGGACGGACGATCGCGTGACAGTCGAATCGGCCAATGCGATCCGTAAATACGGTGTCGGGGTGAAATGCGCGACGATCACGCCCGACGAAGATCGGGTTCGTGAATTCGGGCTGAAACGGATGTGGAAATCGCCCAATGGGACGATCCGCAACATACTCGGTGGCGTTGTGTTTCGCGAGCCGATCGTCATTTCGAATGTGCCGCGCCTGATTCCGGGCTGGACCGATCCGATCGTGGTCGGCCGCCATGCCTTTGGCGACCAGTATCGCGCGACCGATTTTCGGGTTCCGGGTCCGGGCCGGCTTCGTCTGGTGTTCGAAGGCGACGACGGCACGGTGATCGACGAAGAGGTGTTTCAATATCCCGCCGCGGGCGTCGCCATGGCAATGTACAACCTCGACGAATCGATCCGCGATTTCGCCCGTGCCAGCATGAACTATGCGCTCGGACGTGGCTGGCCGCTTTACCTGTCGACCAAAAACACGATCCTGAAAGCCTATGACGGCCGGTTCAAGGATCTGTTCGCCGAGATCTTCGACAGCGAGTTCAGGGAAAAATTCGCTGCGGCGAAAATCGTCTATGAGCATCGTCTGATCGACGACATGGTTGCCTCGGCGCTCAAATGGTCCGGCAAATTCGTCTGGGCGTGCAAGAATTATGACGGTGACGTGCAGTCGGATCAGGTGGCACAGGGATTTGGTTCGCTGGGACTGATGACCTCGGTGCTGTTGACCCCCGATGGCCAGACCGTCGAGGCCGAGGCCGCGCACGGCACGGTCACGCGCCATTATCGCCAGCATCAGCAGGGCAAGGCAACATCGACCAATCCGATCGCGAGCATATTCGCCTGGACCGGCGGGCTGAAATACCGCGGCAGGTTCGACGGGACGCCCGACGTCACCCGCTTTGCCGAGACCCTCGAACGGATCTGCATCGAGACGGTCGAACAGGGCAGGATGACCAAGGATCTGGCGCTGCTCATCGGCCCCGATCAGGCATGGATGACGACCGAGCAGTTCTTCGAAGCGGTACGCGCAAATCTTGAAGTGGAAATGGGCAGCTGGGTCTGATCTGCCGACGGGCACCCGCACCGGTGCAATGACCGCCTGACAATCATCGGATCCATGGTTATGCAATGCCATGGCCCTCGATCCCACATCCCCTGCGCTGAGCGACGCACTTGTGGTCCTCGGCGCGGCCGGGCTGGTCATCCCGGCTTTTGCGCGCGTGCGCATCACACCTGTCATCGGCTTTGTCCTGACAGGGATACTGGTTGGGCCATTCGGGCTTGGCGCGCATATCGAGACATTGCCCTGGCTTTACTGGCTCACGATTTCCAATCCGAACGGCGTCGCGCCATTCGCCGAACTCGGCATCATCCTGCTGCTCTTTTCGATCGGGCTCGAGCTTTCGTTCCGTCGACTATGGTCGATGCGGCGCCATGTCATCGGCTTTGGTGCCAGCGAGCTGATCGGATCCGCGGTGATCATCGCCGCCGGGTTGTTCACGCTCGGCAGCACCCCGTCGGCGGCGCTCGGGCTCGGCGTGGCGCTTGCCCTGTCGTCGACAGCGCTCGTGCTGCCCATAGCGGGAACCACGGGTGCGGTGGGCAGGCTCGCCTTTGCGATGCTGCTGTTTGAGGATCTGGCGCTGGTTCCAATCGTGTTCGCGCTGGCCGCGCTGGGCGGGGGCAGCAGCATCGGAGAGATTTTGCGGTTGGCGGGCGGCGGCGCACTCGTCGTCGGCGCGATGCTCGTCGCGGGGCCATTCGTCCTGCCGCGCCTGTTCGCACAGGCCGCACGGACCAAGACACAGGAACTGTTCCTGTCGGCAAGCCTGCTCGTCGCGATCCTTGCGAGCGTCGCCACGATGGCGGTGGGCCTGTCACCTATCGTCGGCGCGCTCGTGGCGGGGCTGCTGATCGCGGAGACCGACTATGCACATGAAGTCGAGGCCGTGGTTGCGCCGTTCAGGGGGCTCGCGCTGGGCGTCTTCCTCATTTCTGTCGGGATGAGCCTGAATCTGGCGATGGTCGCGGCGCGCTGGCCCGAACTGCTGGCAGCGGTTATCGGCGTAGTATCGATAAAGGCGATCGTCACCGGGCTGCTGCTGCGCGGGGGCGGGGTGCCGCGCGGCGTGGCGACCGAGACCGGGCTCCTGATGGCGAGCCCTTCGGAAACGACGCTGATCGTGCTGAGTGCAGCGTCCGTCGCGGGGCTGATCGCGCCGGGGACGGCGGCATTCTGGCAGGTCGTGACCGCGATCGGACTGACGATCACACCGCTCCTGGCCTGGGCCGGTCACCGGATCGCCGCGCGAACCGGGATGCGCGGCGATGCGAACGAGCACGCCGTAACGCCCGCGGGCACGATTATCATCGGCTTTGGACGGGTGGGCCAGATGGTCGCGGATATGCTCGACGCCCATGGCCGCCAATGGATCGCGATCGACGCCGATGCCGACCACGTCTCGGCGGCCAGGCGGGGCGGTCGCGCCGTGCGGTTCGGCGACGCGGGCCGTGCGGGCGTGCTCGACGGGCTGGGGCTGGCCAACGCCAGCGCGGTCGTGATGACGATGGACGATCCCGTCGGCGCGGTGCGGCTGACCCGCGCGCTGCGAAAGGCTCATCCCGATCTCACGATCGTCGCGCGTGCCCGCGATGCCGCGCATGCCGGCGCGCTTTACCGTGCGGGCGTGAGCGATGCCGTGCCCGAAACGCTCGAAAGCGCGCTCCAGTTATCGGAAGCCGTGCTCGTCGATCTCGGCGTGGCGATGGGCCCGGTCATCGCAAGCATCCATGAAAAGCGCGAGGCGTTGCGATCCGAAATCAAGGCGACCGGGGGACTGAGCGAAGCACCGAAGCTCAGGTCGGCCTGACCGAAACGGCGTCGGTCCGTCACAGGTGGCGATGCCTTGACAGCTCCGCTCAACCCGTCGGCGCTCCTGCCCGCTCGACGGCAGATCGAACCGCCGCCAGTGCTGCTGCCGCCTGCGATGGATCGGGCCCGCCGCCCTGCGCCATATCGGGCCGTCCGCCGCCGCCCTGCCCGCCAAGCGCCGTGACCGCCACGCGGATGAGATCCACCGCGCTCAACCGGTCCTTCAGATCGTCAGTCACCCCGATCGCGACCGAGGCACGACTTCCGAAAATGGTGACGACTGCCGCAACGCCCGTTCCCAGGCGGACTTTTGCCTCGTCAACCACTCCTCTCAGCGCCTTGGGATCCAGACCGTCGAGCAACTGCCCTTCGAACCTGGTTCCCCCCACGTTTTCGACCGCAGGGTCGGTGCGCCCGCCTTCCCCACCGCCACGTGCCAGCGCTTTGCGCGCATCTTCAAGTGCACGTTCCAGCTTTTTCTGGGTTTCGACCAGCGTCGCGACACGAGCGGGAACATCATCGGGCGCAGCGCGAAGCATCGTCGCGGCTTCCTTGAGCCTGTCCTCGCGCGCGGTCAGCCACTGGCGCGCAGCCTCGCCCGTCAGCGCCTCGATGCGGCGGATGCCCGATGACACGGCCCCTTCCGAGATGATCTTGAACAAGGCGATATCGCCGAGTGCCGCGACGTGTGTACCGCCGCACAGCTCGACCGAATAATGCGCATCGTCATCGACCTTGCGGCCCATGCTGAGCACGCGAACCTCGTCTCCGTATTTTTCACCGAACAATGCCAGCGCGCCAGCGGCGACCGCATCATCGGGTGTCATCAGGCGTGTGGTGACCGCATGATTTTCGCGGATGCGCGCGTTTACCTCCGCCTCGATCTCCGCAATGTCCACCGGACTCAGCGCGGACTGATGCGAAAAGTCAAAGCGCAGGCGATCGGGCGCGACGAGGCTGCCTTTCTGCGTGACATGAGCGCCGAAGCGATGGCGGAGCGCCGCGTGAAGCAGGTGCGTCGCCGAATGGTTGGCGCGAAGCCTGCCGCGGCGCGCGGCATCGACAGACAGGTGAACCGTGTCACCGCAATAAACCGTTCCAGCCTCAACACGGATGTGATGCGCGTGCAGCCGACCAAGCGGCTTCGAGGTGCTGGTAACGCTGGCACGGAAACCCGCGTCGCTCGACATTGTGCCGGCGTCACCCATCTGGCCACCACTTTCGGCGTAGAACGGCGTCTGGTTGGTCACGACGATCAGGTCCGTGCCAGGCTCGAAATCCCTTCTTTCGAAAACTTCACGCCCATCGGACGTCAGCAGCGCGACCACCGAACCTTGCCCTTCATCGGACGTGTAGCCGGTAAATTCGGTAGCACCAGTGCGCTCGGCGATATCGAACCACACATCGTCCGACGCCTTTGCGCCCGAGCCTTTCCAGGCGGCACGTGCCACCGCTTTCTGGGCGGCCATGGCGGCATCGAACCCGGCGCGATCGACTGTAATCGCGCGCGGGCGCAGCGCATCCTCGGTCAGATCATAGGGAAAACCGAACGTGTCATAAAGTTTGAACGCGGTTTCTCCGGGAAGAATATCTCCCGCCCCCAGCGTTGCCGTCGCCTCGTCGAGGAGGCCAAGGCCGTTGCGCAGCGTCTGGCGGAAGCGCGTTTCCTCTTGGAGAAGCGTCGCCTCGATCGCGGGCTGGGCGCGGACGAGCTCGGGAAAAGCACCGCCCATTTCGGCGACGAGCGACGGCACGAGCCGGTGCATCAGCGCATCGCTGCTCCCGAGGATATGCGCATGGCGCATCGCGCGGCGCATGATCCGGCGAAGAACGTAGCCCCGACCCTCATTGGCGGGGAACACACCGTCTGCAACAAGGAAAGACGAAGCGCGCAGATGATCTGCGATGACGCGATGGCTCGCCCGATTCACACCGTCGGTAGCCGTTCGGGTCAACTCGCCGCTTTCATCAATCAGCGCGCGGAATACATCCGTGTCGTAATTGTCGTGCACGCCCTGCATGACGGCAGCGATGCGTTCCAGCCCCATGCCGGTATCGATGCTCGGGCGCGGCAGATCGCGTCGGTCGTCAAGCGTCACCTGCTCATATTGCATGAAAACGAGGTTCCAGATCTCGACGAAGCGATCACCATCCTCATCGGCGCTGCCGGGCGGGCCGCCGGCAATATGTTCGCCATGATCGTAAAAGATTTCGGAACACGGGCCGCACGGGCCGGTGTCACCCATCGCCCAGAAATTATCCTTCGTTGCGATACGGATGATGCGGCTCTCAGGCAGGCCGGCGATCTTTTTCCACAGGTCAAAGGCAACGTCGTCGGTGTGGTAGACGGTGATAGTGAGCTTTTCAGGGGGCAATCCCCATTCGCGCGTCAGCAGCGTCCAGGCATGACGTATCGCCTGTTCCTTGAAATAGTCCCCGAACGAGAAGTTTCCGAGCATTTCGAAAAAGGTGTGATGCCGCGCCGTGTAACCGACATTGTCCAGATCATTGTGCTTGCCGCCCGCACGCACGCATTTCTGGCTCGACGTTGCAGTGACATACGGCCGGGTTTCGAGGCCGGTGAACACGTTCTTGAACGGCACCATCCCGGCATTGACGAACATCAGCGTCGGATCGTTCTGTGGCACCAGCGGCGCGGACGCGATACGCGCGTGCCCTGCGGCGGCGAAATAATCGAGAAAGGAGCGGCGGATGTCGTTCGTCGAGGTCATGCGACGCGCTTAGGGGAGCCAGACGCAGGGCTCAAGAAAGGTTTGTTACGGACAGCAAACCGAACGGCACTCCCCCGGGCGGTTTCTGTCTGTGCCGGGAGCCGGCTGGCACCGATCGCATATACCTGCGCCTGCCGATATTTCCGGCACGAAAACCGCACCCTGACATTCCGCGTCGCGGCACCCGCCTGCCGCTCGGACCGGCAAAACGGGCGCACAGCGCCGTTACTCCTCGTCAGGCCCGGGACCGGCCATCAGCGCCTCGGCCACATCCTCGGTCTTCTGGCGGATCTGCTTTTCGATACGCTCGGCGATCTCGCGGTTTTCAGTGAGATAGACTTTCGAATTCTCCCGCCCCTGGCCCAGGCGGATCGAATCATAGCTGAACCATGCGCCCGACTTTTCAACAACACCGGCCTTGACCCCGAGATCGAGGATCTCGCCGACCTTCGATATGCCCTGACCGTACATGATGTCGAACTCGACCTGCTTGAACGGCGGCGCGACCTTGTTCTTCACGACCTTCACGCGCGTCGTGTTGCCGACGATCTCCTCGCGATCCTTGATCTGGCCGGTCCGCCGGATGTCGAGGCGGACCGAGGCATAGAATTTCAAGGCATTGCCGCCCGTCGTGGTTTCGGGCGACCCATACATCACCCCGATCTTCATGCGGATCTGGTTAATGAA
This sequence comes from Sphingomonadales bacterium, assembly GCA_031424175.1. Classification (GTDB taxonomy): domain Bacteria; phylum Pseudomonadota; class Alphaproteobacteria; order Sphingomonadales; family Sphingomonadaceae; genus Sphingomonas_O. The sequence goes on from JANPGY010000038.1 coordinate 27,308, forward strand.
GATAACCGTGCAGCGCGACCGGCTGATCGAGCCGGTGATCTTGCGCAGCGCCTGCGACATGAGCCGCGCCTGCAGGCCGACATGGCTGTCACCCATTTCCCCCTCGATCTCGGCGCGCGGCACCAGCGCAGCCACCGAATCGATCACCAGAACATCGATGGCATTCGATCGCACCAGCGTATCGGCGATCTCGAGCGCCTGCTCTCCGGTATCGGGCTGCGATACGATCAGTTCGTCGATATCGACGCCAAGCTTTTTCGCATAGACCGGATCGAGCGCATGTTCGGCGTCTATGAACGCAGCTGTGCCGCCCACCTTCTGCGCTTCGGCAATCGCGTGCAGCGCCAACGTCGTCTTGCCCGAGCTTTCCGGCCCGAAAATCTCGACGATGCGGCCTTTGGGCAGCCCGCCGATCCCCAGCGCGATATCGAGTCCGAGCGAGCCGGTCGATACGGCCTCGATCTGCATCGCCTCTTTCGAGCCGAGCTTCATGGCCGAACCCTTGCCAAAGGCACGATCGATCTGCGCCAGTGCCGCCTCGAGCGCGCGCCCGCGCTCGGCGGCGTTCGCGCTGCCTGCCGTATTCGAGTTCGCTGCCATATCCCCGCCGATCACTTTCAACTGCGCTGCCACTGCCTGCCTCCTAGACGATGGGCGCATCGGGTCAACGCGCCTTGCGATGTTGGAGATGTACTGTATCTGTTCCATAAGAACAAGAGCGGAACAAAGTCGGTGGAGAAAAACTTTTCATGCCGGTGCGGCGTGTGCAGGCACGGGGGCAGCGATCCCTGCTCCCGTCCTGCATGCGTCCTGAAAACGGCCCCAGGCTCAGCCGCTCGACAGGACGTCGCGCACTGCTTCTGCCAGCTGCTTGACCGAAAATGGCTTGGGCAGAAAATGGACGCGATCGAGGTCGATCGATTTGCGCAGCTGCTCTTCGGCATAGCCCGACATGAAGAGAATGGGCAGATCGGGGAACCGTTCGCGGGCATGGCGGACGAGCGTGGGTCCGTCCATTGTCGGCATGACGACGTCCGAGACGAGCAGATCGACCGTGGAGTCCGGCCCGAGAAGTTCGAGCGCTTCTTCCCCATGTGCGGCGGTAAGCACCGTATAACCGTGGCGTGTGAGAGCGCGCTCGGCGACGTTTCGCACCATATCCTCATCCTCGACTACGAGCACCGTGCCGGTTCCCCAGAGATCGGCGGGGCGCTCCGCTTTCACCGTCACGACCGGCAGGGCCGCTTCGACTGCATGGACGGGCAGATAGATGACGAAACTCGTGCCCTTGCCCGGGACCGAATCCGCAAAGATAAAGCCGCCCGACTGTTTGACGATGCCGTAAACGGTCGAAAGGCCGAGCCCGGTCCCCTTCCCCACTTCCTTCGTCGTGAAGAATGGCTCGAATATCTTGGGGAGAAGTTCGGGTGGAATGCCGGTGCCGGTATCGGACACGCGAAGCGCGGTATAGTCGGCGATCGGCATCATTTCGGCACCGAGCTTGCGCACGTCTGAGGCGCTGACCGAATAGGTCTGCAGGGTCAGCGTTCCGCCCGTCCCGCCCTTTTCGAGCATCGCGTCGCGCGCATTGACCGAGAGGTTGACGATCACCTGTTCGAGCTGCCCCGGATCGGCGCGGACGGCGCCGAGATTGCGCCCGTGGTTGATCGACAGCGTGACAGTCTCGCCGAGCAGTCGCTGGAGCAGGTGGGAAACCTCGGCGATCACGTCCGGCAGTTGCAGCACCTGCGGGCGCAGCGTCTGCTGGCGCGAAAAGGCGAGCAGCTGCCGCGTGAGCCCGGCGGCGCGGTTCGAATTGCCCTTTATCTGGGTGATGTCGTCATAGTCGCTGTCGCCGGGCGTATGGCGCATCAGCATCAGATCGCAATGTCCGATGATCGCTGTGAGAATATTGTTGAAGTCATGCGCGACGCCGCCGGCGAGCTGGCCGACCGCCTGCATTTTCGTCGCCTGTGCCACTTCGCGCTTCAGCCGTGATTCCTCGCTGTTGTCCTTGAGGCTGAGAAGCACCGCCGCCTCGCCAAGCCCGCGCGCACCCGCCATGGTGAGCGCGATCGGCTCGTCGGGGCGGTTGTTGAGACGGACAGCCATGTCGCCCGACGCATTGCCTTTTCCACGCGCAAAGCGGCGCACGGCGTCGGCGACGGCGGCCTTGTCTTCGCGGATGACAAAATCGCCGGGATAGACCGGGGTCGATTCAGGCACGATGCCGGCGGCGCGGAGGAACGCCTGGTTCATGAACAGCAGCCGCCCGTCGCGATCCGCCAGCGCGAGGCCCAGCGGGAGCATCGACAGCAGCTTTTGCAGCGGCACGTCCGCTCCCTCGCCGCGCGCAACGCCGTCATCGTCGAGCAGAACGACGATGCGGGGCCCGTTCTGCGCATCGGGATCGATCGGAATCTGAATAAGGCGGAGCGGCATGCCCTCGATGCCTTCGATGGCAAAGCGAATCCGTCCGTGCGCGTCCGAAGACAGGAGGGTAACGAAATCACGACCGGAGACTGGCGCTTCGGCCCGGCCCGTGGCCCGTACAATCAGCGGCCGGTTGGCGGCACGGACGCGGCCCTCGGCACCGATCAGCGCAACCATGATTCCGGCTTCACCCAGACGCGTGCCCCAGCCTCCGTCGATGGCATCGATCGCCTGCGATACGGTGTCGACACCCCCCGACGGCGCGGTGAAACGCCAGATCAGGCAATCGTCCGCTGCGCCCGCGCGCATCACTTCGACATCGAGCGCGCGGCCGTCGCGCATCACTCCCTGCGCAAAAGCCCGTCCGTCGCGCCAGGCGGCTTTTCCCGCCGCAGTCATATTCGCGATACTTTCGGCATCGACGGGAAGCGCAGGGGGCGTCGCCGCGCCTTCGAACAGCGTATCGTGATGCGTGTTGGTCGCGACGAGCCGCCCCTTGCGATCGGTAACCGCGATTGCCGCAGCGTCGCTCTCGGCCAGCGCGCGCACGACGCTCCGGTCGATCGGTATGCTGCCCTTTGGAACGGCGGGGGGATAAAGATGGCGGAAGAGCAACATCAGCGCGCTCGCCGCGATCAGCGAACCGGCAAAGCCCGCCGCCAGCGCCGGCGATGCGATCGCGCGCAGGATGATCAGTGCCGAAAGCGCCGCCGCGCCAACAACGACCGCGGCGACGATCCGGTCGCGACCCATAAGCACGGCCAGCTTCAGCCCCGGCGCGCTCATCCGCGCTCCTTCAGAATCCGCCCCGCTTCGCGCTTCCAGTCCTTTTCCTTCTGGTATTCACGCTTGTCGGGAGCCTTGCGTCCCTTGCCGAGCGCAAGTTCCACCTTTGCCCGCCCGCGCATATTGAAATAGACCGAAAGCGGCACCAGCGTCATGCCCTGCCGCGCGACGGCACCGTGGAGTTTCTTGATCTGGCGCGCATTGAGCAACAGCTTGCGCGGCCGCTTGGGTTCGTGGTTCTCACGATTGCCATGGCTGTATTCGGGAATATTGGCGTTCACGAGCCAGATTTCGGCACCGCGCACTTCGGCATAGCTTTCGACGATCGAGCCCTCGCCAAAGCGCAGCGCCTTTACCTCCGTACCAGTGAGCGCAAGGCCGGCCTCATAGACATCCTCGATCGCATAGTCGAAGCGCGCGCGCCGGTTTTCGGCGACGGTCTTCACCTTGTCGAACTCGGGGTGACGGGGACGTGGCATCAGACGAGTCCGGCAGTCTTCAGTGCATCCACAACCATCTGCCGTGCCGCGCCATTCGGCATGACGATCGGCAGGCGGACGGTGCCGCCCATGCCACCGTCCGGACCCGCCCGGACTTTTCCGATCGCATATTTGACCGGGCCAGGCGACGTATCGGCAAACATCGCGAGATGAAGCGCGAACAGCCGGTCGTTGATGGCATGCGCCGTTTCCATGTCGCCTGACAGGCTCGCGGCCTGGAATTGGGCACAAAGTCGCGGCGCTGCATTTGCCGTCACCGAGATGCAGCCCCGGCCGCCGCTTGCGTTGAAGGCCAGCGCCATCTCGTCGTTGCCGCACAGCTGCACGAAATCGTTTCGAGCGGCGAGCCGGTGCGCGGTCGTTCTGCTGACGATGCCGCTCGCATCCTTGATGCCGATGACTGTGGGGATTCGTGCCAGTCGGGCAACCGTTTCGGGAAGAATATCGGTCACTGTCCGCCCCGGAACATTATAAAGGATGATCGGCAGATCGCTTTTTTCGGCGAGATGCGCATAATGCGCATAAATGCCATCCTGCGAGGGGCGGTTGTAATAGGGCGCGACGACGAGCGCCGCTGCGGCCCCCGCTTTTCCCGCAAACGCCATATGACGCACGGCGGTGGCCGTATCGTTCGATCCGCAGCCGGCGATAACCGGTACGCGCCCCGCGGCGGCTTCGAGCGTGAGATCGATCACGCGGTAATGTTCATCAAAGCTCAGCGTTGCGCTTTCGCCCGTCGTCCCGCATGGAACGAGCGCGGACGATCCCTCGACGATCTGCCAGTCGACAAATGCCCGATAGGCCCCCTCATCGAGCCTCCCATCGGCCTCGAACGGCGTGACCAGTGCCGGAATCGAGCCGGAAAACATTGCATTCCTCCTTCACGTGGCGGCCGGTGTGCGCCATAGGAGCGGTGGCATAAAGTCCGCTCCACCGTTCAGCACCTGATAAGGACGCCGTGCCCATGATGTCCAGCATGTCCCGCATCCTTCTTGTCGCCACCGCGCTCATTGTTCCTTCTGCCGTGCGTGCGCAGGACACGCTTGCCCCGTTGCCGACGCTCCGCTCGGCGGTCGTCGCGTCGAACGCGGGCATCGCCGATACTCTTGCAACGTGGAATGCGCTGCGCCAGTCCAATGTCCTACCGTTCGCCTCTTATGCCGATTTCCTGATCCGGCATCCGGGCTTTCCGGCCGAACTTCAGCTTCGTAGACTGGCCGAGGTACGGCTGACGGCGGACAGCGCGCTGCCGATGCAGGTCGTACGTTTCTTTACGGTCTATCCGCCGCAGACGGCAAGCGCGGCATTGCGTTTCGCCGAGGCGCAGGACGCGATGGGCCAGCGCGACGCAGCACGGCAGACGGCCAAGCGCGCCTGGGCAATGGGGCCGCTGACGATCGAGGATGAGGCCAGACTGGCAGCGCGTTTCGGCAGTGCGCTGACGCAGGCCGATTACGACGCGCGGACCGATCGGCTGTTGTGGAGCCGCGCCACGACCGGAGCGGCGCGCACGCTGGTGCTCGCCTCAGCCGCGCGTCGGCCGGTTTTCGATGCGCGCCTCGCCATGCAGGCGAGCAGCCCCGAGGCCGCCACCAAGAGCGCGCTGACGGGCGATGCAGGGCGCGGTGACGCCGGGTGGATCGTGGAGCGCGAAGCATGGCTGCGCTCAACGGGGCAGGATGCCGCGGCACGCGTGCTGCTCGCTGCGCCGCGGCGGCTGGTGGCACCCCCGCTCGACGCCGGCCGCTGGCTCGACATGCTCTGGTTGAATGCCAGAGCTGCAGCCCAAGCCGGGCAGACGCCCATGGCTTTCGATATCGCGCGCCAGCTCGACGATGCTTATCCAGCCGGGACGGACATTCGCCGACGTCCGCTCGCCGAGCGGGACATCTATACCAATCTTGCGTGGCTTGCGGGAACGCTCGCGATGAACCGTCTCGGTCGGCCGGGCGAGGCGATCGCGCTTTTCGACCGCTACAATCGCGCCGCGCAAACGCCGCAGACACAGGTGAAGGGGCTTTACTGGGCCGGGCGCGCTGCCGAAGCCGCGGGGCGGATGCCCGATGCGCAGGCCTATTATGCCCGAGCGGCACAGTATTTCGACCAGTTCTACGGCCAGCTCGCGACCGAGCGGACCGGCGGGTCGCTTGTCGTCCCGCCGGTCACGCGCACGCTCGAAGTCTCAGCCGCCCAGCGCGAGGCATTTTTCGGCAGCGAGATCGTCCGCGCTGCGATTTATCTCGGCCAGACGGGCGACTGGGCGACGCAGAGCCTGTTTGTCCGCGCGATAGCGGCTGCGGCGGAAAGCGATGTCGAGCATGTTCTTGGTGCCGAACTCGCGCTCAGGGTCAACCGGCCCGATCTTGGCGTCATGATCGGGCGCAGCGCGGGATCGGCGGGGCTGCGTGACTATGTTCGCACCGGCTTTCCGACCATATCGGTATCCGCCGAGGTGCAACCGAGCTGGACGATGATCCACGCGATCGCACGGCAGGAAAGCCAGTTCGACCGCAAGATCCAGAGCAGGGCTGGTGCCCGCGGCCTGATGCAGCTGATGCCGGGAACCGCGCGGGAGGTGGCGGGCAAGATCGGGCTGTCCTTCGAAGGCGCAAACCTCGACAATCCGTCATATAATGCGTCACTCGGATCATGGTATTTCAGCGCGCTGATGACGCGCTTCAACGGCAGTTATCTGCTGGCAGTCGCCGCCTATAATGCGGGGGCAGGCAATGTGAACAAATGGATCGCGGCGAACGGCGATCCCCGAACGCCCGGCGCCGATGTGCTCGGGTGGATCGAGACAATTCCGTTCCGGGAGACGCGCGACTATGTGCAGCGGGTGCTTGAAAATGCGGTCGTGTATGAGATGATCAACCCCCGCCCGGACCCCGCCAGGCGGTATCCGCTTTCCTACTTCCTCGGCAAGGCGTCGCCGGGTTGAGCAGCCCTGACCGGACCAACCCGATCACCCCGGCGGGCTATGCGGCAATGCAGGCGGAATATGACCGGCTCATGAGCAAGGAGCGCCCTGCGATCGTCGAAGTCGTGAGCTGGGCGGCAGGCAATGGCGACCGAAGCGAAAACGGCGACTACATCTAAGGCAGACAGAAACTGCGGGACATCGACAGGCGGGCGGGCTTTCTCGCGCGACGGATTAACTTTCTCTCACATTGAGATAGCAAGCCAATCATGATGTTCAGGCTCATTGATTCGCGTTGGCCATTTGCGTTTCCGTCACCTTGATGGCATCAGCAACTCGCGACGCGGCAAATTCGCGTGTGGGGCTTCGTAACCCTTGACAACGTAGGCCGGTCAAGTTTTCTTAGTCGATCGGCTGTTACACGTGTCCAAGGCCCGGCCCAAAGGTACCAGCGCCTTGTGCTAGGTGCAGGTTTACCAACACCCGGCTTTAAGGCCGGGTAAGCCCCACTCCATTTGGTTGGGAGACCGATATGAAATTCAAATTGCCAATTCTGGCTTATGCATGGCTAGCGCTTGTTGCCGCTGAAGCTCCCGCCAAAAACAACGATCGGATGTGGGCTGAATACCAATCTGCTCTTACGGGCGAAGGCATCACGCGCCCCATGTTTGAGCACGCGATGATGTGGACTGAACTTCAATATCACCTTGGGTTTTGCAAAGCTTATCTCGATGATGATGATGTAGCTTTCTGGCGCTTATGGTGGAACGATACGCCGCTAAAGGCGGGGCCATACGGGCAGAAAATTTTAATGATTGGCGACAATGAATATTATGCTGGCTTTCGCGATGCTAAGACGAAGCCAAAAAACAGAGTCCAATGTCAACGGGTGCTTGAAAGTTGGACTAAGGATTTTACTAAATTCGGCGATACACGGCGTAAATAAAAGAATTTTTCTGTAGAGAGGACCGGCAGCGGTAAAATGGCGTGGTTCTGGCGAACCGGGTCAGCCGCCATAGCCAATGGCGTCTTTCGCAAGCGCAAGAACGGCCGGATCGTTCTCCTTTGGCGTCATGTCGACCGCGGCTTCAAGCCGATCGGCCACATGGCGAAGCGCCGCAATCCGGGCTGACTTCTTGTCATTGGCATCGATCACTTTCCACGGTGCCCAGCGCGTATCGGTGCGCTCGAACATGTCGTGATAGGCCTTGAGATACTGATCGCGCCGCGATCTGTTGCGATAGTCGTCGGCGCCGGTCTTCCAGCGCTTCCACGGATCGTTCAGCCTGTGCGCGAAGCGGCGATCCTGTTCGTTCTGCGTGATGTGCATGAAAATCTTCAGAACAGTAACGCCGTTATATTTCTGCTGCGCTTCGAACTCGTTGATCTCGTCATAGGCGCGTTTCCAGTCGGGCTCGGCGCAATAACCCTCGATACGCTCGACGAGGACGCGGCCATACCATGACCGGTCGAACATATTGATCTCGCCAGCGCCAGGCAGCCGCTTCCAGAACCGCCAGAGGAAGTGGCGAACGCGCTCCTCCTCATTTGGTGCCGCGATAGGCCAGACTTGGTAATGGCGCGGATCCCAGACCCCCGTGAGCCGCTGGATCGCGCCGCCCTTTCCTGATGCGTCCCAGCCTTCGAACGCGATTATTGCCGATCGCCCGTGAATGATATGCGCAGCCTGAATGCGTGCGAGGCGTTCCTCGAGCACTTTCAGATCGTCGGAATAATTGCCGTGATAGGCCGCACCGGTTTCGAATTTCGCAAGATCCATTGCCATGCGCCTACCTTACCGATTTAGACGTTAAGGTTCCATATAACCGGCGTGCGCGACGGGACCGGTCTGGCAGGCGATGGATCGTCGCTCGCGCTTGATCGATTTGTCATGCGGGCTACCCCCGCGCGGAATAGTGGTGGAGCAGGATGTGGGATCGGTGACGCGGGTCGCAAAGCGAATTATTGTGCGTGGCAGGGTTCAGCAGGTCGGCTTTCGTGACTGGACCGTGCGCCACGCCAAAGCGCTCGGGATCACCGGGTGGGTGCGCAACCGCCGCGACGGAAGCGTGGAAATCCATGCCGTGGGCGACGACGACGCGATCGGGCAGCTGATCGTTGCGTGCCGTGAAGGCCCGGCGCTCGCCCGCGTTGCTTCGGTCGAACCGCAAAACGATATGGACACATCGGTAAAGGGTTTCACCAAGCGCTTCGGCGTTTGAGGCTGGCGCTTTCGGCGTGCCAGTCTCATATTGCAGGGCATGACGGTGCTGAAAGTCTGGTACGACGGGGCCTGCCCGCTCTGCATCCGCGAGATTACGCTGATGCGGCGGCTCGACCAGCGCAGGGCGATCGATTTCATCGATGTCGCGCCCGAGGATACGGCATGCCCAATCGACCGGACGCTGCTGCTCGCACGCTTTCACGCACAGGAAGCAGGCGGGCCAATGATGAGCGGCGCGGCGGCGTTCGCGGCAATGTGGCGCGCCATTCCCGTGCTGCGGCCGCTGGGCCTCGCCGCGCGGAACGGGCTGGTGCTGCGGGCGCTGGAATGGCTCTATATCGGCTTCCTGCGCATACGGCCCTGGCTGCAGCGGCGTGCCGGCGGCGCCCGCAGACCGCGCTGATGCATCCGCACCCGACGGCAATGCCGATCGGGACTGCGGCCCCGCCTATCGCGTCAATTTCTTATAAGCCAATCTCGTCGGCCGGTCCGCCGCGTCGCCCAGTCGCCGCCGCTTGTCCTCTTCGTAGCTTTCGAAATTGCCCTCGAACCATTCGACATGCGAATCACCCTCGAACGCGAGGATATGCGTTGCCAGCCGATCGAGAAAAAAGCGGTCATGCGAGATCACCACGGCACAGCCCGCAAAACTTTCCAGTGCCTCTTCCAGCGCGCGCAGCGTCTCTACGTCGAGATCGTTCGTGGGCTCGTCGAGCAGAAGCACGTTTCCGCCCGCCGCCAGCATTTTCGCCATATGCACCCGGTTTCGCTCGCCGCCGGAAAGCTGGCCGACCTTCTTCTGCTGGTCGGTTCCCTTGAAATTGAACGCGCCCACATAGGCCCGGGTGTTGAGCTCCGCCTTGCCGAAGGTGAACCGCTCGGCTCCCTGGCTCACCTCTTCCCAGACGTTCTTGCCCGGATCGAGCGCATCGCGCGACTGATCGACATAGCCGAGTCGCACCGTCGGGCCGACGTCGATCGATCCCGTATCAGGCGTCTCCTGTCCGGTGATCAGCTTGAACAGGGTCGATTTGCCCGCACCGTTCGGCCCGATCACGCCGACGATACCGCCCGGCGGAAGCGTGAAGCTCAGATCGTCGAACAGCAATTTATCCTCAAAAGCCTTCGACAGGTTCCTGACCTCGATCACCTTGCCGCCCAGCCGTTCGGGAATCTGGATCAAGATCTGGTTCGCGCCGGGCCGCCGCTCGCCCTGCTTTTCGACAAGCTCGTCGAAGGCGCGGATGCGTGCCTTTGATTTCGTCTGCCGTGCCTTGGGGCTCTGGCGGATCCATTCGAGCTCGTCGCGGATCGCCTTCTGCTTGCCCTGATCCTCGCGCTCTTCCTGCTCGATCCGTTTCGCCTTCTTTTCCAGATAGGTCGAATAATTTCCCTCATACGGATAGTAGCGCCCGCGATCGAGCTCGAGGATCCAGTTCACCACATTGTCGAGGAAATATCGGTCGTGCGTGATCATCAGCACATTGCCGGGATATTCTTTCAGATGATTCTCGAGCCAGCTCACGCTTTCCGCGTCGAGATGGTTGGTCGGTTCGTCGAGGAGGAGGATCGACGGCTTTTGCAACAGCAGCCGGGTGAGCGCGATCCGCCGGCGCTCGCCGCCTGAAAGATTGGTCACGGGCCAGTCGGACGGCGGGCAGCGCAGCGCCTCCATCGCGATCTCGAGCTGGTTGTCCAGCGTCCATCCGTCGACGGCATCGATCTTTTCCTGGAGCGTTCCCATTTCTTCCAGCAGCGCGTCAAAGTCGGTATCGTCCTTCGGCTCGCCCATTTCGGCCGAGATCGCGTTGAACCGGTCTACCATGTCTGCCGTCTCGCGCGCGCCGTCCTTGACGTTTTCGAGGACGGTCTTGTGATCGTCGAGCTGCGGCTCCTGCGCGAGATAGCCGACAGTGATGTTCTCGCCCGCCCATGCCTCTCCGGTGAACTCGGTGTCGATGCCGGCCATGATCTTCATCAGTGTCGATTTGCCGACCCCGTTCGGCCCGACGATGCCGATCTTGGCATCCTGGTAAAACTGAAGGCTGATGTCTTTCAGGATCGGCTTGGCGGCTCCGGGGAAAGATTTGGTCATCCCCTTCATGACATAGGAATATTGCGCGGCCATCGGGGAACGGTCTTTCGATACGTGTGCGGGGGAAAGCGCGTGCATTTAAGCGCAGGCATACGCGTTGGCAAACGCTGCGCGGCAGGCTAGCCGATGCGCATGAAAATGTCGACGATGCCCGCGCTTGCCGCCCTCGCCTTTCTGCTGCCCGGCACCGCACCGGCGCAACGTCCGGTGCCCGCCCCGCTTCCCGCCGTCCCCCCCGAGGTCGCGGCGATGCGCGATGCCGCGCTCAGGGATCAGCTCGCCTATGACATCGTCGAGGGGCTGACGACCGAAGTAGGTCCGCGCCTTGCCGGCACGCAAGCCGAAGCGCGCGCGCGGCGCTGGGCCGTCACCAGGCTGACCGCGCTCGGCTTCAGGAATGTGCGGGTCGAAACGACGCCGATGCAGACCTGGGTCAGAGGTGTGGAGACAGCCGAGGTCGTCTCGCCATTTCCCCAGCCGCTGCGTCTGACGGCTCTCGGAGGCTCGGTCGCGACGCCGCCCGAAGGGATAACTGCGGAAATTGCCTATTTTCAAAGCTTTCGCGACCTTCAGTCTGCGCCCGAGGGCAGCCTGAAGGGCAAAATCGCGTTTGTCTCCAATGCGATGAGCGCCACGCAGGATGGTTCGAGCTACGGCACGTTCGGTCCTGCCCGTTTCGTCGGCCCGAATGTGGCGGCAAAAAAGGGTGCGCTGGCAATCGTCATCCGTTCGATCGGCAGCGATCACGGGCGCGGACCCCATGCCGGACAGACCAACTTCGAAAAGGGCATCGAACCGATTCCGGCGGCCGCGCTGGCGACGTCTGACGCTGACAACCTGTGGCGCATCGTTGCGCGTGGCAGGCCCGTCACGCTGCATCTTATCCTGACGCCCCACAGTCTCGGGATTACCGAGACGGGCAATGTCATCGCCGAGGTGCCGGGAACCGATCCGTCGGCGGGTATCGTGCTGGTCGGTGGTCATCTCGACAGCTGGGATCTTGGCACTGGTGCCATCGACGATGCATCAGGCGTGGCAATCGTCACGGCGGCGGCAAAACGACTTCTCGATGGGCCGCCTCTGCGGCGAACGATCAGGATCGTCTGGTTTGGCGCCGAAGAGACGGGCGGTGCCGGATCGGATGCCTATTTTGCTGCACACAAGAGCGAGTATCATGCGCTTGCCGCCGAATCGGATTTTGGTGCGGATCGCGTGTGGCGGTTCGCGGTCAACCTTCCAGCAGCGGCACTCCCCCTCGCCGATCGCCTCGAATCGGCGCTGGCGCCACTCGGTATCGTTCGCGGCACACAGCAGGCCGACGACGGTGCCGATATCGAACCGCTGGTAAAAGCGGGTGTGGCGGCGATCGATCTCAACCAGTCGGGCCTACGCTATTTTGATATCCACCATACGCCCGAAGATACGCTCGAGCGGATCGATCCGACCCAGCTCGCGCAGAATGTCGCGGCGTGGACGACGATGTTGACGATCGTGGCCAATGCGCCGGAGAATCTTTCCAAAATCACAGTTAAAAACTAGGAATTGTGAGAAATGGCTCATTTTCGGCGTTTTTAACCGTTGTGATGCGTCAGTTTCGAGTTGACGGACGTAAATGTGGCGTTAATAAGGCGATGTGCGACGGCAATAGCGCCGGCCGCGATCATCCCAAAATGGGGAGCACCCGAATGAAGAAGATTAGCTTTGTTCTCGTTGCCGCCGGCCTCGTCTCGCTGGCCGCCTGCACCAAGCCTGCCGATACGACCAACACTGCAAATGCAATGGATGCCAATACCACCGCGATGGATAATGGCGCCATGGAAGCAGGCAATGCGTCGGATACCACGACCAACGCCTCGAACGCGATGGACAGTGCGGCTGGCAACGCCACGGGCGAAATGAATGCTACGGGGAATGTTGCAGGCGATGCAGCAGGAAACACTGCAGGCAACGCTTCGAACGCGATGTAATCCAGTTCTTCATGCTTCGGCGTGAAGAAACAGACGGGCGCTTTCCAGTTCATGGAAAGTGCCCGTTTTCGTTTGAGCCGACGCTGGTCCTGCGCTAGGCGGTATCGTATCGGGGAGTGGCGCAGCCTGGTAGCGCATCTGCTTTGGGAGCAGAGGGTCGCAGGTTCGAATCCTGTCTCCCCGACCATCGTTTGAGGACCACCTCAATCCGACATGCCCGTCTGACCCGTGCGTTCGCGTTTGACCTGGCAGTCTCACCTTGACGGCCGTGTTGGCGGACGATCGTCTCACCTCCCGCTGATCCGGTGCGGTTGCGCGTCCCACATCATCCACGCTCAAAGACCAAAGCCGCACCCGACTCCATAACCGGTGCCCCGAGCAATTATCGAAGCCGGGTAAAGTCCCTGAAAAATGGCGCGCCCGGAACGATTCGAACGTCCGACCCTCAGATTCGTAGTCTGATGCTCTATCCAGCTGAGCTACGGGCGCGTGGTGAAGTGCCAATAGCCGAATGACTCGTCTGCGCAACCCCATTGCACCGGCTTTCGCATGAACCTAAAATCAGGGTCATGCGCCGCGCCTTCCTGATACTCGTCCTGCCCGTCACCGGATGCGGCGGTCTGAGCGACGTTCCATCGCTTGCGTCACGACCTGCGGAGACGACTGACGTTCGCGGACTTGCCGTCGCGAACGGGGCCCGGCCCGCGCAGGTGCCCGCAGACCCTTTGTTGATCCAGCGAATTGCAGTGTTGCTTTCCACCGTGCGCGAGGGCGATGAAAACTTTATCCGCGCAGAAAGTGCAAGCGCGGCGCTTGTCGCAAAGGGACGGTCAGGATCGACGGGGAGCGAAGCATGGCTAGCCGCGCAGGCCGCACTTTCCGCAAGCGAGGCCGCGCGACAGAGCAGCGTGGAGGGGCTGGCGGCCATCGATCAGCTCTTGGTGGAACATACGGTATCGGGAGGCGCCGGGCTTGCTGAAATCCAGGCAGCAAGAATCGAGGCCGAGCGCATCGTCCGGCATCAGACCGAACGGCTGAACCAGACGAACAGATAAGCCGCGGCATAAGGTCTCGCTTATTCATCCGATGAATGCGCAATCGGATACGATGCATAGTCATCGGCCCGACCATTTGATCAGAGGCAGAATGGTCGCATAATCATCGCTCCAGCCGCCAAACGCCGGCTTGTCCTCAACCGGTCGCCAAAGCGCCTTGCCGCTTACCGTCGTAAGCCGGTCGATCGTCTTGGCGTCACGGGCAAGCGCGATCCACAGCGATGCGAAATATTGTCTCCGCCCCTGCTGTGCGTCAGGGGTGAATTGGCGTACCATCAGCGTCCACCCCTTGCGCCGTTGCTCGGCCAGAACAGGCTCAAGGTTCATGAAGCGGTTGGAAATATGTATCATCAGCAGGCCGGACGGTTGCAGGCGGCGGGAATAGGTATCCAGCGCCTCGCGGGTCAGAAGGTGCATGGGCACCGCGTCGGATGAGAAGGCATCGATGACAAGCAGGTCGAGAGGTGGATCACGGTCTTCGGCAATCGTAAGCCGTGCATCGCCAATTATGATGTGTGGCTTAGGCAGACAACGTGACAGGTAGGTGAATTTTCGCGTGTCGGTGGCAATCGCCATGATCGCGGGATCAATTTCGTAAAAACGCCAGTTCTGACCGGGCTCGGCATAACAGGACAGCGTTCCTGTGCCAAGCCCGACAACACCGATTCGTGCAGCAGGACCGAAGATCTCTGGAACGGCTGACATTGCGAGACCGATTCCTGACGGCGGCGCATAATAGGCAAGCGGATCGCGCTCGCGCCCCCGCGTGAGGCTTTGCACACCGTGGACCGTCGTGCCGTGTTGGAGGATCCGCGTGTTATCGGAACTGTTTGCAGTGACCGCATAAATACCGAAATAACTGCGCACCCGCGGTTGCTGCGTAAAGGAGCCCATGATTGTGCCCCACCCCCCAAGGCGATCATCAATGAAACCAACGTAAGTGTGAACGGGACCCTGCGCCCGACGAGCAATATGCCTACCACCATTATGAACATCAGAATGCCGAGCGAAACGATGGTGGGGATTGCCTGTTCGCCGGTGTAGACAAGCGCTCGCCCGTTGATGAGCGCCGCAATCAGCGCGAACAATGCAAGGATGATTGCGAAACGTGCAGGAAGCCGCGCGGCTGATGCGAAAATCGGCTCGCGCACAACCAGAAGCCCGGCGAGCACGATCAAGACCGGGTGTTCATAGGCCCAGTCGAAGATGACCGGTGCGATTATCGCGCAGAACAAACCTCCCAAAACGCCTCCCGCCGACATGGCGAGATAAAAGCCGGTCAGCGATTCAGGAGCCGGGCGCCGCTCATACATCATGGCGTGCATGGCGACCGACACGACGAAGAGAAGGATAAGGCCGATCGACGCGTAGACCCATGGCATAGCTGCCGCCGCGGCGAAGGCCACGCTGGCACCGATCATGAGGATGAGCGGCGCGATCGCGATTATGGTGCGCGGCAGCGCGCGGTTTTCCGAAAACGCAATTGAAAAGCTGAGGAGATAAAGGCCAAGCGGGAGTACCCAGAGCAGCGGCATGGCAACGATATCAGTCGTCAGATGCGTCGTCGTTGAAAGCATCAGGCCGGAGGGGACGGCGGCAAGGGCAATCCACAACATGACCTGCCTGGGGGCTAAGGGCTGCGCTGACACGCGATTGGTGTCAGGTACCGACCTCGGAAGAGTGAGAGCACAGAGGCCGACAAGAAGCACGACGGCGACGTAACCGGCGCTCCAGAGCCAGCTTTGCCCGTTCAGCGGAAGGAGCGGCTCGACGACGAGCGGATAAGCGATCAAACCGCCAAAACTTCCAAGGTTCGATGCCGCATAGAGCGGATAGGGATCGCCGCCGCCCGCCTGGGCATACCAGCGCTGAAGCAGCGGCGCCTGCGCCGAGATGACGAAGAACAGCGGTCCGATCGACGCGACGAAAAGATAGGGCACCCAGAAAAAGGGGTTGGCCGACGCGCTAGGAGTCGCTGCCACAAGGCCGATCGGCAGCATCAAGGCCGCGCCGAGCAGGAGGATCAGATGCAATATGGCCTGCCTGCGCGGTGGCAACCTCCCGATGAGATGGGCATAGCCATAGCCGCCCAGCAGGAGCGCCTGATACACCAGCATGGCAGAGTTCCAGACCGATGGCGCTCCGCCAAGGCGGGGAAGTGCCATGCGCGCTACCATTGGCTGGACCAGAAAAAGCAGGAATGAGCCCGCGCAGATGGCGGTTACGAACCGCAGGTGTAACAAGCGTGACGACGATATGGCAAACATGTCTTGGTCCTTGATCGCTCAGCGCACAGGTGTCGGGCAACACGCATCGACCGGTTGGGGAGCCAGTACCTGACCGATGAGGCAGTTGACGCCTCCCGCCTTGCCGATACAGCCTGTGGTTCCAATGACGTGCACCGCCTCGATCTGACACAACACTCCCTAGCACTACTTTGGCAGGTTGTTTGTTGGAGTGGGGCCGAGTGGTTTATTGCAATGGGGGCAGTGCGTCGGCGGTGGCCTGGCGAAAATGTTGAGGATCGCCTGCCGGATGGCTGGCATCGTGGGCTGCGGCGGAGGTC
>JANPGY010000039.1:0-26556 GCA_031424175.1 Sphingomonadales bacterium
TCGTTTATCTTCGGGGGGGGGGGGGGTGGGGTCGGGGGGGCGCACCGCCGGGGTTCGCCACGGGCGTGGCGCCGCCGCCCCAAGGAACGGCCATCGAAGCCGACGGCGAGCCAAGTCGGCAGAACATGCAGCGCCGAAAAGAGGATTTTATTCAATCGGCGCGCATCGATCAGGACTATTTGAAAACCGGCGTCCAGGCACCATTGTCTCGCTTCGAGATCAAGGCCGGGTCGATCATTCCGGCCGCGCTCGTCACCGGGCTCAATTCCGACCTACCCGGCGAGGTGATCGCAACGGTGACGGAGAATGTTTATGACCATGTGAGCGGGCGATATGTGCTTATCCCGCAAGGAACCCGGTTGTTCGGCAAATATGACAGCCGGGTCGCCTACAAACAGAGCCGCGCGCTCGTCGTGTGGAATCGGATCATCTACCCCAATGGTAATTCGATCAACATTGGCGGGATGACGGGATCTGATGCGACCGGCGCCGCTGGCCTCGCCGATCGCGTCAACAATCATTACGGCAGTATCATCAAGGGTGTCACGCTTTCCACGGCGATCGCCTTCGGCGGTGCTGCTGCGGACAATGCCGGCACGCAGCGCGATCAGCTCGTTACCGCTGGCAGCGGTGCGCTCAGCCAGGAGGCATCGAGAACTGGCCAGCAATTCGTGACACGCGAACTGGACCGCCAACCTACCATCACCGTCAGACCCGGTTTCCGGCTGCGTGTCATCGTCAACAAGGACATGATTCTACCCCCTTATTGAGCCGGATTTCGGAATCGAAACGATGAGTCGATTCTCGCAGTATGCCGCGCCATACCAAACGTGGCGGAGGGAGAGAGGCGAAATGGCGCAAATGCTGAGGCGGCTGGGACTTACTCTGCCGATCGCGACGCACGATGGTATGCGCAAATTATCCTACCGGCGCTCGGCCGAGGCGGGCGAAGTCGTCACCCTTACCGACCTTTATGCCGAAGCCATCGTCAAGCTCGCCGTGCGCATCGATCAGGGCGAGGAGATCGCCTTCGTGGTTCAGCCCCGCGGCACCGTTCGTCGCGTCTCACTTCGCCTGCCGCCCGACGTGTTCGAGATCATCAAGCAGCACGCGCCGGTGTGCAGCCAATCGGCGATCGTCGCCAAGAGCGCCCAACAGCTTCTGCAGCGCGAGAATAATTCACCGCCACAACCTCACGGAGTTTCCGCATGAGTAACCCTTCCACCACCCTCGGCCTCGCCAAGATCGGCGCACCTGGTCAGATCCGAAAGATCACGTTGGCGCTCGAACCTGCGATAGCGTCCGAGCTGGACCGCTACGCCGCCGCCTATGAAGCCAGCTATGGCGAGCGCGTCGAGATCGATGTGCTGATCCCGCACATGCTGGGAAGCTACATGGCAACCGATCGCGGATTCAAAAAGTGGAAGGCGAGCACGGGCGGCGCTTGAATCGAACGTGGAGCCACCCCGCCGGCGGTCCGCCGACGACGACGCGCTGCCCGAAAGCACGAGTCCGGCCCACGCGATTTCTATTGGGACGGCGGTTGCCCGAGACGATATGCGCGAAAGCACGAACATTTCCGCGTCGTTCTGCCCGATAGCACGAGCTTAGGGACGCGGCGCAACCGCCTGGGCTCTTTAAGAATTGCGCTTGCTCGATGTCGTCCGATTCGGTGCCGCTTTGGTGTCGAGGGCGGCGCGGATCGAGCCGTCGGTGTCGGATCGCACATCCCGTCGGCGCATAGCGATGCAGGGAGAGGCCGTGCTGACATGAAAAACCCGGCACAAGGCCGGGCTTTTCGGAGGTGCCCGTTAGGGGCGAGGTGACATTCACTTCCTAGCCGGAATCCCCCTCCACCTCAAGCAAGAAGCGCGTCGCGCGCATCGAGGTACTGTGTCCGCACGGGCTCCACGAGGGGAGTTACCGAATGATGTCGCATACCTATCAACCCGGAGCCGGCTTTCGCCGGTTCGACAGTTCGGCGGCCGAAGCGGCGCGTCTGGCTGTGGAGTTTTGCGGCCTGCCCGAAAACCAAGGGCATGGCCAGGCGCTCGCCGCCTTCAAGCGCGCGGCCGCCTACCTGAACGTCCCGCCGAGCGTCGTACAACTTATCGACGTGATGTTTTCCTGGACCAAGCCGGAAGATTGGCACCCCGGCGCGACGCCGATCGTCTGGCCACGCAACGAGAAGCTCGCGCGTGCGCTCGGCTTGCAGGTGCGCCAGGTGCAGAATCTGCTAGATCGCGCCATCAACCTGCGGTTGATTAGCCATCGGGACAGCCCCAACGGACACCGCGGTGGCGTGCGCGGCGCAGATGGGCGCATCAAATGGGCCTATGGCATCGTGCTCAGCCCGATCGGCACGCGGATGGAGGAGTTTCAGACCATCGCCGAGCGAGGCGCGCGTGAAGATGAGCGGATCGACGGCCTCAAGAAGCGCCTCTCCGCCGCCCGCAGGCGAACGTCGAGCCTCGCGCAGACGGTGATCGACAACGCGATCCCCGAAACTAAGGCTGACGAGGAATTGGCGCTCGCGCTGAGCGCCACGCGCCAGATGCGAAACGTGCGCGATGTCGAGCTGCTAACCGGCTGCGTCGAGCAGATCGAGAGCCGCGGGCGGGCGCTGGAGGCGATCGTGGCCGAGGCATTACGACAGATCAATCGTGACAACGCTCCTTTCGATTCAAATGATATTACACCCACGGATGCGGAATATTGCGCTCACTCTACAACTACAAATCAACCC
This sequence comes from Sphingomonadales bacterium, assembly GCA_031424175.1. Taxonomy (GTDB): domain Bacteria; phylum Pseudomonadota; class Alphaproteobacteria; order Sphingomonadales; family Sphingomonadaceae; genus Sphingomonas_O. The sequence goes on from JANPGY010000039.1 coordinate 2,747, forward strand.
CAAGCTGCTAAAGCAGTTACTAGTAATGGCTCAGCGGAAAAAAGTAGCAGGAACTACGATGCAAGGTCGGCGCTTCCGCAGTCTGAGGTGGAGGAAGACTTGGCCAAGCATGGGGTCGATCCGAGCTTCATCGAATCGGTAACGCCTGAACTCTGCCACGGCTTCCGATACGACAAACGCGAGTGGGGCGACGTTATTCACCTGGCCGAGCGTCTCGTCGAGCAGAATTCGATCCATCGGCACGCCTGGCATGAAGCCTGCCGGTTGATGGGTGAGCGCGGGGCTGCGGCCGGCGTGATCGCCACCGTTTACAAATATCAAACCGGCGAGGTCCGGCGCCCCGGCGCCTATCTTCGCGGTATGAGCGAGCGGGCCTCGCGCGGGGAACTCAACCTGGGCCGCACGTTCCACGGTTTCAAGGATCACCGTCGATCGGTGACGATGCGCGGGATGCAGGACGGTGGCGACCCCAGCTCGGTCGGCGAGATTGCTCGCCGCGCCCTATCGCGTTCCTTCGTGCTTTCGGGCAGATCGTCATGAGTGGGCGACCGGCCTGCAATCCGGCCCCTTGGATAGACGCTCTGCCCGAAAGCACGAGCGCCCGTCGTGAGCATACCGAGTCGCTGGTGCGAGCCCTAGCAATCCCGCCTTTGTTGCCGACAAAGACTCGTGCTTTCGGGCAGATCGTCGCCTACGGTGGCTGCGTTGAAGATCGAACCCGAGTATAGACCGGATATTCGCTTAACGTACGCGCGAAAGGGAGCAAGGGTGACAAGCAAACAGTCGGTCATCTTACGGCAGGGCAACCTGTTCGAGGTCGATAGTCCCCTTCACGGCAAGGTCCGCGGCGAGCGCAGCGTGATGGACTTCCCGTTCTTTGCCCTTTCTAAAGTCGCTGTTCATAAGCCGCTGGTCTATGAACAGGCGAATGTGAAGATCGAAATTCGGCCGAGCGCAACGGGCATCGCCACGATGTATGACAAAGAGATCATTCTCTACATCGCGTCGCTGATGGCTCAGGAGATTTCGCGCGGAGGCGAGGTCGGGCAGGACTTCACCTTTACCGCCCATGACTTCTTTCGTATCACTGGCGTCGCCCGGCCTTCCAAGCGAGATTATCAACGCTTTACCGACGCACTGGAGCGCCTGCAGGGCACGCAGATCAAGACCAACATTCGGACTGGCTCGCAGCAGGACAAGGGATGGTTCTCCTGGCTGGCGGAAGCTGCCGCGAACTATATCACGCTGCCCAACGGTGAGGAGCAGATGCGGGTGGTCAAGGTACGGCTGTGCGCCTGGCTCTACCGCGCGATCGAGCGCGACGGTCATATCTACTCCTACCATCACGATTATTTTCGCCTCGGGACGATCGAGCGGCGTCTCTACGAGATCGCGCATTGCCATTGCGAAGGCGAGTCGATCGAGATGCCGATCGAGATGCTTTCGGCCAAGGTCGGATCGACGGCATCGCTGTCGAAGTTCAAGCAGCATCTAAAGGAGGTTGAATCGGATGATCGCCTCCCAGAATATGCCGTCTCGCTCAAGGATGTCGCGCCGCCCACGCCGCGGATCGACAGTCGCGGCCGACGGATCACCACGCCCGACACCGTGGTCGTGCTGACGCCGCGTGACCGGCGACCGGCAACCCCGATGCTGGAAAGCGTCGCGGCCTGACCGCGTTGTCGCGCGCTGGTGCGAAATTACGAAGCAAGTAGTTAGCCGAACGGCCGAGCGCGCATTGAGCGGCGCTTGACCATGAGTTTGGCTGACCGTTAAGATAGTTCTGCTACGGAGACGTAGCGGGGCGTGGAAACCCCAAGGTTGAGAGCCGGTTCGATCGACCGGGTGGCGGACGCGTATGTCCAAGCCCCGGCTAAAGGCGTTCGCGCCTAGCTCAACCTAGGTTTCCAACACCCGGTTCCGAAGCGACGACGCGCCTAAGTGGGCGTGTCGCCGGCTTCGCGGGAGATGCTGTTATGGAGCAGTCGAAAGGTCTTGCGACCGCGATCAGTCTAATGAAGATGGCGCTTGCGTTGCTGGACGACGCTCAGGAAGACACCTGCTCGGAGCACCAATTCTGGACACCCTCAGCCCGCCATGCTGGTCACCTGCGGCATGATTGATGGTCGCTGTCATGGGATCATCTCCGGATGGCCACGCGCGGGATCAAAGGCGCTGGCGGGGTCGTCCGGAGATGTCGCGATTGCGATCGCGACCAATCAGGAGACGTCGCGGCATAGCCGCGCCAATAATCGAATGCCTCGAACAGAAAAGGCGGTTTAATTTTTTGCCTTTTCCACAGCCGCTTCGATCGCTGATTTGAGCTGCTCGCCCGCATCGGCGGCGACCGTTTGAACAGTGCGCTTGCCCGTTGCGGGATCGGTCTGATGAAACCGGAATTCCTTGCCCTTGAGGGGCTTGGAGATGAGATCGGCGATCATGATCTCGCGCTGTTTGTTCTCGCCATTGGCAAAGGGTGCGATCAGATCGACCAGCCAGCATTGGTCGCCTGACGCCCATTCCTCGAGCGTCAGCCGGTTCTCGGGTTCGATCATGCCGGCGTCGAGCTTCTTTGCGGCGGCAGGCGTGCATTTTGCCCAGAGCGCCAGCCCTACGGGCTGTTCGCCATCGCGAAACATATAGAACTGCTCATGGATCAGCGCCGGCATGACGAGCCATTCGAGGTCGCCGATCTGAAACGCCTTGTGCAGTGGCGACTGGGACAGAAGCCATGTCATTTCACCAAGAAAATGACTGACGGTCAGTGCGCTGACAGCTGGGCCGGCGGATGAGCCGCGCGATGCAGACGGTGAGCCCGACCTGGACTTCTGTTTTGTCTTGCTACTCATACCATTCCAATCAGGCGGCTGCGGCCGTAAACCAGTCGAGCCTGGTCTGGCGATCCATCGATCGTGTCATCAATGCCGAGTCGGGTCCGCCGACGCCGAATGCACTCATCGCCTGCATCATTCGGGCAGCGTTGGCAGCTGCAGTGAGCTCGGACGGTGTGGTACCGAGGCTGGCTCCACCGGCCTTGGTTTTTGTCGAACCCGGATCGAAGGCGAGGGCAACGTTGCCGATCGTCGCCGTGACACCGTTGCTCCATTTGAAGGTCGCGGTCGAGAGCGGCACATTATAGCCAATTTTGGCGCTGTCGCTTGTTGTCGTGGAGCGAAGACCGATCTCGGTAATTCCCATGTCGCTCAAGGATTTGAGCTCGTCGGCCTGGCTGATGCCGTCGCCATTCCTGTCGGTCCACACCTTCAGTTCGCCAAAGCGTGCATCGGACTTGTCGATCTTCCCGTCCTTGGTGTTGTCCAGGACGCCCAGACCTTCCCATGCACTCTTTGCGTCAGCCTTTTCGGACAGGAAGGACAATTCGGAAGCATGGGAGATCGTGCCATTGCCGTCGCGGTCGATGACCAGCATCCCGTCGCCGCCCGACATCCAGCCCGTATCGTCGGTAACACCATCGGCATCCATGTCGAACAAAGCGCCGGTCTTTTCGGCGCGGCGTGCTTCGAGCCCGTCACCATCGAGGTCGACGATGATCGCTGAAAGCAAACCCACTGAGCGATTGCCGAAGGAGAGAATGGCCGATGGATCGATTTGGCCAGCATCGGCGCTGAGCGAACCATTGACATGGCGCGGCGTGACGTGGACCGTCCCGCCGCTGGCAGTCAGTCGATAACCCTTTGCTTTGCCCGCCCATGAACTTGTCTGGAACTTGATTTCGGGAAGTGCCGAAAGCGGCTTGAACGCCAGCCCGACGTCGAGCAATCGACCCGTTGCTCCTCCGCCAAGCGAATAGCTTCCGGTGTTGTAGATGATGTTGCTGCCCGCGGTGAGCGTCTCACCGGTTGCCGTACCCGAAAGCGAAATCGAAGTCACACCGGCTTCGGCAAGACTGAGCAGTTCTCCTGCATCGGTCTTGCCGTCGCTGTTGCCGTCGCGCCATAGCCGGAACTCGACGAAGCGCACATCCTCGCCATCCAGAACACCGTCGGCGTTGCTGTCGAAAGCGGCCAAGCCTTCGAGATCGGTTTTGGCACCGGCCTTGTCGCCGACAAATGAAATCTCGGCAATGCCGTCGATGGTGCCGTTACCGTTGCGGTCGAGCGCAAGCAACGCATCACCCTGTTCGATCCAGCCGGTCTTGTCGGCGATCCCGTCTCCGTTCATGTCGAACAAAGCGGCGCTGTCGGGAAGTGCAACGAGCCCGGCATTGTCATTGTCGAGATCGAACACGATCGGCGGAGCGACCGACGCCGGCGCGTCGGCGGGATCAAAGGCTAGGCTGACGTCGCCAACGAGGCCGGTCGATCCATCGATGCGCTGGAACTGCGACGTTGCAAACAGGACGTTCCGGTCGCCGACAAGTTCGTTGCCGGTCAGGTCGAGCGTCAGGTTGATGCTTTTGATGCTAAGCGCGGTCAGCGAGAACAGCTCGCCGGCTTCGCTGATGCCGTTCTGGTTGCGATCGCGCCAGATCTGGAAGCGCGCGAAGTCGGTATCGCCAGCCTCCAGAAAGCCGTTGCGGTTCGAATCCCAGGCCCGCAGTCCTTCGAGATCGGTGACGGCCTGCTGGTCGTCGGCAGCAAAGGAAATCTCGCGCGCATCATCGATGATGCCATTGCCGTTGCGATCGAGGACGAGAAGCCCGTCATCGGCTCCGACCCAGCCCGTCTGATCGCGAACGCCGTCGTTGTTCATGTCGAACTGAATTGGCGACTTTTCCAGATCGACCATCTCGATGCCGTCGCCATCGAGGTCGAGGATGATTGGCAATACACCCGATGTTCCGTGCTTCAGGAAAATGATTTCGAACGGCTCGGTGTTCGACACGCCCGAAGCGTCGGTCATCGTGACAGACATCCGATAGACCAGCTGATAGCTCCAGCGCCCGCCATAGACGGGATGGCTCCTGATACCGCCCTCCCATTCACCGTCGTTGACGACGTAAAACGACAGATCGCCATTCCATCCCACATACACGTAAGGATTGCTGGTATTGTCGATGTCCTCGCCGCCGCCCGGGGAAATGAACTGCTCCTCCGAACCTATCAGCTGGATGCTGTAACTGCTCGCAAGTGCGCCTGTTTCCGGATCGTATCCGTATAGCCGTCCAAAGTTCCCGCTGCCCTGATCGTCCCGCACGATGAAGCGGGGCATATAACGCAGCGACGGTCCTTCGTTGACGTCCGAGATCGTGGCCGAGAAGGTCGCTACGCTGGAATGCACGCCGTCGGACGCCATGATCGATAGCTGCTGCGTGGCAAGCGCGTAGTCGCGCGCACCCGTCCATTCCCACTCCCGACCAACCCGTATTCGCCGCTTTGTCTCCGGATCAAATTCGTACTCGTCAACCCAGCCATACACTTTGGTGATCTGTTCATAATCGACCGTGCCTGAAGTCAGATACAGCCGCCCCGTCGGGCCTTCCAATGTCCAGATACCGCTGACATTCGTCCCATTCGCGAATGTCCAGTTCATGTCACCGTTTTCAGGATCGTACAACATAAGCGACCGCAAGTCATAATAGGCGTTCAGATCCTGAATAACCGGATATGGCGAATAGGAACCCTCCGGACGGAAATTGCCGGTAGACGTTAACGTGTGAGGCTCGTTTAAATCCCGTATGTTGATGTTCAGCGTGCCAAAGCGATAGGTATTGTTGGCACCCAGTGCCTTGTCGTAAATCAGAGTCGAATAGCTGAGCGTGCGCAGACCGTCGTCAAAATTGATATTCTGCGAGCCATTGACATAAACGTTGCCGTCGTCGCTCACGACAAAACGCTGATCGGGTGTGCGCGAGACCTGCTTGCCGAGATAGCCGTCGAAATACCAGTCCCAGTTCGACAGCACGTAACGCAACTCGTCCGCCGGACCATCGATATCACTACCCCGGATCGTTCCAACCTGTTGATATGGAATAGCGTTTTCATACAGATCGAACGTGAAAGGGTCCATGTCCCAAACCGGCGCTTCATTTTTGTCTTCGATCAGGACATTGTACGTGAATGGATCGGACCGGGCACCATTGGCATCCTGCGCGGCAACGGTCAGCGTCGCCACCCGGATTTCCTTCAGGCCATCGCCATCGGTGTCGTAATAGAAATCGCTGTCAATTCCATACTGACCCTTGGAGGCGCGCAACCAGTCTGCGCTGAAATTTACGCCATCCGAAAATGCGAGATGATTGCCATAGAGACTCTGGAACCATCCGTTCGCGTTGCCGTCAAGAATGACAAGCGTCGGTGACGGCCCGTCAGGATCGGCCATAGTGAAGCGCGCGATCAGGTTCCCGGAATGCGCCGCGTCGCCGTTGATCGTTTCGGAAAAAAGATTGGCGGCCTCGACGATTAGATTGTTCGGCCGCTCGTTCACGTCGGAAATGAACACCTGAAGCAGCGTGGGCGCCGATGTCAGCGCGCCGTCGACCGCGACGACACGGACGTCGGCAATATGCGCCTCCAGGCGACCGTCGCCGTTCCAGTCATAGATATTGTAGCCGCCATTTGCGCGTAAGGTTTCGAAATCGAAATTCAGCCCCGCCGCCAGGCGAACCTGATTGTCGATGATCGTGAACCAGTTGTTCGGATTGCCGCCCGACGCAAACTTGAGTCCTGGTCGGCTGCCATCGGGATCGCTCATCGCAAAGGTTTGGACGACCGATCCTGCAACCGCCGGATTTGCACCAAGCCCTGTCTCGTCGAAAAACGACCGGACTGTGCCACCCCCACCCGGCGCGTTCGGCCTCTCGTTGACGTTGTCGATTGTGACCGTAATCTTCTGTGTCCTGGCAAGACCGCCGGCGTCGGTCACGCGCACGACGATATTGTGGCTGGCGGCAGTCTCATGGTCGAAATTGGTGCCGACCGCGGTTACGAGGCCCGTTACGGCGTTGATCGCAAAGCGCCCGCCCGCATTGTCGTCGAGCGCATAGGTGTAATCCAGTTTCTCGACGACCGGCTGATACCATTGCGCGCTATAGCCCTGCTGCGATCCATAAGAGCTGAAGAAGCGCGCGCCGGTGTTCGATCCGCCGGTACCGAACCGGAAGGTATAGCTATTGGCGACCTTTGCACCGGTGACCGTGTCGAAGACGCCGCCATAGACGTCATTGCCAATGATTGCGGTGCCTTCGGGAAGGACATAGCCCTCGATCCGGTACCAGCGATCCTGGACGAGCGAGGCCGCCGTGCCGGACCAAAAATAGGGATTGACGTTGGCGACACCGTTCGTCGCGTCCTGGACGTTGCCACTGGTGCCGAAATACAAAGTCTGGTCGCTGTCGTTCTCGGGCTTGAAGTAGATCGTGAACTTGTACGCGCTTGTCGTGTCGGCAGGCCCGCCATCAGCCCAACGTACGCCGCCGCCTGCGCTGCCGCCGCCGGTCCCGATCTGCCCGGTTTCGAGGACCGATACGGTTCCACCGAGCGGTCCGGTCGTGGAAACGATGCGTTCCTCACCCTGACCCGCCCTGGGGAGCAGAGTGAAGTCGGTCGAGATCAGGTTGAGTTCGAGCGAGTCGGGATCGGTCGGCACGACGACGCCGACATTAACGCCGCTGGTGGCGCTTACGCCCGATACGAACTCTTTCAACCGGGGCGTCGCCGACCGACCTGTTCCGCGCAGCGCCAAACTTGTCGGCGCGCCGTTCACCTCGACCCGAAGCTGCCGCGTGGCCCCGTCGCGCACGCTCGTTCCATCGATGGTCTGCGTCTTTACCGCCAGCAGCGCGTCCTTCCCGCTGCCCGCAGGCGTATACATGTGCAGCGTCGCGGCCTGTGCTGCGGTCAGGCGCCACCATGCGCCTTCCTGCGTTCCGACCGCCTGGCCCGAGCCGTTGGTGAATATATATCCGACAGGCAGCCCCGAGATCAAAATATCGGTGCGCTCGGAGCCGTCGGTGTCGGGTGACGTGCCAGCCACATGGATCGGCAGATACAGGCCGGCGTTGCCGCCCGCGGACGACAACTGCGTCAGCACGGGTGTGTCGGCCGTCGGACGGATCGTCAGCGTAAGCGCGTCGATCGTGGTGCGCGTTGTCCCGCGGATCTGGGCCTTTAATTGCAGCGGAAGGACGCCGCCCGGCAGCAGGTGCGTGCTGGCATTCGCCGCGAGCGTCAACGTCACGACCCGGTTGCCGTTCACATCGGGCGTGCCGTAGTTGATGGCGGTCACGAACTGGCTGAGCACATTGCCGCCGGTCGTGCTGATGGTCAGGTCGATGTTGCTTGCCGGAATGGTGATCCCCAGCCCCTGATCGTCCTCGAACCGGGCGCGCACGGAAAAGCTGACCGTCTGCGCGGCGCCATCGAGCGGTTCGACACCCGTGACGGCATCGGTGTTGCTGATTTTCGGCGCGCTCAGCCGTCCCCAATTGTCCTCGAGCGCATTGCTGAAGATCACATTGCCGCTGCGCAAGCTCGCCATCTGCGCCTGCGTCGTGGGACGACGACCGGGTGGAATCCCGGCCATCAGCGTGACCAGCGCTTCGACGTTGACCGGCAGCGCGGCACGCAGGCTGCCGTCGGAGATCAGATCGATCTTGAAATAATTCGCGGGCAACAGGCGCCCCGGATCGGCAAACCAGTTGTCGACGGTCACCGACCCTTCGGTGCCGGCGGCACCGACCAGCGTCATTTTCAGATGACTGCCGCTCGCACTGACGGCACCGGTATCATCGACGCGGTCGAACCAGACGTCTGTGTAAAGAACCGCGCCGTCAAATGTAATGTGATCGAAGTTGGTGCCCGTCGAATCGAAATTCTGGATGCGGTCGTTGCCGCCGTTACGCCCGATATAGTAGGTATCGTTGTCGGCGCCACCGCGCAGGATATCGTTGCCGGCACCACCGTCGAGATAATCATTGCCGGATTCCGCGTCGATGACGTCGTCGCCGTCGCCACCGAACATGAAATCCTCGCCAGCGCCGCCACGGATCGTGTCGTTGCCAGCGCCACCATAGATGATGTTGCCCGCCGCCGAGCCGGTGATCGTGTCGCCGAGCCTCGATCCCTGGACGAGTTCGATGCCCGAGTAGGTATCGCCCTGTGCGCTGCCGCCCGATGCTGAGTTGGTGGCCAGATTGACCGTGACCGCCGCCGTCGAGCCTGCGTAGGTGACGCCGTCGGTGCCAAGCCCGCCGTTCAGCTTGTCGGCCCCAAGGCCACCATCGAGGTAATCGTCACCGTCGCCGCCGTTCAAAACGTCGTCGCCGTCGCCACCGGCGAGCCCGACCGCGATAAAGCCGCGCCACGTGTCTGTGCCCGCCGCACGCACGCCGTCATTGCCCGTTTCGCCGTTGAGCGTGTCGTTGCCGGCACCGCCCTGCAGGACGTCAGCGCCGTCGCCACCCCAGAGACCATCGTTTCCGGCGTCGCCATTGAGCACGTCGTTGTTGGATTGCCCTGAAAGCGTGTCGTTGCCGTCGCCGCCGTTCAAAATGTCGTTGCCGTCGCCTCCTTCGAGGCTGTCATCGCCGGCAAGGCCCGCCAGGATATCGTTCCCGGCCAGCCCGCGCAGAATATCGCGATTCCGCTGTCCTGTCAGTACATCGGCCGAGGCTGTTCCTTCGAGAACATCGTCCTTGTCGATGATCGTGAAGGTAAACGTCTGATCAAGCGCAAGCGGACTTGCCGACCTGTCGGTCGCGCGCACCCTCAGGGTAATGGACGCGCCATCGGTTTCAAAGTCGATGCTCTGGCCGGCGAGCAGCGTCAGCCTGTTGCCCGCATCGACCGCAAAACGCGTGCTGACCGTCGTCGAGCCGTTTTCGTAGACGGCGAAATTATGCTTGCCGCTATTCTGGGTTGCCAGATCGGGGTCGGTGACGCCGATGGTCCCCAGGATGACTGCCGGTCTGGCAGTTCCTGCGGCCAGACGGTCGCGCTCGTCGATCGACGCGACCGCGCCCGTGAGCGTGATCGCCGTATGCTGCTGGTTGACGTCCTCGACCCTGACCGAGAAGGACGTCGATGCGGCCGATGAAAGCGACCCATCGCTGGCGATGACCTTGCCGGTCAGTGTCACTTCACCGAGCCCGTCGCCATCGCTGTCGGCAATCGTAAAGCCTGCGGCGACAAGCCCCGCGAAATCGGGCTCAAGCGCGAACCGTACCTGGTTGCCGACGATTCTGAAGCGGCTGCCCGGGTTGCCGGTCGCATCGGCCACGAATTTAAGCGTTGGTGCCGGTGCCCCGTCGGGATCGGTAACCGTGAATTGCTGCACCAGAGTACCGACGTTGGTCGTGTTGACCCCCGAGACGAACTCGGCGACAATGCCGCGTGACGTCGAACGCGCGGGCGCGTCGGGTGCTTCGTTGACGTTGCCGATCGTCACCGTGAACGGCACCGTAATTGAAGCCCCGATACTGTCGGTCACCGTCACCTTGATGATATGGCTCGCCGCAAGCTCGTGATCGAGCAGCGCCGCGCCGAGGACGCGCAATTGGCCGGTCGCCGAAATCGAGAAGCGGCCGCCAGCGTTATCTGCAAGCGTGTAGATGATCGGGTCGCCTTCGACGTCGAGCGCGGTGAACTGACCGATGACTGATCCATTCGACGTCGTACTGCCCGGTGCGCTCTCAAGGATCGTCAAAACGCCGCCGTTGACCGCCACGTTACGCGGCGCGTCGTTCACCGGCGTGATCGTTACCGAAACCGGCAGCTCGACCGCCTGGTTGTCACTGTCAGTTGCAATCACGACGAAGCTGTCGGCACCATTGGCGTCGGCAAACGGCGTATAGGTCAGCGCGCCAGTCGCGGTGTTGAACGCGGTGATCATGCCTTTGGTCGGCTTGCCGCCGACCTTCAGGCTGTAGGTGAGCACACTGGCATCATGATCGATGACGCCGTAGCTGCCGTTAAGCATCACACTGCCGTCCTCGATCACGGTCACGGTGCGTGCGCTGGCAGGCCCCGTCGGGGCGGCCTTGCCGCCCGCATGCCAATAGGTCGAAAGCAGCGGCGTCACCGTCGTCGGCATTGACGACGGCGTCACGCCCGGTGTCGCCGTAGCCGCGGTCATCGCGGTGACCAGCCTCAGCGTATCGGGATGATCGAGGAAGATCGCGTGCGTCGTCGTCTCGATCGCGCGAATCCGGCTTTGTCCGGTCGCCAGGAAGAATCCCGTGACGATGGTAACGGTATCGCCGCCGATGACACCGATGCGCAGATCGTTGCCGACGCGCGTCAGCCAGATCTTGTCATAGGCCACGCTCGCATCGAATGTAATATTGTTGGTGCCGTCGAGATCGGTCAGCGTGTCCTGCCCCGAAGACTGCTCGAACGCATAGACGTCATTGCCGAGCCCGCCAGCGAGCGTATCGTTGCCAAGCCCGCCCGAAAGCGTGTCGTTGCCACTGCCGCCGGTGAGCCGATCGTTCTCCGACGCGCCCGACAGCACATCGTCACCGTCACCACCGTCGAGGAGATCGATCCCCGCGCCGCCGGTCAGCCGGTCATCGCCCGCTTCGCCGTAAATCGTATCGGCACCGTCGCTGCCGTCGAGAACGTCCTTTTCGGTACCGCCATAGATGGTGTCGTTGCCGCCGCCGCCCGCGATATTGTCCTCGCCCGCATCGCCGTAGAGCATGTCATCGCCGCCATCGCCGACCAGCACATCGGCACCCGCCCCACCGCGGATCATGTCGATGCCGTCGAGCCCGAACAGCCGGTTGTCGTTGGCATCGCCGGTCAGCGTATCGTCAAACGCCGAGCCCGTGACATTCTCGATCCCGATAAGAATATCGCCGACCGACTCCGCCCCCATGACCCCACCTTGCGCGCTCGCGAGCGTCAGGTTGACTGAGACGGCGGCGGCCGAACGAACATATCGCGCGGTGTCGCCCGCGTTCGGGCCGCTGCTCGACAGGCTGTTCGCGCCCCCTTCCAGCCTATCGGCACCGAGACCACCTTCAAATACGTCGTCGCCATTGCCGCCCGAAAGACTGTCGTCGCCGGCATAGCCGACCAGCGTGTCATTGCCGTCAGCGCCCGCCAGATTGTCGGCAAGCGCACCTGTTTGCCCCACAAGCAGATCGTCGCCGGCGCTGCCGACCAGCTGCGCCGCACCCGTTGCAATCGCAATGCTCGTCAGCGACACCGACAGACCGTCACGGAGCTTCAGCGCTTCGACCGAACTGTTGGCGAGCAACTGGTTCCTGATCGTCACCTGCGAGGTCGCGACCTGGCCATAGCGGACGATCAGATCGTTGCCGCTCTTGATGAATGTCAGATCGCCCAGACTGATATTCTGCCCGAACTCGAGCTCGTCAGTGCCGCCATTGACTGCGGCGTCATACTTCTGGCGCGTAACCTGAATGCCGTTGGTGCGTGCAAAGCCGCCGAGCCATTTGTCGGTGCGATAGATGCTCGGCGAAGGCGCCGCCGGGTTTCTGCGATTGCTATAGGAATAGGTCGAATCGTCATGAACGAGCTCGTTCGCGGCGTTGCGGATCTGCAGCCGCCAATAGGTCGAGCCGGCAACCGACACCGTCCCGGTGTTGTCCCAGCTTACCGTATATCCCGCGCCCAGCGCGCCGGCGAGCGTGACCGCCTCCTCGACCACAAAGCTGCCATCGATGATCGTGTCGGCGCCGTCGCCGACGTTCCAGACATAGGTGTCGTCCCCGCCATTGCCCTCGAGCGTATCGTTGCCGAGCCCGCCGACAAGTTCGTTCTGGCTCGACGTGCCGCCAAGCACATCGGCGCCGCTGCCGCCGGTGACATCCTCGATCGCATGATATTCGTCACCGGACGCGTCGCCGGCATTGGACCAGCTCGCCGAAAGCTGCGCGCGTACCGCGGCCGAAGCCGAGGCGTAGGATGCGGTGTCCTGACCGGCACCACCGATGAGGATGTCCCTGCCCGTCCCGCCGTCGAGACTGTCGTTGCCGGTGCCGCCGTAAAGCACGTCGTCGCCCGCTTCGCCCTTGAGCGTATCGAACCCTGAATTGCCGGCCAAAATGTCGTTGCCAGCACCCCCCGCAATTACGTCGTCGCCCGCCCCGCCGGTGATCCAGTCGGCGATCGAAGTGCCCTGCAGCGGCGTCGCCATCGCGCCATCGGCACCGTCGGTTCCCGCGATCAGCGTCATCTTCGCAGGTGCGATGTCGAGAATGCCCGTCTGGTAGAAGGCGAGCTTCTCGATCTGGCCAGGGGCCAGATACCAGTCCTTTATGGTGATGCTGTCCTTGACGAGCGACGTATCGCCAAGCTCTTCGTCCTCGCTGCTGATCGCGAGCACGAGATCGTTCGAGCCCGAACGCTTGTGCAGGATCACGTCCTGCAGATTGATACCCGGCGCGAACTCGATCGTGTCGACACCGGCATTGGCCGTGATCGTCGCTGCATTTGCGGGCGGATTGAAGATCTTGAGCGTCTTGCTGACGCTGTCATAGTCGTAGCGGCCGAGCCACTGGAAATCGGGTGCAGCGCCGGTGCCGAAATTTTTGCGGATGACGACACCGCCAGGGCCGGTGACGTCGCCCGTCTTTACATTATAGACAAACCCGGCAGCGGCGTTCCAACCGCCTGCCGCCGTCCACACGACCGCCCAGTAATTGACATATTCGTCGAACACCATGTCGCGACCGTCGCCGCGCCCGTAGCGGAAGGTATCGTCGCCGGCACCGCCGACGATGACGTCACCGTCGCCGCGCCCGCCCGAAAGCACGTCGCGGTCCCCGCCGCCATAGATATCATCGGCACCGCCGTCGCCGGTGATCGCGTCGGCCCCAGCACCGCCCATGAGGTCGTCGTTGCCAAGGCCGCCGATAATCAGATCGCGTCCGGCGTCGCCCGCAACCATGTCATCGCCGGTGCCGCCGTTCCCGACATCGTCGCCCGCCAGCAGATAAAGCTTGTCGTTGCCGGCGCCGCCATAGACGAAGTCGTTACCGCTCGTTCCGACTAGAACGTCGTTGCCCGAACCGCCGACGACAAAGCTCGTGATATTGCCGATCTGGATCTCGTTGCCGTCGGCAAAGCGCAGCCATTCGACGCGCTTGAACGGATTGGTGAACCAGTCCCTGATGGTCAGCTGCGTGCCGCTGAACGTCTCGATCTTGTTCGCGGTCGTCATCACCTGGATGATAAGATCGTTCCCAGGCGCTGCATTGGTTCCCGAACGCTGGAGCCTGATGTCGCCGATGTCGATGCCGTCGCCGAAGACGATCGCATCGTCGGCACCACCCGCAACCGCCCCGGCCTGCACACCCGGCGACGTCCCAATCCAGTCGGGACGGATCGCGCCGCCGTTCCCCGGGTTGACCTTCCACCGTTCGATCCCCCCAAGGCGCTCCGAAATCGCGTCGCCTGCGCCATTCGAGCCCGGCGCGCCCGTCGCATCCTCTTCGGCGACATCGACACCGTCACCGCGCCGCACGATATACTGGTCCGATCCGACGCCGCCCTTGAGATTATCGCCATCACCCGCGCCGCCCGCTAAAATGTCGTCACCGTCAGCGCCAACGAGACTGTCGATGCCATCACCGCCATCGAGCCAGTCCGAGCCTTCGCGACCCATCAAGATGTCGTTGCCCGCGCCGCCGCTCAGGTAATTACCGTCGCCGCCGAGCGCCTGGCTGTCCGCCGTGCCTGCGTCGAGATAATCGTCACCATCGCCGCCAAGCAGCCAGTCGTCGAGGCGACCGCCATAAAGCCTGTCATTGCCCGCGCCGCCGAACAGATTGTCTCCAAGGTTCGAGGCATAGATCGTGTCGTTGCCGTCGCCGCCATCGACCGTGGCCGCAATGTCGATGTCGAGGACGCGGCGGTCGGCGGTCGCGAAGGCGACGGTCGTTCTTGCCGCGGTGACATTGCTGCGCGATACGGTAAACTTGGCCGTGCCCGTCGCCTCATTGACGATGATGTTATCGATCCAGACGATCGGCTTGGCGCTCGAGCCATCGACGATCGTGCCTGTGCCGACGACCGGTGTCGCGCCGTTGGCGAGCACCGATGCGCCGCTGATCACCGTTGCGGTCAGCGAGAACGTCTCGTTACCCTCGACATTCGTCGCTTTGCCCGCGGCGTCGATTCCGTTGTCTTTCTTGACAGCTGTGCGCACGAAAAGCTCGGTACTGCCAGCGGCGAAAGTCGCCATCGTGGCATTGGTCCACGTCACGCCATCGCTCGACGTCTGGAGATTCGAGGCATCTCTCGCTCCATAATCCACACCGAGGCCTGAGCCACGCGCGTCGGCGAGCGCCAGCGACACCGATACCGCATTCGACGCCGCCTTCGACAAGCTCAGTCGAAAAACAGCATATCCATCGCTCTCATTGGCATAACTCGCACCGACCATCAGCGTCGCCAATGTGGACTCGGTAATGACAGCCGTCGCACCTCGCCCAAGAATTGTCATGCCGGTAGCATTCGACAGGTTTGCGAGGAAAGTTTCGGCGACTTCGCCCGCCGCATCGCTCGCGTTGATCATGACCTCAAACGTCTTGCGACGCTCCGATGCGGCAAAGTTAAGCGTTCCGGTTTTTGCCGTAAAATCGCTCCCCGACAACGCCAGATCGTTCTGAAATTTGCCGTCGACCGTCAGCCCGACCTGATTGGCAAGCGCATTCCCGCGCAGATCGATCGTGTCATTGCCCCCACCGCTTTCGATGACGGTTTGCCCGGCCACATCGATCGCATCAGCGAGCACAAAATCGCCAAAGGCGATCTGCCGACTGATTTTCCCCGATGCCGGATCATAGTCGAACGCGAAGTTGACCGCATTCGCATCAGCCTTTGCCGCGTTCATTACAAAATCGAACCCGCCATACCAGTCGCTCGCCGCGCGTCGCGTCAGCCCAAGCTCATCGGCACGCGCTAGCGTCAACAGCGTCTCGATAGTGAACACGCTGTTCGGCTCGGCCGCGACCAGCGCATTGATTACATTGGCGTTGGCAAGATAGCTCTCGTACTGCTGCGCCGATGAAAGGTTGCCGAGCAGCGCAGACGTGTCGAAATGCTTGGCGTCAAATCCGCCTTGCTCAATACCATTATACAGTGCGCGCTTCACATAGATGTCGCCGCCCGCGATCTTGAAATCGGGATCGGTCAACCCTGTATAAATGCCATAGCCGATCAACTGCCCCGCCGCGTCGTTGCCCCCGAAAGTCTGTGTTATATTGTCCTTGTCTGATCCGCCGCCGACCGGGCGATACGTGAAATCCTTCTTGCGCATCCCATAGCTGCCCGACTGGACAAGTTCGGGATCGAGCAGAGTACCCCCTGTTGCCGCCAGCACGCCGTTGAACATATTCACAACCGACCCCGCCAGTGCCTTGGCCGTATCAATCGAGCCGCCCTTTCGGCTCCACGCATTGGCTACGACGAACCTGCCTTGGGCAGCATCCCACGATGCATCCGCTCCCGAGCGGGGGGTTCCTCCAAAGATACTGCCAATGAATGACCCAATCACATCGAAAACGATTGTCCTAATAATAGAATCGACGAACGCTGCGGCGACAATCAAAGGATTGCCTGTGCTAAGCGCCAAAGCGATTTCCGCACTGTTAATGATGCTGGCCGCCGCGGAACCGACCGCCCCGCCGATCTGGCCACCGATCGTATCGGGCGAATAGATTTCGTTAGAAAGCTTTGACCCGACAAAGGAAGCAGTCGCGCTTAAAATAAGCTGGGGTCCCACGTTGGTGAAAACGGTGACACCGTCAGCGGCAGGACCGCCCGCCGCCATCGTCAAGAGATTGGAAGTGATCTGGCTTATTACCGGAGCAATAATTGCGTTTGCGGCTTCGCCGGCCAAGCCTTTGAGACCAACCGCATTGACAAGCTCCGCAGTCAGGTAAGACGAGACTGCTCCGATGCCGGCTTCCTTCAAATTTCCCAGGAATTCCGGCCCGAAACTGGAAAAACCGTCTTCGATCGCTTCACCGACGCTCTTCCCGCCGCCGACCAGTTCATCGACAGCATCGCCCAGATTGTTACCCAGAGTTTTGAGCGCTGCCGAATATATGACACCGGTAACCACATCACCATCAGCCAATCGATATCCGAGCTGAGAGAATAATATTCCTCCAAAATCCGAAAAGTCGAACGGGAGAGGGTTTCCGCGGATCTTGATTTCGGTGTTGCCGTCCTTGATAAAAACATCAAAATTCTCGCCGTCTGCGTACCTGTGCTCCGTGCCATCGGCGAGATACTCAACACGACGGTTTTGCCCAGCGACTTTTTTTACGGAACCGAGCCCGCCGTCAGCAAGAGAATATGGACGCGCTTGCGGATCTCCAATTATCTTATCGAAGGCCCGCATCTGATCAGCAGTTGCAATTTTGCCATCAATAACCAAACCGGTACTGCTACGGTCATAAATGTGAAGCAGGCCCGACGCATCCTGCGTTTCCATTATTGTGTCGGTTGGACCTTTTCCGGTGATGGTGACATACTGCGTTCCGGTTGGGCTGTCGCTAACGCGCACACGGTACGGCACGCCGGTAGTATCGATTCCATCGGCTTCATTCGTGACGACGTTTCGCGTAGACTTGCCGCCTACTTCTCTAATAACGCCAAAACTTAAGGGCGCGTGTGGACGAGCAGTGACGACAATTCCAAAGTCATCGATACCCGCGGCCTCACGCTGATCAACTTGGTTCTTAAAGGCTTGAAGAATCGGATCGATATAATCGAATACTCCCGGGTCTTTATCGTATAGTAAAACAGATCCATCCGTGCGTCCACCTGGTTGCGTGATACCGATCTTCAGCTCGCGACCGTAGCTCGACAGCGAGTAACTTTCTGACCCGGCTATTATTCCAGACGACAGCACCGGAATGCCATTCGCAGTTGCGAGAGATATATTTGTGTCAACCGTTTGATAATTGTGGGCAATATTTAATAAAAACACCTTTCCTCTGTATGAGACAACCAATGTTTTAATATCATCATGATAAGTGTACTGTGCATTAATGGCATTACCTTATTTGCCTTTGAACTCTATTTGCGCAGTGAAGGTGTTTGCTATATCAATTCGTGAAAACGGATCGTTTTGTTTGGTTGACTCGTTTTTTGTAAACTCTCCACTCAATATTGGTTTTATGACCGGAGCCCCGACGGTCAGACTGTCAGTCCACTGCTTTATGCCATTCTTGATAAGGTCGGGTGCCTCGATCTTTAAGGTAGTTCTCCCGAGCGTTTGACCATCGTTTGTCCAGCCCCAGTCGGTACCGACGGCTATGCCTGGCAACGCAATGCGGCCCAACCATTTCGCCGCAGTTCCCAGCGCTGGGTTTTGAGTTATCGCGGCTAACGCTCGCAACCTTTTACTGACGGAAATGTTCGCCTCGAGCCCATATGCTCCCACTGGTACGACGCTTCCATCCTTTTGCGTCTGCAGGTAGGTTTTGATTGTCACTGAGGCGGGCAGCACGATCCCCAAGGCATCGAGTGCAAGTTTGGTAGCGCCCGTCGCAAGCGTTGGCGCGATGTCTATGGTGTTAAAAGTCGCGCGGTTATAGTCGTCGTAGAGATACGTTTCGCCATCGAGTTGAAGGGCACCATCTACGTATTTTGCGGGCATTGTCGTGCTCCATCAATCTCTGAAAATGCGAAAGCCAGCGCTGATCGAAGGTAAACTCTGCTCGACCGCATTGCGATGCGTCATCAAGGTAAAGCCGGGAGGCTGATCCTTGGGTTCAGGCAGCCACTGGCCGCGGGTTTTCAATGTAACGCATGGTCCGGATCGAACTCGTCTAAAAAGGGCGAGGTCAAACATGCAAACGGGAGCGCGCTCGCTCGTGATTTCCTCAACATTGCCGATAACGTCATACAAACCCCAAGCATTCGGTTTGAGCGAGCCGACCGGCCACAAGTCTTGGGGGTGGACATATCGAGGGTCTTCAAACGAGACCTCGCCGAACCGTTTGATCAGCGCGTCTTCATCAAAAAAGAGTTTCCTTTCGGAGCCGCCAAATTGCTTGATTATCGCGTTGTTATAGCCAAGCGTGTCCCCCCAGGGATATTTCGTGGTCGTGCCAGCTCGCGCGACATGCTCCCACTCGGCGGCGGATGGGATGCGGTAGTTGAACCCCGTCTTCTTGTGCAGCCAGTCAAGATAGCATTGAAACTGAAGACGCGAAATATGCGTCAGCGGGTAATCATCGGTAATCGGCGGATAAGCCCCTAGCGGTGGCCACAGCTCGCGTTCCGAACGTCCAAGCGTCAGCAGCGGGCATGCTTTTGCAGCAACCGCACCTAGATATTGACGCCAGGTGATCTCATACCGCCCGGCGTAAAATATTTTACCAGGTGCATCTGCCGTACGCCCTAGTTGCGGCACCGCAACCATTTCAGGGCACTCAGCACAGTCTTTGACGACGGTTCCGACTTTTATAGGCAGTGGCTGATTTTCCGAGGCGATCGCCACCGGCGCTGAGATGATCGAGAAAAAGATCATGAACGCAAAGCATATTGTTTCACCGAACAAGCCGATCAAATTCGAATTGTTTACGATGATGCCACGCTCGCTTGTCATTCCTTCTGCCCCGCTTCGGCGAAGCTGCGCGGGATCGGTGACAACAGGAAACCAATGATCCGCTGCTCGCCGGTCGTGATATCTGCTGTCGTTATCATGGCCGGTACCCCCTTCCGGCACAGATAGCACACCGATTGTGGCAAAGGTAAGCCATCCATTCGAGGTTTGTTCTTGGACAGATCACCTTATCCTGCTCTCCAGTAAATCCAGACGGCGTTTGGCATCTGGCAGTCCCTCAGCGTAACGCGGGTTATTAAGAAATAGCACTTGACCTCTACTTCCAGTACCGACTGCCGGTGAGTAATAAGGAAAGCTCTTGGGGGTACTCGATGCAGCCTTACGATAAAGTCTTGCGGCCTTGTCGAGACTGGCGATGACCCCAACACCTTCCTCGAACCGAATACCAAGATCGCGCTGAGCTCGCTTGTCACCACCCCGCGCCATCGCAGCCAACGTCTGCACGTCGGCAGGTGCCACACCAGGCACCAGCGAAATGCCCATATAGCTGTTCGAAGCGCAGGCCGTGGTACCAATGAGCAGCGCAAAACCTGCTGCCGTTCGGGCCGCGCTGACAGCCGTCCAGAACCTCGCTAAATTTTGATTTTTTAACCACCCCCGCATGACCTGAATATGGTCGAAAGATTTGAAAGCGGTCAAGCACTTAATGTCGTTGCCTTAGCGGAATGAAAGTAATCGAAGGCGCATTTGCAATAATCAGCAATGAATCTGTCATGGATATTGAAGTCTGGTCTACCGCTCGCGCCCCGCCTGCGAGATGCTGGTCTGGAGTGGGCTGATGAGATAGCTGATGATCCGCCGCGAGCCGGTGCGGATATCGACCGTCGCCGCGAGCCCGGGCGACAGGATCATGCGCCTGCCGTCGGTATCGACATAGCTGCGATCCAAAATGATCGTCGCCGTGTAAACCAGCCCCAGTTCCTTGTCCTGGACCGCGTCGCGGCTGATCGACCGCACCCGCCCGGGCACGCTGCCGTAGCGCGTGAACGGAAACGCCTCGAGTTTCACCGCGGCTTCCTGGCCTATGCGCACGAAGCCCACGTCCCTGTTCAATAAGAGCGCCTCGACCTCAACCCCGCCCTGTGTGGGGACCAGCGTCATCAGCGGCTTGGTCGCTTCGATGACACCGCCGATGGTGTTGACCTCGAGCTGCTGGATCGTCCCGTCGGCAGGCGCGACGAGCCGCTGGAATTGGCTCTTCTGCCTTGCCTTGGTCACTTCCTCGCGTCTGAGGATGGCATCGGCTTCGGCCTTGGCGAGATCGGTCAAGGCGGTGCGCCGTGCCTGCTCGCGTGTCTGGTGGATCTGCTCGGCAGCTTTGCGAGCTTCGGACAGGCCACGGCTGATCTGCGTTGCGGCGACGTCGCGTTCGCCGACGCCTTCGCGCCGCTGGCGCTGGAGTTCGATGAGCCGCTGTCCCGACGCATAGCCCTTGGCGTCGAGACGGTTCATGCGCTCGATCTGGCGGTCGAGCATCGGCACGGTGTCGGCGAGCTTTGCGACCTGCGCGCGCGCCGCACTGGCATCTGACAGGGATGACGATCGCGCAGCGGCAAGGCTTGCGCTCGTCGCTTCGATCTCTTCGAGCTGCGACGCGATCAGGCGACGCTGCGTGTCGGCCACCTCCGGCGGCGTTCCGGCAGGTGCCGTAAAGTTCAGGCCGCGCCCCGACAGCGCATCGGCAATCGCGCGATTGCGCGCCATGTCGAGTTCGGCCGCCGCCAATGCCTTTTCGGCCTGCGCCAGATCGGCCCCCGCAAGCGTCGGGTCGAGATCGAGCAGCGCCTGGCCTTTCTTCACGACATCGCCGTTGCGCACATAGATCGCACGTACGACACCCGCGCCGGGCGATTGCACGAGCTTGACGCGACCGGTGGGGATCAGCGTGCCCGGTGCCGATGCGACGACATCGACGCGCCCGAAGATCGTCCAGGCGCACGTGAACAAAAGCCCGATCAGCAAGACCCAGGTCGTGACCCGCGCGGTCGGCGAGACCGGGCGCTCGATCACTTCGAGTGCGGCGGGCAGGAAATCGGACTCGTTCGATGGAATGAAGGCTTTGCGCTCTTCGCGATCGGCGCGCAGCGCTTGCTTCAGCACGTCCCAGTGATGCCGCCACCCACTCATGCGCCGACACCGCCGGTCTGGCGACGATGGAGATCGGCGTAACGGCCGTTCATTCGCAGCAATTGCGCGTGGCTACCGCGCTCGACGATGCGGCCGTCCTCGAGCGTGATCAGCATGTCGCATTGCCGTACGGCGGACAAACGGTGCGCGATGATGATTACAGTACGGCCTGCGGCCATTGCTTTCAGATTGGTCTGGATAATTTCCTCGCTCTCGGCATCGAGCGCGCTGGTCGCCTCGTCAAGGATCAGGATCTTGGGGCTCGTCACGAGCGCGCGGGCAATCGCGAGCCGCTGGCGCTGGCCGCCCGACAAATTGGTGCCGCGTTCCTCGACCGGCGTATCATAGCCCTGCGGCAGCTTGACGATGAACTCGTGCGCACCGGCAAGCTGGGCCGCGTCCATAACCTGTTCGAGCGGCATCGCAGGATTGGCGAGCGCGATATTCTCGCGGATCGAACGGTTGAACAACAGGTTCTCCTGGAGGACAACGCCGATCTGGCGGCGCAACCATGCCGGGTCGATCTGGCCGATGTCGACACCGTCGATCAGAATTCGGCCAGATGCAGGCAGATACATGCGCTGCAGGAGCTTCGTAAGCGTCGACTTGCCCGATCCCGACGAGCCGACGATGCCAAGCGTCGAGCCCTCGGCAATATTCAGGTCGATATCCTCGAGCGTCCACGGACCGTCGAAACCATAGCGGAACTTGACGCTTTCGAACGCGACCGCGCCCTTCAGCGCGGGCAGCGCGACGCGACTGCCGGTGCCGGGCTCGACCGGCTGATTGAGGACATCGCCCAGGCGCTCGACCGCGATGCGCACCTGCTGGAAATCCTGCCAGAGCTGCGCCATCCGAATGACCGGTCCCGATACGCGCTGCGCGAACATGTTGAATGCGACGAGCCCCCCCACGGTCAGCGTCTTGGCGATGACCGCCTGTGCGCCGAAGTAGAGGATCAGCACCATGTTGAGCCTGGAGATCAGCTGAATGAGCTGACTGCCATCGTTGCTCAAATTTATGACTTTCTGGCTTGCAAAGCTGTATCCGGCAAGCTGGCGCTCCCAGCGGTCCTGCCATTGCGGCTCGACCGCACCGGCCTTCACCGTCTGGATGCCGCCGATGCTTTCGATCAGCAGCGCGTTATTGGCCGCACCGCGCTCGAACTTCTCTTCGATCCGCGCGCGCAACGGGCCGGTCACGAGCACCGCTACCGCGATATAGCAGGGGATGGCCAGCACCGCGATCACGAACAGCGTTTTTGAATAAAAGAACATGACGATCAGGAACACGACCGTGAACAGCGGATCGACCAGCACCGTCAGCGACGCATTGGTCAGAAACTCGCGGATCGTCTCGAGCTGGCGGACGCGCATCGCGATATCGCCCACCCGCCGTGCCTCGAAATACGCCAGATTGAGCCCGAGCAGATGACGGAACAGCTTGGCCCCGAGCTCGACATCGATCTTCTGGCTCGTCTCCGAATAGAGACGGGTTCTCAGCCATCCGAACACCGTCTCCCAGACCGACACGAACCCGAAGCCGACGACGAGGATCGTCAGCGTGTCGAGCGTATTGTGGACGAGCACCTTGTCGATGACGTTCTGGAAGAACAGCGGCGACGCGAGTCCCAAAATGTTGATCGCCAGCGTGACGAGCAGCACCTCGCCAACCAGACGGCGATATTTGACGATCTGCGGAATAAACCACGACACGTCGAACGCACGGCTGATGCCGCCCACGCCTTCGCGCGTGGTGATGAGCACCAGCTCGCCCGACCACATCGCTTCGAGCGCACTGCGATCGACCTTTACGATCTGGGGCTGAACGCCGTCGATGCTGTAACAAGGTGGCTGGATCAGCGCCTCGTCACCCGAGACCTGCGCAATGACGAACCAGCCATTCGGGCCGTTGGCGAGCGCAGGCAGTGGTGTCTGTGCCAGACGCGGGAAGCTGGTGCGGATCGCCTTGGCGCGGACATCGTCCTGCCGCCTGGCGAGACGCTTCAGGTCATCGGCATCGACGCCCCGTGAATGACCAAGGCTGTGACGCAGTTGCCCGGCATCGACCGCAATGCGGTGAACAGCGAGCAGGGTCGCATAAGCGATCAGGCCACTGTCGTCGCACGGTGTCGCGGCAGACGACGCGAGGAGGGGATCGACGTCGGT
>JANPGY010000040.1:0-91462 GCA_031424175.1 Sphingomonadales bacterium
GGCGCAGAAAAGCGTCGGGCAGTTCCTTTTCATTGTTCGACGTAATGATGACGATCGGGCGCTCCCTTGCCGAGATCGTCTCGCGCGTTTCATAGACGTCGAAGCTCATCCGATCGAGCTCCTGAAGCAGGTCGTTGGGGAATTCGATGTCGGCCTTGTCGATCTCATCGATCAGAAGAACCGGGAGCACGGGTGAGGTAAACGCCTCCCACAATTTGCCCTTGCGGATATAATTTCCGATGTCATGCACGCGATCGTCGCCCAGCTGGCCATCACGAAGCCGCGCTACGGCATCATATTCGTAAAGCCCCTGATGCGCCTTGGTCGTCGATTTGACGTGCCATTCGATCAGCGGTGCTTTGGCGGCTCTGGCTATCTCATGCGCAAGAACAGTTTTGCCCGTTCCAGGCTCGCCTTTGACGAGCAGCGGACGCCGCAGCGTCACCGCGGCGTTGACTGCGACCTTCAGATCATCGGTAGCGACATAATCACGGGTGCCTTCGAAACGCATGCCTGTTCCCTGACGATAACGTCATCGCGTTAGGCGAGGCCTGACCGGAGGGGCAAGCGCTTAGTTATATCCGCGAGCGATGCTCCGCGCTTCGAGCAGATCCCACATGCCCCGATGCTGCGCGACAATCTGCTGCGCGCCGAAAAGCATGGCGCGTTCGGCAGCCGCGCCAAAATCGATACCGTGAAAACTGGCTGCCAGCCGGGACGAATCGGCGAGCAATGTCGCAGGCACCTCCAGTGCGAGCCGATTGGCCCGGTAATCCAGCAGTTTCCTGATGGCGACCCAGTCGGCAGCAAGCGCGAGCGCGGCTCCCGTCGCACAACCGTTACGATCCGAAAGGCCAAGCATTTCAACGGCATGGTGCTGAGCGAGCATCGCGCTTTCCGCATTGGCCTGGCCGGGCGTGCTTGGCAGCGGGCCAGCGGCAACAACAAGCCCGGTGAGCAGTTCCCGTTCGTCGGCAAATGCATCGGCCATCGCCGCGAGTATCTTTCGCGCCGCGCGATCAGTGGTCCGCGTAACGGCGTTTTCGATAATCCCGGGATTACGCGCATGAAGCAGCGCCAGATGATGAACGGCATCGGCAGCGTTGCGCGCGGCTTCGGCACCGTGCAGCAAAGCCCCCGAAGCGAGGTAGCGATGCGCCCCCGACCCATCGTTCGCCACGAGCGCCAGCACATTTGCGACGATGCCCTCGGAACGGCTGTCGTGCGGGACGCAAGGCTGTACCTGGTCTTTCATAACGTACTTTCTCGCCTTTGGCCGCGTAGCGCGTTCACCTTAAGTGCTGTTCCTACAACGAACGACGTAAAGAGCCGATGAAGACGACGCTGCAAAGCTGAGCGAATTCATCCGATCCCCGCACCGCGGAACGCGCGCGACATGACGTGATCAAAGCTGCCATGCGCCGCAGGGCAGGCTGGCTTGGGGCCTGGCCCGGCATGGCGCCTCCGCGGCGCGCAAGATGCGAACCTACTGGTCGAGGAAGCTCCGCATTTTCCGTGAACGTGACGGATGCTTGAGCTTGCGCAATGCCTTGGCTTCGATCTGCCTGATGCGTTCGCGCGTCACGCTGAACTGCTGGCCGACTTCCTCGAGCGTGTGATCGGTATTCATGCCGATGCCAAAGCGCATGCGAAGCACGCGCTCTTCGCGCGGGGTGAGGCTGGCGAGAACGCGGGTGACGGTTTCCTTGAGATTGGCCTGGATCGCGGCATCAACCGGAATTACCGCATTCTTGTCTTCGATGAAGTCGCCGAGGTGCGAATCCTCCTCGTCGCCGATCGGGGTTTCGAGCGAGATCGGCTCCTTGGCGATTTTCATCACCTTGCGAACCTTTTCGAGCGGCATTGACAGGCGCTCAGCCATTTCCTCCGGCGTCGGCTCCCGTCCCTGCTCGTGCAGGAACTGACGGCTGGTGCGCACCAGTTTGTTGATCGTCTCGATCATGTGGACGGGAATGCGGATCGTCCGCGCCTGATCGGCGATCGAACGCGTAATCGCCTGCCTGATCCACCATGTCGCATAGGTGCTGAACTTATAGCCACGGCGATATTCGAACTTGTCGACCGCTTTCATCAGGCCGATATTGCCTTCCTGGATCAGGTCGAGGAACTGCAGACCGCGATTAGTATATTTCTTCGCGATCGAGATTACGAGGCGCAGGTTGGCTTCCACCATTTCCTTTTTTGCGATCCGCGCCTCACGCTCCGCCTTTTGCACCGTGTTCACGATGCGACGAAACTCGGCGAGGCTCATGCCGGTGGCCTGTGCGATTTCAGAAAGCTCGGTACGGATTCGTTCCACGCCGGCACTTTCCTCATTAGCGAAAGCTGACCATTTTTTGTCGATTCCGCGCACGCTTCCAAGCCACGTCTCGTCAAGCTCGCGATCGACATAGCTGTCGAGAAAGGCCTTGCGCGGAACCTTGTGACGCTCCGCAAGACGCAGCATCTGCCCGCCCAGTGCAGTTAGGCGACGGTTATAGCTGTAGAGCTGATCGACGAGATATTCGATCTTCGCACCGTGAAACTGAACGCTTTCCACCTCAGCGGTAAGGTCTTCACGCAGCTTGTGATATTTCTTTTCTTCGGCTGCCGCAAAGTCATTGCCCATGCCAAGAGCATCGACACGCGCCTGCTGTACCTTCGCAAACTTTTTGTAAAGGCCTGTGATTGCAGCAAACTTTTCCAGCGCGGCAGGCTTTAACTGTTCTTCCATCTGCGCAAGGCTTAACGTGTTGTCCTCATCCTCGTCGTCGCTCGGTCGCGGCGCGCGACGTTCGGTAAGCGCTTCCTCATCATGTTCATCGGTCGATTCAACGACCTCTTCCGGCTCATCCTCGTCCTTGAAAGTCGGCCCGGCGGTCTTTTCGCTGATTTCCCCCCCGTTGGCATCCTCCCCCTCATCGGTCAGTGCCTCAGGCGCAGGGTCTTTAGACAGCATGGCATCCAGATCGATGATCTCGCGCAGCTGCATCGTGCCTTCATCGAGTGCATTGGACCAGCTGATGATCGCATGGAATGTGATCGGGGACTCACAGAGCCCGCGGATCATCGTGTCGCGACCAGCCTCGATCCGCTTGGCGATCGCAATCTCGCCTTCGCGACTGAGCAACTCAACCGCGCCCATCTCGCGCAGATACATCCGGACGGGATCATCTGTCCGGTCCGTAACCTTGACGATTTTTTCAGCGACATGGCCCGATCCGTCCTCGGCATCCACCGAGACGACTTCGTCCTCGTCCTCCTGCTTTTCGTCACCGTCCTCGCCCTGTTCGTCGTTTTCGACGATGTTGATGCCCATTTCACTGAGCGCCGAGGTGATGTCTTCTATCTGATCCGAATCCATCTGACCCGAGGGCAGTGCCTCGTTCAACTGGTCATAGGTGATATACCCACGCTTCTTGGCCCGCGCGACCAGCTTTTTCAGCTCGGTATCGTTCAGGTCGATGAGGGGGGCATCGCTCGAATCCTGCGCCTCGTCGGTCGCCTCGGCCACGTTTGTCTTCACCATCAGATCAGCTTCCCGTCAATCTTCGTCATAGCCCATCAGCGACATGAGCGTGAGATCTGCTTCACGACGCGCTGCCTTCAAACGCGCCTGTTCGGCAAAACAATCCTGATCGCCGCCCGCTGCCACACGCGCGGTTGCCGCAGCCAGCGCTGCATCGAGTTCGGGTCGTGCCGTCGCCGCCTCGATCAACATTGCCAGATCCCTGCGCGCACGCTCGGCGTCCGCATCGCTGCGAAGGAAAGAAAAGGCAAGGCGATTGTGACTGTTGGACGACCGCAGACCCTCGAGCACGCCACTCAAGCCTGCATCGTCGCATATGGTGTCAACCCGCCCGATTTCAACGATATCGCTTTCATACGCGGCCTCGATCAGGATGTTGCGCATGTTTTCTAGGCCCGGATCGGCGAAGCGCACGGTTGAAAGCGTCTCCGCACAGGTCAGCACGATCGAAGGATGGCGAACGAGACCGACCATGATGGGGCGTTCATAGGCCGGATCGATGCCGCGTTTCTGCAAGGTGCGCAGTTCATCGGTGGGTGAGACGGCTTCGGGGCGAACTTTGACGCCCTTTTGAAATGGCCTGCGCGGCGGATCGGCGAAGAACGTGGCATCGAACCGCTCGCGCATTTCTCGCGCATAGTGACGGCGAACTTCGCTGTCGGCGATCGTCGCGACATGTGCCTCGAGCCGTTTTTTCAGGCCCGCTTTTGCTTCAGGCGTGCGCAGCGGCACAGAATCGCGCTCGACCGTCCACAGATGCTCGACGAGCGGGCGGGCGGCGGATACAACGGCTTCGACTGCCGCGCGGCCGCCGCCGCGAACCAGATCGTCGGGATCCTGCCCCGCAGGGAGCAGCGCGATATCGAGCGAGCGCCCGGGCTTCAGCAGTGGGAGCGCACGCAGAACCGCACGCATCGCGGCTTTCTGCCCCGCGGTGTCGCCATCGAAGCAGAGCACGGGAACATCGGCGATCCGCCAGAGCCGTTCGAGCTGCGCCTCGGTCAGTGCGGTGCCAAGCGGCGCCACCACTTCGCCGACGCCCGCCTGTACGAGCGCGATCACGTCCATATAGCCTTCAACCAGGATCAGGCGGTTCACCTTGCGCGCGGGTCCGGCGGCACGATCGAGATTGTAGAGCGTGCGGCCCTTGTCGAACAGCGGTGTATCCGGGGAGTTCAGGTATTTCGGCTCGCCCGCGTCGATGATGCGTCCGCCGAACGCGATCACCCGCCCGCGCGGATCGCAAATCGGGATCATCAGGCGTCCCCGGAACCGGTCATAAGGTTCCCTGCCCTCGACAACGATGAGCAGACCCGCCTCGATCAACCTGCTTTCGCCGAAGGTTGCGAGAGCAGCCTTCAGTTTGCCGCGACTGTCAGGCGCGAAGCCAATGCCGAATGCGGCCGCCGTTTCGAATGAAACGCCGCGCTGCCTGAGTGAGGCGCGCGCTGCTTCTCCCCCGATGCCCTGCAACTGCGCCACGAACCAGTCTTTTGCCGCCGACATGACGTCGTAAAGATCGTTCGAATGCTGCTGTTGCCGCGCGACGAGCGGATCGGGGGCGGGGAGGGTGACCCCTGCAGCCGCGGCAAGATCCTTTACCGCGTCCATGAATCCCAGCCCCTGGCGGTCGGTCATCCAGCGGATGGCATCGCCATGGGCACCGCAGCCGAAGCAGTGATAGAATCCCTTGTCGTCGTTGACGTAGAAGCTCGGCGATTTCTCGTCGTGGAATGGGCAGCATGCCCGCCATTCCCGTCCCGCGCGCTGCAGCTTCAGCGTTTTGCCGACCAGGGCCGAAAGCAGGGTGCGCGCCCGAAGTTCGTCAAGAAATTGAGGAGAAAGGGTCATTCTGCGGCAACTGTAATCCTATCCGGCCAAATCACCACAAGCCGGATCCTGCCGCCAAAGGTGTCGCGTCGTTCGGCAGTGCTGATGGCGCACACGTTAAGCCAGGCTCGCCCTCACCAGCGCGCTTGCCTTGCTCATGTCGATCTCGCTTGCATGGCGTTCCTTCAGCAGCGCCATGACGCGGCCCATGTCCTTTAGCCCGGTCGCCCCGGTTTCAGCCTTTATCGCCTCGATCGCATGCCGTATTTCGGCATCGGACATTTGCTGCGGCAGGAAACGTTCGATGACCGCGATCTCGGCCGCCTCCTTCGCGGCAAGCTCGGGACGGTTTCCATCTGTGAACATCTGGATCGATTCGCGTCGCTGCTTCACCATCTTCTGCAGCACTTCGATCACGAGCACGTCGTCATCGCCGGGCGATTTTCCGGTCCGCGCCTCGATATCGCGGTTCTTGATGGCGGACTGGATCAGGCGGATGGTGGCGAGCGTTTCGGCGTCGCGGGCTTTCATCGCCACGATCTGCGCGGCCTGGATGTCATCTCGAATCATTCCGCCCCTCTAGCAGAGGTTGACCGGCGGGCAACGCATGCCTAACCCGCGAACCTTAGCGACATCGCGAGCCACTGACCCTTGACGGAGTGCCCTTCTGCATGCCCGATGCAAATCCCGCGACCGGAATACTGGTCCTCGCCGATGGCACGGCGATCCGCGGACGGGGCTTTGGCGCGGAAGGCGTGGCGGCGGGAGAGGTGTGTTTCAACACCGCGATGACGGGCTATCAGGAAGTGATGACCGATCCGTCCTATGCGGCGCAGATCGTGACGTTCACGTTTCCGCACATCGGCAATGTCGGCGCCAATGCGGAGGATGAAGAGGCGGCCAACCCCCATGCGCTCGGCTGCATCGTCCGCAACGATGTGACGGGAAGTTCCAACTGGCGCGCGGGCACGGATTTTGACCGGTGGATGAAAACCAACGGCCGCATCGGATTGTCCGGTGTTGACACGCGCGCGCTCACGCGGCGGATCAGGGAACGGGGCGCACCCAGTGCCGTGATCGCGCACAAGAAGGACGGGCTGTTCGATATCGAAGAGCTCGCCGGGCTTGCGCGTGACTGGCCCGGGCTCGAAGGAATGGATCTCGCACGCGGGGTGTCGACGCTTCAGAGCTACCGGTGGCACGGGGGGCTGTGGCGGCGGGGAGAGGGCTATGCACCGGGCACCGACGACGCCGCCGGGCTGTCAGGTCGAAAGCGCGTCGTCGCCATCGATTACGGGATCAAGCGCAACATATTGCGCAACCTGATCGATGCGGGCGCCGACGTCACCGTCGTTCCCGCGACCGCAAGTTTCGAAGACATCATGGCGCATGATCCGCACGGCCTGTTCCTTTCGAACGGCCCCGGCGATCCTGCCGCGACGGGCGAATATGCCGTGCCCGTGATCCGTCAGTGGCTCGATACGGGCAAGCCGCTGTTCGGCATCTGCCTCGGCCACCAGATGCTCGGGCTGGCTATAGGCGCGCGGACGGAAAAGATGTTTCAGGGGCACAGGGGGGCCAACCACCCGGTAAAACGCCTGAGCGACGGCCGCGTCGAGATCACCAGCATGAATCACGGCTTCGCGGTGGAATCGGCATCGCTCCCGGCAAACGCCCGCGAAACCCATACGAGCCTGTTCGACGGCAGCAATTGCGGCTTCGAGCTGACCGATATTCCCGCGTTCAGCGTGCAGTATCACCCCGAAGCCAGCCCCGGCCCGCAGGATAGCCATTATCTGTTCGAACGGTTCGTGGGGATGATGGGGTGATGCTGACAGAGCAATTGTCTCTGCCCCCACCCGCCGTCTGCGTTAAAGCAGAGGCGGTGACAGCGGACTCTACCGCCCATATCACGGCTGCGGGGGCGACGCCGCAGAGCGCCGCGGACGTTACAGTCATCCAGCCAGGCGTATGTGTTGGATTACTCAGGTACTCAGGCGATCAAGGCTGTTCTCCGGTGATCCAATATTCAGCCGCCCCAAGGATCGACCAGCCTCACCCCCGTCCACGCGAAGTCCGTTATATTTCGCGTTGCGAGGGGAATCCCGCGGGCGATCGCCTGCGCTGCGAGCTGGATATCGATCACTTTGCCACCCACTGTTCGCCGGGCGGCGAGCTGGCCATAGATATGTGCATCGCGTGCATCGAAAGGCTCGATCCGGTCAGCGTAGCGCAGCTCAAGTCGCTGCCACCAGTTTTCGAGCATCGGCCTGATCGCACGTGCGCCGGGCAGCTCATAGCCGCGCCTGGCTTCCGCAATGACCAGAACCGACAGGCGAAGCTGTGGCTCATTGGCGGCAAGCCAGGCGATAACGCGCGGATCGCCGTGTCGCTTCGTCACTTCGCTCCAGACGTTCGTATCGACGAGGGTCAACGAAAATCCTCTGGATCGAAAACGGGATCATTCGTCTGGAACTCGCGCGGTGGCGGTTCGAAGTCGAGCCCACGCCCGAGACGCAGCAGCTCGTCAATCACGGGCGAACCAGTGCTGACCAATGGATCATCGGCGGGTGGCGCATGGCGAAATGACTGGTGCACGTCGTTCACTCCCATGGTCGTCACGGCATCCTCGTAATGCGCCTCGATCACCAGCTGGCGCAGATGCTCCTCCATCGAACGTCCATGCGCTGCGGCAATCTGGCGGAAACGATGTTTTGCGTCTTCGGGTACGTTACGGACAGTCAGGCTCGCCACGACCGATCTCCTTTGCAATCAATGTATGCAATGAAAGCATAGCCGTCAATGCCCAAACGCACCGATATCTCGTCCATCCTCGTCATTGGCGCGGGGCCCATCGTCATCGGGCAGGCGTGCGAGTTCGATTACTCGGGAACGCAGGCGATCAAGGCGCTAAAGGGGGAGGGCTATCGCGTAGTGCTGGTCAACAGCAATCCGGCGACGATCATGACTGATCCCGAGCTTGCTGACGCGACCTATATCGAGCCGATTACGCCCGAGATCGTGGCGAAGATCATCGAGAAGGAACGGCCCGACGCCGTCCTGCCGACGATGGGCGGCCAGACGGCGCTCAACACGGCACTCGCGCTGTTCAACGATGGCACGCTCGCCAAATACGGCGTCGAGATGATCGGCGCAGATGCGGAGGCGATCGACAAGGCCGAGGACCGGATGAAGTTCCGCGAGGCGATGACGAAGATCGGCCTCGAAAGCGCCCGTTCGGGCATTGCGCACAGCTATGACGAGGCGGTGGAGATTCTGGAGCGCACCGGCCTTCCCGCCGTCATCCGCCCGAGCTTCACCATGGGCGGGACGGGCGGCGGCATCGCCTATAACAGGTCCGAATTCGAAGCGATCGTACGCGGCGGGCTCGACGCTTCGCCGACCACCGAAGTGCTGATCGAAGAGTCGCTCGTCGGATGGAAAGAATATGAGATGGAAGTCGTCCGCGACAGGGACGACAACGCCATCATCATCTGCTCCATTGAAAATGTCGATCCGATGGGCGTGCATACCGGTGACAGCATCACCGTTGCTCCCGCACTGACGCTGACCGACAAGGAATATCAGGTCATGCGCAATGCGAGCATCGCCTGCCTGCGCGAAATCGGGGTGGAGACGGGCGGCTCCAACGTCCAGTTCGCGGTCAATCCGAAGGACGGGCGTCTGATCGTCATCGAGATGAACCCGCGCGTCTCGCGCTCTTCGGCGCTTGCCTCGAAGGCGACGGGTTTTCCCATCGCCAAGGTCGCGGCGCTGCTCGCGGTCGGCTTCACGCTCGACGAGATCATGAACGACATCACCGGCGCGACGCCCGCGAGCTTCGAGCCGACCATAGACTATGTTGTCACCAAGATTCCGCGCTTTGCCTTTGAAAAGTTCAAGGGATCGGAAGCGATCCTTTCGACCGCGATGAAAAGCGTCGGCGAAGTCATGGCGATCGGCCGAACGATCCACGAAAGTCTGCAAAAGGCGCTGCGCGGGCTCGAGACCGGGCTTTCGGGATTCAACCAGATCGACGCGCTCGCCGGCGCGCGGCACGATGATATTCTTGCCGCGCTTGGTCGGCCAACGCCCGATCGCCTGCTGGTCGCGGCACAGGCGCTGCGCGAGGGGCTGAGCGTGGCGGAGATACACGCTGCATCCTGCTTCGACCCGTGGTTCATCGAACGGCTGGCGGAGATCGTAGCGGCCGAACGCGAGGTCATGGCCAATGGCCTGCCACGGGATGCGGAAGCGATGCGCGCGCTGAAAGCGATGGGCTTTTCCGACAAGCGCCTCGCCTGGCTCGCCCTGCAATCGGCGGGCCTGCGCGAAGGATCAAACGCGTTCGGGCGTTCGTCCGGCCTGATCGGTGAAGCCGTCAAGGCGATGACCGGCGGCACGACCGAAGACGATGTCCGCGCGCTGCGCCACCGGCTCGGCGTCCGCCCCGTGTTCAAGCGCATCGATACCTGCGCCGCCGAGTTTGCGGCCCCCACGGCCTATATGTATTCGACCTATGAAGCGCCGAGCTTTGGCGAGGCCGAATGCGAGGCGGAGCCCTCGACCCGCGAGAAGATCGTCATCCTTGGCGGCGGGTCGAACCGCATCGGCCAGGGAATAGAGTTCGATTACTGCTGCTGCCATGCCTGCTATGCGCTGAGCGAGGTGGGCTATGAGACCATCATGGTCAACTGCAATCCCGAAACGGTATCGACCGACTATGACACGTCGGACCGGCTTTATTTTGAACCGCTGACCGCAGAGGACGTGCTGGAAATCCTTCACGTCGAGCAAAAAGCGGGCACGCTGAAGGGCGTCATCGTCCAGTTCGGGGGCCAGACGCCGCTCAATCTTGCACGGGCATTGAGCGAAGCCGGTGTTCCGATCCTCGGCACCAGCCCGGCGGCAATCGACCTTGCCGAAGATCGTGAACAGTTCGCGCGGCTGGTGCAGACGCTTGACCTGCGCCAGCCCGAGAACGGCATTGCGCGAAGCCGGGACGAAGCGGTCAGCGTTGCCGAAAGCATCGGCTATCCCGTCTTGATGCGGCCGAGTTTCGTTCTCGGCGGACGCGCGATGGAGATCGTGGATACGACGGCGCAGCTCGATCACTATATCGCAACCGCGGTGCAGGTATCGGGAGAAGCGCCTGTCCTGATAGACCGCTATCTGCGCGACGCGATCGAGGTTGACGTCGATGCCATCGCCGATGGCGATCAGGTGATCGTCGCCGGGATCATGCAGCATATCGAAGAGGCTGGCGTGCATTCGGGGGACAGCGCCTGCTCCCTGCCGCCCTACAGCCTGTCGGCAGACATCGTGGCAGAGATCGAACGTCAATCAGAAGTGCTCGCCACGGCCTTGTCGGTACGCGGGCTGATGAACGTGCAGTTCGCGGTGAAGGACGGGCTGGTCTACATCATCGAGGTTAATCCGCGCGCCAGCCGCACCGTGCCCTTTGTCGCCAAGGCCATCGGCTCGCCGATCGCAAAGATCGCGGCGCGCGTCATGGCGGGGGAAATGCTTGCCGATCTTCCCCCCATCGCCGCTCCGGGAGATTTTGTGGCGGTCAAGGAAGCGGTCTTTCCGTTCGCGCGGTTCACCGGCGTCGATCCGGTTCTGTCGCCTGAAATGAAGAGCACCGGCGAAGTGATGGGGCTCGACCGCGGTTTCGCCACAGCTTTTGCCAAGGCCCAACTGGGGGCCGGGATCATATTGCCCCAGCAGGGCTGCGTCTTCATATCGGTGAAAGACAGTGACAAGCCCGTTATTCTTCCCGCTGCGGGCCAGCTGATCGAACTCGGCTTCACGCTCGTCGCAACCGGCGGCACTGCGGCTTATCTGGAGGATCAGGGGCTTGACGTCGGGCGCGTGAACAAGGTCGCCCAGGGCCGCCCGCATATCGTGGATCGCATCGGGGATGGCGACATCGCGATGATCGTGAACACGACCGAAGGTTGGCAGAGCCTTGACGACAGCAAGAGCATTCGCCGCGCCGGACTGATGAACAAGGTTCCGCAGTTCACAACGGCCTCCGCCTCGATCGCCGCGGTGCTCGCCATTGCTGCATTGCGCGGACGCGGACTTGAAGTGCGCCCCTTGCAATCCTATCATTCAACGCTGCGAGGCTGACCCCACAGCGTTGTCAGGCGCCTGCCCCAGTTCGTGGGTCAGGCGGATCTCAGACAGGGAAGTGTATTATGGCGACCGCCGAAAAAATGCCCATGCTTGTCGAAGGGCAGCGTATGCTGATCGAGGATCTGGCGCGTCTGAAGGCCGAACGCCCTGAAATCATTGACGCGATCGAAGAAGCGCGGGCGCATGGCGATTTGTCCGAAAACGCCGAATATCATGCTGCGAAGGAGCGCCAGGGCCAGGTCGAGGCGATGATCGGCGATATCGAGAGCAAGCTCAGCCGCGCTACGATCATCGATCCCGCAACGCTGAGCGGCGACAAGGTGGTGTTCGGTGCCACGGTGACCTTGCTTGACGACGATGACAGATCGGTGCGTTACCAGATCGTTGGCGAGACCGAGGCGGACGCAAAGAACGGGCGCATCTCCTATAACTCGCCGCTGGGCCGGGCGCTGATCGGCCGACGCGTCGAAGACGATGTGGAAGTCACAGTGCCATCGGGCGACAAATATTTTCAGGTGGCCAAGATCGAGTTCATCTGATGGTGTCTGCGCGCGGGGACGCGCCGCTGACCAACGGAATCGTAATTGTCACCACGGCAGCGTGGGTTCTGGCCATTGCCGCGGTGCAGCAGAGCTGGCTTGCAGAACAGGGCGGCTTCATTCCGCTGCGATTGTCCGGGCAGGTCGGCGGATTTATGATCCCGGTCATCCTGACACCTTTTACAGCGACGGTCATTCACGGCGGTTTTTTCCACATCCTGACGAATATGCTGATGCTAATCATATGCGGCAGGGCCGTCGAGCAAGTTCTGGGCAGCGTCGCGCTGGCCATTCTTTACGGCGTGGGAGCAATCGCAGCCGCTGGAGCGCAATATCTTGTCAATCCCGGCTCGCCCATCCCGATGATCGGGGCAAGCGGCGCAATATCGGCCGTGCTTTCAGTCTACGCCATGCTCTTCAGCAGAAATGAGATCAGGGCGATGGGGCCGATCCCGGCGCACTGGGTTCGCGCCCTGTGGCTGGCCGCCGGATGGATCGGCATCCAGTTGCTGATCGGGATGGCGACACGAGGCAGCGAATATCAGATCGCAACCGCTGCTCATGTCGGAGGATTTCTCGCAGGGCTCGCTCTCGCGCGGCCATTGCTGGCATGGCGATACCGCCGCGCTTAAATGGCGGGCTCGAGCAGCCGGTGAAGATGCACCACGACGTATTTCATCTCGGCATCATCGACCGTGCGCTGCGCCGCCGTCCGCCAGGCATTTTCCGCAGATCGATAATCGGGAAAAATGCCGATGGTCTCGATCGTGTCCGTGTCGAAATCAAGCGTCCGGGGATCGCGGACGCGTCCGCCGAAAACGAGGTGCAGCTTGCTCATGGCAAGCGCCCCTAGCAAAGATCATTCAGCAGCGCGAGCGTTCGACAGATCGTCGGTTTCGCCGGCCGGCTCAGACCGATCAAAACTGTCGTTACTTGCAGTCTGGCGTGGTTTGCGGACACTCATTGCCGCAGCACCCGACGCCGTAAAAGCAGCTTTGGCAAGCGAACCGACGACGCCGCCCAATCCATTTGTTGCCGCGGCAAAGGTAAGTCCCGCGGCAGTCAACTCACCCGTTCCGGCTTCATGCGCGGCATGCAGCGCATCGTCGAGCGAAGCCCGGACGCGTTCGCCCAAAGGCCCGATTATCTCTTCTTCCTGCCTTGTCGATGGCAAGACCGCACCAATGATCGCACCTAATGCCAGTGCACCACCAACGGCCGAAAATGGGCTGTTATTGAATACATTACCCGCGTTCCGGGCCGCGCGACCGGCGCTGGCACGTGCGTTTTTGGTAATGGCTGTCACACCCTTTGCCTTTGACTTTTGCGACGGGTTTTCTGTCAGTTCTTTGTCGGCCATCTTCGCTTCTCCTTTTGAGGGTTAACAATTGGCTGATCGTTCGGTTTCGTCAGGCTCACTGTTTTCAGTGCGCAGGCGGGCGCGGGCCACCATTCCGATACCGAACAGCGTTGCTCCCCCAACGATCAGCCATGGGCGCGCCTTCACTTTCGTCTGTGCGCCATCTATCAGATTGCTGACCCGCGCCAGGTTGCGCTCCGCGGCTTCCGCGATGATCACGCGGGGATCGATACGCCAGCGGATCTGCCCGAGCGTGGCACGCACATCAGCACGCGCCGCCGCCACATTGGCCTCGGCGCTCTCGACCCTCAACGGCACGGTCCGTTTCGTTTTCATCGTGTCGAGCTTTGCAACGTCTTGGCCGGGGATGGAGCAGGCCTGAAAACTGCCCGGATCCGTCGGTATGCCAGCCAGCCCAACAGGCCCGTTATAACAAACCCGCCGAGCATGACGCTTCCAATCGCCCAGGCAATTCCCCAGACGGGGGCCAGCGCCATGATCAGGCCGACGAGCAGGGCTGCGAGCAGCGCCTGTGCCAATGCCAACGCCCCGAACGCAAAACCAGCCGCACGGCCGATCGAGATGGCGCGCCACGTCGCCTCCGCTCGGTAAAGCCCTATTTCGGCACGGATGAGCGTCTGGATCTGGCCGATCAGGCGCCTCAGCAAAACACCGAGCGTCGGCCGGGTCGGGGAAACAGGATCGTCGATCACCGTCTGGCGTTCCTCCGGATCGTTCAGGCGTCGTCGGTTGGGTCGGTCACGCCGACGCTGCCCACCTTTATCAGCCGCGTCAGCACAAAACCGACCGCGGCGGCCGCGCCGATTGCTACGGCAGGGTTCTTCCGTACGAAATTGCGGGCGTCGGCGATGAGGTCGTCGATGTCTTTTCCCTGAAGACTTTCGGCAAAGCCCGTGACGCCGTCGGCCGCGCGCCGGGCGTAATTTCCATAGGTTGCGCCGACCTTGTCCTCGACGACCTGGGCCGCGTCGTTCACGACTTTGGCAACGCCAGACAGCGCTTCAGTCGCTTTATCCTTGCCTTCGTTTGCGGCCTTTTTTGCGGCACCCACGGCTTCGGTCGCCACGCTGCCAACGGTTTCCTTTACCTTTTCGACAGTTGTCGTAGCAACGGCGCGTGCGCCCGAACGGGAAGCGGTGCGTCCGTCACCCGAAGCTGCGCTGGCGGACTTGGGGCTGTTACGTTTCGGGGCTACAGTGTCTTCGATCATAGCAATTGTCCTTGATAGATATCGATGCGCGCTTGGGAGGCGACGCACGGAAACCTGTGTGGTTGCCCACAAGTTCCCTTGTTACGCTTGCGTTATTTGCACAAGGCAGGGGTTTTCGATAGTGGGCACGCGCCGCTTCGGCAGAACGTTCACCTGCGTTTACTCCTCTTGCCAGGGCGCGTGCCATGACAGCCATCTGCAACATCCATGCCCGCACCATAGTCGACAGCCGGGGCAATCCGACGGTCGAAGTCGATGTGCTTCTGGAAGATGGGAGCTTTGGCCGCGCCGCTGTTCCGTCGGGTGCGTCGACGGGAGCACATGAAGCCGTCGAGCTTCGGGACGGCGATGCAGCCCGCTGGGGCGGCAAGGGCGTCGAGCGGGCAGTGAACGGCGTCAATGAAGAAATTGCGCCGATGCTCATCGGCTCGGATGCCGCGAAGCAGAGCGAGATCGATGCCGCGATGACTGCCCTTGACGGCACGGCGAACAAGGGCCGGCTGGGCGCCAACGCAATCCTCGGCGTCAGCCTCGCGGTGGCAAAGGCAGCGGCTGATGCCTGCGGACAGCCGCTCTATCGATACGTCGGCGGCATGGGATCGAGCCTTCTCCCCGTGCCGATGATGAACATCATCAACGGTGGCATGCACGCTGATAACCCGATCGATTTCCAGGAATTCATGGTGATGCCGGTCGGTGCGGAAAACATCGTCGAAGCGGTGCGCATGGGTAGCGAGATCTTCCATACGCTCAAGAAAAAACTGCACGACCGGGGTCTGGCCACAGCGGTGGGCGACGAAGGCGGTTTTGCTCCGAACCTGGCAAGCGCGGCTGACGCACTCGATTTCATCATGGCGAGCATCGAAGCGGCGGGATATACGCCGGGAGACGATGTTGTGCTCGCGCTGGATTGCGCGGCGACCGAATATTTCCGTGACGGTGCCTATCACCTCGATGGAGAGGGCAGGGTGTTGGATTCGCAGGATAAAGCGCGGTATCTCGCCGACCTGTGCGAGCGCTACCCGATCGCCTCGATCGAGGATGGCATGAGCGAGGATGATTTCGATGGCTGGAAAGCGCTGACCGATCTCGTCGGCCACAAGGTTCAGCTCGTCGGGGACGATCTGTTCGTGACGAATGTGGATCGGCTGGCGGACGGAATGTCGCGGGGCCTGGCAAATGCCCTGCTCGTCAAGGTCAATCAGATCGGCACGCTGACCGAGACGCTGGCGGCGGTCACGATGGCGCAGCGCGGCGGCTATAACGCCGTCATGTCCCACCGGTCGGGCGAGACCGAGGACGCGACGATCGCCGATCTCGCCGTCGCGACAGGATGCGGTCAGATCAAGACGGGCAGCCTTGCCCGTTCCGACCGGCTCGCCAAATACAACCAGCTGATCCGCATCGGCGAAGAACTCGGCTCAACGGCAAAATACGCCGGGATATCGGTCTTTTCACGCTTTAAAGGTTGACGGTATGAATCCATCGTGATTCAACAACTTTCATGGCAACTGTGAGACGAAGTCACTGGTCTAACATCAAAGCGGCGGCATTGCCTGCTACCGCTATTTTTGTCGTGGCGTTCTTTGCGGGCTATGCTCTGTTCGGATCGAACGGCGTGCTCGCGTGGGGTGATTATGCCAAAAGGCTCTCGATGCGGCGTGCCGACCTGCAGAAGCTCGAGCGCGAGCGGATCGTGCTCGCAAACCGGGTGGCGTTGCTCGATCCGCGACATGCCAACCCCGATCTCGTTGATGAGTTGACCCGCAGAGATCTAGGCGTTGCGCGGCCCGACGAAATCATCATTCCGCTACGCTGACATTTCCTTACCGCAGATCGCAAGGCAAATCCTTATCACAGCGCTTCGGCGTTGCGCCGCTATGGCAACGGAGCTTATAGGCGCGCTTCAACGCCTGACCCGAAAGGCAATTCCCCTTGGCCAAAGCCGTCGCCGCCGCCACGACCGATATCGAGCGCCCAAAAACGCCGGAGCGCTACAAGGCGTCGAATGAACAGATGCTCGAATTCTACCGGCAGATGCTCCTCATTCGAAGGTTCGAGGAGAAGGCCGGTCAGCTTTACGGGCTCGGTCTTATCGGCGGTTTCTGTCACCTCTATATCGGCCAGGAAGCGGTGGCAGTCGGCCTGCAGTCAGCGCTCAAAATCGGGCTGGACAGCGTTATCACCGGCTATCGCGATCACGGCCACATGCTCTTGTGCAACATTCCACCCAAGGTTGTGATGGCCGAACTGACCGGGCGTCAGGCAGGCATTTCGAAGGGCAAGGGCGGATCGATGCACATGTTCAGCGTCGAGCATGGTTTTTACGGCGGGCATGGTATTGTCGGCGCGCAGGTTTCGCTCGGTACCGGCCTTGCCTTTGGGCATAAATACAGGGGCGACGGCGGCGTTTGCCTTGCCTATTTTGGCGACGGCGCCTCGAACCAGGGACAGGTTTACGAAAGTTTCAACATGGCCGAACTCTGGTCGCTGCCATGCATCTACGTCATCGAAAACAATCAATATGCGATGGGGACGAGCGTCACGCGCTCGAGCGCCGAGGCCCGCCTTCACAGGCGTGGCGAGAGCTTCCGCATCCCAGGCATCGAAGTCGATGGGATGGACGTCCTCGCGGTGCGCGCCGCAGCCGAAGAGGCGCTTGCCTGGACCCGCGGGGGGAAAGGCCCGATCATCCTGGAGATGAAAACCTATCGATATCGCGGGCATTCGATGAGCGATCCCGCCAAATATCGTTCGCGCGACGAGGTTCAGGCGGTGCGTGACAAGTCGGATCCGATCGAACGGCTCAGGAAAGAGCTCGAGGCGGCAGGAACCGGCGAAGATGCGCTGAAAGCCATAGACCGTGATATCCGGAGCCTTGTCGCCGAAGCGGCCGATTTTGCCGAACAGTCGCCCGAACCCCCGCCGGGCGAGCTTTTCACCGACGTTCTGGTCGGAGAATATTGAGATGGCGATCGAACTCAAAATGCCGGCACTTTCGCCCACGATGGAAGAAGGCACATTGGCGAAGTGGCTCGTGAAGGCGGGCGACACGGTAAAGTCGGGCGACATCCTCGCCGAAATAGAAACCGACAAGGCCACGATGGAATTCGAAGCGATCGACGAGGGCGTGATCGCCGCGATCCTCATCGCCGAGGGAACCGACAATGTGAAAGTCGGTACGGTGATCGCGACGATCGAGCAGGAGGACGGCGGGGTCGGTCCGTCTCAGGGGCTTCCCGCAACCGCCGCAAAGAGCGATCCGCCAAAGGCAGGCGAAATAAAGGAAACACCGCCGGACCAGAAAACCGAGCCGACACCGGTGTCCGGCCCGCCTCCGTCGCACGCGCCCATCGCCGACATGGCCCGAAACCCGGAAGATCCAGGACAGAAGGATGAGCCATCCGGCCCTGCCACCAAGCTCACGTTGCGCGAAGCTCTGCGCGATGCAATGGCCGAGGAAATGCGAACTGACGAACGCGTTTTCGTCATGGGGGAGGAAGTCGCCGAATATCAGGGGGCTTACAAGGTTACGCAGGGCCTGCTCGCAGAATTCGGTGAAAAGCGCGTCATCGATACACCCATCACTGAACATGGCTTTGCCGGCATCGGTGCCGGAGCGGCAATGGGCGGGTTACGCCCCGTCATCGAGTTCATGACATTCAACTTCGCAATGCAGGCGATCGATCACATCATCAATTCTGCCGCCAAGACGAACTATATGTCGGGAGGGCAGATGCGCTGCCCGATCGTTTTTCGTGGGCCCAACGGTGCTGCATCACGCGTGGGTGCCCAGCACAGCCAGAATTTCGGGCCATGGTATGCGAGCGTCCCCGGACTGATCGTGATTGCCCCCTACGACGCTGCAGATGCCAAGGGTTTGCTCAAGGCGGCGATCCGCTGCGAAGATCCGGTTGTTTTCCTCGAAAACGAACTGCTCTACGGGCGGACCTATGACGTGCCCGATGGCGATATCGTCGTCCCGATCGGAAAGGCGCGGGTCATGCGCCAGGGCAGCGACCTGACGATCGTGAGCTATTCGATCGGCGTCGGGCTGGCACTCGAGGCGGCTGAGGCACTTGCGCGCGACGGGATCGACGCCGAGGTGATCGACTTGCGTACGCTTCGTCCCCTGGACGGGGCAGCGGTGCTCGCAAGCCTCAGGAAAACCAACCGCATGATCGTGGTGGAGGAGGGCTGGCCGACCTGTTCGATCGCCAGCGAAATCTGCGCCATCGCCATGGAAAAGGGTTTCGACGATCTCGACGCGCCGGTGCTGCGGGTGACCAATGAAGACGTGCCGATGCCCTATGCCGCCAATCTCGAAAAAGCGGCGCTTGTCAATGTCGATCGGATCGTCACGGCAGCAAAAACAGTCTGCTATCGTTAGGGCTCAGGCTGCGGAAAACAGATTGCAACGTCGGGCCCTGCCGGAGGAGCGCAGATGTGCGACATCCTTCATAGCCTGATCGTTCCGCTGGCGAATGGGAAATGCGCGAACAATCGAAAATGTTTGAGGTCCAAATAGAGTTTCGGACACAATCGGATTATAGTCATATTGGATTTCGACGAAGATAAGCGGGATGCCATCGGTTGCGGCAACGCGGTTTCCTACCGGCCCCATACCGTGGAGACGCGCATCGTTCCTGCCGTCGCCTTCAATGCCATAGGACGACACAACTTTCTTTGCTCCCCTGCAGCGCTGCCAGCGGATATACTGGCCGGTCCTCGCCTTGTTCATTTCGAGACTCGATACGATAACGCGACCGCGCGCCATTAAATCCGTGGCGTTGCCCATGACTTTCGCGCCGTCCAAGATTGATTCGATATCGGTTTCATCAATCGTCTCACGTATCCGTGCCGTGAAATCGGCAGTCGAAGATGCGGTCTGTTCAACGCGAAGGCGGGAAATAGCCATGTTTACGGCTTCGATGCCATAAACTGTAAAGATGATCAAAATGGGCGCACTGATCGCAAATTCAATCACAGCCACACCCCTGTGGCTGATACACAGGCGGCGGAAAAGCTTGCGCATTTTCACGACGGCACCAGTCCGCGATGCGTGCAAATTACGCGCGGATTGAAGTTTCTTCTATCGGCATAGGGTTGGTTCTGTACGACTATAGAGCTTCCCACTGTAACTCTCTCATCGTTTTGAAAAAACCCACTCAGTGGAATGAAATCTGTATACTGTACGCTGACTGAAAGAGTGACCGAGTCATCTGCGTCTCCGGCCGAGTCTGAACCTCTGTCAATATCGAAGCGCTTATTATTGTTATAGTCTTCAAAACAGTCGCCGACATTGTACATGCCGAGTGGCTCGGTATCGGATGTGATCTTGTCTGGTGTGCCGATGTCACTAAATTCACGGTAAGACCGCCGACGAATGGTGATCGTTGACGCCTCTGGTGCCAGTATTCTGACACCATCTTTCAATAAGGTGTCAATTTCAGAGGTGCTGTACTTACCTAGTGATGATAAGCGCGCAGTCTTTTGTAACTCGCCCTGTATGGATGTTTTAAGATAGGCGCGGTATCCCAGATCAAGTGGCACCAACATCAACAGACACAACGGCACTGCAATCAGCCCGAACTCGACCGCGGTGACGCCAAAGCGATCGTGAACGATATTTCGAGCACAAGTGGTCACTGGGTAAGCCTCAGGCCACCCACACTGCGTGA
The DNA here is from genome assembly GCA_031424175.1 of Sphingomonadales bacterium. Taxonomy (GTDB): domain Bacteria; phylum Pseudomonadota; class Alphaproteobacteria; order Sphingomonadales; family Sphingomonadaceae; genus Sphingomonas_O. Next base: position 20,312 of record JANPGY010000040.1, read on the forward strand.
GATCTTTTGGAAAGCTTTGATCAGTTCATTCTTGTCGGCGGCGGCGCTGGCCTGATCAGGATCGGAAGCGCAGCGACGCAAATCAGGTGACAGCAAAACATCGAAGGCAATCGTCCAGATCGAAACGTTCTTGCCTTTTATCGCGTTGCAAAGCGCCTGAAATCGGTGAAGGTGACGATCATATAGATAACCATAGTCAGCCGATCCCACGACGCGATGGTCATATCTTTCGATTCCATAGGCGCTATATGTATCGATGCGCGGAGCAAGCTCACCATCTGTCATGAAAATCAGATAACGGTTTGTCGGATAACCATTATAGTCATCAGGGCTGTCTGCAAAAATACCTGCGTTTGACAACATCCGTCCTCCCCAGATCATGCCGATGTCGTGATAGGTTCCACCTGCGGGTATAAGTGTATTTGAGTAGTCTTTAATCTCCTGCCGTGTCCATGCCTTCAGCCGCACCGATGGTGAAGGGCAAACTGCGTCATCATGCCTTCTGCCAGGCTGTGAGTCAGGATCCATAAAGCGCCATAATGTTCGTCGGTCGGCCGGGTTGGGCATGGTATCTAGCTGAAGATCAAAGGCGGCAGCTGGGATAGCATAACCGTCAGCTTCGTCGAAATTGGGATCCGTATCGCGTTCGTCAATACAGCCATTCCAGCTATTTCGCATCCACACCTTATCTCTGGTCACGTCTGCTATCTGACTTTCTGACGTTTCTTCTGTACGAAATGGAGACGGATTTCGGATATATGATTCATTAATATCGTATATGAGCCTGCCGACATTCACGTGTGCAGAATATGAGACAAAACTGTAGCGCAAGCGTAGGCCCTTGGCCTCAAGGGCGGTCTGTGCAGGCTTCAGTGCATCATAAAAGGAAATTATTGCCGATCTTAATGCCTCAATCTTCACGTCTGATCCGACATACTCTTCCATTGATCCGGATGTATCAAGAACCATGACGATATCATTGTTGACAAAACCCTGAGCCGCTTTGCAATTTACAGAAATCTCCTGATCTTCAAAACCAAAAGCCATCATAACCATATTGGGCATTTTAGTAGCAGCATAGATGCTTATTTCATTGGTCCCTTGAAGCAATTGCGCCGAATACGTCAGGTTATTTGTATTGAGTGACCCTTTCGGGAAATTGAAGTTAAAAAACTTCCGCCCCTCGGTACGATCGGCCAGCGTAAGGTTATTGCCCAGCATCGATCGCCGGATCGCCAGCGCGCTTGAGTCACACGCCTGTTGCAGCCGCCCCTTGACCATATAGGCCCGGCTAATGTCCACGCCTGAACCGATCATTGCAAGAATTGGAAATATCGCAATTGCAGTGATCATCAGCGCGTTTCCCCGCGTGTCAGACAGTATCCGCGCGAGCATTCTGGACATATCAAATAGCTTAATTTCCTGGATCAAATCGATCTTGGCCATGATGCATGCCTGTATTCGAAACCGGTTCAAGACCCGACCATGCTTGCGATAATGCTAAGGAGTGCTTAATTAACTAAGTTAATGCGAGTTTTGATTTTTCCTGACGTCAACCGCGTATGAACGACGCACTCGACGCCGATCGGACAGTTGCACTGAATCATGTGCCGTGGGCACGGCAGGCTGCGGTCAGCGCGCTATGGACGCTCGATGTCATGCTGGGGCGGGTCGTCAGCGCGACCACGGAGCCGACGGTCGGTCGGATACGGCTAACATGGTGGCATGAGCGGTTGGCGGCGCTCGAGACCGGGGAAAGGCTATCGGAACCGGTGCTCAGGGGACTCGCAGCGCATGTGCTGGGTCATGGAGTGGACGGATCCGCCATGGCAACGCTGGTCGACGGGTGGGATGCGCTTCTCGATCCGCCGCCCCTGAGTGTCGCCACGCTCGGCGATTACGCGCGTGATCGGGGCGGAAGGCTGTTTGCATTGACGGCGGTGCTGCTCGGTGGATCCGAACCGGTCGATGACGGCGTGCGCTGGGCGCTTGTCGATCTGGCGATGCGCGCAACCGAACCGCTGGCGTCGGCCGCGCGTGAGGCCGCGCTGGCATTACGGGTGGGTGGCAGTGCACCCAAGGCCCTGCGCCTGCTCACGCAAATAGGTTCGATCCGGCTGCGACGACCTGCCGGGCGGATCGGTGTGCCGCTGACGCCCTGGGAAGGCTTGTGTGCGATGCTCGGTTGAGGCTAGGCTGTGCAATATTTGCACAGAGGGAGTGGCACGATGTTGCGATTGGCGGGTGGCGTGGTCTCGGTGTTCCTGCTCCTGACGGCCGGCCTGTTCATGTGGCGTGCGCAGGCGGGGAGCGCGGCACCAATCGCGCTGGCTACTGCGGCACGGGCAGCCGACGCACCCTTTGGCATCGCCGATCTGGCGGGACCGCCCACTGCAAGCGAGCGGACGCGTGAGGAAAAGCGCTTTGCGCGATATGACAAGGATCGCAACGGCGCGGTCGCGCGCGACGAATATCTTGCCGGTCGGCAGAAAACGTTCGCCAGGCTTGACGTCAACGGCGACGGGCGGCTGAGCCTCGACGAATATGCCGCCAAGGCGGTAACGAAATTCGCCGCCGCTGATGGTGACAAGACTGGCAGCCTGAACGCTGCGGAGTTCGCGACGACGCGTGTCGTCAGAAAAACGCGGCCGAAGCCGAAATGCCTTCCGGCCCCACGCGCCCCAGCGCCGGATAATGCTCCGGACGATGCGGCGGAGGAAGGTTGATCATCCATGCTGCCAGCGCGACACGGGCGCGATCGGTGTACATTCGCTTGCGGTCGGCCTTGCCCGTCTTCCCCGTCCGGTCGAGTGGCGGAAACAGGCCGAAGTTGACGTTCATCGGCTGATAGGAGCTGGCGTCCGCACCGCCGGTGATATGAGAAAGCAGCGCGCCGAACGCTGTCGTCGGCGGGGGCGGGGCAATTTCACGGCCCTGCAGCTCGGCGGCAGCGAACCGTCCCGCGAGCATTCCGATCGCGGCGCTTTCGAGATAGCCTTCGCACCCCGTAATCTGCCCGGCAAAGCGGATGTGTGGCGTGGATTTCAGGCGCAGCGTGGCGTCGAGCAGCACTGGCGATTTGATGAACGTGTTTCGATGCAGCCCGCCCAGCCGCGCGAACTCGGCGTTTCGCAGCCCGGGAATCATTCGGAAAATCCGCACCTGCTCGGCGTGCTTCAGCTTCGTCTGAAAGCCGACTATATTCCATAAAGTGCCAAGCGCGTTATCCTGGCGCAGTTGCACCGCTGCCCACGGCCAGTGGCCGGTTCGCGGATTGTCCAGCCCGACAGGCTTCATCGGTCCGTAGAGCAACGTGTCGATCCCGCGCTCGGCCATCACCTCGATCGGCATGCAGCCTTCGAAATAAGGGATGTTCTCCCACTCCCTGACGCTGCTTTTCTCCCCAGCAAGCAATGCCGCGTGGAAGGCGAGATACTCGTCCTTCGTCATGGGGCAGTTGATATAATCTGCCCCACCCTTGTCCCAGCGCGATGCACGCCAGGCGATGCCCATATCGATGCTGTCATGATGGACGATGGGGGCAAGCGCATCGTAAAAGGCCAGCGCATCCCGGCCGGTCGCAGCGCCGATTGCGCCGGCAAGCGCGGGGGCGGTCAGCGGCCCGGTCGCGATGATGCATGGCCCGTCGGGAAGCGTGTCGGCGCGTTCGCGCACCAGATCGATATTCGGGTGGTTTGCGACCGCGCGCGTCACCCCGGCACTATAGCCGTCGCGGTCGACGGCGAGCGCCGAGCCGGCGGGCACGCGGTGGGCGTCGGCCTCTCGCATGATCAGCGAGCCCAGCGCGCGCATTTCTTCGTGCAGCAGCCCGACCGCGTTCGATGTCGCATCGTCTGAGCGAAAGCTGTTCGAGCAGACCAGCTCGGCCAGACCGTCGGTCCGGTGGGCCGCCGTCGTTTCACCCGATCCGCGCATTTCGGACAGACGAACGCGAAAGCCCGCTTCGGCGATCTGCCAGGCGGCTTCGGATCCCGCCATCCCGCCGCCGATGATATGGATATCGTGCACGGCGCGGGTCTTAAACCGCAAAAGGCGCGTGGCTCAAGCGGCTTCGGCGGCGGGCACGCGCGGCGTCAGGATCATCGTCCGGCCCTCGACCCGCCATTGCTTCAACTGGGAAAGAAAGTTCATGCCGAGCACATCGATATTTCCGAAGCTTGAAGAGATGATCACCGGAAGGTTGCGAACCTCGATCGTGCCCACCGCGATTCTGGGTGCGGTTGCCGGACTCGCCATCACGATGCCGTTCGCGGTCTGCAGTACGACCGGCGTAATCCCCGTGCGCCGGGCAATCCCGGACTCGGCGGCAGTGCGGCTGGAGATGGCGCTGACTGTCGCGCCGCTGTCAACGAGCATCCGCCGCTCGACGGGGCCGATTTTCGCACGCACCCAGAAGTGCCCGTCAGGCGCAAGGCGAATGCGGACTTCGCGTCCCGAGACCTGCTGATCGTCAAGCCTGAGCGCCGCAAGCACCGCCGCAATCCGGGGATGGAACCGACCCTGCTCGACAAGGACGACGCTCAGCAAAACGATCGAGCCCACAAAAACCAGTGCGGAAATGATCCGCCCGATCACCGGGATGCGCGTGATCAGGAACAGAAACAGCGCGAGTCCGCCAACCATGAAAAACATCGGAGGGATACCAGATGGCGTCATGTCAACTATGTGGGGATTCATGAAGCGTGCTGCGAGGGGTCTGGAATTGATGCGGTGGATATTCGTTGCGGCTGGCCTCGCCGGGCTCGGCTATTTTGTGACGGCGCAGACGGGTTTGTCCGATGGAACGCGGATTGCCATAAAGGGTAGCGGCGTCGCCCTTGTCGCGCTCTGGTGCGCGGTGCAGGCCCGAAACATCGACGGCTGGCTGATCACCGCGACCATGGCGCTCGGGGCTGTCGGTGACGTGCTGATCGAATGGCGGCTTGAGGCCGGTGCCGTGGCATTCATGATCGCACACAGCGTTGCGATATGGCTCTATCTGCGTAAAAGGGAGCCGCGCATCTTTGCGCTTCGTGACGGCCGGGCATTGCTGGTGGTGCCTGCCTGCGTGATCATGGCGATCATAGTGGTGCCAGGGGGAGCCGCGCCAGGCGTCGCGGTCTATGCGCTTTTCGTCGCCACCATGGCGGCGGTCGCCTGGACGAGCCGCTTTCCGCACAATTTCACCGGCATTGGCGCGATGATGTTTCTGGTGAGCGACATGCTGATCTTCGCGCGCATGGGCCCGCTTTCACATTCGTTTCTGCCCGATCTGCTGGTCTGGCCGCTATATTTCGCAGGCCAGATGCTGATCGCCCATGGCGTCGTGATCACGCTCAGGATGCGTGCAAACGGCCAAGGCGCGTAGCGTCGGGGGACGATGCGCAATGAGACGACGGACAAAAAAGCACGATAACAAATGCGCCCGTCAGTCCACGTTCCGGTCGAGCTCATTGTCGCCCTGCGCTACCGCGCCATCGTCAGGCGCGACTGTGGGCGTTTCGGTATCGATGAGCACGGCCTCTGCATCCTCCTCGTTTTCCTCGATGCGCGCCGCGCTGACCACATGTTCGCCCGGTGCGACGTCGAACAGGCGCACCCCGGCGGAATTGCGGCCGATGACCCGGAGGTCGCCCACCGTCATCCGGATCAGCTTTGCCTGATCGGTCACCAGCATCAACTGCTGCCCGTTCGACGTCGGAAAGCTCGAGACGACGGTGCCGTTGCGCGCCAGGTTGTCGATATTGGTGATGCCCTGGCCCCCGCGTCCGGTGCGCCGATATTCATAGGCGGATGAGCGCTTGCCATAGCCGTTTGCGCAGACGGTGAGGATGAACTGCTCCCTTTGCGCCAGTTCGGCCATGCGCTCCGGCGGCAGCGTCGGCGCGTTTTCATTATCCTTCCACGGCGCGGCGCGGAGATAGGCTTCGCGCTCCTCGGGCGTCGCGCCGGAACGGTGGAGAATCGACAGCGAGATGACCTCGTCGTCCCGACGCAACGTCACCCCGCGGACCCCGGTCGAGTTCCGCGACTGGAATTCGCGCACGTCGGTCGACTGAAAGCGGATGGCCTTGCCCTGCCGCGTGGCGAGAAGAACGTCATCCCCCTCGGTCAGCAGGGCAACGCCAATCAGCCGGTCATCCTCGTCGATCCCCTCGAACTTCATCGCGATCTTGCCCGCCGTGGGGATGTTGGCGAAAGCATCCATGCTGTTGCGCCGCACCGAACCCTTTGCCGTGGCAAACATCACACACAGATTGCCCCATTCGTCCTCATTTTCGGGAAGCGGAAGGACGGTCGAGATGGCCTCGCCCGCTGCTAGCGGAAACAGGTTGACCATCGGCCGTCCGCGTGTTGCCGGGCCGCCTTCGGGCAGCCGCCAGACTTTCTTGCGGTAAACCTTTCCATGGGTCGAAAAGAACAGGACCGGCGTGTGCGTCGATGTGACAAACAGCTCGGTGATAACATCCTCGTCCTTGGTCGCCATGCCGGCGCGGCCCTTGCCGCCGCGGCGCTGTGCGCGGAACGCATCGAGCGAGGTGCGCTTGATGTAGCCCGCCATGGTGACGGTGACGACCATGTCCTGCCGCTCGATAAGAGCTTCGTCTTCAATGCCTTCAAAAGCAGCGACGATCTCGGAACGGCGGGGGGTGGCAAATTCATCGCGCAACGCCTGAAGCTCATCGCGCATGACCGCGTACAGCTTGAAGCGATCCGCGAGGATCGCCAGAAACTCCGAAATGCTGGCCGCAAGCGTCTTCAGTTCGGCAGCGACTTCCTCACGACCCAGCGCAGTCAGCCGTGCCAGACGCAGATCGAGGATTGCTTTGACCTGCATTTCGGACAGCCGGTAGGATTGCGCGCCCGACTGCGGTTCGATCGCCTCGACGATCTGGATATAGGGCAGGATCTGATCGATCGGCCATTCGCGCCGCAGCAACTCGTCGCGCGCGGCAGCCGGGGAGGCCGATCCGCGGATGATCCGGACGACTTCGTCCACGTTCGTGACGGCAACGACGAGACCTAGCAGAAGGTGCGCCCGCTCGCGTGCCTTTGCCAGTTCGAATTTCGATCGCCGCGTGATCACCTCCTCGCGGAACCTGACGAACGCCTCGATCATGTCGCGCAGCGTCAGCGTTTCGGGGCGGCCGCCACGGATCGCCAGCATGTTCGCGGGGAAACTCGATTGCGCCGGTGTGTTGCGCCAGAGCTGGTTCAGTACGACATCGGTCTGCGCGTCGCGGCGCAGTTCGATCACGATGCGCACGCCGTTGCGGTTCGATTCGTCGCGAACGTCGGTCACGCCCTCCAGCCGCTTTTCGCGTGCCGCTTCGGCGATCTTGGCGACGAGCCCGTCCTTGCCCGTCTGGAAGGGCACTTCGGTGAGAATGATCGAGCGCTTTTCACCGCGTGATTCCTCGATCGTGTACCGGGAGCGGATCAGGATCGAGCCGCGTCCGGTGGTGTAGGCCGATTTCGCGCCGTGAGTGCCGAGGATCAGCGCACCGGTCGGAAAATCGGGGGCGGGGACGATCGCCTGAAGTTCTTCGGACGTGATTGCCCCGTTTTCCATATAGGCAAAGCACGCGTCGATCACCTCGCCTAGATTATGCGGCGGAATGTTGGTCGCCATGCCGACGGCAATACCGCCAGCCCCGTTGACAAGCAGATTGGGAAAGCGCGCGGGGAGCACCGTCGGCTCTTCGCGCTGGCCATCGTAATTGGGCTGAAAATCGACAGTGTCCTTGTCGACATCGGCGAGTAGCGAATTGGCGACCTTTGCCAGCCGCGCCTCGGTGTATCGCATCGACGCTGCCGGATCGGGATCCATCGATCCGAAATTGCCCTGTCCGTCGATCAGCGGCAGCCGCATCGACCAGGGCTGCGCCATGCGAACGAGCGCCTCATAAATCGCGCTGTCACCGTGCGGATGGTAATTGCCCATGACGTCGCCGACGATCTTCGCGCACTTGCGATAGGGCTTGCCGGCAACAAAGCCGCCTTCCTGCGAAGCCCAGAGGATACGGCGGTGAACCGGCTTCAGGCCATCCCGTACGTCAGGCAGCGCCCGCGAGACGATCACCGACATCGCGTAATCGAGGTAACTCGCTTTCATTTCGTCGACGATGTCGATCGGCGAAATATCCGAAGGGTCGGCGAGTGTGGTCCCGTCGCTCATGAATGCGCGCGCTTTCGATGAAATGTCTGAAATAAATCTCTAGAACACGAATGACGGCAACGCCAGCTTTTCAGCCTGGAATCGCTGCGCCGTCCCAGGCGAAATGGCCGCCTGTATCGGCGGGTGTGAGCCTGTCGACGATCGCGAGCAGATGACGGGCGGAAACGCCGGGCGTGAACAGTTTTTCCGGCACGACGCCGCGCTGGAACGGCTTTGACATAGCGGTATCGACGGTGCCGGGGTGAAGCGTGACGACGATCGCCTTGGGGCGGGTCCGGGCCGTTTCGATCGCGATCGTCCTGACGAGCTGGACGAGTGCGGCTTTCGAGGCGCGATAGCCGTGCCAGCCCCCGGTCCGGTTGTCCGCGATGCTCCCGACGCGGGCACCAAGCACCGCAAACACAATGCGTTCGTGCCTCGGCATCACCGGAAGGATATGCTTGGCAATCAGCGCCGGGGCAATCGCGTTGACCGAAAAGCTTCGTACAAGCCGGTCGCGATCGAGATCGCGTATCGACTTTTCGGGTTGCTGGTACGCGTCATGCAGCAGCCCGGTGGTCACGATCACGAGCGAGAGGGGCGGGTCGAGCGAGGCAGCGAGTGCGGCGAGCGCGCGCTCGTCAAGCACGTCGAGTCCGGTCGAGCGTCCGACAGCTGTTACGCGCCTGCTGCCAGCCAGCGCGGCCGCAAGTGCCGTTCCGATCCCGCCCGTCCCGACAATCAGCGCTGCGTCATTCACCGGTTTTCTCTAGCCAACCCGACGCCCGGTTCAAAGAGCGTTCAGGCGTTGCGCCGCAGGACGCGCCTTCGTAGTGGGGGGGGCGCGACAAAGCTCGAAGCCGGGCCGTCGCAGGCGTTCTAGGAGACAGCGATGAAGACCGTTTCGCACCATGTACTAGCCGGGCCGATGGCACTGGCGCTCGGGCTGGCATTCTCGATCGGCGGTGCATCGGCTGCGATGGCGAGGGAAAAGACCGCTGAGGCACCCGCTACGCCGCCGCTCAGCAAGGAATTCCGCGCGGTAGCAGGCCCGATCCAGGTAGCCGTTACGGCAAAGGCTTGGCCCGATGCCGTGGCGAAGTTCGATGCGGCGGATGCTGCGGCCAAATCACCTTATGAGAAATTCGTCGTGGCGCAGCTACGCTACGTCACCGCGCGCGGCATGGCCGACACCGCAGCCGAAAATGCTGCGCTCGACGCGATGATCGCGAGCGGCGGCGCGCCTGCCGAAATCGCGCCCTCGCTCAATCTCCAGGGGGGGAGCAATGCCTATGCCGCGGGAAAATATCAGCGCGCCGCACAGCTGCTCGAAGAGGCCGACCGGCTCGGCGCAAAGGACGATCAGCTGCCAGTCCTGATTGCTGACAGCTATTACCGGATGAAAAATGTTCCGGCGGGTATGGCGGCGCTTGAAAAGGGAATCGCGGCGAAGAAAGCTGCCGGGCAACCGGTTCCCGATACATGGTATAAGCGTGCCCGCGCCGCTGCCTATGGCGCAAAGATGGACGGAGAAACGAGCAAATGGTCGCGCGCGTTCGTTGCCGCCTATCCCACGCAAAGCAACTGGCGCGATGCGCTGGTGGTTTACCGCGATTCCGCGGCGCGGCCTGGGGCAGTGAACCTCGATCTGTTTCGGCTCATGCGGGCAACCAAGTCGCTCGATGGAGAGCGCGACTATAGCGAATATGCCTCGCTCGCATTCGATTCGGGGTTGCCGGGTGAAGCAAAGGCCGTGATCGATGAGGGGCTTGCCCTATCAAAGGCACCGCAGTCCAGCCGGTCGCTGAACGAGGTCCGCACGCTGGCATCGTCCAAGATAGCGGCCGATCGGGCGAGCCTGCCTGCGTCGGAACGCGCCTCGGCAAACAGCGCGCGGACGGCGCTCGCGACAGCCGACGCGTTCTACGGTTACGGCGAGGATGCCAAAGCGATCCCGCTCTATCAGTCGGCAATCGCCAAGGGCGGAATCGACCTTGATGTCGCGAACATGCACCTCGGGATGGCGCTGCTGCGCTCGGGAGACCGCGATGCGGCGATGGCGGCGTTCCAGAAGGTCAGTCCCACCGGCCCGCGCGGCGAACTGGCCGCGTTCTGGATGCTTCACGCCAGCCTGCCCGTGTCACCGGCCGCCTGATCAACAGGTATCGGGGACGGGAACGCCGGGCAAATGCTTCGCCCGGCGGATCGTCAGCGACGTCTTGACGCTCGCAACGTTCGGGGCGGTCGTCAGCGACGTCGTGAGGAATGCCTGAAACTCCTGGAGATCGCGTGCGACGATCTTGAGGATAAAGTCGATCTCGCCATTGAGCATATGGCATTCGCGTACCGGATCGAGGCTGGCAACATGCTGTTCGAACGCTTGAAGATCGGCCTCCGCCTGGCTTTTCAGGCTGACCATCGCGAATACCGTGATGGCATAGCCGAGCCGCGCCGGATCGAGCGCCGCGTGATAGCCCCTGATCGCGCCGTCATCCTCCAGCCCGCGGACACGGCGCAGACAGGGCGGGGCAGTCAGCCCCACGCGCGACGCAAGTTCGACATTGGTTATCCGCCCATCCGCCTGCAGCTCGGCCAGGATCTTCAGATCAACCGAATCATATGAACCTGCCGCCATCAGCTTGGCATTCCTTTCGATGAGCCAGCTCAGGCCATAATATCATTACGCAGCATTACAAATGTGCCATAGTGCGACGTATCATTTTGGTTGCTTGGCCCGCCACGTCCCCCGGCCTATCGCAAGTGCTCCGATCGGCGTTCCTGCATGATTCGGCTCGATCCGGGGACCGCTTTTCCGCCATGCGCTATGACCGTATGATCGCGACGATCCTGGCGCTCCCCGCGCTTGGTGTCGCGTCGCGATCGATCGCATGGCGGCAGCTTGTCGATATTCTTGCCCAAGCAGGCGACCGGCTCGATCCTGACACGCGCGGGGTCGTCCATGCCCGGCTCGCCGAACTGAGCGCAGATGTCCCGGCGGCCGATCGCCGGAACGCTGCGGCAAGTCTCGCAACCAGGGCGGGGGTTGATGTCGTCGCGATTTTTGCTCGTGACGCGCCGGCCATCGCGGCGCCCGTTCTCTCCCGCGCCCGGCTGGGTGATGCCGACTGGCTTGCGCTCATACCGACGCTTCCACCCCCGTCACGGACCATCTTGCGCAACCGGCGCGACCTTTCTTCCGCGGTCGTGCGCGCGCTCGCGACGTTCGGTGCAAGCGATTTTGCACTTCCGCCTGCGGTTTCTGCCAGACCTTTCGAGGTTCGAGAGGAACGCGACAGGCCAGAGACTCCTGACAGGGCCGCCGCCGAGCCAAGTTCACAGATCAGCCATCTCGTCGAGCGCATCGAAACCTTTCGCCGTCGGAAGCCCACGGCATCGTTGCCTCTGGACCTGGCCGGGGATGCAGACAGTCCAGGCGTCGCAACCTTTACGTTCGAGACAAACCTTTCGGGCACGATCGACTGGATCGGGGGCGTGCCCCGGGGCGCGCTCATCGGCATGTCGATCGCGCAGATTGCGCCGCCGCGGGCCGCCGGGGTCGACGGACAGGCGGCTGGCGCCTTTCGCCGACGTGCGCCATTTCGTGACGCGCGGCTCGCAGTTGGCGGAGAAAGTCCAGCGGGCGGGGACTGGCTGATTTCAGGACGTCCTGTGTTCGATCCGCGCGACGGTCGCTTTGCCGGCTATCACGGCCGCGCGCGCCGCCCTCTTCCAGAAGAATCCGCCCGGCGCTTCGGCGCGATGCAGACGGTGCCCGTTGCCCCCGACTCGCTTCGTCAGCTCGTCCATGAGCTGCGCACGCCATTGAATGCCATTCAGGGTTTTGCTGACATGATCAATCAGCAGATGCTCGGCCCTGCGGCAGCCGCCTATCGCGAACATGCGCGCTCGATTGCCGGAGAATCGCGTCGGCTTCTCGAAGTTGTCGAGGATATCGATATGGCCGCGCGCCTCGATGGAAAGCGCAACGACGCCGTGACGCCGGGCGAAAGCGATGCCGCGGCGATCGTCGCTGACGCCTGTCTGGAGCTCGAACCGTCGCTGGGAGCGCGCGGCATCGCGATCACGGCACGCATCGAGCGCAACGTGATGGTCGCGGTCGGGGAGCGGCCCTTTTCGCGGCTGGCCCGGCGACTGCTGGCAATGGCTTCAGCCGTTGCGGCAGATGGCGAAACGGTCAGCGTGACGCTGGCACACGATGGCCCTGCGGCGATGATGATTGTCACACGCCCGGCGATCCTGAGGGGAAAATCGGAGTCGGAGATTTTCGATCCCGGCTTCGGGCCCGATGGCGAATGGCCGTCGGCGCCTCTGCTCGGGATCGGCTTTTCGCTTCGGCTGATTGCCAACCTCGCCCGCGAAGTGCGCGGCGGGCTGACGCTGCGCGAAACCGAATTCGTTCTTGTCGTCCCCCGACTCACCGCCGAAGGTGCGCGGACAGGCGAGCAACGCTGACTTGTCACTCGGGCGGCCGCTGGCTACGGGCAGTCGGCGCGCGTGGGGCCTGTAGCTCAACTGGTTAGAGCTGGCCGCTCATAACGGCTCGGTTGCGGGTTCAAGTCCTGCCGGGCCCACGGCGCGCGGCCACAGGTGGTGAAACTGATAGACGCGCTGGACTCAGGCAGTGGCGTGTCTGCCAATTTACAGAAAAAAATTGCGACGGGCCGAAACGGTTTGCCTGATGATTCGCGAGAGGCGGTGAGGTAGGCTGCAAGCGCTCGGTTTTGCTCTCGATGCAGTATAGGTGCACAGAGTGTCGGCCGGGGTCCGCGGCGGATAGTCCGGCTGCGGTGGAGTTGGTAGACGCGCTGGACCCAAAATGGCGTTTACTCTAGTAAGCTTTCGAAAGAACACCGGCAAATCAACGATTTATTGTTAAGTGAGCTACCTAAAGACCCTTACACATGTCTTACACAGTTTGGGGTTTCGGTATGCCGGTTGAGACCGATGATTTGATGGACGGGGCGCTTCACGTCTATCGACGTGAAAACAGCCGCTACTGGCAACGCTCGACTTGCCTCGGCAGTTTGAATCATAGGCAGACAACTAAAGAGGTCAACCTTGCGGCTGCCAAGGACTTTGCCTGAAACTGGTATATGGAGCGTTGCATCGAAGATCGCCAACGCCGGCGCGGTTGCGCGAGGGCTGCGAAACCTTCCGCGATTACGTCTTGTTCATGGGCAACACCGGGCTGAGCCTTGACGAGTCGGCGCGTCTTCAGATGCGACGTCAAAATCGTGAAGGATGAGTCTGCCGGCGAGCGCATCCGAGAGATCGAGGTGCGCGGCAAGCACGGGGTCGGATTATGCAAGTCGATGCCCGGGGGCAATCCTGCCGTTCGAGCACGTCCGCAAGCGCAAGCAGCTAAAGCCGACCGATATCGTACTTGGGAAGACGCCGCGCGAGTTGATGAACACCGTGGTCGACGAGCTCAATCTGAAGTTCGATCGCGATGACCATATCCGAACCTGTTACAGCCTCCGGCACCCTTATGTCTGCCTGCGCTTGCTCGAAGGCGCAGACATTTATCAAGTCGTCAAAAACTGCCGCACCAGCGTCGAGATGATCGAAAAATTCGACGGTCGGCATCTCAAGAACAACATCGACGCGCCGACGGTCAATGTTCGCAACGAAGCCCGTGACGTGACGCGCGGTGCTCGCCTTTGGCGTTGCGCCCAAACTTGGCTGCGCTATAAGCAACTAGGCCGCGGGCGTGGTGGAACTGGTAGACGCGCTGGATTCAAAATCCAGTTCCGAGAGGAGTGTGGGTTCGATTCCCACCGCCCGCACCATCCAACTTTTCAGGCTCCGCCAAGCTCACCGCACGGGGGCTGGAACCTGCATCAGTAGAGCGCTCTGCGCATGGTCTAACCACAGCATTGCCAGGCCCCGTGAAAACTTTTCAACCGGGCTATTATGTAACAAAGCCAGTTATTGCTCGCTTTCGATCAATAAGCTTTTTCACCATTAGCAGCGGGGTTAGTTCAGCAAGCGTACGATCGCGTGTCATGTTCGAGTCATGTCGCCGCACGTGCAGAGTAATAAGATCAAGTTTTTCAATCCGGATCCCCTGATGTTCCGCACGCGAAAACCAGTCCGTGTCTTCGCCATATATAAGGCGGGTATCGAAAAGACCTATACGGGAGAAGACGTCTCTGCGATACAGACCTGCCCCGATATAATAGGGAAACGTCTCACGCGGGCTACCTACAAAGTCGTAGGTGTTACTAGCTTTATCCAAACGCATCAATTGACTGTAACCATGCGCAACCATGATTTCCGGGTTGGACTGCAATGCCTGGACCATAAGCCTGAGACGGTCATCCGGCCAGAGATCATCAACGTCCAGGAAGGCTATAAGCTCCGCTGTCGCATTCCTTATGCCGACGTTTCGTGCCGCGGCAGGCCCCTCGCCATAGCTCTGCAACAGCCGAATATCACCTGAAAGCTGCCCAAGAGTACCCTTAAGATCATCAGTGGAAGCATCGTCAACGATAATAGTCTCAATATTGGGGTAGTTCTGTTTTTCGATACTTCGAAGTGCGTCGATGACAAACCGCTCGCCATTTTTGACGGGAATGATTACACTGACCATAGGACAACATAGCTGGTCTTTCGAGATTTCCCGTTCACTATGCGGATAGATTTCGTCATCGCCAAGCGACAGCAATCCCTGAATTGCCTTAGGTATCCCACTCAGGTCACTCCCCAACCGCATGCGAAGACCAGGGAGTTTGTTCAAAACATCCGAAATTATGTCATATGAATTTTCTCCTGCATGCGGCAGCTGCGTCATAGTAGTAAAAGTGGCAGATTGAAGCAGTTCGGCAGGGTCTATGCTTTCAAAGTCTGTCTGGATTTGAGAGACAACGGTCGGCGTAACAACCGCTCTTAGCCTAATAGAAAGTGCGACCTGGTCTTGAAAAACGGGGGTAAGCTGCAAAACAGCCTTTTCGTCAGCGGGGCTATGGCCGTTCGTTATCGACTCAGTTAGCCCACCGAAATGGAGTTTCTGATCATGATGTAACTTCGCTGTCGAGTACAGGCTAAACGCTCTTGGTTCGGGCTCGGCGGCAACAACGACGTAGTCATCACCGAGATATCGCATTCCCGCGCAAAGGCATGCCAGGGCGCTTGTCGACTTTCCGACACCTCCCTTTCCTGTAATTAATATCCCACCGTCATATGTGCCAACGCACGCTCCATGTACAAGCTGGAGACCACGCTTCTCCAACAGCCAGTGGAACAGCGTTCTGAATGGGGATGACTTGCTCCAATAGGGTAAGGCATCTGGATTCGAGACCCAGAATATCCCCTCATTACTTTCCATGTTCATCAGATTCACCGAGTATTCGCTCCAGTGGAATGCAGAACGTATTCGGTCACTCATGAGGCCCCAAATATCTCCACGGTCGGTAAAGCTCTGCTTATTACACGGCGGTCTCGTTATCTCGACACCAGAGGACACGCTATCCCAGACGTGAAATACCGCATCGGGGAGGCAAGCCCTGGCTACGCGTAGATGGCCGATTGCAGGTAACAGGAGATCCTTGAGACCCGGTCCGATGAACCGGAGCCGAATTGAAATGGCTCCAATAGCAATATCATATTCGTATACACCGCATTTTGCTTCGGCCAGTTGTGCGCAACGCTTGACGTCAAGAAAGAACTGACACTGTTTTTCTTCACTGAGAACTGGAGCATCGAAAGCCTGAAATGCATGCACGTTCTATACTCCGTCTTCAGACAGTTGTTACCTTGTCACGTCGTAATAACTGCCCACCATCGAGGTACCAAACCTCATCAGCGTAATCGATAACACTGGCATCATGGCTCACGACTAAAAGTGCGGGCCGCCCAGCACCGCTTGTCAATTCACGCATCAGCGCATCTATGGTTGATATATCAAGGTGGTTCGTAGGCTCATCGAAAATCAACATAACAGGATCATCAAATAGCGCGCGAGCGATTGCGATACGTTGTAGTTCACCGCCTGATAATACGAAGCCTTCACCGCCTATAACGGTTTGATATCCTGCGGCTAACGTATCGATAAATTCCGCAGCGTGAGCACGCTCCGCTGCCCGCTGTATATCCGAAAATCCAGGATTGACGCGACCATAGCTTATATTCTCAGCAATGGTGCCCTGGAAAAATGTCGGCCGTTGCGGGACGACCCCAATGCTCCGACGCAAAGCCCGGATGCCCAGCATCTTATAAGGGACGCCGTCGGCCGCTATCGTGCCATCGTCTGGTGCATAAAAGCCGAGCAGCAGGTTAATAATCGTACTCTTGCCACTGCCATTCGGACCAACAATGGCAGTAGTCCGACCCGCGACGAGATCGATCGAAACCCCTGAAAGAATCTGGCGTTCCCGGAACCGAAAGCTGACTCCCTTGAGTTCTATGTTACCTTGAAAACACAGCACTTTCGACCCGAACTGTGGGGCAAGTGACTCAGTCTCCGCGATGGCACGCAGCCTCGAAAGAGCGACTTTGCCACTCATTAACTCGGGAAGGCTCGCCAATATTCTATCCACGAAACCGTTTAATATCCCGATCGCCATATAAAAGACAATAAAGTCCCCAATGGTCATACTCTTATGGATAATAGCAAAGCCGCCAAAAACAATTAAAGTAGCACCGGCGACGCCTGTAACGACCTGTCCTAACTGCCCCTGAATCGCGAACCCGAGAGCCATTGCTTCCCCTTTGGCTCGGACGTTGTCAGCAATCAGGTTCTGGCGACTAATTTCCTCACGGTCGTACCCATGGATGTGAGTCAAATTCAGCTGCCGCAGCGAAAAACTTATGCCGAGGCTAAACTCCTCGAACGCTTTATGGAACTGCTGCAGGCGAGTACGAACAATCGGCCCAGTGATTGAATTGACGACGACTAACAGCGGCAAAACCAGTGAAACAGCCAACGCCAAGCGCCAATTCAGCAAAACTGTAACGCCAAACAGGGTTACACCGGCAAATATAGTAGGTATGACATTTACAAGCCCTGCGTTGATCATTTGCTCGGTCCGTTCAGTATCCTGAACTAAGCGGCTTTGGAGCGTATCAATATCGGCCTCGGCATAGGCTAGTCTTGACAACCCGTAAATAGTCTGGATGAGATCGCAACGCAGACTATAGGTTATGGCCCTAACGCTTTTAACCGATATTTTTCGAAGAATGATGGCAGTGATTGCACTTGTAATGCGAATTCCTACCATTGCTGCACCAATCCAGAGCAGCATATTGGCATTCGATTGCGGCAGGGCAGTGTCAAATGCAAGTCGGACCAATATGAGTGCTGGTAAAAACGCCATTGACTGAACCGTTGCCAGCAATAGAATAATGATAGCCGACTTCCAGTAGCCAGAACAATACCCTATCAGATATCGCCATGTAGCCAGGTCTAGCTTTGCGCGAAAAACAGACAGAAGGTGCACGGAGCTCATAGACTTAGCTTACGAATACGCCTGACTACACCAGCAAGGGTATCGTGCAATATGTCGCTCCGACTCCCAACTCGCCATCGGTATCGCACGTAATGAGAAAAGCCTACCAGGAAACCCAGAGCATTGACACCCGTAACAACCCGGCAGTAATCAACGAAATACACCCAGTGTCTCGTTATCTGATTGCCATCGTACCGCTCGGTTCCATAGAGAACGATCGGGTTCTCGAGGCGCTCGACAATTGTTCTTGGTCTGTTGTATAACTCGTCGATGACGTATTGCGGAATTGGCGCATTCCAATTATCGAGTAAATATCCGAGACCCAGTCCCAGGCGATAAGAGACTCTATTCCGGATCGCAAAGTCCAGGAGCGATGACCAGTCAATCTCGTCTCTCGCCTTGTCGATGATTGCCAGTGCATCCGGGACCCACCTTATTGGAGGCATGGCATTGAAACGCAAACCGTGGACCACGATGAGGAGAAGGCTCAAAGCTGCCGATGGCTGTAATGTAGATACGCCCGTAAAATCCAGATTAACGGCACTTTTCCAGAACGCTTCATCGGCATCCGTATTTCCGGCCTCGAACATGAAATGCCAGTGCAGGTCAAGTTCTAGTCCGTTCTGGTCACGAAATAGCATGGAATGGCGATATTTTAGGTCATCATCCTGTGCTGTCTCAACTCTGTGCCAACCATGCCTGTTTAGAATTAGTGTCGCTTCGTTGAAGTGCTCGGCGTGGATTGCCACGTCGATATCCGACATGGGACGAACGGCATAGTTTTTGTAATAATCTATCAGGAGCGGGGCTCCTTTGAGCAACATGGTCTTAATGCCGTTAGCCTCCATCTCCGCGATGATCGGTGCAGTGGCATAAAACAACCGATGATTTTCAGACCAGGCGCGGCGGTAGATTCCCTTAAACCGCGCCATGGCAGGATGAGTGACGCCTAGGGCATGCATTCGTTGATAGAGTGCAGGTATCAGGCGATAGGTTGCTGTATCAAATACATCATGTTCGTTCAGATCGAGACTGTCGACCCATTCACAGAAAATCTCCGGCGCGTGTTCTGCGTCTCCCAAAATAGCCCGCAACACAGTGAGATGCGCACCGTTCGGCCAAAATCCGCGGGGATTTCGAGATGTCAGACGGTTGGTCATAAGCCCTATCTTCCACTACTGGTTAATGCCCGGCGACGATCCAGTGTCTGTCTCAAAATCTTCAGATAATCGGTTCGCTGATCCTGGTTTTGTAAAACAGTGTTGCTGCCATGGATGCGGCGATGCATGACAGTTTCGTTGACGACGCCAAAACTTTCACCGCAATCACGGGCTCGCAGTATCCAATCGATCGTTTCGCCTACGATGATATCCGTTCTGTAGAGGCCAACGCGATCGAATAGTTCGCGACGGATCAGGCATCCGCCAGCATGAGGCGCCAGCAGTTGACCGGGTGGACAAAAAAGGCTTGCGGCTACGCTGGTTTCGAGATGCGGCGAAACAAATTGTTCAACGGCCCCATAAGCCAGGCCAATTCCAGGGCTTTCCAGCAACTTATCCAGGCGGCAACTCAAACTATGGCTTGGCCAGAGGTCATCGGCGTCCAAGAAGGCAATGATGTCGCCGTGTGCCGCACCGAGGCCGGCGTTGCGAGCGGCTCCAATCCCCTGATTGGTCTGGCTGACGCATATGACTTTCGCACCAAACTCTATCAAAACATCTTCTGTATCGTCGGTCGAACCGTCGTTCACAACAATTATCTCGTTTGGAACACGATCTTGCATCAATACACTATGTAGGGCATCAGCAAGAAAAAGCCCGGCATTATATGCAGGAACTATAACGCTGACGGAGTGCGCTGTTTTTGCGTTCATCCCGTTAACGCCTTTCTAAGTCGATTTTGGTGAGCCTATAGTCCGATTCAGCACTGTCAAATCTCAAAACCTAATCAGGCAATTGCAGTGGGCCAGCCAACAGACTCCGCAACATCGTGAATGGGATCAAGTTGCATCAGGCTCTCTACGTCATCGTACACCTCTAATGTAATTGAGGTATAAGGACGTTTTCCGGTCGATAGTGCTACCGCGTCTGGTGTTATATCGTCAGACAATTCATCATACACTAGTCTGTATTTGATAATCTCGCTGAGAAAGACATCGAGGTCATGGCGGGCAACTGATGAAGAAACATCGTATTTGGAACAGACTGCAGCCAGCATTTCAAGGTCACTTCGGCCAGCGACAACCATCTCCCAGACCTCGCTCGCGGACGAGCGCGCGCTGAAATAATGCCCGGTCCTGAGGTTCATGATAATGGCCTCGTTTTCGATTACCTCACTAACGACATCGCTGGAACATAGGTAGAAGTGCCGCATATCTGTAACCTTTTGATCGCTGCAAAATATGTTTAGACGGTAGGCGTATCCGAAAAAGGTAAAATTTTATCAATTTTGAACCGTCCGTCGTGCGAGTTTACAACGCGGAGTCCAAAGGTGTCTCCGGTGAGCGCCGATGGCCCAAATTTAAGCCTCGCCAGCGGCACCGCGCGTAATCAGGCCCAGCAAAATAAAGGACTGGAAACGCCGGGTTATCCGTTACACTGGCTATAAGGCTTCGCGGGAAAATTGTCTATTCTGCTGCAATTCCTTGGAAAATATGACGCAGACGCCTTACCAGGGTTGAGACTCGCGGGCCCTACCGGAGAACGTCGCCCGCGGAGAACTCCGGCCGCTCCGTGATCCGAACCGTAGGCATCGACGGCGCGTGACCCAGCTCCTTGCGTAGGCGTTCTGTTCCGTTGCGACTATCTTGCACCGTTGTCAGGGAAGCGAGATAAACCGTGCCGCGATCAGCAATATTCCCATCAACGCGCCGATCGCGACACTGCGCGGATCCTTGATGGCGAAAGCGACCGGATCGCCATCGACCTCGCCGCGACGCGCCATCATCCAGACGCGATTGATCCAGTAGAGCAGACATAGCGGAAGCCCCCAGAGCAACGCTGGGTTGGCGTACACGTGCGTCGCGGCGGGATCGTTGATGAACAAGGCCATCACGAGGATCGAGACCATGCCCGCCGCGATGCCGCTCATTGCGACGATCAGGATGTCGGCATCGACATAGCCTCGCCCCTTGATGAGTTTGCCCGGTTCAAGTGCCACCGAAAGCTCGGTGTAGCGCTTGAGATAGCCAAGGCTCAGGAAGAAAAAGATCGAGAACAACAGCAGCCAGAAGCTCAGCGTGACCCCGATCGCGACCGCGCCTGCCACGAGACGGATGGTGTAGAGGCAGGCGAGCGCGATGACGTCGAGCGTCATCACTGCTTTCAGCCTGAACGAATAGGCGGTGGTGATCGCCAGATAGGCGACGAGCACCGCCGTGAAGCCGGGGCCGAGCAGGAACAGGCTCGCCATCCCGGCGACCGCCAGCATCAGCGCCGCCGCGCCCAATGCAAGCGGGATGGGGAGCGCCCCCGAAGCAAGCGGGCGATGGCGCTTTTTCGCATGTGCGCGATCGGCGTCGAGATCGACCAGATCGTTGACCTGATAGATTGCCGAGGCGACGAGTGAAAAAAGCAAGGCGGCCAGCAACGAGCGCCACACCGACGCGAGATCGAACATTTCACCCGTTGTCGCGAGCGGGACAAAGACCAGCAAATTCTTTGCCCATTGATGTGGTCGCATCGTACGCAACAAAGCGCGTAAGCGATTGGCTGGCACGCGTACAGACTCGATGGCCATCCCTGCGGGCGCATAGCTACAGCTGTAACGCCTGCGTGCCGCTGCCCAGATCGGGCGGTCGGAGTGGCTGTCGCCGACATAGTCGAACGGCGCGCCTCCGGTGAGTTTGCGAATCGCGGCAAGCTTGTTTGCGCCCTTCAGATTGTGCTTCGCGCGCGTTCCGATCACCGCATCGAAAAGCGCTGTTTCCTTCGCGACGCGGGCAATGTTGCGCTGGTGACTCGCGCTGGCAAGAATGACGCGGCGACCATCCGCCCGGGCCTCCGCAATCAGTGCGCGGACATGCTCGCAGAGCGGCAGCGTAGCGGCGTCGAGCGGCAGCGCGCGCGCGCGCGACCATCGCCTTGGCAAAGCTGCGCCCGCGCACGATTCAGACGATGAGACGGAGCAGCTGCGCCACCCCGCCCTTCGCGTACCGGACGAACGCCTCGAGCGAAACGTCCGCAGGCGTCAGCGAACCGTCGAGATCGACGACGAGCGCTACATGACGATCAGCGGCGATCACGCGCGGCTCCGGCGCTGGACGATCGGGATCAGTGGTGCGGCGGCGAGGACAATCATCAGCGGCATGATCGGGTCGCGATAGCGCGGTATGACATAGGTTGCCGCGTGGATGACCCAAAAGGCAAGGATCGTTGCACCGATGATCGCGACGCCCGGTTTACGCCTTAGCGTCCACGCGCCTGCCAGCGCCAGTACGACGATGGCCAAATGCTGGACGACGTCGAGCCAGCGAATAAAACCCCTCGCGCCCGCCACATCGTCGGCGGCATCGGGGACATTGGGCATCCAGAACAGGCCGAGTTTGGTCGCGGCAAGCGATGCGGTGCGCGCCGGGTTCGCCGCCGCGTAGTCGCGCGCCAACACACCGAGCGCTTCGGCGCTCCCCGCTTCGCCGAGCCGATCGTGCATCGCGTGCCACCGGGGCCCAGCCGGCGTCTCGGCGATACTTACGAAACACCCCGTCGCGGCGGGATTGTTGCCGAGGTAAAGGTTGAAGCCGCCGTTGGTGGTGAGCAGCGGCGTTCCGAACAGGCTGCGTGTATGGACCAGCCACGGCGTCAAGACAGCGCCCGCGCCGATCGCGAATGCGACGCTGATCGTCAGCACGCGCCGGTCGCGCCGCAGCCAAAGCGCGAGGACGAAAGCGGCGGCGACGAATAGTGTCGAGGCTCCCGCGAGAAGGCCCGCGCCATAGCATAGGCCGCCGACGAGCGCGGCCCGCGCGGGGCTGACACCATCGATGACGGCGATTATCGTCAAGACGAAGCCGAGGAGTAGCGGGACCGAGAGATTCTCCTTGGCCAGCATCCCCGCGCCGAGCAGCGCCGGTATCCAGACCGCATAGGCCGCGCCTGCGATCAGCGCGGCCGTGTCGTTGTTGGTCAGCCGCAGCGTCACCCGGTAGATCAGCAGCACAGTGATGCCCGCCAGCGCGGTATTAACGAGCAGGGCGACGGAAGCAGAAGCGCCCGCCACTGCGAAAAATGGCGCGAGGAGCAACGGATATCCCGGACTGTAGAACGCCGCCTGCCCGAAGATATCACGCATCGGCCCGCCTGCGGCCAATGTCGTCGCCATGTGCAGATAGGCCTGGCCATCACTGACCACCGGCTGCGGCGCGATCTTTATGGCGAGCAGGCGAAGCGCTACGGCAACGGCAACCAGCGCGAAAGGAAGCAGCCGCGTCATAACATCATGCTGATTGCGCAACGATCACGCAGCCCGCCGCGATCATCAGTGTTCCCGTAGCACGCGCCCATGAAAACTGCTCGCCGAGAACGGCAATGCCAATGACCGCGGTGACGATGAACCCGGCACCGACAAACGGATAAGCCAGCGAAAGCGGCACGCGGCTCAGCACAAAAAGCCAAAGCAAGGCACCAAAGCCGTAAAGCCCCAGACCGACGATCACCATTGGCGAGGTCAGCATCGATACCAGCGCGCTTCCTGCAGGCCCCGTGGCCGATGCCCCGACGCGGCCGACGCCGATCTTGAGGAACATTTGCGCGGTGGCGGACAGCATCACGCTGGCCAGGATGAGCGAAAGGATGGCGATGCGCATATTCAAAAGCCTAGAGCGAAGCGGCGAAGATCGGGTTAACCCGCGCCCCACGGCGAGCGAGCGCCCACGCCATCGCCATTACGAAAAGCGTCACCAGCGCCATCCGCGCATAAACGACGAGGAAGAGTGCGGCGGACGGATCGGCCCCGAGCGCGAAGATATGGTGCCCGGTCGGCAGCCAGACGAGCCACGACAGCGCCATCGTAACCGCGACAAGGCGGTTGCGCATGGCCAATGAACGTCCAGCGACGAGCGCCCAGAGCGGCAGGGCATAAGCATAGGTGTGCCCCCAGCCCAGCGGTGCCACGAGCGGCACCGTCGCCAGCGCCCACGCAGAGACCAGTAACGGATCGCCACCGCGCGTCCGCCAGACGATCGCCGCGATCCCGGCTATTCCGAACGTGTTGACCGCCGCGCGCAGGCCCGCCGATGACGGCACTGCACCGAAAGATTCGATCGCGATGCGCATCGGGATCGCGGCGCGGGTAACGCTGGCAAGCAGCGATTGATTGTCAATGTTGACGATTACGCGACCGGACATGGCGGGCAGAAGTTCGCCGAAATACTGGACGAACAACGACACCGGAAGGACGGCAACCGAGCCGAACGGAAGAGCAAGCGCAGCGATGGCAAACCCCGCCAGAAACCGCCGCCGATCGATCCGCTGGGTCAGAAGCACAAGAAGAAGAACAGGATAAATCTTGATCCAGCAGCCTGCGGCGACCAGCGCGCCGCCGAGCGCAGGACGTCCGCCGACCGTCGCCCCGATCGCGGCAATACAGATCAGCAGGACGATCGTGTCGATCTGTCCCAGCCAGTTCTCCGATACCGGGCCCGACACCAGCGCCACGGCAGCAATAGCGAGAGCGAGAGCGATCCCAGGCGATGTCACGCCGTCTTTGGCGACCATCCAAGCCCAGAGCGCGAGGGCCGCCGCTGCTGCCGCGAGGATGGCGGTTACGAACCAGAAAAATCCCGCTCCGGGGTCGATTGCGGAGAGCGGCGCAAAGGGGATCGCGGCGGGCGGCGGATAAAGGAAACCGATCAGCGTCTCGGCCACCTGATTGCGATGTGCCATCCCCGGCTCGATATAAAGCTGAGCGGGATCGCGGGTGAGGCGCACGGCGGCGGCGCGAAACGTTTTAAAATCGGCGCTGGAATAGCCGCGTAGCGAGAGGAGCCGGAACGCCAGCAGCGCCGTGACGAAAGCCGCCACGGTGCACATGGCGGTTCGGATCGCCGCCACGCCGCCAGTCCTGCCGCCGTGGCGGTGCGAGCCGGCGTATCCCTTCATCCCCCCGCTCCCCACTGTCGGCATCTACTGTCGGCATCTACTGTCGGCATCCATCAACCCCGTCGCTGGTTATCAGCAACGGCGCAAATCCCTCTCGCGGTATATTCAACGCGATTTACCTCAACGAATAGTCATCCGCTTGGCAATCCACTGCTGCGCGTAACCATATATGCAGATAGTAATATGCAAATAGTAAATTGCTGTCGGCATGTGTGAGCATGCGGCGTGAGCAGTTGACGCTGCTCCCAAAAATAAGATGCCATGACAACCGTCGTCGTTTCGTCGGTTGCCGAACTGCGGGCGGCGCTGGCAAACCCTGCCGTTACCGTATTCCATGTCAATCCTGGAACCTACACGGTTTCGAATGTCGTTTATGTCGGTGGCTCGGGCGACGGCTTCGCGGTCACGCATCATGTGTCGATCGAGGTGAACGGCGCCATTGGCGCGCGCGCGAATTTTGTTGCCGGTGCCGATTTCTCCAAGGGCATGTTTCGCGTCGCCGAAGGCGTGTCTGCGACCTTCGACGGCATCGGGTTTTACAATCTTACGTTTGAAGATCAGGCGAAGGCCGATGCAGAGCCGCGGACGCCTCCGATGGCGAGGTCTGCATTGTGGAATCGAAGTCCCGGCTGCGACAGGTGCTCATCGAAAAAATAGTGTAAAGTTCAGTGCCCCTCAGGGACTGATTGGCGGAAGAGGTGGGATTCGAACCCACGGACAGCTTGCACCGTCGCTGGTTTTCAAGACCAGTTCCTTAAACCACTCGGACACTCTTCCATACCGGTTCGGGGGTTTGCGGCGATGGCCGACTTGTGGGGGCTACCATCCTGTCCACGCGCCGCCACTAACCCCTTGTAACCACTACTGTTCCTCCATCACCGACACGCTTTGGCAGCTCCACGACGGTCGCCATCAGTTACTCGGCCGTCTCCCGGGATGAAGCTCGTTTACGCGCCATGCGACAGGCTGTGCAAGTGTGGCGATGATCGGAGATTACGCTGGCTCCTTTGCTGTGCCACTCTCCAGCCATGCGATGGGCATCGATATTGGTCGCGGTTGCGGCAGCAGGCGTAATGCTGCCGCCGGGAGACGCGCGTGCGCAGGATACGGGCGGCTTTGCCTCTTATCTGCAGCAAGTCGGTGCGCAGGCTCGCGCACAGGGCGTCTCTCAGCAGACGCTCGATGCCATTTTGCCAACCCTCAGCTATGACAGCCGCGTGATCGCGCTCGATCGCGCCCAGCCGGGGGGCGGCGCGACCGATCCCGCCGCGCCGATCCCGCGTTTCACACCGTATCGCACGGCTCATGTCGATGCGTCGCGCATCAGTCGCGGGCAGGCCAAATATCAGGCGTTGCGTGGTTTCCTCGGAAAGGTCGAACAGGAAACGGGCGTGCCCGAAGCCATCATGGTGGCGATCTACGGAAGCGAAACCAGCTATGGGGCGGTGACGGGGTCGTTCGACCTGCCGCAGGCGCTCGCCAGTCTTGCCTATGACGGGCGGCGGCGTGCGCTGTTCGCGCAAGAATTCATCGACACGCTGAAAATCATCGATCGTGGCACGCCGCGCGAGCGGCTCCGCGGGAGCTGGGCGGGTGCGATGGGCTATCCGCAGTTCCTGCCTTCGGTTTATATCCGGCTTGGTCGCGACGGCGACGGCGACGGTCGCGCCGATATATGGACGAACGAGGCCGATGCGCTCGCTTCCATCGCCGGTTATCTGGTGAATGCCGGGTGGCGGCGCGGCGAACGCTGGGGCGTAGCAGTTACCGTGCCCGCTACCCTCGATCGTGCGAGCCTGGCGAACCGCACGGTATCGCCGCGTTGCCCACGCGTCCATGATCGTCACAGTCGCTGGCTGACCATCGCCGAATGGCGGCAGCTCGGCGTCATGCCACAGGGGGCCGAGCTGCCGGATACCACACTTGCGACCCTGCTCGAGCCCGATGGACCGGACGCGACCGCCTATCTGCTGACCGGCAATTACCGGGTTATCCTCGATTACAACTGCTCGAACTTTTACGCTCTTTCGGTCGGCCTGCTTGCCGACGCGGTTGCGGGCTAGGTCGCGGCGAAGCGGAGCCCTGCGCATCCGCAACGACCGATGCTGATGCAGTGCACTGGCACCGTGCATGGCAACCGGCTATCGGCACATGGGCTTACCACCCAACCACGTTATTTACCTCGAGGGTTTCATGTCGCGTTTTTTGCCTGCCGCCGCACTTCTTGCCATCGCCGCCTGGCCCGCAACGGCCGCCGCACCACCGTTCGATACGCCCGCGCCGATCGCATATATGGTCGATCTGTCGTCGGGCGCGGTGCTTTACGACAAGGATTCAAACCGGCGGATGCCGCCCGCGTCCATGGCGAAAATGATGACGGTCTATGTCGCGTTCGACATGATCAAGAAGGGTGAACTGAAGCTCGACCAGCCATTTGTCGTGCGCCCCGAAACCTGGTCGAAATGGCATGGCCCCGCTGCGGGATCCACGATGTTCCTGTCAGCCGGTGAGAATGTCAGCGTCGATAACCTGCTGAAGGGCATTGTCACTTTGTCGGGGAATGACGCCTGCGTCGTGCTCGCCGAAGGGGTTTCGGGAACCGAGGATGCTTTTGTTGCGCGGATGAACAGTGCGGCAAAGCGCATCGGCATGAGAGACAGCCATTTCGGCAATTCGAACGGGTGGCCGGACGAAGGAAGGACCTATGTGACAGCGCGCGATCTGGCAACGCTCGCCAAGGCGACGATCGAGGATTTCCCCGATCTCTATAAGCGCTATTATTCGCTCAAGGACTTTACCTGGGGCAAGACGCTGGGCAGCGGCGTGGCGATCACGCAGGCAAACCGCGATCCGCTTCTTGGGCGCGTAGCGGGAGCCGACGGGCTCAAGACCGGTCATACTGATGAAGCAGGCTATGGCTTTACCGGATCCGCCGAACAGAACGGGCGGCGGCTGGTGATGGTCATCGCCGGGCTCGACAGCTTCAATGGCCGGATCGCGGAATCGGTGAAGTTCATGGACTGGGGCTTTCGTGCGTGGACGGCAAAACCGCTTGTCGCCAAAGGAAAGCAGATCGGCACCGCCACCGTGCAGGGCGGCGATTCATCGACGGTCGGGCTGGTTGCACCGCGCAATCTGGCCGTGACCGTCCCCGGCGGCACGGCTTCGAAGGTTTTGATGAAAATCCGCTATCAGGGGCCGATCAAGGCGCCGATTGCCCTGGGGCAGCATGTCGCCGACCTGGTGGTCACGACGACTGACGATCCGCGCGAGCAGATCATGCCGCTCGTCTCAGCAAATGCGGTCGGCGAGGCCGGTTTCTTCGGGCGGCTGTGGGCGAGCCTCCTGTCACTGATCGGCGTTTGACCGCGTCCGCACCCCGCGGCCGCTTCATCACACTGGAAGGCGGGGAGGGAGTCGGCAAATCGACGCAGCTTCCCCGCTTGGCGTCCGCGCTGCGCGCACGCGGTGTGGCGGAAGTGGTAACAACACGCGAGCCTGGCGGCACCGCAGGTGCAGAGATCATCCGTGACATCCTTCTGTCCGGCAGTGCAGATCGATGGGGCCCGCGCGCCGAGGCCATGTTGTTCGCGGCGGCGCGTGCCGATCATGTCGATCGCGTGATCCGGCCCGCGATCGGGCGCGGTGCCTGGGTCGTCTGTGACCGTTTCGTCGACTCGACGCGCGCCTATCAGGGTGCCGGAGGTGGGCTGAGCGACGTCGACATTCTCGATCTTCACCGTATCGCCAGTGCAAACCTGATGCCCGATCTTACCTTACTTCTCACCCTGCCGCAGGATGAGCGGCAGCAGCGGACACTGGCACGAGACGGAAACGCGCCCGACCGGATGGGTGCCCGTGACCAGGCCTTTCATTCCGCCGTAAACCGATCCTTGCTCGGCATGGCGGCGAGCGACCCGGTGCGGTTCCGCCTCATCGCTGCCGATGGCACGATCGAGGATGTGACCGCGCGACTGATTTCAGCCGTTAACAGCCTTGGCTGAGATGCTGGGTCACGATGCTCAGGTCACGGCGTTCCTCAAGGCGCTCTCTTCCGGGCGACCGCATCACGCATGGCTCCTGACCGGGCCCAGAGGAATAGGGAAGGGGCAGTTCGCGCGGAAAGCAGCCGCCCGTATGCTGGCGCATGCCGCAGGCGAAAGCGATGGTGCAGATACGCTCGATATTGCCGTCGAGGGCCAGACGGCCAAGCTCATCGCCGCCGAAAGCCATCCCGATTTTCGGATCGTCGAGCGACTGGTCAGCGACCGGACGTCGGGACTGGCGCGGAGCATCACTGTCGATCAGATCAGGTCGCTCAGGGCATTGTTTGCCACGACACCATCGCTGGCAAGTTGCCGCGTCATCATTATCGATTCTGTTGACGATCTTGAAAAAGGCGGAGCGAATGCACTTCTGAAAAGTCTCGAGGAACCGCCGCGAAACACCGTTTTCTTCCTCGTGAGCCATGCGCCGGGGCGGCTTTTGCCCACGATCCGCTCGCGCTGCCGTCAGCTTTCCTTCCGCCCGCTTAACGACGCGACGATGGACGCGATCCTCGCCGAAACAATTCCCGATGCAAGCCGGCGCTCAAGGCTCGCCGCCTTGGCCAAAGGCATTCCTGCGGATGCGCTTGCGATTGCGGCGCTCGACATGGCGGCGATCGAGGATGGGCTGGTGGCGATCGCCGCCGATGGCGATCCGACCAATGCCCGGCGCTGCGCGCTTGCGCAGTCGCTGGCGCTCAAGGCCGCCGCCTCGCGCTACGAAGCCTTTCTCCGGCGTGTTCCCGCCTTTATCGCCGAGCGTGCTCGCTGCGCAGAGGGTGACAGGCTCGAGCGCGCGCTCGATGCGTGGAGCGCCACCGAACAGCTTGCGCGCCACGCCATTCCCCAATCGCTCGTCGCCGAAACTGTCGTCTTTGAAATGGCCGGGCATGTCGCCGCGCTTGCCCCGTCGGACGACGCCGCTAAAGCCTGAGGCATGTCTGACAGTTACGCCGGTGCGCCCTATTATATTACGACTGCAATCAGCTATCCCAACGGGCGGCCACACATCGGCCATGCCTATGAGGCGATTGCAGCCGATGCGATCGCGCGGTTTCAGCGGATGCAGGGCCGCGACGTGCGCTTCACGACGGGCACCGACGAGCACGGCCTCAAAATGGTGCAGACGGCGCGCGCCGCCAACCGGGACACGCTCGATTTCGCCGATGAGATGTCATCCGTCTTCAAAGAGATGTGCAAGAAGCTGGATATATCGTTCGATCGTTTCATCCGGACGACCGAGCCGGCGCATCATCGCGCCAGCCAGGCGCTGTGGAACGCCATGGCGGCAAAGGGCGATCTTTACCTCGATCGATACGAAGGCTGGTACTCGGTTCGCGACGAAGCTTTTTACGAGGAAAAGGAACTCATTGCAGGAGAGGATGGGACAAGGCTTTCGCCACAGGGCACACCCGTCGAGTGGACCGTCGAGGAGAGCTGGTTCTTCAGGCTGTCCGATTATGCCGGGCCCCTGCTCGAACTTTATCAGCAAAATCCCGATTTCATCAGGCCCGAAAGCCGCCGCAACGAAGTGCTCCGGTTTGTCGAGGGCGGACTGCGCGATCTGAGCATTTCGCGCACCAGCTTCGACTGGGGCGTGCCCGTGCCGGGATCCGCCGATCACGTCATGTATGTCTGGGTCGACGCACTGACGGCTTACATGACTGCGCTCGGCTATCCGGAGTCCGGCGGGGACTGGGATCGATACTGGCCCGCGAACGTTCACCTGATCGGCAAGGATATCGTGCGCTTTCATGCCGTTTACTGGCCTGCGTTTCTCATGTCGGCGGGCCTTCCGCTTCCAGAACAGGTGTTCGGGCATGGCTTTCTGCTCGCGCGCGATGGTACGAAGATGTCAAAATCGGCGGGCAATGTCGTCGATCCGATCCAGCTTGCCGAACGCTATGGCGTTGATGCGCTCCGCTACTTTCTGCTGCGCGAAGTCAGTTTCGGTCAGGACGGGAGCTGGAGCGAAGAAGCGATCGTTACGCGCTGCAACGCCGATCTTGCCAACAGCTTCGGCAATCTGGCGCAGCGGACTCTCAGCCTGATCGTCAAGAATCTCGACGGATTGCTGCCCGCGATCGGATCGCATTCGGCCGATGACGATGCACTGTTCGAACTTGTCGGCCGGGCGGTTTCCAAGGCGATGCCGACCGCATTTGACGATCTGGCGCTTTCGCAGGCGGCCGAGATCTGGCTCCAGGCTGTATTCGCGTGCAACGCCTATATCGATGCGCAGGCACCGTGGACGCTCAGGAAAACCGATCCCGCGCGGATGGAGGCCGTCCTCGCCACATTGTTCATCTGCATCGCCCGACTTGCCGTCGGTATCGCGCCGCTGATCCCGGCCAGCAGCACGAAACTGCTCGATCAGATGGGCGTCCCGCAGGAGTTCCGCACTTATCGCGCGATCGGATCGCGCTGGTATTCGCCGCTTGCGGAAAGCGGCTTCAAGATGAGCCCGCCGCAGGGATTGTTCCCCCGGCTGGATCTGCCGGCGGATCAGACCGCGTAATGTTCGTCGATTCGCATTGCCATCTGAATTATCAGGGTCTGGTTGACGATCAGGCCGCCGTGCTTGACCGCGCGCGCGCTGCCGGGGTTTCGACGATGCTCAACATTTCGACGCGCGAGAGCGAGTGGGATGCGGTGGTGGCCACCGCCACGCGGGCACCCGACGTCTTTGCATCGATCGGCATTCATCCGCACGAAGCCGATTTGCACCCCGATGTCGATACCGAAAAACTCGTTGCGCGCGCTGCGCATCCCCTTGTGATCGGGATCGGTGAAACAGGCCTCGATTATTATTACGATCATTCCGATCGGGAACAGCAGCGGTCATCGTTCCGCACCCATATCGCGGCCGCCCGTGCGACTTGTCTGCCGCTGATCGTGCACACGCGCGACGCAGAGGACGATACGGCAGCCATCCTGACAGACGAAATGGGGAAGGGGGCTTTCACCGGGGTCATCCACTGTTTTACCGCAAGTGCCGCATTCGCCGATGTCGCCCTGAAACTCGGCCTTTATATCTCGCTGTCGGGCATCGTGACGTTCAGGAACGCGAAGGATTTGCAGGCAACGGCCATGACGATACCTGGCGACCGTCTGCTGATCGAAACCGATGCGCCGTTTCTCGCGCCCGTGCCGCATCGCGGCAAAACCGGCGAACCGGCCTTTGTCGCCGATACCGCGCGCTTTCTGGCGGACCTGCGCAACAGTTCCGTGGAAGCGCTCGGGGCGCAGACGAGCGCGAATTTCCACCGGCTGTTTACCAAGGCAAGGCGGTGACCCAATGGGCAGTCGCAGGATTTGTCTATTGCACGCTGTGCCTCGTGCTGGTCGGCAGCGCGCTGGTCGCACGCAGGTTACCGGCGAACATGGCGATCCGCATGGCAATCATCTGGGCAGGAATTTTTGGCCTGATTTATGTTCTTTTTCTGTTCTTTGGGGCGGGGTAGGTGATCCGCCGCAATCCTGCGTCGAATGCCGCTGACCGCGCGAGCCCTCGGTAGTGGCAATGGACATTCGGCGACGCAGAAATCCCGAGTTGCAGATCGCCACTAAAGGCAAACCATTTGGAGCAGCCCGACTGGAAATCGGTCGATAAAGCCGATGCGCCATGTCTGCAGCGAGGTTAACCGGTCATATTCAGGTCATCTACTGGTCGCGCTGCATATCTGGAGCGCAGGCGGCTTTAGCGTTGTGCAGATCCCGGCTGTTCGTTGCCGTCGCACAGCGGCCAATCCGGGCGAAAATCGGATCTGGCTCCTGCCCTGTCTAATTTAACATAATATGTATTATCGAACATGAAGATGCGAAAGGCGATTGAACTCATGCGTGACGACGAGACCCCGCTTGATCATATCCGTGCTGTCGTGGTGCGGCTGCGCGATCCGGTGAACGGCTGCGACTGGGATCGCGTGCAGACTTTCGCGACAATCGCGCCCTATACGATCGAGGAGGCTTATGAAGTCGCCGATGCCATCGCGCGCAATGACATGGCGGCGCTGAAGGACGAGCTTGGCGACCTGCTGTTTCAGGTTCTGCTTCATGCCCGGATCGCCGAACAGGCCGGCAGCTTCAGCTTTGACGACGTTGCGACGGCGATTGCTGCCAAAATGGAAAGACGCCATCCGCATTTGTTCGGCGATGCCGCGCAGCGCCCCGACTGGGAAACAATGAAGGCTGCGGAGCGCGCCGCCGGTGCATCCGCGCTCGACGATGTGGCGCTCGGGTTGCCTGCATTGATGCGTGCCGAAAAACTGCAGAAGCGTGCAGCGCGGACCGGTTTTGACTGGCCCGACGCCGATGGCCCCCGCGCGAAGATCGCCGAAGAGCTGGCCGAAGTCGACGCTGCCACCGATCAGGACGCCCGCGAGGATGAAATCGGCGACTTGCTGTTTGCCGTGGTGAATTTTGCGCGGCATCTGAAAATCGATCCCGAAGTCGCTCTCCGGCGCGGCAATGCAAAATTCGAAAAAAGGTTCAGGGCGATCGAACGCACGCCCGGATTTGCCACCATGTCACTCGATGAAAAAGAGGCGCTCTGGATCGCGGTGAAATCATCCGGGAATCGGTGAGTGGTGTCCGCCCCTATCCGCGCGCGAACGGAATCGGGCGTGATCAGCCTCGGTCAGCAGCAATGTGATTGCGGTTTCCTTTTCGCCACGGGTCTCCTCTTCGACGGTCCCGTGCGCATGAAGCCAGGCGATTCCCGCGCCGTCGGCCGGATCGAGCGCGATCCGGTAGCGCGTGCGCCCCGCCGTGAGCAGCGATGATGCAAGCGCTTCAAGCGTCTCGATGCCCTCCCCCGTCAGTGCCGAGACACTGACGACATCGGCCCGTCGCGCGGCTTCATTCGCGAGGCGTTCGCGCTGTTCGCCATCGAGCCGGTCGATCTTGTTCCAGGCCTCGACAATCGGGATGCGTCCGTGCATCTCGATACCGAGATCTTGCAGCACGTGCGCGACGTCGGCTGCCTGCGCAACCGTATCGGGATGCGCGATGTCGCGGACGTGGACGATGAGATCGGCCGAAACGACTTCTTCGAGCGTCGCGCGGAACGCTGCGACAAGTTGCGTGGGCAAGTCCGAAACGAACCCGACGGTATCCGAAAGGATCGCCTTGGCAAGTCCGGGCAGCGAAACCTCGCGCATTGTCGGGTCGAGCGTCGCGAACAGAAGGTCTTCCGCCATGACTGAGCTTCCGGTCATCCGGTTGAACAGCGTCGACTTTCCGGCATTTGTGTAGCCGACCAGCGCAATCACCGGCCATGGTGCCCGCTGCCGTCGATCGCGGTGAAGACCACGCGTGCGGACGACCTGGTCAAGCTCGCGCCTGAGCTTTGCCATGCGGTCGCGGATGAGCCGCCGGTCAGCCTCTATCTGCGTTTCGCCAGGGCCGCCCAGAAAGCCGAAACCGCCGCGCTGCCGCTCAAGGTGAGTCCAGCTTCGCACCAACCGCCCCGCCTGGTAGTCGAGATGGGCGAGTTCGACCTGCAGCCGCCCTTCGGCGCTCCCAGCGCGTTCCCCGAATATCTCGAGAATCAGACCGGTGCGGTCGATGACCTTTGCGCCAATTCCGGTTTCAAGATTGCGCTGCTGAACCGGCGTGAGCGTCCCGTCGACAATGAAAAGAGCGCACTCATTTGAGCGTGCCCGCAACGCGAGGGTCTCGACCTGCCCGCTGCCGAACAACGTCGCAGGCCGCGGATCGCGGATCCTGACTGTTACCCGATCAACCACATCGATGCCGATCGCCGCGGCGAGGCCCGCCGCCTCCGCCAGCCGCGCTTCGGCATTGCGCCCGGCAGCGCCGCCCCCGCGCTCGGGATAGACGATCAGTGCACGCACGCCGCGCGAGATGCCATCCTCGCGTTGCAGTTCGAAACTGCTCATGATCGATCAGCCAGCGTCGCCGTCATCCTCTTCCGCAAGGTTCAACAGATGCGCCGGCTGCACCGTCGAGACCGCATGTTTGTAGACCAGCTGCACCATGCCATCGCGCTGAAGGAGCATGCAGAACAGGTCATAGGCCGCAATCTCCCCCTGAAGCATGACGCCGTTGACGAGGAACATTGTAACAGGATTCTGCTGGCGACGCACTGCCGTCAGAAAAATGTCCTGCAGGCTCTTGGGTTTGGCGAGGTCTTCGGCAAAGGCTGCAGCAACGGGTGCCAGATCGAGCGGATTGGACGGCATCACCGTCGAAATCGCATGTTTGTAGATCAGTTGCGACTGCCCGTCGCGCCGCAACAGCACGGAAAAGTTATCGAACCAGGTAATGATGCCCTGAAGCTTGACGCCTTTGACGAGAAACAGCGTTACCGGCGTTTTCGCTTTGCGAACGGAGTTCAGGAACAGATCCTGCAGGTTACTGGGCTTGTCGGCCATATGTGCCTCTACGGTCTTGGCGGACTCATGTTCCGCAGGCGCGCCGTGAGCACCGGCGTCGTGCGATGCGAGCATAACCTGCCCTGTGCCCGGGCGGCAAGGCTCACGCGTCACCTTCGATCTTTTCGCTGATGCCGAGAATCTTCAACTTGCGATGAAGCGCCGATCGCTCCATTCCGATAAAGCTCGCGGTTCGTGAAATATTGCCTGAGAACCTGCGGATCTGCACGCGCAGATATTCGCGCTCGAACGTTTCGCGCGCTTCACGCAGGGTCGCGCCCATCACCGCCCCGCCCACCGGTCCCACGGTCGCATCGTGATCGTGAAGGATTTCAGACGGCAGCAGATCGATGTCGATGCGTGCCAGACGCTCACCGGGGGTCAGGATGATCGTTCGTTCGACGATGTTCCTCAGTTGTCGGACGTTGCCCGGCCAGTCATACGCCTGCAGCGCCGCCATCGCTTCGGCTGCAACGTCAGGCGTGACCACCCGGCGCTCGGCAGCGTAGCGCGCGACAAAATGCTCAACGAGCGCGGGGATGTCCTCGCGCCTGTCGGCAAGTGGGGGCAGGTGGACGGGGACCACATTCAGCCGGTAATAGAGATCTTCACGAAACCGGTCGGCGGCGATCTCGTCGGCAAGGTTGCGCGCCGTTGCCGAGACGACCCGGACATCGACGCGAACGGTTCGCGATCCACCCACCCGGATAAAGCTCTGATCGGTCAGCACACGCAGGATCTTGCCCTGCGTCGTAAGCGGCATGTCCGCGATCTCGTCCAGAAACAAGGTGCCACCATGCGCACGCTCGAGAAGGCCGGGGCGGATCAGTTCCCCGTTTTCCTCGGCTCCGAACAATTCCTCCTCGACCCGCTCGGGCTCCATCCGTGCGGCACTGACGACAATAAACGGCGCATTGGTACGGCTCGACCAGTTGTGCAGCAGACGTGCCGCCACCTCTTTGCCGACACCCGCCGGGCCTGATATTAAAACGCGGCTTCCGGTCGCGGCAACGCGCTTGAGGGTGGCCCGCACGGCGTTGATCGCGCTTGACGAACCTGTCAGTTCGTCATCGCCGCCACTGCGCTCCTTCAGCGCCTCATTTTCGCGACGCAGGCGATCGGTTTCCGTCGCGCGGCCCACCATGAGCAGCAGCCGCTCCGCCTCGAACGGCTTTTCGATGAAATCCGCAGCTCCCCGCCGGATCGCCGCGACCGCCGTGTCCAGATTGCCATGGCCCGAAATGACGAGAACCGGCAGCGACGGATCGCGTGCCTTGATCACATCGAGCAGATCGAGGCCGTCAAGCCGCGAACCCTGGAGCCAGACGTCGAGCAGGACGAGGCTCGGTCGTCGCTCGGCGATCGCGGCAAGCGCCGCATCGCTGTCTGCCGCGACGCGCGGCGCATAGCCCTCGTCTTCAAGCACCCCTGCCACAAGGTCGCGGATGTCGCGCTCGTCGTCGACGATCAGGATATCGAGCGCCATCAGCCGCGCCGCACCGACTGCATCGCCGCACCGTCGTCCATCCCGGCGAGCGGTGCCAGCAGGGCAGGATCGAATTCCAGGACGACAACCGCACCGCCGCCTCGCCGATCTTCGAATGCCATCGTTCCGAAATGCTCCTCGATTATCTTTTTCACGATCGCAAGGCCGAGACCGGTGCCACGCGCGCGCGTCGTCACATAGGGCTCGACAAGGCGTTCCCGGTCGGCAGGGAGCCCCACGCCGCTGTCGCTGACCGTGATACGTATCTTTGCCCCCGCCTGCGCAATGGCCATCACGATCCTGCCACTTTCTCCTTTCGATTCAACCGCCTCGACCGCATTCTTCACGATGTTGGTGAGCGCCTGCCCCAGCTGGCGACGGTCGCAGACCATCGATGGCGCGATATCGGGCACATCGAGTTCAAAGGCGATAGCCGGGTGCGCCACCTCATGCAGGAACAGCACCTGCCGCGCGATGTCGACAAGCGATTCGGGCCTGAAGACGGGTTTGGGCATTCGCGCGAAGGAAGAAAACTCGTCGACCATCCGGCGCAGATCGCCGACCTGGCGGACGATCGTCTCCGTCAGCCGTGCAAATGTCGCGGGATCAGACGTGATCTCGCCCCCGAAGCGGCGTTTGAGCCGCT
Source organism: Sphingomonadales bacterium (assembly GCA_031424175.1). Taxonomy (GTDB): domain Bacteria; phylum Pseudomonadota; class Alphaproteobacteria; order Sphingomonadales; family Sphingomonadaceae; genus Sphingomonas_O. Next base: position 57,610 of record JANPGY010000040.1, read on the forward strand.
CGGCGGCAAGCTGGATCGGCGTCAGCGGGTTCTTGATCTCATGCGCGATGCGGCGTGCCACGTCCGACCAGGCGGCGCGGCGCTGATCGAGAAGCTGCTGCGTGATATCGTCGAACGTCAGAACATGGCCACCCTCGTCAGCCACGATCTTGACAGCCAGCGTCCGCGCTTCACCCGCTGCGCCAATCTCGACGATTCCCTCGCGCAGATCGCTGTCGAACATGCGGTCGAGCTCGGGCGCGATCGATGCGAGCGGCTTGTTCACCGGAATGTCCGGGCCGCAGACAAGCATGTTTTTCGCCGAGCTGTTCATCAGCCGCACCCGCCGCCCATGATCGATCGCGAGAACGCCTGCGGTCACGCCTGACAAAACCGCCTCCGTCAGCGCGCGTCGCCGTTCGAGCGTGCCGGTCTGCTCCTCGAGCCGCACCGTCATCCGGTTGAACGCGTCGGCAAGTGTCGCAACCTCGTCTGTCGAGCGCGGCCTGGCGACCCGCGCGGTAAGATCGCCCGCGGTTACGCGCCGCGCCGCATCGACCAATTCGCCGACCGGCCGCACCAGCCGATCCGCAACGTTGAGCGCGATCCAGACGGCGACCGCGACGATCAGCAGCGCAAGGGCAAATAGCGCGGCATTGAACTGCAGCTGCAGCCGCCGCGAACGATCGACGAGCGCGCGATACTCGGTCAGCACCGAGCGCGCCCGCCGAAGTTCGGTCCCGTAAGCCGGATCGATCCGCGCAGCGTAAAGATAATTGTCTGCGCCGATGGGCAATTTGGTCAGCGCGCCGATCCCGTTGGGGCTCTCGACGACGACGGTGGCCTTGCCGCCACGCAGCCTGCGGATCATCGCCGGCGTGATGAATTTGCCGATATCGCGATTATAGGGATTGATGAGCAGCAGCGAATCGACCGGGCCGTCGAGTGGCGCGCGCAACAGCATGCCCTCCGAAAGATCACGCTGGAACAGTTGAAGCCCGAATGAATAGCCGAATTGCGGATCGTCCATCCGGAACCGTGACAGCCCGTCCGCGACATCGCCAGCCATCGCCACGGCATTGCGTGCGACACGTTCTTCTTCACGCACATAGCTCTGCTGCGCCACCGTGGCGGCACTCTCCAGCGTACCGCGGACCGGATCGGAGAACCAGAATTCGACGCCATATTGAAACAGCAGCGACGCAAAAATGACGACGAGCACCATCGGCACGGTCGCAGTCAGCGAAAAGATCGCGACAAGGCGCATGTGCAGCCGCCCGCCCCCGCCTGCCGATGAACGCGTCGCCCTGCCCTTTGCAACGCGCCGTCCGATAAGCACGAGGATCGCAATCGCGGGCACGAGATTGGCAACGAGCAGCAACGCCACGAATGGCGGCGTCAGCAGCTTCTGCCCTGGCACGCCGCCCGTCAGAACGAGATAACTGGCAAGCCCGATGGCGATCATGATCGCAACCGAAGTCCATTCGATCACTGCGATCCACCGTCGGCGCGCGGCTCGCTTCACCAGACGGCGGTACCAGATGATCTGCCGTCTGCCCTGTTGTTTGCGCCGCATCGTTGCATCGATACAACAGGCGCATGGCTAATCCAACACAGCGTCTGGTGATTCCGCGGGGTCAGGCCGCCGGACCATGCCAAGGTCCGTCAATTTTTTCCGCAGTGTATTCCGGTTGATGCCCAAAAGCTCGGCGGCGCGAAGCTGATTGCCGCGGACTGCCGCCAGCGTTGCCGCGAGCAGTGGCCGCTCGACCTCTTCGAGCACGCGGCCGTAAAGCCCCGGCGGCGGCAGACGATCGCCATAGGCAACGAAGTACCGCGCCAGACAGGCCTGAACCGCATCCGCCAATGATGACGGATCGGGTACCGTGCTTTCCGGATAACCCCCGAGCTGCGCATCGATCAGGTGCGCCGGGATGACCGGATCGCGCGCAATGGCGGCGAGGCGCCGCATCAGATTTTCGAGTTCGCGGACGTTTCCGGGCCAGCCATGCGACGCGAGACGCGCCAGTCCGGCCGCATCGATCCGCTTGCGCGGCAGACCGTCAGCCGCGGCGCGATCGAGAAAATGTCCGGCGAGCAGCGCAATGTCCTCGCCGCGCTGGCGCAGCGCCGGCAGATGTACCGGCACGACGTTGAGCCGATAATAGAGATCTTCCCGAAACAGGCCCGCCGCGATCAGCTCGGGAAGGTTCTTGTGCGTGGCGGCCACAATGCGCACGTCGACCTGGATGGGCCGCGCGCCGCCGACGCTGCTGAATTCGCCCGACTGGAGCACGCGCAACAGCCGTGTCTGCGCCTCCATCGGCATGTCGCCGATCTCGTCGAGAAACAGCGTTCCGCCTGCCGCCTGTTCGAAACGCCCGGTGCCCCTCGCCATTGCCCCGGTGAACGCGCCACGTTCATGCCCGAAAAGTTCGGCTTCGATCAGTTCGCGCGGGATCGCTGCCATATTGACGGCAACGAATGCCGCCTTCTTTCGCGGGCCGAGATCGTGCAGCGCACGGGCGACAAGCTCCTTGCCGGTACCCGATTCGCCCAGCACTAGGACCGACAGATCGGTGGGCATGACGCGCGCCAGCATCCGGTATACGCCCTGCATTGCCGGAGATCGTCCGATCAGCGGCAGATCGGCATCCGGCGGCTGGACGGGGGGAGCGTCGCCGCGCGGCCGGGCCAGCGCATCGCGCACGGCGCGCGTCAGCTCGTCGAGGTCAAAGGGCTTGGGGAGGTATTCGAATGCACCCTGCTCGGTCGCGCGAACCGCGGTCGATAGCGTATTCTGGGCTGACATGATGATGACGGGAAGATCGGGGCGCTCCGCAAGGATCGCGGGAAGCTGATCGAGGCCGTTGCCATCGGGAAGGACGACATCGGTCACGAGCACATCGGGCATGAAGCTTTCCAGCAGCCGCGTCTGCTCGGCGACGCTGGCGGCGCTGCGCACTTCGTGCCCCTCGCGGCGCAGCGCTTCGGTCACGACGAGGCGGATGGCTTCGTCATCATCGACGATCAGGACGCGGGCATGTCTGATCATGGCGTCTTCACGTGGCGCGCGGGAGCAGGACGCGGAAGACGGTGCGCTCAGGATCGCCCTCGCGCGCGAACTGCACGATGCCGCCATTATCGCGCACCAGCTTGTCGACCAGTGCGAGGCCGAGACCGCGACCCGACGTCTTCGACGAGACGAACGGCTCGAACAGATGATCGGCAATTTCCGGCGACGGGCCGGGGCCGTCGTCGATCACGCAAACTTCTATGGGAACGGACAGTCGCCGCCCGCCCTCCCCCGGCAGTGCGACGCCGTGCCGGTAGCGCGTTGTGAGCATGATCCCTCCTCCGCTCCCTTCCACCGCCTCGCTGGCGTTCTTCAACAGGTTCAGGAGAACCTGGATAATCGAGTCGCGGTGCACGAGTACGGGCGGTAGCGACGGATCGAAAGCGTCCGAGATATCAATTCCCCGCGCAAACCCGTTTGCCGCCACGGTGCGCGCGTGGTCGATGATCGAATAGATATTCTCAGGCCCGCGTTCGAGCAGGCGATTGTCGGTGAAGTTCTCCATCCGGTCGATCAGGGCGGTCACGCGATCGACTTCGCTGCGGATCAGTTGCGTCATTTGGCGCGCATCGCGGGTTGCTTTCGCATCGAGCAGCTGTGCGGCCCCCCTGATCCCGGCGAGGGGGTTTTTGATTTCATGCGCGAGCATCGCGGCCGCTCCGATGGCGGACCGGCTGCTGCGGCGGGGATCGCCGATCGCCTGCGCCGCCGGGGCATTGTAGAGCGAGACGAGCCGCCAGCCGTGCCAATCGGGAATGATGCTGGCATGGAAATCGATCCGGGCCTGCCCGCCGCGCGGAAATGCGACAGTGCAGTCAAACGCGGCAAACCGGGCTTCCTGACGCAGCCCGGCGAGGCAGAGATCAGGCAGACGCACGACCATGGCGAATGGTTTGTGGATCAGCGCCGATCCGCTTGCATTGAGGAAAATTTCAGCTGCGGCGTTGACGCCGCCGATACATCCCTCGGGATCGAGCACGACGAGCGCGACGGGCATCGCGGCGACGAGAGCGTCCGCCCCCGGCCCCGACGGCACCGTCGTCAGGCCGCCGCGCGTGACAGCCACGGATCGTAAAAGCGGGCAAGCGCACCAAGGACGTCGGACGGCTTCAGCATCTGGTTTACGGCGTTTCGAAACTCCGCCGAGCCCGGCAGTCCCCTGGTGTACCAGCCGATATGCTTGCGCGCCATGTTCACCCCGACGTGCTCACCATAATGCACGAGCATGGCACGGTAATGCTCCGCAATAATGTGATATTGCTGCTCGATCGAAGGATCGGCAATGCGCGCGCCGGTGGTGAGGAATGCCATCGCCTGCGCAAGCAGCCACGGGCGGCCATAGGCCCCGCGCCCGATCATCACGCCGTCCGCGCCCGACGCATCCAGCGCCGACGCCGCATCATCCACCGAACAGATATCGCCGTTCACGATGACGGGAATGGAGACCGCATCCTTGACCGTGCGCACAAAGGCCCAGTCGGCACGATCGCGATACATCTGGCAGCGCGTCCTCCCGTGAACGGTGATCAGCTTCGCCCCCAGATCCTCGGCGATATGCGCAAGCTCTGGCGCGTTGAGGCTCGCATGATCCCAGCCCATGCGCATCTTGACCGTGACGGGAACGGAGACTGCCTTCACCGTCGCCGCGATCAGCGAAGCCGCAAGCGGCAGGTCGCGCATCAGTGCCGAGCCCGCATCGCCATTGACCACCTTTTTCACCGGGCAGCCCATATTGATATCGATGATCGCTGCGCCGCGCTGCTCGTTCAGTCTTGCAGCCTCCGCCATCTCGCCAGGCGAACAGCCGGCCAGCTGGACCGATACCGGCTCTTCATTGGGTGCCCATGCCGCCTTTTGCAGCGACTGGCGGGTTTCGCGGATCATCGCGGGGCTCGCGATCATTTCCGTTACGTTCAATCCCGATCCGAAGCGGCGGACGAGCGTGCGGAATGGCATGTCGGTCACGCCGGTCATCGGGGCGAGGATCACGGGCGTCTCGATCCGCAGATGACCGATCTGGATGGGGCGGAGGCCGGACATGGACAAACTGCCTGAAAATGAGGCAGCGCCGTAGCGAGAAAGCGACTGGCGGGCAAGGCGCGGTGCCCGTATTGGCGCGGTGATGGAAAACGTTGCAGCCCTGATCGTCGCCGCTGGCAGGGGCGAGCGCGCAGGCGGAACTGTTCCCAAACAATATGCGCTGCTTGGCGGGGTGCCGCTCATTGCCCGTGCGGTCGATGCCTTTGCCGGGATGCCGGTCTGCGTCGTGATCGGTCCGGGAAAGGATGCGCTGCTGACCGATGCGCTTTCCGGGCGGACGGTGACCTGGGTCGTCCCGGGCGGTGCGGAGCGGCAGGATTCGGTGCGCGCCGGGCTGGCGGCGATCGCTGCCGATCCCCGTGTCAGCCATGTACTCATCCACGATGCCGCACGCCCCCTCCTCCCCTCTGACGTGATCGATCGCCTCCTTGCAGCGCTGGGGGATGCGGACGGTGCGGTGCCGGTTCTGGCCGTGGCGGACAGCGTCGCACGCGCCGGTGAACTGCTCGGCGAGCCGGTCGATCGCGAGGGGCTGTTCCGCGTGCAGACGCCACAGGCCTTCCGGATGGATGCGATCATGGCGGCACATGCGCAGTGGACCGGAACCCCGGCGACCGACGACGCGCAGGTCGCGCGCAAGGCCGGGTTTCGCGTGGCGACCGTGGCAGGGGAAGCAATGCTCGACAAAATCACCACCCGGGACGATTTCGTGCGCGCAGAGGCGCTGCTGGCGCGCAGTCTCACGAGCCGCACCGCATTGGGCTTTGATGTCCACCGGCTGGTGACGGGCGAGGAACTGTGGCTTTGCGGCATCCGCATTCCGCATGACAGGGGTCTGGCGGGTCATTCGGATGCCGATGTCGCGCTTCATGCGCTCACCGATGCCCTGCTCGGCACGATCGGTGCCGGTGATATCGGCCAGCACTTCCCGCCCGGCGATCCGCGGTGGCGCGGCGTCTCCTCCGATCGTTTCGTGGCTCATGCCCACGATCTGGTGACCGCAGCAGGCGGGCAGATCGATCATGTCGATGTTACGATCATTTGCGAAATGCCCAGGATCGGCCCTCATCGAGATGCGATGCGTGCCCGCATCGCATCGTTGTTGCGGATTGGAATTGGCGCGGTCAGCGTCAAGGCGACGACGACAGAGGGGCTTGGCCTGACCGGCCGTGGCGAGGGAATTGCGGCGCAAGCCGTGGCAACCGTCAGCATGGCGCTGATCCGGTGAGCGTCGCGGAGATGGTATTTCTGGCGCGTGCGTCTCGTGCGCCGTCCCCAGCCGCGCTGCCAACGGCGATGTTTTCCCGCAACCGACCGGGGGGATGATAGGTTTTGTACCGCGATGAATCCGCCTTTCCGCGTGTGGAAACGCTCCTCCCCGCCGAGCTCGTCGACGCTGCACGCGCGGTGATCGATGCGAACCGCGCCGCGGGACGCACGATCGCGGTCGCCGAAAGCTGCACCGGAGGTCTCGTCTCGGCCGCGCTCACCGAACTGCCCGGTTCGTCCGACGTCTTTATCGCGGGCGTGATATCATATTCGAACCAGGCGAAGATCGACCTGCTGGGTGTCGGCAGCGATATCATCGAGACGTTCGGGGCGGTTTCGGTCGCCAGCGCCTGGGCGATGGCGCGCGGCGTGCTCGAGCGATCGGGCGCGGATACGGCGGTGGCGATCACAGGCGTTGCCGGACCCGGCGGCGGCAGCGCCAAAAAACCCGTCGGCACGGTTGTCTTTGCACGTGCCGTCAAGGGCGGGGAGGCCGACGATATCGCAGCTGACAAAAGGCAGTTTAACGATAACGGGCGTGGCGGCGTGCGACTTCAGGCGGCGCTTTGCGCGCTCGAACTGCTGATGCCCGACGCGGCACCGTAAAGCGCATCAGCGCGCTGTTCGAACGCATTGATCATCCTGCGCAGCGCGGTATCGAACATCTGCCCGGCGATCGCTTCGAAAATCCGGTTCTTGAATGCAAAATCGACAGTGAAATCCACGGTACATCCCCCCGGAGCCGGCGCAAAATGCCATTCGTTGCGCAGGAACTTCAACGGACCGTCGATGTAGTCCACGCGGATCAGCCCGGGGCGTTCCTTTCTCACGCGGCTCGTAAAGCGTTCGCGCAGCGACCGGAATCCCACAAGCAGATCAGCCACCATCTCCGCTGGCAAGTCCGAACGGACTCGCACCGCGCTCACCCAGGGCAGAAACTCGGCATAGCTGCCGACATCCGCCACAAGATCAAACATCTGTTCCGCCGAGTGCGGCAGAAAGCGCTTTTCATGGTGGCCGGGCATCAGTCGACGTGGTGCGCGCGCACGGCGATTGCAGAGGTGACATCAGCGCCCGTTCCCAGCCGCTCCGATCGGGCATCCCTCAACTTCACGAAATCATCACCAGCGTGATAGCTCGAACGGGTCAGCGGGCTTGCCGCGACGAGCAGGAATCCCTTGGCACGCGCGATGCCCGCATAGGCACCGAAGTGCGCGGGAGTCACGAACTCGATCACCCGGGTGTGCCGCGGGGTCGGCTGGAGATATTGGCCCAACGTCAGGAAATCGACATCGGCGGAACGCATATCGTCCATCACCTGATGAACTTCGAGCCGCGCTTCGCCCAGCCCCATCATCAGGCCCGACTTGGTGAAGATCGACGGATCATGCCGCTTGACGCTTTCGAGAAGCCGGAGCGAGGCATAATAACGCGCGCCGGGGCGGATCGTCGGATAGAGGCGCGGCACCGTCTCCAGATTGTGATTGTAGACATCCGGCCCCGCAGCGACGATCGCCTCGACCGCGGCCTGCGACTTGTTCCTGAAATCGGGCGTGAGAATCTCGATCGTCGTATTGGGCGCGGTCCGCCGCAGCGCCTCGATCACCTTGACGAACTGCGAAGCGCCGCCATCGGGCAGGTCGTCACGGTCGACCGAGGTGACGACGATATGTTCGAGACCGAGTGCGGCGGCGGCGTCGGCCGTATGCTGCGGCTCGAGCGGATCGACTGCACGCGGCATTCCCGTCTTCACATTGCAGAATGCGCAGGCGCGCGTGCACGTATCGCCCAGGATCATCACCGTTGCGTGCTTTTTCGTCCAGCACTCGCCGATGTTGGGGCAGGCGGCCTCCTCGCACACGGTTGACAGGTTGAGCCGCCGCATCAGCGCTTTGGTCTCGGCAAAACCAACCGATGTCGGCGCTTTTACCCGTATCCAGTCAGGTTTGCGCGGGCGCACTTCGACGCCTGTCGCAGGATCAATCATATTCATATGTCGGTGAGATAGCGACGCCATCGGCAATTGTCATCTGCCCAGCAGCCGCCTAGCCGGATTTCCATGTCAGGATTCGAAGCGCTAATCGATGGCTACAGGCGGTTCCGCGAGGGGCAGTATGCAGCGCAGAAGCACCGGTGGGATGCGCTGGTGGAGGGGCAGGCCCCGCCTGTCATGATCGTGTCGTGCTGCGACAGCCGCGTCGATCCCGCAACGGTATTCGATACGGTGCCCGGCCAGGTTTTCGTCCTGCGCAATGTTGCCAATCTCGTTCCCCCGTTCGAAGGCGCACCGGGACTGCACGGCGCGTCGGCCGCAATCGAGTTCGGCGTGCTGGGGCTCGAGGTGCGTCATATCGTCGTCCTCGGCCACGCAAGCTGCAGCGGCATCAAGGCGGCACTTTCAGGCGCGCACCTTGCGGGCGGCGGGTTCGTCGACGCCTGGATGACGATTATTGGCGAGGCGCGCAGCCGTGTTCTGCTCGAACGCCCCGATGATCCGCAGGAAACGCTGGAGCGCGAGGCGATCAAGATCAGCCTGAAAAATCTGCGCACGTTTCCTTATATCGCGGCCCGCGAAGCGGACGGGCGGCTGGCGCTCCATGGGGCTCTGTTCGGCATCGAAAGCGGCCAGTTGCTGGTACTGGACGAGGCAAGCAGAAGGTTCGAACCTGCTCAGATCTCGACCTGAGATCCCAGTTCCACCACCCGGTTGGTTGGCAGCCGGAAAAACTCCATCGCGCTTTCCGAGTTGTTGAGCATCCAGGCGAACAGTTTTTCGCGCCAGATCGCCATCCCCGGTCGTGCCGAGGGAAGCAGTGTCTGCCGGGCGAGGAAAAAGCTGGTGTCCATCATCTTGAACTCAGGGCCGCAGCCCGTGAGACGTGCGAGTGCGGCGGGAACATCGGGCTCCTGCATGAAGCCATATTTGATGATGAGGCGGTGAAACCCCTCACCCAGGTCTTCGAGTCGGCAGCGCGTATCTTCCTCGACATAGGGCACATCGGCGATCTTGACCGTCAACAGGAGAATGCGATCGTGAAGCACCTTGTTGTGCTTCAGATTGTGGAGGAGGGCGTGCGGGACGCCGTCAGCGGTTGACGTCATGAACACGGCACTGCCCTGTACACGCGTCGCCGAAGACGCAGCAGAGGCGATGAATACCTTGATCGGCATCGCGGCCTCCTTGAGGCGCGCCATCATCAATTGACGACCCTTTGCCCATGTCGTCAGCAGCGTGAACGCGAAAATCGCGACAAGGAGCGGGAACCAGCCTCCCTGCGGTACCTTGATGAGATTGGCGGCCAGATAGGTTCCGTCAATGATGAAAAAGAGTCCGGCGACAAGCACAATGCGCCATGTCGGCCATTGCCAGACCCGAACCATGAGGACGGTGATGAGGCACGTCGTGATAAACATCGTGCCGATCACGGCCAAGCCATAAGCCGCAAGCAGATTGGAAGATTCGCGAAAAGTGAGGACGACGATGATGACAAGGGTCAGCAGCATCCAGTTTACAACCGGCACATAGATCTGACCAAGCGCATTTTCGCTGGTGTGCGCGATGCGGACGCGGGGCATGAGCCCAAGCTGAACGGCCTGCTGGACGACCGAGAATGCACCGGTGATCAGCGCCTGGCTGGCGATAATCGTCGCCAGTGTCGCAAGTATCACGAGGGGGAGGCGGAATGCTTCGGGTGCCATGAGGAAGAAGGGATTTTCGATCGTCGCCGGGTGGCGGAGCAGCATTGCACACTGGCCGAGATAGTTCAGGATCAGCGACGGGAAAACGACACAGACCCAGGCCAGCGCGATCGGTTTACGCCCGAAATGCCCCATATCGGCATATAGCGCTTCTGCGCCGGTGATCGCGAGGACGACCGCGCCCAGCGACAGGAAGGCCAGCCCGGGATCATTGAGGAAGAAAACCAGGGCGTGATGCGGCGACAGCGCATAGAGGATCGTCGGTTCGGGAATGATATGGATGATGCCGAGCACCGCCAGCGTGACGAAATAGACCAGGACGACGGGCCCGAAAAAGCGGCTGATCGCAACCGTGCCGCGCGACTGCACGAGAAACAGGCCGACGAGGATCGCAATCGATATCGGCAGGACGAGTGCTCCAAAGCCCTCGTTCACCACCATCAGCCCCTCGACCGCGGAAAGCACGGAGATCGACGGCGTAATGATCGCATCCCCGAAAAACAGCGAGGTTGCGAGGACGGCGAGCATCGTGAGAAACCAGCCGCGCGCGCCGGGCGTCTTGCGCGTGATCAGCGCGAGCAGCGCGAGGCTGCCCCCCTCTCCCTTATTGTCGGCCTGGGTGACGATCATCACGTATTTGAATGTGACGATGATCAGGAACGACCAGAAAATGAGGCTCAGAACGCCGAAGATGTGGAGGATATCGACGGGCAGCGGATGGTGGCCGACGAACGTCTCCTTCAGCGCGTAAAGCGGCGAAGTGCCGATATCGCCGAATACGACGCCGACAGCGCCAACCGTCAGCGCGCCAAGGCTTCCCTTTACATGATGGCCGTTTTCCGGCTCGTCATCTTGCGCAGTAACCGAACCGACTGCCTGATCTGACATGGACTGACGCCCAGCCTTTCCGTTGATAACCCGGCTCTCCGCAGGGACGCGCGCCGCTAGCACTTCGCCTGTGGCTGCGCAATCGGCAGACATGGGGGCTCCGCCCAGCGATGCAAGCGTCGGCATTTGGAATGGAACAAATCAAGTCCGGGCTGGTTTGCAGAGTATGACAGACATAGCTGAAAATCCGAAATCGCACCCGACGTCGAATGCCGAAAAAGATCCGGCCGACTGGACGACCGGTCATGAAGCCATGACGGGAGCCCAGAAATCATATCTGAAGACGCTTTCGGAAGAAGCGGGCGAGGATTATGACGAGACTTTGAGCAAGGCGGACGCATCGATCCGCATCGACGAATTGCAGGAAAAGACCGGCCGGGGGCGGTAGCCGGTCGATCGGCAGTTTCGTCGAGTGCGCGGGCTTTCCGGTAAGCTGACGGGAAAAGCCATGGTTGCCTGATTGCCGGGATGGGCTTAGCGACAGGCTTCGATGACGCCACCGGACCTTTTTCCCCACCGCGACCTGACGGGAATCGCGGCGCTTCAGCCGCATGAGATATCGTTTCTGCTCGACGAGGCAGATAACTGGGTTGGTCACAATCGGGCGCATGGTGCTTCCGATCATCGCCTTGCCGGCCTGACCCAGATCAATGCTTTCTTTGAAAACAGCACGCGCACGCTTCTGAGCTTTGAGATCGCGGGCAAACGTCTCGGTGCCGATGTCGTGAACATGCACGCTGCGCAATCATCGGTTAAAAAGGGTGAGACGCTGATCGATACTGCGCTCACGCTCAACGCCATGCGCGCTGACGTCATCGTGATCCGTCATGGCGCGTCGGGTGCGGTGGCTCTCATTGCCGACAAGGTCGATTGTCCCGTGCTCAATGCGGGAGACGGGATGCATGAACATCCGACCCAGGCTTTGCTCGATGCGCTTACGATCCGGCGGCGGCTCGGTGGCCTGGCGGGCGTGACGGTCGCCATCTGCGGTGATGTGCTCCACAGCCGCGTCGCGCGATCGAACATCCTGCTGCTCACCAGTCTTGGTGCCAGTGTCCGTGCGGTGGGCCCCGCCACGCTGCTCCCCGCCGCGCTCGACCGGATGGGGGTAGCCCGCTTTACCGATATGAACGACGGGATTGCAGGCGCGGACGTCATCATGATGCTGCGCCTGCAGACCGAGCGGATGCAGGGTGGTTTCGTGCCGTCGCTGCGCGAATATCACATGCTTTATGGCCTCACCGGCGAGCGACTGATGCACGCCGCTCCCGACGCGATCGTCATGCACCCCGGGCCGATGAACCGTGGGGTCGAGATTGAAAGCACAGTTGCCGACGATCCCCGACGCTCGACGATAGCCGAACAGGTCGAAATGGGTGTTGCGGTGCGCATGGCCTGCCTCGATGTGCTGACGCGGGCTCGGCGATGAGCGGGTTTGCGATTACGGGAGCGGCGCTTGTCGATGCAGCGGGCATCCGCCGCGATGATCTGTTCATCGACGGTGACCGCATCGTGGCGGCGCCGCCCGATGGTGCCGGGATGATCGGCGCCCACCGCCTTTACGTGGCGCCCGGGATCGTCGATCTTTGCGTTTTCGCGGTGGAGCCGCGTGCCTTTGCCGCAGGGGGAATCACGCGGATCGCACTCATGCCCGATCAGGGCCCGGTGCTCGACGATCCGGGCCTCGTCCAGCGCGCTGCGCTCGCCGCCAAGCCGCTACTCTGGGTCCATCCGATCGCCGCCGCAACGCGCGGCCTCGCGGGCAGCGAACTTGCGGAGATCGCCCTTATGCAGCGCGCCGGCGCCAGGGCTGTCGCGACCGGTCGTCGCTGGATCGGCGATTCGGGCGTCATGCACAAGGTTCTCGCCTATGCAGGATCGCTGGGCCTGACGGTTATCGCCCACGCAGAGGACGGCGGGCTTGCGGGCCCTGCCGTCGCGACCGCAGGGGAAACGGCAACGCGCCACGGCCTTTCCGCTGCACCCGTTTTTTCAGAAGCCATTGCCATCGCACGCGATATCATGCTTGCGGAGGATACCGGCACCGCGATCCATTTCCGCCAGGTGACGACCGGCGCAGGTTTCGAGCGGGTCCGGCGGGCGAAGGATCGGGGATTGAAAGTAACGTGCGGCATCACGCCCGCGCATCTCATGCTGAGCGACACCGCAGTTTCCGACTTTCGCACATTCGCCCGCCTTTCTCCGCCGCTGCGGAGCGAGGAAGACCGGCAGGCGTGTCGCGCGGCGCTGGCAGACGGCACGATCGACGTCCTGTGTTCGGGGCACGATCCGCGCGGGCCGGAAGCGAAGCGACTGCCCTTTGCCGATGCCGAGCCCGGCATGTCGGGGGCGGAGACGCTGCTGGCCTTCGGGATCGGGCTGGTGCGCGAGGGGCTGATCGACCTGCCTCGCCTTTTCGCGCTGCTCGCCGCCAATCCGTCGCGCTTGCTGGGGGTCGATGCGGGGCATATTTCACCGGGGGGCCCGGCAGACCTGGTTATCTTCGATCCTGAGAAGCCGTGGCAGATCCGCGGTGCCGATTTTGTGTCACAGGCCGGCAACACACCGTTTGAAGGTCTGCCGGTTCAGGGATGCGTCGTCCGCGCGATCAAGGGTGGGCGGACGATCTTCAAGCTGTAGCGCCGGCATGCCATCGCGGGAGCACCGGCGTCGACGGCGGGGCAGACCGGTGGAAAGGTTCCTGCTCGGCAAATTGCATCAGCGCGAGGCGAGACGCGCTGGCTTCGTTGCTTTCTTGCCCGTCATGGCGACCCGCGTCACCGGGCCTTTTTTGGCCCAGACGGCAAGCTGATCGCCAAGCAGGCCGCGCACGAAGCATTTGCCACCCGCCGTCTTGATCCGCGCGCAGATGCGCATGCCCTCGGCGCGACTGGCAAAACCGCCGACCGAAAGGCGTATCACGCTCGTCCGGCCGACGCGCGCGCTGGCGTTTGCCGGCTCAAATCCGCGAAGCCCGTAGCGCGGTGCCAGACGCTGCCATGCGTCGTGGGAAACGGCAGCATTGGCATAGGCACCGAGCTGGACGACGAATTTGCCTGCCTCGAACCGACGTGGCTTTGGCAGCGTGGCAACGGAGCTGCGGCCCGCAGCGGCGGTTTGCCGTGACGGTGCACCGGCGGCGCGGATCAGTGGCACATCGGCCGACCCTGCTGCGGTATCAACCTCAACCGCAGGGGCTACCGATGCACTGGCGGCACCTGTTTCGAACACCGGAAGCGTCGCGTCAGCCGTCGGCATCGCGGCCGGTACATCGGCCGATGCAGTCGGGGACGGGATAGGCGCGGAAGCCGCCATCGCCGACTGTTCGGCACGCTCCTTCAGTGCCAACCGTAAAGGCTGGCCGCGATCGTCGCTGACGGGCGATATGCCAAGCAGGCTCGCCACCTGAGCCTGTGCCCCGCCGGGACGCGCAAACGCCGCCCATTCGAGCAAGCGAGCATCGGCGGCGGTTTCGCCGAGATCGGTCGCAGCCATGGCCCGCGCGGGTGCCCATTGGCCGTCGAGTGCATAGGAAAATGCAAGATTCTGACGAACGCGCGCATCGACGCCTGGTTCGCGCGCCAGCAATTCGAGCACCCGCACACCCTCTTTCGTATCGCCCGCAAGCGCCAGCGCAAGGCCGAAGTCGACGCCCGCGATCCGGTCGCGATACTCTTTGAGTGTCACAAGCGCCTGGTCTTTCTTGTCGCGTGCCACCTGGACAAGCGCAAGGTTGAGTGCGGCGCGACCCTGATCGGGCGAGAGCGTCAAGACGTCGGCAAAGCTCGTTTCGGCGGAAACAAATCGTCCGGCGCCAAGATAGGCCTGGGCAAGCAGCATGCGGTAGCTGGCGTTGCGCAGATTCGAGGCCACGGCAGTTTCAGCAAGGCTGATCGCGACATCAAACTTCTTCTTGGCCATCGCGGCGCGGGCTTTTACAGCGGCCTTGGCGGCAATCCGGTCAGCCTTTGCCGATGATGCGCTTGCCACCGGCGATCCCGCATTTGGCTCGGAATAGCCGGTGAGTACGGTGCCCATGACAAAAAGGGTTGCGGCATATTTAAGCGTGGCCGAGGTCTTCATCGGTTCGTCCTTAGCTTTTGGGTTCTGGCTGTCGCGGCAAGTGCCGTGATTTCGGGTTGCGATTCGAGGAAAAGGTCGAGCGCATCTGCGACGATCGTCTGCGCCGAACGATTTTGCACCGCGCAGGCAAGGCGCAGCTTCAGATGACGATCGGAATCCAGGCGCAACGTAAATGCTGCCCTGCCCTTTGCTCCGGCAACGGGGCGCTGTTTGCGCTCTCCGGGCCTGGCAGGGCTGGACGGACCGGAAACCGTTGGCCTGTGCGGCATCGCAAGGGCACGGATGATTTCGGCTTGCTGGCGAACGGGTGAAGGTGCCGGACGATCGGTGCCCGGGGCGAGCGCCAGTTCAGGACTGATCGGTACGACGTCGGCAATCTGGTGCGGCGGACGACCTGACCCGTTCCCCATGTCATTCCAGCCGAGATCATCATGCGGCGAAATGGCCGCCCGCGGCAGGAAACCCGAAGATCCCTGGGGGCGCATGGCCGGCCTCGCGTGCCCCTTGCGCGCCAGCAGTGCCGAAGAAAGAGAGGCGAACGCCTTTGACTCTGTCATTGCTTCCCTCCTCATCGGCTGGCAACGCGGCGACCGAAGCCACCGGCAGGGCGGGCGGGCAGGGGCGATGGACCGGCACCCGGGGCCGAAAAGACGGTGCGCCGAAAGTTTTTTTCCAGCCGACCCGAAACATAGGTCCATAGGTCACGCACTTCGATCGATGAACGGCCGTCGGGATCGATTTCCATAACCGTGCGGCCGTCGATCATCGATGCGGCGAAATCTGTGCGATGATGAAGCGTGACAGGGGCAACGGTGCCATGCTGTGACAGCGCGACCGCCGCTTCATAGGTGATCTTGGCCTTTGGGGTCGCGCCATTGATGCAAAAGAGCAGCGGTTTGCCTGCCCGATCACACAGATCGACCGTGGCACCCACGGCGCGAAGATCATGAGGGCTGGGGCGCGTCGGGATGATGACGAGCTCTGCCGCGTTGATGACGCTCTGGATCGCCATCGTGATGGCTGGCGGCGTGTCTATGACGGCAAGCCGGAAACCCTGCTGGCGAAGCACTGCAAGATCGTCTGCAAGCCGCGCGACAGTCGTCTGAGCGAATGCGGGTAATTCGGCTTCACGCTCGTTCCACCAATCGGCGAGCGAGCCCTGCGGATCGATGTCGATCAGCACGACCGGCCCGGCTCCGGCAAGCTGGGCCTGCACAGCAAGATGGCCCGACAGGGTGGTTTTCCCCGATCCGCCCTTCTGCGAGGCCAGTGCCAGTACGCGCATTGATCGTCCTCGGTTTCCTGAATTAAAGATGCGCATTGCCACGCGTCCGCTAAGATAGCGTTAAGATGGCAACTGTCCGACATGCCCGACACCGTTGTGGAGCAGTGTGCATCTTTGTGCTAATCTATCGTTAAGTGTGCGCGTGGCAGACAGATCGTCTTGCGAAAGGGTTGCAAACGATGATGACGATGCGAGGCATTATGGGTGCGGCACTTGCCCTGGCTGCCGCAGGCGTAGCCAAACCGGCAGTGGCTGACACCAGCGCCGCAGCGCCCGACGCACGCATAGCTTATGAGGCGTGGCAACGCGGAGATTTCGCGACTGCTATTAAAAACTGGCGACCGCTGGCGATCGCAGGCGATTCAGAGGCGCAGTATAATATGGGTCAAGCGTACCGTTTCGGACGCGGCGTTCCCGTCGATCTAAGGCAGGCGGAAGACTGGTTCCGCAAATCGTCCATGCAGAACAATATGCAGGGAAAAGCAGCCTATGGCATCGTGATGTTCCAGAACGGAAAGCGGGCCGAGGCCCTGCCTTATCTTGAAGAAGCGGCAGGCCATGCCAATCCCAATGCCCAGTATATCTACGGCACAATCCTGTTCAACGGTGATCTGGTTGAGCGCGATTACCCGCGTGCCTATGCGATGATGACGCGCGCATCGGCGTCGGGCATCCGCGCCGCATCGTCAGCCCTTGTCCAGATGGATCGGGTCATACCTCTCGCCGAGCGCACCCGTGGCCTTGCTCTCGCCCGCGCCTTTGAGCTGGCCGAGAGCAAGCCGGAAATCCCGCCGGGCGATCCGGGGGTGAGCGCGCTGCAACCGGTCGGGCGCGAGTCGCCAAGGCCCGTCCGCACGGTTACGCTTCCGCCAAGCGACCGGGCAGGACTACCACCCGCCCGGGTCGCAATCGACTCTGAACAGGAGCCAGAAGCGGTCCGCGTGCCGAGGCCGAGGCCTCCCGTGAAATCGCCCTCGGCTGAACGCGTGGCTACCCCTGGCGCCGGTGGCACATGGCGGGTCCAGCTTGGTGCGTTTTCGAACGCAGATGGTGCAACGGCGCTCTGGGACCGGCTGAAAAGCCGCATCGATACACTCGCATCTTTCAATCCTGTGATGGTCCGCGCGGGCAGGATCACGCGCCTGCAGACCGGCCCGGTGGCTTCGCGAGCGGCTGCTGATAAGCTGTGTGTCGCCGTCAAGGCATCGGGGCAGGCATGCGTTACGGTGGCACCCTAGACGCCGGTACAGGCACCGCCGAAAAAACCCAATCCGGCTCCGGGCGACGCAGCCGATGACAGGCGAGGCCTTCAGATCAATCCAAGGGCGTAGCGCAAAACGCTGAGGTCACCAACGCGAACGCAGGCATCGGCAGCAGTGCAGGTAAGAGGCTTGGCATGATATGCGATTCCCAGCCCGGCGGCCTCGATCATCGGAATGTCGTTTGCACCGTCGCCGATCGCCAGGGTTTGACGCCGGGGAATGGCCGGGCCAGCGGAGCGCGATGGCCCGGTGCTCGTGATCGATACCGCGGGAAACCCATCGTGTCGGGAGCCGTCTCCCTCAGTATACGACAGCAGAATTGCGCGTTTTGCCGCGGCATCGACGATCGGCGCTTCAACCTCGCCGGTCAGCTCGCCATGTCTCACGACCAGGCGGTTCGCCACGGCGCGGTCGAACCCAATCATGCGCGCTACACTGTCAGTAAAATGGGTGAAACCGCCCGAAACGAGCACCGCCCTGCCCCCAGCAGCTCTGAATGCCGTCACCAGTTCTATCGCGCCTCCCGTGATTTTCACCCGGTCGCGCAGGCACTCGGCTACGATGGCCTCGCTCAGCCCGGCGAGCAACTTGACGCGGCTGTGCAGCGCCTGAGCAAAATCGATCTCGCCGCGCATCGCCGCTTCGGTGACGGCGGACACTTCATCTTTCAGCCCGACGTAATCGGCAAGCTCGTCGATGCACTCGACGGTAATCATCGTCGAATCCATATCCGCAACCAGCAACCGGGGGCGGCGATGCGCTTCAATCTGGACGATGACGTCGGCGATCGGCTCGAGGGCTGAGGAGAACAGCCGTTCGAGCGCCGCCCTGCCCGCCTGTCCGTCGCCGGCAAACCGCACGTCGCAGGCGCGACCGTCGACCACCGGCCCCGGCGTGCCGCGCACGGCGTCACATGCCGCCGAAATATCACCTGCACTCAACCGTTCCGGTGCTACCAGTGTTGCAATGAACACGTCCGATTTCCCTGCCGATTTCCCTGCCGATCGCCCTGTCGTCGCGCTCATCGCAGGGCCGACCGCGAGCGGCAAGTCCGCACTTGCGATGGCGCTGGCCCAACACGTGCCCTCGGTCATCGTCAATGCCGATTCGATGCAGGTCTATGCCGATCTGCGCATCGTCACCGCGCGGCCCGATCTGCAGGATGAAGCGAAAGCCCCGCACGCACTCTATGGCGACATCGATGGTGCAACGCCCTGTTCGGCGGCGGACTGGGCCGGGCGCGCAAAATCCGCCATTGCCAGAGCGCAGCTTGAAGGACGGCTTCCCATCCTGACCGGCGGGACGGGCCTTTACATCCGCACATTGCTCGACGGAATTGCGCCGGTGCCTGCGATCGACCCCGCGATCCGCGCCGAGGTTCGCGCGCTTCCGGTCCGTGCCGCGCACGCCGCGCTTGCGATCGAGGATCCGGCTGCGGCGCAGCGCCTCGCCCCCGCCGATACCAGCCGTATCGCGCGCGCGCTGGAGGTTATCCGGGCGACAGGAAAGCCTCTTGGCTACTGGCAGTCCACGCGGCGCGGTGGCATCGGCGACACGATCACGCTTGTCCCTCTCATTCTGCTGCCCCCCCGTGACTGGCTTGCGGCGCGAAGCGATGCCCGGTTCGAGGCGATGTTCGACGGTGCGCAGGCCGAAGTGGCGGCGCTTCAGGCGCGCGCCCTCCCCGCCACGCTTCCGGTCATGCGCGCGATCGGCGTTCGCGAAATTGCGGCTTTCCAGGCGGGCCGGTTGACCCGAAGCGAGGCGCTTACGGCAGGCCGTCTCGCCACCCGCCAATATCTAAAACGTCAGACGACATGGTTTACGCACAAGATGCCAACCGCGAGCTCATACACAAAAAACACCGAAAATGATGCAAGTCTAGCAATATTATTACATAGACTTGGGTTGACATGACAGAATCGTTCCTTTAGCCGCGACGCTTGCAATGCATTCCGCGCCGCAACAAAGATGTCTCATCATGCCTGTCGAAAAACCCGGAGCCGAAATCCTTATTGAGGCGCTCGTCGATCTCGGTGTTGAACTTGTGTTCGGATATCCCGGCGGGGCGGTGCTGCCGATCTATGACGCGCTGTTCAGGCAAAAGCACATCAGGCACATCCTCGTCCGCCACGAACAGGCGGCAACCCATGCGGCGGAAGGCTATGCGCGCGCCACCGGCAAGCCCGGTGTCGTCCTCGTCACCAGCGGCCCGGGCGCGACGAATGCCATCACCGGCATCACCGATGCGCTGATGGATTCGATCCCGATGATCGTGATCACCGGCCAGGTTCCGACATCGCTGATCGGTACCGACGCGTTCCAGGAAGCCGATACCGTCGGCATCACGCGGCATTGTACCAAGCACAATTATCTCGTGAAAGATCCCGCCAGGCTCGGCGCGGTCATCCATGAGGCTTTTCATATCGCGACCTCGGGACGTCCGGGCCCTGTCGTCGTCGATATTCCCAAGGACGTGCAGGTCGCCACCACAACCTACGTCAACCCCGGCCCGATCCGGCACAGGACGTACCGCCCTGCCCTCGCGCCCGAGCCGAAGATGGTCGAGGCGCTTGTCGACATGCTCGCGGCGGCCGAGCGTCCGGTGCTTTACACCGGGGGCGGAATCATCAACGCAGGGCCGGGCGCGAGCGAGCTGCTGCGCGAACTGGCGCGGCTTTCGGGGGCGCCGGTCACATCGACGCTGATGGGTCTCGGTGCTTACCCTGCCAGTGGCGATCAGTGGCTCGGCATGCTCGGCATGCACGGCACTTACGAAGCGAATATGGCGATGCACGGCGCCGATCTCATCGTCTGCCTCGGCGCGCGGTTCGATGATCGCGTGACGGGGCGGCTCGATGCCTTTTCGCCGCGATCAAGGAAAATCCACGTCGATATCGATCGCAGCTCGATCGGCAAGATCGTCCGCGCCGATCTCGGCGTCGTCGGAGACGTGGGTCACGTGCTCGACGATGCCGTGACGCTGTGGAAGGCGCGGCACTATCCCCGCCCCGATCTGGCCGCCTGGTGGGCCGAGATCGACAAGTGGCGCGCGAGGAAATCTCTCGGTTTCGTCAGATCCGCCACCGAAATCATGCCCCAGCATGCGGTGCGCGCGCTGTGGGAAGCGACGCACCAGCACGATCCGATCATCACGACCGAAGTCGGCCAGCACCAGATGTGGGCCGCGCAGCATTTCGGATTCGACGCGCCGAACAAGTGGCTGACGAGCGGCGGGCTCGGCACGATGGGCTATGGCCTTCCCGCCGCGATCGGCGCGCAGCTCGGCCACCCGGATGCGCTCGTCATCGATATCGCCGGTGAAGCCTCGATCCAGATGAACATCCAGGAACTGGCGACGGCGAAGCAGTACCGCCTTCCCGTCAAGGTGTTCGTCCTCAACAACGAATATATGGGCATGGTGCGCCAGTGGCAGGAACTCACCTATGAAAGCCGCTATGCCGAAAGCTACAGCGATACCCTCCCCGATTTCGTGAAGCTTGCCGAAGCCTATGGCTGGAAAGGCATCCGCTGTTCGGAGCCTGACAAGCTGGACGGCGCGATCGCCGAAATGATCGCCCATGACGGGCCGGTATTCTTCGATTGCCGGGTCGCGAAGCTGGCGAACTGCTTCCCAATGATCCCCAGCGGCAATGCGCACAATGACATGATTCTCGATCCCGACAGCGTCACGGGAACGATGGACGACGAAGCAAAGGCGCTGGTCTAGTCATGCACATCAAGACCGGCCCGGTCGAACGCCACACGCTGTCTGTCACCGTCGACAATGAAAGCGGTGTGCTCGCGCGGATTGCGGGCATGTTTTCGGCACGCGGCTATAATATCGAAAGCCTGACGGTTGCCGACATCAGCGATGATGATGCCGTCAGCCGGATCACCATCGTCACGTCGGGAACCGCGGCCGTCATCGAGCAGGTCGTGGCGCAACTCGACCGGCTGGTGCCGGTGCATAACGTGACCGACCTCACCATGCTCGGCGAGCATATCGAACGCGAACTGACGCTCGTCAAAGTGGCGGGCACGGGCGAAAACCGGATCGAGGCACTGCGCCTTGCCGAGGTGTTTCGCGCCAACGTCATCGATACGACGATTTCGAGCTTCGTGTTCGAACTGACCGGATCGTCGGTCAAGATCGATCGCTTCGTCGAACTGATGGGTGAGATCGGGCTGGTCGAGGTGGCGCGCACGGGCATCGTCGCGATGGCGCGGGGAAAAGTGGCGGTTTAGGACCAGCACATTCAACACGCCGTCACCCCGGACTTGATCCGGGGTCCATCCATCCGCCGGTACTGCCGTGCACGTGGAAGGGTGGACCCTGAAACAGGTTCAGGGTGACGGCACCATTTTTGGGGAAGACAAATGCGCGTTTACTATGATCGTGACGCCGACATCGGCATCATAAAAGGCAAAAAAGTGGCGATCCTCGGCTATGGGTCGCAGGGCCATGCCCATGCGCAGAACCTGAAGGATTCGGGCGTTGCCGATATCGCCGTCGCCCTGCGGGAGGGCTCCGCCAGCGCCGCCAAGGCAATCGATGCCGGTTTCAGGGTGATGGCGAATGCGGAGGCTGCCGCCTGGGCCGACGTGCTCATGATCCTGGCGCCCGACGAGCATCAGGCCGCGATCTATGCCGATGATCTCCATGCAAACCTGAAGGCAGGGGCAACGCTTGCCTTTGCACATGGCCTCAATGTTCATTTCGGGCTGATCGAGCCGCGCGCGGATCTCGACGTCGTCATGATCGCGCCAAAGGGCCCCGGCCATACGGTACGCAGCGAATATGTCCGTGGCGGCGGCGTCCCCTGCCTGATCGCCGTCCATCAGGATGCAAGCGGAAACGCGCATGATCTGGCGCTGGCCTATGCAAGCGCGGTCGGAGGTGGCCGATCGGGCATCATCGAAACGAATTTCCGCGAGGAATGCGAAACCGATCTGTTCGGCGAACAGGCCGTCCTCTGCGGCGGCATAACGCACCTCATCCAGGCGGGCTTCGAAACGCTCGTCGAGGCGGGATATGCCCCTGAAATGGCCTATTTCGAGTGCCTGCACGAAACCAAGCTGATCGTCGATCTGCTCTACGAAGGCGGCATCGCGAACATGCGCTATTCGATCAGCAATACCGCCGAATATGGAGACATCAAAACGGGCCCGCGCATCATCACCGCAGACACGAAGGCCGAGATGAAGCGCGTCCTCGCGGATATCCAGTCAGGTCGGTTCGTGAAAGATTTCGTCCTCGAAAACCGTGCGGGCCAGCCCGAGCTCAAGGCATCGCGCAAGGCGGCGCAGGCGCATCCGATCGAAAAGACGGGAGCCGAGCTGCGCGCGATGATGCCGTGGATCGGAGCGAACAAACTCGTCGACAGGGCGCGGAACTGAACTCAACCGGAGAAAATGGTTGCATCCGCAGCGCATTTCCTCTCCCCTTTGAGGCGCGGGCCGGTTAGGCCACGCGCAAGAAGGAGACTTTTCATGCGCCGCACTGTGCTGATCGCCGCTGCCCTGGTGATTCCCGCAACCATTGCCGTTGCCCAGATGCCGACATCTCCGCCCGGCTCGGCAAATCCTGCCGCGGTCACCGGCGGCACCTACACGGTCGATTCCGGGCACACGCTGGTGGGATTCCGCGTCAATCACCTGGGCTTCAACGATTATTTCGGCATTTTCGGTGACGCCACCGGTACTTTGGTGCTCGATCCGAAAAATCCCGGTGCCGCAAAAGTCGATATCACGATCCCGGTCGCTAAAGTGACGACGGCCAGTGCCGGGCTTACGGCGCATCTGCTCCGCCCGGGGAAGGACGGCGGCAAGCCCGATTTCTTCGGTGAAAATCCCGCCGATGCGCGGTTCGTATCCACGACGGTCAGGGCCACCGGCATGAAAGCGTCGATCGCGGGCGAACTGACGCTCAACGGCGTCACCAGACCCGTCGTCCTCGATGCCGAATTCGCAGGCGCGGGCAAGGTACCGCCGCAGATGGGCGGCAAGGAAAATGTCGGTTTCCACGCACGGGGAACGATCAAACGCAGCGATTTCGGCATATCGAACGGCATACCGTTCGTCTCCGATGCGGTCGCTCTCGACATCACCGTGGCTTTTCAGAAATGACACAGCGATAACCGGACCCCGGGGGAGAGTCATGACGCGCGCCAGCGCCCTGCTGCTTCGACTTATGCGCCCTTAGGCGCGCATTCGCCGTGCGCCCCCGCGCACGACGCAGCCTAAGGGAAATCCGAAACCTCGAAGCCAGCGAGAGCCAGAATGTTGCGCGATCCATCCGCCAAATACCGCCCTTTCCCCCCGGTCGACCTGTCCGATCGCCAATGGCCATCGCGCACGATCACGCGCGCACCGCGCTGGCTGTCGACCGATATGCGCGACGGGAACCAGGCCTTGATCGACCCGATGGATTCGGAAAAGAAGCAGCGTTTTTTCGATCTCCTGTGCCGGATCGGGGTGAAGGAGATCGAGGTCGGCTTCCCAAGCGCGGGCGCGACCGAGTTTGATTTCATATCGGGACTGGTGAGGGAAAACCGCATCCCGGCCGACGTCACCGTGCAGGTGCTGACCCAGGCGCGGCGCGATCTGATCGAGACGACCTTTGCGAGTTTGGCGGGTGCGCCCCGCGCAATCGTCCACGTCTACAATGCCGTCAGCCCGGCGTGGCGGCGTATCGTGTTCGGCATGGACAAGCCGCAGATCAGACAGATCGCCGTCGATGCGGCAAAGATGCTCGGCGAAGAGGCGGCGCGTCGCCCCGAGACCGACTGGCATTTCGAATATTCGCCCGAGACGTTCTCGACCGCCGAAATCGAGTTCTCGACCGAGGTTTGCGCGGCGGTGATGGACGTGCTTGCGCCCACGCCCGAAAAACCGATCATTTTCAACCTGCCCGCAACCGTCGAATGCGCGACGCCCAATGTCTATGCCGATCAGATCGAATGGTTCTGCCGTCACATTCCAGACCGGGCGGCGGTGATCGTTTCGCTGCACACGCATAATGATCGCGGGACCGGAGTGGCGGCGACCGAACTCGGCCTGCTCGCGGGTGCGGACCGCGTCGAGGGGTGTCTCCTCGGCAATGGCGAGCGCACCGGCAATGTCGATCTCGTCACGGTCGCGCTCAACATGTATACGCAGGGCATCGATCCGGGGCTGGACTTTTCGGATATCGACCGGATCGTGAAGACGGTCGAATATTGCACGAATATCGCCACGCACCCGCGCCAGCCCTATGTCGGAGACCTTGTGTTCACCGCCTTTTCGGGATCGCATCAGGATGCGATCAAAAAAGGCTTTGCGGCGCAGGAACGGCGGAACGACCAGTTCTGGGAAGTCCCCTACCTCCCGATCGATCCGAGGGATCTGGGCCGTGATTATGAAGCGGTGATCCGCGTCAACTCGCAATCGGGCAAGGGCGGCGTCGCCTGGGTGCTCGAACAGGACAAGGGGCTGAAGCTTCCCAAGCGGATGCAGGCCGATTTCAGCCGTCACGTCCAGCGCCTGGCCGATGAAAGCAGCCGTGAACTGAACGCCGCCGATATCTGGGGGGAATTCGAGCGGGTCTATCTCGGCGCGGGCCGCTTTGCCCTTGGCGATTATGCCGAGTCACGTGCGGCCAATGGTGACCGGCTGTTCACGGGCAAGCTGACGGTCGACGGCGATGGTCACGCAGTCAGCGGCCGTGGCAATGGGCTGATCTCGTCGGTGGTCGCGGCTGTCGCGGAACAGGGCGTCGTGCTCGATGTGATCGACTACACCGAACATACGCTCGGCATGGGCACCGATTCGCAGGCAGCAGCCTATGTCGAATGCCGGGCGGAAAGCGGCAAGACCGTATGGGGCGTGGGCATCGATGCCGATGTGGCGACCGCAAGCGTACGGGCGGTGCTCGGCGCGGCAAACGCGGCTCAGGCGATGCCGGAGAGGCGCTGACCGGTGCCGAACGCATAGGCCGCAATCGTTTCCCACGGGCCGCCGCGATACCACCATGCCGCCAGCCCCCTGAGCGCGAGCGGGCGCGGCGCGAAACCGGCGGACAGTTCGGCGAGCAGGGCGCGTGCCTCGGCGGGTTTGACTTTATTCTGCACCGTGACGTGCCCGCGCCACGGGTTGCGATCCTGTGGCATGAGCAGCGGCGCAAAACGGTCTGCCAGATGCGCGCGGATCGTGGAGAGTGATGTGCTGTCGATCCGATAGGCAACGCCACCGCCCAGGTTCATGAGGCCCGTGATCCGGGCATCGGGAATACTCTCTTTTGCAAGTGTGCGAAGCAGATCGCAAAGCTCGCCCGCGACCGATGGCGGCAGGTGATGAAACAGGGTGATGTGCGCGCGCAGATGGTTGCGCGCGGCCGGGAAACGGGCGCGGCGCAGCCCGTCCAGCCACCCGAAATCGGGTTCGCCGATGAGTGCGGTCACGATGATCGGCGCGTGGTGGGGCGCTTCGCCCGGGGGCTGCATCGTGTTCACCTCAACGCCTCCCGAACAGCTTTTCGATGTCGCCATGCGCCAGCTTCACCCAAGTCGGGCGGCCGTGATTGCACTGGCCCGAATGCGGCGTTGCCTCCATCTCGCGCAACAGCGCGTTCATTTCGGTGACGGAGAGGATGCGTCCGGCGCGCACCGATCCGTGGCACGCCATGGTGCCCGCTACGGCATCGAGCCTTTCCTTCAGCGAAAGTGCCGCGCCATAAGCGGCCAGCTCGTCCGCGAGATCGGTGACCAGGCCTTTCGCGTCGGTTTGCCCCAGCGGCGCGGGCGTGGCCCTGACCAGCACTGCCGATGGTCCGAACCGCTCGAGCTCGAGCCCGAGATCCGCCAGTTCGCCGATATGCGCCTCGAGGCGGTCGCAGGCGGATTCGTCCATCTCGACGACTTCGGGAAGCAGCAGCGGCTGGGCCGCGACCGCGCCACCGGCCCGCGCCCTGCGCATCCGTTCGAGCACGAGGCGTTCGTGCGCAGCGTGCTGATCGACGAGGATCAGCCCGTCCTCTGCCTCTGCCACGATATAGGTCGCGGCAACCTGTCCGCGCGCCACGCCCAGCGGGTGCGCCGGGACGGGTGCCGAAGCCGGTTCGGCGCGTGCCAGTGGCTCAAGCCCGAAGTCGAGGCCAACGTCGGAAACCCCGCGCGTGCCACCAGCCTCCGTCCCGACGAAACCCGCGTCGCGATAATCGGGGCCGGGGCCCGCATAGGGGCTGAACGTGGCGGGCCGGTGCGGCGCCCCCGTCCACATTCCCAGCGCACCCGCGCTCAGCGCAGGCCTGCTGCGGTGTCCGGCGGCATCGAGCGCCTGCCTGATCCCGCTCACGATCAGTCCGCGCACCAGTGCCGGATCGCGAAAGCGGACTTCGGTTTTGGCCGGATGCACGTTCACGTCGACGGCCTGTACGGGCATGTCGAGAAACAGCGCGACGACCGCATGCCGATCGCGCGCGAGCAGATCGGCATAGGCCCCGCGAACGGCGCCGATCAGCAGCCGGTCCTTCACCGGACGCCCATTGACGAAAAGATACTGATGATCGGCGATGCCGCGATTGAACGTCGGGAGACCCGCCACGCCGCCGAGCACGATCCCCTCCCGCTCGAAATCGATACCGACGCTGTTTGCAGTCAGTGCGCGGTCCGTCAGCGCCGCGACGCGGGCGACCCGGCTTTCGCTCTGGACCGACAGCGATCGCCGCCCGTCGTGTTCGACCGAGAAGCCGATGCCGGGCCGCGCCATCGCCAGACGCCTTACGACGTCGAGGCAGGCGGCATATTCGCTGCGGGCGGAACGCAGGAACTTGCGGCGCGCGGGCACGCTTTCGAACAGCCCTTCCACGCGGATGCGCGTGCCCGATGGTATGGCAGACGGGCCGTCATACGCCACAATGCCGTTGTCGATGATCCTCGTCCACCCCGTGGCCCCTTCCCCGGCGGCTTTCCGGGGGCGAGAATCCAGCGTCATCCGTGCGACGCTGGCGATCGAAGGGAGCGCTTCGCCCCGAAATCCGAGCGTCGAGACATTTTCAATCGCGCCGCTTTCCCACCAGTCCTCGGGCAGTTTCGAGGTGGCGTGCCGTTCGAGTGCCAGCGCCATGTCCGTCGCGCTCATCCCGCAGCCGTCGTCGGTCACGTCGATCAGCGCGATGCCCCCGCCGCCAAGACGGATGGCGATGCGCGATGCGTCCGCATCGATCGCGTTTTCGATCAGTTCCTTCAGTGCCGCGGCCGGGCGCTCGACCACTTCGCCGGCGGCGATGCGGTTGATCAGATGCGGTGGCAGGCGACGTATTGACATGCGCCGGGTCCTAGACCAAGCGAACGCATTCCGCGACCCGGCCGCTGCGGAATTCTTCTCGAAAAGTGTCAGACGGCCTTATCAAGGCACCGAGCTTTTTCCATGGCAAACTGGTTTACACGACGCTTCAAATTCATGTCGCACGACATGGCAATCGACCTCGGCACCGCCAACACCGTCATCTATGTGCGGGGGCGCGGCATCGTGCTCAACGAGCCCTCCGTGGTCGCGATCGAGACGATCAACGGCATCAGGAAGGTCAAGGCGGTAGGCGACGATGCCAAGCTGATGATGGGCAAGACGCCGGGCAGCATCGAGGCGATACGCCCGTTACGCGACGGGGTGATCGCCGACAACGATGTCGCCGAGGAAATGATCAAGGCATTCATCCGCAAGGTTCACGGCGGCAGCAAAAGCGCATTCCGCTGGCCCAAGATCGTGATCTGCGTGCCTTCGGGATCGACGAAGGTGGAACGCCGCGCGATCCGCGACGCCGCGTCAAACGCCGGGGCGAGCGAGGTTTTCCTGATCGAGGAACCGATGGCCGCGGCGATCGGCGCGGATATGCCCGTTACCGAGCCGATCGGAAGCATGGTCGTCGATATCGGCGGCGGCACGACCGAAGTCGCGGTGCTTTCGTTGCGCGGCCTTGCCTATACCACATCGGTGCGGGTGGGCGGTGACAAGATGGACGAAGCCATCGTCAGCTATGTCCGCCGCAACCACAATCTGCTGATCGGTGAATCGACGGCCGAACGGATCAAGCAGGAAGTAGGCGTCGCCAAGCCTCCAGCCGACGGTATCGGCCTCACCATCCACATCAAGGGGCGCGATCTGGTCAACGGCGTGCCCAAGGAAATCTCGATCAACCAGGGCCAGATCGCCGAAGCGCTGTCCGAACCCGTCGGCACGATCGTCGAAGGCGTGCGGATCGCGCTTGAGAACACCGCCCCCGAACTGGCAGCCGACATCGTCGATCAGGGCATTGTGCTGACCGGCGGCGGTGCGCTGCTGCGCGGTCTGGATGAGGTGCTGCGCGACGAGACCGGTCTTCCTGTCACCGTAGCGGACGATCCGCTGACGTGCGTCGCGCTCGGCACAGGGCGTGCGCTCGAAGATCCGATCTTCGCCGGCGTGCTCCAGACCGCCTGAGCTGGCCGCCATGGCGCCGCCAGCGCGGTCGCGCCCCGGCTTTTCGCGGCGCGCGCAATATGGCCTGTTCGCCGGCTATGTCGTCGCCGTTGCAGGGGCGGTGTTCGGGCTGCTTCTGGCGCTTTCGGCGCGTTTCGATCCGGGGGGCCATGCCGCGGTACAATCTTTTTTCGCCGATCTGACCGCGCCCGTTTCAAGCGCGGGACGCAGCGCGTTCGAAGCCGTCAGCGCCGGGATTGACGGCGTCGCCGCCTATATCGATGCGGGATCAAAAAACCGCGCGCTCGATGCCGAACTGCGCAAGGCGAGAGCCGAGCTGATTGAGGCACGTGCTGCCGGTCGCGAAGCATCGCGCCTGAAGGCGCTGGCGGGCCTGGTCGAAACGCGTCGGCAAACCGCCGCCGCCGCGCGCCTGATCGCTTCTACAGGGACGAGCAGTCGCCGGTATGCGACGCTTGCGGCCGGATCGCTGCGTGGCGTCGCGAACGGGCAGCCGGTGCGTGGTCCGGACGGGTTGATCGGGCGGGTAGTCGCCGCCGGACGCGTGACGGCGCGGGTGCTGCTCATTACCGACGGCGGCAATGTCATACCTGTCAAACGCCTTTCCGATGGGCTTCCCGCGCTTGCCACCGGCCGCGGCGACGGGGCACTCGACATCCGTGCGCTCGGCTATGCCAGCAACCCCTTTGCTGTTGGTGACGTCTTCGTTTCCTCCGGCGCGGGCGGAATCTACCCACCCGACGTGCCCGTTGCGGTTGCGCGCGTGCGCAACCGTGATCTGGTGATCGGGATACCGCTGGCCGATCCCGCGCGCTTCGATTTTGCAACCGTCGAGCAGCCCTATGCACCGCCCGATTCCGACTTGCCCGAAGCGCCGGTCAGGCCGTGATGGCGCTCGTCGGTCGCCGCAACCAGTTTTCAGCGTCGTCCGGGCGCTTTGAACGGCAGATCGTTCCGGTCGTCACGATCATGCTCGGCTCGCTTGCCGTACTTCTGCCGGTGATCGCGACGGTGCCTGTCATGCCGTCGCCCGGACTGCTCATATTGCTCGGCTGGCGGCTTCCGAGG
Source organism: Sphingomonadales bacterium (assembly GCA_031424175.1). Lineage (GTDB taxonomy): Bacteria > Pseudomonadota > Alphaproteobacteria > Sphingomonadales > Sphingomonadaceae > Sphingomonas_O. Next base: position 87,716 of record JANPGY010000040.1, read on the forward strand.
CCGGGATTATGGCCCGCCTGGGCAGGTCTTCCGCTCGGGTTGTTCGACGACCTATTCAGCGGCCAGCCGATTGGCACCGCGATGGCGCTGTGGACGATCGTGCTCCTCTGGCTCGATTATGCCGATATGCGCTTCGTCTGGCGCGGCTTCCTGCAAGATTGGGGCCTCGCCGCAGCCCTTTCCGCTGCGGTGACGGCAGGCGGATGGGTGATCGTCCAGTTCAGCGGCGGGGCGACGCCCGCGATCCTCCTCTTGCCACCGGTACTTGCCGGGGCGATGCTTTATCCTGTCGTCGCGCGGCTGTGCGCGGGACTCGATCAGTGGCGGTTCGCACGATGAAGTTTGACCGCATTCTGGGAAAGCGGAGCGTATCCGAAGCGCAGGCGCAATTCAGCTATGCCCGGCGCAGCTTCATTCTGGGCGGCGCGCAGATGGGCATCGGCGTAATGCTGGCCGCGCGGATGACGTGGATTTCCGTGTTCGAAAACCGGCACTATGCGCTTCTCGCCGAGAGCAACCGCGTAAACCTGTCGCTCATTCCGCCGCGCCGCGGCTGGATCGTCGATCGCGCCGGAAAGCCGCTTGCCCTCAATCGCCCGGTGTTCCGCGTCGATATCATTCCCGATCGCCTCATTGACAGGGAGGCTACGCTCGCTGCGCTCGAAAAGCTTCTCGCACTGACACCCGACGAGCGGGACCGAATCGACAAGGAAATCGAAGGCGCGCCGGGCTTTCAGCCGATCCAGGTTGCGGAAAACATGGGCTGGGAACAATTCGCAGCGGTCAGCGTGCGCGCGCCCGACCTGCCCGGTGTCATCCCGGCGCAGGGCTTTTCACGCTATTATCCCACAGGTGCTGCGGTGGGGCATCTGCTGGGCTATGTCGGTGCGCCGTCGGCTGAAGCCTATGCGAAGACAAAGAACCCGCTTTACCTCACACCGGGCTTCAAAGTCGGCAAGGATGCCATTGAAAAGACGATGGAGTCTGTTCTCAAGGGAACGCCGGGCGCGCGGCGCAGCGAAGTTACCGCGCGCGGCAAGCTGGTGCGCGAACTCGAGACGCGGCCCGATATTCAGGGTAATACACTCCACCTGACGATCGATGCCGGCTTACAGGGCTATGCCGCCCGGCGTCTTGGCACCAACAGCGGTGCGCTGACCGTCATCGACGTGGAAAGCGGGGAGATACTGGCGCTATGCTCGATGCCGTCGTTCGATCCCAACAGCTTTTCGGGCGGGATCGGGCGGCTGGAATATGCCGCGTTGACGCAGGACGATCATCTGCCGCTCCGCAACAAGGTTCTCCAAGGGCTTTATCCGCCCGGCTCTACGGTGAAGCCGATGAACGCACTGGCGCTGCTGGCTGCGGGCGTCGATCCCAAAGCCACGATTGGTTGCACGGGAGCCTATCGCATCGGCACCGGCGTCTTCCACTGCTGGAAGCGCGGCGGGCACGGCATGGTCGACATGCACCGCGCCGTCGAACAAAGCTGCGACGTCTATTTCTACCGCATGGCGCAGCAGGTCGGCTATGATCACATAGCAAAAACCGCGCGCGCGCTCGGCCTGGGCGAGAAATTCGATCTTCCCTATGAATCGCAAAGCTATGGCACCGTGCCCGACAGCGCGTGGAAGATGCGCAAGTACAAGACGGCCTGGACGATCCCCGATACGATCAACGCCTCGATCGGCCAGGGATATCTCCTCGCCAATCCCTTTCAGCTTGCCGTGATGGCTGCGCGGATCGCAAGCGGCCGGAACATTACACCGACGCTCGTCAGGCGTCCGGGGGCAAAGCCCGCCCCGATGCTCGATATCCACCCCGAACACCTTGCCGCCGTCCACCGGGCGATGAGCGATGTGGTGAATGGCAATGGCACGGCGGCGGCCGCGCGATCGCAGATCCCCGGCATTCTGATCGGCGGCAAGACCGGCACTGCTCAGGTTCGGCGGATTACCAAGGCGGAACGTGCCGCCGGTGTTCTCAGCAACGCTTCGCTTCCGTTCAAGCTGCGCGATCATGCGTTGTTTATCTGCTTCGCACCGGTCGAAAAGCCACGCTTTGCCGCAGGGATCGTGCTTGAGCACAACGCGCATCTGATCCGCAATCTCGATACGCCGATGATCGCGCGCGATGTGCTCACCTATCTCTTCGATCCGCAGCTGGCGATGAAAAACCTCGAAGCGGTCGAACCGAGCTGGGGCGGCGACATCGAGACGCGCTTGGCGGCGAAGGCGAAAGGGTGGAAACTGCCCGAGGCCGTGCCCGGAGTCGCCACCGATGTGCGGGTGGGCAATGCGCAGGGCGATATACCTGACAGTGCCCCTGCGCCTGACAATGGCGAGGCAGGCCCGCCCCCTCCCCGAACCCCTGCCAGCTCCGATAGGTGAAAGCTGGCGCATGAACCGCTACCTCCCCGCCCCGCTCGTCGCGCTCAACTGGCGTATTCTTGCGCTCATCGTCGCGCTCACGGGTTTCGGGCTGGTCGTGCTCTATTCGGCGGCCGGCGGGCATCTTCATCCCTGGGCGATCAATCAGGGGATCCGTTTTCTCGTCTTTCTGAGCCTCATGCTTTTGCTGTCGCGCATGCCCGAGCGGTTGTGGAAATCGACTGCTCTGCCAGCCTATGCCGCCGTCCTCATCGCGCTTGTTGCGGTCGAACTGCTCGGCAAGGTTTCCGGCGGATCGCAACGCTGGCTCGAACTCGGCTTTGTCCGCCTTCAGCCATCGGAACTGATGAAGCTTGCGATCGTGCTCGCCCTTGCGCGATTCTACGACAGCCTGCCCGCGGGGGAAATGAGAGGGTGGACTGCGATCTGGCCGGCGGGTCTCCTGATCGGCCTGCCGTGCATGCTCGTCCTCTTCCAGCCCGATCTGGGCACGGCGACGATGATCGCGGCGGGCGGAATCACCGTCGTGTTCCTTGCTGGCATACCATTGCGGCTGTTTGTGAGTGCAGCCGTGCTCGTCACCGCCGCACTTCCCGTGGCATGGAGCCAGATGCGCGATTATCAGCGAAATCGCGTGCTGATCTTTCTCGATCCAGAAAGCGACCCGCTCGGCACCGGCTATCACATCACCCAGTCGAAGATCGCGATCGGATCGGGCGGCATTTTCGGCAAGGGTTTTCTTCAGGGATCGCAAAGCCACCTCGATTATCTGCCAGAGGGTCACACCGACTTTGTTTTTGCAACCATGGCTGAAGAATGGGGACTGATTGGCGGCATCACCATCATTGCGGGTTTCCTGCTGATCGCCCGCTGGGGCATGGGCGTCGCTGCGCGCGCCCCCACCCGCTTCGGCCGGCTCACCGCGGCAGGGCTGACAGCGACGATCTTTTTCTATGTGGCGATCAATCTGATGATGGTGATGGGCCTGGCACCTGTCGTCGGCATTCCGCTGCCGCTCATCAGCTTTGGCGGCACGGCGATGCTGACGGTGCTGATCTGCATGGGCATCCTCATGTCGATCGAACGCGATGCCCGGCGCGGCGGCATGCGATACCGATAGGAGCGCCGCACCCGATGGGTAGGCCCGGACATGGTTTGGCCAAAACCACAACCAGCCCGGTGCAGTGGGATCTGATCGCGATGGGAACGCAATCGTCAGGCTGCCCCTTGCGCCGCCGCCCCTCCGCTGCTACCGGCAGCGACCCTGCCATAAGGCAAACCGGACGCATAGCTCAGTTGGTAGAGCAGCTGACTCTTAATCAGCGGGTCCTTGGTTCGAGCCCAAGTGCGTCCACCA
>JANPGY010000041.1:0-64645 GCA_031424175.1 Sphingomonadales bacterium
CCTCAACAAAGCGGCCGACGAATGGAAACGGCCGCCGCGCGAGTGGTCAGAGGCAAAGACCCAGTTCGCCGTCATCTTCGGCGAACGGTTCGTCATCTGATGACGAGAACCGGCCACGCGCACAAAATATCGGATAGTCCCTCGATCGCCCGTTCACGCGATGATCGCATGTATAGACGACCAGCGCGCCGAGGCCGTCGAATATGCGACGCGGGAATGGGTCGACTGGCTCAATCACCGACGGTTTCTCGAACCGATCGGCAACATCCCACCCGCCGAAGCAGAGGACCAATACTATGCCATGATCGAACAACAGCCTATGCCTGAATGACTAAAACCAAACAGCCTTCGGTAAATCCGCGACGCTTCAGTTCAATCCAGAGAGATTTGCCGAGTCCAAGTCTCTCGAACATTCATCGCGACCCGTATCGTTTATCTCAGTGCCATTGGCACGATATATCTTCGTCGAACTACTCCTCCTATGAGCACCTCAGCAATCATGGAATTGCGTATTGGCAGGGAGGGTTTCCCACAGAGGCGGCTCGCTCATGAAAAACTCCGGCGGTCCTGCAACCGCCGGAGTTCCCTGTTCGGCCCCGGTGCCCTGTTTGAAAGGGGGGGCAGGATCCCGGGGCCGTACTCTGCCTGACTGCGATTACTGGAGCAGCTTCAGGACGCCCTGCGCGCTCTGGTTCGCCTGCGCGAGCATCGCAGTCGACGCCTGGCTCAGGATCTGCGCCTTTGCCAGGTTCGTCGATTCGGCCGAAAAGTCGGTGTCTTCGATACGGCTGCGCGCGTCGCTCAGATTGGTGACATTGGTCGAGACGTTGTTGATCACCGACTGCAACTGGTTCTGCGCGATACCGAAGGCCGAGCGCGAAGTGTTGAGCGATGTGAGCGCGGTGTCAACCGACGCCAGTGCCGTCGTTGCATTGGCAGCAGTGTCGACAGCCGTCGCGTTGATGCCCAGCGTGGTAGCCGTGATCGAAGCGAACGAGACCGTCACTGTATCGGCGGCTGCAGCACCGGCCTGGATCGTGACGGAACCCGACGAACCTGCCGTGCCGTCGAACAGTTTCACGCCGTTGAAAGAAGTGTTTGTCAGAATGCTGCCGATCTGGGTCTTCAGTGCCGAGACCTCCGCGTCCATGTTGGTACGGTCGGCGGTCGAATAGGTGCCCGACGCTGATTGCGTCGCCAGCTCGCGAATACGCTGAAGCATGTTGCTGACTTCGCCGAGCGCGCCGTCGGCGGTCTGCGCCATCGCCATGCCGTCATTGGCGTTGCGGATTGCCTGGTTCATCGAACGGATCTGCGCACCCATCGATACCGAAATGGCGAGGCCGGCGGCGTCGTCCTTTGCAGAATTGATCCGCTTGCCGGTCGAAAGGCGTTCCATCGCCTGGTTGAGCGATACCTGCGCCATGTTCGACGCATTGGCGGCGCGAAGTGCACCTACATTGGTTCCGATAACAGTCATTGGTGTCTCCATTTGGTCTGACGCCCCCGCCGCCCCCAACGGAGGGCCGAGCAATCACAAAGCTGAAACGACCGTTTCGCACCCAGTTTAAGTAATTTATTCAAGCATCCTGTATTGCCTCTGCCGTCGGTCCGGAAGGTGCCGACCCCTCTGCACAGACGCTTCTGCGCGCGCACCGAGGCTCACGCCCGTCCGTCGGCCCGGAAAATTCCTGCCGCTTTCCGGCAACATGCTTAACCGGTCGTTTACCATCTTGCGCCATTGAACCTTCTGAAGGGGGCATTCATGCGTTCGATCCATCCGTCCGTTGCGCTTGTCAGGCGGAAATATGCGCTCATCTCGTCGCTCAAGGCCCAGGGGCTGATTGTCGCCGATAAAAGCGCACGGCCCGCGCCGACCGATACTGTCCTGGTGATGGATGGGGAAAGCACGTCAGCCGCGGCACGGACGCTGATCATCTCGGAAGAGGGGCGCGGCTTTACGCCGGGCGGCGATGGACTGCCCGCACGGATCGCTTTCGGTGCGGCTGACGCGGCGATCGGCAATGCCTTCGTCCATGCCTATGTTGCCGGTGCAGACGCCCCGACCGCCGCCGATCCCGAAAGCCTGGCGCTGTTTGCGCTCGCCGAGCGTGTCGCCGAAGCCGATATCACCGTGCTCATCAACGGACCGACCGGCACCGGCAAGGAAGTGCTGGCGCGCACGATTCACCGCGCCAGTCCGCGTGCGGGCCGGGCATTCGTTGCAATCAACTGCGCAGCGCTTCCCGAAACGATGCTCGAAGCGATGCTGTTCGGCCATCAAAAAGGGGCGTTTACCGGTGCCTCGTCCGCCAGTGACGGCTTTTTCCGCGCGGCCGACGGCGGGACATTGCTGCTCGACGAGATCGCCGAAATGCCGCTGGCTCTCCAGGCCAAGCTGCTTCGCGTGCTGCAGGAACGCGAGGTCGTGCCGATCGGCGCAACCCGGGCCATTCCGGTTGACGTCCGCATCATCGCATGTGCCAACCGCGATCTCGCCGAAGAAGTCGCCGCCGGACGGTTCCGTGCCGATCTTTACTACCGCCTGTCGGTGTTTCCGCTTGCCACGCGCCCGCTCGCCGAGCGGCCAGACGATATTCCGGCGCTGACGGCGGCTATGATGCTGCGCCACGCAGGCAGCAGGCACTCGATCCCCTGGCCCGACCCGAGTGCGATCGCGGTGCTGATGGCGCATGACTGGCCGGGAAATGTCCGCGAGCTTGAAAACGTCATCCAGCGCGCGATGCTGTTTGCCGCGGGCGACACGATTTCGGCAAGCCACATCATATTCGACCGTCGCCGGGCACCACAGGCCGATCCGGCAGAAGCGCGGCCGATCCGCGACACGCTGGCCGATGTCGTCCAGCTCAGCGAATTTCATGCGATCCGCGCGGCGCTCGCCGCCTGCGGTGGCAGCCGGATCGAAACCGCGCGGCGCCTTGGCATTTCGGAACGCACGTTGCGCTACCGGATCGCGAGAGCACGCGAACAGGGTGAGGACATCACCCGCAGCAACAGGATGTCGGCATGAGCGGCTTAGGTGGAGTGGACGGCGCGATGGGCGTCGATCGCGTAATGGCGCTGCGTGCGCAGATCCTCGAACGGAACCAGGCACTGGCGCGCGTCAACGCCTCGGCCAGCGCTTCGCCGACTCAGCCGACCGGCCCGTCATCCTTTGCGGAGTCGCTGACCAGTGCACTGCAGAACGTCAACGAAAGCCAGGGCCGTGCCGCAGACCTTTCCGCGTCCTACGAACGCGGCGACACGATCGACATCGCCAAGGTGATGCTCGCCCGCCAGCAGGCGTCGGTGAGCTTCGAGGCGACGTTGCAGGTCAGGAACAAACTGCTGTCCGCCTACAAGGACATCATGAGCATGCCGGTGTAATCGATCATGGCCACGCAACTCACGCCCCTGCCTGATACCGGCACCGAACCCTTCGCCAATCCGGTGAAGCAACTGACCGGTATGCTCGGCCAGCCCGCGGTCCGCCGCAGCCTGCCCATGATCTTCATGATCGGCCTGATCGCGTCCGCGGCGCTTGCCTGGTTCATGCTGTCGACGCCGACGCAGAAGACGTTGTTTTCGGGCTTGCCCGACAGCGACAAATCGGCGGTGATAGCGGCACTGAAGGCCGGCGGCGTCACCGCGCGGCTCGACGACGCGGGCAATGGCGTGACGGTTGCCGAAGGCGATTATGCCAAGGCGCGTATGCTGCTTGCCGGACAGGGGCTGCCAAAGTCCGCGCCCGCGGGTTATGCAATCCTCGACAGCCTGCCAATGGGCACAAGTCGCGCGGTCGAGGGCGAACGTCTCCGTCAGGCGCGCGAGACCGAACTTGCGCGCTCGATCGAAGACATTGATGCGGTTGCCGAGGCGCGCGTGCACCTCGCGGTTCCTGAAAACACCGTGTTCGTCCGCGACAGTGCGTCGCCAACTGCCAGCGTCGTGTTGAAACTGGCCGGCGGCCGCTCGCTGGCCGACGCGCAGGTCACATCGATCATCAATCTCGTTGCCTCATCGGTGCCGGGGATGAAGCCCGAGGGCGTGACGATCGTCGACCAGATGGGCGCACTGCTCTCGAGGCCCGACGGCGCGGGCAGCGCCAACGAGGCGCGCGTCCGTTTCCAGAACCAGGTCGAACAGAAATATCGCGACCAGCTCACCGCGCTGCTGACGCCGCTGATCGGCGCGGGCAACTTTACCGCGGAAGTCACCGCCGATGTCAATCTCGACGATACCAGCTCGACCCGCGAAAGCTATGACAAGGCCGGTGCCTTGCGTGCCGAGCAGGGCAACTGGACCAGTCGGGACGGCGCTGCCTCATCACCGCCGGGCGGCATTCCGGGTGCGCTTTCGAATACGCCGCCGGGGCCGACGGGCTTGACGACGCCGCAGCCGCAGCCCGCTGGCGGCGGTGCGCCCGTGCCCGGTGCGGCACCAGCCCCAGGATCGCAGCCGCTCACTATCGCCAAATCGTCCGACGAATATTCGCGCGCTTATGATCTCGGCAGGGAAGTTTCGGTCACCCGCGCGGCACCTGGCGGGCTGAGACGTCTGTCGGTTGCGGTGGTATTGCGCGACGCCGAAGGGTCGAGGCCACGCTCGCCGCTCGAGTTGCAGCAGATCACCGAGCTCGTGCGCTCGGCGGTCGGCGCAGACCCTGCGCGAAATGACCAGGTGACCGTGATCAGCCGCAAGTTCGCGCCAGCCGCCACCACGGCTGGTGGTCCTGCCTTTTATGAAAGCGACTGGTTCTCGATGATCGTGCGCAACGCGACGGCGCTCGTGATCGCGCTGCTGGTGCTGTTCTTCGGGGTCCGTCCGCTGTCAAAGGTGCTGCTCAAACGACGTGACGACGCGCTTCGCGGGGGCCGTGATCTCGCCGCGCTTGCAGGCGGTGCGCCGGGAGGCGCGGGGCTCAAGGTGCCCGTGGGAATAGAGGCGCTCGACGGCGTGCAGAATTTTGACGATCGTATCGGCACCATTCGCGGCTTCACCCGCGACAACCCGGCACGCGCCGCACTTGCCGTGCGCGACATGATCAAGGCGGATTCACGCTGATGAACGCACCGCTCCGCTCCTATAGCGGCGTCGAGCGTGCCGCCGTCTTGATGATGCTCGTCGGCGAGGAGGAGGCTGCCGCGATTCTCCAAAAGCTCGATCCCGAAGAGGTCCGCCAGCTTGGCAAGGCAATGTTCGCGGTCGCCGACGTCGGCGAGGATCAGGTCGGCGACGTACTCGACGACTTCGTCGGCCGCGCGCGCGATCGCACGGCGATCGGCTTTGATCCCAAGCCGATCATCGAAAGCGTGATGACCCGCGCGCTCGGTCAGGAAAAGGCCGCCAGCGTGCTTGCGCGCATCACGCCGCCGGAAGCCGCGTGCCAGATCGACCTGCTCGACTGGATGGACGCGGGCGAGATCGCGGCGATGATCGAAAAAGAGCATCCGCAGATCGCCGCGGTGCTGATCGCCAATCTCGATCCGGTTATCGCGGGGCAGGTGCTTGAAATGCTGCCAGACGCGGTGCAGCCCGATATCCTTCACCGTGTCGCGCGGCTGGGGCCGATCTCGCCCGAAGCGGTGGAGATGATACGGACGATGCTCGCCAGCCGAACCAGCGCTGCGACGCAGCCGGCGGGTGTCATCCTTGGCGGCACGCGAGAGGCGGCGCGGATCCTTTCGGGTGCGCGCAAGACCACCGAACAGCGCGTCATGCCCAAACTGTTCAAGATCGATCGCGACGTCGCCAAGGCGATCGAGGAAGCGCTGTTCGTGTTCGACAACCTGCTCGACATGGATGACAAGAATCTCGGCCTACTCATCCGGTGTATCGACAGCGACGTGCTGGCCCGCGCGCTGAAGGGAGTCGACGAGGATGTCCGCAGCCGTTTTCTCGGCTGCATGTCCGCGCGTGCCGCCGATGGTATCCGCGACGAAATGGAAATGCGCGGCCCGATGAAACTGACCGAAGTGCTCGAAGCGCAGAAAGTCATCATCCAGCAGGCACGCGCGCTGGCAAACGAAGGCACGATCATGATGGGCAACGATGACGATTATGTCTGAAGCCAATCTGTCGGACTTCGTCGCCGGTTTCGCCGAACGACGCGATGCCGCCGGGGATGCACTGCGCCAGGCCCAGGCGGCAAAGGGCGCGGCGTTTGCCCCGCGCGACATCGTCTCGACACCCCCGGGCGAGCCGGTGCGGCCACGCCATTTTTCACCCGCCGATCCACAGGCCGATCCGACAGGGGGCTGGGATCCGCTCGACGCAGGTCAGCCGGTAACGGGGTTTATCGATCCGATCGCCACCGCGCGCGCGCAGGGCTATGACGAGGGTTTTACCGCTGCGCTCGTGGATGTCGGCCAGTCGCGGGAACGTGACCGGGCGATGCTTGAAAAGCTGGTCGCCGCGCTCGCCGATGACCGCCGTATCGACCGAGGCCGGCTCGCTGCGCATCTGCGATCGACCGTCCTGCTGCTCGTCACAAAAATGGTCGGCGAAACGCACGTCGATGCCGCACTGCTCACCCGCCGCGTGATCGCTGCCGTCGGAAAAATCGCCGACGATGCCGAAGCTGCGCTACTGCGCCTCAACCCGGACGATCTCCACCTGATCGAAGGCGGATTGCCCGAGACTGTTGCCGCAACCGCCGACGGGCAGGTCGCACGCGGGCATTTCGTGCTCGAGTCGGCCGCGACCATCGTCGAGGACGGTCCCGATCAATGGCTCGAACAGCTTGCCCAGCTGATCGATCGCACCGGCCTGCCCGGCTGATGCTCAATCGCTTCGCCACCGATTACCTCCAAAGCCTCGGGACTGCCGAACTGGCTCCCTCTCCCCGGATTTCCGGACGCCTCGCCGCGTTTGACGGCCTGCTGATGGAGGCGGTCGGACTGAATCTGCCGGTCGGCACGGTGTGTCAGGTCGGCACGATCGACGCCGCCAGTGTCGAGGCCGAGGTTATCGGATTTCGCAACGGCCGCACGTTGCTGATGAACCTGGGCGGCCCCGCTGCCCTGCTCCCGCAGTCTCCGGTCCGCCCGATCGGAGCACCCGGTGCCGCTGAAGTCGGCCCGGCCCTGCTTGGCCGCGTGATCGATGGCGCGGGCAAGCCGATCGACGGGCTCGGCGCAATCCGCGGCGCGCAGCATTGGCCGCTGGCAGGCAAGCTCCAGGGCCCGCTTGACCGCGGCCGCGTCCTCCAGCCGATGGACGTCGGCGTGCGGGCGATCAACGGGCTGCTCACCGTCGGCCAGGGCCAGCGCGTCGGCATTATCGCGGGATCAGGAGTCGGGAAATCGGTGCTGCTCGGGATGATCGTGCGCGCTGCCGCAGCCGATGTCGTCGTGATCGGACTGATCGGCGAGCGCAGCCGCGAAGTCGCCGACTTCCTTGAAACCAAGCTGGCCGGCGGGGCGCGTGCACGCTCGGTCGTCGTTGCCGTACCCGCCAATCATTCGCCCGTGCTGCGCATCCGCGGGGCGCTTCGTGCGACGGCAATCGCCGAAGGCTTTCGCGCGGAGGGCAAAAAGGTTTTGCTCATCATGGACTCGCTCACCCGCGTGGCGCACGCCGGGCGCGAGATCGGCCTCGCGCTCGGCGAGGCGGCGTCGGCACGCGGCTATCCGCCCAGCGCGATTGCCATGCTGCCCAATCTCATCGAACGCGCCGGCACCGACGTGACGTCAGGCGGCTCGATCACCGCGATCTACACCGTGCTCGCCGACGGGGATGACGGCAATGATCCCGTCGTCGACAGCGCACGCTCGATCCTCGACGGGCATATCGTCCTCAGCCGGCAGCTTGCCGAGCGCGGCATTTATCCGGCGATCGACCTTGGCCCATCGGTCAGCCGCGTCATGACCGATATCGTCGCTGCGCCGCATATCGCCGCCGCGCGGGTGCTGCGCCGGCACCTTGCAACATATGAAGAGAACCGCGATCTCGTCCTGATGGGGGCCTATCGCGGTGGCGCCGACGCAGAGATAGACGCGGCGATCGCCTGCCATCCTGCCGTGATGGAATTCATCCGGCAGGACGCTGACAGCATCGTGTCGATGGACGAGGCGGTAGCCGAACTGATCAGCGTGTTCGGCAATCATGGCCAGTAAGAAGCAGCTCGACCGGCTGTTGCGGGTCCGCACGCATCAGCTCAACCTGACCCGTGTTGCAGAGGCTGAAGCGCAGGATAGGCGCGCTAAGGAGGCAAACCTTGCGGATCGCATTGCTCGGCTTGCGCTGAACGTTGCCCCCGCGCCGGCGACCGGCAGCGGTCTCGATCTGGTCGCCGTCGCGCATTTCCGCTCGCGGCTGCACGCGTCGGCCGAGGTCGCACAGGCACGGCTGATCGACGCCGAACGTGCTGCCGACCGCGCGGTTGAAACCACGCGGGAAGCGCGCCGCGATCAGAGCGCGATCGAGAAATTGATGGCGGTGGCTGACGCCGATGCGGCGCTCAGCGCGATCCGCGCCCTCGAAGTTGTCCCACCAATGAGGAACAGCTGGCACGATCCTTGCTGAACTCGTCATGCGGGCAGTGCGCGCCGCGTTGAGGGATAAGATGTCCGACCTGACCACGCCCGCTGCAAACGCGATAATGCTGCCGACCTCGTCGGCGCAGCTCCCCGCGAGCGTGCCCAACTCATCGGGGAAAGGTGGCTTCAGCTCGATAATGAACGACAGGGAGCCCAGAGCCGGGGAAAAAAGCCGGTCGGCCGGGCCCGTGCGGCAGGATGATGCCGCGAGCGGCAAGGATTTGCCGGAAAAGGACGAGCAGGTGGACCCCGCACTGGCCTGGCTGTTTGGCCCGACAATGATGGCTCCGGCCGCGGCTCCACTCCCGGCACCGGCCATCGCTTCGACCGACTTTGGGGGCGCGCTGAAAGCAACACCCGAGGGCGCGCCGAATGTCCTGATCGCGTTGGAGATCCCGCAGACGGAGCCGGACGTCGAGGTTCAGGCAAAGCTCGGCGTAAACATCGGGCGAGTGCCAGTTCCTCCGTTGCCGTTCGCGACGCCAGCGCGCGAGACCGGTGCTGTGCACCAGGCGATCAAGCTTCCGCTTCTCCAATTTTCGTTTTTGCCAGATCGGGCGGTGAACGCCCAGCCCGTCACGGCCGCGCTTCCCGTGCTTTCTGCACAGGCGATAACGGCAGAGATCAGCCGGGGCGATGATGATGATCCGCGATCGGCACTGACAGTCCAGACCCCAATGCTGTCACAGCCAACCAGCGATGCATCGGCCGCGCCCTTGGGCGATGCGCAGCGCCAGATGCTCGACTTCGGGCGGTCGGACTGGCCGCAGAAGATGATCGATCATATCGAAGCGCTGCGCGACAATGCCAACGCCAACGACACCTCGATCCGGCTCAGGCCCGAAGCGCTTGGCCGCGTCGATATCGCGTTGCGCACGCATGACGGCGGCGCGATCAGCGTCCGCTTCACCGCCGAACAACCAGTCACGCACGGCCTGCTCGTTGACGCAACGCCGCAACTCGCGGCGGCCGCCGTGGCGCGTGGCATCCGCCTCTCCGGCACCAGCGTCGATCTGGCGGGGCAGGGCGATCAGCGCCCGCATCAGCAGGGCCGGCACGCGCGACCGATCATAAACCATCTCGCCGATACGCAAGGCGACGACAACGGGGCCGTCTGGCACGGCCGCATCGCTTGAACCGGGGATTGTCATGAGTGAGGAAATCGAGGTTGCGACCGACCCAAAGTCGGTGAAGAAAAAAGGCAAGCGAAAGCTGATCCTGATCGTCGGCGGGCTGGCGGTAGCCGCTGGTAGCGCGGGCGGGGCCTATTCGCTCGGCTATATCGGCGGTGGTACCGGGCTCGGGGCAGGGGAGGCCGGCTACAAGCTTGTGCCGAAAAGCGAGCAGAAGCGCGCCCCGGGCAGCGGGGCCAAGGAAGGCGAAAGTGGCAGCGGCGGCGGAACAGCCCCGCCACCGGGCGCTGGCGGCGATAAATTCGCCTCGAACTATTACCTGCTCGAAAAGGAGTTCACGTCGAACCTGCAGGACAGCGTCCATTTCGTCCAGGTCGGGATCGCGGTCTCGACGCCTTACGACGACAAGGTGATCGAGAATCTGAAAACCAACGAGATTGCGGTCCGCTCGGCCGTGCTGATGGCGCTTGGCGAAGCGAACGAGGGTGAGGTGTTTACAAGCCAGGGCAAGGAAAGGCTCGCCAAACAGTTGACCCTCGCAATCAACGCGACGCTGAAACAGAAGGAAGGTTTCGGGGGGATCAGTAACGTTTACTTTACCAGTTTCGTCGTTCAGTAAGACATGGTTAACGAGACGCCAGCCACCGCCGGGGACATACCGGGCCATGATCGCCGGAACCGGCAGCGTCACGGCGCGTCGCATGCCCCGGCGCTGGGCGGCGTCAACCTCAATCCATTTGGCGATCTGCATACGCTGCAGCATCTATCCGCACGGCTTGCGCGCAGCCTGCGCGGTGTTCTCGAGCCGTTGCTGCGCCATGAACTGCGCGTCTGGGCCGAACCGCTCAGCGTGCAACGCTTTCACGACTATCGTGCGGAACGGCCGGACGTTCTGACCGGCTGGGTTCCGATGGCGATGGATCCCGGCGCAGGCCAGACGCTGCTGGTGATCGACGGCAAGTTTCTGCTCGAACTGCTCGATCTTTTCTTCGGTGGCACCGGCACCGCGCCGCCCGAAATGCCGACCGAGTTCACGCCCGCCGCGGAGGCGATGTCGCAGCGGCTGGCGCGCATGATCGCGGCACCGATGGCGTCGGCCTGGGAACCGCTCGCAAAGCTCATGTTCACCCCGGGCCATGTCGAGGGCAATGCGTCGATGATCGCGGGCATCGACGGCGACGACCCGATCGTCCTGACCCGTTTCGGTATCGCCAAGGGGTCGCGCAAGCCGGTTTTCATCGACATCGTCTATCCGGTCCAGTCGCTCAAGCCCTACGCCCCTTCGCTGACGGGAAAGGTGCTGGGTGCCGCGCCAGACCCGGCTTGGCGGAACGGTCTCGCCAAGGCGATGATGACGGTGACTTTCCCGGTCCGCTCGGTCCTTGCCGAGCCGGTCATCAGCCTCGCCAGGCTGATGCAGCTGAAAGAGGGTGATGTGATCCCGATCACAATCGCCGCCGATGTCCCCGTCATGGTCGCCAGGGGCCGGCTTGGCACCGGCACCGTCGGCACATCGAACGGCCGCGCCGCCATCCGACTCAATCACATGACCCCCAGTGCCGAGGAATTCGCATGACCGACATGTCCGCAACCCTACCGGTCGATGCCAATATGGCGGCCAACTTCCGGCTGCTGCAGGACGTCGACGTCAGGCTGACCGTGGAGATCGGCCAGACCCGGCTGACCTTGCGCGAGCTGCTCACGCTGGGCGAAAGCTCGGTAATCGAGCTCGACCGCGCCTCGAACGAACTGCTCGACGTGTTCGTCAACGGCACCCTTATCGGCCGCGGGGAAGTCGTCACCGTGGGCGAACGTTTCGGCGTGCGGCTGACCGAGCTCGTCTCGCCCGAAAAGCGCAACTGATGCTCTGGAGTTACATTCTCAAGCTGGTCGTGTTGCTGCCGCTCGTCTGCGGGTTGATGATCGGTTGCCTCTACGCCTGGCGTCGGCTCGAGAGCCGGATGAACAAGCAGCAGGCAACGCGCCTCGTCAACGTGCAGGAAACGATGATGCTTTCGCCCGGACTGCGCCTCGCGGTGATCGAGTTCGAAGGCCGGAAGTTGCTCGTCTCGGTCGCGCGTGGCGGGGTCACGCTGATCGACAGGGGCGGATCGGCCCGGTGACGTACGCAGGCCGCTTGACGGACGCGCGGCGATCGGTTTCCCGCGCATCCGCCGTACCCAAACGACGTAACGGCATCGCCGGGGCCGTGCTGACAGCGCTTGGTGCATTCGCACTTCTCATGTCCGCGGCTCCTGCCTTTGCGCAATCCACGCCCACCGCGGCGGCTCCCGCTCCTGTCGCCACGCCGGGCGTCGGCGACGCGGTCGATCGCGCGCTCGGCCAGCTCGGCGGTCCCGGCGCCGCCGCCGCAACCACCGGTGCCGCCAAGGCACCACTGTCGCTGAGCCTGCAGGTTCTCATCATCATGGGGCTGCTGACGATCCTGCCGGGCCTGCTGCTCATGATGACCAGTTTCACGCGCATCATCATCGTGCTCTCGCTTCTGCGCCAGGCGCTCGGCCTCCAGCAGACGCCCCCCAACCAGGTCTTGATCGGCCTCTCGCTATTCCTGTCACTGTTCGTGATGGCGCCGACGATCGGCCAGATCAACGTCCAGGCGGTCCAGCCCTATGCGGCCGGCCAGATCCAGGGCACCGAGCTGATCAGCCGTGCCGGAGCCCCGCTCCATGCGTTCATGGTCAGGCAGACGCGGGTCAAGGATCTGACGATGTTTGCGCAGATGGCCAAGTCGGGGCCATATCGGAATTCTGTGGACGTCCCTTTTTCGGTGCTCCTGCCCGCATTCATCACCAGCGAGCTCAAGACCGCGTTCCAGATCGGATTCCTGATCTTCCTGCCGTTCATCGTGATCGACCTCGTCGTCGCGACCGTCCTCATGTCGCTCGGCATGATGATGATGTCACCGACGATAATCTCGATGCCGTTCAAACTTTTGCTGTTCGTGCTGGTCGATGGCTGGGCGATGATGATGGGCAGTCTTGCCGGAAGTTTCGCGACATGACGCGCCTCGGCGTGCCGCCCAGCGGCCCCCGACATCGGGTCAACTGATCGATGGACGCCGAATACTTCCTGGGTGTCGCCAACCAGACGATGTGGGTTCTCGCGCTCGCCGCGGCACCCGTGCTGATCCCCACGCTCCTTGCCGGCCTGATTCTGGGCATGGTCCAAGCGGCGACCTCGATCAACGAACAGACGCTGACTTTCGTGCCCAAGCTGGTCGTGGTCGGCATCGCGCTCGTCATCTTTGGCGGCATGATGATGGGGTTGCTGAGCGATTTCATGATCGATATTTTCGGGCGCATTCCCGATCTGGTGAAATGACGTGCTCGGCCTGGGCCTTGCCGTCGAACCGCAGCTCTGGGCGCTCGTCTTTGTGATGGTGCGGATCGGTGCGGCGTTCATCGCTGCACCGGTCTTCGGCGCGGTATCGGTGCCTTTGCCCGTGCGCATCTCGCTGTCCGGCGCCATCGGCGTGCTGGTGCTGGCTGTCCATCCGATCACCCCGCCGCCCGAACTTTTCGGCCTTGCCACGGTCCTCAGCGTGGCCGCCGAAGCGCTGATCGGCCTTGCGATCGGCTTTGTCCTGCAGATCGCCTTTGCCGCACCGATGATCGCGAGCGAAGTCATCGGCACATCGATGGGGATCGGCTTCGCCTCGGCGCTCGATCCGCAGAACGGACGGTCCACGCCCGCGCTCGGCCAGTTCCTGTCGGTGCTGATGACGCTGCTCTTCCTCTCGGTCAACGGCCACCTCGTCCTCGTCGACATGCTGGTGCGCAGCTACACGGTTCTGCCGCCGGGCGGCGCGTGGATGGCGGCGGACCGGCTCAGGGATATCGCATTTTTCGGCGGCTACACCTTTGCCGCCGGGCTGCTGCTCGCGCTGCCGGTCGGGTTCCTGCTGCTGTGCCTCAACCTGATCGTCGGGATGATCAGCCGGTCCGCGCCCAGCCTGAACCTGTTCGCCGTGGGGTTGCCCGCCAGTCTCGCCGTCGGCGTGGTGGCTCTCGCGCTCGCGATGCCCGCAATGGGTGATTATATGCTCGTCATCGTCCAGGAGGGGCTGGACGCCACGCAGCGCCTGGTGTTCGGCTGATGGCACAACAAGAGGGCGACAAGACCGAACTGCCAACGGCCAAGCGCCGCCGGGACGCGATCGAGCAGGGCGATGTCCTCAAATCCCGCGAGTTCGCGACCGCGCTGACCGTATTGGCCGGGTGCGGCTGGCTGGCGCTGTTCGGGCAATCGCTGGTTGCGGCGTGCAAAGGGATCATGAGCGCCAGCCTGCGCTTCGGGCGCGGCGATATCGAGGATTTCTCGCCGCTCAGGCCGCTGGCCCAGGCCGGCATTGGCCTTGTCGCGCCGATCGGCGCGATGCTGCTGATCGCGATCGCCTCTGCGGTGCTGAGCCAGGCCGGGCTCGGCTCGTTCACGTTCAACGGCAAGCTGCTCCAGCCGAAATTCTCGCGGGTAAATCCGGCGTCGGGGCTCAAGCGCATTTTTGGCCCGACCGGCTGGATCGAACTCGGCAAATCATTGCTGAAGGTTATCCTGCTCGGCGGAATCGGTGCGTGGCTGCTGTGGCATATGGCGCGCCCGACAATGGGATTGTCATCCTCCGCCGATGTCGGCGGCGTGATCAATCAGCTATCGGGGACGTTCCTCACCATCCTGTTCGTCATGGCGGGCGGGCTCGTGCTGATCGCGGGCATCGACCTGCCGATCCAGATCGTCCGCCTGCTGGTGAAACTCAGAATGACCAAGCAGGAAATCCGCGACGAGCACAAGGAAACCGAAGGTTCGCCGGAGGCCAAACAGCATCTGCGCCAGCGCCAGCGTGAAACGAGCCGACGTTCGGTTCGCAAGGCGGTCACCGCGTCACACGTCATCCTGACCAATCCGACGCATTTTTCGGTTGCCCTGCGCTATGATCGCGACAGCGACGCCGCGCCGGTTGTCGTCGCCAGGGGCCGCGGCGTCACCGCGCTCGCCATCCGCGACGTGGCAGGAGAAGCGCAGGTGCCGATCCTCGAATATCCCATGCTGGCCCGGGCCGTCTATTATACCAGTCGCGAAGGACAGGAGATCCGCGACGATCTCTATGCCGCGATCGCGACGGTTCTGGCATTCGTGTTCAATCTGAATGCACGCGCGGCGGCCGGCCAGCCTGCGGTCGACGTGCCGATCACCGCACGTTTCGACGAAAATGGCGTCCTTCAGTGACAGGCGCGCTAAAAGCAGGCGCATACCGGCCGTTCAATGATGGGCGCCGCGCGGAGACATTGACGTGACCACAACCCCGACCACCAGCGGTACAACGGCTTCGGCCGCGCAGTCGCTCTTCGCCTCGCTCTCCAGCGGATCGGGGGTCGATACGACGTCTCTGGTGACTTCGCTGGTCAAGGCGCAATTTGCGGCCAAGACCGACACTCTCACCAGAAAATCCGATACGATCACCACGCAGATTTCGGGTGCCTCTGCGCTGATGGGCAATATCAGCCAGTTCGCGGCGGCGCTCAGGTCGTTTGCGGGCGGCGGGGCACGTCAGACCCAGCCGGTATCCTCAGACAAGGCGGTGGTGACTGCGACTGCTCTGCCCAATGCCAGGCTGTCGGGTCTGTCATCGTCGCTCAGCGTCACGCGGCTTGCAAGCGGTCAGGTCGCGCGCACCGCCATGCCGGTCGCCTCGCGCACGACCGCACTGGGCACAGGCACTTTGACGCTGAATTTCGGCACTGCGACCTATTCCGGGGACAGGACATCGATGACCGGCTTTACCGCCGGTGCCGACGCACCCGTCTCCATCGAAATTGTCGCGGGGTCCGAAAGCCTCGACGGCATTGCCGCTGCGATCAATGCCAGGGCCGCCGGAGTCACCGCCGCGGTTGTAACGGACGCCGACGGCAGCGCCTATCTTTCGCTGAAAGGAGCGAGCGGCGCGGCGCGGGCGTTCACCCTGACCGCGACCGACGATCCATCGGGCAACCTCGCCCGGCTCGCCATAGGAGTTGGCGCCACTGGCACTGCCCTGACGTCCGGAGCGCAGAATGCGCGGTTGGCGGTCGATGGCGTCACGGTCGAGCGCGCCTCGAACACGATCGAAGACCTTGTTGCGGGGGTAAGGCTCGAGCTTACGGGCACCAGTGCGAGCCCGGTTGCGCTGACCAGCACGACGCCGGTCGATGCGCTCAAGGGGGCGGTCACCGACTTTGCCGCCAGCTTCAACGAGATGCTCAAGACACTGACCGCGCAGCTCGATGCACAGACTGGCCCGCTGCACGGCGACGCCGCGGCGCAGACGCTGCTGCGGTCACTTCGTGCGCTGACGACGACGCCGCTCTTGTCCCGGACGACCGCCGGTGCACCCGCCACCCTGGGTGAGATCGGGATCAAGACCAACCGCGATGGAACGCTGTCGGTCGATACCGATATGCTGACGCGCGCGCTTTCGACGGCGCCCGACGCGATCGAGGCGATGTTTTCATACTCGTCGAACAGCACCGATGGGTTGACGGCTGCGCTCAATTCGATCGCGCTGAACGCGAGCAGCACGCTGTTCGGACTCGGCGCATCGATCAAGCGCTACAACGATCTGGCCTCGGCCGTCGCCAAGGATCAGGCGGCGATCGTCACCCAGTCCGACGCGATGACGGCGCGGCTAACGCAACAATATGCGAGCATGAACGCCAAGGTCGCGGCCTATAAATCCACCCAGTCGTTCCTGAAAAACCAGGTCGATGCGTGGAACAAAAGCTGATGAGCAGCTATGCGACCGTTTTGGGCGCTGATCCCTATGCAACCTACCGTCAGATCGACCTGGTTGGGCGTACCGCCGAGGCGGACAGCGCCGCGCTCGTGCAGTTGCTCTACGACGAGCTGATCCGCGCGCTGCGCGTTGCCGCCTGGGCGACCGACAAAGGCAATCATGCGCTGAAGAGCGAAAAGATTACGCGCGCCACTGCCGTCCTGTTCGCGCTCGACGCGGGGCTCGATTTCGACGCGGGAGGCGAAGTATCGTATACGCTGGCGCGGCTCTATGGTGGAGCCCGCGCGACGATCATCAATGCCAGCGTTGGCAATGATGCACGCCCGTTTCGCGATGTCGCTGACAGTTTCGAGGAGATTGCCGCGGCCTGGGCCCAGATCGCGGGGCGTGGCAATGCACCGTCGATGCCCGGTCCGCCTCCGGCAAAAGACAGTGACACGGCCAGCCCGAGACGGCTCAACCGTTGAACTTGAAGGCTTGGGCCTGACCGCCCCCTGACCACAGATCAAGGCTTTGCCGGTCATGTTGATTTGCGGACTGCCCGACAGGGTGCGGCAGAGACTGGTCCGGCTCATTGTCGCATGACGCGATCCCGAAGGAGCAGGCGCGCATGATCCGGTCAGCGGCCTCGTTCGCGCCACCAAGCGATGCATGGCGCGCGGCATACGCCTGCGCAGTCCGGCGATAGCTGTCGTCGGTCATGATCCGGATGAGCGCCATGCCCAGGCTGTTCCGCGTCACTTTGCGGCGCGGCATGAGAATGGCAGCGCCTGCGGCCTGCAGGCGGGCAGAAGTGCCCGGCTGTTCGAATGCGATGGGAATGACGATCATCGGAACCGCAGCCGCAAGGCAGTCCAGCGCGGTGTTGAACCCGCCGTGGATCACCGCGGCGCTGACGTGACGGAGGATCGCTGACTGCGGCCAGAACGCGCGGACGAGGGGATCGCCGGGCAGGGAGTCCGTCTGATCTTTCGTAAGCAGTCCGCAGTGCGCGATGACCGCGCGCGCGCCGACATCGGCACAGGCAGCCGACATCGCCCGGAACATCTCCACCCGGGCGCCCTGCAGCGTTCCCAGCGAACAGAAGATCAGTGGTATGCCGTCGCCCGGCGGAAGATCGACCGCTTCCTCCCGATCACTGCGGAACGGCCCGCACCAGGCGATCGGCGGTGATGGCAACCGCCGGGGGAAGTCGAGATCAGGTGGGCATTG
Source organism: Sphingomonadales bacterium (assembly GCA_031424175.1). GTDB lineage: Bacteria > Pseudomonadota > Alphaproteobacteria > Sphingomonadales > Sphingomonadaceae > Sphingomonas_O. The sequence goes on from JANPGY010000041.1 coordinate 17,676, forward strand.
CGCCACGGTAAGCAGCGGCGACAGAACCTGGCGTGGATCACCTTCAAGCCCCCAGGCGCGGGCATGGCGGCGCAGCACCCGCGCGATCGGCGACATCATCAGGTCGGTAACCGCATAGGCCCTGCGGATGCGCGCGATGCCGCCGCGCGACGTATCGGGCCGCCAAGTGAGATAGGGTGGCGGCACGATCGGATCCGGATGAAGCGGAAGGCCTGCCATCACCGACACGAACGGGAGGCCCAGATGCCGGGCCACCAGCGCGCCCGAGGGTTCGGCAACGTCGGCCAGCACGACATCGGCACCGATATTGCCGATTGCGCGTGGTGCGTCGCGACAGATCATGTCGCACAGTCCGGCGGTCGCGCGGACCATCTTCATGATGCCGATCACGTCGGACGCGTTTCCCAGCATCCGCGTATAGTCCGCCAAAGCACCGGGAGAATAATCCGCACCGCCGATCGCTTCGAATCCGACCGGATGGCCAGCGGTTAGCGTGCGCGCATCGGCGACGTGGACGAACGTGACCCGGCCGCCGCGATCGTGGAGCGCATTGGCGAGGACGAGCAGCGGCGTAAAATGCCCGCGCACCGGGGACGTGATTATGGCGAAATGGGGGCGGGCTGATCGCGTTCGCAGTTCGGCTGTGGAGCCACGGGCGGGTCGGATCGTCGGAAAGCTGGCAGGCATCGAGGTAAAATACGTCGGGGCGCCTTCAACACCAAGAAAAATACGGCATGGCAGAAATCCGTCGGGACCGACCGCAAGGATAGTGCGCACGAAAACAACGGCTTGGCGACCCTTGTTGGCGGGTATAGATTTGCCCCGGTGGAGATCATGTCCCCTGCAATTCCGCCCGGCGGCGCTGGCGACTGGACTGTTCCGCAGGACTGGGCTCATTATTCCGCAGTCGATCACGCCACCTGGGACACGCTGTTCGCGCGGCAATCGGCGATGCTGCCGGGTCGTGCGTCTGACGCGTTCATGCGCGGGATCGACGTGCTGAGGCTGTCAAGGCCAGGCATCCCCGATTTCGCCGAGCTCAATGAACGGCTCGCGGGCGCAACCGGCTGGCGGGTCGTCGCCGTGCCCGGGCTTGTGCCCGACGCGGTATTTTTCGATCATCTGGCAAATCGCCGGTTTGTCGCGGGCAATTTCATCCGCCGTACCGATCAGCTCGATTACCTCGAGGAGCCTGACGTATTTCATGACGTGTTCGGCCATGTGCCGATGCTGGCCGATCCCGTCTTTGCGGATTATATGGCGGCATACGGGCGCGGCGGGCAGCGCGCCGGTTCGCTTGGCAGCCTCAGGCAGCTCGCCCGGCTTTACTGGTATACCGTCGAGTTCGGCCTGGTTGAGGAGGCGGGGAAGCTGCGCATCTACGGCTCGGGAATCGTATCGAGCCATTCGGAAAGCATTTTCGCGCTCGACGACCCGTCCCCGAACCGCATCGCTTTCGACCTGAAGCGCGTGATGCGCACCGATTACCGGATCGACGATTTTCAGCAGACCTATTTCGTGATTCCCGGCTTCGACGAGTTACTGCGCATCACGATCGAAACCGATTTCGAGCCCCTCTATGCCGCACTCGCAGGGGAGGGCGATGTCGCGGTGGATGCGGTTCTGAACGACGACGTGCTGATCACGCGCGGAACACAGGCTTATGCGCGGGGCAAAGCCTGATCAGCCGCGCGAAACGAGGCGCAGGACCGGCCATTCGCCGCCGCCCGTATCGGCCAGCCGCATCCCCTGTCTGCGATAGGCACGGGCGACTGCGGCGGCCTGCGTATCGAGCAGCCCCGCCAGCAGCAGCGTGCCGCCCCTGGCCACGCCGGCCGCGATCGACGGCGCCATGGCGATCAACGGCCCGGCCAAGATGTTGGCAACGACGAGATCATAAGGCGCGCGCCGGACGATAGACGGGTGCGACAGCCCGTCGGCGACGACGAGATGCAGTCCGCGCACGCGATTCAGCGCCGCATTTTCGCGCACCACATCGATCGAGACCGGATCGATATCGGAAGCGGTCACCCGGGCCGCGGGCCACAAATGCATCGCCGCAAATGCAAGAAGGCCGGTGCCGGTGCCCAGATCGAAAATGTCGCGAAAGATCGCGCCACGCCGCCTCATCGCATCGAGCATGACGAGGCAGCCCGCCGTGGTGGCGTGCTGCCCGGTCCCGAATGCAAGCCCGGCCGGAATGACGAGGTCGATCGTGCCGGGCAGGGGCGCATGATCGGGCGTGCGCACGCGAAAGCGGCCCGCGACGAGCGGCTCGAACCCGGCCTGGCTGAGCGATACCCAGTCCTGCGGGGGGAGCGGCCTCGCACGAGGGTCTCGGGCGCGCGCGCTCGGCACCAGTGCCGCTATCTGTTTCAGGAGGTCGCGCGATGGCTTGCCTTCGAAATAGGCGTCCATCTGCCAGTGATCGGGCCGGGATGCGTCAGGCTCGGACGTGGAAAGAACGACGCCGACGGGCGCGTCGAGCACGGCCACGATTTCCGCCTCGGCCCGCGTGCAGGTCAGCGTGAGCTTCCATGGCTCGGTCATCGAACGCACCCGATCCACGGAACGACGCCCATCAGCCTAGCGGACATAGCTTGCCCCGTTCACGTCGAGCACCGCGCCGGTCATGCTCGGCGGGGCGGCCAGCGCGCAGAAAGCGGCGACTTCGGCAATCTCTTCCGGGTCGGCGACTTTGCCGAGCGGAATATCGGCGAGCAGCCTGCCGCCGCCGCGCGAGGACAGATAATCGTCCGCCATGCCGGTCATCGTGAAGCCGGGACAGATTGCGAAAGCCAGCACATTCTGCGCGGCATAGGCACGGGCGATCGTCTTCGTCATGGCGACCATTCCGGCTTTCGAAGCAGCGTAATGCCAGTGCGCCCGGCTGTCGCCGCGATGTGCGGCGCGGCTGGCAATGTTGATGATCCTGAGCTCCCCTGGCGCGGCGGCGCGGGCTGACTGGTGATTCAGTACGGCCAATCGGCACAGCTCGGCGCTGGCGGTCAGGTTGATCCGCATCGTCCGATCCCATGACGTCGACCATTCGGCATCGGGCAGGTCGATCGGTGCCGCTTCGAAAACGCCGGCATTGTTTATCAGTACATCGATCTGCCCGTCGAACATGTCGAGCGCGTCGCGCCAGAGCCGTCCGGGGGCGGCGGGATCCGACAGGTCATAGCGGTTGCTGCCGACCGCCCAGAGGCCGATCCCGTCGGCTTCGAGGCGGGCAGCGATCGCTGCGCCGATTCCACGCGTGCCGCCAGTGAGGAGAATGTTTGGCATATGCCTGCCTTAAGCACGAGCGCGCCCCGCCGCAAAGTCCCGCTGCCAATCTTGGCAGTAACGAGGTTGGCCGGGCTGTCCGCCATTCAGCCTCTGGTCGCGATACGATCGTCAGGCTACGAGGCGGACATAATCCCCGGTGGCGGCCTCCAGGGCGGCAAGCTTTCCGTTCACTGAATCAAATCCTGTCTCCAGCGCATCGATTTCAGTCGCTACCGTTTCCGTGTCATGGCGGATCGCGGCGATCGTCGACGACATCGTATCTGCCGCCAGCGCGGTCTGATCAACGGCAGCGGTGATCATTGTCACCGTCTGCGCCTGGATTTCCATCGCTTCGCGGATGCGGTCGGCCGAGGCCTGAACCTCCATGACGGTGGCGCGGATCGAACCGTTGGTCGCGACGGTCGACTGGGTGGCGGACTGGATCGCGGCGATCTTGGCCGCGATATCGTCGGTCGCACGCGCCGTCTGATTGGCAAGGTTTTTCACTTCCTGCGCCACGACTGCAAAACCGCGTCCCGCATCGCCTGCCCGTGCGGCTTCGATCGTGGCGTTGAGCGCCAGCAGATTGGTCTGCCCCGCCACGTCGCGGATCAGCCCGAGAATCGATTCGATCGACTTGGCGGTTTCGGACAGCGCTTCGGATACCTTGACCGCCTCTCCCGCCTGAGCCGAGGCGCGGTTCGCCACGTCGGCAGCGGTTTCGACTTCCATGCGAGCGTCCTCGATTGCCCGGATGAGCCCGGCGGCGGTATGCGCCGCATCGCGCATTGCAATGGCGGATTGTTCGGCCGCCGACGCGACTTCGCTCGTCTTGCCGAGCATGCCGCGCGTGGCCGCCGATGCGCCGCCGGCCTGGAGGCGGAGCTGGCTGCCCAGCGCCGAGGTTTCGGTCACGCCGCGTGCGATCCGTTCGCGAAATACATCTGCATGCACCGAACTGTCCCGACGCGTCTGATGCGCGCGAAATTCCCCGATGAATGCGGCAAGGATTTCGGCTTCCATCGTTTCGATGCGGGACATCGCATGAAGTGCGCGAAGAAGGTTTTCGGGATTGTCGCTGTAATATGCCAGAATACGCTGGATGCACAGGCGACCCGCAGCGGCAAGCGCGCCGACCGTGGCTGCGACGGGTGAATTGGCCGTCTCGCTCGACCAGGCAAAATCACGCGCAATATCGGCCCAGCGCTGATCGCAAGGAGCGGTGAATTTGGCCCGTGCATAGTCGGCAGCGATGGCGATCGCACGTTCGAGTTCGGGGCCATTCGATTTCATCGTGACATTCGGCGACGAGTTATAATGAGACCAGAACGCCTCGCCCATGGCGCGTTCGTGCCCGTCGATCGCGTCGGCAACGAGGCGGCAGTCCGAAACGAGCGACCCGTCCCGGTTGAATTCGGCAAGCCGCGGTGCCACGGCAATGCAGACCTTGTGAGCCGTGCTTTCCAGCGCTCTGGCCTGCTCGCTGATGATGACCGCCATATGCATTTGCCCCGGAATCGATGTCGCACAGGTCATAGTGTCGCCGTGGTAAACGAAAGGTTATCATGACCGGATGCGCACGGCCGTTGCATCGCAGCACAACGCCATTATGAACGGTGGCACCGCTCTGCCCGGGCGTCTTACAGGAACCGAAAATGGCCATCGCGCGCACGCGGCCCTTGTCGCCGCATCTGAGTATCTGGAAATGGGGTCCGCATATGGCGGTCTCGATCGCGCACCGCGTGATGGGCGTTGCAATGGCGACAGTGGGCGTCGCGGGGTTTGTCTGGTGGCTGACGGCGCTTGCGAGCGGGCCCGAAGCCTATGGCGTGTTCCTGCGCTGGGCAGGCTGGCCGCCGGCATGGATCGTCCCCATCGGCCTGAGTTTCGCCTTCTTCCTCCACATGTCGAACGGTGTGCGCCATTTTTTCATGGATATGGGCGCGAATTTCGAACTGCGCGGCAACAAGCAGAGCGCGCTCATGGTTTTCGCCTCGGCCATAGTCTTCACCACAGCCCTGTGGACCTTCATTTTTTTCGGGAAAGCCTGATGGGCAGCGGAACGCAACTCGGCCGCGTCCGCGGCCTCGGATCGGCCAAGCAGGGTGCCGGCCACTGGTGGCTGCAGCGCGTGACGGCGATGGGCAATCTGGTGTTGGTGCTGTGGCTTGTCCTCTCGCTGGCCATGCTTCCCGACTATAGCTACGAGGTGGCGCGCGGCTGGCTCCGATCGCCGCTTGTCGCGGTGCCGATGCTCCTGATCGTCGCCAACAGCTTCTGGCACATGAAAATGGGCCTCCAAGTCGTGATCGAAGATTATCAGCACGACTGGAGCCGGATCGTCGCCCTCGCGCTGCTCCACGTCTGGACGTTCGGTGCAGGCGGGCTCGCCGTATTTTCAATCCTCAGGATCACACTCACAGGGACGCCCAGCTGATGCCCGATGCCGTAACGCCGGCCTATAAGATCATCGACCATGATTATGACGTCGTCGTGGTGGGTGCGGGTGGATCAGGCCTTCGCGCGACGATGGGCGCAGCCGAGGCGGGGCTGCGCACCGCCTGCATCACCAAGGTTTTCCCGACGCGCTCACACACCGTCGCGGCGCAGGGCGGGATTGCCGCCAGCCTCGGCAATAATTCGCCCGACCACTGGACGTGGCATATGTACGATACTGTAAAGGGATCGGACTGGCTGGGCGATCAGGATGCGATCGAATATCTCGTCCGCGAAGCGCCGGCCGCGGTCTATGAACTCGAACATGCCGGCGTTCCGTTCAGCCGCAACGATGACGGCACGATCTATCAGCGCCCGTTCGGCGGGCATATGCAGAACATGGGGGCGGGGCCGCCGGTCCAGCGGACCTGTGCGGCGGCGGACCGGACCGGGCATGCGATGCTTCACGCGCTCTATCAGCAGAGCCTGAAATATGACGCTGATTTCTACATCGAATATTTCGCGCTCGATCTGATCATGGAGGACGGGGCCGACGGTCCGCAATGTCGCGGCGTCGTCGCGATGTGCATGGAAAACGGCAGCATCCACCGGTTCCGCGCGCATAGCGTCGTCCTGGCGACGGGGGGCTATGGCCGTGTCTATTTTTCGGCGACCTCGGCGCATACCTGCACCGGCGACGGCGGGGCGATGGCGCTCCGCGCCGGGCTGCCGCTGCAGGATATGGAATTCGTCCAGTTTCATCCGACGGGCATTTACGGCGCAGGCGTTCTCATCACCGAAGGCGCGCGGGGAGAGGGCGGCTATCTGACGAATTCGGAAGGCGAGCGTTTCATGGAGCGTTACGCACCTTCGGCGAAAGACCTGGCGAGCCGCGATGTCGTCTCACGGTCGATGGCGCTCGAAATCCGCGAGGGGCGCGGCGTCGGGCCGGAGAAAGATCATATCTATCTTCACCTCGATCATATCGATCCGAAGGTTCTCGCCGAGCGGCTGCCCGGCATCACCGAAAGCGGCAAGATTTTCGCAGGCGTCGATCTGACGCGCCAGCCGCTGCCCGTTGCCCCCACGGTGCACTATAATATGGGCGGCATCCCCTGCAATTATCACGGGCAGGTGGTGACCAAGCGCAACGGCGATGACGACAGCATCGTCCCCGGGCTTTACGCGGTGGGAGAGGCGGCCTGTGTTTCGGTGCACGGCGCGAACCGGCTCGGCTCGAACTCGCTGATCGATCTCGTGGTTTTCGGTCGTGCGACGGGCCTTCACCTCAAGGATACGCTGAAGCCCGGCGCGCCGCATCGGCCCTTGCCCAAAAACTCGGCCGATCTGCCGCTGGCGCGCGTCGACAGGTTCCGGAGCGCGAGCGGCGGCTCCCCAACGGCGGCGATCCGCCTCGAGATGCAGCGCACGATGCAGAGACACTGCGCCGTTTTCAGGGACAGCGCGCTGCTCGACGAAGGCAGGGCGCTGATCGCAAAGGTCAACGCGCGCATGGCCGATGTTCGCGTGACTGACTGGAGCCTGATCTGGAATACCGATCTGATCGAAACGCTCGAGCTGGACAATCTGATGGCGCAGGCGGTCTGTACGATGGAAAGCGCGGCCAACCGTCATGAATCGCGCGGCGCCCATGCGCATGAGGATTTCCCTGCGCGCGACGATGCGAACTGGATGAAGCATACCGTCAGCTGGTTCGACGGCTGGGGCGGATCGGGCGGAACGGTCAGGATCGATTACCGCGCGGTGCATGATTATACGCTCACTGACGAGGCGACCTATATCCAGCCGAAAGCGCGGGTTTACTGAGCAGCCGGAGACGGTTGACGTCGGCTACCGGATCGGCGGCTACCGGATCGGCGTGCCGTCGATCCACTGGCCGGATTGGCGATATTGCGGAAGGATATTGCTGTCCGAAAGCGCGCCGGGCAGATACCGATCATCCTGTGAAACCGATTTTTTCGCCGGGGTGGGTGACCTTGGGACGTCGCCGGAAACGATGACGGCAGGCGCGGCCTGCGCGGTATCGAGGGCGATAGAAACAGCCGAGCGCGCAAGCGCTGCCAGCTGCGCGGGCGGAACGACGCGGGGCAGCGGGCCGGGGTTCGGCTCATGCCCGGCATAATGCATCGGCAGGGTTGCCGCGCTGGCGGCATCCTGTGGCTGGCGGTAGAAGATATGCGCGCCGACGACTGCGACGGGCATCAGCCGCAGTCGCCAGGCCGGTGCGACGCTCTTGGTGTGATAGAATGTCGCGCTGCCGACAGGTTCATAGGTCATGCCGGCCAGCGCCGCTTCGGCCACGCGTCGGGCGCGCGTCCACATGGGCAGCGACGGCTGGCGACCCATTGCACCGTCGCAGGCAAAGCTGAACTGGCAGCCTGACTGATCCGAACCCTGATAGACCACGCCGCAAACGGTGTTCGGCCAGGCAGGGTGGCGGACGCGGTTGAGCACGACTTGGGCGACAGCGCGTTGCCCCTCGTCAGGCTCGGTCGCGGCCTCATAATAAACTGCGCTTGCTAGGCAGAGCGTTGCGCGCACCTGATCGCTGCCTGACCTGCCCACGAGGAAGGATGGACCATCGGGCCGGGCCGGTGCTGCGAAATCGGCAGCGATCACTTGAACGGCGTCGTCGAGAACGATGCCGTTCGACCGTGCCGACGCAGGTGGCGCCGAACGATCAGCGGTGACGCACGACGTCAGCATGAACGGCAGAGCTGCGGCCAGCAGCATTGCCCCGCGCCAGCGCCCGTGGCGTGCCTGTCGCCAGCGCTTCCGCATGGCGAAACGCCGATGCGCCGATTTCCGATTTGCCGCCAGCATGGCCCGGCTATAGCGGGAACGCATCGTCCGCGCGCGTCCCGAAATCGCGCTGTTCCATAGCGGCACATTTACCGCTTCGGGAAAGCCCTGTTAACGCTTGGACAACTTCTTTCCGACTATGGTTGCGTGGGTATGGGAAGACGATAACGTATCAAGAGCAAGGCAGGTCAGTTGCGTACAGACAAGGATATGTCGACTGCGATGCGCGCCCGGGCGTCACGAACGACGCGCCATCGTGCCCCGGCCCGGAAAGCTTGGCCGCTTTCGGGACTTTTGCGCCTGATGATCCAGCCAGCGACATTGTTCGTCCTGGCGCTTATCGCGCTGCTAGCAGTTGCAGGCGTGAAGCTCTGGACAGTCGGATGGTTCGATCCGCTGATCGGGCCGAAAGGTGCGCCGCCGATGGAAAGCGGACCGATTCGTTTTCCCCCGCACGAACGGTCACCAGCGAGGCCCTACACCGGCCGGTAACGCCGAAGCAGACCGTTTCCGGTGACGTATCATGGAAAATACGGGGATACCCGGCAAGGCATCCCCGTCGACACTGGAAATTAAGCCGCTTTCTTCAATTCGATTGCCGGCGTCTGACCGCCGATCGCGATCTTGCGAGGCTTGACGGCATCCGGCACTTCGCGCTTCAGCTCGATGGTCAGCAGGCCCGCATCGAGGTCCGCGCCGGTAACGACGACATAATCGGCAAGTTCGAAGCGGCGTTCGAACGCCCGCGTCGCTATGCCACGATGGACGAACTGCCGCTCTCCCGCCTCGCCGTCGGTCTCGGCCTTTTTACCCGTCACAATGAGCAGGTTCGGCTGGGCAGTCAGATCGATCTCCTCCGCGCGGAAACCGGCCACCGCGAGGGTTATGCGATAGGCGTCTTCGGAGGTCCGCTCGATATCAAACGGCGGGTAGTTATCCGCAACGCCGGTGCGGGCACTCGCCTCGAGCAGGTCGAACAGCCGGTCGAAACCGACGGTCGAGCGACGATAGGGGGTGAAATCGAAATTGGTACGCATGATCTGTTCTCCTTGAAGCAACATCGTCTGCCAGACCCTGATGCGGCAACCGGCAAAACTGAAATGGGATCGGCTACTGCTGTTTCAAGCCTGATTATGTAAAATATGGATGCAAAATACGGCGGCCTTGTTGTTCGCTTTGCGGTTGCGCCATGGCACGCTCCGCCGCTATCGAAGCCCTAAGAGCAGAGGCAGAACAATGGTCGAATTGGCACTTCCCGCAAACAGCAAGATCAAGGGCAAGGGAAAATCGCATCCCGCTCCCGCCGGTGCAAAACGCACCAAGGCATTCAAAATCTATCGCTATGATCCCGACAGTGGGGAGAACCCGCGTTACGATCATTTCGAGGTCGATCTCGACGCGTGCGGGCCGATGGTCCTCGATGCGCTGATCAAGATGAAAGGCGAGCAGGATTCGACGCTCACGTTTCGCCGCTCGTGTCGCGAGGGGATCTGCGGCTCGTGTTCGATGAATATCGACGGGCGCAATGGCCTAGCCTGCACCACCGCGATCGAGGACATCAAGGGCGAGGTGCGCATCACGCCGCTGCCGCACATGGACGTGATCAAGGATCTCGTTCCCGATTTCACGCATTTCTACGCGCAATATGCCTCGATCGAGCCATGGCTGAAAACGAAGACGCCGACGCCGAGCGGCAGGGAACGGCTGCAAAGTCCGGAAGATCGCGCCAAGCTCGACGGGCTTTACGAATGCATCCTGTGCGCCTGCTGCTCGACGGCGTGCCCCAGCTATTGGTGGAACTCTGACAGGTTTCTGGGACCCGCGATTCTTCTCCAGGCCTATCGCTGGCTCGCCGACAGCCGCGACGAGATGACCGGTGAGCGGCTCGACGAGCTCGAGGATCCGTTCCGCCTTTATCGCTGCCACACGATCATGAATTGCGCCAACGTCTGCCCCAAGGGGCTCAATCCGGCAAAGGCGATTGCCGAAGTGAAGAAAATGGTGGTCGAGCGGGCTGTCTGACCGCGTGTCGGACGAGGCTGCATTTGCATTCGGGCCGGACGGTGATCATCCGGGCTGGCACAGATGGCGCCTGAAAGACGAAACCCGCTATAACGCATTTCTCGGCAGGCTCATCGTGCGCCTCGAAGGGGAGAAGGCGCGGGTCCGGATGTTTCCGGAGCGCGTCCATACCAATCTGCAGGATGCGATCCATGGCGGCACCACGCTGGGCTTCATCGATGTGTCGCTGTTTGCCGCAAGCCGCATGTTCGGGCTGATTGCGGCAGATGCGGCGGTCACGCTCGATCTGTCGACGCAGTTCATCGGCATCGGGTGCGCGAGCCAGCCGCTCGATGCCGAAGTCGAGCTGCTTCGTGAAACACGGCGGCTGATCTTCATGCGCGGGCTGGTCGTCCAGGGCGAGGTCAAGGTCGCGGCCTTTGCGGGCACGATCCGCAAAGCCAGTTCCGGGGGAGCTGGTGCGGCGTGAACGTCCGCGATCGTTATGCGCAACTGGTTTCGGCGGGAGAGCTGAGGCCCGATCCCGTTCAGGCTGCGACCGCCGATCGGCTGGGCCATCTTCAGGACGCGCTTGAAGCGGTTCCCCCACGCGGTTCGATCCTCTGGGGCCTCGCCAAGGCCAGGCCACCTTCGCCGCGGGGACTCTATATGTGGGGCGGGGTCGGGCGCGGCAAATCGATGCTGATGGACCTGTTCTGCGATTGCCTTGCGATCGAGCGCAAGCGGCGCGTTCATTTCCACGAATTCATGTCCGAGATCCATGCCCGGCTGCGCGTGGAACGTGCGAAAGAGGCGGGTGATCCGATCCCCCACGTCGCCGCCGATGTCGCCGACGCCGCGCGCTGCCTCGCTTTCGATGAGATGATCGTCAACAATTCGGCAGACGCGATGATCATGTCACGGCTGTTTACCGGCCTGATCGAGCGCGGCGTTGCGCTGGTGATGACATCGAACCGCGCGCCATCGCAACTTTACAGGGACGGGCTTAACCGCGAGCATTTCCTGCCCTTCATCGCGCTGATCGAAAGTCGGCTCGAAGTGATCGCGCTGAACGGCGCGACCGATTATCGTCTGGCGCGGCTCGCCGGGGTGAAGACATGGCATGTGCCCAATGGCCCGGAGGCGACCGCCGCTATGCGTGAGGCGTTTTTCAGGCTGACTGACTATCCCCCCGACGATGCCGACCATGTGCCCAGCGCCGACATCGATCTGGGCGGCGGGCGGCGGCTGCATGTTCCCAAAAGCCTGAAGGGCGTTGCCGTGTTTTCATTCAGGCGGCTGTGCGGCGAGGCGCGCGGCGTGAGCGACTATCTCGCCGTCGCGCGCCGCTACCACACGGTTTTCCTCGTTGGCATACCACGGCTTGATCCGGACAGGCGTGACGACGCCGCCCGCTTTGCGATCCTGATCGACGGACTGTACGAAAACAGCGTCAAGCTCATCGCGACCGCCGATGCAGAGCCGCATCAGCTCTATGCAGAGGACGATGGCCGTTTCGAGTTCGAACGGACGGTGAGCCGACTGATCGAGATGCAGTCGGCGGATTATCTTGCGCGCGGTCATGGGATCGCTAGCCTTTGATGAAAGCAAGGGGATCATCGATGACGAAATTTCTGATACTGGCAGGCACCGCAATGGCGACGGGCGTTGCGCTCGCCGCGCCACCCGCGAATTCGCCCGCCGACAGCGCGGCAACGCGCGCGATGTTCGAACACATCGTCAACACGCCGACCGTGCTCGGGCGCGGGAAGGTTCCCGAAATGGCGGCCTATCTGGCTGATGAATTCAGGCGCGCAGGCTTTCCGGCATCCGATGTGACGGTGATGCCCTATGATACCACCAACGATGCCGGCGACCAGGCGGACAAAACAGCGGCGCTGATCGTGCGCTGGCGCACCGGCGCTGCCGCACGTCCGATCATGCTGATGGGGCATATGGACGTCGTCGAGGCGAAGCGCGAGGATTCGACGACCGATCCGTTCACCCTTACCGAGCGTGACGGCTATTATTACGGTCGCGGGACGATCGACATGAAGGCGGGGCTGACCGGCATCGCTCGCGCGCTGATCCAGCTGCGCGCCAGCGGGTTCAAGCCAAAGCGCGATCTCGTCGTCTTCTTTACCGGCGATGAGGAAACCAACGGCATCGGGGCGACCAGGGGGCAGCCGAATGGCGTGCGATGCTCGGCAACCCTGAGTTCGGGCTGAATGCCGATGGCGGTGGCATCACGTTTACCATGGATGACAAGCCGCTGGGCGCAAGCCTTCAGACCGCCGAAAAAACCTTTGCCGGCTATACGTTCACCGTGCGCAACCGTGGCGGCCATTCGTCGAAGCCGCGCAAGGACAATGCAATCTACGAGCTTTCGCACGCGCTTGATCGGCTCGAAGCCTATCGGTTCAAACCGATGCTCAACGAAACATCGCGCGCCTATTTCGCCGCTGCGGCAAAGGTCGATCCGCGCCCGGCAGTCAAGGCGGCGATCGCTGCCTGGCTTGCCAATCCGGATGACGGCACCGCTGCCGACGCAATCGAGGCTGACGAAACCTATGTGGGACTGACACGGACGCGCTGCGTGCCGACGCGGCTGTTCGGTGGCCATGCCGATAATGCGCTCCCGCAACTGGCGACAGCGATGGTCAACTGCCGGATTTTTCCGGGCGTCGATCCCAACGCCAACCTCGCAGAACTTCAGACGATTGCAGGGCCCGGCGTGAGCGTGACGCGCAACGACAGCTACGTTGCCTCGCTCGTTTCACCGCTGCGTGCCGATGTGACCAGCGCTTACACAAAAGCGGTTCGGGCGCTTCATCCCGGTATGCCGGTCGCGCCCGAAATGTCGACCGGCGCAAGCGACGCGCGACCATTCCGCGTCGCCGGCATCCCCGTCTATGGCGTAGCGGGTGAGTGGGTGCGTGTGCCCGACGATCTGCGGGCGCACGGGAAAGACGAGCGCTTGCCAATCAAGTCGCTCGATGACAACGTGCTGCACTGGCAGATCATGCTGCGCGAACTGGCGGGACGATAGGGACGGCTGATGATCGTTATGGCGACAAAGACCATATCTGGGCCAAGCATCGTCCGGGTGCCGGCCGGATATCTCGCATGGTCGCGAACGCAACGGCTATGCGCGCGAATATGGTCAGTATGATGCGCTTTTATTCAAGCGGGATCGCGCAATCGACGACCACGGTCGCAACCTGTGGTTCCGCGATCCTCGATCCCGTTCCGGCCTGACGGATGTCTCCGGTGCGCGCGCATGGCGTCAAGATACCTGCGATAACGTCAGGGTTCTGGATCATCAAAATCTTTGCCACGACACTTGGTGAGACGGCGGGCGACACCGTCTCGATGACGTGGGATCTGGGTTATCTGGCGGGAACTTTGATCTTTGCATCGGCACTTCTCGTGCTGGTCACGGCACAGATCGCGGCCGCGAAATATCGACCGTTTCTCTACTGGGCAACGATCATCGCCTCGACCACCGCCGGAACGACATTGGCAGATTTTGCCGATCGCTCCCTCGGCATCGGCTATGCCGGCGGCGCGATCATGCTTCTTACCGGTTTGATCGCGGTCCTCGCTGCGTGGCGACTGACGCTCGGCACCGTGTCGGTCGAGTCAGTAAAGACCCCTGCTGCCGAGGCCTTCTACTGGGCTACGATCACGGTTTCGCAAACGCTCGGTACGGCGCTGGGGGATTGGGCCGCTGATGATGGCGGGCTCGGTTATGGCGGCGGTGCGGTCATCTTCGGCGGCCTGCTTGCGGTTGTCGCGCTGCTTTACGTCCTGACCAGGGCCAACCGGGTCATACTCTTCTGGCTGGCGTTCATTCTTACTCGTCCGCTCGGCGCGACGATTGGCGACTTTCTCGACAAGCCGGTTGCGCATGGCGGGCTTGATCTCAGCAGGCCGCTTGCGTCGGCGGTGCTGGCGGCGGTCATTTTGATGCTCGTGCTGCTTCTGCCTCAGCGCCCAGTTGGCGAACCTGCAGTTGCGCCTGCTGGTGATACTGCGAACCAATAGCAAAAATAGTAAAAGTTGCGCGTTGTAGTGGCGCGATCATACGCCTAGACGGGCGACCAGTTCACATCGTTTCGATCGGGGTCAGGACTTTTCCCATGGCACGCAGAAAAATCGCGCTGATCGGCGCAGGCAATATCGGTGGCACGCTCGCCCACCTCGCCGCGCAGAAGGAACTGGGCGATATCGTCCTCTTCGACGTGGTGGAGGGTGTGCCGCAGGGAAAGGCGCTCGATCTCAGCCAGTGCGGCCCGATTGAGGGCTTTGACGCGCGGATCACGGGCTCGAACGATTATGCCGACATTGCCGGGGCCGATGTCATCATCGTGACTGCGGGCGTCGCACGCAAACCCGGCATGAGCCGCGACGATCTGCTCGGCATCAACCTGAAGGTGATGAAGGCGGTCGGCGAGGGCATCAGGGACAATGCGCCCGATGCTTTCGTGATCTGCATCACCAATCCGCTCGACGCGATGGTGTGGGCGCTGCGCGAATTTTCGGGCCTTCCGCACCACATGGTCGTCGGCATGGCGGGCGTGCTCGATTCGGCGCGGTTCAGCCATTTCGTCGCGGACGAGTTCAAGGTTTCGGCGCGCGACGTGACGACGTTCGTGCTTGGCGGGCATGGCGATACAATGGTCCCCGTGGTCCAATATTCCACGGTGGCGGGCATTCCCGTTCCTGACCTGATCAGGATGGGCAAATCGACGCAGGAGCGCATCGACGCGATCGTGAGGCGCACACGCAGCGGCGGCGGGGAGATTGTCGCGCTGCTCGGGACCGGATCGGCATTTTACGCACCTGCAACCAGCGGCATCGCAATGGCCGAGGCCTATCTTTACGATCAGAAGCGCCTGCTGCCCTGCGCGGCGTTCGTGGAAGGAAAATACGGCCTCGACGGGCTTTATGTTGGCGTCCCCTGCATCATCGGCGCAGGCGGCGTCGAGGAGATCGTCGAGATTGCGCTCGACGACGAGGCGAAAGGCAATCTTCAGGTGAGCGTCGACGCGGTGCAGGAATTGCTGGTGGCGTGTCGCGGTATCGACGGGAGCCTTCAATAGATGTGGCTGGTCTGGGCTGTTGCGTATTTGATGGCCGGGTTTGGCTTTGTGGCAAAAGATCAAGCTGAGCTTGTGCATAATCGGCTATCTTATGTGTCGACTTCGAAAGGACGTAGGATCGTTCATCTCGCATGGCCGATTGTAAGTATATTGATTCTTCTGACTTTCGAGCGCTCAAGCGAGCTTAGGTATCAGTATATCGGTAGCCAGTTTCTTCCGACGTGGTTCATGTTTGTTGCGATAGGCGCCATCGGGACGCTCGTTATTAGTTGGATATTCGATTAATATGAAAGCAAATAGCGAATGAGCATCCTCGTCGACAAGAACACTCGCGTGATCACGCAGGGGATGACTGGCGCGACTGGCACCTTTCATACCGAGCAGGCACTGGCCTATAGTTCGCAGATGGTCGGCGGGGTGACGCCCGGCAAAGGCGGGACGACGCATATCGGCCTGCCCATGTTCGACACCGTGCATGAGGCTGTGGCGAAGACGGCGGCGAGTGCGAGCGTCATCTACGTCCCGCCGCCCTTTGCCGCCGATTCGATCCTCGAGGCGATCGACGCCGAAGTGCCGCTGATCGTGTGCATTACCGAAGGGATTCCGGTGCTCGACATGGTCAAGGTCAAGCGTGCGCTGTCAGGCAGCAGGTCGCGGCTGATCGGCCCCAACTGCCCCGGCGTGCTGACGCCCGGCGAATGCAAGATCGGCATCATGCCGGGCAGCATTTTTTCGAAAGGCACGGTCGGCGTGGTCTCGCGATCGGGCACGCTGACCTATGAGGCGGTGTTCCAGACGACCAACGAGGGGCTGGGCCAGACGACCGCGGTGGGCATCGGCGGCGATCCCGTCAACGGAACGAACTTCATCGACATTCTGGAGCTGTTCCTGGCCGACCCCGAAACGCAGGCGATCATCATGATCGGCGAGATCGGCGGCGATGCCGAGGAACAGGCGGCACAGTTCCTGATCGACGAGGCGAAGCGAGGCCGCAAGAAACCGATGGCGGGGTTCATCGCGGGGCGCACCGCGCCGCCCGGCCGCCGCATGGGCCATGCTGGTGCGATCGTCTCAGGCGGCAAGGGGGATGCCGAATCGAAGATCGCGGCGATGGAAGCAGCGGGCATCCGGGTTTCGGCCAGCCCGTCCGAACTGGGTGTGACCCTGAAGGCCGCATTGGCGCGTTGACCGGATTGATGGAAAGTGAGGACCGATATGGGACTCGGGAATGAGACGTTCAGCGCCGAGCATGAAGCCGGGCCATCGTGGCAGCGCCCGAACTGGCCGTTGTTCGAAACCGACGGTCTGACGGCGGCGCTCGATCCGACGCAGCTGAGCGTCGCGATCAAGGCGGCGGCGGCAAAGGCAGTCAAGCCGATGGGCGAGGCAGAGATCGTCGCCGCCTGTCATGATTCGATCCAGGCGCTGATGCTGATCCGCACCTATCGCGTGCGGGGGCATCTCGTGGCGAACCTCGATCCGCTGGGCCTTTCGAAACAGGACATTCCCGAAGATCTCCACCGCGAGTTCCACGGTTTCGAGGATGACGCGGCGAGGACGCGGCCGATCTATGTCGGCGGCGCGCTTGGCCTCGAATGGACGACCGCAAATGAGCTCGTTGCAATCCTGCGCGCCAATTACTGCGGCAACGTCGGCCTCGAATATATGCACATCGCCGATGTCGAGGAGCGTCGCTTCCTCCAGGAGCGGATGGAGGGCAAGGACAAGGCGATCCAGTTCTCGCCCGAGGGCAAGAAGGCCATTCTCGCCAAGGTGATCGAAGCCGAGCAGTGGGAAAAGTTTCTCGGCCGAAAATATGTCGGGACCAAGCGTTTCGGGCTCGATGGGGGTGAGGCGATGATCCCGGCGATGGAGGCCGTTATCAAATATGGCGGCCAGTTCGGCGTGCGCGAGATCGTCTACGGCATGGCGCATCGCGGGCGGCTCAACATGCTCGCGAACGTGATGGCCAAGCCATATTGCGTGATCTTTCACGAATTTTCGGGTGGATCGGCCAATCCCGACGATGTCGGCGGATCGGGCGACGTGAAATATCATCTCGGCACCAGCACCGATCGCGAGTTTGATGGCGTGAAGGTGCACATGAGCCTCGCGCCAAACCCGTCGCATCTCGAAGCGGTAAACCCGGTCGTGCTCGGAAAAGCGCGCGCCTATCAGACGATCAGGGGCGATCTCGCCGAGCATGTCGCGGTTCTGCCTGTGCTGATCCATGGCGACGCGGCATTCGCGGGCCAGGGGATCGTATGGGAATGCCTCGGCTTTTCGGGCGTGCGCGGCTATAATACGGGCGGCTGCATCCACTTCATCATCAACAATCAGATCGGCTTTACGACAAGCCCGCAGTTCGCCCGCTCGTCCCCCTATCCGTCGGATGTGGCCAAGGGCGTTCAGGCACCGATCTTCCATGTCAACGGCGACGATCCCGAAGCGGTGACCTTTGCCTGCAAGATGGCGATCGAGTTTCGCCAGCGCTTCCGACGCGACGTCGTCGTCGACATGTGGTGCTATCGCCGTTTCGGCCATAATGAAGGTGACGAGCCCAGTTTCACCCAGCCGCTGATGTACAAGACGATCAGGACGCATCCGCCCGTCAGCGAAGTCTATGCGTCGCGCCTTGTGAATGAAGGCACGATCGGCAGCGATTGGGCGGCGGAGCATGTGACGGGCTTTACCGCGATGCTCGAAGGGGAGTTTGCGGCGGCGCCCGGGTATAAGGCCAATGCCGCCGACTGGTTCGGCGGGCGCTGGGCCGGCCTGCACAAGCCGACCGATGGCGAAGGCGCGCGGCGCAACGTGGCAACGGGGATAGCGAAAAAGCTGTTCGACGGTCTTGGCCGTACGCTGACGACGGTGCCCGAAGATCTTGCGATCCACCCGACGCTGAACCGGGTGCTTGATGCAAAGCGCGCCATGTTTTCGTCGGGCGAGGGCTTTGACTGGGCGACGGGCGAGGCGCTCGCGTTCGGCGCGCTCCTGTCCGAGGGATATGGCGTGCGCCTGTCGGGCCAGGATTCGGGCCGCGGCACGTTTTCGCAGCGCCATGCCGTATGGGTCGATCAGGTGACCGAGCGGAAATACAGTCCCTTGTCCACTCTTCCCCACGGCAGTTTCGAAGTGCTCGATTCGGTGCTCAGCGAGTTCGGCGTGCTCGGTTTCGAATATGGCTATGCCGGTGCCGATCCGAAAGCGCTCGTCATGTGGGAAGCGCAGTTCGGTGATTTCGCCAATGGCGCGCAGGTGATCATCGATCAGTTCATCGCGTCGGGCGAATCGAAGTGGCTGCGCGCCAACGGACTCGTGCTGCTTCTGCCGCATGGCTATGAGGGACAGGGCCCCGAACATTCGTCGGCGCGCCTCGAACGCTATCTCCAGCTCTGCGCCGAGGATAACATGCAGGTGGCGAACATCACGACGCCCGCCAATTATTTCCACGCGCTGAGGCGGCAGATGCACCGGAGTTTTCGCAAGCCGCTGATCATCATGACGCCCAAATCGCTGCTGCGGCATAAGCGGGCCGTGTCGAGCGCGGCGGATTTCATCGGGGAAAGCCATTTCCAGCGCATTCTTTCCGATCCCGCAGCACCCGACGATGCCGATGTGAAGCGGCTTGTGCTGGTCAGCGGCAAGCTCGCTTATGATCTTTTCGACGCGCGCGACGCGGCGGGGGACAGGGAAACGGCGATCGTGCGCCTTGAGCAGATCTATCCGTTCCCGTCGGAGGCGCTGATCGCCCGTCTCAAGCGGATGACCGGACTTGAAGACGTCGTCTGGGCGCAGGAAGAACCGAAAAACAACGGCAGCTGGTTCTTCGTCGAGCCGTTGATCGAAGAATGCCTTCATGATGCCGGTGCCGGGCCGGCACGGGCGCGCTTTGCGGGCCGCAAGGCAAGCGCATCGCCCGCAACGGGGCTGATGAAGCGCCACCAGGCCGAACAGGCAGCCTTGATCGCGGACGCTCTCGGCCAGAGCGTCCGCGAGGAAATCCGCCGTCAGCGCGGCGCGAGGACCACGGCCCGGCCCATCGCCGGCAATCCCGGATGATGCACCCCGATTTCAACGCCCGTCGCCTGGCCCTTGCTCAGGAATGACGGTGATCCGTTCTGCTGGAGATACCGATGTCCACTGAAATCAAGGTTCCCGTGCTCGGCGAATCGATAACCGAAGCAACGCTGGGTGAATGGCTCAAAAAGCCGGGGGAAGCGGTGAAGGCCGATGAGCCGATCGCCAGCCTCGAAACCGACAAGGTTTCGGTCGAGGTGCCGGCACCTGCCGCGGGAACCATGGGGGCGCAGCTTGCCAAGGTCGGCGATACGGTGGCTGTCGGCGCGGTGATCGCATCGATCGAGGCGGGGGAGGGAGCCGCCACGCCGCCCCCTGCTACGCTGCCCCCTGCTACGCCGCCGCCCGCTACGCCGTCGATGCCCGCTACGCCGGTGGCCGAACCCGGGGTTTCGCCCACGCTCTCGCCCTCGGTTCGCCGGGCGGTTCTCGAACGGGGTATCGATCCGTCGTCGATCAGGGGGACGGGCAAGGACGGGCGGCTGACGAGGGACGATGTGCTCGGCGCGCCGAAAGCTGCGCCTGCTCCTCAGCCCCCCGCACCCCCGATCGCACCGGCACCGTCGGCAGCCGAAGGGCGCCGCGAGGAGCGCGTCCGCATGACCAGGCTGCGCCAGACGGTCGCCAGGCGGCTGAAGGAGGCGCAGAATACCGCCGCCATGCTGACGACATTCAATGACGTCGACATGGGCAATGTCATCGCGGCTCGCGCGCGATACAGGGATGGCTTCGAGAAGAAGCATGGCGTCCGGCTCGGGCTGATGAGCTTTTTTACCAGAGCGGTGGTGCTCGCGGCGAAGGATATTCCCGCGGTAAACGCGCAGATCGATGGCGAGGAGATCGTCTATTTCCACTATCTCGACGTCTCGGTCGCGGTCAGCGCGCCCAACGGGCTCGTCGTCCCCGTGGTGCGCGGTGCCGATACGATGTCATTCGCCGAGATCGAAAAGGCGATCGCCGCGCTGGGTGCAAAGGCCAGGGCGGGCACGCTGACGGTGGCTGACATGCAGGGCGGCACGTTCACGATCAGCAACGGCGGCGTATTCGGCGGGCTGATGTCGACCCCGATCATCAATCCGCCGCAGTCGGCCGTTCTCGGGCTTCACCGGATCGAGGATCGTCCGGTGGTGCGGGACGGGCAAATCGTGATCCGTCCGATGATGTATCTTGCGCTCAGCTATGATCACCGCCTTGTCGATGGCCGTGAGGCGGTCACCTTCCTCAAGACCGTCAAAGAGGCGATCGAGGATCCCATGCGTTTGCTGATCGACCTTTAAGGAGCCGCCCGTGGCAGACTATGATTATGACGTCCTCGTCATCGGATCCGGGCCCGGCGGCTATGTCGCGGCGATCCGTGCGGCGCAGCTCGGGCTGAAGACGGCCTGTGTCGAAAGCCGCGAAACGCTGGGCGGTACCTGCCTGAACGTGGGGTGCATACCATCCAAGGCGCTGCTTCATGCGTCCGAACTTTACGTGGAAGCAAAGTCAGGCGCACTTGCCAAATTCGGGATCGACATTGCAGGAGCCACGCTCAATCTGGGTCAGATGCACGCCGAAAAGGCGAAGGCGGTAAGCGAGCTCACTGGCGGGATCGCGTTTCTGTTCAAGAAGAACAAGGTCGAATGGCTGAAGGGCCGGGCCGCATTTGCCGGTGCCGATGTGGTTGAGATCGCGGGCCGGAGCATTCGCGCGAAAAACATCGTCATCGCGACGGGATCGAGCGTCACGCCGCTGCCGGGGGTGGAGCTTGTTCCCGAAATCGTGGTGGATTCGACCGGCGCGCTCGCCCTTTCCAAAGTGCCTGGCCATCTTATCGTGATCGGCGGCGGTATCATCGGGCTCGAACTCGGCAGCGTCTGGCTGCGGCTTGGCGCGAAGGTCACGGTCGTCGAATATCTCGATCAGATCATGCCCGGCATGGATGGCGAAGTGCGCCGGGAAGCCGCCAAGATCTTCAGGAAACAGGGTTTCGACTTCCGGACTTCGACGAAGGTGACGGGGGTGTCGGTGAGCGATGGCAGGGCGCATGTCACGGTCGAGCCTGCAGCCGGTGGCGCGGGCGAAACGCTCGAGGCCGATGCGGTGCTCGTCAGCATCGGGCGCCGTGCCAATACTGACGGGCTCGCACTCGAAAAGGCCGGACTGGCTGTCAACGCCAAGGGCCAGATCGAAACCGATGACGGTTTCCGCACGTCGGTCCCCGGTATCTGGGCCATCGGGGACGTTATTCCCGGCCCGATGCTCGCACACAAGGCCGAGGACGAAGGCATTGCCGTCGCCGAAAATATTGTCGGCCAGACGGGCATCGTGAATCACGCCGTCATCCCGAGCGTCGCCTATACTCACCCGGAGGTCGCGGGCGTGGGGCTGACCGAGGAAGCTGCAAAAGAGCGTGGCGAGATCAGGGTCGGCAAATTTCCCTTTGCGGGCAACAGCCGCGCCAAGACCAACCGTGACACTGACGGTTTTGTCAAGGTCATTGCCGATGCCGGGACCGATCGTGTGCTTGGCGTGTGGATCGTCGGTTCGCTGGCCGGCACGATGATCGCGCAGGCGGCGCAGGCCATGGAGTTCGGCGCGACGAGCGAGGACATCGCCTATACATGCCATGCGCACCCCACCCAGTCCGAAGCCCTGAAGGAAGCGGCAATGGGCGTGCGCGGCAAGGCAATTCATATCTGATGGCGGCGCGCTTCGTGTTCGCACGTGTGCATGTCTGGCTGGGCTGGATCGTTGGTGTGCCACTGCTGATATGGACGATTTCGGGCCTGTGGATGGTCTCGCGTCCGATCGAAGAAGTGCGCGGCGTCCATCTGAAGGCCGAACCGATGGCGCTGGCACTCGACGGCCCGATTACCGTCCCGGCTTTTCCGCCCGATCACGGGCCGCCGGTATCGGTCCGGCTCGAACAGCAACGCGCCGGTCCGGTGTGGATCGCGACCTTTGCGCATGGCCATGAAATGCGCGCCAGTGCATTTGATGGGCGGTGGCTGCCCAAGGTGGATGAGGCCGAGGCGCGGGCGATCGCACGGCGCTGGTACAAGCCGGATTCGCCGGTCGCCGCCGCCAGGCACACGGCTGCCGATGCGCCGCCGCTCGATCTGCGCCGTGAACGGCCCGCCTGGGGCATCGCCTTTGCCGATGGCACGAACGTCTATGTCGATGCCGACACCGGCAGTCTGCTCGCGATCCGCACTGTTCAATGGCGCTGGTTCGATTTCATGTGGGGGCTCCACATCGTGGACTTGCAGACGCGCGAGAATATGAATCATCCGTTGCTGACCGGTTTTGCGGCGCTCGCGCTGCTTGGCGTTCTCGTCGGCATCGTCCTGCTTCCCATGCGGCGGCGGTATCGATCGGGGTCGGGGCCGACGATCAGCCGTGCTGCTGATTGAGGCGCTCGATCTTTTCGGCATCGCCGTCTTTGCGGCCTCGGGTGCACTTGCCGCCGCGCGGGCAGGGCAAACGCTCGTGACATTTGCTTTTTTCGCGCTCGTTACAGGTGTTGGCGGCGGCACGGTGCGCGACGTTCTGATCGGCGCGCCGGTGTTCTGGGTTCAGGATTCGCGCGTGCCGACGGTCTGCATGGCGGTCGCGCTTGCGGTCTGGTGACGCCGGCACGGCTCTGGAACATCCGTGCGATCGACTGGTTCGACGCCATGGGCCTTGCCGTCTATGCCGTGTTCGGCAGCGCCAAGGCACTCTCGCTCGGCGTGCCGCCGCTGCCTGCGATCATGATGGGCGTGATCACCGCGTGCGTCGGCGGCATCATCCGCGATGTGCTTGCCGGTATCCCGTCGATCCTGTTGCGCCCCGAAATCTATGTGACGGCAGCGGCGCTGGCGGCTGCTCTCCATGTGGTGCTGGCGCAGGCCGGTCTGCCCGATGAACTTGCGGCACCGCTTGGTGCCGCCGCAGGTTTCGGCCTGCGCGCGCTTGCGATCGTCCGGGGCTTGTCGATCCCGTCCTACCGAAGCTAAAGAGCGGACGATGAAGCCGTTCGCGATCCTGCCCTTCCTGATCGCGCTTGCAGCATGCAATTCGCCGAACGATCCCGGCGTTGGCGGCGTGACGCGCAGCGAGGCCGAAGCCCTCGACGATGCGGCGACGATGCTTGACAATAATGCAGTGGCCCCGGTGCCCGAGCCGGGGAATGCCGCGGTCGCAAAATAGCAAAAGGGCCGAAGCAATCTGCTCCGGCCCTCAGCTTTTTTGTAAACCGGTGACGGCAACAGGTCGAGGCCTGCGTCCGGCCCGGCGCACGTCCGGGAACAGCTTTCGCCATTCCCGGATGCGTCAGGTCAGAAGTCCATGCCGCCCATGCCGCCGCCGCCCATGGGCATGGCGGGCTTGTCATCGGGCATCTCGCTTACCGCCGCTTCGGTGGTGATGAGAAGACCGGCGACCGATGCCGCGTTCTGCAGCGCGGTGCGGACGACCTTTGTCGGATCGATGACACCGGCGGTCACGAGGTTCTCATAGACGTCCGTCGAAGCGTTGAAGCCGAACGACGTGTCGCCCTGATCGAGCAGCTTGCCCGATACGACCGCACCGTCATGCCCGGCGTTCGCCGCGATCTGGCGAACGAGCGACGTGAGCGACTTGCGGACGATGTCAACACCGCGCGTCTGATCGTCGTTGATCCCTGACAGACCGTCGAGCGCCTTCGTCGCATAGAGGAGCGCCGTACCGCCGCCGGGCACGATGCCTTCTTCAACGGCCGCGCGCGTGGCATGCAGGGCATCGTCGACACGATCCTTGCGTTCCTTGACCTCGACTTCGGACGCGCCGCCGACCTTGATGACGGCCACGCCGCCAGCAAGCTTGGCAAGACGCTCCTGGAGCTTCTCACGGTCGTAATCGCTGGTCGTGCTCTCGATCTGCTGGCGGATCGCCTCGACACGGCCCTTGATTGCGGCCTCGTCTCCGGCACCGTCGACGATCGTCGTATTATCCTTGTCGATCGTGACGCGCTTGGCCTGGCCGAGCATCGCCGTCGTCACCGTTTCGAGCTTGATGCCGAGATCTTCGGAGATCATCTCGCCCTTGGTCAGGATCGCAATGTCCTCGAGCATCGCCTTGCGCCGGTCGCCAAAGCCCGGAGCCTTGACCGCAGCAACCTTCAGGCCGCCACGAAGCTTGTTGACGACGAGGGTGGCAAGCGCCTCGCACTCGATGTCTTCCGCGATGATCAGGAGCGGACGACCCGTCTGCACCACCGATTCGAGGATCGGCAGCATCGCCTGCAGGTTCGAGAGCTTCTTTTCGTGGATGAGGATGAACGGATCGTTGAGTTCGACCAGCATCTTTTCCGGATTGGTGATGAAATAGGGCGAGAGATAGCCACGGTCGAACGGCATGCCGTCCACGACATCGAGCTCGACATCGAGGCCCTTGGCTTCCTCGACGGTGATCACGCCCTCTTTGCCGACCTTTTCCATCGCTTCGGCGATCTTTTCGCCGACGACGGTATCGCCATTGGCCGAAATGATGCCGACCTGCGCGATTTCCGCCGTGCACGAAACGGGCTTGGAACGCGCCTTCAGGTCTTCGACGACTTTCAGCACGGCAAGATCGATGCCCCGCTTCAGGTCCATCGGGTTCATGCCCGCCGCAACCGACTTCATGCCCTCGCGGACGATCGCCTGGGCAAGGACGGTCGCCGTCGTGGTGCCGTCGCCCGCAACATCGTTGGTCTTCGACGCGACTTCGCGCACCATCTGGGCGCCCATGTTTTCGAACTTGTCCTTCAGTTCGATTTCCTTGGCCACCGTCACACCGTCCTTGGTGATGCGCGGCGCACCGAACGACTTGTCGATCACGACGTTGCGGCCCTTTGGCCCCAGCGTGACTTTCACTGCGTCGGCGAGAATATCAACGCCGCGCAGAATGCGCTCACGCGCATCGCGGCTGAACTTTACGTCTTTGGCTGCCATGATGGCTTACCCTTTCAAATCTGAGAATTGCGTGTTTTTAAAGATCGTCGATCCGGGTCGGTCAGGTCAGCCGACGATACCCAGAATGTCCGATTCCTTCATGATCAGCAGGTCTTCGCCATTGAGCTTGACCTCGGTTCCAGACCATTTGCCGAACAGGATCTTGTCACCGGCTTTCACATCGAGCGGCGTGATGCTGCCATCCTCGCCGCGTGCACCGGAACCGACGGAGACGATCTCGCCCTCTTGGGGCTTTTCCTTTGCGGTATCGGGGATGATGATGCCGCCGGCCGTCTTTTCGTCCGCCTCGATCCGGCGCACAAGCACGCGGTCGTGAAGGGGTCGGAATGTCATAGATGGTTCCCTTTCATGGTTTTCCAATGAAAACGCGAATGATATTGGCACTCGATCAAAGCGAGTGCCAGCAGCGTGCATCTAGGTCTTGATGGGCTCAGGGTCAAGGCGGTTGCTGTCCATCAATATCGGCACACGAGGACGGCCCCTGCTTCGTTTACACCAACGCCGGAGCCAGCTAGCGGACGGTGGGCGGGCCGACTGGTTGCGAAAAAACAATGGGAGTGCTGCGTGAACGAACAGGCAATGGGTAACCAGCCCCGGGCGCGTGAGCCCTTGGCACCGCGCAGACGGTTCGGCTTTGTCCGTGGCGTCTGGAAGCTGCTGGTCGCGATCAAGGACGCGCTCGTGCTCTTGCTGCTGCTGCTGTTTTTCGGCGGTATCTGGGCGGCGCTGTCTGCCCGCCCCAATGCCGGTGGCATAGGCGCGGGGGCACTCGTCGTCAGGCTTGACGGGACGATCGTCGAACAGCCCGATGTCGTCGGCCCGCTCGACGCGCTTTCGGGCGGCACGCCCGTGCGCCAGTTCGCGTTGCATGACCTGGTGCGCGCGATCGACCGGGCAGCGTCCGACGATCGCGTCAAGGCAGTGGTGCTCGATCTTGACGGGTTCCGGGGCGGTGGCGCGGTCGCGCTTGCCGATGTGGGAAGGGCGATCGACCGGGTTCGCGCGGCCAGAAAGCCCGTCTATGCCTGGGCACTTGGCTATAGCGATGACAGTTACCAGCTTGCGGCGCACGCCAGCCAGATCTGGCTCGATCCGATGGGATTTGCGCTGTTCACCGGGCCGGGCGGTACGCAGCTTTACTACAAGGGACTGTTCGATCGCCTTGGCGTCAACGCGCACGTCTACCGCGTCGGAAAGTACAAGGCAGCCGTCGAACCCTATAGCCGCGCCGACGCCTCTCCCGAAGCAAAGGAAGATGTAGAGGCGCTTGCGCGGTCTTTGTACGCGGCGTGGCTGTCAGACATTGCGGGGGCACGGCCGCAGGCGAAGCTGGCCCCCTATGCCGCCGATCCGGTCGGCGCGACGGCGACGCGCGATCCCGGGCAGGCGGCGCTCGCGGCAGGGATTGTCGACAAGCTGGGAAGCCGCGCCGACTTCGACATGATGGTCGCCGCGATCGCGGGACCGGGGAAAAAGGGCGCGCCTTTTGCGACGATCGAACTCAAGCCATGGATCGCGGCTAATCCCGTTCAGGGCGGTGACGGTGCGATCGGGGTGCTCACTGTTGCCGGCCTGATCAGCGACGGCCAGGCGGGGCCGGGCGGGGCAGGCGGCGAGACGATCTCGACTGCGATCGACGAAGCCGTCGCGTCGCGCAAATACAAGGCACTGGTGGTGCGGATCGATTCACCCGGCGGATCGGCTTACGCGTCCGAAAAAATCAGGCTTTCGCTGATCAAGGCAAAAGCGGCCGGGTTGCCGATCGTGGTATCGATGGGCAATGTCACGGCATCGGGTGGCTATTGGCTTGCGATGGCCGGGGATCGCGTTTTCGCCGAGCCGGCCACGATTACCGGTTCGATCGGCGTATTCGCCGTAATCCCGACATTCGAAACCGCGCTGGCAAAATGGGGCGTGACGACCGAACGGGTGAAAACGACGCCGCTTTCGGGTCAGCCCGATCTTTTCGGCGGCACGACGCCCGAGTTCGATACCGTGATCCAGCGCGGGATCGAGGGCTCCTACGCGCGTTTCATCGGGTTGGTGAGCGCCTCGCGAAAACTTTCACCGCAACGCGTCGATGCGATCGGGCAGGGCCGGGTGTGGGATGGAGGCACGGCGCGCCAGATCGGGCTGATCGATGCTTTCGGTGGCGTGGACGATGCAGTCGCAGAGGCAGCCCGGCGCGCAAAGCTCGATCCTTCCGCTCCGCACGCGGTCTGGCTTGAAAAGCCTGCGACTTTTTTTGAAACGCTCACAGACATGATCGTCGGACGTGAGGACGCGCGGGGCACCGATCTGCTGACGACGCTTTCGCGGATACGGATCGCCACCCTGACCATGGCAATCGCCGATGCGAACAGTCTGGCGAATGGTACGGCCGTACAGGCCCGGTGTCTCGAATGCCCCGCCCCGCAGTCGGCAACCCTGCCGGAGCGACGGGCGCTGGCTCTTTTCGACTGGACCCGCCGATGATGCTGCTCCGTGCGGCTACCGTTGACGACGCGTCTGCTCTGGCTGCAATTTATGCACCGTTTGTTGCGACCAATGCGGTTTCATTCGAAACAGACGTTCCCACGGTTGGCGCTATGAAGGCGCGGATTGCGGCCGGCCTTGACCATTACCCATGGATAGCGGCCGCCGATGATGAATCGGAAGTGCTGCTGGGCTATGGTTTTGCCAAGCCGTTCCGCGAGGGCCTGCCCTATCGGTTTGCAGTCGAAGTTGCGGTTTACACGGTCGGAGACGTCGAAGGGAAGGGCGTGAGGCGCGCGCTTCTCTCAAGCCTTGTCGCGACGCTCACCGCGCAGAACTTCACGCAGGCCATCAGCACGCTGATCACACCCAATGACCGGCTGATCCTGCTTTATGAGGCAGTGGGTTTCCGGCGGGCCGGACAATATCGGGATGTAAATTTCAAGAACGGCCAGTGGCATGACGTCGGGCTGTGGCAGCGCGATCTCGCCAATGCCGATACACCGCCCGATCCGCTCAGGCCGTTTGCGGACGTCGGGGTAGTGCGAAGCTAAGCCGCAAGCCCTTCGAACTGGAGCCGGGCGAGCCGCGCATAAAGTCCGCCCGCGCGGGTGAGCGCATCGTGCGATCCCTGTTCGACGATACGGCCTTCGTCCATCACGATGATCCGGTCGGCAGCGCGCACGGTGGCGAGGCGGTGGGCAATGACGATAGTGGTCCGATCGGCCATCAGCCGGTCGAGCGCGTCCTGCACCAGCCGTTCAGACTCGGCATCGAGCGCCGACGTCGCCTCGTCGAGCAACAGGATCGGCGCGTTGCGCAGGATGGCGCGCGCAATGGCGAGGCGCTGGCGCTGCCCCCCCGACAGACGCGCGCCGCCTTCGCCCATGAAGGTGTTGAGCCCGTCGGGCAGTCGGCGCAGGAATTCGCCCGCATTGGCTGCGTCGGCAGCGGCCCAGAGCGCAGCATCGTCGGCGTCCCACTCGCCGTAGCGGAGATTGTCGCGCGCCGAAGCGGCAAAGATCACGGTTTCCTGAGGCACCATGGCGATGCGCGCACGGACCCATGCAGGGTCGGTCTGCGGCAGTGCCACGCCATCGACGCGAATTTCACCTGCGGCGGGATCGTAAAAGCGCTGGATGAGCTGGAACAGTGTGGACTTGCCAGCACCCGACGGCCCGACGACCGCCACGGTTTCCCCCGGGTCGATCGTCAGCGAAAAGTGCTGGAGCGCGCTGACTTCGGGGCGAGTGGGGTAGCGGAAGGTTACGTCATCGAACACGACGCTGCCCTGCGCGGCTTCGGGGAGCACGACAGGTGTCGCCGGTGCTGCAATGCCAGGCTTTTCGCTCAAAAGCTCGGCAAGGCGGGAGGCCGCGCCCGATCCACGCAGCAGATCGCCATAAACTTCGGCAAGCGATCCGAACGCACCGGCCATCAATCCGCCGTAGAGAACGAATGCGGCAATCGTCCCGCCCGACATCGTGCCCGCCGCGACATCCAGCGCCCCCCGCCACACGATCATGGTAATCGCGGTGAAAACGAGACCGATGATCGCCGCCGTCATGATCGCGCGCAGGGTGATGCGGCGTTTGGCGGTGGCAAACACGCTTTCGGTCGCAGCCTCGAAGCGTCTGGCTTCCCGCGCTTCCTGGCCGAATGCCTGGACGATCTTCATCGCCGCCAGCACTTCGTTCGTCATCGCGCCGATATCGGCGATCCGGTCCTGCGAGGACCGCGAAACCGCGCGGAGCCGGCGGCCGAGGACAATCACCGGCGAGACGATGAGCGGGATGCCGATCATCAGCATCGCGGTGAGTTTCCACGAGAGCGAAAAGAGGATGACGACGCAGCCGATGCCCATCACGATATTGCGCGACGCGACCGAGATCGTCGTGCCGACGAGCTGTTCGATGATCGTCGTATCCGCCGTCATCCGCGAGGCGATCTCGGACGGGCGGTTTTCCTCGAAATAGCTGGGCGAAAGCCGCACGAGGTTGGCCTGCACGGCGATGCGGATGTCAGCGACGACACGCTCGCCGAGCCACGACACGAAGTAGAAACGGAATGCCGTCGCGACCGCCATGAAAGCGACGAGGACGAGCAGATATTCGAACCAGCGCGCAATATCGCTCCCGCCGGTCGTGGCAAAGCCTTTGTCGATGATGAGTTTGAAGCTGTAGGGGATGCCCAGCGTCGCGCCTGCGGCAACCAGCATCGACGCAAGCGCCGCCAGGATCCGCCCCGGGTAACGCGCCGCGAAATTCCAGACGAGTTTCAGATTGCCGATATTGCGGCTCGCCGCCGGTTCAGTGATTGCAGCCATGGCCCGGGGCCGTAGCAGGGCGAGCGTAACGTCTCAATCAGCAACTCGCCTAGTCGTAATGATCGATCGCGTCGCCGACGATGGCGACCCATTGGTGCTTCCTTCCCTCATAAACCGAATAGTCGGGCGCGGGAAAATGCGGATCGGCAAAGGCACCGATCGGGATGGCGGCGATGCCCGGCATTGTCTCGGTCACATAGGCGATCGTCGCGCTGCAGACCGGGCAAAAGCGGAACGTCGCGCCTTTGCCAGTTTCGCTGACAGGCTGCCATTCGTGAAACACGCCTTCGATCGTAACGTCGCGTTCGGCCCAGCGCGCCTGTGCCGCAAATGCGCTGCCGCTGCGCTTCTGGCAATCGAGGCAGTGGCAGACCGACACGCGCACCGGTTTCCCGGCGCAGACCGCACGGAGCTGGCCGCAGCGGCATGATGCGGTTCGTGTGCTCATCAATGCCCTGTTCGGTTCGGCATGAACGACAGGATAGAGCAGTCCGCCACCCTCTGATAGGGCGGGACGATGCAGACAGACTTTCATACAACCGATGTAGACAACGGCACCCTTCCATCCCGCAGCGCCGCCATCGCGCGGATGACCCGGTTCGTGCCGCTTGCAGCGCGGCATTACACCGAAGGGCGCAACACCGACGCTGGCCCTGATGCGTGCGGCGCGGTATCACGGCTCTCGCCATATCTTCGCTACCGTTTGATCACCGAGGATGAGCTGGTCGGCGCGGTGCTGCGCCAGCACCGGTATGACGCCGCTGAGAAATTCATCCAGGAAGTGCTGTGGCGGACGTATTGGAAAGGGTGGCTCGAAATGCGCCCGTCGGTGTGGACGCGTTTCATTGCAGACCGTGACCGGCAGCAACAGGACTTTCCCGATGCGCGCGCGATCACGGCGGCCGAAGCTGGGCTGACGGGGATCGAGGGGTTTGACGACTGGGCGCGCGAACTGGTCACCACGGGATATCTCCACAATCATGCGCGGATGTGGTTCGCCTCGATCTGGATTTTCACCCTGCGCCTGCCCTGGGCGCTGGGAGCCGATTTTTTCCTCCGCCACCTGATCGATGCCGATGCGGCGAGCAACACGCTGTCGTGGCGCTGGGTCGCCGGGCTGCAAACCGTGGGGAAAACCTATCTCGCCACGGTCGACAATATCGCGCGCCATACCAATGGCCGGTTCAGACCCGTGGGTCTCGCGCGCGAGGCTGTGCCGCTTACCGAGCTGCCGATTGCGGCCCCACGACCGCTGCCCGTTCCGCGCGCGCCCGACGGTGGAGCAGGTGCGATGCTGCTGGTCACGCCCGATGATATGCACCCCGAATCCTGGCCATGGGATGGGCCGGTCGACAGCGCGATCGTGGTGGCGGACGATGATCTGCTATGGGGTGATGCGGCTCGAGCATTCGTTTCGGCGGCGGCGGCTGACACCGCGCAGCGCATGTCTGTGGCGTTCGGTTGCCCGGCCACCGTCACGGAGTCGATCGATGCCACGACGCTGATCGACACGGCGCGCAGCATAGGGGTTCGCCAGATCGTTACGGCCTATGCGCCCGTTGGGCCCGTCGCCGATGCGCTTGCCGCTATCGGCGAGGAACTGGCGCGCGCGAACATCGGCCTCGCGCAGGTCCAAAGGCACTGGGACAGCCAGTTCTGGCCCCATGCGAAAAAGGGATTTTTCCCTTTCAGGGAGCGTATCCCTTCGCTGCTTCGCGAAGAAGGCCTTGCCTGATCACCGGACGGAAAGATTGATGCGTTGCAACATAAGTCGTTTCGGCGATAAGGTCGGCATCGGACGCTGGAATGGGATCGCAGGCCTTGCTTTACAACGCATATGAAATGCAGCGCTCGATGCTGGCAGGCGCGGGCGCGGCGGCAAGCCTGGGGGTCGACTGGTGGCAATCGCCGCTGAACCCGGCGAGCTACTTCGGAACGGCAAATGTGATGGCTTCCGCGCTCGAAGTCTTTGCCCATGCCACGGCGCGGCGGGGAAAGCCCGCGTTCGGGCTGAACGAGACCGTTGTCGATGGCCGGACGGTGCCGGTCGTCGAGGAAATCGTTCTGCGCAAGCCCTTCGGACAGTTGAAGCATTTCCGTCGGGAAGGCATCACGGGATCGCCGCGGCTGCTGATCGTCGCGCCCATGTCTGGCCATTATGCGACTTTGCTGCGCGGAACGGTTGAGCGGATGCTTCCCGGGCATGACGTCTACATCACCGACTGGCGCGACGCACGGCAGGTGCCGCTGAGCGACGGCAGGTTCGATCTTGACGACTATATCGATTATGTCCGCGAATTCCTCGAACACATCGGCCAGGCTCCGGGCGCTGGGCGGTCGCACATGCTCGCGGTCTGCCAGCCATCGGTGCCCTGCTATGCGCTGGCCGCGCTGATGGCCGCCGAAAATCATCCCTGCCGTCCGAAAACGCTGACATTGATGGGCGGCCCGATCGACACGCGCCAGGCACCGACAACTGTGAACGATGTTGCGACCGAGCGGCCATTTTCATGGTTTGAAAATATCATACAGACGGTGCCGGCCATGTATCCGGGCGTCGGACGGCGGGTTTATCCCGGTTTCCTCCAGCTCACCGGCTTTCTGGCAATGAACCTCGGCAGCCACATGCAGAGCCATTTCGCGATGTTCAAGGATCTGGTGAAGGGCGATGACGACGCGGCCGACGGTGCCAAGGCATTTTATGAGGAATATCGCAGCGTCTGCGACATGACGGCGGAATTCTATCTCCAGACGATCGACACGGTATTCCAGAAATTCGCCTTGCCGTCGCGCACCATGGCCCATCGCGGCGTTCCGGTGGACACCAGCGCGATCACCGATATCGCACTGCTCGCCGTCGAGGGAGAGCGCGACGATATTTCAGGGCTGGGGCAGACGAAGGCGGCGCTGACGCTGGCGGACAACCTGCCCGATGCCATGAAACGCTATTTCATGGCACCGGGCGCCGGCCATTATGGCATTTTCAACGGCAGCAAATGGCGTACGGTCATCGCGCCGGTCATCGAGGACTGGATTGCGACGCACGACTGAACGCGGCACCTGTCAGAACGATCGTGCCCCCTCCTCAGCGGCGATCACGGCCTCGACCATCCGTTGCCAGATGGCGGCATCGCCCGCGTCGGCCATGACGGGATCGGGTTCGCGCAAAACCTTGAGGATGCTCAGCGCGTCATCGGCATGTTCCTGCCACAGCGCGCTGACCGACTCGCCCGCCGAAAACTCCGCTCCATCGGCGTTGGCGCTAAGTTCGCGCCCCGCCAGCACGCGCGCGATCCGTTCGACAGCCGTCGTATGCGCGGTCATGACAGGCTGACTTCGGCAACTTTCCCCTTATAATCCTTCTTCGGATCGATGCCGATCAGCATCTTGATGCCGGCCACGATGCTCGAAGCGTCGATCCATATTTCGGCTTCCTCGGGATCGAGGCGGATCAGGCAGATGTCGGGATCATCCCTGCCTGAATACCAGGCCGCGACATAGGGGTTCCACAGCCGGTCGATCATCGCGCGATCCTGTGTCGTCGAAAGCGTGCCATGAAGGGTCGCCCAGACATCATGCTCTTTCGATACGAAATGCGCCATCGCGCGGGCACCCGTGCCGATCCGTTCCACCAGATTGTTATCGATACTGGTAAAAAACCAGATCGGGCCGCCTTTATCGTCTTCGGTCTGCGCCGTCATCGGCCGCGCATGGCCGTCTTCGCCTTCGGCCATGCCGAGAAACATCGTGCGATCGGACTTGAGCGCCTTCCAGAACTTTGCCTTGATTTCCGCTTCACTCGCCATCGGGGCCTCCAATCGTCCGAAGGAACGGATGGAGGCCCGTGCAGTTCCGAAAGCATTACTTCGCTGACCGGGGCCCGACGCCGCGCCTGCTGGCTAAAACACTTCGAACAGCCCTGCGGCGCCCATGCCGCCGCCGACGCACATCGTCACGACGACATATTTCGCGCCGCGCCGCTTTCCCTCGATCAGTGCGTGTCCGGTCATCCGCGCGCCCGACATGCCATAAGGATGGCCGATCGAGATCGCGCCGCCGTTGACGTTCAGCAGCTCATCGGGAATGCCGAGGGTATCGGCGCAATAGAGCACCTGGACGGCAAATGCCTCGTTCAGCTCCCACAGGCCGATGTCGTCCATCTTGAGGTTGAAGCGTTCGAGCAGACGGGGGATCGCATAGACAGGCCCGATCCCCATTTCATCGGGCCCGGTTCCCGCAACGGCCATGCCGACATAGCGACCGAGCGGCTGAAGCCCCTTTCTGGATGCAACCGATGCCTCCATCAGTACAGAGGCGGATGCGCCGTCGCTCAGCTGCGATGCGTTTCCTGCGGTGATGACCCTGTCGGGCCCGAGCACCGGCACAAGCGCCTTCAATCCCTCGATCGTGGTATCGGCGCGGTTTCCCTCGTCCTTTGCGAGGGTCACGTCCTTCTGGGTGACGTCCTTCGTTTCCCTGTTCGTTACGTTCATCGTCGCTGTAACGGACACGATCTCGTCATCGAACTTGCCCGCTGCCTGTGCCGCGGCGGTGCGCTGCTGCGACCGGAGCGCATATTCGTCCTGCCGGTCGCGGCTGATGCCATAACGCGCGGCGACGATCTCCGCCGTCTGGAGCATCGGCATGTAGATGTCGGGAACCATCGCGACCAGCTCGGGATCGCCGCCGATGCGCATCTGGGGTGTCTGCACCATCGAGATGCTTTCGACGCCGCCACCGATCGTGATGTCCATATTGTCGACGATCACCTGCTTGGCGGCGGTCGCGATCGCCATCAGCCCGCTTGCGCACTGGCGATCGACCGACATGCCCGCGACGCCGACCGGGAGGCCCGCGCGCAACAGCGCGTTGCGGGCGATATTTCCCGCCTGCACGCCCTGCTGGAGCGCAGCGCCGAAAATGACGTCCTGCACCTCCGCTCCCTCGATACCGGCACGTTCGACGGCGGCGCTGATCGCATGGCTCGCCAGCGTGGGCGAAGGCAGGGCATTGAACGCGCCACGATAGGCGCGGCCGATGGGAGTGCGGGCGGTAGAAACAATAACGGCGTCGCGCATGGAAAAGCTCCTTCAGACAGGGATATGAGGGGTGCCGGCTTCGGGTTGAATGCCGAAAGCTCCGACGATCAGCCCGACGCCCTGATAAAAGCCGACGAGCTGGACGACCTCGAGTTGTTGTTCGGGCGTGAGATAGATGGCCAGACGCCGGTGCTGACTGTCGGTCAGATGGCGATCGTGGATCAGCGCATCGACCGTGGCGAGCAGGGCCGCCTCGGCATCCGTCCAGTCATGGTCCGCCTTGTCGGCAAGCGCGCGCAGTTGAACGTCGTCGATGGCGCAGCGCGGCGCAAAGAGTGCCGCATGCATGCCCCATTCATAATCCGCGCCGATCATGGCCGCGGTGCGGAAGATCACCAGTTCGCGGTCACGCATCGAAAGCGGCCCGGGATCGAGCATCGAACCCGCGATGAATTTCTGCCAGGCGCGCGGTGACGATCCGATGACGCGGAACAGCATCGGCACGGTGCCATCGGCAAGCATCCGCCGCGTCATCGACGGCGCGACGTCATCGGCAAAGGGCGGATCGAGCGGTGGGATGCGTGGTATCATGTGAAAAACTGGCTGACCCATTCAGCGATGAGCGCAGGCTTGTCCTCGCCCTCGATCTCAAGCGTATATTCGATCGTCTGCTGCCACTGGCCGGGGCGCTTTTCCTCCAGCCCCAGAAGCCTGAACTGCCCGCGAACGCGCTTGCCCGAACGGACCGGCCCCAGAAAACGCGTCTTGTTGCCGCCATAGTTGACGCCCATTTTCACACCATCGAGGCGCGGCAGATCGGCGCTGGCGCTGAGCGTCGGCATCAGCGAGAGCGACAGGAAACCGTGCGCGATCGTGCCGCCAAAGGGCGTCAGCCTTGCCCGTTCCACGTCGACATGGATGAACTGGTGATCGCCCGTCGCGTCAGCAAATTTGTCGATCATCGCCTGATCGACCGTCAGCCATTCGGACGTGCCGACAGGCTGGCCGACCAGCGCCTTCATCTCGTCGGCTGTCACGACGCCCATGTGCAATTCCCGCGCAATATAATAACAAGGTGATCCGGGGCACCGAGTCACCCGCGGCGGTTTACGTCCGCGTAAACCTTCGAGTCAAAAGCCATGTATTCCGCAACGTCCGATTTCGCCCGTCTGCACCGCGCGCCCGACGCGGAGGTGCTGCAACCGCTGCTCGAACGCGCCGCCGCCGGTCCCGGGGCGCGGACCCGCATTGTCGCGCGCGGATCGGCATTGCTCGCCGATCTGCGCGCGGCGCAATCGTCGGGCTGGGTCAACCGGTTCCTTCAGGAGTATCGGCTGAACACGAGTGAAGGGGTTGCGCTGCTGTCGCTCGCCGAAGCCTTCCTGCGTGTGCCCGATCCGGCAACGGCGAACGCACTGATCGCGGACAAGCTGGGTGATGCCGACTGGGCCGCCCATCGCGGCAGATCGGCATCGGGATTGGTCAACGCGGGCACTTGGGGCCTCGTGATCGGACGGGCGCTGGTCAGCGAGAGGGAGGAGGCCAGTGTGCTCCGGCGACTGGTCGCACGCGTCGGCGAACCCTTCGTCCGGCAAGCCGTCGGCCAGGCGATGAAGATGATGGGCGAGATTTTCGTGATGGGACGCACCATCGACGATGCGATGAAGCGGATGGCAAGGCCCGAGAACCATGGATCCACCGCGAGCTTCGATATGCTGGGCGAGGCCGCGCGGACCTATCCCGATGGCACGCGCTATTTCGAAAGCTATGCCGATGCAATTGCCGCAGTGGGGGCAGATGCCGGGGCGGGGCATTCGGTCTCGGTCAAACTGTCGGCGCTCCACCCGCGCTACGAGGTCGCTCATTGGGGCAGGTGCGTGCCCGCGCTCACCGAAATGCTCGAAGCACTGGCCGTAAGGGCGGCGGGATCGGGGATCGGCCTGACGGTCGACGCCGAAGAATCCGAACGCCTCGAAATGTCGATGGCGATCATCGAAAATGTGGCGACTTTGCCCGCGCTCAGGGGTTGGGACGGGTTTGGAATGGCGGTGCAGGCTTATGGCAAGCGGGCGCGTCCAGTCATCGCATGGGCCGACGATCTCGGCGCGAGGGCGAAGCGGCGGATCGCCGTCCGGCTGGTCAAAGGCGCCTATTGGGACAGCGAGATCAAGCGCACGCAGGAAGCCGGGCTGAGCGACTATCCGCTGTTTACGCGAAAGGCGGCGACCGACGTCAGCTATATGGCCGTGGCGCGCGACATGCTGGACGCGAAACACATCTATCCGGCGTTCGCCACGCACAATGCGCTGACCGTGGCGACGATCCTCGAATGGGCGGGCGGCAGCCGCGAACTCGAATTCCAGCGGCTGCACGGCATGGGGGAGGGGCTTTACGAACGGCTCGTCCATGAAGAGGGGTATCGTTGCCGCATCTATGCGCCCGTCGGCGGGCACCGCGATCTGCTCGCGTATCTGGTGCGGCGGCTTCTCGAAAACGGCGCGAACTCGAGCTTCGTGCACCAGTTGGCGGACGAAAATCTGTCGGATGCCGACCTGCTTGCCGATCCGGTCGCGAAGATCGCTGGCATCGGCGGCAGTCGCCATCCCGACATTTCCCTGCCGCAAGACCTTTTCGGCAACCGCCGCAATTCGTCCGGCATCGACCTGCAGGATCGGGCCATGCTAGCCGAAACGGTGCGGGCGGTAAGCGGCTTCCTCCAATCACCTGGGTCACCGGACGATTATGCGTCGGGCATCGGTGACGCGGCGAGCGCCATAGCCGTCGCACATGACGGCTTTGCGGCATGGTCCGCCGTTGCGCTCGATCGCCGCTGCGCGATGCTCGAGCGTATGTCGGATCTGCTTGAGGCACATCGCACCGAGCTGATGGCCATCCTCGTCGACGAGGCGAAGAAAACTCTCCCCGACGCACTGGGCGACGTGCGCGAGGCAGTCGATTTCTGCCGCTATTATGCGGCGCAGGCCCGTGACGGGCTGGCACCCATCGAACTGCCCGGCGCGACGGGCGAACGTAACGTTCTCCGTTTCGAGGGGCGCGGCGTGTGGGCGTGCATCGCCCCGTGGAATTTTCCGCTGGCGATTTTTCTCGGGCAGGTCGCGGCTGCTCTGGCGGCGGGCAACACGGTAGTCGCAAAACCGGCACCGCAGACGCCGCGGATCGCCGCCCGCGCGGTTGCCTTGGCGCATGAGGCCGGGATCGCGGAAGATGCGCTCGTTCTCCTTTTTGGTGGGCCGGAAGAAGGCGCGGCACTGGTTGCGGACGCACGGATCGCAGGTGTGGCGTTCACCGGCTCGACCACGACCGCGAGGCGGATCGCCCGGACGCTGCTCGATGATGACAGCCGTTCGCTCGTACCCCTGATTGCCGAGACTGGCGGCATCAACGCCATGATCGTCGATTCGACCGCGCTGACCGAACAGGTGGTTCAGGATGTATTGACAAGCGCCTTCCGCTCGGCCGGGCAACGCTGCTCGGCGCTGCGGTTGCTGCTGCTGCAGGAAGACATCGCCGAACGAACGCTCGAAATGCTCGCCGGTGCGATGGATACGCTCGTGCTTGGCGATCCTGCCGATCCGGCGACCGATGTCGGGCCCGTGATCGATGCGGCTGCCTATGGGCGACTCATGGATTATCGGGAAACGCAGTGCGGGAACTGGGTGCACACGCTATCGGGCAGCACGGCGCTGATCGTCCCGCCCACGGTCATCGGCCTGTCGTCGATCGACGATCTCGGGCAGGAATGGTTCGGCCCCATCCTGCACGTCGCCACCTGGAAAGCGGACGATCTCGAGGCAACGGTGAAACGGGTCAACGCCAAGGGCTTTGGCCTTACCATGGGCCTGCACAGCCGCATCGCGCGCAATGCCGAGATGGTCGAGGCGCTTGCGCGCGTGGGAAATCTTTACGTCAACCGCTCGATGATCGGTGCCGTCGTCGGATCGCAGCCCTTTGGAGGCGAAGGGTTATCAGGGACCGGGCCCAAGGCGGGCGGGCCGCATTATCTCCACCGTTTTGTCGTGGAGCGGACGACAAGCACCGACACGACATCGGCGGGCGGAAATGCGACGCTGCTATCGCTCGACGACATTGATCTGTGACCGGTCGGGATAAGGCATGATCGCCCGCCCGTCGGGAGCGGCGGTGATCGATACCTGCGTCGGATAGGCGAATTCGATGCCAAGCTCGTCAAATCGTCTGAGTATCTCGATGTGGACGGCGTGCCGCATTTCGAATACCATGTCATAATTCTCTGAGTGCACATCATATTGAAGTTCGAAGTCGAGTGAGGACTGACCGAACTTCATCAGCCCGCACCGGACGAGTTCGGTATTGGAACAGCTTGCAATGACCTCTCCGACGATCTGGGGCAGGCGGGCGAGAAGAGCATTGTCCGTGCGGTAGGCGAGGCCGAGGATCACCACGGTGCGCCGCCGGGACAGTCGCGCAAGATTGTGGATCTCCTTTTCGAGCAGTTGCTTGTTGGCGATGATTACCAGCTCGCCCGTGATCGAACGGATACGGGTGGACTTCAGCCCGATCTGTTCGACGGTACCCGATGTCGAATCATATTTCATCGAGTCGCCCTTGCGAAACGGCCGGTCGAACAGGATCGCGAGCGCTGCGAAGAGGTCGGCGAAAATGCCCTGGGCGGCAAGGCCGATGGCAATGCCGCCGACACCCAGCCCGGCGATGAGACCGGTGACGTTCACGCCGAGATTGGACAGGATGAGGATCGTCGCGATGGTGAACAGCGCAAAGGTCACCAGCAGCCGGATGATCCCGAGCGCACTCGCCAGGCCCGAATTATCCTCATGAACGCGGGCACGGTGTTCGACCAGCCCGAGCAGGAACTCACGCGCAAACACCGCGGCCTGCAGCGTCGCTGTGACGACGAAAAAGAAATAGACGGTGCGCGCCAGATCATGGGGCGCGTGGCTGTACGTCGCGACCACTTGCGCGGCGACGGCAGTGACGAACCACAGATTGATCCGCGCGAGTGCGCTTCCCGCGATCCGCCGCCAGTGATTGCTCTCCGCATTATTGCCGCGCAGCCGCATGCCGAACCATTTCAGGCCCAGAAGCAGAGTGACGATCGCACCCGCAACGATCGCGGCGAGAATGATCCGTCCCCAGTTCGCCGTCAGCCAGTCGGCGCTCTCGGTCCACAGCGCCATAACCTGCGCGTCGAGCATCATGTCATTCTTCATCAGGCGGCCTTGAACAGCCCCTCGGCAGACTCGTCAAGCAGGTCGATCAGCGCCCGTTCGATGCCTGACAGCCAGCGCGTGCGGCGCGGCAGCGGACGATGGTCAAATCCGTTCTGGCAATAGCCGATGACGAGCGGGTGAACATAGGATTTGCGCGCGATCGCCGGCGTGTTTCCCAGCGCATCGGCAACGGGCTGGAGCAGATCGGCGAGCTTCAGCCTGGTGCCGCGGCGGGCGGCTCTGACGACGTGTTCGAGCGCGATGGCCGTTGCCGCCCACGTGCGGAAATGCTTGGCGGTGAAGTCATCGCCCATCGCGTCCCTGATATAGGCGTTCACGTCCGACGATCCCACCGTATGTGCATCGCCGGTTCCATCGAGATACTGGAACAGGTTTTGTCCTGGAAGATCCTGCACGCGGCGAACGACGCGGAGCAGGCTCTTGTCCGAAATGGTAAGCCTGCGCATCACCCCCGATTTTCCGCGATACTGAAGGGTGAGCTGACTGCCCTTTACCTGCGCGTGACGGGTGCGGAGCGTCGTCGCCCCAAAACTCCGGTTCGTCTTCGCATAGGCCTCGTTGCCAACCCTGATCCGTCCTAGGTCGAGCAGGCGCACGACGGCAGCCACAACCGTATCGCGGTCTGTCGGACGGCCGACGAGATCACGCTCGACCTTTGCGCGAAGCAGCGGCAG
Source organism: Sphingomonadales bacterium (assembly GCA_031424175.1). Lineage (GTDB taxonomy): Bacteria > Pseudomonadota > Alphaproteobacteria > Sphingomonadales > Sphingomonadaceae > Sphingomonas_O. The sequence goes on from JANPGY010000041.1 coordinate 59,111, forward strand.
CGCGCGGCCGAAATCGGCACAGCGATCATATTTCGCCGCTTCCTGCCGGGCGCGGAAATCGACGTGATACCGATATTGCCGCCGCCCTTTCGCATCATGGCCAATGGCCTGGATGTGACCGTGCGGCGAGGGGCAAAACCATGCATCTGTGTAAGCCGGCGGCAGTGCAATCCTGTTCAGACGATCGATTTCTTCGCGGTCCGTGATGCGCCTGCCCTGCGGATCATCATATCCCCAGCCCTTGCCCTGTCTGACGCGTGTGATGCCGGGAAGATCGGGATCGACATAAACAATGTGCATGCCTTTCAAACGGCGGCGGCAGCCTTTGCGTTCCAGCCCGATCGTTTCGGTACTGGCCGTGCGGCGCGCTTCGCATAGCCGTCGAGCCCGATCTGCAGTCCGACGAGCATGTAAACAAACGGCTGAAACGCGATTCCGCAGAAAACAGACCCGACAAGATAGATGAGATGAGCTTGCTGGAGGCCGATCGCAAGACTGCCGATCCAGCCGCTTTCCTCTGATTTCCTGTAGCGGGCAAAAAGCACTTCCATACGAAAAAGACCGGTCAGATGGATCATCAGCCACAGCGCAAGACCGGGCCAGCCCTGTTCCCCCAGCATTTCGAAATAGGATGAGTGATAGGCACGGCCCTGGTCGGTCTCGATCATCGTTTGGGTTTTCGCACTTTCACCATCGCCTGTCGTTTTGGCGATCACGATGCGCAGATTATTGCTGCGATAGGCGTCAAAGCCGCCGCCGAACGGATGCTTGTCGACATAGTCCAGGGTCGATTTCCAAACGGCAAGGCGGGTGCCCGCGGACTGATCCTCCTTATAGCTCTTTATGGTGCTCATCCGCTCGGTGTAGCTCGCCGGAAGATTGGGCACGGCGACTGCGGCTGCAATGGCAACCATGCCAACATACAGGAAGGGTCGCCTCGTCTGTCTCAGGAACGTAACGCCAAGGACGGCAATGCAGATCAATCCGGTGCGCGCCTGCGTGCCCACCGGAATCAGCAGACAGGCAAAGATCAGTGCAAGGCAAAACAGCCGGACACGCCAGTCGCGCGGAAAAATGGTGCCGTAACGGCCCAGCCAGATGATGAGCGGAATGATCGCAATGGCGACGCAGCTGATGATGCTCGATTCGTACAGGCCGGTATTGTTATCGACCATCAGGTTCAGCTCGCCATAGCCGCCGCCCGAGAACAGCGTCTTGATCCCGCCGACGATGATGATCGACGCTGCGCTGACGACCATGAACAAAAGCAGCGCCTCGATCCTGAGTTTTGTCCTCAAAGTGAGCGGCAGGAAGATCGCAAACGCGAGTGTTTTCCAGACCCAATCCCACTTTACCATGGCATCGATCGGGAAATCGGCCGTTGTGGTCGTGATGCCGCAGTAGATGAGAAGGATGAAAATCAGCACCTGGCGCGGCGCGATGCGAAGATCTTTCTTGTCGTCCAGAAAGGCCCATGCGCCGACCGCGAGAACCACCGAGATGAGCGACACGGGAACGGCGTTCAGCAGATAATAGGTCAACCTCTGCGGGGAGACGATATCTATGTAAACATATACGAGTACGAGCAGAAACGGGCGACGGAAGCCCAGCCCGAAAAGCGTGACCAGAAAGGCGACGAATGCGAGATCATGCATCGCGGCCGTCCGAATTCTGCCAGCGGCGAAAGCCTTTTTTTGCGCCGGATTCGCCGTCGCGATCGAGATCGCTCCGCGACAGGAGCCGCCAGGCCGCAAGGATGAGCAGCCCGTGCGTCAGCGCCAAGGAAAAATTGTCGATCATCGCCTTCGGTCCTAGCCGACCCCGGTTGACGCTGCATTAAGGGTGCAAGTGGCAGAGCAGGGCAAGATGCGCATTCTTCATATCCTCGATCACAGCCTGCCGCTCCATAGCGGATATACGTTTCGCACGCGCGCGATCATGAAAGCGCAGACAGCGCGCGGATGGGCGGTGCGCGGCGTTACCGGGGTGCGGCAGGGGTCGCGCGATCTGGCGAGCGTGACCGAGGATGGGCTGCAGTTCGACCGGACGCCGCTCGTCCGGCCGATGGCAAGCCCGTTGCGGGAGATTGCCGAGATAGCAGCGCTTGCGCGGCGTATCGACGAGGTGGTCGTGCGCTTTCGCCCCGATATCCTTCATGCACACTCGCCGGTGCTCAATGCTCTGGCCGCGCTCCGTGTCGCCAGGCGACGCGGGTTGCCGTTGCTCTATGAAATCAGGGCGTTCTGGGAAGATGCGGCGGTTGGCAATGGAACCGGCAGCGAAACATCGCTCCGCTATTGGCTGACCAAATGCGTTGAAAGCCGGGCGGTGCGCCGTGCCGATGCCATTGCCGTGATCTGCGAGGGATTGAAGGGCGATCTCGTGTCTCGCGGCGTTCCGGCGGGCAAAATCATGGTGTCGCCCAACGGTGTCGATCTTGCATTATTCGGGCAGCCAGCGCCGCCGGATGAAGCGCTTCGCGCCGCGCTGGAGCTGACCGGCGACGTCATCGGCTATGTCGGCAGTTTTTACCACTATGAAGGACTTGACGATCTGATTGCCGCCATGCCCGCGCTGGTTGCGGTCAGGCCCGATGTGAAACTGCTGCTCGTGGGCGGAGGGCCGGTCGAGGCCGCGCTGCGCGCTCAGGTCGCGGCATCCCCCGCGCGCGATCGGATCGTGTTTGTCGGGCGCGTGCCTCACGATCGGGTCGAACATTATTACGGCCTGATCGACATCATCGTCTATCCGCGAAAGAAAATGCGTCTGACCGATCTCGTCACCCCCCTGAAGCCGCTCGAGGCGATGGCCCAGGGGCGGCTGGTCGCCGCGTCCGACGTCGGCGGGCATCGTGAGCTGATCGTCGATGGCGAAACCGGAACGCTGTTTGCGGCGGACAGCCCGCCCGCGATCGCAGAGGCAATTGCAGCGCTTTTCAAAATGCGCGAGTCATGGGAACCACGCCGTGCCGCGGCGCGTGCCTTCGTCGCCGCCGAACGGGACTGGGCAACGAACATCACGCGTTACGAACCTGTTTACCAAAGGCTGCTTAAAAAGGCTTCGTTACAGGACATCTGAGTTATGATCACGATCCACCAGCATCTCGCCCGCATGAGATTTGCGCCCTTCGCCGCCGCGATCTTTGCCGTCGCGGCTGCGATCCTGATGGCTGCGGTTCCGACGGCGATGCTCGAAACCATGGTCGCGACGACGGGCCTGCCCCATGCCCTCAACGTTGCTCAGCCACCGCTGGGAATCAAGGCACGCGTAATCGCGATCATTGTCGCGTTTGCAGCCGTCGGCGTGTTGGCCTGGCTGGCCAGCGTCCCCGTTGAACGCATGCTCGACCGTGACGGTCGCCGTCGGCCGACCAAATCCCAGAAGAGCCGCGCAGGCGCGGATGCGGATGAGCCACCCGTACAGGCGAGGCGCAGACCGATCCTTGCGGCCAACGAACTCGGCGCGCCGCTGATGAGCGCGGCCGCACTCGCTGGCCTGGCACCTTTTGCCGAACGGGTGTCCGACCGCGTCACAGTTGCCCCGGGGGACTCCTTCGACGCAGCAACCAGGGAAGGGCAACGTCCACCGCCACTTGCGATGGACGCGCAACGCCCGTCCGAACCGCTGCAGCCGACGCAAGCCGTCGAGGGCGACACGTCGATTCGTGCGCTGATCCGCCGCCTCGAGGCCAGACTGGCGCGATTCGGTGACAGCGACCCCGATCCTGATACCCCCGACGTGGCACCGCTTGCCCTCGAGGATGAATGGATTGTCAACGATTTGCCGCGGCGCCAGCCGCCCCCGGGCGACGATGATGATGATTTTGGTCCGGCACTTGCCACGCTCAAGCGTTATGCCTCGCGGTAATCATCCGGCATCGATCGTCAGCAAGGCCAGTCCGAGACGTTCGGTTCCGGCCGAGACCGTTCGCTCTATCAGTTCGATATCCGCCACAAAACCACCCGACAACGTGAATTCAAGATCGCGAAGATTCTGGCAGAAGGCATCGACTTGCGCACCGCGTGGCGTATCAAACCAGATAGAATAGCGCGCGCCGCCAAAGGTTGCGCTGCGCCAGGGCGCTGACTGCACGCGCACATTCTCGACCGGACCGGTGTGCGCGGCGAGTGCGCGCAATAACGGTGCTTCGCCACCGCTCATGACTGGCTCTCGATATGCGCAATCACGCGCGCGGCGAGCTTTTTCCCAACGCGGCGTCCGCGGATCAGATCGCCGACAAGCCGCGGATCGTGAACCGCATCGCGGCCGAAGCGTGTTAGCGGTGTGCCCGTCACGCGCAGGTGGCGTTGAACTAGGGTCAGCAGCGGCAGCATGGATCAACTCCTGATTCGTAATAGGAGTTTTCCTATTTCACTGGCAATTTCCTACTTGTCTAGGATAATTCCTATCGCTATATATTTTTCATGGTCGATGCGCGCGAAACGCTGGAGCGCCTGATTCGCGAGACGGGCGAAGATTACGCGTCGCTCTCTCGGCTGCTGGGGCGCAATTCGGCTTATATCCAGCAGTTCGTCAAACGCGGCGTACCCAGAAAACTCGATGAGGACGATCGCGGAAAGCTCGCGCGCTATTTTGCCATTGACGAAGCTTTGCTCGGGGGGGGCGCTTCGTTGCCTGCACCCGCCAATGACATGGCGGTGATTCCACGGATGGCCGTTCGCGCGTCGGCAGGTCCGGGCGCGGTCAACGATCATGAGGCTACAGCAGGGCGGTTTGCCTTTGATGCCAGCTATCTGCGGCGCATGGGCGCAGACCCCAAATCGCTCTCGGCCATTCGCGTCGAGGGGGATTCGATGGTGCCAACGCTGAGCGACGGCGACGATATCATCGTGGATCGCGGCGATACGCGCCTGCGTGACGGTATTTATGTCTTGCGGATCGATGGTGCGCTGAACGTCAAGCGGCTGGCGATCAATCCGGCATCGCGCGACGTGACGATCCGCAGCGACAATCCCGCCTATCCCGACTGGCCCGACTGTGATCTGGATCAGATCGATATCGTCGGGCGGGTGCTTTGGGTCGGGCGGCGGTTGTGACCTTCTAACCCTGAATGCCCGCGCGGCGGTGGCCGCCTAGCGTCGACGCTGCCAGAGCCATAAGGCGAGAGCAACGACGATCCCGGCGACAAGCCCCAAGACAAGGCCATAAGAGATCTGGCCGTAGCTGCGGCCAATGAATATGCCGGTGAAAAGACCGATCACGATGAAAATTCCACCGCCCAGCGGTTCGGTTTTGCGTGTCATGCACTAGCCATGCAGCGCCTGTCGAAGCGGGTCAACGAAGCGATCATGTCGCCCTTTCGGCAATCTGGACGCGGCATTGGCAGCCGCGATCCCGTTGGGTTCACGACATCACCGCGAAGGTGGGCCATCAGGCAGACGACAGCCCAAGCGCGAACACCGAAAACATGCCGCCCAGCGCCCCGAATAGGCCGGAAAGCCCGACCAGAACCGTCAGAATGCCAAGGACCGGCGTTCCCCCGACAGGTAATATTGCGGCGCGCATCGCCTTTGC
>JANPGY010000042.1:0-39380 GCA_031424175.1 Sphingomonadales bacterium
AGCGGAAAATACGGTTCGATCCGGCGCATCTGCGCCTCCGACAACCAAATCAGATCACTCATTGGTAGCGCCTCCTTAGCACCGCCACTGAATCAGATCGACGCCGTCTTGGAAATCCTTTTTATAGGTCCTGAGCCTAAGGCTTTCGGCAAACAGTCGCATGCTGCCGAAACGCTGGGGGGCATAGGCATCGCCGGGAACGCGCTTTTTGCCGCTCCTCAAAGAAAACTCCAAAAAGCTTCTGTCGCATTTGCCATCGGAAGCGTGCGTGCAAATCAATGCCGCGACTTGCTGGCCGCAGGCAATGGTCACTCGCCTGACTTCCGTGTCGCCTGCCCGTACAAACCGCTGATCGTCGTGGGGTGCTGAAGATTCCTCCGCCTTTTCCGGCAAGCTGACCGCGGGGTATGCAAGACCAAGGACGCTTCGCGTTTCGCAAGACGTGGTACAGGCACATAACGCAAGCAGCGACGCTGTGATATACGCATGGCGGAATGTCGTAGACCGAGATTCAATGCTGGATTTGTCCCTTGGTCTGGACGCAAGCTGGTGATGAAACACCATGATCACTCCTCCCGCCCCGCCTCGGCCAAGCGCCGCTGGATCGGGGACAGCAGGAAGCTGATGATCCGCCGCTGGCCGGTCTTGATATCCGATGTCGCCGTCATGCCCGGTGCCGCCCTGGCGCACAGGTAGCGCGCTGATTGTGGCAGGGATAAGGCATCAGCACCGGATTTTTCGCTGCCGCAGCTGATCGCGATGCGCGCCTGATAGATCAGGCCCCTCTTCTCGTCCTGGACCGCGTCGCGCGACAGGCCGATCAGCCTGCCCGGGATCGTGCCGTAACGCGTGAAGTTGAATGCCTCGAGCTTGACCGAAACCGGCTGCCCGATCCGCAGCTGGCCGACGTCGCGGTTGAGCACCTGCGTCTCGACGATCATCGTGCCGCCCAGCGGCACGACGACGAGGATCGGATCCGCCGGTTTGACGACCGCGCCGATCGTGTGGATGCTCAACTGCTGCACGGTGCCGTCGATCGGTGCGACGAGGCGCTGCAGCTGGCTCTTCTGCGTTGCCTTCGCCAGTTCGGCGGTGCGCAGCGCGATCTCGCTCTCGGCCTTGGCAAGCGTCGTCGCCGCATCCCTGATGAACTGCTGTTTCAGATTGCGCAGCTGCGCGTCGATTGCGCGTGTCGCGGCGTCGTAACGCATGGCCGCCTGTGCCTGCACGCCGACGTCGCGCTGGCGCGTAAGCTGCTGCTCTTCGAGCTCGAGCTGCTGCAGCTTCGAGAGGTATCCGCGCTGAGCCAGATAGCGCCGCTTTTCGACACGCTCGGTCAGCATCGGCAGCGTGTCGCGCAGCTTGTCCCGTTCCTGGCGTGACATGCCCGCAAGCGCCGCGCTTTCGGCGCGCTTGCCGGCAAGATCGGCCAGCTGGGCCTCGTAGCTCGCAATCTCGCTGCGCACGAGCGTCTCCTGCGTCGCGGCATCGATCGGGCTGGTGCCGGGCGGCGCCGCATAATTATATTCGCGCCCGTCGATATGAGCGAGAAGTGCCTTGGCATGCGCCTCATCGAGGTGAGCGGTATTGAGCGCGCTTATGGCCTGCGCCGCATCCGCACCCGACTGCGTCGGATCGAGCTCGATCAACACCTGGCCCGCCTTCACCCGCTCGCCATCCGCCACGCGGATCGCACGCACGACGCCGCCATCGGCCGATTGCAGCACTTTGACATGCGCAACCGGGATCAGCTTGCCCTGCGCGCTGACGACGACATCGAGCCTGCCCAGACACGCCCAGGCGATCGCAACGGCGACGAAGCCGAGCATCCCCCAGATCAGCCACCGCCCGATCGGGTTCGGGGGTGTCTCGAGAACTTCGAGCGCGGCGGGCAGGAAGTCGTGGCTGGTCCGCAGCTGCCGGTCATTCCGGCGTCGCTCGGTTTCCTCGGTCCACGATGTGGCCAGCACATCCCAATGGTGGCGCAGTGACGTGATCGCGCTCATGACGCGGTCTGTTCGGCGGCGGCATGGTTCTGCCTCGCGTAAAGGAATGCATAGCGCCCGTCCGCAGCCAGCAGCTCGGCGTGGCTGCCTTCCTCAACGATCTCGCCGTTTTCGATTGTGATGATGCGGTCGCACGGGCGGACCGCCGACAGCCGGTGTGCGATGATGATGACGGTGCGTCCCTCGGCGATCTCGGCAAGGTTGGCCTGAATGATCTCCTCGCTTTCGGCATCGAGCGCGGAGGTCGCCTCGTCGAGGATCAGCACGCTCGGGTTGGTCAGCAGCGCGCGCGCAATCGCGATCCGCTGGCGCTGCCCGCCCGACAGCGACATGCCGCCCTCGGCGACGACCGTGTCATAGCCTTGCCCGAGCTTCAGGATAAACTCGTGTGCGCCGGCGAGCCGGGCCGCGCGTTCGATATCGGCCATGTTCGCCGCCGGATCGGCAAGCGCGATATTGTCGCGGATCGTGCGGTTGAACAGCCGGTTCTCCTGCAGCACGACGCCGATCTGGCGGCGCAGCCAGCTCGGATCGACCTGTGCCAGATCGACGCCGTCGACGAGCACCCGGCCCTGATCGGGGACGTGGAGCCGCTGCACGAGCTTGGTCAGCGTCGATTTGCCCGATCCCGACGAGCCAACAATGCCGAGCTTGTGTCCGGCAGGCACCTGCAGATCGATCCCCCGCAGCACTTCGGGGCTGTTCGGCGCATAGCGGAACCGCACGCCTTCGAACGCGATGTCGCCGCGGACTTCGGGGAGGCTTGCGCGCCCCGGATTGAATTGCGGCTCGGTCGCGGTATTCAAAATGTCGCCCAGCCTGTCGACCGCGATTTTCACCTGCTGGAAGTCCTGGCCGAGCTGGGCAAGTCGCAGGATCGGCCCCGCGACGCGTCCTGCGAACATATTGAAGGCAATAAGCTCGCCTACCGTCAGCGTCCCCTTCATGACTGCCTGAGCGCCGAAGTACAATATGGTCGCCGTCGTCACCTTCGAGACGAGCTGTACCGCTTCGGATCCCCAGTTTCCGATCTGGATCGCGTTGAACGACGCGCGGACGTAGCCCGCAAGCTGTGCCTCCCAGCGCGCCTGCATCGCGGGCTCGACCGCCATCGACTTGGCAGTCTCGATGTTGGTCACGCTCTCGACGAGAAATGCCTGATTGTCGGCGCCGCGCTCGAACTTCTCGTCGAGCCGACGGCGCAGGATTGGGGCGAGCGTCCACAGGATCAGGACATATACGGGGAGCGAGATGACGACGATCAGCAGCAACTGCGGTGAGTAAAGGTACATGACCCCCAGAAACACGATCGTGAACGCACCGTCGATGAGCACGGTGACGCTCGACGAGGTCAGAAATTCGCGCACCGTCTCCAGTGCGCGCACCCGCGCCACGCTGTCGCCCACCCGCCGCGCCGCAAAATAGGACATCGGCAAGCCCAGCAGATGCCGGTAGAGCCGTGCGCCCAGTTCGACGTCGATCCGGCTTGTCGTATGGCTGAACAGCCATGTCCGCAACGCCCCGATCAGGAACTCGAACGCCGAGACGGCGATAAACGCGACGAACAGGATCTGGAGCGTTGCCAGCGTCTGGTTGACGAGCACTTTGTCGATTACCACCTGGAACAGTATAGGCGAAATGAGGGCAAGCAGCTGCAAGAACAGCGAGGCGAGCAGAACCTGTCCGATCAGCCCCCGGTATTTGACCAGCGCGGGAATGAACCAGCTGATGTCAAACCTACGCATCGTGCCTGTCAGAGCCGCCCGGGTGGTGATCAAGACAAGCATGCCGCGCGTTGTCGCCACCGCTTCCGAACCCATCCACCGTGTCGCAAAGTCGGCCACCGGCACCAAGCCCGCATTTTCGTGGCCGGGCACAAGCGCCAGCACCTGGTCGCCTTCGACCTTGGCAACAATCGCATAACTGCCGTCCGCCAGCTGCGCCATCGCCGGAAGCGGCTGTTGCCCGAGCCTTGCCGCGGTCGTCGTCTCGATCCGTGCCTTTGCCCCAAGCGTTCGCGCCAGGCGCACAAGATCGAGCGGCTGCGGCATATCGACCCCGCCAAGTGCATGGCGCAACTGACCTTCGTCAGCGGCAATCTGGTGGAAATTGAGAATGAGCTTCAGGCAGGCAAGTGCAGATGTTAGAATACGTGCGTCGGGTAGCCCTGCTTCTGTAAGACTTCCGAAATGACCGACAATATCACCAGGGATTTCAGTATCAGTCATGTGTTCCCCGCCCTCGCGTTGGCGACGATTGCCGAATCGCCGCCTGCGCTATAGCCGACAACGAAAGGATTGCTTTATGTAAAACCTGCTGGACTGGTGACCTCAGCGAAAACTTTCAGGCTGTGCGCAGGACTCAGAGTCTGATTAATAATCATCCGGTGTGATGTGATAATTTGCGATGCGGCACGTGAAGAGCTGGATCGAAGCGATAAACAGCCATGCGGTTGCCGAGGCGATGGTCTGTTCGAAGTCCTTGGCGAGACATCGGTTGCGATTGAGCCATGCCAGTGTGCGGTCGACAACCCAGCGGCGCGGGAGGACCACGAAGCCCGTGGCCGTATCTGAGCGCTTGACGATTTCTATGGTCATTTGCCGATCCGTCGGAGGGCATCCCTGAGTTTGTCACCGGCATAGCCGCCATCGGCAAAGACATAACACAGCCAGGCGGAACGTTTGATGACTTCGGCCAGTACCAGTGGCGCGCCGTCGCGGTCCTGGATGTCGGCGCTGTGGATGACGGCGTAGACCAGATTGCCATTGGTGTCGGTCAGGATGTGGCGCTTGCGTCCCTGGATCTTCTTGCCTGCGCCATAGCCCCGGGGCCCGCCGCTCTCGGTGGTTATAACGCTTTGGCTGTCGATTACCCCGGCGCTGGGCGAGGCTTCGCGGCGCCCATTCACCATCGGTCAAATCGCTTGGCAAAGCCACGTCGGCACGGGCATGTTGCGCCCCAGTGTATCGGTTCACATCGTTGATCTTCGGAAACTTTTGCAAAAACCCCTGAATCAATGACTTGGGCTGACGTCAAGCTAACCCGCCGATACCACTCAACTTAGTTTTGGATCGGGCTCTTAGAGATATCTCGCTCCAAGGTGGCAACCGGACAAACGGTTTTACGAAAGCTGGAGGATGAGATCGGGTGGGGCGCGAACCGGCCGGTTTCAGGGAATAACGGTGCGATAGCGGCCGTCGGGCACTTCCCGATTGGGGATGTAACGCAAAAACGTCAGAGTGCGTCCGGTCCTCCCAACGGCTCTGGCAAGGCCGTTCTTTCAAACTTGTTCCCGATTGGGATTTACCGAAAGGAGTTGCAGCACGTGGAGAAACAGGAACGCTGAAAGTTGCTCGAATGAAGGCTTCTGGGGTGCTGCATCGATCCAATGAACGACCTCCGCGATCCGGGCCTGCATTCGGAATTCGTCCAATCGCATACCTTGAACAATCAGTGGTGTGTACAGCGGTAGCCCGTGCTCAGCAGCGGTTCCATGGTAGCGGAATCGGCGCGACATATTCGTTATGTCCGTCCTGCACGGCGCGTCAGTTTTTCCGTGGTGGAAATTGCCCCTTCAACCGGCCTAGGAGAGGCGCATGACGCAGTTTGACCTGACTGAAGACCAACGCGCGATCCAGGATATGGCCCGCCGGTTCACCGCTGAAGCGATCACGCCGTACGCGGCTGAATGGGACGAGGGGCATATTTTCCCGCGCGATACGATCCGGTCCGCGGCGGCGCTCGGCTTCGCATCGATCTACGTTAGCGAAGACTCGGGCGGGACCGGGCTTGGGCGGATCGAGGCGGCGCTGATCATGGAAGCGATGGCCTATGGCTGCCCGTCCACCAGCGCGTTCATCAGCATTCACAATATGGCGGCGTGGATGATCGACCGGTTCGGATCGGATGCGGTCAAGGCCCGGTATCTTCCCCCGCTCGTCACGATGGAGAAAATGGCGAGCTATTGCCTGACCGAGCCGGGCAGCGGATCCGATGCGGCGGCGCTCACGACGACGGCCCGGCGCGACGGCGACGTCTATATCGTAAACGGCACGAAGCAGTTCATCAGCGGCGCTGGCGCGAACGACCTTTACGTGACGATGGTCCGCACCGGGAAGGACGGCCCCGGGGGCATCTCATGTCTTGTGATCGAAAAGGATATGCCGGGCGTTTCGTTCGGCGCGAACGAACGCAAGCTCGGCTGGCGCTCCCAGCCCACCGCGCAGGTAATTCTCGAAGAGGTGCGCGTGCCGGTCGAGAACCGCGTGGGCGGCGAGGGAGAGGGCTTCAGGATCGCGATGATGGGGCTTGACGGCGGGCGGCTGAACATCGGTGCCTGCTCGATCGGCGGGGCACAGCGCTGCCTCGACGAAGCCATTGCCTATACGAAGGATCGCAGGCAGTTCGGAAAAGCCGTCGCCGATTTCCAGAATACGCAGTTCATGCTGGCCGACATGGCGACCGAACTCGAAGCCGCCCGCGCGCTGCTTTATCTTGCCGCGGCAAAGGTCACCGCCGATGCGCCCGACAAGACGCGGTTCGCTGCCATGGCAAAGCGGCTCGCGACCGATACAGGCAGCAAGGTGGCAAATGATGCGCTGCAACTGTTCGGTGGCTATGGCTATCTGCAGGATTACCCGATCGAACGTTTCTGGCGCGATCTGCGCGTCCATTCGATCCTGGAGGGCACCAACCAGATCATGCGGATGATCATCGGACGGGAACTGACGCGCCAATGACCGAGGTTCTCGTGGACAAACAGGGTCGCGTCGGGCGTATACGGCTCAACCGGCCAAAGGCGCTGCACGCGCTCACTCATGCGATGTGCTGCACCATTCTCGACGCGCTGGGCGAATTTGAAACCGATGAGGATATCGCGACTGTCGTCATCGATCATGTGCCTTCGCCAAATGGTGATCCCCGATTGTCACGGGGTTTCTGCGCGGGCGGCGATATCCGGATGCTGGCGGAATCGGGAAAAGGCGACGGGTCAGCTGCGCGCGCCTTCTTCCGCGCCGAATACCGGATGAACGACCGGCTGTTCACCTATGACAAGCCGTTGGTCGTCGTGATGGACGGCATCACCATGGGCGGCGGTGCTGGCATCGCGCTGCCCTGTACTTACCGCATCGCGACGGAAAACACCCGGTTCGCAATGCCCGAAACCGGGATCGGCCTGTTCCCCGACGTCGGCGCGGGCTGGTATCTTCCCCGCCTCCCCGGGCGCGTCGGCACGTTCCTCGCGCTCACCGGTGCCCGGCTCGACGGGGCGGAATGCACCGCGCTGGGACTGGCGACGCATTATATCGCAAGTGCCGATGTATCCGGCGCGATTGCCGCTCTCCATGACGGCCCTGACATTTCGGATGCGCTCGGCAGGCAAGCGACGACGCCCCCGCCCCCGCGCATCGCGGCGAACATCGATACAATCGATCGGCTGTTCGCGGGGCATGACGTAGAGGCGATCATGGCCGCGCTCGAGGCTGACGGCGGCGATTGGGCCATGACGGAGCTGGCGACGCTGCGGCGCAAATCACCACTGTCCATGGCGATCGCCATGCGCCAGCTTGCCGCGGGGGCGACCATGGCCGACTTTGCAAAAGAGATGCGGCAGGAATATGCCATCGGCACGCGCATGGTGCACACACCCGATTTCATCGAGGGCGTGCGCGCGCTGATCGTCGACAAGGACAATATGCCGCGCTGGCAGCCGACCGTCGATGCCGGTGAAGTCGATGCGATCTTTGCGCCGCTGCCGGCGGATGAGGAATGGACACCGCAATGACCTATGAAACGATCCTCGTCGAAAGGCGCGATGCGGTTACGCTCGTCACGCTCAACCGGCCGCAGGCGCTCAATGCGCTGAACGCGCAGATCCTCGCCGATCTGACGCGGGTATTCGAAGCCTATGATGCCGATCCCGCGCAGCGCTGCCTTGTCCTGACCGGAAGCGAGAAGACCTTTGCCGCGGGGGCCGATATCAAGGAGATGCAGGCGCAGGACTTCGCGTCGATGTATGCAACAAATTATTTTGCGGGGTGGGAGGCGGTGACGCGCACGCGCAAGCCGTGGATCGCCGCGGTCAACGGTTATGCGCTTGGCGGCGGATGCGAAGTCGCGATGATGGCGGATTTCATCATCGCGGGTGACGGCGCGAAATTCGGCCAGCCGGAAATCAGGCTCGCCGTCACCCCCGGCATGGGCGGATCGCAGCGGCTGACGCGCGCCATCGGCAAGGCAAAGGCGATGGAAATGTGCCTGACGGGGCGCACCATGGGGGCAGACGAGGCTGAACGCAGCGGGCTCGTCGCGCGCGTCGTCCCGGCCTCCGAACTGGTCGACGAGGCACTCATGACCGCGGCCGCGATCGCCGATATGCCCCCGCTTGCCGCCATTGCCACCAAGGAAATGGTCAATGCAGCGTTCGAGACGACCCTCTCACAGGGCATCCTGTTCGAGCGGCGCCTGTTCCATGGGCTGTTCGGCACAAGGGACCAGAAGGAGGGCATGGCAGCCTTTGTGGAAAAGCGCGCGGGCAGCTGGAGCGGCAAATGACGGTGATCGCCTTCATTGGTCTTGGCCATATGGGTAGCGGAATGGCCGCGAACCTCGCCCGAGCGGGGCATAACGTCCGCGCATTCGATCTTTCCGAGGCGGCGATGGATCTGGCCCGGGCGGGCGGCTGCCGACCTGCTGTCAGCGCAGCCGAAGCCGTGAACGGGGCCGATGCCGTCATCACGATGCTTCCCGCCGGGCAGCATGTTGCACAGGTCTATGAGGATTCGGTGCTCGGCAATGCCAGAGCGGGGGCGCTCCTCATCGATTCATCGACGATCGACGTCGCCACGGCGCGCGCGCTGGCGGCAAAAGCCGCCGCGAGGGGGATGACCGCGGTCGATGCACCGGTTTCAGGCGGAATAGCCGCCGCCACCGCAGGCACGCTGACGTTCATGGTAGGGGGCTCGGACGATGGTTTCGCGCGCGCCAAGCCTGTGCTCGCGGCCATGGGGGAAGCGGTGATCCATGCCGGATCAAACGGTTCGGGTCAGGCGGCGAAGATCTGCAACAACATGATCCTCGGTACGACGATGGCGGTGACGGCGGAGGCTTTCAATCTTGCCGCCGCGCTCGGCCTCGATGCGCAGGCATTTTATGATATCGCCAGTGTTTCGTCCGGGCAGAGCTGGTCGATGACGCGCTATTGCCCGGTTCCCGGCGTCGGGCCCGCCTCACCGGCTGACCGGAATTATGAGGGCGGGTTCGCAGCCGCGCTGATGCTGAAGGACATGCGCCTTGCCCTGGCGGCGGCGGGTGATGCCGGGGCAAATGCGCCGGTCGCCGCAGCGGCCGCCGAACGTTATCAGATGCTTGCCGACGACGACGGCGGCGGGAGCGATTTTTCCGCGATCATTCGCCTGCCATGATCATCCGGTCGCAGTGAGCCAGCGTTCCCGCTTGCGATAGAGAGTCGACGCGCTGACCCCGAGCTCGCGCGCCGCCACCGGCAGACTTCCCGAAGCCCGCGCGACTGCCCGTTCAATCGCGTCGCGCTCGATGGCGTCGAGCGTCCTTGCATCGCATGTGGCAGGCACTTCGCCCCCGGCGACGATGGCGACGGCCCGTTGCCGCAGTAGCGGATGGACGAGATCCTGTGCATCGATGGTCACGCCGCGTGCGAGGATCACCGCACGACAAACCGCATTGTGCAGTTCACGAACATTGCCCGGCCAATCGTGGCGCATGATCCAGTCACGTGCAGCCGGAGTAAAGGACAGAGGGTATCTGCCCTCTTCGGCCGCAAAGCACTTGAGCAGGGTTTCGGCGATCAGCAGCGCATCGCCGCCACGCTCACGCAGCGGTGGCATGGCAATCGGCACCACGGCAAGGCGATAGAACAGGTCTTCACGAAAACGCCCCGCGGCAAGTTCGGCCAGCGGATCGCGATTGGTCGCGCAGACGACGCGGACATTGACGGCCTCGGGCGTCGGCGCGCCGACCCGCTGGATCGTTCCGGTCTGGAGGAAACGCAGCAGCTTCACCTGCAGCTTCAGGTCGAGCTCGCAGATTTCATCGAGGAAAAGCGTGCCACCGTCCGCGGCCTTTGCAGCGCCGGTCCGATTGTCGGTCGCGCCGGTAAAGGCACCGCGCACATGCCCGAATATCTCTGACTCGAGGAGGTTTTCAGGAATGGCACCGCAGTTGATAGCGATAAAAGGGCACGCGCTGCGATCGCTGGCCTTGTGAAGCGCCTCGGCGGCGACTTCCTTGCCCGTCCCGCTCTCACCGGTGATGAAGACCGAGGCACGCGAGGCTGCAATGGCCTCGATCGCGTTATAAACCTGCTGCATCGGCACCGAAGCGCCGACAAAGCCGAGATAACCCCGTCGGTCGCCTGCGCGACGACCATTGCAAGTCGGCACTTTTCCGGTTTCATTTATCCCGCTTGTGCCGGATGTTTCGGGTCTGCATCCCGAACTGGCTGTCATGATTGCAATCCCCCCGGCTTTTGCCTCGGAGAAACGCTAGTTATGTTGTACAAACTGCTTCTTTCACTTTGCACTGAACTGGCGCTTAACTTTTCATTTCTGATCCGGAACGGATTGATTCAGGGCTTGCCAAACGCCAGATTCAGGCGGGCTTTGGCGGAAAAGAAAATGATGGTGCCTGGCATCCCCCATGCAGGGGCGCGCACCGCTGCTTGATCGATCGATATGGGCCAGCCCCGGCGCGACCGGGCCAGACCTTCGCTAGGCCGCCGCAAGCTCCGTAATGCGCGCCCATTCGTGTTCGCGGATCGGCACCACGCTCAGCCGTGACTGGCGCACCAGCTCGATACCGTCGAGCATGCGATCGGCCTTGATCGCCGCCAATGTTACCAGCGTTTCCAGTGGCATCACCGGGGCGACATCCACTGCCGGGAAGCGCCCGCTTTCATCTTTCGGGTCAGGATAATGTTCACGAACCACCTGCGCGATACCGACGATCTCCTTTCCCACGTTCGAATGGTAGAAAAAGGCGCGGTCCCCGAGCTTCATTGCACGCAGGTTCATGGCGGCGGCATGGTTGCGAACGCCATCCCATATGGTCCGCCCGTCACCGACGAGATCGTCCCACGAATATTTGTGCGGTTCGGACTTCAGCAGCCAAAAGGCCATCATGCAGTCCTGAATCGAGAGTGACGGGCCACGAACAATCCCCCCTCCGCAACCCAGATCACGGCGATCGCGACAAGCCCCACCGCGGTGATGCTGAGATAGAGCGGCATGGTCGTCCCGTTGAAGCTCATGCCGATGATCGTGCCGCCGATCGCGCCCGCAATCGCAGAGAATGATCCCTGGATCGAACTTGCCGTACCGGCGACTTCGCCCATGTTTTCCATCGCCATTGCGCCGAAATTGCCGGCCGCCAGCGCAAAACACACCATCATGGCCGATTGCAGCACGATAAAGAGCCCGAGCTCGTCACCCCGCACCCATACGATCCCGACATGCAACGCCGCAAATCCGGTCATCCCGATGATCGCGGCATGGCCGATGAGCCGCATGCCGAAACGCTTCACGATCGCGGCGTTGGTGAATGACGCTGCCATCATCGATCCCGCCATGATTGCAAACCCGACCGGCAGGAGCGCGGGACGGCGGAAAGTCTCGGTAAACACGAGCGTCACGCTGGTGAGAAAACCCATGACGGTTGCGGTGAGGCACGCATTGGCGATGGTATAGGCAAGGGACTGGCGATCACGCACCACAATGCCGGCTGCGCGCAGGACCGCACCCGGCGTGATAGCGCGGCGGCGATTGGGCGCCAGCGTTTCGGGCAATCGGAACGCAACCCAGCCGAACAACATCATCCCGAGCAGGGCAAGAACGACGAATATCCAGCGCCAGGGTGCTACGGTCAGCACCGCCTGACCCATGAAGGGCGCAATGATCGGCGCGGCCATGAAAATCGCCGAAGCGAGACTCATCACCTGTGCCATGTCCCGCCCCTCGAACCGGTCCCGCACCACCGATACCGCGAGCACGCGTGCCCCGGCTGCACCGATCCCCTGCAGCATCCGCGCCGCAAGCAGAAGCGTAAAGCTGGCGGCAACGGCAGCGAGCAGGCTCGTCGCCGCGAACGCGACGAGAGACAGCAGCATCAGGCCGCGGCGGCCATAGCGATCGGAAATCGTGCCGACGAACAGTTGTGCAATGCCAAAGCCCAGAGTGAATGCGGTGACGACGAGGCCCCAGCGCGTTTCCTCGGTCACGCCCAGGCTGGAGCCGATGACGGGCAGCGCGGGAAGCATCGAATCGATTGCGAAGGCAACGATCATGTTGATCGTGGCGATGAGACAGACGAACTCGGTACGGCCGGGAAGCTTCATGTCGCGCCCATACGCTGCGATGCAGCAAAAACCTAGTCTGCGAAGAGCAGGACGGGCGTTTCCAGCAGCCTGCGCACCGCCTGCACAAAGCTGGCAGCGTCCCAGCCATCGACAACGCGATGGTCACAGCTGATCGAAAGATTCATGAGCTTGGCGATCGCGATCTCACCGTCGCGGATCACCGGACGCTCGATGATCCGGTTCGGCCCTATGATTGCCACTTCGGGGCGGTTGATCACAGGCGTCGTTGCGATCCCGCCAAGCGCACCCAGCGACGTGATCGTCAACGTGCCGCCACTAAGCTCGGCACTGGTCGCCTTCCCCATCCGGGCCGCATCGGCCAGCCGGGCGATCTCGCGCGCAAGCTGCCAGACATTCTGATCCTGCGCGTTGCGGATGACGGGAACCATCAGCCCCGCCCCGGTCTGGGTCGCAATGCCGAGATGGAGCGCACCGGAGCGCGTCACCACACCGGCCTCGTCATCATAACGGGCGTTGATCATCGGGAAATCCGGGATCGCCTTGCCGATCGCGACGATCAGCAGCGGAAGAATGGTGAGCCTCGGCTTTTCGCCACGATTGGCGTTGAGATCGGCGCGCACCGCCTCCAGCGCGGTGACGTCGATCTCCTCGACATAGGTGAAATGCGGGATGTTGCGCTTCGATGCCGCCATGTTTTCCGCGATGCGGCGGCGCAGCCCGATGACCTTGATGGCCTCGTCGGGCCGGGCCCGGGCAGGAGCCGAAAAGCCGCTCCCCACCGAATATCGCAGATAGGCATCGAGATCGGCGTGGCGGAGCCGTCCGTCTGCCGATGGCTTCACTTGCGTAAGGTCAATACCCAGATTGACCGCACGCGCCCGAACGGCGGGGGATGCGAGTATCTTCGGTGCCCTATCCGGCTGCGACGGGGAATCGTCGGCAGGATCGACCGCCGGGTGGCCTGACAGATCAGCTTCGGGCGGTTCGTGCCCGTCTTCATGCACGGGGGAAAGATCCAGATTGTCCCCGTCGGGATTTTCCGCATCGATGCGTTCCTCGGCCGCGCCCTCCTGCGCGTCTAATTCAATGACGGCCAGCGTCGCGCCAATGGCGATCATGTCACCCACATCGCCCGCAACTTCGACGACCACACCCGAAACGGGCGACTCCATCTCTACCGTGGCCTTGTCGGTCATCATGTCCGCAAGGTTTGCGTCCTCTTCGATCCGGTCGCCCACCTTCACGTGCCAATGTACGATTTCGGCCTCGGCAATGCCCTCTCCGATGTCAGGCAGGCGGAAGTTGAAACGGGCCATGCCGCTAGTCCTTCATCACATGTTCGAGTGCGGTGAGGATGCGCACCGGCCCCGGGAAATACGCCCATTCGAGGCTGTGCGGATAGGGCGTGTCAAACCCGGTCACGCGCAGCACCGGCGCCTCGAGATGATAAAAGCACCGTTCCTGCACCAGTGCCGAGAGTTCGGCTCCGAAACCCGCCGTCCGCGTGGCTTCATGAACGATCAGGCAGCGCCCCGTTTTCATCACGCTCGCCTCGATCGTTTCGATGTCGAGCGGAACAAGCGTCCTCAGGTCGATCACTTCGGCATCGATGCCGGCTTCCGCCACCGTCGCCTTGGCCACATGCACCATCGTGCCATAGGCGAGTATTGTGACGGCACTGCCCTCGCGCACCACCGCCGCCTTGCCGAGCGGCACGATATAACGCCCCTCGGGCACCTCACTCTCGGGATGCTTGGCCCATGGCGTCACCGGCTGATCGTAATGACCGAAAAACGGTCCGTTGTAGATGCGCTTGGGCTCGCAGAAAATGACCGGATCATTATCCTCGATCGCTGCGATCAGCAGGCCCTTCGCATCATGGGGGTTGGAAGGAACCACCGTCTTGACCCCCGATATGTGCGCGAAAATGGCTTCGGGCGACTGAGAGTGGGTCTGGCCGCCGAAAATGCCGCCGCCAAACGGCGTGCGCACCGTGATCGGCATCGGAAACTCCCCCGCCGAACGATAACGCAACCGGGCCGCTTCCGAGACGATCTGGTCCAGCCCCGGGTAGACATAATCCGCGAACTGGATTTCGGGCACGGGCCTCAGGCCATAGGCCGCCATGCCGACGGCGACGCCGATGATCCCGCATTCGTTGATCGGCGTATCGAAAACGCGTGTCTTGCCGTGCTTTGCCTGAAGACCCGCGGTCGCGCGGAACACGCCCCCGAAAAAACCGATATCCTCGCCCAGCACGACAACATCGGGATCAGCCCCGAGACACACATCCATCGCGCTGTTGATCGCCTCGATCATGTTCATCACCGGCATCGTCAAAGGCCTGCCTTTGCGCGCTCGTCACGCATCTGCTGCTGCTGTTCGCGCAGATGCCAGGGGAGTTCCTCGAACACATCCTCGAACATCGTATCGAACGGCTGGTGCAGGCCGTGGCCGAGCACGCCATTGCGTTCGGCTTCCCGTTGCGATGTCTTGACGAGTTCCGCCAGTTCGCGATCCTGCGCGGCGTGGCGCTGCTCGTCCCATTCGCCACGAGCGACAAGATGCGCTTTCAGCCGCGCAATCGGATCGCCGAGCGGCCAGGCGCTCGCTTCGTCGGCGCTGCGATACTGGCCCGGGTCGTCCGACGTCGAATGCCCTTCCGCGCGATAGGTGAAATGCTCGATCAGCGTCGGCCCCCGGTTGATGCGCGCGCGCTCGGCGGCCCAGGCGGTGGCGGCGTAGACGGCGAGCGGATCGTTCCCGTCCACGCGCAGCGCCGCAATGCCATAGCCGATGCCGCGCGCGGCAAAGGTCGTTGCCTCCGATCCGGCAAAACCCGCGAACGAACTGATCGCCCACTGATTGTTGACGATGTTCAGGATGACCGGCGCGCGATAGACCGTCGCGAACATGCAGGCGGCGTGGAAATCGCCCTCGGCCGTCGAGCCCTCGCCGCACCACGTCGCCGCGATCCGCGTATCGCCCTTTGCCGCCGATGCCATCGCCCAGCCAACCGCCTGGGGATATTGCGTCGCGAGATTGCCCGAAATTGAAAAGAAACTGCCCTCGCGGGTCGAATACATGACCGGAAGCTGGCGGCCCTTCAGCCGGTCGGCGCGGTTCGAGTAAATCTGGTTCATCATGTCGACCAGTGGCCAGTCGCGCGCGATGAGAATGCCCTGCTGGCGATAGCTCGGAAAGCACATGTCATCATATTGCAGCGCCATCGCACCGGCGACCGACACCGCCTCTTCGCCAGTGCTTTTCATGTAGAAACTCGTCTTGCCCTGCCGCTGGGCGCGGAACATCCGCTCGTCGAAAGCGCGCGTCAGCGCCATGGCGCGGAGCATCCTGCGCTTGGTATCGGCATCGAGCTTCGGATCCCAAGGCCCCACGGCACGGCCGTCATCGGCAAGGACGCGAACCAGCCCGAAGGCGAGATCGCGGATCGCCCCGGCGTCCACGGCGCTGTCCGGGCGCGGCGTTTCACCCGCGGCCAGCACCGCCACGTCGCTGAAATCGGCGGTATCGCCCGGCCTGTAGCGTGGCTCGGGCACGTGCAGCGCGAGCGGTGGCAAATTCGGGCGCGTCTCAGTCGTCATGCCGATGGAACTCTCTTCAGGCGATGAATCCCTGCGGCTGTATTGTTAGAATATTTCCCGCCGCTTTGCGAAGCCAAAAGGTTTCCGGTCAGGGCTTGTAAAGCCTGGCGCTATATGTTGCACTGCGGCATTGAACTTTTCGGGGCGTGGCGGATTTAGTTGTTCATCCGTAATCAGGAATCCCAGGCAATGGACTTTTCGTTCGAACCATTAAACAGCGACGCCGGATCCGGTTCACGGGCCGATGCCCAGCCGAAGGTTGCCCGCAAGATCGAACGCATTGCCCTGATTGGGAATTTCCTGCCGCGCCGTTGCGGTATCGCTACCTTCACAACGGATATTCACCGCGCATTCGCGTCGCGTTACCCGGACATCGAGTTGGACGTCTGGGCGATGAGCGATCGCGAGGAAGGTTATGACTATCCCGCCGAAGTGACCGGAAGCATCGATGCCACCGACCCGCAGTCCTATCGCGAAGCGGCGCGCGAGATTACAGCGTGCGATCCCGATCTGCTCTGGATTCAGCACGAGTTCGGCATCTTCGGAGGCAATGCGGGCGACTATCTGCTTCCGATGCTTGACCGGATCACCTGTCCGATCGCGATTACGTTCCACACGATCCTGTCCGAGCCCGATCCTGACCAGCGGCGCGTGATGGATACCCTTATCGCACGCGCCAACCAGCTGATCGTCATGGCCGAAGAGGGCAAGCGGATCCTCATCGAAACCTACGGCACCGATGCTGCGCGCATCGCCGTAATTCCGCACGGTATTCCTGACAGGCCTTTTGCACTGACCGCGCCGATGAAGGCCCGTCTAGGCCTTGAGACGCATGACGTCATCCTGACATTCGGCCTGCTTTCGCCGGGCAAGGGCATCGAAACCATGATCGCGGCGATGCCCGCGATCGTCGAGCACCTGCCAATGGCGCTCTACGTCATTCTTGGCGCAACGCACCCGCATCTCATCGCGCATGAGGGCGAGGCATATCGCAATCGCCTTTACGCGCAGGCGAGCGAACTGGGCGTCGCAGAGCATGTCCGGTTCATCGATGCTTTTGTCGATACGGATGCTCTGCTCGATTATATCGAGGCCGCCGACATTTACGTGACGCCCTATCTCAATCCTGCGCAGATAACCTCGGGTACGCTCAGCTATGCGGTCGGGCTGGGCAAGGCCATTGTCTCGACGCCTTATGTCCATGCGCGTGAACTGCTGAAGGACGGGCACGGCGTGCTCGTCGATTTCGGTGACAGCGCTGGTTTTGCAAAAGCAATCGTGAACGTGCTCAACCGTCCGGATGCGCTCGTGGCGCAAAGGGAGCGGACCTATGCGCTCGGCCGAACGATGATCTGGCCGCGTTTCGCCGACGCATCGCTTGCCCGGTTCATGGCGATTTCGGCCAAAAAAGCTGCCCCCCAGCCGATCCGGAAAGCGCCGGTGCCCGCCACATTGCCACTGGCCGCAGTTGAGCGGCTTTCCGATTCGTCCGGCATGGCGCAGCACAGCGTTTTTTCCGTCGTCGACCGGGCGCACGGCTACTGTGTCGATGATAACGCCCGCGCGCTCATCCTGATGTGTCGAAAGACAGACAGACCCGTGTCAGAGCGGGCTGCATGGGCGCGCATCTTTGCGGGTTTCGTCCAGCATGCCTGGAATCCGGATATCCGATCATTCCGCAACTTCATGAGTTTCGATCGCCGCTGGCTCGAAGATGAGGGATCGTGCGACAGCAATGCAAGGACGCTCTGGTCGCTGGGCATCGCCGCGGGAGAAGCACCCGATCCAGCGCTGCGCAAATGGGCCTGCAGCCTGTTCGATCGCGCGAATGAAGCCGTCGCCGAACGGGCTTCGCTGAGAACACGCGCCTTCACCATGCTGGCGTTTGCAGCCATCCTCGAAGTTCGCAACGATAGTGTTTTCCGCGATCGGCTGGCGATGATCGGCGAAAGCCTGATCGATGATCTGAATGGCGCCCGGCGCGCCGACTGGTGCTGGTTCGAAAGCGTTCTGGCTTATGACAATGCGCGTCTCCCCGAGGCACTGATCCGCGCCGGTATCGCGCTTGACCATAATGAATTCGTCGTGCGCGGACTTGAAACACTCACATGGCTCAACGATCGTCAGCGCGCCAAAGACGGACATTTCCGGGCCATCGGATCTGACAGTTTCGGCCGGGCCTATGCCGATCCGCTTCCCTTCGATCAGCAGCCGCTCGAAGCATGGGCCACCACCGATGCGTGCGCGGCAGCGTGGGCCGCCACGCACGATGGCCACTGGCTGCATCAGGCCGACGCGGCCTATCGCTGGTTTCTCGGTGACAACGACCTGGGCCTGCCGCTTGCCGATCCTGCCACCGGCGAGTGTTTCGATGGATTGATGCCAACCGGATTGAACCTTAATCAGGGGGCTGAATCCGTAATTTCCTTTCACATGGCGACTATTGCAATTAGTCGTTTGCCGATCGAAACAATGGACGCAGCGCGTGGAGTGCTGGTGAATCCGAAAGCCACAAGGCCACACGCTCACGATGTTGTCGCTTCACCAGTCTCCCCTAAGGCTTCACGCAGACCCTTCGCGAGTGGTCGTGCGGCCATTTCATCTCGCCTGGAACGCGCACGCGCCGACTAGTCGGGCGCAGCACCTCGTCGATGAGGTTCTGGCAATGGATATGTCTACGGCGCGAACCGAGCTCGCGCTCGTCTTTCGCGATTTCGAGGCTCGTCACTGGCAGACGAAAAAGGTTTTCCGGCATCGCTATGCTGAAATCGAGGCGCAGTTAGGGCTGAACGGAAACCGTATCTGCGACGAAAAGAAAACGCTGATCGGAGCCTATTTCTGCCACGAATACAGCTATGCCGCAGCCGCGCTGATGAACCCCAGCGTCACCCGCCACCCAGACCAGACCGGGCTGGAGGGGGATGCACTGCGCATCATCATGTCGCTGCGCGCGGTTGGCGAGGGGCACATCTCCTCGATCGCCTTCCGCGAGGGCATCGTGCATCATGGCATTGTCGAGCTGATGCCCGAACCGCCGTTTGCGACTGCTGCCTATGCGCGCAGTGGCGTCGACGGGCAGATGGCCGGTGCCATCACGATCCACCGCAATGATGACGCGTCGCTTTCAGGCACCGTCCTTTTCCCGATGACGCAGGCGCAGGCGAATGGCCTCGAAGACCTGCGCATCACCCGTTTTACGCATGGTGCCGACGATTTCGAGTGGATCGGCACCTATACCGCCTATTCCGGGCGCGAGATCCAGTCCGAACTGCTGCGCACGCGCGATTTCAGGCGTTTCGATCTCGTGCCGATGCGCGGCCCCGCAGCGCGGAACAAGGGCATGGCGCTGTTTCCGCACAAGGTTGGCGGGCGGTATACGATGATCGGTCGGCAGGACGGCAAGAATCTTTTCCTTCTGCAGTCCGACAACCTGGAGGAATGGAGCGACGGGCAGTTGCTCCTTGAGCCCAGATATCCATGGGAACTGGTTCAGATCGGCAATTGCGGACCGCCGGTCGAGCTCGACGAGGGCTGGCTCCTGCTCACCCACGGTGTCGGCGCGATGCGCAAATACTCGATCGGCGCGATCCTTCTCGACAAGGACGATCCCTCGAAAGTGATCGGCCGCACCGCCCAGCCGATACTCAGCGCGGCGAACGAGGACCGCGAGGGCTATGTGCCAAATGTAGTCTACACCTGTGGCGCGGTGCGCATCGGCGACGACCTGTTCATGCCCTATGGTGTGGCGGACAGCTCGGTCGCATTCGCCTTTGTCAAGATCAGAGACCTTCTGGCATCGATGTAGCGGCAGCGCGGCCAAGCTGCTATGCGGTGGCGATGGCTGACTATTCCCCACCCCGCGCAACGACGCGGTTCACGCCCTATCGCTGGGACGACCCCCTTTTTCTTGACGCCCAACTGACTGACGAGGAGCGGATGATCCGTGACGCGGCAGAGGCCTATGCGCAGGACAGGCTGCAGCCGCGCATCCTTCAGGCCAATCGGGACGGGCATTTCGATCGCGAGATCATGAACGAGCTGGGCGCGCTCGGCTTTCTCGGCGCGACGATCAAGGGATATGGCTGTGCGGGCATCGGTTATGTCGCCTACGGGCTGATCACACGCGCGATCGAGCGGGTCGATTCGGGCTATCGATCGGCATCCTCGGTCCAGTCGGGGCTCAGCATGGAGGCAATTTATGCCTATGGCAGCGAGGAACAGCGCGAACGGTTTCTCCCGCGCATGGCGACCGGCGAACTGCTCGGCTGTTTCGGACTGACCGAACCCGATGCCGGATCGGACCCGGCGGGCATGAAGACGCGCGCCATCGTGGCGGACGGCGGCTACCGCCTGACGGGCAGCAAGATGTGGATTACGAACGCGCCGATCGCCGATCTCGCGATCGTGTGGGGCAAGTTGGACGGCCAGATCCGCGGCTTTATCGTCGAGCGGGGTATGGACGGCTTTTCGACCCCGAAGATTGACGGCAAGCTTTCTCTCCGTGCCTCGATCACCGGAGAGATCGTCTGTGATGACGTGTTCGTGCCCGAGCAGAACCTGCTTCCGGAAGGTCGTGGCCTTGGCGGTCCCTTTGGTTGTCTGAACAAGGCACGCTACGGAATTGCCTGGGGTAGCATGGGGGCTGCGGAGGATTGTTTCGCACGCACCCGCCAATATGTCCTCGATCGTCATCAATTCGGCCGACCTTTGGCTGCGAACCAGCTCATCCAGCTGAAACTCGCGGACATGGAAACCGAAATCGCGCTTGGACTGCAGGCCGCGCTTGCGGTGGGCCGCAATATGGACGCGGGCACCTGGAGCCCCGAGCAGGTCAGCCTGATAAAGCGCAACAATTGCGGAAAGGCGCTGAGTATCGCCCGCCTTGCACGCGACATGCATGGCGGCAACGGCATATCGGACGATTATCACGTCATCCGGCACATGATAAATCTGGAAACGGTGAACACTTATGAGGGCACGCATGACATTCATGCCTTGATCCTCGGCCGGGCGATTACCGGGATTCAGGCATTCTCGTCTGCAAACGGCTGATTTCGCATTTTGCAAAGGAAAGGTTGCGATCTGCGACCGGACCTGACGCGCGGACACAGGCTGGCGTCGCATACAGGCACAATATGCGGCTGGCACGCTTTTTGCGGGACTCAGGCCAAGCAAGGTGCGGGGCCTGGAAATGCAGAAACATCATATCACCGTCATGCTTGTCGCCGGCATGGCAGGCGGATGCAGCCTGGGATCAAGACCGGAAAACCTGCCTGGCAGTGAATGGCAGCCCGCGCAGGGCCTGGCCTCGACCTGCCCGCCGGGGTCGTCAGTCTCGTCCGGACAGCCGCCTTTCATTGCCCAGCGTCTTGCGCCGGGCGATCGCGTCCGCCTCACGCTGCTGGGTGACGTGGATCGAATTTCAGGCAGCTATGTCGTCTCACCGGCAGGCACGATCGAGATTGGGGGTCTTCCAGCGCAGACGATCGGGGGTCTCGAACTTGCGCAGGCACGCCAGCGGCTGAGGCAGTCGCTCGCGGCTGCCGGTATCATCCGCAACTGGCACAATGCGCTGGCTCTCCACCTCGTCGAGAGCGCTCCGGTCAGAGTTACAGTTTCAGGTGCTGTCTTTGCAAGCGGCATCGTTTCGGTGGGCGAACGGAGCGAGCGCCAGCGCGCCACGTCGGCTGACGCCATCGGCGATGCCAATGGCTCACGCACGCTGTCCGCCGCGCTCCGTGCCGCCGGTGGCGTGCGGCCCGATGCCGACATCAACCGAATCCGCGTCGTGCGGGACGGCGAAACCATGGTTTTCGATCTTTCCGGCGCAATGAATGGCGGCGGATTTTCCGATACTGAACTCGGTCCCGGCGACCGGGTGATCGTTGCCTCGCGCAATTGTTTCGATTCCTCGCTCGTCCGCCCGAGCATCATCACGATGGGCGGTATCCGACTCTATTTTTCGAATCTTACCCGGCCGGGTGCTAGCGGCGGCGGCGTGAACAAGGAAAGCGGCGGCCTTCCCTACGGAACGCGTTTCCTTCAGGCCCTGACCGCCGTCAACTGTGTCGGCGGATCGGCCATGAACGCACGGCGCCGTGCGGTGCTGATCTCGCGCAATCCGCTCAACGGGCAGAGCGTCGTCATCGAGCGCAGCGTGGAAGCGCTGGTGCGCGGTGCCGGTCGCGACAGGGAAGATCCATGGCTCATGCCCGAAGATGCGGTCATCTGTTACGATAGCAAGATGATGAGCTTGCAGGACGCCGTCGGTTTCGTGTCGTCCACCGCCGGTATCATAACACCCGCGTTACTGCTTCGACAGGCCGCGCAATAAAACGGGAAAGTTTCGATGTGCCACGTGCCCCGCCGCGCGAGCGCCGTCTCGTGCGTGCGTGGCGCGTTGTTTGCAACGGATTGCCGACTTTCGGGCGTTACCGTCGTTATGGAGTGTCGATCGGCATTGCGCTTTCGGCAATCTGGGGGGTTACCCTTCTCTATCTCGTGATAGCGCCGACCAGCTATACCAGCCGGATGACGCTGATCCTGCCCGGTAGCGGCGTCGGCGGCACGATGAGCGTCGACACGATCGGGCAGGCAACATCGACCACGGCATCGCCTTTTTCGGCAACCACGCTCAGTCCGACCGAAAGCTATAAGCGGCTGCTTTCCGCCGACGTCACGAAACGCGCGGCGGCGGGGCAGACAGGCGAACAGCCAGATGGGTTTCCCAATCCTGATGTTCGCCTGACAGATCAGACGAACCTGATCGAAGTCAGGCTGACTGGGGGCAGCAGGCAACAGGCTTATAGCCGTGCCGAGGCGTTGCGGCGTGCATTTCTTGCGGGGTTGACCCGACTGCGCAATGACGAGGCGGCAGCGCGCGAAAGCGCCGACCGGCGACAGATTGACGTACTGCAGGCGAAAGCACGCGAAGCGCAGCGCCGCATCCTTGCCTTCCAGGCGCGGACCGGGCTGGTGTCGCTCGACCAGTTCAACAGCCGGGTCGCCGCGCTTGATACGCTGCGCGATCGCGAACGCGTCTCCCAGACGACGCTCCGCGAGCAGACGGCTTCGACAAACGAGCTCGCACGCGCGCTGAAGATCAGCGTGAACGAGACGCGGCGCGCCATGGTGCTGAAGGCTGATCCGCTGTTCCGCTCGCTGCTCGCGCGCTACGCCGAGGTCGTCACCGACGGAAGCGACAAGGGAGCGGTTCTGGGCCGCAAACACGCCACCGTCGAAGAACTTGCCGCGCGCCGCAGCGGCATCCGCAAGGCACTGGCCTCGCGCGGCACGGCGATTACCGGCCTGTCTGCCGCGACAATGCTCTCTCTCGCAGACCTTTCAATCAGCGACGGACGCGAACGATTGTTCGAAACACTCGTGAACCACGCCGGCGAGGCGGCGGGAGCCCAGGCCGCGACGGCGGAGATCAAGGCGCAGATCGGCCAGCAGAATGCAGAGACTGCAAAACTTGCCGGAACCGCCGCGCAACTGGCAGACCTGGTCCGCGAACAGCGCGTCGCCGAGGCGGTCTTCTCGTCCGCACTCGCCCGGCTGGACACCAACAAGGCGGATCCGTTCGCATCCTATCCGCTGGTGCAGACGCTCGAAATGCCGTCGCTGCCCACCGAACCTTCCTCGCCCTCGCTCATGCTGGCGCTTGCCGGCGCCGCCGGGGCATCCATTCTCCTCATTTTCGGATTTTTGCTGCTGTGGATACGTCAGCCGATCATTTACCGAATTTTGTCGAGCGGCTGATCGCGCGCACCATCGCGCTCACCTGGGTGCTATGGCTTGTGGGCGGGCTGTATTTTGCAGGGCCGCTGCTCGGCTGGACGCTGGCGGGAATAGCCTGCTGGCGGCTCTTCGTGAAGGATGAAACGGTCGCGCAGCCCGATGCTGTCGCCTGGCTGTGGATCGCGGGCATGGCGGTGATGCTCATCGCGCTGCTCGCCGGGCACAGCGCCAATGGGCTGGGGTTTGGGCAGACCCTGAAGAGCGTCGCGGGCTGGGCAAAAGGCTGGGCGCTGTTTGCGTTGTTCCCACTGGTCGGCGCGGTCGTCCCGATCCGGCGGGCGGTCATCGTCCGGGCCGTCGCTAGGCTTGGCGCGCAGACGCTCATCCTGCTGCCGCTGTTCATTGCCGCCCCGCTGTTGCGACTGCCGCAGATCCTCTACGTCTCGCCGCTTGCCATATTGGGCGGATCGGGAAGCGAATATTTCGCAACGGTCCTTTACACCTTCGAGCCGGGCACGACTGCCGCGCGCTGGCAATTTTTCGCCCCATGGTCTCCGGCTATCGGCTTCGTCGCGGTATTCCATGCCCTGATCCTGGGTGAAGAACGAAATCGGAAATGGAAGGCCACGGGGATGGCCGCTGCGCTTGCCATGGTGCTCCTTTCGCAGTCACGCCTTGCCATCATCGCGCTACTGGTTGCGTGGCCGGCTTCGTGGATCGTGTCACAACGACGTTGCCCTTCGGTCTGGTTCGTCGCGGCCCCGCTCGGCTTGATGAGCGGTATTTTCGCAACCACGATATCGGCTTTCAGCGATCGGCTCAGTGCCGATTTTGCCGGTGCCCGTGCCGCCTCCAGTCGTGTCCGCGCGACGCTTGGTCGCATCGCGCTGGAACGGTGGCGCAATGAGGCACCCTGGTTCGGCCACGGTATCGTCGAACGTGGCCCGCATCTCGTGGAATTCATGCCGATCGGCAGTCACCACAGCTGGTTCGGGCTGCTTTTCGTGAAGGGCACCATCGGTGCGATCGCCCTTGGAATACCCCTGTTCGGCTCGATGGCAATCATGGGTGGCCGCGCTGCTCAGTCGCTCGACGCACGTCGCAGCTTCGCGCTGCTATTCGTCATGCTTCTCTACACGTTCGGCGAAAACCTTGAAGTACTTGGCTATCTCGTCTGGCCCGGACTGATCCTGATCGGCATGGGAAGTCGCGCCGATGAAGCCGGTGATGAACCGGTTGCCCGGGCATAGAGCGCGAGCCATTTCGCGGCGCGATCCTCGGCTGCCCCGCACAGGCTAGCCCGCCCCGATTCGCCCATTGCAGTCAGCGGCAGGCCGTCGAGCGACCGAAGGGTTTTCGCCAGCGCTTCCGGGGTCTCGCAATCGGCCACCAGTCCCGCTGCACCGACATGCGCCGGAAGCGCATCGACATTGGCGACGACGATCGGCCGACCGGCAGCTTTGGCCTCTTCTGCCACCTGCCCGAAAGTCTCCCAGCGCGAGGGAATGACAACGGCGTGGCACATGGCGAGAAAGGCGGGCACATCGGTAACAGGCCCGGTCAGCTCGACATTGGCAAGGCCCTCAGCCGCCGCGCGCAGCCGGGGTTCGTCAACCCCGAAGCCGCCAAGCCTGAGCCGGAACCGGGCGGGCGGAAGAAGCCGCATCGCGCCGATCAGGATATCGAAGCGCTTCACCGGATCGAACCGGCCATAGGCCCCGAGCACGATCGGCCCATCATGCGGCAGATCGACTGGCGGCACCAGATCAAGCCCGGCGACATTGCCCCAGGGATTGATCGCATGAACGCGCGCCGCGGTTGAGGGGACCGCATCGCGCAGCCAGCACGCCTGCCCCTCGGACACGCAGACGATTTCGTCAAACGGACGCATGGCGAGCGCGAGCATCGTTCGAAACCGACGTCGGTGCGGCACCAGCGCCTTTTCCAGCCCGGCTGTATAGCTATGTTCGACATGGGCGAGCCGTGCACCCGGATTGCGTGCCCGCAGCGACCAGAAAAACGGAATGAGCGCCCAGTTGGGCGCGGAATGCGTTATGATCAGCTCTGCGTCGTAATACGGAGCGACCCCCGCACGCCGATCGATTCTGACAATCCGGGGTTTTTCAAAAGCCGTGAACTCGGGCCGGTCGTACATCGAAAGCCCGCGCATCACGCCCCCGAAATTCATGTCGTCGAGCAGGTGGACGACGCGCAGATCGCTCATGACCGGGCACCAAGGAAGCGCGTGCCGAGCCCTTCGAACACTCTGCGCGGAAGACAGCGCAGCGCGATCGCCGCGCCGAGAGTCGTGATCGACTTGCGCGGTTCCGTCACGAAGATCGCCCAGTCGCGCGTCACTGCCAGCCACAAAAGCGATACGGCGAGTTTGCCGTCCCCAAGCTGCACTGCGCGTCGCGCAAGATAGCGCAACTGATAGGCAGCCGCCCGCCGTCCATGGCGCGCGACGAGCGCCGGGGCATGGGTGGCGGCCGTTTCAATCATGCATTGCCAGCTTGAAAACTGACGGGCGACGTCTGCGGAAAGTGCGCCGTGCACGATCCGGTATTCGGTCAACAGACCCCCGATCCCTTCGAACACGCACCCGTGCAGCGCCGACATCCGGACCCAGAGTTCGATATCCTCGGACTGGCGAAACTGCTCGTCGAACCAGCATCGCCGCGACGGCTCGTCAGGATGCGGGACGCAGACACGGTCGAGCGCCGTCATGCGGATCACCGCCGCGGACCCGTTGCCGACGGGATTGCGCATGAGAATGTGCGCGGCATCGATGCCCTCAAGCCGCGGACGCATCGCCACACGCATGGGACGACCCTTGGCATCGATCAGCCGCGATCCGGAAAAACTCACGTCGACATGAGCGTTGGAATCGAGATGGATCACGTGCAGCATCAGCTTGTCGCGCGTCCAGCGATCGTCAGCGTCGAGCAGCGCGACATATCGTCCGCGTGCGGCGGCTATGCCGGTGTTGCGCGCACCGGCGAGCCCGCGATTGGCCTGCGCCACAATGCGGATCCTCGGATCGACGATGCTGCGGCAGATGGCAATGCTCGCATCGCTGCCGCCGTCATCCACGATAACGAGTTCAAAATCATCGAAGCTCTGCGACAGCACGGATCGAACCGCTTCGGCAACATAGGTCTCGACATTGTAAACGGGCATGACCACCGAAACCGCGGGAATCGTCATGAGTTTTCCTTCAGGCAAAAAGGCGTGCCCGGAGCGGTGCCGGGAGGAAGGGGCTGGCAAGTGCGCCGACGAGCGTCAGCAGGCCCCGGCGGCGTTCGGAGAAGAAAGCGGGGGCATCTGTCCTGATGCCACTCAGCGCAAAGCCGATCGCGTCGCCGCTTTTGCCCACCGAACGCAGCGAGCGACGTGCAAGGTAACGGTAGAAGATCGCATGGGCGCGCGGCTCTGACTCATCGCCATAGATCTTCGCCAGCCGGACCCAGCCCTCGTGCATGGCACGCAGATCCGCTGACAGACCGTCTTCGGAAAAGCGGTATCCGGTCAGGGTACGATCGATTCCCGCGATTCCCAGCCGCTTCGATACGGCCCGAAGCTGCCATTCCTGGTCTTCGGCATGCTGCATCGTCGAATCAAAGCCGCCCGTTTCGAGAAACGCCGCGCGCGTCGTGACAAGATTGGAGGTGGTGCACACCGGATTTTCGCCAAGCAGATCGGCAATGGTGCGCAGCCCGGGGCGGACAGTCGATCGGCTGCGTGTTTCGAGCGACATCGCCGTGCTGGCAATGAACGCGACACGCGCATAGCTGGCGGCAAGCTGCGGGTTAGCGGCGTGCAGTTCCGCATGCGCGGCGAGCTTGTCTTCCGCCCAAAGATCGTCGGCATCGAGGAACGCGATAAGCGGTCCGCGCGTAAGTTCCACACCGAGATTCCGCGCGGCCGATACGCCGCCATTGGCGATCGAGATCACACGGCCACGCCGATCGCCGCCCAGTGCATCAAGAGCCATGCGAACCGTCTCGTCGCAGGAGCCATCGTCGACCACCAGGATCTCATGGTCGCCAAGGGTCTGCGCACGCACGCTCGCAATGGTCGAGCCGATCGTTCGCGCTGCATTGCACGCCGGGATGATGACGGAAAACAGGGGTGAGTTCATGCAGATATCTCCGAGGCGCGCAGGCCACGCGGCCAAACGAGGATCATCGTCGCGGGAAGCAGGACCATGGCGAGCCCGAGGACATAACCAACCGCCCCGCCCGTCAGCCCATGGGGCAAGCCGATCGCCAGCCCGGACAGCGCGGCGATGCAGGCGCACAGGCTGATCGTCGCGTCGAGCGACGTCCGGCCCTCGGCACGCAGCCATGCGGTGAGTGCCGCACCGGCGACGAGCGGAAACGCGGCCAACCCCAGGAGCGAGACGAGCGGTGCCGCCGGCGCCCAGTGCAATCCGAACAGCAACGGTACATAGACCGGCGCGAGCAGCACCTGGACGAGGACAACGGGCGCAATGACGGCAAGTCCGAAAGCCATGCCGCGGCGCAGCCGCCTCTCGCGTTCGTGACCCTGCGATGCGGCGCAAAGTTGCGGGAAGAGCACGATCGTGAACGCCGAAACGAACGAGGCGGTGATGCCGAGCCCGGCGTTGAACGCGAAATAGAATGTGCCGAGCGCTTTGACGCCGAGCGTCGCACCGACAATGAGATTGCCGAGTTGAACCCGCGCGGCATTGCCGAACTCGCCTAGCAGAATGCCGGCACCGTAACACGTGAACTCGGCGACCGGCGCGGGTGCCACGCCCGCAACACGACGCCACGGCCGCGCACGCCGCGTGAGGATGGTCCAGAGGGGCGCAGTCATCAATTTGGGCAGAACGATCGCCCATGCACTTGGCCAGACAACCGCCAGCGTCATCGTCAGCACATGGTCCGTGATCGTCTGCACTGTCGAATTGCGCGCGGTAACGGCCATCTGCCCTTCGCGCATCAGCAGGAAGACGCTGACAAGCCCCGGTGGCATCAGCACATAGACAAGACTCAGCACCGCGAGCATGGCCGCCGGCTCGGGAAGGTCGAACAGACGCCACAGGATCAGCGCGACGGAGAGCTGCACGACGGCAACCGTCCCGCACCAGAGCCAGAACAGGGTTGCGGCGCGATTGCAGATTGCGTCAAGCTCGGCTGACTGCGCCGCGATGATCCGCTGTCCGATCCCGGCATTGGCGAGGACGCGCACCAGCTCGAACAGCGCGAGCGACAGCGCCGCCGTACCCAGTGTGACGGCGTCGATCTGGCGCGCGATGACCACCACCGCCGCGATCCGCGCGATACGATTGGCGATCTCCGCCCCGCCATAGGCCGCAAGGCCGCGCGCAAGGACTGCCAGATCGGGTGCCGCACGGATATGCCGTGCGGCACGTGAGTAATGTCCCTCCATATGGCCTGCCTAACAAGTCTCATGCCAACTGGTGTTTCGGCTCGGGCAGCAGGCAACCGGCACAGCTAAGCTACGCAATTTGGTACTTTCCGGGTCATTGCGTTTGCGAAACGCAATGACCGGCCCGTGGTCTTAACCATCGATCAGCGCTGGAAAGTGAGCCTTCCCGACATCTGGCACAATGGCTGCGCACGGCGGCGTGAACGTCAAGGGGACTGCAAGATGAGCATCAACACTGCGCCAATCGGTTTCACGCCCCACATTGTGCGTCCGACCATGTCGCTGTTCGGCCTTTCGCTCGTCACGCGAACACGTGACGATGTCGCGGATGCGATCGTCCTTAAAGCCAAGCTCGGTCAGCGCACCGTCGCCAATTTCGTCAACGCCCATTGCATCAATGTCGCCAGTCGCGATCGGCGCTACCGACGGGCGCTCCGCCGGTCCGATCTATTGCTGCCCGATGGGAGCGGAATGCGGATCGCGGCCCGGCTTGTCGGACACTCGCTCACCGAGAACCTGAATGGGACCGATCTTTTTCCGGTATTATGTGCGCGCGTGGCGCTTTGCGATCTGCCCATCTACCTGGTTGGAGGACAGCCCGGCGTGGCTGCTGCCACGGCGGCCGCGATGGAACGGCGTTATCCCGGGCTGAACATTGCGGGCACGCGCAACGGGTTTGCCGACATCGAAGACGAAGCCGCCCTGATCGACGCGATCAACGCATCGGGCGCGGCGATCGTCCTCGCCGGTCTCGGCGTCCCCCGGCAGGAATTGTGGATCGCGCGCATGGCCCCTTCGCTCAGAGCACCGGTTCTGATGGGCGTCGGCGGTCTGTTCGATTATTATTCGGGACGGATCCCGCGCGCACCCGCCCTGATGCGCGCCCTCGGCCTTGAATGGATATGGCGTCTTGCGCAGGAGCCCCGCCGCCTGGCTTCACGCTACCTGTTCGGAACCATCGCTTTTCTGGTTCGCGCCGCCTGGCATGGTGCGAGGGAACGTGGGTTGGCGGGGCAGGCCCGTCTGTGCACCAAAAGACTGTTCGATGTGCTGGTCGCGGCAACTGCGCTCCTCATCCTCGCACCCGTCTTTGCCGTCATCGCGTTCGGGATCCGCTTCGAAGACGGTGGCCCGGTATTTTTTCGTCAGACGCGCATCGGGCGCGACGGAAAGCCGTTTGGAATGCTTAAATTCCGCTCCATGTCGGTCGATGCGGAGGCACGGCTCGCGGCGCTGGCGGAGCAGTCGGATCGCGATGCCACCTGCTTCAAGATGCGTGAAGATCCGCGCGTGACACGGATCGGACGTTTCATCCGGCGATTTTCGCTCGACGAACTGCCACAGCTCCTCAATGTGCTCGACGGGTCGATGTCACTGGTCGGGCCTCGGCCGGCGCTGCCGAGGGAGGTCATCACCTATACGGACCAGATCCGGGGGCGGCTGACCGGGAAACCGGGGATAACCTGCACATGGCAGGTTTCGGGGCGTGCCATGATCCCGTTCGAAGAACAGGTCGATATGGATCTGTCCTACCTCGCCAAGCCATCGCTGCGCGCCGATCTTGTTCTTCTGACGCGGACGATTCCGGCCGTCGTCAGCGGTCGCGGGGCCTATTGATGCACGTCAGCGCGCGAGCAGAACCCGCGCCTGGCTGGCGATCTGCGCCAGCATTGCCGCGCCGGGCGATGCCGCCGTCCGCGCGCGATCGATCAAGGCCCGAAATTGCCTCACGCGCGGTGCCTGCGCTTCCAGCCATGCCGCGACGAGATCCTGGGGATCGCCGCCTGCGCGTGCAAGGAATTCAAGCCGCATCTGCTGGAAATCACGCGCGAGCCCGGCAATCAGCAAGCGTTCCCATGGATCGGTCGGCGTTGCCCGCATCGCGGCGCCCTGTGCCCAGTCGATACCGAGCGTAGCCCCGAGATGGGTGAAAGCAGCGGCGAGCGCTTTGGGTTCAGTTCCCGATCTGCCCGCCAGCGATGCGAGCCCGATCGCACCGTCGAGCTCCGCGAGGTGGACGACGCGCGTCACCAGCGCACTTGGCGCTCCCAGTGCGCACAGACGACGTTCGAAATCACCCGATTGAGCCCGGCCCTCGTCGCCAATGATCTCGGCAGAGGCAACATCCAGCGCCCGCACACCATCCTCCAGCGTAGCAATCGCTTCGCCGATGGTCCGGCCGGCGACCGCGTTGCGCAGCAGATCCGCCATCTGCGCGCGGACTTCCTCCGCAACCTGTTCGAACAGCATCAATCGCGCCGCCTCGTCCATCGTTGCTGATTCAATATCGGCCCATAGCTGTGGAAGGGCGAAGAGTTTCTCGACGATAACGAAGGCCCCGGCAATGTCGCCCAGCGCCGCACCCTCTTCCTCTGCCAGTTCGAACGGATGGATGATGCCGAGCCGGTTGATCATCCGGTTTGCAATTTTCGTCGCGACGATTTCGCCGCGCAGCCGGTGCGCGGCAATGGCGGTGGCGTGACTACCGGTCCGCATCGCATTGGGAAAGGCGGTGAGCAGTTCGGGCAGAATTGCCTCGTCCAGCGCGACATCGCTTCGCTCGATCGCTTCCTGAAGTGCGAGCTTCGACGTTGCCAGCAGCACTGCCAGTTCGGGTCGGGTAAGCGCCTGCATATCCTGCGCGCGCCGCAGGAGCATATCATTGCCGGGGAGCCCTTCGACCGCACGATCGAGCCGTCCCGATGCCTCGAACGTCTCGATCAGCCTGACATAGGCGGGGATGGCCCCTGCCCCGCCCCGCTCGGCAATTGAGAGCGCCAGCGTCTGCAGCCGGTTGTCCTCCAGCACCAGTCCGGCGACGGCGTCGGTCATGCTTGCCAGCAGGGTATCGCGATCCGCTCTCGAAAGACGTCCATCGGCCACTTCGGCATTGAGCGCGATCTTGATGTTTACTTCGTGATCCGAACAATCGACGCCTGCCGAATTGTCGATAAAATCGGTATTCACACGGCCGCCCTTCAGCGCGAACACGATCCTCGCGGCCTGAGTGACGCCAAGATTGGCACCTTCACCGATCACGCGGGCCTGAATCTCCTCGGCGTTGATCCTCTGCGCATCGTTCTGCGGGTCGCCCACGCTGCCATTAGGCTCGCCCGCCGCCTTCACATAGGTGCCGATCCCGCCAAACCAGATCAGGTCGACGGGCGCTTTGAGGATTGCCGCGATCAGTACCGATGGCTCCCATTCGGCCTGGGTGAGCCCGAGCGCTGCCTGAGCCTCCGGGCCAATCGTGATCGCCTTGAGCGACCGGGGATAGACCCCTCCGCCCGGCGAAATCCGGTGCTTGTCATAATCATCCCAGGACGAGCGCGGCAGAGCGAACAGGCGCGCGCGTTCTTCCCAACTCGACGCCGGATCAGGCGAGGGATCGAGGAAAATATGCCGGTGATCGAAAGCAGCCACGATCTTCAGCGCCTTCGACAGCAGCATTCCATTGCCGAAGACATCGCCTGACATGTCGCCGCACCCGACGACTGAAATGTTCTGCGTCTGCACATCGACGCCCAGTTCGGCGAAATGCCGCTGGACGGAAATCCAGGCACCTTTGGCGGTGATGCCCATTTCCTTGTGATCGTAGCCGACTGACCCTCCGCTCGCAAAAGCATCGCCCAGCCAGAAACCACGTTCAAGGGCGATCGCATTGGCGACGTCGGAAAACGCCGCCGTTCCCTTGTCCGCCGCGACGACGAAATAGGGATCGTCGCCGTCATGGATCACCACATCGGCCGGATGGACGGTCTTTCCGCCGACAAGATTGTCGGTGACCGAAAGCAGCGCGCGGATGAAAATCCGGTAGCTTTCGGTTCCCTCCGCGAGCCATGCATCGCGGTTGGAAACAGAAGGCAGCATTTTCGGGAAGAACCCTCCCTTGGCCCCGGTCGGCACGATGACTGCGTTCTTGACGCGCTGTGCTTTCATCAGACCGAGAACTTCGGTGCGGAAATCGTCACGCCTGTCTGACCAGCGCAGCCCGCCGCGGGCAATCGGCCCGGTCCGCAGGTGAATGCCCTCGATCCGCGGCGAATAGACGAAGATTTCCCGCCACGGCACGGGACGCGGGAGCCCCGGCACCTTGGCGCTGTCGAACTTGAACGCAATGGCTTCCTGCGCCGCCGCGCTGAAAAAATTGGTCCGCAGCGTCGCGCGCACGACGGCGCGCAGCAGACGGAGAATCCGGTCCTCGTCGATCGCCGCGACCGATACGAGCCCGGCCTCGATCGCCGATTCTGCCGCCGTCACGGCATCGTCGGACCGTGCGCGCGGATCATGGCCCGCCTCGAACAGCGCCACGATGGCGCGCGCGATCCCGGCTTCACGTCTGAGCGCATCCGCAATGGTGGCCAGCCCATATGTCACCCCCGTCTGGCGGAGATAGCGGAACAGCGCGCGAAACAGGATCACCTGACGCGGCTCCAGCGCGACGGCGATCAGCAGCTCGTTGAACTTGTCGTTTTCGGCCACATTTTCGATGACCGATGCAATGGCGACTTCAACCACATCGGCCCGCGAAAGAACAATGCCGGTACTCGCGCCAGGCAGATCGAGCACGAAGCGATGGATGTGCCCCAAGTCACCCGCGAGCACGGTGGACATTTCCTCGACAACGCGAAAGCCGAAGTTCTCGAGCGCGGGAACGGCATCCGACAGCATCACCGGGGTAAGGCTGTAGAGCTTCAGCCGAAGCCTGTCTTCTGCATCGTCTCCGTTCCGGTAAATCCGCACGCCCCGCGCCGCGCCGTCTGCCAGCGCCGCCAGCCGTTCGATATCGAGCGAGGCTTCATCAGGCCCGGCTCCATTGCGATACGGCACCGGAAAAGCCGACGCATAACGCAAAGCCAGCCGGGCCGCCCGGCCACGATCGCCCCGCGCTGCCAGGCTTGCCTCGACCGAAGGCTCCCATCCGCGCACCATCATCTCGAGCCGCGCATCGAGGGCCCCGGCATCGGGATCGCGCGAGGCTGTCCGCCGATCGAACGTATAGCGCAGCAGGGCTACGCCCGAATCGCCAAGATCGATCGACCAGCTCAGCAGTTTGCCGTCCGCCGCCCCGGCGATCATCTCGCCGATGCTCACGCGGCGCGCGGTGGAAAGTTCGTCGCGCGGCAACCAGGCGAATGCGAACATATGCCGGTCGAGCGCGTCATGGGTAAGCACGAGGCTCGGACGCGGACGGTCTGCAAGCGACATCGCGGTGAGCGCCAGCGTCTCCAGCGCTGCCTCGTCAATCGCGATCAGCAGATCATGCGGGAGAGACGTCAGCGCATGTTCGAGCGCCTTGCCCGCATGCCCTCCAGGATCGAAGCCGTATTTGCGCTCGAGCGTGGCAAGCCGCACCCTGAGCACAGGCACATCCTGTGGGCTGGCGGCCAGTGCCGCACTGGTCCACAATCCCATATGGATCGCGATGCCGTCACCGTCAGGCAGCACGATCAGGTCGAGGGGTGCATGCCGGTGCACCGTCGACAGCGTATTTGATTTTACGAGCAGGGGGGTATCGTGCGCCTCGAGCCAGCCTCGGGCCTTTGCACGCGATTCAGGCGCCAGAACCCGGTCTCCCAGAGCCGTGGCGATCCCCAGAGATTCGGCGATGGCACCGTTGGCGGAATAGCGCCCGTATCCAAGCAGCGTGAACTTGCGGTTGAGAAACCAGCCGAGGAGCGCACCGCCTTCGGTTGCACCGAGCACGGCCACATCGCGTGCCATCGCCGCCTTCATCGTGCTCCAGTCGCGCACTGCGGCGCGGACATGCCCGAGATTGGTCGCGATATCGTCGAGCAGCGCCCGTCGGGCACGCGCATCGGCGCGCGCTATGTCCATGTAGATCAGCGATTCCCGCGCCGCGCCGCCCAGCCGCGCAAAATTGCCGCCGTCGTCGCGTGAGACCGCCACGACGGGATGCAGCAAGCGATAGATCGCAAGATCATGCGCGGAAACCGTTGCCGCTACCGAATCGACGAGGAACGGCATGTCGTCATTTGCGATAGCGAGGCGCATGATCCGCCGGCCGCTGGCGTCAGCGGCAGTTTCAGACGCAAAGCCAGGCTGGCCGTGGTGCCGATCCCTGATTGCGTCGAGCGCAACGATCGCGGCTTCGGTGCGATCGACCTGCCCGAAGCCGTCGGTTTCGCCAGGCAGCGCACCATTCATCAGCGCGGTCGCGACAGCCTCAATCAGTTTCTCGTCGTGCGGGGACTGTCTGTGTTTCGTATCGCCTGCATGCGCCGTGGCCATAAAACTCGCTCATCTGCCGGAATGCCTCTCCGCATTCCGCATGGGCTATGCGCCGCAGCCGTTGGACGTTCAAGCCGCCACAACCGCCTTCAGCGCCCGGTCAAGAAATGGCCCGCTGCCTTCGGCCACGCCGATGACGCCAACCCTGTTTCCGTCAAGGCGGCGCGCGACGAGCACCATGAACTCATCGTCACCCGGCAAAGTCAGGATCGCCTGTGTCTCGAGACCGCGCGCAGCTTCACGTGTCAGATCGGGCTTTGCCTGTCGGACGGTCGGGCGCCGTTCGCGGCGTTCGGTGGCGACCACCGCTTTCAATCCGCCTGGATATTGATCGAGGAAATGACGCATTCCCCCGGGCGGCAGCGCATGCCGCATGGCATAGCTGAGCGCGGCGGCAAATTCGGTCAGCCGGGTCTTGTCGTGGTCCGCCCCGAAGACGAGCTTGACCACGGGCGTCATCGGCGCGCGTGCCTGCGCCGCCATTCCGGCCTGGGCGAGCAGATCGCGGTA
Source organism: Sphingomonadales bacterium (assembly GCA_031424175.1). Lineage (GTDB taxonomy): Bacteria > Pseudomonadota > Alphaproteobacteria > Sphingomonadales > Sphingomonadaceae > Sphingomonas_O. The sequence continues at coordinate 35,883 of JANPGY010000042.1, forward strand.
TTCCGCAGTGCGCCGTCGCGCCAGCAGGGCAAAGTCATAGGCATGGCCCAAAGCCTGGTAGAGCGCGGCCCGCCCGCGGCCGTCAGCGTATTTGAAAACGCCTGTGCTCGACCGAGCGGCCGCAAGCCATTCGGCGAGCCCGGCATGTTCGGTCGGTGCCGACGACATGAGTTTGCTGTCATCGCTTCCATATTCATCGGCTGACCCGTCTGACTGCGGAGCAAGTGCGATGGGGCTGACGATCCGGCCGCTCGGCCCGTCCGCCCATGCGGTGAGCGGAGCCCGGGACGGCTGCGGCAAAACGACAGCGGCGATTTCACTTTCGATTGCGGTAAATATATCGCGACCGACAAGCTCCTTCCAGTTGATGACGCCGTAAATGAAGTCGATCGAGACACCATCGGACGAAAGCGGCATGAGTATACCGCGATACAGGGTGTTGTGCCCGCGTACGTTGGTAAATTCGGCCTCGAACCCGATCGGCGCACGGTTGGCAATGATCTGCAGGTAATGATCGGTAAGCCGCGACAGGAGCGAGCGCGACGGGACCGCCGCGATATCATCGACCTCGCCCGGCAGCCCGCATTCGGCGCGAAGCTTCGGCCCGAGCCAGGCGATAGCGGGTGCCTGCACGCCTCCTGTAAAATCGAGCAGGACCGCGTGAGGGCCAAAATCGTCGTTCCCGTCGGGCCGGATGTCCTCAACCGAGGGGTAGGCCCGACCTTCCAGCAGCGAGGCCCAGTGATTATAGGCGCGCACGTGCATGCGGCGTTCGTCCGTACCGATCACAGGCGCTGTATCGACGCCGTGCTCGACGACCCCCATGCCCTCCGGATCGGACATTAAATCGCGCATTCGGTCCATGTTTGCCTCAATTTCCTCCAGAAAGGTCCATTTAGCACCCGGTTTGGTTACCAACCCGTTAAGGACTGCTGGCAGGCAAGGCCCAATACGGTCATAAAGGCAAATCCCACACGGCAAGACAGCCCGGCGGAGTCCTCCGGCTAGCCCCCCGTCGATCGATCGGCCGTTATTGCGGTTGCGACGTGCGGCGCACGCGCTTGCCCCGCCGGGCGCGCACTGATATGTGATCGCATTGGCAGTGCCGCTTTAGCTCAGCCGGTAGAGCATCGCATTCGTAATGCGGGGGTCAGGTGTTCGAGTCACCTAAGCGGCACCATTTCTTTCAATTACATACGCACGTCATGGCGAACATCGCGAATTCATATCCCACCGCCACGGGATAGAGTTCGCCCTCGCGTTCTTCCATGGTTGCTGCGCAGGACTGCGAGCAGGCCGGCCGCCTTGAGCCCGCCGGCCTTGCAGTCTCGGATGATCGGGTAGGCGAATTGGAAAAGCCATTTCAGCTTGCCCCGCGTCACATCGGCCTGCCCTTCGCGTCGGGCCTTGTCGACCCATTCTTGCGCTACGGTTCTAGGGCTTGTCGCCCGCAACTACCTTTCGGGCTGCCAGATCGGTCTGCATGACGGCTCCCTTTTTCAGGTTCGATACCGTCAAAAATACCGTCAGATCGGCCAATGGCTACGAATCCGGCCGAATGTCGATGGACACCGAACTTGCCGGAAGTTACAGTTTCGTAAATTCTTCCAGACATCTGCGAATGCCTCAGGAGAACAAATGGTGCCCAGAAGAGAAACCAATTACCCTGAGTAACAATTTGAAACATTTAGCAAACATCGATGAGATTTTTGCCAGATGCCCCGGTTTTTGACCCACTGTCTATTTTCTAGACTTGGTTTGATTATCAAAATGGAACGGTGATGTAAACATTTAAATGAAATTATGTCCTGTTGTAGTTCATTTTGTTCCTGCTACTCCGGGGTTGCTTGCTGCTTAAAACTGGTATTTGATAGAGGCAGTTCACGAGGGTTTAGGCCTGCCGTCCGAGCTGAGTCGGCTTAACTGTCTGAAGATTCGCGACAAGGATCGCGATTTTCGAGACACGTTTCGCGCTTTTCAAGCCAAGGTTCGCGCTTTTTGCGTTTCTCGTCCGGGTTTCAGAGGCAATCGCGCGCAAGCCTTGCCATCCTGACATTCAAAATCCCCATCCAAGAGCTCTCAAACGGTTTGTTCTTATTTTGTTCTTTCCTACAGGGTTGAGCTCGTTCCACGCATCGTGAATGCTGAAGGCTGCGGAGCGTCCGTCTTGCCTAGGCATGAACACGGAACGGACTGCACCATGAGCGAAAACGAGTTGCTTACCTGTGCGGAGGTGATGCGCCTTACGGGCATCCGCAGCCGCACGACTGTCTGGAGACGAATCCAGAGCAAGGCCTTCCCCGCCCCCGTTGATATCGGAGCTGGACGCATTCGCTGGCGATCCATCGACGTCAGCGCGTGGATCAACGCACTGCCACTTCGCCACTATTAAATTCTTTGAGCAGCGGGCGCTGCCCGCAGAAAGGAGCGCCCCATGGCGCTTTTCAAATGGCTCCGCCGTGCCCTGACCGCGCGCGGCTTCATCGTGACCTGCGTTCATCCCGATGACGCGACAAGAATCGCCAGTCTGATCGACCGAGTTGCCAATAACGGCGCTGATGGCGTCACCTACCGGAACGCGATTGGCCACTGGCTATATGCCGACCGCCCAATTGTCGAGCGTCTCGTTGGCAACACGACGGCGCTGTATGTCGAGGGTCCGGTCTACGTCGCCGGTGGCACCCATTATCCGTCGAGCGCGCAGCTCCGTGTCGGCCATCGCTGGATCGACTGCTTCCCGCACGAAGCCATCGAACTGATGAACCTTCACAGTAAGGCAATCGACAGCGTGTCGCTCGACTGGGCAATGCAGCGACCGCACCGATTCAGCGACCATTGCCCGACCCGTCGTCGCAATATTGATGACGAGGCAGCCCTCTATATGATCGCCGCGCATGCGCGGGCGCAGTCCCCTGGTAACAGGGAGCAAGACGCCGGTGACCTTTAGGATGGAAAATCAGGCAGAGACGTACCGCTGCGATGCTTCGCATCGAGCGACAGTTTCAGATACACACCTCACGCACGTGTGCATCAAGGGTTTTTGCGGAATTTCGAGCGCGCTACCAGCGCGCTCAATTTTTCAATCGCTCGAAAGGCACGCCTTTAAGCCACTTTCTGAGCGCGCCCCGAGCGCGCGCGGGGTTGCGTGATGGCGAGCTGGATCAAGCGGACAATTCGCCTCAATCCGTCGCAAGCGCGGATGCTGACCGGCATTGCCGAGCAGCGCGGTGTCACCGAATACGCGTCGCTTCTGCGCATCATCGAGACGGGCTTCTTGTCGGTGCTGCACGGCACCGACAAGCAGGTCGATATTGCCGAAATCGCCACCGAGGTCGCGTCAATGTCGGTTCGGCTTGCCGAGATCGAGCGAGTGCTCGACCGCGCGTTGTTCACGGCCTGCGCAGCCTATGCCTATGCGCGGCATGCCTCGCTCGGCACGAAGAAGCCCGATGAGGTGATTGCCGCCGAGGCACGCGCCGCGTTCGAGCGCCAGCGGTC